>CAVWBT010000001.1:0-761322 GCA_963753285.1 uncultured bacterium
CGAACGGCTCTCTGGCCTCACGACCGTGAGGTCTCTCGCTACATGGATGACGACAATCCTCTTGTTCGCAATCGCACTCCTGGCACTTCTCGCAGCGTCGCTCGACCAATCGCGCAGGATCGCGTGGGGCTCACTGTCAATCATTGCCCTGGTTCTGTCTGCCGAGGAGGTCGTTGGGCTCCACGAGATGAGTGAACAAGTCGCGACCCTTCCAACCGACCAACCGCCGAGCGTGCCAGTGTTGCTCGCCGAGATCGCGATTGTCGCACTGGCTGCGAGTGCATCGGTTCCGTTCCTGAGAAGCCTTCCCCCAGCGGTTTCGATTCGCCTCGCAAGTGCGGGCCTGTTGGTCGTGACCGGAGCCGTCGGCCTCCAGTTCCTGGGCGCGATGGTCAAGATCGAACGCGGCCCGTCATCGATTGCGCACATCACGATCAATAACTTGGAAGAGTTCAGTGAGCTTGCGGGGATCATTCTCCTGTTGAGCGCACTCATGCACCACCTGGGCTCGTTGGCCTACACATCGAGCACAGCAGTCGCAGGCGACTGACGTTCAATCGGCTATCGAGGCTCGATGCTCACGGACGAACTGTCGGCGTTGACGACCGGCGAGAAGAGAACACAGTGAGCCAGGAGCCGGAGCTCATCCCGAGATGTAGCGCCAACTCCAGGTCTGGGTGCGGACCTCGCCGTCGGCTTCGGTGATGATCCGGTCCACTTCCACGTACCCACCGGAGTTGTAGGTCGCCGACCCGCGCACGGCGGCGTCGACCGTCCGGCCGAGGTCGTCGCCAAGGAAGCGAACCGTGATCGACGTGGAGGTGTAGCTCGTGTCGATCGTGATCGGCGTGAACGTGTCGTTGCGAAACACGACGTCGGGCCACGGATACCCCAATGTCGCCTCGATGCCGAGCGGGTAGCGGTCGATGTAGCGGCTGTGCGGCTTGTGATCGAGGATCTCGTAGCCGCCGTAGAAGATGGCGTTGTAGATCGTCGTCCCGAACTGCGACGTGCCTCCTCCGATGTTGAGGGGGTGGTCACAGCAATAGGAATCACCGTCCAGCAGGATGGGCGCCGGGACGTAGCCCTTCGCCTCGGTTCGGGGACCGAGCGCGGCATTCACCGAGAACCTCTGTCCGGGGAGGACCGTCATCCCGTCGATCTGGTCGGCCATGATGTGGATGTTGGTAACCCGCGACTCACAACAGGAGTGGTAGGTCGTGAACTGCGAGACCAGCCTCTGCGGAGGCCTCACGGGCGGAACGATCGGGGCGATGTCGACTGCCCGGCCGAGGAACGATGCCATCTCGGCGCGACTCACGGGATCGCCGGGGCAATACCGTCGCTCGCCGCATCCGTTGGTGACGCCGATGAGCGCGAGCCGGTTGATGTCGATCTGGTGGGGTGAGTCCTGATCGTCGTCGAACCGGTCCGCCGGTGGGTCGAATCCGTCGAATCCGCCGATGGCGCGGATCAGGAAGCTGGCCATCTCCGCACGGGTGACGGGCTGATCCGGGCAATAGCGGCTCTCTGCGCATCCGAGGGTGATGCCGTGAGAGGCGACGATCTCGATCTCCGCCTCGAACGGGTGACCGTCGTCATCGGAGAAGGTGTTTTGAATCGGGGCCGCCGGATCGGCCTCGGGGTCCGCGATCAATTCGAGGTCGAACCCGCGGGTGAGGAACACCGCCATCTGCCCCCGCGTGATGGGGTCGCCCGGGCAGTAGCGAGCCGGCGGCCCCACATCGCAGCCCGTGGTGATCGCCGCGGCGACCAACCCCTCGATCGCCGGCTCGTGGACACTTCCGTCGTCGTCGTAGAAGGACCCCCCCGGATCGAGTGGAACGACCTCTTGGGCGACGGCAACCGTCGAGAAGGCAAGGACGGTCAGGGCCGCGAGGAGAACGAAGGTGCGCATCGGGATCATGAAAGCCGAATCGACCCATCGGTTCCAACTCCCGCGGCCCGTACGATGCGGAGATGCGCTTCTCCCTCATGACCGAGCCACAGCTCGGTGGCACCTATGACGACATCCTCGCAGCAGCCCGCTGGGCGGAAGAGAACGGCCTGTACAGCTTCGCCCGCAGCGATCACTACTACTCGGGTCGCAACCCGAAACCGGAAGCAACCGACGCGCTCACGACGCTGGCCGGGCTCGCACGTGACACCGCGACGATCCGCCTCGCCGTGCTCGTGACACCGATCACCTTTCGCCATCCTGCGGTGATCGCGAAGACGGCGGCGACGCTCGATCAGATGTCCGGGGGGCGCTTCGACCTCGGCATCGGCACCGGATGGATGGAGGCGGAGCACGAGGCGTTCGGCATGCCCTTCCCCGGTTGGTCGGAGCGTTTCGAGCGTGTCACCGAGGCACTCGCCTACCTCGATGCCGCCTTCGGAGGGTCCAACGCTTCGTATCGGGGCGAGCACTACAGCCTCGACGCCGACGTCGGACCCGTCCCGTCGGGGCTCCGTACGATCGTGGGAGGGACCGGCCCGATCCGCACACCGACCCTGGCAGGCACCTACGCCGACGAGTACAACCACATCGTTGCTCCCGCCGGAGACGTCGAGCCAAAGATCGGCGTCATGCGCCAGGCGGCCGAGGACGCCGGACGGGACCCAGGCGACGTGGCCGTCTCCATGATGGGCCCGGTCATGGTTGGACGCGACGATGACGAGTACATCGAGCGACTCGCACGAGCCGCCGCCGAACGTGAGGTCGAGCCCCCAGAATTGGAAGAACGCCTTCGGAAGGCCGGCGTCCCGCTCGGCTCCGGTGACCGCCTGACCGAGCAATTCGCCGAGCTTGCCCGGATCGGCATCGACACCTACTACCTCCAGTGGATCCCGACCGACGATCTCGACGGGCTCGATGAGACGTACCTGGCGGTTCGAGAGGCCGTGTCAGCCCTCTGAGAGATCCGCCCAGCGGAGACCGACGATGCGGTCCAGATCCGCGACCTCGAGCTCGAACACCGTGTGTGGCGTTCCCGCCGCCGCCCACACCGCGTGATGACGCCTGAGTCCGAGATCGGAGTAGACCCTGATCTCCGAGGTGTGACCGAAGGGAGGCGTCCCTCCGGCGACGAACCCGGTGACGGCGCGCACGTCGTCGAGGGACGCCCGGACCGCCGCCTCACGATGACCTGCTGCCTCGGCGAGCTTCGCCGTGTCGAGCCGCTTGTCTCCCGGGATCAGGGCCATCACATGCTCGTCGCCAACGACGAACACGAGCGACTTCACGATCCGGGAGACCTCGCAACCCACGGCGTCTGCCGCCTGGGATGCGGTGCGGACTGCATCGGGAAACGACACGACCTCGATCTCGAGACCCGCCTCGCGGGCGGCCTGCCTCACGCGATCGATCGATGCAGACATGACCGGAGGATACGCTCTCCGTCCTGACAGCCCTTCCGATTGCGTGGCGAAGCGACAATCCTCACCTCATGCGAGTCTGGACACTGGTCGTTGCCCTCTCTCTGCTCGGCGCCTGCAGCTCCGGGGCCGAAGACCCCGAGCCGGTCGTCGGAACGACCCGGCCGGCGCCGGTCGGGGTGCCCATCGACGGTTCCGTCGACGTCGCGTACGACTATCGACCGGGTTCGGTCCTCCGCTACGACCTCGCAGTCACCCAGGACATCGACTACGAGGTCACAGGAGACCCTTCCTTCCTGGCGTCCACCTCCGACCCTCTGCCCAGCGAAGGCAGCGTCACCTCACGCGCCAGTACCGCGATCTCGTACGAAGTCGCCGACATGTCGACCGAACGGGCCGCGACGATCGCCATCTCGGCGGCCTTCCCGGAGCCCGAGACGACCGCAACGGCCGACGGTGAACCCCTCGATCCCGAGATCTACGACGAGCTCACGAGGGCGCTCGCCGTCATCCAGCCGATCGCCTTCACCGTCGGCGTCAACGACCGCAACGCCGTCCTCACCAGCGGTGGGCTGGGAGGGCTGGACGTCCTGAGCGGCGAGGTCGGCGCCCTCACCAACCTGAGCAACAATCAGATCAGCCGGCCGCTCGGGCCGGTGTTCCCCGATAGCCGATTGCTGCGGGCGGGCGACCGCTGGACCATCGACACCGTCCGCGAAGCGCCGAGCGGACCCGTGGTCGTGTCGACCGACTACGAGGTCATCGCGCTCACCGAGATCGACGACCGACCACACCTGACGATCTCATCGGTGACCCAGACCGACGGCTTCGACCTCGACTTCTCCGACATCTTCCGGTCGCTCTTCGCCGGATTCGCTGCCGGCGAGAGCGACGTCCCCGTCGAACAGGCGGACCTCGAAGCGTTCTCGGACGTCGTGTTTGCCATCGCGGTGGAGCCGTCGATCGGGATGGCGGACTATCTGTTCGACGTTGAGCGCGGGCGTGTCGTCTCTACGAGTCAGCAGTCGACCGTGAGAACGCGATGGCTTCTCCAGACGCCCGACGAGTCCACCGGCGAGTCCACCGGATTCGAGCTCACGTTGGACATCAATCGCCGGGCCGATTTCAGGTACGTCGATGGCTGAGGCGGCGTCGCGTTCGTCGTAGCGAGCACCCAAAACTACCCTGCGGTCGGTGACCAACACTCCCCTTCTCCAGATCAAGAACCTGCACGCTGCGGCCGACGATGTCGAGATTCTCAAAGGCGTCGACCTCACGGTCGACCGAGGAGAGATCCACGCGCTGATGGGACCCAACGGGTCGGGGAAATCGACGCTCGCAAGCGTCCTCATGGGGCACCCCGACTACGAGGTCACGGAAGGCGAGATCCTCTTCGACGGCGAGGACATCACCGAGGCGGCCGCAGACGCCCGGGCGAACATGGGCCTGTTCCTCGCGTTCCAGTACCCCGAGGAGATCCCTGGCGTCTCGGTCATCCAGTTCCTCCGCCAGGCGCTGTCCAATCGAACGGGAACCGACTACACGGTCTTGGAGCTTCGATTGAAGGTGATGGAGGCCATGGCCGCCCTGGGCATGGAGTCGAGCTTTGCGGACCGATATCTGAACGAAGGGTTCTCGGGGGGCGAGCGGAAACGCAACGAGGTGCTGCAGATGGCCGTGCTCCAGCCGCTGCTGGCCGTGATGGACGAGACCGACTCCGGGCTCGACATCGACGCACTCAAGACGGTGGCCGAGGGTGTGAACACCCTGGTGTCACCCGAACGCGGTTTTCTGATCATCACCCACTACCAGCGGCTGCTCGATTACGTCACACCCGATCACGTCCACATCTTCATGGACGGCCGGATTCTGGAGTCGGGCGGCTCCGAGCTCGCCGCACAGCTGGAAGCCGAGGGGTATGACGGGTTCCGTCAGACCACCTGACATGCACCTTCTCGACGCCGCGTCCATCCGAGGAGACTTCCCGATCTTCGAACGGACGATCGGCGGTAAGCAGATCCATTTCCTCGACTCGGGTGCCTCCAGCCAGAAGCCGACGCAGGTGCTCGACGCCATGGACGAGTTCGCCCGCCACCACTACGCCAACGTGCATCGCGGCGCCTACACCCTCTCACTCGAAGCAACGATGGAGTTCGAGCGCTGCAGGACCGCCGTCGCGCGGTTCATCGGCGCCCCCGACCCGAACGAGGTCGTCCTCACCCGCGGGGCCACCACCGCGTTGAACCAGGTCGCCTCGGGATGGGGCGGGGAACATCTCGGCCCTGGAGACACCATCCTCCTGACCACCTTCGAACACCACGCAAACCTCATCCCTTGGCAGATGGTCGCCAAACGCACCGGAGCCCGTCTCGACTTCGTGCCGTTCACCGACGACTACCTGTTCGACATCGACGTGTTCGACCAGAAGCTCGGCCCCGACGTCAAGGTCGTTGCGGTGACCGGCATGTCGAACGTGTTGGGCACGCTCCCGCCGCTCGACCTCATCGTGGAACGTGCCCATTCGGTGGGATCGATCGTCGTGGTCGACGGGGCGCAGCTCGTCCCCCACTTCGGGATCGACGTTCAAGGACTCGGAGCCGACTTCGTCGCCGTGTCCGGCCACAAGATGCTCGGTCCGACCGGCATCGGTTTCCTGTGGGGCCGGATGGAGCGTCTCGAGGAGATGGAACCCTTCGAAGGCGGCGGGGAGATGATCGCCGACGTCCAGCTCGAATCCGCCACCTGGGCCCAGATCCCCCATCGGTTCGAAGCCGGCACACCGGCCATCATCGAGTCGGTTGGACTCACGGCGGCGATCGAATACCTCGAGATGCTCGGCATGGATGCAGTGGCCGCACACGACGCCGAACTCACCTCATACACCCTCGATCGAATGGCAGACGTGCCCGGTGTGGAGGTGTACGGGCCGTCGGATCTCTCGAAACGCGGAGGAGTGATCAGCTTCACATTGGGCGATGCCCACCCGCACGATCTCGCAACCATCCTCGACTCCGAGGGAGTCTCGGTCCGGGCAGGGCATCACTGCGCCAAGCCCTTGACCAGAGCGCTCGGTGTGCCTGCCACGGCGCGAGCCAGCTTCTACGTGTACAACACCACAGACGATGTCGATGCGCTGATCGATGGGCTCGCCGTCGCCGCCGACATCTTCAGCCCCTCCAGGGCCACCTGAAAGGCCGACATGTCACTCGAAGACCTCTACCGCGAAGTCATCATCGACCACTACCGGAGCCCGAGGAACCGCACTCCACTCGACCATCCGGATGCGACCGCCGAAGGGGTCAACCCGTTGTGCGGTGACGAGGTCACCGTCGAACTCGAGCTGGGCGATGACGGATCCATCGAGGCGATCTCGGTACGCGGCCAGGGGTGTTCGATCAGCCAGTCCTCCGCCTCGATGATGTCGGATCTCGTCAAGGGCAAGACCCGTGAGGAGATCGACGAGATCGTCGCCAAGTTCCGGGCGATGATGGACCTCGACGGTGACGCCGCCGACGTCATCGATCCAGAGCACCCGGGATCGGTTCTCGGCGACATCGAAGCCCTGTACGGGGTCCGCCAGTTCCCCGTGCGGATCAAGTGCGCCAACCTCCCCTGGACCACCCTCGCCGAAGCACTGGACCAGCGTTAGAAGAAGCGACGCAACACGCTGCACGCAACACGCTGCACGCCCTGCTCCTGAAGGAGTTCTTGTTGGGAGGAGCGATCCCGCGTCCATCACCGACTTGCCACTGAGGTGAGCACGCGCCGACTGACAAGAACGACGGTCGAACACGCAAGCGGTCGGCGGCAGCACTCGTCGAGACGGCGGTCGACCATTCCACGTTCTTGGGACGGTGTGAACCCCACGGTTCTGAACCCACCAGGACCAACCAGAGGTGGTCGCTGTCCCAAGAACAGACGCTCAGCAACGTGCGCGCAACCCGCGACACCTCCCGAACGGAGTTCTTGTCGACTGCGGCCCTCGAGTCGCCGACTGACAAGAACGACGTTCGAGCGTGCAACAACGATGTAGGGGCGAGCCTCGGGTCGCCCGCAGCCCGGGCCGTCTTCTCTCTTCGACCCGGACCAGCCGCGAAATCGTCACCGTTTCGCGGCTGCGGGTGCACCAACGATTCACCGTGATGCGCCGCGGGCGACCGAACGGTCGCCCCTACCGCCGGACAAGATCCACGACAGGCCCTGCCCCTACGAAACGCCGCCTTCGGTCATCTTCTTGAGGTCGAGAGCGGCGTCGAGCTCCTCGGCGGTCATTAGGCCCTCCTCCAGAACGACGTCCCGGACGGTACGGCCCTCGGCGAAGGCCCGCTTCGCCGCCTTCGATCCCGCGTCGTAGCCGATGTGCGGGTTGAGGGCCGTGACGACGATCACGTTCTTCTCGAGCAACTCGCGAGCCCGTTCGGCGTCTGCCTCGATGCCGTCCACGCAGCGCTCTGCGAGGTTGTGGCAGGCCGCGGCGAGCAGCGAGATGGATTCGAGGAGGTTCATCGCCATCATCGGCATCATCACGTTGAGTTCGAAGTTGCCGTTCGCACCACCCCACGTGATCGCTGCGTCATTCCCGATGACCTGCGCTGCCACCTGCATGGCCATCTCGGGCATCACCGGATTGACCTTGGCGGGCATGATCGACGACCCGGGCTGGAGCGCCGGCAGCTTGATCTCGGCGATGCCGGTCACAGGCCCGGACGACAGCCAGCGGAGATCGTTGGCGACTTTGAAGAGCGCCGTTGCGATCGTCTTCAGTGTGCCAGATGTGTTGACGACTCCGTCCTTGCCCGCCTGGGCCTCGAAGTGGTTCTCGGCCTCCGTCAGCGGAGCCCCGATACGCTCAGCCATCTCGGCGATGACTGCAGCCGCATAGCCCGGGGGGCAGTTGATCCCGGTGCCGACGGCAGTGCCGCCGAGTGCCAGCTCGTCGATCTCGGGCAACACCTTGGCCACCCGCTCGATCGCCTTGCGGAAATGGACTGCGTAGCCGCCGAACTCCTGGCCGAGCGTGACGGGAACCGCGTCCATGAGATGGGTACGGCCCGACTTGACGACATCGGCGAATTCCTCGGCTTTGGCCTCGAGTGAGGCAGCGAGCCTCTCGAGCGATGGGATGAGGTCCTCTCGGAGCGCCTGCCCGGCTGCGACATGCATCGCAGTGGGGAACGTGTCGTTCGACGACTGACCGAAGTTCACGTGGTCGTTCGGGTGAACGAGCTTCGAGCCCTTCTCCCCGCCGAGGATCTCGGTGGCGAGGTTGGCGATCACCTCGTTGGCATTCGTGTTCGTCGACGTTCCGGAGCCCGTCTGGAAGACGTCGACGAGGAACTGGCCGTCGTGATCCCCCGCCATCACGGAGTCCGCCGCCTGCCTGATCGCAGCAGCCTTGTCGGCGTCGACGTGGCCGTCACGGCCGGAGACGGTTGCGGCCGATCCTTTGAGGAGACCGAACGCCCAGATGATCCGACGCCCCACCAGCCGGCCGGAGATCGGGAAGTTGTCGATCGCCCGCTGCGTCGAAGCGCCATACAACGCACGTTCGGGAACCCGGACGTCTCCCATCGAGTCCTTCTCGATCCGATATTCGGTCATGTGCTTCAGCTCCTCACTGGTCTCTCCCCGAGACTACGTCGCCTGGGAGATGACAGATGACGGACGACAGACGACAGACGACAGACGACAGACGACAGACGACAGATCATCGTCTCAGGTCTCACGTCTCAGGTCTCACGTCGAATCAACTGACACGGGCGCGCCGGGGAGCGGGCCGTGGTGGTTCGAGGCGGCAACTCCCCCTGGCTGCCCAGGAGGGCAGCCTGTCCCCCCGGATGGGGGACAGGCAATCATGATCCCCCCGCCGTTACAACCCGGGGTCGCTGGCCGCGGGCCCTGCAACACGACACCGATCGGCCATCGGGGGGTTCCAGAGGGGTCGCCCCCCTCGATGTCACAGACCCAGGTTGCTGGCCGCGGGCCCTGCAACACGACACCGATCGGCCATCGGGGGGTTCCAGAGGGGTCGCCCCCTCGATGTCACAGACCCAGGTTGCTGGCCGCGGGCCCTGCAACACGACACCGATCGGCCATCGGGGGGTTCCAGAGGGGTCGCCCCCCTCGATGTCACAGACCCAGGTTGCTGGCCGCGGGCCCTGCAACACGACACCGATCGGCCATCGGGGGGTTCCAGAGGGGTCGCCCCCCTCGATGTCACAGACCCAGGTTGCTGGCCGCGGGCCCTGCAACACGACACCGATCGGCCATCGGGGGGTTCCAGAGGGGTCGCCCCCTCGATGTCACAGACCCAGGTTGCTGGCCGCGGGCCCTGCAACACGACACCGATCGGCCATCGGGGGGTTCCAGAGGGGTCGCCCCCCGATGTCAGCCATCGGGGGGTCCAGGGGGTCGCCCCCTCGATGTCACAGACCCAGGTTGCTGGCCGCGGGCCCTGCAACACGACACCGGTCGGCCATCGGGGGGTTCCAGAGGGGTCGCCCCCCTCGATGTCACAGACCCAGGTTGCTGGCCGCGGGCCCTGCAACACGACACCGGTCGGCCATCGGGGGGTTCCAGGGGGGTCGCCCCCCTCGATGTCACTGTCACAGACCGAGCAGGCCCTTGCGCTCGTCGTAGTTGGCAGCGAGCCGATCCCGCAGCGCGGACGCCGTGTCATCGAGGTCGGAGGCGGCAACGAGCATGAGGTCGACGAGGCCGTCGAAGTCGTCGAGTGATATCTCCTCGGGCCCCACCACACCGTCGGCGGTACCGACCGCCACCCCGTCGATGTCGATCATGTTGTGGTAGTTCCCGAGCGGGAGACAGAGGCCGGTTGCTTGCAGGCCGTAGGCACCGAAGGCCGTCGCCTCACACGTGCCGCCCGCCATCAGCTTCCGCTGGTGAGGCGCCCCGGCCGAGCGCACGGCGTCGGTCAGTTGGTTCGTGAGCGCAGCATCGAAGACCGATGAACGGTCTCCCACCCGGATGATGGGCCCTCCACCGATGGGCGAATCGGGAAAGCTGCGGGAGGTCTCGATCGAGAGCACGCGGCTCCCCTCGGGAATCGTTCCGAGTTCACACGCTGCGATGGCACCGACCAGACCTTCCTCCTCGGCTCTGGTGAGCAGGACGCCGAAGTGGTTGAGATCGGGCTTCTTGCGAGCCTTGTCGAGTGCTGCGAGCGCTGCCGCAACGCCTGCGAGGTCGTCACAGGCCGGCGCCCGCAGCAGGTCGCCCTTGATTCCGAGCGTGCGCCTGTCGAACCGCCACCGACCGATGTCACCGACCTCGACCCCGCTCTTGGCGAGGCGAATCGAACCGATCTTGTCTTCGTACGATTCGACCGTGCCGGTGATCTCCTCGTCGTTCCCGGTGAAGAGCACGACGCGCGCCGATTCGAAGTAGGCCGGAAGCACGCCGCCCAAGAATCTCGCAGTGGCAGTCTTCCCGTCGACGGCTTCCACCACCCAGCCAGGGTGATCCATGTGGGCCGCGGCAATCACCGGATCTCGTCGCTTGCGGCCCTTGATCGTGATCAGCAGATTCCCGGCGCGATCGCGTCGAAGGCGGAGCTCGTCACGCCGTCGAACCCAGGCCTCGACCCAGTCGACGACTCGATCTTCGTGCCCGGACGTGGTTGGCAGGTGCGTGAGATCGATGAGCCAGCGGTGGGAGGCCTTCATCGGGTCAGACGTCGAACGGCGTGTCGGTCAGCAGGTCCGCCGGCCGTTTCTGCACCGGCTTGGGCTTGATCTCGATTCCGAGCCGCTCGCGGATCGCGTCGTAGCCGGCATCCTCGAGCTCGTCGGCCAGTTCGGGTCCACCGGACTCGACGATCTGCCCTTCCAGCATGACGTGGATCCGGTCGGGTGAGAGATACGCCAGGATCCGCGAGTAGTGGGTGATCATGAGGACACCGAGCTCCGGCTTCCTGGCGGCCTCGACCGCCTCCGCCACTTGGCGGACCGCGTCGATGTCGAGGCCGGAGTCGATCTCGTCGAGCAGCATCATCTTCGGGTCGAGCACCGCCATCTGGAAGATCTCCGAACGCTTCTTCTCGCCGCCGGACAGATCGTTGTTCACGGCTCGATCGAGGAATCGGGTCATGTCGAACCGTTTGGCCTCGGTCTCGATCCTGGCCTCGACTTCGTCGGTGGTGAGACCCCGCTCCTCGCCCGCCTCGATCATGAAGTCGCGCAGCGGGACGCCGGGGATCTCGGTTGGATACTGGAAGCCTTGGAGAAGCCCCAACTGAGCCCGCTCCTCGATGCTCTTGTCGAGAAGGTCGATGCCGTCGAGGGTTGCGGTACCCGAGACCTCGTAGGCCGGGTGACCCGTCAGGACGTGGCAGGTCGTCGACTTGCCGGACCCGTTGGGGCCCATGATCGCGTGGATCTCACCGAAGGGGACCTCGAGGTCGAGGCCCTTGAGGATCGTCGCCTCGCCGACGGAGGCCCGGAGATCGGAGATGCTGAGTGCTGGTTTCATGTGGTCTCCAGTTGCAGAAAAATGGCGCCGTCACGGACGTCCGCCCGATAGCTGGGCACCGGCCGGGTCGCCGGGAGTGACTCGGCTTCTCCCGTGGTGATGTCGAACAGCGCACCGTGGAGCGGGCATTCGACCTCGAGATCGTCGAGTTCGCCCTCGGACAGCGATGCTTCTGCATGGCTGCAACGGTCGCCGATGGCGTACACGTCGCCCTCGACCCGGAAGACCGCGACCCGGTGCTCACCGATGTCGAAGCGACGAGCCGAACCGGACTCGAGTTCGTCGAGGTCGGCAACCCTCACCCAGCTCATGCCACGCGTCCCTCGCGCTGAGCCTCGATGAACCGACCGAAGAGTTCCTCACGGACCGGTTCGGCGAGACCGGCGACGGGCAGCCGCTCGATGATCTCGTTGAAGAAGCCTTTGATCATCAGGCGCTCGGCGCGCTCGGCCGAGAGGCCTCGACTCCGCAGGTAGTAGAGGTGCTCGGTCTCGAGAGGACCGACCGATGAGCCGTGCCCGCACACCACATCGTCGCACTCGATCTCGAGATTCGGGACCGAATGGGCCTTGGCGCCCTCCGAGAGGACGAGGTTGCGGTTGGTCTCGAACGCCGACGTGCGCTCCGCTCCCTTGTCGATCTTGAGCAGACCCGTGAAAACCGACTGCGCATCGTCTTCGACGGCGCCCTTGAGGAAGACGTCGGAGCTGCTGTTCTTCCCCTTGTGATGGATGAGCATTCGATAGTCGAGGGTCTGGTCGTATTCGCCGAAGTAGACGCCGAGCACTTCCGCCGACGAACCCTGGCCGTCGAGTTCGACATCGAGGTCGAGGCGACCCACATGCCCTCCGAGTCCGACTTCGCCGGTGCGGACGGTGGCATCACGCCCGATCTCCACCTTCTGGTGCACGACCGCCGTCGCCTCGAATGCGACGTTCTGGACTGCGACGTAGCGGATGCGGGCCCCGGTCGCGGCATGCAGCCCGATCTGTGGCGCCATCACGGCGGCTGCTCCCGGAGCGCTCCGGAACATGACGATCACACCGATCTCGGCGTTCTCCTCGGCGACGATCGTGACCCTCGGGAAGCTGGATGTCGCTGACGTCGCCTGCAGGTCGATCACGACGGGCTTGGAGACGGTGATTCCTCTCGGAGCGGTGACGACGACCGCGTCGGGGGCGAAAGCCGCCCGGGCGGACGCGAAGATGTCGCGGTCGAGATCGATGAGTGCATCGACCCGGTCGACCTGGGCAGCATCGAGGTCGGAGAGCTTCCGAATGTCGGTTTCGGAGCCCGGAACGATCTCGGTGACGGTCCCGTCGATGACGACGACCGTTGCTTCGCGATCGGCGATGGAGCCGAGGAACGGTCCGGGTTCGAGCGGCGCCCCGGGCTCGGTCGCGATCGGTACCTGCTTGAGGTCGAATCCGAGGTCGACGTACTTCCACTGCTCGAGTTTCTGAGTCGGCATCGAGGCCGCCTCGAAGCGTTCGAAGGCGGCAGTTCGACGCTCCCTCGACGATTCCTCGAGGGACTCGATCATCCGGTCGAAGATGGGCCGATCTGGCGCGTTCACAAGCGTTCTCCAAAGGTCTTTGCGGTCATCGGAGGGTACTTCTCACTACGGCGATAGGAGAAATCCCGTTGGGTCGTTTCTGCGGTCGGATCACGACGTTCTCTCGTTGATCTACACTGTCGACCTGGCCGTTCTCGGCCGCTTCTCATGCTTCTCACACCTCCCCCCTCCCTGCGCGCTCGCGCCTTCACACTGGCCGTCGTCCTGTGGGCATTTGGCCTCGCCACGACCACGCTGCTCGTGGGGGTCTGGGGCCGCTCGGTCACGAACGACGCTACGACGCTTTCCGACTCCGCGCTCGCAGCCCTGGATCCCGACACCGTCTCCGGTCAGATCGCCGACTGGGTGTCGTCGGAAGCCGGGTCACTACCCGGCATCCCGCGATCGACCTCCGCAGCCGTCGTCCGGAGCGTCGTGTCGTCACCGCCGGCCCGAGTAGCCATCGAATCGGTCGTTGCAGACATCGTCGATGCGGCCGCCGCCCCGGCCGGCTCGGAGACCGTGATCGACGTCGCGTCGGCCATCGAGCCCGTCCGGCCGGCCGTCGTCGCTGCACTGGAAGGCGCCGGAATCTCCGCCAGCCCGGCGGAGGTCGACGGCTTCCTGCGCCAGATCGAGGGACTGGTGCTGACCTCCGCCGAGCGCACGGCTGCCACAGGTGCGATCTCCACGGCTCGCTCCACCCTGACGACCGTCATGCTGGCTGGCGCTGCGGGTTTGATCGTCTTCGGCACAGTCGGACTACGACTGAGCGAAGACCGCTCACGCATGCTGCGATCGCTCGCCAATCGGCTGATCGTCTCATCACTCACCTTCGCCCTGTTTCTCCGGATCGGCGCCTGGGCAGTCGACCCTCGCGGAGGCAGATCCCCCCTCCGAGCG
Source organism: uncultured bacterium (assembly GCA_963753285.1). GTDB lineage: Bacteria > Actinomycetota > Acidimicrobiia > Spongiisociales > ZC4RG35 > JAHEDH01. The sequence goes on from CAVWBT010000001.1 coordinate 14,327, forward strand.
AGTGGAGCGATCCTGCTCGCCAGCAACACCAGGGCGGTCATGGTGATCGCAGCTGCCGGGCTCGTCGTCTCGGCCGTCACAACGGTGGGCATTCGCCGTGTCAGGCGGTCCTGGCTCCGGGGGGACTCGAGAGCCGGCGAACGGTCGGACGACGAAGGAGGCGCAGACTCCCCTACCCGCTCAGGTCCCGCGCCCGAGCGAACACGTCATCGAGCATCTGCTCGGTGAGCCGTCCCGTGAAGGTGTTCTGCTGGCTCGGGTGGTAGCTGGCAACGAGCCGCAGATCGACACGGAGTCGCAGCTCGAGGCCGTGGCCGAACCGAGGCTTCGGCACGGGAACGTCCCAGCCCTTCGCCTTCCCGACCCGAAGGACCCGGTCGAATCCGATCCCGCCGAGCGCGACGACGACCTGAAGGTGTGTGAGTGCATCGATCTCCTGATCGAGCCACGCAGAGCACTCGTTCTGCTCTCCCGCGGTCGGCTTGTTCTTCGGAGGTGCACAATGGACCGATGAGGTCACGTAGCAGTCGGTCAGGGCCAACCCGTCATCAATGGACATCGCGGTCGGCTGGTTGGCGAATCCTGCCCGATGCAACGCGCGGAACAGCCAGTCGCCAGATCGATCGCCCGTGAACATCCTGCCCGTGCGGTTGGCGCCGTGCGCGGCCGGGGCGAGACCGACCACCAGCAGCCGGGCATTCGGGTCGCCGAAGCCCGGGACCGGCCGCCCCCAGTAGTTCTCATCGGCGAACGCGGCACGCCGTTCCAACGCGACCTTCTCACGCCATTCGACCAGCCGAGGACATCGGCGGCACGTGATCAGATCGGCGTTGACGGCATCGATCGGCATCAAGGCGCCGGATCCAATGCTCCTTCGGACACGTTCGAGAACGGGTTCCACAGCATCCAACCCAGCCCGTACTTCTCGGCCGCGTCGATCTGCTCACGGACCTGTTCGTCGGTGTAGGCCCAATCCTGGAGCCAGGGCCGGATGACCGCACCCGAGTCGAGCCGCTCGAGGCCGTCGGCCAGGGCGTTGTCGACGATCGGGCCCGGATGATCGAACGGACGCTCGTACCCGTACCAGTCACGACCGTAGAGTGCCGGATACACCATGGGCGAGACGACGTCGAGTGCGTCGGTGACGACCGACCACTTCTGACCGATGCCACCGTCGTCCTGGGCAGTGGTGATGAAGCCGAAGATGTCGGCCGCGACTGCACACCCCAGAGGGTGGAGCACCTCACGTGCTGCGAGCATGAACGACTCGATGGTCGAGATCCTGGCGTCCTGGTTGGCGCGCATCTCCGTGCCGGTCCCTGCGTCGAACTCCACGTAGTCGGGGAAGCCGTCGGGGAACCGGATGTAGTCGAACTGGATCTCGTCGACCCCGGCCTGGCAGGCCTCGGTCGCCAGGTCGAGCGCAAATCCGCGCGCCTCGGTGTTGCTCGGGTCGAGGAAGTACTGACCCGCCTTCTGGTACGGGCCACCGGTCGTCGTGTCGAACACCGCGATCTCGGGGAACGCCCGTGCCGCCCGCGGATCCTGGAAGGTGACGATTCGGCCGATGACATAGAGCCCCGCTTCATCGAGCCTGGCGACCACGTCGGCGAGATTCCAGTCGGCCAACACGGAGCCGGCCTCGCGGGCGATTCCGACCTGCGAGTCGTAGAAGATCAGGCCGTCCTCGTCCTTCAGGTCGAGCATCGCTCCGTTGAGTTCGGTGGTCTCGGCCAGGCGCAGCTGGTACTCCCACCGCTGGGGGTCAGCTGGGACGTCACCGGCGATGTGGACGGCTCTGACCACCCTCGGTTCGATCACCACGGTCGTCTCGCCGGGACTTCCGTCCCAGACGTAGTCGGCGGCCTCCCACGCCGGTCGAAACACCTCGACCGGGCCCGGCTCGGCGAGTTGGACCAGAAAGCGGCCGTCCGGACCCGACACGGACCGGCCATAGCCGGAAGCCACGTAGACGCCGGGAACCGGTCGTCCGTCACCGTCGCGGACGATGCCACGGAGTCGTCGGGTCTCGATTCGCACCGTGACCACGTCTTCCGGAGGTTCGACGATCTCGATGGTTCGGCCGGTGTATCCGGGCGCCTCGACGGTGTACGCACTCGTACGCCGCGACCATTCGACCTCCACGGCACCACTGGCGTCGGTGGCAGCGAGCTCGGTATCGCCGGCGTAGATCACGGCGCCAGCGACCGGCTGCCCGTCCTCGTCGACGACGTTCATGGCGACCGCGCCTGAGCCCGCGCCGAAGAACCAGACGGTTCCGATGAGCCAGGCGACACTGAATGCCAGGAGCAGGCGGAGCTGCTGCTTCCGCTTCATGGTGGGAAATTGTACGTGGGATGAACAACTGCCCAACATTGGCCAAATAGCCATTGCCAGGGCGGCTCACCACTGATAAGTTCCGACTCCGGAAGCAAGGGGGTTTTCTTGGGTGAGCGCAAGCGCTTGAAGGCCAGTCCGGCCGATCCGATCGGCCTGTACCTCGACGAGGTTTCGACCCACACGCTACTCACGGCCGAAGACGAGGTTCGGCTCGCACGAGCCATGGAGGACGGGCAGAAGGCGTCACGTCGCCTCGCCGAGGATCCTGGGTTGGACGCGCTCGAGACCCGCCGCCTCCACGCGGCGGTGGCCGAAGGCGAGGCCGCCAAGGCGACGTTCATCCGATCGAACCTCCGCCTGGTGATCTCCATCGCCAAGCGATATTCGGGCCGGGGGCTGGATCTGTTGGATCTCGTCCAGGAAGGCAATCTCGGGCTCATCCGAGCGGTCGAGAAGTTCGACTGGCGCAAGGGCTTCAAGTTCTCGACGTACGCCACATGGTGGATCCGTCAGGCGATCACGCGTGGCTTGGGCAACGGCGGCCGCACCATTCGACTCCCGGTTCACATGGTCGACATCGTTCGCACGGTGACCGAGGCGCACCACACGCTCGCCGGCGAGCTGCAACGGCCTCCCACCCCCGAGGAGATCGCCGAACTGAGCGGTCTCGACGTCTCGAAAGTCCTCGCCGCTCTCGAAGCGCCGACGGACACGGTCTCACTCGACAAGCCGGTCGGCGACGAAGGGGATTCAGACCTCGGCGAATTCGTCGTCGACATCCGCATGAAGGACCCGTACGTGGCAGCCGCCGAAGTGATGCGCCGAGAACACATCGACGAAGCACTCGACGCGCTCGACCCGACCGAGCGGACCGTGATCACGCTTCGGTTCGGCATCCACGGGGACGACCCCTGGACGCTGTCGGCCGTGGGTAAGCATCTGGGGATGACCCGCGAGCACATCCGCCAGATCGAGAGCCGGGCGCTCGCCAGGTTGCGTCACCCGGCGAATCTGGTCGACTTCACCAGCCTCATCTGACCCCCATTCCGGGGTCTCGACGAGAACGCTAGGTCCCGACCCACCCGTCGGCTAGATTGCGCGCCGATGGGAAGCATCAACGCCGCCACCACCAACGCCATCCTGCTCGTCGCCGTCGCCGGCGCCGTAGCGGGGCTCGTTGGCGGTCTGCTCGCATCGAGCCGCGCGAACCTCGTGGGCTCGATTCTGCTCGGGGCGATCGGCGGCATCACGGGCGCAACCATCCCGGCCATCTTGAGCATCGATCCGATCGTGGACGCAGGCCAGGGATTTTCCTACCTCTACGCCGCCATTGGTGGGCTTCTGCTCTCCCTCGCGGTGACGGCGTCGAACAAGTAAGGGTCGGGCTGGCGCCCTCCCGCTGTGCGCCATGCGCTTTGAGCTACGCGCCGCACGAGGCCCACCCACGCGCAACCAAGAGGACGAACCGTCTCGCCGCAAGCGCCATCGTGTTCTGCCCTGCTTTGCGCCATGCGCCTCGAGCCATGCACCGCACGAGATCCCAACCACGCTGAACGAAGACGACTACATCTCTCGGACGGTCGCCATACTGTTCACGCGCGACAACCCCAGCTGATCACAAGCTCGTAGCTGATCGGCTCATAGCCCAAGGCTCATGGCCGAATGGGCACCGACAGGAGCCCTATGGGTTGTTCTGGGGACCCCGTGGACAACCAAGAACCGATCACCGATCACCGATCACCGACAACGGATATGGCCGGCGGCAGCCGGCCTATCCAATGGCGCCGGCTTCGGCCATGTTGAGCTCGATCAGGCGGTTCATCTCGACGGCGTACTCCATCGGAAGCTCCTTGACGATCGGCTCGATGAAACCGGCGACGATCATCGACGTCGCCTGGTCCTCGGTGAGACCACGACTCATCAGATAGAACAGCTGCTCCTCGCCGACCTTCGAGACGGTCGCCTCGTGACCGATCTCGGCGTCGTTCTCCTCGATCTCCATGTAGGGATAGGTGTCGGATCGGCTGTTCTCGTCGAGAATGAGGGCGTCGCAGCGGACGAAGCTCTTCGAGTTCTCGGCACCCGGCTCGACCCGAACCAGACCGCGATAGCCGGCCCGGCCCCCGTCCTTGCAGATCGACTTCGAGACGATGGTCGAGGTCGTGTTCGGGGCGACGTGCACCATCTTGGCACCGGCGTCTTGATGCTGTCCCGCGCCGGCGAACGCGATGGACAGGACTTCGCCGTGAGCGCCCGGTTCCATCATCCAGACCGCCGGGTACTTCATGGTCAACTTGGACCCCAGGTTGCCGTCGATCCACTCCATCGTGGCGTTCTCGTAGGCAGCGGCACGCTTCGTGACCAGGTTGTACACGTTGTTCGACCAGTTCTGGATCGTGGTGTAGCGGCAACGACCGCCCTTCTTGACGACGATCTCGACGACTGCGGAGTGCAGCGAGTCCGTGGTCCACACCGGGGCGGAGCAGCCTTCGACATAATGGCAGTAGGCGTCCTCGTCCACGATGATCAGCGTCCTCTCGAACTGACCCATGTTCTCGGAGTTGATCCGGAAGTACGCCTGCAGCGGCTGCTCGAGATGCACGCCCGGGGGCACGTAGATGAACGAACCGCCCGACCACACCGCCGAATTGAGGGCGGCGAACTTGTTGTCGTTGGGCGGGATGATCGTCCCGAAGTACTCCTGGACGATCTCGGGGTACTCGCGGACGGCCGTGTCCATGTCACAGAAGAGCACGCCGAGCTCTTCGAGGTCCTCACGATTGCGGTGGTACACGACCTCGCTCTCGTACTGAGCCGTGACGCCCGCGAGATACTTGCGCTCTGCTTCGGGGATGCCCAGCTTCTCGTAGGTCTCCTTGATGGAGTCGGGCACCATGTCCCAGTCCTTCGACTGACCCTCGGTCGGCTTCACGTAGTAGTAGATGTCGTCGAAATCGATCTCTTCGAGGGCGCCATCGCCACCCCAGGTCGGGAGCGGCTTCTTCATGAACCGCTTGTACGCCTTGAGCCGGAAGTCGAGCATCCACTCGGGCTCGTCCTTGATCTTCGACATCTGGCGGATGATGTCCTCGTTCAGGCCCTTCTGGGGCTTGAACACGTAGTCCTCTTCGGAGTCGTGCCAGCCGAGCTTGTAGGAACCGAGATCGATGTCGACAGTTGCCATGTTCAGTCACTCCTCGAAGGGATTTCCACTACCGCCGTAGTGTAATTGTCTGACTGGGGCTAGTGGTAGTGACGCCTCACGCCTCACGCCGTACACCACACGACTACCGCATGCTACGCAGGGAACGTGGAAGCGTGCAGCGTGCAGCGTGCAACGTGCAACGTGGAACGTGGAACGTGGAACGCTTCTCAGGCGTCCACCCGTGCGGACTCCGAGGTCGCTTCGACGATCGAGAGCGGTCGGCTCGCCCGCAGCACCCAGAACCGGTCCACCTGGCGCTCCCACTCCGTCAGGATCCGGGCGGCGGTCGGTGACCCGGTGAGCCGGAAGTGCTCCTCCACGAGCGCCTTCAACTCGATCGAATCGATCTCTCGCAACCGCTGGTTCGACGGAGCCGTATCGGCCATGTATCGGTTGAGGCGGACCTCCGGATCCCACACGTACGCAACGCCGCCGGTCATCCCGGCACCGAAGTTGCGCCCGACCGGACCGAGCACGACGGCCGTACCGCCGGTCATGTACTCGCATCCGTGGTCTGAGCAACCCTCGACCACGGCCGTCGCGCCCGAGTTGCGAACCGCGAAACGCTGACCGACCGAACCGGCCAGGAACGCGCTCCCCCCGGTCGCTCCATAGAGCACGGCGTTCCCTCCTGCATGCGGCACTCCCTCGACCCGTCGCGGCTTCACCACGATGCGGCCACCGCCCATTCCCTTCCCGACGTAGTCGTTGGCGGGGCCGGCGAGGTCGAGCGAGACGCCCTTCGACAGGAACGCTCCGAAGCTCTGGCCGGCCACACCTGAGAGCCGGATGTCGATGGTCCCGTTCGGTAGACCCTCGTCGCCGTACCGGGCCGCCACCATTCCTGACACCCGCGCCCCGATCGTGCGATCGACGTTCGAGATCGGATATGAAAGGGCGATCGGCTCCTTCGTCTCGATGGTGTCTGCCACCTCCGTGGCGAGTCGCTCGGACAGCGTCGACATCTCCATCTTGCGGAACCCGGGGTGGCGGAGACGTCCCTCGGCGCGAACGAGCATCTTCGTCAACGACTGGGACAAGGGGTGGTCGGTGATCTCGAGCAGATCGGCACGTCCGATGATCTCGCCGATCGACCGCGCTCCCAGCGTCGCGAGGTGATGTCTCGCCTCCTCGGCGAGCATCGTGAAGAGGGCCACGACCTGTTCTGCGGTACCCGTGAACTTCGCTCGCAGATCCTCACGCTGTGTGGCGATCCCCACGGGGCACGTATTGGAGTGACACTGCCTGACCATCTTGCATCCGAGCGCCAGCAGCGGAAGCGTTCCGAAGCCGAAACGCTCGGCTCCGAGCAGCGCTGCGATCACGACGTCGCGTCCGGTGCGCAGGCCGCCGTCCGTCTCGAGCGCGACCACCGACCGGAGGCCGTTGGCCACGAGCGTCTGGTGCGCTTCGGCGATACCGAGTTCCCAGGGGGACCCGGCGTGCTTGATCGATTCGAGCGGAGACGCTCCAGTGCCCCCGTCGAGCCCGGAGATCAGGATGGCGTCGGCCTGCGCCTTCGCCACGCCCACCGCAACGGTGCCGACCCCCGGCTCCGACACGAGCTTGACCGACACTCGGCCATTCGGTTTGAACGCCTTGAGGTCGTAGATGAGTTGCGCAAGATCTTCGATCGAATAGATGTCGTGGTGCGGCGGCGGGGAGATCAGTGACACACCGGGCTCGGTGTGTCTGAGTCGGGCGATCTCGTCGGTCACCTTGTGGCCCGGAAGCTGTCCGCCCTCGCCGGGCTTCGAGCCCTGCGCCATCTTGATCTGGAGCTCCTCGGACGACGCCAGGTATCCCGGCGTGACTCCAAATCGCCCGGACGCCACCTGCTTGATCGCCGAGTTCCGGGAAGTCCCGAATCTCAGTCGATCCTCTCCGCCTTCTCCGGAGTTGGACAGGCCGCCGATGTGGTTCATCGCTTCCGCGAGGGCTTCGTGGGTCTCTGCCGAGAGCGCTCCGAGCGACATCGCCGCCGTGACGAACCGGCGCATGATCGACTCGACGGGCTCGACCTCGTCGATCGGGACCGGGCGGCGTTCGACGAACGAGAGGAGGTCCCTCACCTGTGATGGCGGACGATCCTCGATCGCTTCGACGTAGGCGGCCCAGTCCTCCATCTCGCCTGATCGCACGGCTCGTTGCAGGCTCAACACGACCTTGGGCGAGGTCACGTGATAGGCGCCGCCGCGGCGCTGCTTGTAGAACCCCCCGACGAACTCCTCACCTGCTTCGAAGTCACGGTGCAGTGTCAGGACCCGCTCTGCGAGTTCGGTGAAGCCGAGGCCGAACATCCTCGACGGGGTGTTCCGGAACGCCAGACCGAGAACGTCGGGATGTAGCCCGATCGCCTCGAAGAGCTCCGAGCCTCGGTACGAGGACACCGTGCAGATGCCCATCTTGGACATGATCTTGAGCATGCCGCTCATGAGCGCGGACCGGTAGTTCTCCTGGGCGATGACGGGGTCGAGTTTGACGATGCCGCCCTCGGCGAGCTGACGCACCTGGTCGATGGCGAGATACGGGTTGACGGCCGAGGCCCCATACCCGAGCAGGGTTGCGAGGTCATGGCTGTCACGCATCTCCCCTGTCACCGCGACGATCGAAGCCTGAAGGCGGATGCCCTCGCTGATCAGGTGGTGATGGACGGTCCCGACTGCGAGCAGCATGGGCACCGGCGCGTGCCCGGCATCGACCTCTCGATCGCTCAGCACGATGATCGAGGCACCGAGGCGGACCGCCTCTGCCGCCTCCGAGCGGATCTCCTCGAGCCGGCGGCGCATACCCTCAGGTCCCTCGGAAGCGTCCCATACGGTCGGGATCCAGTGTGAGAAGAACTTCGAGTCGCCCGACCTGACGATCGATTCGAGGTCGGCGTCGGAGAGAATCGGCGAGCTCAGCTCGATCAGGTGCGCCTGCTGCTGGGTCTCGGACAGAATCGAGCCTCGACGACCGAGATAGGTTCGCAGCGACATCACCCAGTGCTCGCGGATCGGATCCATCGGCGGGTTGGTCACCTGCGCGAACATCTGCTGGAAGTACTGGCTCAGCCTGCGCGGACGCTCATCGAGGGCTGCGAGTTGGGTGTCCGAGCCCATGGATCCGACCGGCGTCTTTCCCTCCGCCATCTCGGCGAGGATCATCCGGCGCTCTTCGGAGGTGTACCCGAACACGCGGCACATCGCCTCGGAATCGAAACGGTCATCGGCTTGGGCGTCGAACGGCTTCTGCACATAGTCGGTCTCGGTGTCGATCCACTCCCCGTAGGGCTGCATCGAAGCGAGCGCGGCCTTGAGGTCATCGGAGAACACCATCCGACCGGCGGTGCGATCGAACAGGAAGACCTCCCCGGGGCCGAGCTGACCGGTGCGGACGGCCTGAGCCTCCTCCTCGGGGCAGACACCGGCCTCGGAGCTGACGAGCACGACATTCGGCGTGATCGCCCACCTCGCCGGACGGAGGCCGTTGCGATCCATACCGGCGAGCAGCGAGACGCCGTCGGTTGCTGCGATGGCGGCGGGACCGTCCCACGGCTCAGTCAGGAACGCGTGGTACTCGTAGAAACTCCTGAGCTCGGGGTCCTGATCGGCGACGTTCTCCCATGCCGCCGGGATGAGCATCTCCTTGACGTGGGCGAGGCTCCGCCCCGTTCGGAGCAGCAACTCGAAGACGTTGTCCAGTGACCCCGAATCCGACAGCCCTTCCTGGAGGAACGGCCGCAGGTCGCGTGCGCGATCACCCCACACCGCCGACTCGACATTGCGCTCCCGGGATTGCATCCACGAGCGATTGGACCGAACGGTGTTGATCTCACCGTTGTGAGCGATCGCCCTGAACGGCTGGGCGCTCGGCCACGCCGGAAAGGTGTTGGTGGAGTAACGCTGGTGAAAGATGGCAAAGCTGGTCTCGTAGTCCGGATCCGACAGGTCCCAGTAGAAGTTCGAGATGTCGGCGGCCCGGAACAGGCCCTTGTAGACGACGGTCTTCGCCGAGGCCGACGGAATCGAGAAGAGCTCGAGATGACCGCCTGCGCGCTCCATGTGTTTGCGTGCGAGGAACAGTCTGCGCTCGAATCCCTCGGCGTCGACACCCTCGGGGGCACTCACGATGACCTGTTCGATGATGGGGAGTGTGTCCTTGGCGCGCTGCGACAGCACGCCGGGATCGATCGGCACCTTCCGCCAGGTCAGGACCGGGATCTGTTCGTAGGCCAGCGAGGACTCGATCAGCGAGCGGGCCTCGTCGGTCGTGTCGGTGGGGAGGAACGCCATGATGACGCCGACCTGGTCCCGACCTGGGTGGCTGATCCCTTTGGATGCGAGCTCCCGCTCGATCACGCGATGAGGGAGTTCGGTCAGGATGCCGGCACCGTCACCGGTGCCGTCGGCGGCGCGAGCGCCGCGGTGGTCGAGCCGAACCAGGCATTCGACGGCCAGGCGGGTCATTCGGAAGGAAGCGGCGAGATCACGAGCCGCGATGAAGCCGACGCCACACGCCTCGTGCTCGAACGCAGAGTCGTAGAGTGGAAATGCATCCATTGCTCGGCTCTCCTGGGTCGGAGCAATCGATGATACCGGTGCACGCCCCGATCTCCTCTTCGAGACCCCTCGGGGCGGAGTCGACGAGCCCCTACCATCTGGGGGATGCCAGTCATCGTCGTCGGTGCAGACACGCCTGTGGGGCTCTCGATCATCTCGGCGCTCATCGAACCGGACCGTGAAGTCCGGGCGTTCGTGACCGACGTAGACGTGAGCCTGGCATTGAAGGCCCAGGGAGTGAAGGTGGCGCTCGGCGACGTCTCCGATCCATCCCACGTCGGTGGAGCATGCCTCAACTGCTTCTCGGCGGTGTTCGTGACCGAGGCCGCAGGAGACGACCGTGAGCGGGCCTTCGCCCGCGACCGACGCACCGTGCTCGAAGGATGGACCGAGGCAGCCCGGGAGGCCGACGTCACACGGGTGATCTGGGTGGACTCGCTCGGCGACCTGCCGTCGACCGGAATCCGAGAGACTGCCGTGGTGAGCCCGAGGGAGGTCGATGACGTCGCGGCAGAGGTCGTCCGGCTGGACGACGCCGCGACCCTCTGACGTCAGTCGACGTAGTCGATCAACTCCGCCAGCCGGGACAGCCGGGCGACCTCGAGGGCTCGCTCATGGGCTCCGACCAGCAGCGGATACGGATCGATCGACTGTCCATCGACGCGCAGCTCGAAGTGGGTGTGCGAGCCGCTTCCTTCGGCGTTGCCCGAATCCCCGACGTATCCGATCAGCTGTCCGGCTGAGACGAACGAGCCGACCTCGAGCCCCGGCGCGTACACCTGGTCGAGACTGGCCCGGCCGTTGTCCGTGCCTGGATCGTCGTTGTTCAGATGCATGTACCAGCTCTCCACGCCGCCCGCGTGCTCGATGCCGATCCAGTATCCGGCGAGCCCGGACTTCCGCATGATCGACACGACACCGTCTGCGACTGCGTAGACGGGCGTGAGCTTCGGGGCCATGAGGTCGGATCCCTGGTGACGGCGTCCGCCTGATCTGGCGTGTCCCCATGTGTCTTCGAAGTGGGTGACCTCGGCGTCCTGTGGGAAGACGAGCGCGAGGTGGGTGATCGAGGGGGCTTCGACGGTGATGTCGTCGAGGCGTGCCGTCGGCCAGGTCGCGGCCGGCTGTGGGGCGGCCGCACCGAGAAGGAGCGGGACGATGACGAGGAGGAGGAGTGTGAGACGTGGTGGGAGCGCGCGCATGATTGGAGAGTGGGGTTGGGGGGCTGCCGTCGGGCGAGGACCGGGGCGACGATCAGGCTAGAGCAGATGTGATGTCTTGCTCGAAACCGTTCGTCCCCGGATCCTGCGATCCGGGGACGATCGTCACATCCCACTCGCCCCCATTTGGCTGGCAGAACGTGTTGGACTCCTATCGGCCGGATCGGCTCAGGACTCAAGCACAAATTCACTTTTAGTGGTTGACCGTCACTCCGTGCGTTCGAGATCCTCGGCGGTCTGCCAGACGGTCTGCAGCCGTGCGAATGCACCGCCACGCTCGATCAACTCGTCGAATGTCCCCTGCTCGGCGATCGATCCATCGCTCACGACCAGGATGCGGTCCGCACGTTGGGCGGTCTGGAGTCGGTGGGCGATCACGATGGCCGTTCGGCCGGCGAGCAACCTCCCCAGTGCTTCTTCCACCGTCGCCTCGGTCTCGGGATCGAGATTCGACGTCGCCTCGTCCAGCACGATCACAGCAGGATCTGCAGCCATCGCTCGCGCCAGTGACACCAGCTGACGCTCGCCAGAGGAGAGACGCATTCCTCGTTCCCGGACCTCGGTGTCCAGGCGCTCCGGCAGGGAACGCAGCCACTCCTCGATGCCCAGAACCCGGGCGACCTCCCAGATCTCCTCGTCGGTCATGTCGGGTCGCGCATAGGCGATGTTGTCCCGGACCGAGCCGGTGAACAGGAACCCCTCCTGTGGCACCATCGCAACCGCACTCCGGAGCGCATCGAAACGGAGCTCCCTCAAATCGATGCCGTCGATCGAGACCGTTCCCGCTTGCGGATCGTAGAAACGGACGGCGAGCTTGGCGATGGTCGATTTGCCTGCACCCGTCTCGCCGACGACGGCGAGCCGCTCCCCGGGAGCGATCTCGAGGTCCAGCGCCTCGACGATGGGGATCGCAGGGTCGTACCCGAACGTGACGTCCTCGAAGGTGATTCGACCTTCGACATCGCCGGAGAACCCGACTGCGTCGGTCGCCTGACGGACCAGCGGCGTGGTGTCGAGGATGCCGAACAGCTTGCTGAGGGCTGCCAGAGCTCCCTGCAACAGGTTGTACACGTTGGAGAGTTGGATGATCGGCTCGAAGAACCAGGCGAGATAGAGAATGAAGGCCACCAGCGAGCCGAACGTCATCGATCCGTCGAGCACCCTGCCGCCGCCGATGAAGAGCACGAGTCCCACCGAGGCCGTTCGAAGGAAGTCCACCGCTGGGAAGTAGATGGAGATGGCTCGAGCCGCCGACAGGTTCGCCTGGTAGTACCGATCATTGACACGATGGAAACGATGCAACTGCGATCGCTCCTGGTTGTAGGCCTGAACCACGCGGACGCCACTGATGCCCTCCTGCAACGAGCCGAGCACCAGACCGATCTGCTCACGAACCCGGCGATATGCACGGTCGGCGAACACCCGAAAGATGATCGATGCCACGATCAACACGGGCATCACGGCCATCACCACGAGCGCCATGGTGGAGTCGACAAGGAAGAGTGCCACCCCGACCCCGATCACTGTCAGCGTCGACGTGATCACGTTGATCGCCCCTTCGTTCGAGAACGTGGTCAACGCTTCGATGTCCGAGGTGAGCCTGGAAACGAGAACTCCCGCCTTGGACCGACCGTAGAAATCGAGATCGAGCCCCATGAGATGCTCGTAGACCGTCACGCGGAGTCGCCGCAGATAGCGCTCACCGACCGTCGTGACCGCCCGCAGGGCCGTGTTGTTGGCTGCGTACTGCACGACGAGGAAGACGAGATAGGTGAGCGCCGCCCTGGTGATGACCTCGCGTTCGGCGGCGAGCACCCCTGAGTCGATCCCCCATCGAACGATCAGTGGCCCGGCCAATCGGGAGACCGTCGCAACGACAGCTGCGACGGCCGCCCCGGCGGCCGCCCACCGGAGATGTCTCCCCTGTGCTGCCGCCCGCGCTAGCAGTTTCAGGGGACGCTCGATCTTGTCGTCGGATCCGAATCGGGCGTACATCAAGCCCTCCGCGGCAGGGCGGTCGACGGGTTCGCCGCGTGTCGGGAAGCGGTGCTGTCAGCTATCAGCTGTCGGCTCTCAGCCGTTGGAGGTCGCAGGGCGGACCGGCAGACAGCCCCTGCCGCGAGCGGCCATGGACTCCATCCAGGAACCCTCGCGATAGCCGATGGCTGATCGCTGAGAGCCGACTGCAGCCCAAGCGCGATCACGTCTGACCCTCCAGAGCACTGACTCCGGCGTCGGCGTCCGCGTCATCGACGGCTTCGGCGAGGATCTCCTCGTATCGGGGGACGGTTGCGAGCAGCTCGGCGTGGGCTCCGGTCGCAAGCACCTTGCCGTCTTCGATGACGACCACCGCATCTGCGAGCTTCAACGTCGACGTGCGGTGGGCGATGATGATCGTGGTTCGGTCCTTCATCACGGTCTCGAGCGCAGCCCGGATCTCGGATTCCGTCGCCGCATCGACCGACGAGGTGGCGTCGTCGAGGATCAGCACACGTGGATCCCGCAGGATCGCCCGGGCCAGGGCGATTCGTTGCCGCTGACCACCCGACAGTGACAGGCCTCGCTCGCCGACGACCGTGTCGTACCCGTCGGCCAGCCCGCAGATGAAGTCGTGCGCCTGCGCCAGCCGTGCCGCGAGTCGGATCTGCTCCTTCGACGCGTCTGGGTCGCCGAAGGCGATGTTCTCCCCGATCGTGGACGAGAACAGGAAGGTGTCCTCGAACACCACGGCGACCTCGCCACGCAGCTCATCCAGATCGACGTGTCGAACGTCCACACCATCGATGCGCACACTCCCCTCGTCGGGGTCGTAGAAGCGCGGTACGAGGTATGCGAGCGTCGACTTCCCCGAACCCGTCGACCCGACCACTGCGACGGACGACCCTGCGGGAATGGTCAGATCGAATCCGTCGAGCACCCGGGGGCCGTCTGGATAGGCGAAGCCCACATGCTCGAAACGGATCTCCCCGCCACCTGCCGGCAGTGACGTCGGCGACGGTGGAGCGGCGATCTCCGGCGCCTTGGCCATGAGGTCGACGACGCGGGCGGCCGCCGCAGCAGCCCGAGGGAGCTCGGCGAAGAACCAGCCGGTCAGCCGAAGCGGAAAGACGAGAATCACCAGATATTGGGTGAAGGCCACGAAGTCGCCGAGCGACATCGCTCCGTCGACGACCCTGAGCCCACCGAGCCACAGCACGGCAACGGTGGCGAGCGACGGAATCACCTCGAACAGCGGGACGAACGTGGCCCGCTCCCGAACGAGTTCCATCGTCTTGCCGTAGATCCGTTCCGCCACCCGGTCCACGCGGTCGACTTCCCGGTCCTCGCGCCCAAACGCCTTCACCACTCTGATACCGGAGACGCCCTCTTCGACCACCGACGACATGTCGGCCAGCCGCTGCTGAACCTCGAACGACGCTGCCAGCACCCGGCGCGCGTAGAGCAGCGCCATGATGCCCATTGCCGGGATGGTCAGCACGGTCACCGAGCCGAGCACCGGATCGAGCAGGATCAGCACGATGCCGATCACCACGAACATCACGATGTTCGCGATGGTGATGGGGAGCATGGCGAAGACGAGCCGAACCTGACTGAGGTCACTGGACGCCCGGGCCATCAGCTCTCCGGTGGCAGTGCGGTCGTGGAAGGCGAATGCCAGACGCTGGACGTGCTCGAAGATACGGTTTCTCAGGTCCGTCTCCGCTCGATACGAGAGCCTGAAGGCGAACCAGCGTCGGCCACCGACTCCGAGCGCCTTGATCAGGCCGACGGCGAGCAGCAGGCCCACAAGTGGTCCGAGCAGCTCACGTCGTTCCCCGGCGATGGCACCGTCGATGACGAGCTTCTCCACGTAGGGAACGATCACGACGACGGCCATCCAGACGAGGGCGCTGGCGATGCTCAGGCCTGCGTCGCGTCGGAAGTTCTTGAACAGGCCGAACATGAGTCGGAGCCCACGCCGGGCGGCCGGATCGTTCAGCGGCCGCGACTCTCCGATCGCTCGATGGGTCACGCTCGTTCCCCACCCACCGGCGATCCGATCCGTTCGAACAGCCATCGAATCGCCTCGTCGGGATCGTCGACCTTGTGCGTGATCATCCCGAGCGATCGCGCCGTCTTCAGGTTCTCGCCGAGGTCGTCGAGCATGGCCGTGTGCTCAGGCTCCGATCCCATTCGTTCGAGCGTTCGCAGGTAGATCTCGGGATCGGGTTTGCGACAGCCCTCCACGAACGACTCGACGAACACATCGAAGTGTCGTGCGACGGGGAGGCCCGACATCGGCGACCAGTTGTTGGTCAAGGCCGCCACCGTGACGCCCGATCGTCGGATCGAGTCGATGGCATCGAGCATCGACGGTCTCACGACCAGCGCCGACTCGATCTCCCCGAGCAGGAGTCGAACGTCGACGGACACACCCGCATCGCGGAACTCGGCACCGAACGCGTCGATGAACGAGCTCCGATCGATCTCGCCTCGCTCGAGGCGGTGCCACGAAGCGTGCTCGCCGTTGGATCGAATGACCCGTGCGACCGTCTGGGGTGGCAGGCCGGAGCTCTGTTCGAACGATGCGATCCGCCGGATCGGGGACTCGAACACGACCCCACCCAGGTCGAAGATGACTCCTGAGATCGTCGTCACGCGCCGCCCCCGGCGAGCTCCGCCCGGATCAACTCGATCCGGTCGTCGAGGAAGCCGGAGGCCAGTTCGAGGCGCTCGTCGATGCTGGCAGCCGCCAGCATCTCGTAGCTGTCCAGCGGCGTGACCGGAGCGAGCGCTGCGAGCTGGAAGCTGGCGGCAACGGGATCTTCTGACACGGTGAGATCCAGATCTGCGGTGTCTGCACCCAGCTCGGAGGCGAGTGCCATCACCGTCTGGAGCCGGGAGGCGACGCCGTCGATCAGTTCGGTGACGTCGAACCGCTCGGCCACGTCCGGGACCGTCTCGACCATGGCCCACGGGTGGGGGTCATCCTCGAGCCACTCGGTGATCCGGATGCGCTCGACACCCGCGACGATGATGGCCTTGTGGCCTTCCTCGAGATCGGTCGTCCCCATGATCCGCAGTCGGGTGCCGATGCCGAACCGCTGGTCGCCCCCACCGACCTCGAACCCTCGCTCGATCAGCACCGAGCCGAACTCACCCGATCCCGACGCAACGGTGTCGAGCAGGGTGAGGTAGCGCGGTTCGAACACACGCAGCGGGACCGCGCTGTAGGGGAAGATCACACTTCCCAGAGGGAACATCGGAAGACGCATCGCCACGGAGGCGACCCTACAACCGTTTGCGAGACAGACGGAATGCGACCCGATCCGCCGTCGTCGATCAGGAGGGTCTCGTCCTGACGGAGAACCGGAGACGGGAAGCCGTCTCGTCGTTGAGGGACACCACGAACGAATAGGCCCCCTCGGCGGGGAATGTCAGGTTGTTGAACGTGAACGAGCGGGCGAGCCCGACGTCGGTGCCTTCCGGGATGCCCTCGGGACGGGCGACCCGCACACCCTGCTTCAACGGTTTGGTCGGGAGGATGCGCTGTCCGTCCTGATCCTGGAGATCGACGCCGATCACCAACACGCGGTCGGTCCAACTCCAGGGGACACGCACGCGCAGGCCCACACCGAGCGACGGGTATCGAGCCGGAAACGCCGGAACGAACAGACTGTCCCAGCCCCCGCCGAGGAGATAGAGCTTGCCATGCACGACCTGCACCGCATCTGCGAGCAGGGCGTAATCGACCGTCGGTCTGATATCGGTTTCGTCCACGAAGGCCACTCTACCCCTCAGTCGACGGGCGTCCGCAGTGCACGCACCGGGGCCGAGCCGAGATGACAGATGACAGATGACAGAGCTGTGAGAATGGGCGAATGACCGCAATCGATCAGACACGTCGTGAGTGAGGGCGATCTGAAGGTCGGCCGGTACACGATTCCCGGGAGCGAGCTGAGCTGGAGCTTCGGCACATCCGGGGGGCCCGGCGGGCAGCACGCCAACAAGGCCAGCACCCGGGCCGAGCTGAGCTGGCCCATCGGAGAGTCCGAAGCCCTTCCGCCCGACGTCAAGCAACGGGTGACCGAGGCATTGGCGAACCGGATTGCGTCCGGAGTACTGACGGTCGCATCGGACGAGTCACGCAGTCAGTGGAGGAACCGGTCGATCGCCCGCAACCGGTTGGCGGAGTTGATCGAGGAGGCCGCCCGTCCGCCGAAGACTCGCCGGCCCACCAAGCCGTCCCGTTCGGCGCGACGTCGACGTCTGGACGCCAAACGCCGCCAGTCGGACAAGAAGCGCCTGCGAGGGCCGGTCGACCCTCAGGACTGATCGGCGGCCAGCGCCCGTGCGGCGGTACGGTCCGGTTTGCCGATCCCCGACATCGGGATCGAAGGAACGAGCACCCACCGCTTCGGAACCTTGAATCCCGCCAGGTGATATCTGGCATGCCGATCCAGTGCACCGGGGGCGACATCACCTTCGACAACGGCGACCACCTCCTCTCCCCAACGCTCACTGGGCACGCCGACGACGACCACGGCTCGGACCCCGTCGAGACCGGACATGATCCGCTCGACCTCTGCAGGGTGCACGTTCTCTCCGCCCGTGATGATCACATCATCCGCCCGGCCGAGTACCCGGAGCCGCCCGTCGACCACTTCGCCGACGTCGGACGTCCGAAACCAACCCTGTCGTTCTGGCTCACCGAGGTATCCGGGGCTCACCATCGGTCCGTCGACCTCGATCACTCCACCGACTCCGATCCTCAGCTGCGCACCGGGAACCGGCACGGCCGAGAGTCCCGGGTGGAGGGCGTCGGACAGCGGTCGGGTGGCGATCTGTGAGGTGGTCTCGGTCATGCCGTAGGTCGGCAGCACACCCAACCCTGCATCGGTCGCCTCCCCGAGGAGCTCCAGCGGTGACGGACCGCCTCCGATCAGCAGTGCCTTGACGCCCCGGAACGGTCCAGCTTCGACGTCGAGGATCTGTCGCAGCATCGAAGCCACGAGCGAGCCCAGGGTCGCATCGCCGTCGAGCAGCAGCCGGGCCGCACGGAGCGGGTCGAACGACCGCTCGAGGTAGACGGTGCTCTGCTCGCGGGCCGATCGGATGAGAATGGAGAGGCCACCCACGTGGAACAGTGGCAGCGCCGCGTACCAGCGATCGATCGCCGTGTGCTCCAGAACCGTCGCCGAGGCGGCCGCAGAGGCTTCGAAGTTGCCCCATGTCAACCGAACGGCCTTCGGGCGTCCGGTCGACCCCGATGTGAAGAGGATCGAGTGGTCACGGTCGCCACCCAGGACGATCGACTGGTCCGGCGCACCGATGTCGCCCGGATCCGGCAGCCCCGCCAAGCCGTCGAATGCTGCGGCCGCCCCTGCCCAAACCAGCCGGTCGGCGATCTCGTTTGCCGTGAGCCTCGTGTTGACGATGAGACTCGCAGCTCCGGTTCGAGGGATCGCGAAGAGTCGGGCCACTGATATGACGTCGTTGTGGGGCGCAACCCCGACCAGATCTCCCGCACCGAGTCCGTGGCTTCGCAGCGCTCCGACGATCGCCTGGACGCGTTGTTCCATCTCGTCGAACGTCGTGACCGATCCGTCGGGGTGGATGAGGAACGGATGATCAGGCCGATCGATGGCAGCGCGTCGTAGCCAGTCCTCCACGCGAGGAACGGTAGACATCTGACAGATGAGAGATGACAGATGAGGAATCCGAAACCTGAGACTTGGAACTTGGAACTCGAGACTTCCTGGAACCCGAGTCGGGGGATGTCATCTTCCCGGACGTGGTTAGCCTCCCGCACATGATCTCCGAACACTTCGTCCCCGAGCGTTGGAGCCCCGTGCAGGGCTTCGATTTCACCGACATCACCTATCACCGTGCAAACGGGCTCGGAGCGGTGCGAATCGCATTCGATCGACCCGAGGTACGCAACGCCTTCAGACCGCAGTCGGTCGACGAGCTCTACACCGCGCTCGATCACGCCCGCCAGACACCAGATGTCGGCGTCGTCATCCTCACCGGCAATGGACCGTCACCCAAGGACGGGGGCTGGGCGTTCTGCTCCGGAGGGGACCAGCGGATCCGCGGCAAGGACGGGTACCAGTACGGGGACGGACAGAGCCTCGGCCGGCTCCACATCCTCGAGGTGCAACGACTCATCAGGTTCATGCCGAAAGTCGTGATGGCGCTCGTCCCGGGCTGGGCGGTCGGCGGCGGCCACAGCCTGCACGTCGTGTGCGATCTCACCATCGCCTGCCGCGAGCACGGCATCTTCAAACAGACCGACGCGGATGTGGCGAGCTACGACGCCGGGTACGGATCGGCGTATCTGGCACGCATGGTCGGCCAGAAACGAGCGCGGGAGATCTTCTTCCTGGGGCGCGACTACTCGGCGACAGAGGCCGTCGAGATGGGGATGGCCAACGCCGCTGCCGGTCACGACGAACTCGAAGATGTGGCGCTGGAGTGGGCGAGAGAGATCATGGGCAAGTCGCCGACTGCGATCCGCATGTTGAAGTACGCCTTCAACATGATCGACGACGGTCTCGTGGGACAGCAGGTGTTCGCCGGCGAGGCCACTCGCCTCGGATATGCGACGAACGAAGCCGCCGAGGGCCGGGACGCCTTCCTCGAGAAGCGCAAGCCCGACTGGTCCCCCTACCCATGGCAGTTTTGATGCTTGCCTGTTGTTTGTCCCCTCCCAGGGGGGACAGGCTTGCGCCAGCAAGCCAGGGGGGCGTGTTCGACAGGCGCCGGCATGGCAGGGCCGCTTTCTGGAGATGCCCCCCTGACCGCCCGCTCATTCAATGTCCACCTGAACACTCGAGGTCTCCGCAGCGTCCGGGGCGGGCGGTCCGTCCCCCCGAAGGGGGGACAAACACCCCGTGAACGTCACAACGCGGGAGGCGTGGATCATTGCGGCTCGGCCGAGGACGCTGCCTGCAGCCGTGGCGCCGGTGCTGGTCGGGTCGGCGCTGGCGCAATTCGACGGGGTGTTCCGATTGGACAGTTTCCTGCTGGCGATGCTGGGCGCGTTGGCCATCCAGGTGGCGGCCAACTTCGCCAATGACGCTTCCGACGCCAAACGGGGCGCAGATATCGAGCGGGTCGGACCACCACGGATGGTCACGGCAGGTCTCATCAGCCCGCGGCAGATGTGGACGGGTGTGGCCGTCGCCGTCGCCGTCTCGGCCGCAACGGGCGTGTGGTTGTTCACCATCGCCGGTTGGCCGATCCTGGTGATCGGAGCCGTTTCCATCGCCGCCATGCTCACCTACGTCGGGGGGCCGATCCCCTACGGCTATCGAGGGTTGGGCGAGGTCATGGTGTTCGTGTTCTTCGGGTTCGTGGCGACGGTCGGCACGCGGTTCGCCCACGACGGGAGCGCGGGGTTGTCGGCGTGGATCCTCGGCGCGGTCATGGGATCGCTCGCTGCGGCGATCCTCATGGCGAACAACATCCGGGACCTGGAGACCGACGAGCGGGCGGGAAAACAGACGCTCGCCGTGATGATCGGGCCCGATCGATCCCGGAGGCTCTACTCGATCCTCCTGATCGGCCCGTTCGCGTTGATTGCCATCACCGCCGGTGCGGGATGGATTCCCGTCCTGTCGGGAATCACGGTCGTGCTGCTCCCGCTGTCACGTCCGCTGGTCGCCAAGGTCTACCGGGAGACGGCACCGGAGGCGCTCATCGCTGTGCTCGGCGGGACGGCGCGACTGCAGCTCCTGGTCGCCCTCGGCCTGTCGGCTGGAGCACTCGCCACCTAATTCGAGACGTTCTCCCCGCCGCTCCCTGCGTGGTGGTCGATGCCCTCGTAGAGACTGACGAAGGTCTCGACCTCGGCCCGGGTCGCGTCGTCGAATTCGTCGAAGTAGAACACCCGCTTCCATGCGACTGCCGCTGCCCGGTACTCCTCGCCGTCGGGATCGACGATGGGATCGAGATACGGGGTGAGCACGATGAGGCCGCCTTCTTCCTCGACGAACTCGGTCAGGTTCGCTTGCAGATCATCGCACCCGTCCGGACAGTTGTACGCGAGGACGATCCCGCGGTCCTCGAGGTTGTGGATGTAGAGCTCGGGGGGAAGCGGCTCTTCGCTGACGCCCCACTCCGCGAGGAACCCCATGTGCCATCCCGAGCTCGGTGGCGAGGAGTTGTAGGGAGGATGCGGCTCATCGATCGCCGCGAGATGGACGTTGCCCTGCGAGGGGAACTCGACGCCCGGTGGCGGTGGATCGAGGAGCACCAGCGCGACAAGTGCGGCGACGACGGATACGCCGAGGATGGCGCCCGTGTAACTCCGTTTCGACGTCGATGTCCGGTCGCTGTCGGCCGTGTTGGACTTGGAACGGGTGGATGTCCGTGCCATATGGATACACCTCGGTGTCGGGATGGACTGGGGGAAGGCTCGGTGATCGGGTTGGGCGAGAGACTACGTGGGATCGGGGATTAGTGGGAAGAAACGCGCGACGATGTTCCGACCAGGCGTCACGGCTCGAGGGAACCGTCCGCCCAGGTCTCTGGCGGCTCGTCGCGCTCGGCTTCGAGCCTCGCCATGTAGGCGGCCGCTTCCGTCCTCCGGCTCATGCCCATCTTCGTGAGCATGTTGGACACGTAGTTCTTCACGGTCTTCTCGGCGAGGAACATCTCGGCAGCGATCTGCCGGTTGGTCATCCCCTCGGCGATGTACCCGAGGATCTTGCGCTCCTGATCCGACAGCTTCTCGAGCAACGGATCGGTGGATCCCCCGGTGCGCAGCCGGTCGAACAACCGGCCGACCATGTCAGGATCGAGCAGCGACTCCCCCTCACACACCCGGCGGATGCTGTCGATCAACTCGTCACCCCGGATCCGTTTGAGGACGTAGCCGGATGCACCGGCCATGATCGCTGCGATCAGGGCATCCTCATCGGCGAACGAGGTGAGCATGAGCACCTTCACATCGGGAAACCGTTGCCGGATCTCGCGGCAGGCCTCGACTCCGGATCCATCGGGCAGCCTGACGTCGAGCAGAACCATGTCCGGACTGTCGAATCCGGTACGTTTGATGGCGTCTTCGACGGAACCGCCTTCGCCGACGACCTCGAGGTCATCGTGCGAATCGATCAGGGCCTTCAGGCCCTGACGGACGATCTCATGATCGTCTACGAGAAGAATCCGGTGTGCCATGGGCTGTCACTGTACAGATTGCGGTGGAAATCTCTCTTCACACGCACCCGATATGCTTCTCGGGACGCCTCTCATCGGACCTCCACGTGATCTCCAGACTCGACAATCGCGACATCTTCGAGTTGATGAGCGCAGCCACCTCGATCGTCGAGGCATCCGACCTCGAAGCAATCCTCGACGAACTGGTCGCAACGGCCGTGAACACGACGGGAGCCCGCTACGGGGCCCTCGGTGTCATCGGTCGCCACGGCACACTGTCGGAGTTCCATCATCTCGGGATGGACCCGAGTACCGTCGCACGGATCGGCCACCTGCCCATCGGGCGCGGGCTCCTGGGAACACTCATCCGGACTGGCGAGCCGCTCAGGCTCGATGAGATCACCGATCACGCCGACTCCGTCGGGTTTCCTCCCGGCCACCCCCCAATGGGGGCGTTCCTCGGCGTGCCCGTCAAGGCGGCCGACGAGATCTACGGCAACCTGTACCTCACCGACAAGCCGGGAGGGTTCGACGCAGCCGACCAGTCCCTGGTCGAGGGACTGGCCATCCTGGCAGGGTCGGCGATCAACACGGCCAAGCTGAACGAACGCATCAACGAGCTGGCGATCGCCGGCGAGCGTGAGCGGATCGCACGCGACATTCACGATTCGATCATCCAGGACCTGTTCGGCCTGGGGTTGGGCCTGCAGGGCCTGGCGATGAGGATCGACGCCCGGGCCGCGCACGAGCTGAACGCAACGGTCGACAAGATCGACGACGTGATCACGCAGCTCCGCTCGCTCATCTTCGATCTGTCACACCCCGGTCGGATCCAAGAGACAGCCCACGGGTCGATGAAGCGACTGCTGGATCGGATCGCCGAGCCCTACGACGCCACGGTCACATTGAACGTGACCGTCGACGAATTCCCGGAGTCGACGTTCGCCGACGATCTGCGCCACATCGTTCAGGAATCGGTCTCGAATGCGCTCCGCCATTCGGGCGCCGGCCGGGTCACCGTCGACATCGACGCGTTCGGCGACTTCCTCGTGCTCTCGATCACCGACGACGGCGAAGGCTTCGATCCGGACTCGGTGGTGCGTGGCCTCGGGCTCGGGAATCTCGAGGCGCGAGTGCAACGGCTCAACGGCGAGCTGACGATCCGCAGCGAGCAGGGCTCGGGCACCGTCGTCGAGGCGCGGATCCCTTTCTGAGGTCAGCCCGTCGTTTCCAACCGGCGACGCTCTGCTTCGACCCACGTGCTCTCGGCGAGATCGACGACCCGATCGACCCAGATCTTCACCGTCATCTCTGCGAGACGATTCATCACGAGGCGGTCGAATGCGCCTCCGACGAAGCCGAGCGGCGGCTCGTAGGTGCCCTCGAACACGACCGAGGTCGAGGATTCGTCGATCGGCGACACGACGAGGTCGGCCTGCATCCGCGGGAAGAGCATGGTTGGCCCGGTCGCCCTCCATGTGACCGGGAAGGCGAGCCCATCCCGCCGAATCCGACCCTGACCGACATTGAGGAGAACCTCCTTCGCCGGGACACCCGAACCTGCCTCCATGCGCTGATGCAGGCTCTCACCCTCGCGATAGGCGTCCTTGGCCGAGTCGGCCATCTCACGCTCGAGATCGGAGAGCACTGCTTCGACGTGAGAGTGGGGCGCCCGCGCCGATGTGAAGTATCGAACCAACATCAGAACGGAATCCCCAGCGTCGGATCGGCGGTCACCACGTGCCGCTCGATGCGGTCGGCGAACTCGTCGAGGACGGCCTGAAGGATCTCCTCCGCCGGCACCAGATCGGCGATCCGCTCCACAGATCCCTCGAACTCACCCTCGAGCACGACATCGAATGTGCGCTCACCCGGGCACGACAACTCGATCGAGCCGACGAAACGCGGCAGATGAGCACCGGTCTCGAGCGCCTCGAACTCGATCGGGATCACCACGAGCGTCGCACGGTGTGAATGCAACTCGATCGGAGCCTCGGTTCTGACCTCGATGTCGAATGCAGTCCAGACACCGGGTTGGTGGACGGTGACCCTGGCGGTGCCCGACAGGAGGGGAACGAACTCACCACGCGCGGCAGCGGCGGCTGCCGGAGCGAACGGCACCGCAGTCGGCCTTCGGAGCGAGTGGTAGTTCACCCGGAGTCCCCAAACGCCAACACACCGTCGAGCGCCCACAGCACGTCCTTGATCGACACGACACCCAGCAGGCGTGTGCCCTCCACGACCGGCAGGTGTCGATAACCGGCCGTGAGCATCCACCGGGCCGCGTCCTCGACCGACAGATCCGGGTCTGCGACGTCGGGGTCGACGGTCATCCACACACGAGCGGTGTCCTTGTGGGCATCGGCATCGGCTGCAACCGCCCTCACCATGTCTCGCTCGGTGACGATCCCGAGAAGGGTCGAGCCGTCCACCACTGCTACGGATCCGACATCCTCGGAGATCATCAGCGAAGCGATATCTGCGAGCGTGACGTCACGCCCACATGCGACCGTCTCTCCGGCCACGAGATTCCTGATCTCCACGCTCGTCACTCCTCGATCGGCGTATTTCCATCTTCGACGAACACGGCGTTGCGGAGGTCCGGGAAAGGTCACGAACCGGTGGGACCTTGGTCAATCGATTGCGGCCGCACCGGCAGAGCGGCCGCCTCGGGCTCAGATGAGATCGTTCCCCGAGGCCTCTCCCGTTTCGAACGCATCGAGGTTGGCACCCGTGACCCGGGCGATCTCGCTCAGCGCATTCTGGGTGAAGAACGCCTGATGCCCGGTCACGATGACATTCGGGAACGTGAGGAGACGACTGAAGACATCGTCGGTGATCACCCGGTCGGACTGATCCTCGAAGAACAGGTCGCCCTCCTCCTCGTAGACATCGAGACCGAGATGTCCGATTCGATGAGTCTTCAGACCCTCGATGGCCGCCGGCGTGTCCACGAGCGCGCCGCGGCTCGTGTTGATGATCATCACTCCCGGCTTCATCCGGGCGATGGCCGCCTCGTCGATCAGGTGGTAGGTCTCCGGCGTGAGCGGACAGTGGAGCGTGATCACATCGGACTCGGAGAACAGCCGATCGAGGTCCACATACTCGACGCCGAGGCTCAGACAGTCGGGGTTCTGATGAACGTCGTACGCCAGGAGCCTGCATCCGAAACCTCGTAGAATGGTTGCCACCGCATGGCCGATCTTGCCGGTACCGACGATCCCGACGGTTCTCAGCCGCAGATCGAACCCGAGCAGGCCCTCGAGCGAGAAGTTGCCCTCTCGGACCCGGGCATAGGCACGATGGATCCGCCGATCGAGCGCGAGGATCAACGCAACCGCGTGTTCTGCGACGGCGAAGGGCGAATAGCCCGGCACTCGCGCCACCCGCATCCCGAATTCCTTCGCCGCTTCGAGATCGACGTTGTTGAAGCCGGCCGACCGCAACGCCAGGTACCTGACGCCGGCCTCGGCGAGTCCCTCGAGCGCAGCTCGGTCGGCGAGATCATTGACGAAGAGACACGCCGCCTCGCACCCGGACGCCAGCGCAGCGGTCATCGGGTCCAGCCGGGGTTCGAGGTACTTCATCTCGTGACGATCCTCGAGCTGCGACAGGAACGTGCGGTCGTAGCTCTTGGTGCTGAACACGGCGACTCTCATGGATACTCCGATCGGGAAGGACAAACGTACCGGCGTCGTGGAAAGATACGGCGCTCCAGAGAGGACGAGAGCCCCTGGCGCGACGGCGAGAAGCTGCGAGACTCGGGGGTGACGAAAGGAGCGACATGCCGATCGTGGTCGGAGTGGACGAGACACCCGTCAGCGAACGAGTGCTGAGGAAGGCGATCGACGAGGCGAAGCTCAGAGAAGAGCCGCTGCACGTGGTGCATGTCTACCACCCGCCGCTCATGTACTTCGCCACCACGTTGTCCGAGCCGGTCGACTTCGCGACGCACCATCGGGACAAGGTGTGGGAGCGCCTGGCACCACTCCTGGAGATGTCACACATCGAATGGGAACGGGTCGATCTCGACGGATACCCGGGCGACGTGCTCAACGACTATGCCAACAACGTGCATGCCTCGCTCATCATCATCGGCACGCGAGGCCGCGGAGACCTGTCGTCGCTGCTCCTGGGCTCCACGAGCCACCGGGTCGCCCACATCGCCGCCTGTGACGTCCTGATCGTGAAGACCTGAAGCGTTCCACGTCTCACGTCTCACGTCTCACGTGGAACGTGGAACGTGGAACGTGGAACGTGGAACGTGGAACGTGGAATGTGGAACGTGGAACGTGGAACGGCCCCGCATCGCATTGACACGGGGCCGCTCTGCACTCGGCTACTCACGGAGCTGAGGGTCTCTAGTTGTCTGCCTCTTGGACGACGATCGCGGTCACCATGCCGAACATGCCCTCGTCTCGCTCGACATGGGTGAGGATGTGGCAGTGCCAGACCCAGACTCCGGGGGTGTCCACGTTCATGAGGACCGAGTACCGCTCTCCAGGCGCAACGTTCACGGTGTCCGCCCAATAGGGGTTGTCCAGCGGGATGCCGTCCTTGGCCACCACCAGCTGCGGGAACTGGTGCTGATGCATCGGGTGGATCTGGAGGCCTTCGTTGTAGTAGTGCGCCAGGATCCAGTCACCCTCGGTCGCCACGATCGGCGCAGTCGCCGGGAACGACTTCCCGTTGAGTGAGAAACCGATCACCCCGGCGTCGTTCAACACCATCGGGAACTCCTGGGCCACCACGAGGTCCTCGGGGATGGTGGTCCCGCTGATCGTCTCGCCTCTCGGGAGCGGCATCTCTCCGATCAGCATCACGGCGAACATGCCGTTGGGGATCTGCACGTGACCGTGGTGATGCGCGTGGTACATCCCGACGGCGGGCTTCTCGGCGACGAACTCGTAGGTGAACTCCTCACCGGAGCGGATCAGATCCTGGGTGATCGGCGAGACCCCGTCCATGTCGTTCGGCGTTCTGATCCCGTGCCAGTGGATGTCGGTGCCCATCGGAAGGTCGTTCTGGAGGTGCACCCGCACCAGATCGCCGACTTCCAGCTTGATCATCGGTCCGGGCACAAGCCCGTTGTAGGTCCATGCATCGACGAACTTGCCGGGCTCCACCTCCCAGGGAGTGATGGCCGCCGTCAGCTCGTACTCCTTGGCCCCGTCGGCGCCGATGGTGGGCTCGAGCAGCTGATTGCCGACACCTTCCGTCGCTGCGGGGAACGCCCGGATCGAATCGAGCATGATCTCGTCGAGCGCCTCCCAATCGGTGTCTTCACCATGACCGCCGCCGGCGTGGCCCGCACCGAGATCATCGACCGACGCGTCCGAATCGACGACGAGCGTGGCAGTCATTCCGGCGGCGCTGTGACCGGGCACTTCACAGATGATGGTGTACTCGCCGGGTTCGACGTTGCCGATCTCGAACTCGAGGGAGTCGCCGGAGTTGACCATCGGCGAGATCTCACCTCCGTCGAACTGGAGGTTGTGCTGGATCCCACCTTCGTTGTGGAGTTCGATCACGAGGTCTCCCGGGGGGACTCGCAGGTCGCCTTCGATGGCGAACTCCGAAAGCGTGAGGTGGGCACGCACCTCATCGCTCTCCCCGCCGACCGGCGCAGCCGTACCGCCATCGGCCGCAACGACGACCGTGTCGGGGCGCGTGATCATGCCGATCACCGCCATCACCGAGATCAGGACCGCCGCCAAGGCGACGCTGAGTAGCGCGCCGTCGAACAGCCGCTTCGAATCGTTCATTGGATCTCCTGTCATCTGTAGGTGGCCATACGGTGCTGGGCCTGCGATCGCTCTGTCGGTGATGAAAGACCCTTCGGCAAGGGACCTTCGACTCGGCCGCTGCCGGTCGATGACATTCGGCCCTATTGGCCGGACGGTGCACGCGATGACAGTTCTCAAGAGAACGAGATCCTGGAGGAATCAACGTGCGAGGCACGATCGACGGAAACGAGGCAGCGGCACGCGTCGCCTACGCCCTCAGCGAGTCAATTGCCATCTATCCAATCACCCCCGCCTCACCGATGGGTGAGTCAGCGGACGCCTGGGCGGCGGACGGTCAACCGAACCTGTGGGGCAGAGTCCCAACAGTGGTCGAGATGCAGAGCGAAGCGGGCGCAGCGGGAACGCTGCACGGCGTCGTGGCGGCCGGTGCGCTCGGGACCACATTCACGGCCTCCCAGGGCCTGCTGCTCATGCTGCCGAACATGTACAAGATCGCCGGCGAGCTCACACCGACCGTGATCCACGTCGCGGCCCGAACCGTCGCCACACACGCATTGTCGATCTTCGGCGACCACTCAGACGTCATGGCCGCCAGGCAGACCGGATTCGCACTGCTTGCATCGGGATCCGTCCAGGAAGCCCACGACCTCGCGGCGATCGCCCACGCGGCGACGTTCCCCACCAGAGTGCCGTTCCTCCACTTCTTCGACGGGTTCCGCACGTCACACGAGATCGCAACCATCGACCTCATCGACGACGACACCCTTCGACAGCTGATCGACGAGGAACCGATCATCGCACATCGGATGCGCGCGTTGGATCCCGATCAGCCCACGGTGCGGGGCACCGCCCAGAACCCCGACGTCTTCTTCCAGGCACGGGAGGCGGCGAACTCCTTCTACGCCGCCACACCCGGGATCGTGCAATCGGCGATGGATCGATTCGCCGAGCTCACCGGCCGGTCGTATCACCTGTTCGACTACTACGGCCACCCCGAGGCAGAACGAGTTCTCGTGGTGATGGGGTCCGGCTCGGGCCCGGTCATCGAAACGGTCGAGGAGCGTGCCGCGGCCGGCGACCCGGTCGGCGCCGTCGTCGTCCGGCTCTACCGACCGTTCGATCAGGCCGCCTTCCTCGAATGCCTCCCGGACTCCGCGCGGAAGATCGCCGTCCTCGATCGAACCAAGGAACCCGGTGCCCCGGGCGAGCCTCTGTATCAGGACGTGATCACAGCCCTCGCGCCACAGAACGGCTCTAGGCCGATGGTCATCGGCGGTCGCTACGGTCTGTCATCGAAAGAGTTCACGCCTTCGATGGTCGACGACGTCTTCACGAACCTCGATGCAGAGACCCCACTCAATCCCTTCACGGTCGGCATCGTCGACGACGTGACGCACCTGAGCCTGCCCAGATCCGGGTCCGATCACCCCGAACCCGCCGACGTCTTCAGGGCCGTCTTCTTCGGTCTGGGGTCCGACGGAACCGTCGGAGCGAACAAGTCGACGGTCAAGATCGTCGGCGACGCCAGCGACCTGCACGCTCAGGGATACTTCGTCTACGACTCGAAGAAGTCCGGTTCGGTCACGGTCTCACACCTGCGGTTCTCTCCGCGCCCGATCCGGTCGACATACCTCATCGGGCAGGCCCAGTTCGTGGGATGCCACCAGTTCGACCTGCTCGAGAAGCTTGACGTGCTCGAGGTCGCCGCCCCGGGAGCGACGCTGTTGATCAACTCGCCGCACGCCGCCGGCGATGTGTGGGACGAATTGCCACCGTGGGTCAAGTCCCGCATCAACGAGCTCGGCCTCGAGGTGTGGACGATCGATGCCTCCCGGATCGCCGCCGCCCTCGGCCTCGGCGGACGGATCAACATCGTGCTGCAATCGTGCTTCTTTGCGTTGACCGACCTGATCGAAGCCGGGCACGCGACTGCAGGCATGGTCTCCCAGATCCGGAAGACCTACGGGAAGCGGGGCGACATCGTCGTCGATCGCAACATCCAGGCGATGGAGCTCGCACTCGCCGCTCTGGAGCGTGTCGAAACGCGGGAGGCACCATCGACCGACGGCGCCCCGTTGCGCGACCTGGAGGAGGCTCCGGACTTCGTCCAACGGGTGACTGCGATGATGATGGCGGGCAAGGGCGACCTCCTCCCCGTCTCCGCTCTCCCCGTCGATGGAGCGTTCCCCACGGCGACGACCCAATGGGAGAAGCGGTCGCTGGCGACCGAGATCCCGATGTGGGACCCGTCGATCTGTATCGATTGTGCCCGGTGCGCGCTCGTGTGCCCGCACGCTGCGATTCGCGTGAAGGTCTACGACCCGGCGTTCGTCGACTCGATGCCCGAGAGCTTCGCTCACAAGGAGGCGAGCGCGAAGGAGCACGCAGGCCAGCTGTTGACCGTTCAGGTGGCGCCGGACGACTGCACCGGCTGCGGCATCTGTGTGGAGATCTGCCCTGCCATCTCCAAGGAGCGCAGATCGCACAAGGCGATCGACATGGTGCCCAAGGATCCGATCCTCGAGGCGGAGCGCACGAACTTCGACTTCTTCCTCGACCTGCCCGATCTGACCGCTGCCGACGTCAACCTGTCGGCTGTCAGAGATGTGCAGCTGTTGCCACCGTTGTTCGAGTTCTCCGGAGCCTGCAGCGGATGCGGCGAGACCCCTTACGTGAAACTCGTCTCGCAGATGTTCGGTGATCACGCCGTGATCGCCAACGCCACCGGCTGCTCGTCGATCTACGGCGGCAACCTCCCCACGACGCCGTGGGCCGTGAACAAGGACGGGCGCGGCCCCGCATGGTCGAACTCGCTGTTCGAGGACAACGCCGAGTTCGGGCTGGGTCTTCGACTGGGGCTCGACGGGCTTCGCGACTCTGCCATCACCTTCGTGGACTGGCTTCGGCCGCAACTCGGCGACCTCGCCGACCGCCTGGTGACTGCCGACCAGTCGACCCCCGCGGGGATCGCAGCACAGCGAGCACGCATCGAGGAGCTGCGCACTGCGCTCGAATCGATCGACGTGCCTGCGGCTCGCAGTCTGGCTGAGATCGCCGACCACCTCGCCGAGCGTTCCGTTTGGATCATCGGCGGTGACGGCTGGGCATACGACATCGGGTTCGGTGGCGTGGACCACGTGCTCGCCTCTGGGCGGAACGTCAACGTGCTGGTGCTCGACACCGAGGTCTACTCGAACACCGGTGGCCAGGCATCCAAGGCGACACCGCGGGCCGCAGTTGCGAAGTTCGCGACCGGAGGGAAGCGAACACCGAAGAAGGACCTCGGTCAGATCGCCATGAGCTACGGCAACGTCTACGTGGCTCAGATCGCGATGGGCGCCAACCTCACCCAAACCGTCAAGGCCTTCGCCGAGGCCGAGGCATATCCGGGGACTTCGCTGATCATGGCCTACAGCCCGTGCATCGCTCACGGAATCGACATGCGGCACCAGCTCGACCATCAGAAGGCGGCGGTCGAGACCGGCTACTGGCCGCTCTACCGATACGACCCGGATCGGGAGGCGCACGGCGACCCCGGCCTCAAGCTGGACAGCAGGCCGCCGTCGAGGCCGTTCGTCGAGTTCGCTCGGTCGGAGGGGCGTTTCGCGATGCTGGAACGGAATCGCCCGAAGGATGCAGAGGAGCTGTTCGCACTGGCACAGCGGGACATCAACGACAGATGGCACGTGTATGAGCAGATGGTGGAACTGCATCGCACTGCCGAGTACGGGGAGGTTGAAGAATGACGGCCGGTTTCGACATGACCACGCGGTACCTCGGGTTGGATCTCGCCCACCCCGTGGTTCCCAGCTCGTCGCCGCTGACCGGTGACATCGACCATCTTCATCAGCTGGTCGAAGCCGGAGCACCGGCCGTCGTCCTCCCCTCGTTGTTCGAGGAGCAGGTGATCCACGAGGCGCTCTCGGTTCACCGGAGCCTCGATCAGGCTTCGGGTGCGACGTCCGAGGCGACCGAGGGGTACTTCCCGGAGCTCGACACGTACAACACCGGGGCGGGCGGATACCTCGACCTGCTGACGGCTGCCAAGCGTGAGCTGTCGATCCCGGTCATCGCCAGCCTCAACGGTGACTCGTTCGGTGGTTGGACCTTGTATGCGAGGATCCTCCAGGATCGGGGGGCAGATGCCCTCGAGCTGAACATCTATCACATCGCCGCCGACGCGGACACGTCGGGATCGGCGGTCGAAGCGATGTACCTCAAGTTGGTCGAGAGTGTGCGGGACGCCATCGAGATCCCGTTCGCCGTCAAGGTCGGCCCGTACTTCTCGTCACTCGGCTCGTTCGCCCACAAGCTCTCCAGTGCCGGCGCCGACGGTCTGGTGCTCTTCAACCGGTTCTATCAGCCGGATCTGGATCTCGACACGCTCAAGGTGAAACGCGATCTCGATCTGTCTCGACCGTCGGACTCGAGGCTGGCGCTGCGATGGATCGGAATGCTCGCCGGCAGGATCGACTGCGACCTGGCAGCTACGACCGGGATCCATTCGGGAGCCGATGTCGTGAAGATGCTGCTCGTGGGAGCCGACATCACGATGATGGCGGCCGCTCTGCTGCTGAACGGGCCTGGTCATCTCCGCACGGTCATCGACGAAGCGTCGAGCTGGTTCGCGGACCGCGACTACATGTCGGTGTCCCAGGCGAGGGGAAGCATGAGCCACGAGCACGTGGCGGATCCCTCGGGATTCGAGCGCGCAAACTACATGAAGGCGCTCACAAACTATGCGCCTGACTGGGCGTGAGGCGCCCGAGTCTGCGAGAGTCGAACCGATGAAACCGACAATCGTCCTCCGCGGGCCCTCGGTTCGATCGTCTGACGGTTGGCACCAACCGGTGGGACGGTCTCGAGTGTGGATCATGTGATGCGCACGCCGGAGCCCCCTCGTGTTTGAGTCGCTCCCACTCATGGAGGGGCCGCCGAGTGTCGACCTCCTCGAGCTGGAGCGCTTCGACAGGCTCCAGCGATCGTTCCCGGCGATGTACCGACAGGTCTTCTCCGACCCGAAGGCACCGAGGACCGTGGTTGTCGTCCCATCGATGAGCCTCGACATCGTCGAGCTCGCCAAGATCGATGGCGTGCTCCATTACGAAGAGCGCATGCTCTGTCTCTTGATGCTGCTGAAGCTCCCCCGCACGGAGGTGGTGTACGTCACGAGTCGGAAGGTGGATCCGGCGATCGTGGACTACTACCTCCACCTGCTTCCAGGCGTCCCCGCCGCTCACGCACGAAGCCGTCTGAAGATGGTGTCGTGCGAGGACTCGAGCCTCACACCGTTGACCCAGAAGATCCTCGACCGGCCGCACGTCGTCGAGATGATCCGCACGGCGGTCTCGTATCCGGCGGCCGCTCACATGACCTGCTTCAACTCGACACATCTCGAGCGGACACTCGCCGTGCAGCTGTCGATGCCGTTGTACGCATCCGATCCCGAGTTGGCGGAGATCGGGACGAAGTCCGTTGGAAGGCGAGTCCTACGCGACGCAGGGCTGTCCGTTCCAGACGGAGTCGAGGGCATCACGGACACCGATGGGCTGATCGATGCGGTCGTCGACCTTCACGGCCGCAATCCGACCCTGGACACCGCGATCGTCAAGCTCAACGACGGATTCTCCGGAGAAGGGAACGCGGTGCTGGATCTCCGGGGGCTGCACGAGTCGCCGTCACCCCGCACCGAGGCACGCCGGGCCCTCTTCGAACGCCTGACCTGCGTCGCGATCGACGAGATCCCCGAGCGCTTTCTCTCGAAGGTCGAAGGGATGGGGGCGATCGTCGAGGAGAAG
The DNA here is from genome assembly GCA_963753285.1 of uncultured bacterium. Lineage (GTDB taxonomy): Bacteria > Actinomycetota > Acidimicrobiia > Spongiisociales > ZC4RG35 > JAHEDH01. Next base: position 48,323 of record CAVWBT010000001.1, read on the forward strand.
ATCAGCGGCAGGCGGTTCCGATCCCCGTCGGTGCAGATGAGAATCGATCCGACAGGTGCGATCGCAATCGTGTCGACCCACGACCAGGTGCTCTCCGGGCTCGATGCGCAGGTCTTCGAAGGGTGCACGTTCCCTGCCCGTCGCAGCTATCGCCTCGACCTCCACGACGCCGGCCACCGAGTCGCCCAGGAACTCAGGAACGCAGGCGTGATCGGGCGGTTCGCAGTCGACTTCGTGACGGTCAGAGAGGGGGACACGTGGACTCACCGTGCCATCGAGATCAACCTCCGCAAGGGTGGAACCACCTTCCCCTACCTGATGCTCGAGTTTCTGACGAACGGCTCATACGACCCCGATACCGGCGTGTTCCGAACACCGACCGGCGACGCCCGTTCGTATTACGCCACGGACAATCTCGTGAGAGACGCCTATCGGGGACGCTCGCCGACCGATCTCATCGACCTGGCCGTGTTCAACGGCTTCCTCTATGACGCTCCGTCTCAGCAGGGGCTCGTGCTGCATCTTCTCGGAGCAGCCCCCGAGCACGGCAAGATCGGCATCGTCTCGATCGCCGACGATCGCCGCCACGCGCTGCAACGGTATCGAAGCGCATCTGCGGCGTTGACCCGTCACGCCGAGGAGTCGAGGCGCTGAGCCCCAACGAAGAGCAGGACTCGCAGAGAATGTCCCTTCGGGGCGAAACCCCTCGGGTCGGACGGTTCCCGTTTCCGGATCTCAGCCGACGTGGTGATCGGCTCCCGTACTCTCTGCAAGCCCTACGCGTTCGACTATGCGGCGCGGGTCAACGTCGGGACAGGGCCAGAAGCCCCATCCTTCAGTGATCGACCAGATCGTCCAGGCGTTCGGCCTGCTCGCTCCAGTCCGACGGAGGCACCGGCGGATGTTCGGCGAAGTCCAGTCGTCCTGCCAGCGCTGCGGCTTCGGCACGACAGGTCATGTTGAGCTTCTGGAGAAGATGCGACACGTAGTTCTTGACCGTCTTCTCGGTCAGGTCGAACTCCTCGGCGATCTCCCGATTGATCTTTCCCTGGCCAATGCCGATCAACACTTCCCGCTCACGGGGCGTGAGGGTGCGCAGCCGCTCGGCATCTTCGCGGGGAAAGACCCGATCGATCGAGATCATCTCGTCCCAGGTGAACTCTCCGGTCTCGTGCGTCTGTACCACGAGGTCGATCATCTCCGACACGGGCGTCGATTTCTCGATGAACCCGTCTGCGCCGGCCTGCCGGGCCTTCAGCACCATGGCCGGATGGCCGACGGCGCTGACGACGATCGTCGTCGGTCGTGGCGACAGGCCGTCCAGCCAGTGGACCAACTCGAGTCCGTCGAAGCCGGGCAGCAGCACTTCGGCGACGACCACATCGGGCCGAGCCTTGGGAACCGACTCGGTCGCCTCTGCAAAGCTCGATGCTGTCCCCACCAGCTTCAGTCGAGGATCCCGGCTGAAGATCCCTGCGAACGCCGTTCGCACGATCTCCTCATCGTCGATGACGAAGACACCAATCGCGGGCTTTCTCATGTGCTCACCCTATGAAGGCCGCGAAATGGCGACCAGGGTCTGCGGACATCGCGGGAGTGGCAAAGGTCACATTGCCGAATGCGCACCACGCGGCACGTTTCGCGCTGGAGCCATGCATTCGGGTCTCAGGTTCCAGGTTCCAGGTTCCAGGTCTCAGGTTCCAGGTCTCAGGTCTCGAGGGGCCGAGCACCGCAGGAATGGACAGTCGGACGCCACCCCCGGCGAGACGACGGCACGCAACCGACAACACCCAGCAGTCCCAGGGGGTCGTCCCCCACAGGATCGATACTGACCATCGACCCTTCCGAGGTCGACAGGACGGCGCGACGGTGGGAACGGTCGGGAAGGTAATCCCGGAGAAAGGGGTGCACATGAAGACAACGCTGTGGTCACCATGGCTGTCCGCCGAGGATGAAATCCGCTCCGCGATGGAGAAGTTCGATCGGCTCTTCGGGGAGGAGCGCCTGATGCCGCGGCCGGCAATCGATGCCCACACCGAGGACGGCACGTTGATCGTCGAGGTCGAGCTTCCGGGTATCGACATCGAAGAGGACGTGACGATCGAGGTCGTCGACGACATCCTCAGAATCGAAGGCAAGACGGAACACGATCGTGAATACGATCGAGAAGGATTCCATGTGGCAGAACGCCGCTACGGATCCTTCCACCGCCAGATCCCGTTGCCCGACGGCGTCGATCCGGACGAGATCCACGCCGCCTACAACGCCGGAGTGTTGACCGTTCGCGTACCGCTCCCCACGGTGAAGGTATCGGAGCCGAAGAAGATCCCGGTCAAGCACGACTGAGATCGCCCCACATCACAGAGCCCCCTCGATCGAGGGGGCTCTGCTTTGTCAGCGCTCGGACAGCCCGAACACGGCTCCACCGGGGTCCGCAACCAGCGCCGCCGGCCCAGCGGATTCCCCAGCCGTCACGGCGAGCACCGTCCCGCCGAGCCACTCGACTGCTTCACACGCCTCACCGACACTCGGCACCCCGAAGTACACCACCCAAGCCGGAGCGGCCAGGACCGGCGAGGGATCTGCGACCAGTCCGGCGAATGGGACTCCGGCGCGGTTGAACAGGACAACAGATGGATCGGGATCGGCGCTCGTCGTCCAGTTGAAGACCTCGAGATAGAAGTCGGCGGCCACTTCACACGATGTCGTGTGGAGTTCGATGCCGACCATTCGCCCACGATCGCATTCGATGGCGTCGGCCGCCCGTCCCGGAGGCACGTCCTCGATCACGCCGAACACGGCGCCGGTGGCATCCCTGATCAGCGCCACACGAGATCCGTCCCCGATCTCGACCGGCGAGTGAATGACGTCGCCACCATGCCGCCACGCCCGCTCCGCGGTTTCGTCGACACTCGCAACAGAGAAGAACACCTCCCAGCGCCCGACCCTGCCGAGCGTCTCCCCCAAGACCCCATCGCCGGTCAACACCACGGCGACGCCCTCGTCGGGGTCGCCCCGCACCAGCGACGTGTCGGGCGACGAGAAGTCGCCGGCGAACTCCCAGTCGAAGAGCTTGTAGTAGAAGTCGGCGGCACCGATCAGGTCCATGGTCAGGAGGTCGAGACGCCCGACCACTCGGGAACGGGTGTCGACGGTCACGATGACTCCTCTCGTCCGATGTCGTCACCTTGCTGGCAGACGAGTTCGGTGTCCAGAGTCGATGGGCAGGACTCTCACGTCACACGACCCACGTCAGTGGAGATCACACGGTGCAGACTGCACCACGCCGTTCCCCGCATCAATCCCGACCCGGGATGCTGGCTGCGGGCCGCACAACACGAACGGCCGGCATGCCATCAGGGGGTTCGAGGGGGATCGTCCCCCTCGGTGTCACCCAGAGAGATGATGCGGTGCAGACTGCACCACGCCGTTCCCCGCATCAATCCCGACCCGGGATGCTGGCTGCGGGCCGCACAACACGAACGGCCGGCATGCCATCAGGGGGTTCGAGGGGGATCGTCCCCCTCGGTGTCACCCAGAGAGATGATGCGGTGCAGACTGCACCACGCCGTTCCCCGCATCAATCCCGACCCGGGATGCTGGCTGCGGGCCGCACAACACGAACGGCCGGCAGGCCATCAGGGGGTTCGAGGGGGATCGTCCCCCTCGGTGTCACCCAGAGAGACGATGCGGTGCAGACTGCACCACGCCGTTCCCCGCATCAATCCCGACCCGGGATGCTGGCTGCGGGCCGCACAACACGAACGGCCGGCAGGCCATCAGGGGGTTCGAGGGGGATCGTCCCCCTCGGTGTCACCCAGAGAGATGATGCGGTGCAGACTGCACCACGCCGTTCCCCGCATCAATCCCGACCCGGGATGCTGGCTGCGGGCCGCACAACACGAACGGCCGGCATGCCATCAGGGGGTTCGAGGGGGATCGTCCCCCTCGGTGTCGCCCAGAGAGATGATGCGGTGCAGACTGCACCACGCCGTTCCCCGCATCAATCCCGACCCGGGATGCTGGCTGCGGGCCGCACAACACGAACGGCCGGCATGCCATCAGGGGGTTCGAGGGGGATCGTCCCCCTCGGTGTCATTGTGGGACCTGTGGCCCTTCTTGGGCGGGGTGGGAGGCTGCACAATCGGGACCAGGAAGGAGGCGCTGTGGAACGGCACTATGCGTTGAAGCTGGATCTCGAGGAAACGATGGACGAGACGATCGCGATCGCTCACCTCTCGTTGTGGGGCGACACGTTCGAAGCTCGCGGGAAGGCGATGCGGAATCCGTCCGACCCGAGCATCCCGGTGATCGGCGAAGAGTTGGCGATCGCTCGATCACTCGCCGAGTTGTCGGCTCAGATGCTCGAGGCCGCGCAGGCGAAGATCTCCAAGCACACCGCAACCACCAGCTGAGTCAGGCAAGCTGCACTGCGGCGCCCGATTGGTTGGCGAGTTGCAGGTGATGTGCTTGCGACGCGTCGAGCCACGCCGCCTGGCGCTCGCTGATCCGCTCACACACCCAACTCCAGTGCAGCGACACGAGCGCGCCCGGCTCCAGGCGCTCACCGCTCTGCAGGATCGAAACGGTTTCGGTGACCGTCGGCCCGACTTCGATGGAGTGCCCGTTCCACTGCAGTCGATCTGACGCGACGATCGCCGTGTCGTCGAGCACGTCGATCACCCGTCCCTGTCTGATCCGACAACGATCGATGACCTCGAGCCCTGGATCCACCAGCCCAGACCTGATCAGGCCGATCCACGGATAGACCATGAACACGTGATAGGCGTGCGTCGGCCACCCTCCGACTTCGATCGAGTCGCGGAGCCCAGACCAGCCGGACCGCCCAGCGAATCGTCCACGCAGGGAATCGCCGAGTGAATCGATGCCGACGGATCGACCCCTGGGATCTCCGAGCCAGTAGGCGTCGACGACCTGCTCGGCGAGTGGATCGCCCTCGGAGAGCCGCGACCCGAGCAGCACGAGGTACGGCCAGGCTCCGTCGAAGCCTCGAGCCAGCCGGCGAATGTCGGGGTCATCGACGCCCGACCTGATGGCCTCGGCGAGTTCGGCGCTGCGATCCGGGCCGCAGAGGCCGCGCTCATTCGGCGGGTAGGCGTATCGGGCGAATCTCAGCAGTCCGTCAGACACGCACACCCTCGCGCCGCCGCCCCAGCACGAAAACGAGCAACCCGAGAGCGATCATTGCGAATCCGGGGGCGGATGCGACGAGACCGGCGGGCCCCGCGTCGAGGACCGCCGTGATGATCACGGAGCCGACCAGGACGGCCGTGACGTCGATCGCGGGTGCGAGCGAGAGCGCGTTCATCCACGTGTAGACGTACCCCGCCAGCACCGCACCCGTGATGAGCACCCAACCGACCTGTTCGAACCCGAGCGCACCGAACGGGATCGTGGCGCCGCTGATCAGCCCGATCAGCACGAGGACCAGGGCTCCCCCACCCATGCGCGCCAGCCCGACGAGTCCAGCCGGCACGTCTGCCAGAACGCGCTTGGCGAGAACGACCTCCACCGACCACAGCAACGTGGCTGCGAGGATCATCGCCTCACCGCTTCCCATCGCGAGTTCCGTGACACCACCGGCCAAGGCCACCTGCCCGCCGAACAGGGCTGCGATCGCGAGGATGTGAACGGTCCGCACCTTCTCTCCCAGCAATGGGATGGCGAGCGCGGCCACCCAGAGCAGGAGTGACTTGTGGATGAATGCGGCCTGGGTGGACGTCGCTCTCGACAGCCCCTCGAAGAACAGCGCGAACGGGATGGCCCCACCGAAGACGGCGATCACTGTCAGGCCCCTCCAGTGGCGCCGCAGCTCGCGACGGTCGACGGCAACCGGAGCGACCTTCCAGACGACGACGCCGATCACGAGCGCGGCCACCATGTTCTTGACCGTCGTGTACGGCAGCGACCCCCCGGCGTTCGACCACGCCGCTACTCCGAAGCGATTCACCCAGATCGCGACTCCGCTGATCACCGCGGTCCCAATCGCCCAGGTGATCCCGGATGCCGACGTCACGGGCCTTGCGTGACGGCCGGTGTGTGCGTTCGCGCCGAACTGAACCTTCGTCATGACCTCTTCTCCGAGTTGTTGCTCACACGATGCCGTCAGAGGACGGCCACTGACAGTGCCCTTGCGTACACGGAGCTGTGACCAAGGTCCCTTACCGCGGATCGTCGGCCGCCCATACGGTGGCGACGAGTCGGGAGACCAACCATGTCCTTCGTGTTAGTACGGTCCGGATTGGACGAGCTCGTCCAAGTCCTCGAGGACGACGGCTACCGGGTATACGGTCCGGTGGTCGTCGATCACGCCATCCGCTACCGGCCGATCCGCGCCATCGACGAGATCGCGATCGGGATCAGGGATGTCCAAGGACCGGGGAGCTACGCCCTGACCGAGCGATCCGACGATGCCATATTCGGGCACACCGTCGGCGCGACCAGCCTCAAGGATCTGTTCTTCCCGCCCAAACGGCAGGTCTGGTCCTCGGTGTGGGACGGCGAGACCTACCACTTCGAGCCCGCGAGCGGCCCCGACAGAAAGCTCGCCGTGATCGGTGCCAGAGCCTGTGAGCTGGCAGCACTCGGGATCCACGACACCGTGCTCGCCGGCGGCGAGTACGTCGACTCCGACTATGTCCTGCGACGGGCCGACAGCTTCATCGTGTCGGTGGACTGCACCGAGCCGGGCGAGGTGTGTTTCTGCGCGTCGATGGGAACGGGACCTGCGGCGACGAGCCTCTTCGATCTCGCGATCACCGAACTGCGCGTGGATGGTGAATGGGAGTACGTCGGCAGATACGGAAGCGAGCGAGGCGAGGCCGTTCTCGATCGGATCGCCCACCGTCAACCCGATCAGATCGAGGTCTCACTCGCTCGCTCGGCCGTCTCCGCGGCCTCCGACCAGATGGGGCGAGAGCTCGACACCAGAGGTCTTCCCGAGTATCTGGCGTCGCACCGCGAGCATCCTCACTGGGCAGAGATCGCCCAACGGTGCCTCGCCTGCGGAAACTGCACCCAGGCATGCCCGACCTGTTTCTGTGTCTCGACTGTCGACACATCCAGCCTGGACGGGACTCGGGCCGAACGCGCGGTGAGGTGGGACTCGTGCTTCTCCCTCGACTACTCGTACATGGGAGGGGCACCGCTCCGCTCATCCATCGATGCCCGATATCGCAAGTGGCTCACCCACAAGCTCTCGGGATGGGTAGAGCAGTTCGGCACATCGGGATGTGTCGGTTGCGGCCGATGCATCACGTGGTGTCCGGTCGGAATCGACTTCACCGCCGAGATCCCGAAGATGATGGAGCTCGTCGATGCCTGACACCGCCAACGCCATGATCCCGCGGCCGTTCGAGGTCGTCGCGAAACGTCGGGAGACCCACGACGTGACGACGCTGATGGTCGAACCGGCCGACGGGAGATCGTGTTTCGGATTCGCACCGGCTCAGATCGGGATGATCGGTGTTCCCGGCATCGGAGAAGTGCCGATCTCGTTCTCCAACCATCCCGACAGCAGCCGATGCCTCTCGGTCACCATTCGAGCGGTCGGCGCCATCACGACGGCGATCACAGACGCTGAGGTCGGCGAGGTCATCACGGTTCGCGGCCCCTTCGGGACCACCTGGCCGATCGAGGAGACCTCCGGACGTGACGTCCTGTTCATCGCCGGCGGTCTCGGCCTCGCTCCTCTGAGATCGGCGATCTTCGCCGTCACGGAGAGCACCGCTCGGGGCTCGATCGGCATCGTCTACGGAGCGAAGACCCAACACGACATGCTGTTTCGGGGCGACCTGGAGATCTGGAACGAGCTCGATGGCGTCCAGGTGCACCTGACGGTCGACGAAGGCGACGACGGTTGGAACGGAGAGATCGGTCTGGTGACCGGACTGTTCGCCCCTGCACTCGATCGGCTCACGAATCCTCTCGCCATCATGTGCGGGCCGGACATCATGATGGTCAACGCCTGCAGAGACCTCACCGAACGCGGGATTCCGCCAACCGACATCTGGATGACGATGGAGCGGAACATGAAATGCGGCATCGGACTCTGCGGCCATTGCCAGTTCGGCCCCCTGTTCGTCTGCAAGGACGGTCCGGTCTTCCGGTACGACCGGGTATCCGAGCTCTACACCGTCAAGGAGGCATGACCATGGCCAAGCCCACCCTGGCTGTGTGGAAGTTCGCATCCTGCGACGGGTGCCAGCTCAGCCTGTTGGACCTCGAGGACGAGTTGCTCGAGATCGCCGGCGCCATCGACATCGCCCACTTCCCCGAGGCCACCAGCGCCCACGCCGACGGCCCATACACGGTCTCGCTCGTCGAAGGCTCGATCACCACACCCCACGACCTCGAGCGCATCCAGACGATCCGAGACCAGTCCGAGATCCTGGTTGCGATCGGGGCCTGCGCGACGGCCGGCGGGATCCAGGCGCTCAAGAACCTGGCGGACGTCGACGAGTTCATCCGCCTCGTGTACGCAACGCCGTCGTACATCGATTCGCTCGCGACCTCGACGCCGATCTCGGCGCACGTGGATGTCGACATCGAGCTCCGGGGTTGCCCCGTGAACAAGCACCAGCTTCTCGAGCTGGTCGGTGCGCTGCTGGCCGGCCGCAAACCCAACCTCCCGACCTATCCGGTGTGCGTCGAATGCAAGGCACGAGGCGTCAGCTGCGTGATGGTTGCTGCCGAGACGCCCTGTCTCGGCCCGATCACCCAAGCCGGATGTGGAGCGATCTGTCCGGCGTTCGACCGCGGCTGCTACGGATGCTTCGGCCCGGCCGAAACCGTCAATGCCGATTCCCTCGTCACTCGCTGGCGAGATCTCGGGGTCGACGACGAGCGGCTCGTCCGTTCACTCCGAACATTCAACACGGGCGCCCCGGAGTTCGCAGAGGCGGCCGCTTCGGTCGAGGCGCAGTAGGAGGCTGACGGTGCACAAGACGGATCAACTCCGGTCGTTCCGGGTCGAGGAGTTGTCGCGGGTCGAAGGCGAGGGAGCACTCGACGTCGTCCTCGACGGCGACGAGATCGTCGACCTGAAGTTCAAGATCTTCGAGTCACCACGTTTCTACGAGGCATTCCTTCGTGGACGGGACCACACCGAGGCCCCGGACATCACCGCGCGGATCTGCGGTATCTGTCCCGTTGCGTACCAGACGTCGTCGATCAACGCCATGGAGCAGATCCTCGGGATCGATGCCGGTGCGCAGATCAGGGACCTCAGGCGCTTGCTCTACCTCGCCGAGTGGATCGAGAGCCATGCCCTCCACATCTACCTCCTGCACGCCCCCGACTTCCTCGGGTATCCGAGTGGCGTGGCGATGGCAGCCGACTTCCCGAACGAGGTGAGAGACGCGCTCCGCCTGAAGAAGGTCGGCAACGCTCTGATGGCCTTGATCGGAGGACGCGAGGTCCATCCGATCAATCCGAGAGTAGGCGGGTTCCACAAGGCGCCGGATCGAGCCGAGCTGGCCAGCATGATCACCGAACTCGAATGGGCCGTCGAGGCGTCGTTGCGCACCGTCTCACTCGTCTCGACATTCCCCTTCCCCGATCTCGATCTCGAATATGAGTTCGTTGCGCTGTCGGATCCGAACGAATACGCGATCATCGACGGCCGCATCCGATCCACCGAGGGGATCGATGCATCGGTCGACGAGTTCAACGACGTCTTCGTCGAGGAGCACGTCGAGTGGTCGAACGCCCTTCACGCCCGGGTGCGCGATCGCGGCTCGTACCACGTGGGCCCGATGGCACGCTTCAATCTGAATCGCGACCGACTCCATCCCGTCGCACTCGAGGCCGCACGACAGGTCGAGTCGATGGTCGTGAACCCGTTCCGCAGCATCGTCGTACGGGCGATCGAACTCGTCCACGCATGTGCATCGAGCCTCGACATCATCGCTCGGTACGAACCGCCGTCGCCGCCGGCCGCCACCGGCCGGGTTCGAGCCGGCGAGGGCCATGGAGCATCCGAGGCGCCTCGGGGTCTCCTGTACCACCGCTACCGCATCGACGACGACGGCCTCATCACCGACGCCCAGATCGTCCCCCCGACGTCGCAGAACCAGCTCCGCATCGAAGAGGACTTGCGAAGGCTGATCCCGACGATCACCCAGCTCTCCGACGAGGAGATGCAGCATCGACTCGAGCAGGCGATCAGGAACTACGACCCGTGCATCTCCTGTGCGACCCACTTCCTCGACCTGAGGGTCAGCAGGTCATGATCGTCATCGGTGTCGGAAACCGGTCACGCGGCGACGATGCGGTCGGCATCCGGGTGGTCGAGCGCCTCAAGGGCTCGGTGACGTGCTACGAGTCCAACGGTGATCCGTCGGAGCTGATCGTTCTGTTCGGATCCGACCCGGAAGTCGTCGTCGTCGACGCGATGGTCTCGGGGTCTCGACCAGGAACCATCACCACCACCGAGATCGCGCTCGGCAGCCCGGTATCGAACGTGGTGCCGCTCCGCTCCCGGAGCTCGACGCACGGCTTCGGGGTGTTCGAAGCCCTCGAACTGGCCCGCATCCTCGGAACGATGCCCGCCCGCCTCACGGTGATCGGGATCGAGGGTGCCGATTTCACGGCCGGTTCGGCGCTCACGCCGCCGATCGAACGGGCCGTGGCACAAGTCGCCGACCTCATCCTCATGCTCGCCGCAGAAGAGAAGGTCTGAGCGATGTGTCTCCCTCGGATCGATCGAATCGTCTCGATCGACGGTGACGAGGCCGTCACCGAACACGGCGGGAGTGGCCCGATCAGCCTGCTCTGCGTTCCCATGGCGAAGGTCGGCGATCATGTGATGATCCACGCCGGACATGCCATCCAGATCCTCGAGCCGGAAGAGGCGGCAGAGCGCCAGTCGATGATCACAGCGGTACGCGGAGAGGGCTTTCGCCTCTGACCGAGCGAGGCGGCCGAGACCGACGATGACAACGGTTGCGATCCGGGATCATTCGTGATGTGAGGTTCGTGCAGTGGGGTGGGACGATGATCCCGGATCCATTCGCGCCGTGAGTTCTCGCTGAGGCACCTTCGATATCTGCGAACGCTCGGATATGGATCGATTCTCACTGGCCGATGCAGCAGAGCACGCGTTGGCTGGTCGGTGTCGACCTCACCCAAGAGAGCTTCGACGCATCCGAATGCCGGCTGGTACCCGAACGCAGCTCGCGGTCACATATGACCATCCGGTTCCGGACGCCGAGCTCGCGCCGTCTCAACCAGGCCGCTCCCCGACTCCGAGACCGGACGACGAGATTCGGTGCCGCTGCGCGCGATCGATGCAGAGCGCAACCGCGGGATCGTCGGCGCGCCCGGCCCGGTCAGTGCTCGCCGTGGACGATGAACACGTCACAAGGAGCCGTGTGGATGACCCCGTGACTCGTGCTGCCGAGCACCAACGACGCCAAGTCGCCTCTCCCCCGGTTCCCGACCACCACGAGGTCGGCGTCGATCTCCTCGGCACGCTGGACGAGCATCCTCGCGGACCCGCCGGAGAGGTCGGTTGTGGTGATCTCGAGGTCGTCGGCCTGCTCGAGGATCGGCTGGGCAGCGGCCCAGACCGCTTCCGCTTCGGCAATTCGCATGTCCTCGACGTTGACCGCCGCACCGAGGTCGTACACGAACGGCATCTCGAAGACGTGGACGACCTCGAGTTCTGCGCCGAACGCGCGAGCAAGCTCGATCGCCCGCCCCAGGACCGCCGCCGAGTAACTCGACGCATCGACTCCAACAAGGATCCGCATGAGGACGCCTTTCCATGACTCGATCCGGGGCGGTCAACCGGCCGCCACCTGCGCTCAGTGTCTCGACAGACCCAGCAGTGGGACACCGACGAATGTCACATGTCGCGACGGGTCGCCGACGGTGGGTCTGAGCCTCGATCGGCGGGCAGGCCACTGCGGCGGATCGGGGCCAGCCGCACGCGCGATGACGTCAGACGACCGTGAGAACCGCGACCGGCGACTCGTGTTCCACTCGGTGCGTGACACTGCCGAGGAGCGCCCCGGTGAACCCACCGAGGCCGCGTCGACCCATCACGATCAGATCGGCGCCGACCTCTTCGGCGAGGTCGACGATCCTCTTGGCGGGATCACCGGCGATGACATGCTCGTGAATCCAGTTCGCACCCGCCGCCTTCAACTTCTGTGCGGCCCTGGCCACGAGCTCACGTCCGAGATCGGTCTCGTAACCGAGGGTTGCGACGTAGGCGTGCTCGATCTCGATGTACGACTCGGCCGACAACACCATCTCCGACGCGCGAGGCGGTACGACGTTGAGCAGATGAATGGTGTCCGCTCCACCGTCGGTCACGAGCTTGGCCACGGTTTGCAGCGCTCGATCGGCGTGTTCGGATCCATCGAGTGCGAGGACAACGGTCTTGAACATGGCTCCATCATGGAAGGCGTGCCGAGGCTGCGACCACCGACCTTCGTCCCAACCTGCCGGGCTGCGCCGAGCTGGCCCTGGGACGTTCTCCGGAAGCGTGTGACCGACTGCCCTATGCGACGCGCCCACCTCCGTGGATACTCGTCCGAGAGCAAAGGAGTTCACACATGTCCACATGGGTATACGGATTCGATCAGATCGAGGATGCCGAGCAGTACGTCGGAGGTGAATGGGACGACGTACGCGGGCTTCTCGGTGGCAAGGGCGCCAATCTCGGCGACATGACGAGGATCGGTGTTCCGGTCCCTCCCGGGTTCACGATCACGACTCGGGCCTGCAACGACTACCTCGAAGGTGACGGCACGCTGTCCGCCGACCTGATCGAGCAGGTCGACGCCGCCCTCGCCCGGATCGAAGAAGCGGCCGGGAAGCGCTTCGGTGATCCGACGAATCCGCTGCTCGTCTCGTGTCGATCCGGCGCCAAGTTCTCGATGCCCGGAATGATGGACACGGTTCTCAACATCGGACTGAACGACGCCGTCGTGAACGGGATGATCGAGAAGACCGGCGACCCCCACTTCGTGTTCGATTCCTACCGCCGGCTCATCCAGATGTTCGGATCCGTGGTTCTCGGGATCCGGGACGAGCCCTTCGAGCACGTCCTCGAGCGCGCTCGCGCCACCCGCGGCGTGGCCGAGGACTCGGAACTGACGACCGAAGATCTCGAAGGAGTGATCACTCAGTTCCGTCAGATCATCGAGCGCTACTCGGGCCGGCCGTTCCCGGACGAGCCGATCGATCAACTCCGACTCGCCATCGAGGCGGTGTTCCGCTCCTGGGACGGGAAGCGGGCCCGCGACTATCGCAACGCGGCGGGAATCGCTCACGACCTGGGTACCGCAGTGAACATCCAGACGATGGTCTTCGGCAACATGGGCGACGACTCGGCCACCGGCGTGGCGATGTCGCGGAATGCGACGACCGGCGAGCCCGGGCTCGAAGGCGACTACCTGACCAACGCCCAAGGCGAAGACGTGGTTGCCGGGATCCGCGTAACCAAGCCGATGGAAGAACTCGCCGAAGAGATGCCTGAGCTGTACAAGCAGTTCTCGGACATCGCCGGCTCGCTCGAGCAGCACTACCGCAACATGCAGGACATGGAGTTCACTATCGAGCAGGGGAAGCTGTGGTTGCTCCAGACCAGAGACGGCAAGCGCACTGCCCAGGCATCGGTCCGGATCGCCGTCGACATGGCGGACGAGGGTCTCATCACGCGTGACGAGGCAATCGAGCGGGTCACCCCGGCCCAGGTGGAATTCTTCCTCCATCCGTCGTTCGATCCGGTGTCGAAGGAACAGGCCGTGGACCAGGGCGCGCTCTACGCATCGGCGCTCAACGTCTCCCCCGGAGCGGCGGTGGGCATGGTTGCCTTCGACGCCGACCTCGCGGTCGAGTGGGCCGAGCAGGGACGCGCGGTGATCATGGTTCGCCCCGAGACCAAGCCCGATGACGTCCACGGCATGCTGGCGGCACAGGGAATCCTCACCTCCCGCGGTGGCCGCACGAGCCATGCCGCGCTGGTCGCACGTCAGTTCGGCAAGCCGGCGGTGGTCGGCGCAGAGCGCATCGACATCGACCTGACCGAGCGTGTCATGACCTGTGGCGACGTCACCGTCGCAGAAGGCGATTGGATCTCCATCGACGGCACAACCGGAGACGTGTTCCTCGGCCAACTCGAGACCCAGACACCCGATCTGGAGAACGAGTGGCTCCGCCAATTGCTCGAATGGGCGGATGAAGTGAGGGACATCGGTGTCTGGACGAACGCCGACCATCCCGACGATGCGCTGCTGGCCCGCTCGTACGGCGCCGAAGGTATCGGCCTGACCCGGACCGAGCACATGTTCTTCGATCAGGCCCGCCTGCCGATCGTCCAGCGGATGATCATGGCGACGAGCCCGGCCGACAGCGCAGAGGCGCTGGCGCAGCTGCTCCCGTTCCAGCGGGGCGACTTCGCCGGGCTCTTCCGGGCGATGGATGGGCTTCCGGTGACGATTCGACTCATCGATCCGCCACTTCACGAGTTCCTGCCGAGCCTCGTAGACCTCACCCACGAGTTGGCGGATCTGAAGATCCGACTGCTCAGCGCCTCCACGCTCGGCGAGATCGATGAGCTCCTCGGCAAGATCGAGAGTTCGGAGCACATGCTCGTGGAGGTCGAACGCCTGCACGAGGCGAACCCGATGCTCGGGCTCCGTGGTGTCAGGCTCGGCCTGATGATGCCGGGGCTCACCCGTATGCAGGTGCGAGCGATCTTCGAGGCTGCGGTTCAGGTCGCCAAGGAGGGCGTCGACGTCCACCCCAAGATCATGATCCCGCTCGTGTCACACGCCAACGAGCTCAAGCGTCAACGCGAGGAGCTCGAAGAGGAAGCCCAGGCGGTGATGCACGAGGCGAACGCCACGATCGAGTACGAGTTCGGCACGATGATCGAGACGCCACGCGCAGCCCTGACGGCAGATCAGATCGCCGAGTACGCGGCGTTCATCTCGTTCGGTACCAACGACCTGACGCAGATGACGTACGGGCTGTCTCGAGACGACGCCGAGAAAGCCTTCCTCGTGGCCTACCTCGAGGAGGGGATTCTCGACCGGAACCCGTTCGCAACGCTGGATGCCGATGGCGTCGGCCAGCTGATGGAGATCGCCCTCCGGAAGGGCCGAGGCGCACGACCGGGCCTCGAGACCGGCGTCTGCGGTGAGCACGGTGGCGACCCGGAATCGATCGAGCTGTGCAGATCGCTCGGCCTCGACTACGTGAGCTGCTCTCCCCCCCGGGTGCCCGTGGCTCGATTGGCTGCGGCGCAGGCAGCGCTTCGTGACAAGGCACCGGACGATCTGTCGGCGATGACCACTCAGGTGTGACTCGGTCAGGGGGCGGGCGGCACGCCGCTCGCCCCCGTATCGACCTCCGCTCACGCACCGGACGACCAGTCGGCGGGGTACGCTCGCAGAGAGGTCCGACCAGACGAAGGGATCCTGATGGACGATCCGAACCCGGCAGCCCCCACCGACCACATCGGGCTCGAGGTGCTGTCGAACGCCGAATGTGATGCGCTGCTGGCAGAGACGCAGATCGGCAGGATCGCATTCGTGGCCGATGGCGACGTGGTGATCTTCCCGGTCAACTACCGGTTCATCGACCACACGATCGTGTTTCGCACTGCAGACGGCACCAAACTGGAGGTCGCTGCCAACCACCAGCCGGTGGCGTTCGAGATCGACGGTTACGACCTCGGATCGAAGACCGGGTGGAGCGTGCTCGTCAAGGGCATCGCCAGGTACGTGCTCGAGGACGAAGAGGAGGCGATGCTCGCTCGACTCGACCTCCGGCCCTGGGCGCCGCTGACCCAGGTCAGGCGCTGGGTGAGAATCTCCCCCGAAGAGATCACGGGTCGCAAGATCGTCTGATCTTTCCACACTCTTCGGGCAAGGCAGCCGTTTCATCGGCCATCGTGCCCAAAAAAGGAGAGTAACTTCGATGACGGTACCCACGTCGACTCGTCACGTCCACGCATTCGACGCCGCCGACGGCGCAGAGATCGATCAACTCGGCGGCAAAGGAGCAGGCCTCGCACGGATGACGTCTCTCGGCCTTCCGGTGCCGCCCGGTTTCACGGTCGACACCGCCGTTTGCCATGCGGTGCTCCGCGATGGCAAGCTCCCCGACGAGATCTGGGACGAGGTGCTCGTAGCGCTCGAGGACCTGGAACGGCGCACGGGCCGCACCTTCGGCTCCGGCCCTGCACCGCTTCTGCTCTCGGTGCGGTCGGGTGCGGCAGTGTCCATGCCGGGGATGATGGACACGGTGCTCGACCTCGGCGCCTCGAGGTATCTGATCGACGACCTCGCCGAATGGGCCGAGGACCCTCACTTCGCCTACGACGCCCGCCGGCGACTGTTGCAGATGTTCGGAGGTGTCGTGCTCGGCGTGACGGACGACCGCTTTCAGAAGATCCTGAGAGCGACTCGCGCCGAAGCCGGGGTCGCGTCCGACGCCGACCTGAACGCCGGACACCTCGCTCGGGTCTGCGAGCGTTTCGAAGCCGCACTCGCTGCCGACGACCTCGTGGTACCCGAGGACCCGCTGCTCCAGTTGCGCCAGGCAATCACGGCAGTGTTCGCGTCGTGGAACACGCCGAGAGCGATCCACTATCGCAAGGCCAACCGAATCGAGGATGACTTCGGCACGGCAGCAACCGTCCAGATGATGGTGTTCGGTGACCTCGGGGAGAACTCGGGCACCGGCGTCTGCTTCACTCGCAACCCGATGACCGGCGAGCGCTCGCCGTATGGCGACTACCTCCCGCGGGCGCAGGGTGAGGACGTCGTCGCAGGCCTCCGGAACACGATGAGCCTCGACGACCTCGCCGTCAGGCATCCTGGCGTTCACGGCAACCTCATCGAGATCATGGATCACCTCGAGCGCACGACCACCGACATGTGCGACATCGAGTTCACCGTTGAACGCGAGCAGCTCTTCATCCTCCAGACCCGCGTCGGCAAGCGGTCGGCAGCCGCCGCCGTCCGTATCGCGGTGGAGATGGCCGAAGCCGGTCTCATCAGCTACGAGGAGGCGATTCGCCGTGTCGAACCATCGACTCTCGAACAGTTGGGCCGGCCTGCCATCGACCGGGCACATGCCGATCGGCCGCTCCTGACCGGAATCGGAGCGTCGCCGGGAGCCGCTCAAGGAATCGCCGTGTTCGATCCGGATCGCGCCGAAACCGTCGCAGCCGAGGGGCGGGCGGTCATCCTCGTCCGCGAAGAGACGACACCCGACGACATCCACGGTATGACCGCATCGGCGGGGATCCTCACGAGTCAGGGCGGCAAGACGTCGCACGCCGCCGTGGTGGCGAGGGGCATGGGCAGACCCGCCGTGACGGGCGCGTCGGCGCTCGAGATCGAGGGCTCGGTCGCAGTCGTGGGCGACGTCTCGATCACCGAAGGCGACGAGATCACCATCGACGGAAGCACCGGGGACGTCTTCGTGGGACTGACACCGCTCGTCGAACCGGAGCCGCTCCCTGAACTCGACCGGCTGCTCGAGTGGGCTGACGAAGTGCGGACGCTGGGCGTGCGAGCCAACGCCGACTCCGGCCCGGACGCAGCGCGTGCGCGGGCCGCCGGGGCAGAGGGCATCGGACTGGCCCGAACCGAGCACATGTTCATGGGTGAGCGGCTCGGCATCGTCCAGCGGATCATCCTCACCGATGACGAGCACGAACGGAACGAGCGCCTCGAACAGCTTCGCACGACGCAGACCGGTGACTTCGAGGATCTCCTGAGGGAGATGGACGGGTTGCCGGTCATCGTTCGCCTTCTCGACCCCCCGCTGCACGAGTTCCTCCCGGACTCGCTCGATATCGGCCGTGACATGCTCGATCGAGTGCGGGCCGGAGAATCGACCGAGGATCTCGAGCTGTTGGATCGCCAGGTGCGGCGTTGGAGTGAAGAGAACCCGATGCTCGGGCTCCGAGGTGTGCGGTTGGGACTCGTCGTCGCAGACATCTATCGCCTCCAGATCGAAGCTGCGTTGGAGGCGGTTCGACGCCGTGTCGCCGCCGGCGGGGATCCGCGCCTCGAGATCATGATCCCACTGGTGAGCACCAGCGAAGAGCTCGTTCGGATGAGACAGATCGTCGACAAGGAGGTCGAGTCGATCAACCGCATGCACGCCACCGCAATCCACGTACAGGTGGGAACGATGATCGAGCTGCCACGGGCGGCGCTGACCGCCGACGAGATCGCCGCAGAGGCCGACTTCTTCTCGTTCGGCACCAACGATCTCACGCAGATGACATTCGGTCTCAGCCGTGACGATGCCGAGGGCGCGTTCCTCGGCCAGTACCTCGAGGATGGGATCCTTCCCAAGGACCCGTTCCGCACCCTGGACGTCAAGGGAGTCGGGAGGCTCATTCAGATGGCGGTCTCGGCGGGGCGTGAGGCCAAGCCGGGGCTGACGATCGGCGTCTGTGGGGAGCACGGAGGCGATCCGGATTCGATCGACTTCTTCCTCAGCCAGGGGCTGGACTATGTATCGGTGAGTGCCCCGCGCGTGCCGGTGGCTCGCCTCGCCGCGGCGCAGGCTCAGCTCCGCTCTTTGGCAAGGAGCGCCGTACTCAACTGATCAAGGACCGGGCTGCACTCCAGGGATCGATCTCTCCATTTGCCACGCGTTCGGCGAGGTCCGCCGGAACATCCAAGCCATCGACACGAGCCGACAGTTCTGCACTGGCGGCTCTCCTGATCAACGTCGCCAGCTGCCGGCGTCGTCGATCGGACCCGCGGTGATCGGTCGACAGCCAATCGCGATGGCGCAGTACTTCGTTCCAGAGGTCGGTGACACCTGTGTGTTCGACGGCGCTGGTACGCACGATCGGCGGGCGCCAGGCGACCGGACCGCCCAGCTCGAGCATCAGCATGAGATCCCGTTCGACCTCGTCGGTGCCCGCCAGGTCGGCTTTGTTGACGACGAGGAGATCAGCGATCTCGAGGAGGCCTGCCTTCGAAGCCTGAATGCCGTCGCCCCATCCCGGCGTGACGACCACGATGGTCGTGTCGGCCGACTCGGCGATCTCGGTCTCGCTCTGGCCCACCCCGACGGTCTCGACGATGATGACGTCGAAGCCGGCGTGGGAGAGGACGACGAGGGCGCGGGAGGCGGCGTCGGAGAGACCTCCCAGATGTCCTCTGGTAGACATCGACCTGACGTAGACGCCGGAGTCGGACACATGCTCCTGCATCCGAATCCGGTCACCGAGGATCGCTCCCCCAGTGAATGGGCTCGATGGGTCGACCGCCAGCACGGCGACGGTCTCCCCTTGTGACCGGATGTGGGTGATGAGTTCGGAGACGAGGCTCGACTTGCCGGCTCCCGGCGCTCCGGTGACCCCCACGACGATCGGGCCTCTCGAACCGTCGTAGATGCCGGCAAGCAATGCGTCGGCGCCGGGCTTCCGGTCTTCGACGATCGAGATGGCTCGGGCGAGGGCGCGCCGATTGCCGGCTCGAACCTGATTGGCGAGTTCGTCGACGTCGGTCGGAATCGGCACGGGTCGCAGGCTAGACAGACCCGCGTCAGGCTTCTGCGTTGACCTCTGTCACGCCGGGCACACGCTCGACCAGGATGCGCTCGATACCCGACTTCAGCGTCATCATCGACATCGGACATCCGCCGCAGGCACCGACCATCTGCAGGTTGACGACGCCGTCGTCGACTCCGAGCAACACGATGTCGCCTCCGTCCATCTGAACGGCGGGACGGATGTAGTCGAGGGTTGCCTCGAGCTTCGCCATGTCGATGTCACCGGCTTCGACGGGCTTGTTGCTCTTGATGGATACGGGAACGGTCGTGTCTGTCATGGGGTCTGTCTCGATCGTACTTGTCGGCCTGTTCAACACGTAGCCGGCCAGAGTTGTTCCCCGTGGAGATGACAGATGACAGATGACAGATGACAGACTCAGTCCCCTCAGCAACACGGTCGCGGATTCGTTCGGCAGGACACGGTGGGACTTTCGGCCTCCGGGTAGGGACCATTGCTCATGGCAACGACATGCTTCGTTCGCCAATGTGTGCAGTGTCACCTATGACACATGTGATCAGGAGGTCACTCATCATGACAAAGCGGCTCAGACTGCTCGGAATCGTTCTCTCCGTCATCGGCGTGGGGTTCCTCGCCGGCGGCGGGATCGCTTACCTCGGAGTCCAGGACGGATACACCTCCCTGGAAAAGTTCTCCGAAGCCCAGAACGTCACCCTGTCCTACAACGACGCAGGCGAACTCGTCGACCGCGGCACCACCGAAGGTGCCCAGGCGATCCTCTCGCTGCTCCAGGACGACTGGGGCTACGCGGTCGACTTCGACGAACTCGACCCCAACGACCCACTCGTCAACACCGACACCGAATACATGGTCCAGATGGCCACCGTCGGCTACCACGTGCTGCACGGCACCCAGACGATCGTGCTGACCGAAGACGCCGAGTACGACGGTGAGAGCTTCCCCGCCGGTGAGTACACGCTCACCGTCAACGAGGTCGGCAGCCCCGAGCGGGTCGCGGCCGGACTCGGCGGCTACTGGACCGACTTCGACCGCCAGCACCCGCTCGAGGGTCCCGCCCGTGCCCAGGCATGGTCAGGAACGGCACACGGTCTGTTCGGTGAGCTCGGCGTCGGCACCGTGACACACAGCGCCCTGCAGCTCGGTATGGCACTCGCAGGTCTGTTCGCAGGCGTCGGGGCCACCACCCTCCTCGCCGGCGCAGGCATCATCTGGGCCACCGGCTCCAAGGACGAGTTCGACAGCTTCGTCGAGAAGGCAACCAAGGAAACCACCCAGGTCTGAACCAACACACAGACCCCAACGAAGAAGGCCCCCGACACCACGTCGGGGGCCTTCTCACGTCTCACGTCTCACGTCTGCACGTCCCACTGTCTCACGTCCCACGCCTCACGTCGGTCGTGACAGCCCGCCCCGCCGCCGCACTTGGGAGACGCATTGTTTGTCCCCCCACCGGGGGGACGGACCGCCCGCCGTGAAAGCCACCGAGCGTCAAACCTCCAAGATCGCATCAGGTGATCGGGCGGTCAGGGGGGCGTCGTTTCATGACCGGAACGCGGCCTCAAGACGGGAACGCTCGAGCGGCGTCGAGTGAGCGGGCCAACGCAACATCGACAGGTCGTCACCCAACGGACCGACCTCGAACAAGAAGAGAGGCGCCGATCGAACGCTCCGGCCGTTTCCGGCCGACGCACACGATCGGCGCCTTCACCCTGCCGCCCCTGCGGACGACCTCCCTTTGCCCTACAACCAACGTACGACTCAACCACCCTCCGTGTCGAGTCAGTTCAGTCACGCGCGAATTGACTAGTGCCTGACGAGCAACCGGCGGCGGTCACGTTGCGTCGGGAATCACCGTCCGGACGGCCCGATCGGCGCCGTCCGGACTGCGCGCCTCGATCTCGATCGTGATCGGCAGCTCGACAGACGCCAGACTCGGGATGTAGGCGATGCGGCCGGCGTTGAGGATCTCCCACGGAGAAGTCTCGACGACGGTCCCCCCGACGGCGACCACGAACCGGACTTCTGCGGCGGCGACAAGTCGCGCAGCGACCAGTTCGACAACGCCATCGCCTCGGGTGAACACCCGGACATCCTCGATTTCCGGAGCAAGCCCGAGGCCCTCCGGCGGTGTGACGATCATGACGCCGTCTTCGCTCTGGAATGACCAGGCGCCGAGCGACGCAGGCGTGATCTCGACTCCATCGAGAACGACGCGCACGGATCCTGTCGGCTCGAGCGAGACCTCCTCCTCACTCGTCGTGAGCCCGATGCGGACGGTCCCGGGAATCATCGAACTCGTGACGGGACGAAGGCCGCCGTAGTAATGAGCAACGATCTCTTCTGCCGACTCACCGGCACGAGCCATCGCCTCCGCGCCGTACTGGCTCATGCCGACCAGGTGTCCCCAGCCATTGCCCCTCACCTCGAAGAAGGGCACGAACCTGGGCGGGCCATCTACAACGGACTCGTACCTGACCGACTCGGCGATCGTGAACGATGGAGACATGATCGTCTGGGGGTACCGCCGATCCGGACGGTCCGGACGCTCGACGGGAAACCGCTCGGGGAACAGCGCCCGAGCGGCCCGGTTCAGGTCGGTCCTGAGTTGCCACGTCGGCACGGCGACATTTCCCTCCGTACCGACGAATTCGACCATCCAGGAACCCGCTCCGTCCGGAGTGGTCCGGGTACGGACCGTCAGCAACTGGCCTCGGACGTGTCCGGCTTCGTTCGCCAGGGCAGCCATCTCGTCGAACTCGACATCGAAGCGCCACTCGACGAATGGCGACGCCTCATCCGGGGAAGGGACGGCAGACAGGTGCGGGTTGGGGCTCCCTCCGAACACGTCCTCGACCGAGCGAGTCCTCCCGCCCGATGTGGAGCTGTAGAGCGCCTGGAGCGGTTCGGCCCCGTCGAACAGGATCTGAGATGCCGTGGTGTCGACTGCCTCCTGCCATCGCGCGCCGTCCGGCCCCGAAACACCGTCCAGCCCGCGATAGACCTGACACTGATCAGTGGCGCAGATGTCGTAGCCGAAACGTCGGCCGTTGGACGAGCGTCCGCGATCCAGCGTCCATGCGAGGTAGGTGCGTGCAGCGATCGCTTGGGCGCGAAGCGCCTCGACCGGCCAGCTGAACGGCACCTCGGCGATCCCGTACAGGTACCGGTCGATCGTGGTCTCCTCGACGACGGCCAATCCGGCGCCGGCCGAGGCAATTTCGATCTCCCCGGCGTACGTGCGCCCGTTCACCACCAACTCCGAATCCCCGAGTGGGGTGATGACGATGCGCTCGCCGGACACGTCCGGCGAATCCGGAGATACCTGGGCGAGGGCCGGAACCGGCAGGACGCTAAGCGCCGCTACGACTGATGACAGCGCCCAGCGACGCCAGCTTCGGGACAAAATCCTCGTACCCCCTGTCGATGTGATAGGGATCGCCCACCACGGTCTCACCATCGGCGCGCAAACCCGCAAGCACCAGCGCCGCGCCGGCTCGAATGTCATGCGCGAGCACAGGTGCTCCACTCAAACGGTCGACGCCGCGGATGATCGCATGCTGCCACTCCGTGGTGATGTCGGCTCCCATCCGGGACAGCTCACCGATGAAGCGGAATCGAGCGTCGTAGATGTTCTCTGTGATCACGGACGTGCCGTCGGCGGTCGCGAGATAGGCGACCATCTGGGGCTGCATGTCAGTGTGAAAACCGGGAAAGGGCAGCGTGGAGAAATCGGTGGCGCCAGGGCGCGCGGGACCGACGACCCGGAGCCAGTCCTCGCCTCGTTCCACGTTGCAGCCCGACTCCTCGAGCTTGCGGAGTTCCATCCGCAGATCTGCCGGGTTGCATGCGGTGACCGTCACGTCCCCTCCGGAGATGGCACCGGCCATCGCGTAGGTGCCGGCCTCGAGTCGATCCGAGACGACCCGATGTTGCACCGGCTGGAGCTCGGGGACCCCAGTGATGTGGATGATCGCCGAACCTGCGCCCGAGATCCGGGCACCCATGGCGTTCAGCATGGCGGCGATGTCGACGATCTCGGGCTCGCGAGCGGCATTGACGATGGTGGTCTCTCCGTCGGCCAGACTCGCCGCCAGCAACACGTTCTCGGTGGCACCCACGCTCGGGAACGGCAACTCGACCTCGGTTCCGGTCAACCGCCCGTCGGTCGTCCCGACCAGCACCCCGTGTTCCAGCGAGAAGCTCGCCCCCATCTTCTCGAAGGCGTCGAGGTGGTAGTCGATCGGCCTGGCTCCGAGGTCGTCGCCACCGGGAAGCGCAACGCGCGCTTCACCACAGCGGGCGAGCAGCGGTCCGAGGATCACGATCGACGCCCTCATCTGCCTGACCAGATCGATTGGCGCCTCGGGGACCAGTCGCTTCGGCACGGAAACACTGAGCTCATGACCTGAGTGTTCGCAGAACGCCCCGGTGTGCCGTAGGACGTCTGCCATGAGTTCGACGTCGAAGATGCCGGGCACGTTCGACAGCACGTAGCGGCCCGGGGCGAGCAGAGTGGCAGCCATCTCTTTCAGGACGGCGTTCTTGGCGCCCAGAACACCGACGGTGCCCCGCAATGGCGTTCCCCCTTTGACCCGGATCTCATCCATATGCAGGCGAAACGGTACTCGGTCGCCGTTTGTCGGATGCCCTTGTCGCCCGATCCATCCATGTTGCGATCCACCGGGCGCGCCGGCTGCACACCCAAGGACCCTCGCGAGTGGGACTTGAGCCTCTAATGCACATGCAGGAGAGGATTTACCGTGCATGGTATGCAGGAGCTGCACGCAAGGACCCAGAAGCTGCTCACGGCGCGACAGGTCGGAGACGTGCTCGACATCGATACGTCCACGATCTATCGCATGGCGAGTGACGGCAGGCTCGCCGCGGTCAAGGTCGGCCGCCAGTGGCGGTTTCCGGCGGACCAGATCGAGCGGCTCGTCGGCGGAGCCACGGCTCCATCCCCGGTGCGAGAGGTCCAATCGCTCGAACTCGAAGCGGCCGTCGTCACCATGGCCGCCAAGGCCCTCGGCGTGATGATGGTGTACACCGACATGACCGGCAAGCCACTCACCCCGGTCGCCAATCCGTGCCGCCGGTTCGAATCTCGAGCCGGCGACCCCACGTTCGTCTCCGAGTGCGCCAAGGAATGGCGCCAGTTCGCCGACGACCCCGATCTCCGACCGAGCTTCCGTCTCGGCATGCACGGATTCGAGTGCGCCCGGTCCTTCGTGCGGGCCGGAACCCAGCTGACCGGAATGGTCCTCGTCGGTGGCATCGCCCCCGAGGGACAGCTCGACTCGGATCTCTTCGTTCTGACCGAATCCGAACGCGAGCACGTGCTCGCCGCACTCCCCGACACCGCAGTTCTGCTGTCCCGCATCTCGAAAGCCTTCGAAACCAACAACGAATCAAGGAGCACAACATGAAACGACTGCTCGTCCTCGGAGCCGGAACGGCCGGGACCATGGTGGTCAACAAGCTGCGCCCTCGCCTCGACGAGGACGAGTGGAAGATCACGATCGTCGATCAGGAGGCGACCCACCACTACCAGCCCGGGTACCTGTTCCTGCCCTTCGGTGACTACCGACCCGAGGAGATCGTCAAGCCCAAGAAGAAGTTCATCCCCGAAGGCGTCGAGATGATCATGGGCGAGATCGACCGCGTCGACGCAGACGACAACCGAGTCCTCCTCGCCGACGGCACGGAGCTCTCCTACGACCAGCTGGTGATCGCTACAGGTGCAACCCCCAGGCCCGATCAGACACCCGGAATGGACGAGGACGAGTGGCGCAAGAGCGTCCACGAGTTCTACACATTCGAGGGCGCCATCGCCCTGCGCGACAAGCTCGCCACGTGGGAGGGCGGTCGTCTCATCGTGCACATCACCGAGATGCCGATCAAGTGCCCCGTGGCTCCCCTCGAGTTCACGTTCCTCGCGGATGACTTCTTCAAGAAGAAGGGCATGCGCGATCAAGTGGAGATCACCTATGTGACACCATTGGACGGCGCCTTCACCAAGCCGGTGGCCTCGAAGCATCTGGGCGACATGCTCTCCGATCGCAAGGTGTCGCTCGAGCCGGACTTCATGATCGAGCGGGTCGACAACGAGAGCAAGGCCATCGTGTCGTACGACGAACGCGAGATCCCGTTCGATCTCCTCGTGACCGTGCCACTCAACATGGGCGCGGACTTCATCCAGCGCAGCGGCCTCGGCGACGATCTCAACTTCGTGCCCGTCGACCAGGGGACCCTGCTCTCGACGCAGTACGACAACATCTTCGCCCTGGGCGACGCATCGAACATCCCTGCCTCGAAGGCGGGATCGGTGGCCCACTTCGCCGTGGACATCTTCACCGACAACTTCCTCGAGCACATCGAGGGTCGGCCCATGACCGAAGCCTTCGACGGCCACGCGAACTGCTTCGTGGAGTCGGGCAACGGAAAGGGCATGTTGATCGACTTCAACTACACGACCCAGCCGCTGACCGGCAAGTATCCGCTTCCGGGCGTGGGGCCCTTCAGCCTCCTGAAGGAAACGGAGATGAACCACTACGGCAAGCTCGCTTTCCGGTGGATGTACTGGAACCTGCTCCTCCCGGGCAAGGAACTCCCGCTCCCCGCGCTGATGAGCATGGTCGGCAAGGATGCCGAGGAGGTCTCAGCGTGACGGCTCCAGCCGTGACACCGACGATCGAGGATCGCCTCGACCAGATGGCGCTCCAACTCGAGGTGCTGACGCACGAGGCGATGCGGCAGCGGGCCGCAAGGGAACGCTGGTCGGAACTGACCGAGATCATGACTCCGATCGCCTCCCAGGCGATGAACACCCTGTCGAAGGAACTCGACGATCTCGAAGTGAGCACCGACGACGTCCTCGGGTTCGCCAAGACGCTGGCGAGCACCCTTCCGACGCTCGAACGGCTTCTCGCCCAGCTCGCCACCTTCAGCGAGCTCGTGGAGGTGGCGGCGCCCATGGCCAAGCCGGTGATGGACTCGGCTACCGAACGCCTTGCCATCCTCGACGAGCGCGGATACTTCGACATCGGGCGGAGTGGCCTCGGTGTCATCGACCGGGTCGTCACGTCCTTCACCGACGAAGACGTCGAGGCGCTGGGCGACAACATCGTCCTGATCCTCCAGACCGTGCGAGAGATGACTCAGCCCGAGGTCATGCAGATGCTGCAGAGGACCTTCACGACCGTTCAGAACGAGGAGCACGTCGAGCCGGCCGAACCGCCGGGCGCGTTCGCCTTGCTGAAGGAGATGCGACAGCCCGAGGTTCGCCGCGGGCTCAGCAAGGCCCTCCACATGCTGCGCTCGCTCGGCGAGGGCTCGCCGGAGCCCGGCATGAAGGCTCCAACGACAACCGACAAGACAGAGAACTGACAAAACAGGAGGTAGTGCAGATGGCACTCGCAACAGTGGCCGACCGCGAAGTCCAGGTGGACGAGGAAGGCTTCATGACCGAATACGACGAATGGGACGAGGAGGTGGCCAAGGCGCTCGCCGCAAACATCGGCATCGAACTGACCGAGGCCCATTGGGCCCCGATCAGGTTCCTGCGGGAGGACTACAAGGCGAACGGCGTGACCCCGACACTTCGCCGTGTCACGAACGAAGGCGGGATCCCGACGAAAGAGCTGTTCACGCTGTTCCCGAAGAAGCCGGCGAAGAAGATGTCATACATCGCCGGAGTCCCGAAGCCGGCCGGCTGCGTCTAGAGAGGAAGTCACATGACCAGTGCCACAGAAACCGCCCCCATCCCCTCGTTCGGGGATGAGGAGGAGACCGATCGCAAACTCGTGATCATCTGTTCGAAGGGCTCGCTCGACATGGCATATCCGGGGCTCGTCCTCGCCAACGCCGCCCTCGGGGAGGGAGTCGAGACCCACCTGTTCTTCACCTTCTGGGGATTCGACATGATCACCAAGAAGACGATGGGTCATCTCAAGTTCAGCCCGATCGGCAATCCGGCCACTCACATGCCCAACGCCGTGATGGGTCTGCCGGGCATGACGAGCTTCGCCACGTACATGATGAAGAAGCAGATCGAAGGGCTGGAGATCCCAGAAGTGCCCGAGTTCCTGGATCTGATCACCGATGCCGGAGGGCACCTGTGGGCCTGCCGCATGTCCGCCGACATGATGCATGTCACCGAAGAGGACCTCTACGAGCGGGTCGAGGGGATCATCAACGCCAGCGATTTCATCGAGATCGCCGAAGGCGCTCAGACCCTGTTCATCTAGACCGAGCAACCCGACTCGGGCCGCAACCTGGAGCGGCGGCAGTGCGAGATCTGCGTTGCCGCCGCTTCGGGCGCGTTCGGAGGCACATTCAGCCCGACCGGCCCGTAGTCACTATCTTCTCGGCATGCGTGTAGCACTCGGATCGGACCATGCGGGGTTCGAACTCAAGAACCACCTGGCATCCATGCTGTCCGATTCGGGGTACACCGTCTTCGACCTGGGCACCCACACGTCGGATTCGGTGGACTACCCGGACTTCGCTGCGGCGGTCGGGAAAGCCGTCATCGACGGGCGAGCCGACCGTGGCATCGTGATTTGTGGCTCAGGTGCGGGAGCATCGGTCGCCGCCAACAAGATCAAGGGCGTCCGTGCCGTCGTGGCGCACGACACCTACACGGCCCACCAGGCGGTGGAGCACGACGACGTCAACGTGCTCTGCCTCGGCAGTCGGGTCATCGGCTCTGCGGTCGCCGAGGAGCTCGCGGTCACGTTCCTGTCGGCGGACTTCTCGGGCGAGGAGCGGCACCTTCGCCGCCTCAACAAGGTGAAGGCGTTGGAGGCCGGCGGCTGATCAGCCCCTGAGGGTTGCGGCGAAGTCGACGACGGCCTGCAGTTGCTCGTCTGTCACCTCACCACTGAACCTGCTCTGCACGGCGCCGTCGCTGTCGAGGATCACCCAGAACGGATACCCGGACAGCCCATAGGCATTCCCCGCAGTGCTGGCGGGGTCGTCGTACAGCGTCGCGACCGGCCACTCTTCGCGCTCGAGCCACACCGAGGGTGGGTAGTTGGGGGCGGTTGCGTTCGAACCAGTGGCTACCGACAGGAACTCCACATCGACGTCGTTCTCGGCGAGGTAGTCGGTGACGCTGGGCACCTCACGCTGACAGTGGGAGCACCAGTGAGCCAGGAACATCACGATGCGGGGTTCGCCCGGTCCGCCGATGGTGACAGGGCTCCCGTCTCGATCTGCGCCGGTGAGCACCGGACCGAGCGCTCCGAGCGCCGGATCGTTCGTGCCGGCCTCGAATGCGGGGAGCGTCGCCCCGTCGACCGTGACATCGCCGAATGCGAGCCCCTCGGCGACGTCGTCGGCGCCGGAGAAGGCGAATACCACCGCCAACGCGAGCACGGCGACGATTCCGCCGCCGATCACCAGTGTCTTGTTCATGTCGGCCTCCAGATGAGCATCATGATCGCCGTGGCGACGAATGCCGTCAGAGCCATGGCGGGTGTCGAGATGAATCCCAGGAACTCGAGGATACGCGACGAGCAGGGATTCGAGACATCGCAACTCCCGGTCCCGGGCACCCATTGGACGACCAGATGCCACACGCTCACCGCCGATCCGATCCCAGCCAGCGCAACGACGCCGAGGCGGGCGTCCCGACTCCTCCTCACCAACGACACCAGGATCAGGATGGGGAGCGGATACATGAAGATCCGCTGGTACCAGCACAGTTCACACGGGGCCTGATCGAAGATCTCCGAGAGCGCCAGGCTGCCGAGCGTGGCCCCTGCGGATATGGCCAGCCCGAACACACCCGCCTGGTCACCGATGAACGCCCTGACCCGGGCCGAAGCGACCGCTGCCACAGCGAAGGCGAACGTGACGATCGTCAGGAAGCCGACGAGTCTTTCGAAGTCGAACAGTGACATTGAGATGCACTTCCTGTCTCGGATGAGATTTCGCAGTCTGCGCGAACTGCGAGGCCAACGCATGGAGGAGATCGGCCCAAGAGCCAACGGCCAAGGGCTAGCAGCCAACAGCCGCAATTGCAGCCCCGACCGGGTTCGAACCGGCGTTTCCGGCTTGAAAGGCCGGCGTCCTAGACCACTGGACGACGGGGCCAGGTGGATCGGGCGTCAGGGTAGCCGACCGGCCCGAGTTGTCAGATCAGCCGGACGGTTCGGCTCAGCCGAGACGTGAGCGGCAGTCGGCGAGTCGGGCGAGCGTCCGGGTCTTGCCGAGCGCAGAGATCGACTCGAACAGCGGTGGGCTCACCTGCGACCCGGTGATCGCCACGCGCAGCGGCTGCAACCCCTTCCGGGCGCCGATCTCGAGCTCTTCGAGCATCGAACGCAGTGCTGCTTCGATGGATCCGTGATCGAAGGTGTCGAGGGCCTCGAGCTTGTCGCCGCTCACGCGCAGGACATCGTCGACTCCCTCCTTGTCCATCACCTTGGACCACGACGATTCGTCGTACTCGACGGTGTCGCTGAAGAGGAACCGGACCTGCTCGGCGGCGTCGGAGAAGAACTTGGTGCGCTCCTGGATCAGCGGCGCCATCTGGGTGAACTGCGCCCACTGGCTCTCGTCGAGGTCGTGACCGAGACCCGAGACGAGGTGCGGGCGCACTCGTTCGATGAACTCGGCCGCGGGCAGGGCCCGGATGTATTCGCCGTTCATCCACTCCAACTTGGCCGTGTCGAACACGGCCGGGTTCTTGGACACGTCCGACAGCTCGAAGGCTGCGATCGCTTCCTCGGACGTGAAGACGGTGCGCTCGGCGTCGATTGACCAGCCCAAGAGTGACAAGTAGTTCCGGAATGCCTCGGGCAGGAAGCCGCGATCTCGGAACTCCTTCAGTGAAGTCGGGCCGTGGCGCTTGGACAGCGGCTTGCCGTCCGGTCCCATGATCAGTGGGAGGTGGGCATACCGCGGCTCGGACCCACCGATCGCCCGGGACAAGAGGATGTGCTTGGGGGTCGACGACAAGAGATCCTCGCCACGGATCACGTGGGTGATGGCGTGGTCGAGATCATCCGTGGTGGACGCAAGGTGATAGGTCGGCGTGCCGTTCGACCGGTAGATCACGAAGTCGTCGATGACCTCGGATCCGAATCTGACGTCTCCGCGGATCACGTCGTTGAACTCGACCGAGGCGTCCTGCGGCACCGAGAACCGGACGACACCCGACGACGCCTCCCGCTCGGGGCGCCGGATGTAGTAGTTGGGGTGGAGCTTCTCCTGTTGGGCCTTCCGGCGAAGGCTCTCGAGTTCCTCGGTCGACCGGTCGTCGTAGTAGGCGTGGCCCGAATCGACGAGCGACTCCACGACCTCTCGGTACCGATCCATCCGATCGGACTGGCGGTAGGGACCGTAGTCACCACCGACGTCGACGCCTTCGTCCCAGTCGAGGCCCAACCAGCGGAACCCTTCTTTGATCTCGTCCTCGTACCGCTGTTCGGACCGTTCACGATCGGTGTCGTCGATGCGGAGGATGAAGACCCCGCCGTGATGGCGGGCGAACATCCAGTTGAACAGCGCGGCTCGAACGTTGCCGACGTGAACGAGACCGGTCGGCGACGGTGCGATGCGAACGCGGACGGTCATGACGCCTTCACCACCCGGTTGAGCAGCGTTCCGATTCCGTCGATCTCGACCTCCATGGTGTCGCCCGGCTCGACGGGCCCGACGCCGGACGGCGTGCCGGTGAGAATCACGTCGCCCGGCAGGAGCGTCATGACCTGTGAGATGAACTCGATCAACTCCGCCACGCCGAACACCATGTCCGAGGTGAAACCGCCCTGGCGAACCTCGCCGTTGACCCGGCAGACGATCGACAGCTTCTCGAGCGGGTCGAGTTCGGTCTCGATGCCGGGCCCGAGCGGGCAGAACGTGTCGAAGCCCTTGCCTCGGGTCCACTGGCCATCCCTCCGCTGGAGGTCCCTGGCGGTGACGTCGTTGGCCGCGGTGTAGCCGAAAATGTATCGGCCGGCGTCCTCGGCTTTCACGTGACGGGCGAGCCGGCCGATCACGACGGCCAGCTCGGCCTCGTGATGGACTTCTTCGGAGATCCCGGGGTAGACGACGCGCGACTCGGGGCCGACGACCGACGTGGCCGGCTTCAGGAAGATCACCGGCTCCTCGGGAACACTCCCGCCCATCTCATCGGCATGGTCTGCGTAGTTCTTCCCGACGCACACCACCTTCGACGGCAGGACCGGTGCCAGCAGTTGGACCGAGTCCCACGGGATCAGCGTCTCGGTGGCCTCCCACGCGACGAACGGTGAGCCGTTGTACAGGGTGACACCGGCGGCTTCGGCGAGGCCGTACGCGATGTCGTCTCCGGATCTGAATCGAACGATCTTCATCGCCCGTGACGCTAGCGGAGCCACACACCACCACGGATTCCTGAGCTGCGCCCGGTTGGGACGTGGGACGAGCTACGGGTAGTACTCGTCCGACTCGTACATCGAGTCCGGGTACGGCGACGCCACGCCTTCCATCGCCTTCGTGAAGTGCTCGGCACCGACCGCGACGAAGAGGCCGACCACCTCCACCAGCACCGTCCCATCAGGCGCGAATCCCGCACCTTCGACCGACAGCTTGCGGCCGTCGACTGCGGTGAGCCATGCCTCCGAACGAATAGTGACGCCGAGCGGGATGGGATGGCGATAGTTGACCTCGAGCTTGGCGGTCACGGCCGGGCGCTGGTGCATCATCGCCACGAAGCCGAGCAAATCGTCGAACAGGGCAGCAACCGCACCGCCGTGGGCCAGGCCGGGGCCACCCTCGAACCGCGGGTGGAAGGCCATCTCGGCCACGACCCTGTCGTGGGTGTATCTGGGCTCGATTCCGAGGCGGTGAGGGTTGTCGGGACCGCACCCGAAACATGTGATGAGATGATGCGTGGGGATGCGGGAGAGCGCACTCGTGTCGGCAACCGGGAGTGCGTCGCCCGTGATGAACCGGAAGCTCACGCCCTCTGCTTGAGCGCAGACCGGATCTCGTCCGGCTTCCTGCGGAGGAGCTCGCGATCCAGCTCTGATACCGCGGTTCTGCCCTGCGGCTTGTCGTGCGCGATCGCATGCATCCAGTGCTTGCGACGCTCGTGAACCCACACGGGGGCGTCTGTCGCTCCGAGGCCGCACATCGCCATGGCGGCATCGAGATCACCCCTGGTCGGAGCCCGGCCGAACGACGACGCCCGCGCGATCATGATCGCAGACAGCACGGCTTCGAGCTCGGGTGAACGATCGTCGATCTCTGCCCGGCCGATCAGTGTCTTCGCGAATCCGGCGTCGGGTCCTGGCGTCCCGAAGCCGTCACCGGACGGCATGTCGGCCGGACTGGAGATCACACCCGGCCGGCTGCTCGGCGACCAACGGCGTGCAGTGCCGGGGGAAGGCACCGACCTCGGTCGATCCGAAAGCTCGTGTTCGATGTTCGGCTGCTGGGCCATGGCGGCATTCTATGCCGTCGGGCCAACCCCTCCGACCACGGCTGTGATCAGCCCAGGAGCGTCTGCACGATCCACCCGGCACCGAGCCCGTAGAGCCCGGCGACGAGGTCGTCCGCCGTGATCCCGATCCCACCGCCCAGTCGCTCGGCTCGGGCCACGCCCGGGAAGAACGACTTGAAGATGTCTGCTATCCGGAAGACGAGCCACGCAACCACCGCCCCGGGGAGGCCGAGGCCGACCGTGGCGAGGAGCACGCCGGCCGCCTCGTCGATGACGACCCATCCCGGATCGCCGTGTTTGGTGCTGTCGGTCTCGTCGACGAAGCGGGAGCTGGACCAGACCGACGCCATCGCAACTCCGACGAAGCCGAGCACGTGCGGCCAGGTCCCGATCGAAGCGAGCACCCAGGCAACCGGGATGGCGAACAGGGCCCCCACGGTTCCAGAACCCGAGTCCGAGCCGCGGACGCTCCGGAGGATCAGGCCGGTTCCGAACCAGGACGCGACGAATCGATGCACACGACGAAGCTACCCGATCACTGCTCGGCCGTCGCGACCCCTAACGTCTCGAGCATGACTCCAGAAGACCTCAATGGCTTGACCACACCACAGACGCCGGCCGTGCATCCGAGCGGTGACCGGGTCGCCTACGTCATCTCCACGATCGACACCGACGAAGACCGGTACGGCCGGGCGATCTGGGTCGGCGACAGCAACGACTCGAGGCAGTTCACCGCCGGACCGGGTGACACGTCACCGAAGTGGTCGCCGGACGGCAGCCGTTTGGCGTTCATCCGCACCGAAGAAAAGGTCGGTCAAGTGGCGATCATCCCCGCCGACGGTGGCGAAGCCGAGGTCGTGACCGACTTCGATCTCGGTGTCACGACCTTCGAGTGGTCGCCTGACGGCACGAGTCTCGCCGTCGCCGCCACCACCTACGTCGAGGACTGGGCGGAGCTGACCGACGAGGAGCGGGCCCGCAAGCCACGCCGAGTCACATCGGTGCCCTACAAGTTCGACAACCTCGGCTGGCTGCACGACCGCAAGTCGCACATCTGGCTCGTCTCCGCCGACCGTTCCGGAGAGGCGCGGTGCCTGACACCCGGCGAGCGCGACGAGAAGCAACCCACCTGGCACCCGGACGGGAGTCGCATCGTCTATCTGTCCGACCTGAGGGAGGACCGGAGCTTGGACTTCGGCGCATCGGTCATGGCGGTCGATGTCGAGTCCGGTGTGTGCAGCGAGTTGGTTCCGCACGGCGGCTGGACCTTCACGCGCTTCTCGCCCACCGGTGATCTGCATCTCCTCGGCGATCCCAAGACGGACTGGCCCGATCTCACCACACTCTGGCGACTCGACGGAAGCGAGCTCACATCGCTCACGGCTCATCTCGATCGGTCGGCGGCATCGCTGGCGATCGGCCCCGCCTACATCGAGTTCGACGACGGCCTGGCGTACGTCATGCACGAGGACGCCGGAACCGGAGGGGTCGCTGCCGTTCACCCCGACGGAACGGTCGACCATGTGATCGACGGTCCGCAAGTGGTCACGGAGTTCTCGATCGCCGCTGGTGTATCCGCATACGTGTCGAAGACCCCGACCGATCCAGGGACGCTGTTCCTGTCCGAGGACGGCGAGGGATCGGCGGTCGCCCACTCCAGCGAACTCGACCTCGTCGAAGGGCACCATTTCACGACGATCTCCGAAGGAGTCGAGATCGACGTCTGGGTGTTTCTGCCGCCCGGTGATGTGGACGTCCCGACGCTGCTGAACATCCACGGAGGGCCTGCCAGCCAGTACGGGTTCGGGTTCTTCGACGAGTTCCAGGTCTATGCCGCGGCGGGGTACGGGGTGGTCGCCTGCAACCCTCGTGGCTCCTCGGGACGGGGAAGAGAGTTCGTTCGCGCCGTGACGCACGACGGGTGGGGCGTCGTCGACGTGGCAGACGTCAACGCAGCACTCGAGGCTGCGCTGGAACGCTATCCACGACTCGACGGCGAGCGGATGGGGGTCATGGGCGGGTCCTACGGCGGCTTCCTCACGTCCTGGATCATCGGGACCGACCATCGTTGGAAGAGTGCGATCGTCGAGCGGGGCCTCCTGTCGTACAACAGCTTCGCCGGGACGTCCGACATCGGCGGCAGCTTCCCCCGCTTCTACGCCGGAGCCGACCACGGCGACCCCGAGGCGGAGCGCATCTGGGCGGAGAAGAGCCCGCTGACCCGGGCGGATCAGACGACGACTCCGACCCTGGTGCTCCACGCGGAGAACGACTTCCGATGCCCGATCGAGCAGGCCGAGCGCTATTTCATGGCACTGCTCAAGGCCGGGGTGAAAACGGAGTTCGTGAGGTTCCCGGGAGAGGGCCACGAGATGAGCCGCAGCGGCAAACCCCGCCACCGCGTCGAACGCTTCGATGCCATCCTCGACTGGCACGACCGCCACCTGAGATGAGACTGCGTCGAACCCAGGGTTGCTGACGACACGTGGTGTCGATCTCAGGTCAAGGTTGCCCGCCGTATGCAGAGATCGCCGAACCTTGACCTGAGTTGGACAGCAGGTGTCGCGTAGAACCCAGGGTTCACGTCAGCTCCGCTTACGGAGCTTCCAGATGTGCTCGCTCGGAAAGTCCTTCGACCACTCTGCAGTCACGGCGAACGGCATGCCCGTTGCGTCCTCCGGCGCCTGGACCTCGATCAGATCCACGATCTCGAACCCCGTCTCGTTGAACAGGCGGATCCACCCCGAGAACGTGAGATTGAACTCGATGCCACCCGGCTCGTCGATTGCCTCACGCCAATCCTGCCGATAGATGTCGAAGTACGAGTTCTCGAGCGTCCGGGTCACCGGAAGCGAACCGTCCGGCGGCGAGCACAGGTTGACGAGGATGTGGTTGCCGAGGAAGCACAACGCACCACCGGGTTTGAGCAACCGATGCGCTTCGGGAATCCATAGGTACGGGTCTGCCCATATCGACGCGCCGTACTCGCTGATGGCGAAGTCGTAAGATGCCGTCCGGCTTCGGGACGATCTCGGCGTTCCCGTGGATCAGTTCGAGGTCCACGCCATGCTCGTCGGCCAGCCGGTTCGCCGTTGCGAGCTGCTCGTGCCGAGTTATCGATCGCCGTGACGGTCGCACCGCGCCTCACCATCCAGGCCGACACGTACCCCGTGCCGCACCCGAGGTCGATGGCTGCATCCCGGTCATGTCGTCGGGGAGCATGTCGACCTCGCTCTCGGGGATACGCCCACTGCCCCCAGGTGGGGGTTGCGCTGCGAGCCATGCCCGCTCCCCCATCTCCACCCATTGGTCGGCCATGCCGTCCCAGTATTCGCGGTTGACGGCGACATGCTCGGGTAGGTCGTCCATTCCCGGCACGCTATCCGGATCGTGTCCTGGTTGCCAGGGTCTTCGGAGCCAGTCAGCGGAAGGTCAGGTAGGTGGCTTCCTCGATCCCTTCGAGGGAACGGATGGCGTCCAGCTCTTCCTCGGTGAGGGCGCGGTTCATGTTGACGCCCATCATGGCCGCCATCCCGGTCGCTCTCGACTGGCCCACGACCATGTTGTCGATGTTGACGCCCTGGTTGCCCAGATACGTCCCGACGCGACCGATCACTCCGGGTGTGTCCGAGTTGCGAACCACCAGTACGTGATCGGAGAAGAGCAGCTCGACGTCGTGTTCCGCCACCTCGACCATGACCGGTCCTCGCTTGGACAGCGTGCCGGCGATGGCGATCGGCCCCGAAGCCCCGGTTCCGGCGACGCGCACGCTCGAGACGTAGTCCTGTGTCTGTTCCGTTGCCTCGAGATCGACGCTGATGCCGTGGGCGTCAGCCATCGAGGGGGCGTTGACATACGAGACCGGCTCGTCGGTGACCGCTTCGAGCAGCCCCTTCAACACGGCCAGTTTGAGCGGCCGGATCGGCTGTCCGGCGATCCGCCCCTCAGCTTTGACGGTCAGCGGACCGGTGACACCGCGAGCCAGGCCGACGAACGCCCGCCCGAGATTCTCGGCGACGGGCAGGAAGGCCCTGACCTCTTCGGTGACCTCGGGACCGAGATCGACGTTGACTGCGCTCAGCACCAGATCGCCGGCAAGCGCCGCCGCCACCGCTTCGGCCACGTCGGTTCCGGCCTTGTCCTGGGCCTCGGCGGTCGAAGCGCCGAGGTGTGGGGTGACCACGACCTGGGGAAGACCGAACAGCGGGCTGTCGGTGGTCGGCTCCGTGGCGAACACGTCGAGTCCTGCGCCGGCGACGATTCCAGATTCGATCGCCTTGGCGAGTTCGGCTTCGTTCACGATTCCCCCGCGTGACGTGTTGACGATCCGCACACCGGGCTTGAGCTTGGCGATGTTGTCACCGCCGATGAGGTTCTCCGTCTCGGGGGTCTTCGGGAGGTGGATCGAGATGAAGTCGGCCTGACCGAGCAGTGTGTCCAACTCGAGCAGCTCCACGCCGAGTCGACGGGCGCGATCGTCGGTCACGAACGGGTCGTAGGCGCACACCTTCATCCCGAATGCGGCACACCGTTGCGCCACCAGCGTGCCGATCTTCCCGAGGCCGATGATCCCGATCGTCTTGCCATGCAGCTCCACACCTTGGAAGCTCTTGCGGTCCCACACGCCGGAGGTGAGCTTGGCGTGGGCCTGGGGCGTGTTCCTCGCCTGACTCAACAACAAGGCCATCGCCTGCTCGGCGGCGGAGATGGTGTTTGCGTTGGGGGCGTTCACGACGAGGACGCCCCGTTCGGTTGCGGCCGCCAGGTCGATGTTGTCGACTCCGATACCGGCCCGGCCGATGACCTTGAGCTGCGGTGCGGCGGCGATCATCTCTGCGTCGACGGTCGTGGCCGATCGCACGATCAGCCCGGCGGCATCGCCCAGACGCGCTCTGAGGTCGTCCGGCGACAGCCCGACGGCGAGGTCGACATCGTACCGCTCGGCCAGCAGATCGACGCCTGCCTGAGCGATGGTTTCAGCAATCACGATCTTGGGTTTCATGGTTCTCCGGATGAGTGATCTCCCATTCTCGTCAGGGGCACGACACGGACCAAGACGACGGGCAGGGTCCCGTGATCGACGCCCGACGTGTCGGGCCGAAGGTCACTCTCGGGGTGGCCGCGAAGCTCCTATGGTGGATTCGACACGAAAGGAATCGAGCGATGGAACTGAGCAGATTCGCAGTTGCGGTCGACGGCAGCCCGGAGTCGAAGCGAGCCGTCGCGGCCGCAGCCGACCTCGCCAAGCTCACAGGAGCAACTCTCCAACTCGTGACGGTGGTGCGCCCGCCGGAGGGATGGTGGGGCATCGAAGGCTCTCCCCCCACCCCCGAGGCGATGTCCTCGGCGATCGCCTCGGCAAGGAGCGAGCTCCTCGCTCCGATCCAGAAGTCCCTCGACATCGAGGCCGAAGCGGTGCTGGAAGTCGGCGAGCCTGGCGGAGCGATCATCAACTTCTGCTCCGAGAACGACATCGACATGTTGTTCGTGGGTCGACGCGGCGCAGGCGTGGTCGAACGCGTGATGATGGGTTCCGTCGCCGACCGGCTCGCTCACAACGCGCCGTGCCCGGTCGTGATCGTCCCCTGAGAGCCGCCGGCGTTCGCCCCTGGTTGGGCAGACGCTCATGTGCCCGATGTGCTCGATCGCCATCGACCAGATTGCCGATGGCGTCCATTCCGGCTCGATTGGCGAAGACTGAGACATCGCCCGAAACGCAACGGTGGCTGCCAGATGGCGATCGCCGACCGTGCCGGTTCATCGCTGCTGATCGTCGGACGCCGGTGACGCTCGCCGCACCCTGACGCGGACGTTGTGTCCGAGCCCGACCGCCCGCGGTGCCCGTTCTCGAACCGTCCTGCAGGGACTACCGAGGCCTCGGCGCAAGGCACGTCGCGGAGCGGTGGCGACTGGAACGGCGCGTCCTGGTTGGGCTCGTCCTGGTCGGGCCTCTCCTGGTCTGGCACGTCCTCGTCTGACCTCTCCAGGTCGGGCACGAGCTGGTCGGGAACGTCCTGGTCGGGAACGCCCTGGTCGGGATCGAGTTGGTCGAGCCACATCTGGGACGCCGGGCTCCGCTGGATCTCGCCCCATCCGGAACCAGAGTCACGGGTATCGTTGGGCCGAGTGACATCAGCAGCCCTCAGACTGAGACGAGCGATCGAGACGTTTCATGCCGTCTGCTACTTCGCTCCAGAGGTGATCCAACCGTATCGCGACGCC
Source organism: uncultured bacterium (assembly GCA_963753285.1). Lineage (GTDB taxonomy): Bacteria > Actinomycetota > Acidimicrobiia > Spongiisociales > ZC4RG35 > JAHEDH01. The sequence goes on from CAVWBT010000001.1 coordinate 87,526, forward strand.
GGCCTCCACCCGTGGAACGCCTACTTCGGCCAGCGGGCGGCGCCTCTCGGAGCGGTGAGCGCCGCAACCGTCACCGCCACCTTCTACAACTTCAATCCACGGCTGGTTGAGCGATCGATCCCGTCCGTCTGGGACCACATCCCCCCAGTGAAGGCCACGGAGCTGCGTCTCCAGGGCACGATCACGGCGATCCGACGACTCGTCCCCGATCTCCCCGATGACACCGCATTGATCGAGCTCGCTGACGTCATCAGAGCCGCCAACGCGGAGCTCGAGTACGCCGGCCGGCCGCTCGCCGCCGCCCATGTCGCAATCGACCCCCCCGAGGAGCCGCTGGCGTATCTGTGGTGGGCAGTGACCGTGCTCCGCGAGTTCCGCGGGGACGGCCACGTTGCGGTGCTCGTGACCGAAGACGTCGGCCCGATCGAGGCGCTCATCACCTCGAGCGGGTACGGCGACGGAACGGTCGAGTTCTATCAGAAGAATCGGGCGTGGTCGCTCGAGGAATGGGAAGCAGGCGTGGAGCGATGTCTCTCGAGAGGTTGGATCGACACCGACGGGGCCCTCACGGCCGTGGGCCGGGAGTTGAGGGACCGGATCGAGGAGTCGACCGACCGGACGATGGAAGGCGCCCTCGATGCGCTCGGCGAGCACCTCGATCGGGTCATCGAATCGATCAGACCGATTTCGCGTGAGATCTACCTCAACGGCGGCGTCGGAGGCAGACCCGCCTGAAGCCTCGGCTCGGCGGCGAGCCTTCTACGCTGCCCCCGATGCGACGTCTCCTGACTCTCGGGCTCCTGGCCACCGCCGTCCTCCTCATCGGCTCGTGCGATGGCGACGACCAGCCGGCGGCCGAGTTCACCGTCTCGATGATCGACAACTCGTTCGACCAGGACGTGTACGAAGTGCCCGTCGGGGCGGTCGTCGAGTTCGTCAACAACGGTCGCAACCCACACAACGCCTTCTCGGTCGACGGCTCGTGGTCCACCCAGGACGCCACCGGTGACGCATTGATGCTCGCCGACGAGACCGCGGTCCTCACATTCGACGACCCAGGCACCTACGAATTCTTCTGCACGATCCACGCCACCGAACAGGACGATGGCTCGTACCAGGGCATGGTGGCGACCATGGTCGTGGGCGAGAGCGATGCGACCACCTCCCAGGTCGACACGGGCTCCGAGGTGGTCGACGAGTGGACGGGCGTGACCCGAGCCGTCCCGACCGACTACCCGACGATCCAGTCCGGTGTCGACGCGGCAGAGCCGGGTGATCTCGTGCTGGTGGAACCGGGTGTCTATCGGGAAGCGGTCAGCGTCACCACGCCGTACATCACCATTCGCGGCACCGACCGCAACGAGGTCATCCTCGACGGCGAGTTCACCCGCGAAAACGGCATCGCCGTGACTGCCGACGGCGTCGCGATCGAGAACATGACGGCACGCAACTACACGATCAACGGATTCTTCTGGAACGGCGTCACTGGCTACCGAGGGTCCTATCTCACCGCGATCGACGACTGGGTGTACGGGATCTACGCATTCGCCTCGGTCGACGGGCTCTTCGAGCACTCCTATGCGTCGGGGAGCTGGGACGCCGGGTTCTACATCGGCCAGTGCCGACCGTGTGACGCCGTCGTCACCGACGTCGTCGCCGAGTACAACGGCCTGGGGTATTCGGGAACGAACTCGTCTGGAAACATCTGGATCGTCGACTCGGAGTGGCGCCACAACGTCGCCGGGATCGTGCCGAACACACTCGACTCGGAGCTGCTGCCTCCGGTCAGCGACGTCGTGGTCGCCGGCAACTACGTGCATCACAACGGCGAGGACGAACTCGCCCCCAACCGGACCGCCGAATGGTCGGCGTACGGCAACGGGATCGTGCTCGCCGGCGCCCGCGACTCCATCGTTCGCAACAACCTGCTCCTGAACAACCCGACGTCCGGTGTGCTGGTCGTTTCGATGATCGACAAGAATCTGTGGCCATCGGGCGGCAACGAGGTCCGAGACAACGTCTCAATGGGCTCGGGCCGATCCGACTATGCCCTGGGAGGTCCGGCCGAGCAGGGCTCGTGCTTCTCGGACAACGAAGGCGACTCGTCGACGCCACGACTCCTCAGCCTCCTGCACTCCTGTGACGGGATCAATCTGCCATCCCCTTGGAGCCTGGCGGCCGGGTCGAACAACCTCGGGAGGATCGCAGAGGTCAACTTCGAGCTCAATCCGCAGTTGGAACACGGCGAGGCGCCGAAGCCGGCCGAGCCGCTGCCGAACATCCCTGGAGGCGCAGACGCACCAGTCCGGCCCGCCGTCGATGTCTTTGCCTCCCTCGACTTCGATCCTGCGTCGATCTCGACACCTGAACTGCCCGCAGGAATCGAGATCGCCGATTCCGAGCCCGTCTTCATGGGGATCGTGCTCAACAGCGGATTCTGGCCCTTGACGATGGGGGTGCTCCTCTCGATGATCCCCACACTCGCCTGGCTGCTCGGCGGTCTGTGGTCGCTGGCGAGGATCTGGACGACCGACAACGAATCGCGGGTTTGGCAGATCGGCTGGTCGGTTGTCGTAGTGATCGTTCCGGTGGTCGGGGCGCTGGTGTTTCTCGCTGCCGCCGACCGCGCCGAGCGGCGGCTGCGTCGCGTCGGCATCGTGAGCGTCGCGGTGGTCGCCTGGATCGCTGCCACCGGCGCTGCGGTCGTGATCGGCGGGATCGTGTGAGCGACGAGGACCGCACCGAAGAGCCCGTCCAGGGCCTGACCCGGCGAGAGACCCTCCGACGCTTCGGACTCGGCGGGGCAGGACTTCTGGGTGCCGGTCTGGTCGGCAGCGCAGTCGGGTCGCGGAGCGCCGGTGCGGGAGAGACACCCGAATATGCACCGGATCATCTTTCGTCGGAGCTGATCGTCGGAGCCGACGCAGGGCCGTATGGCGGAGCGCATTCACCTCCCCTCTCGATGGCTGCCGATCATCTCGACCGTGTCACGTCTCCGCCACCGGCGAGCCGTCAGGCCGTTCGGGAGATCGAGATGACCGTGACCGAACAGCGGATCGAGGTCGCCAATGGGACCACGATCGACGCCTGGACGTACAACGGGTCGGTTCCCGGTCCGACCCTGCGAGCAACCGAGGGCGAGCTACTGCGGATCAGCTTTCGGAACGCAACCGGCCACGATCACAACCTCCACTTCCACGGCCGCCACTCCCCGTTCCACGACGGTTGGGAACCCGTCCCGCCTGGCGGTGAGACGACCTATGAGATCGAGGCCGGCCCTGCCGGCCTCCACCCGTACCACTGCCACACGATGCCGATCGACATGCACATCGCCAAGGGCCTGTACGGCGTCCTCATCGTCGATCCGGCGGACCCGAGGCCCGAGGCACACGAGATCGTCTTGACGCTCGGCGGGTGGGACCCCGACATGTCGGGCAGGATCGCCATCACCGCCTGGAACGGCATCGCAGGGTTCTACGAGAAGTTCCCGATCAAGCTGCCGGCCGGTGAGCCGGTTCGGGTGTATCTCACGAACATGCTCGAATACGAGCCGGTGGCGTCGTTCCACCTGCACGCGCAGGTCTTCGACGTCTACCCGACGGGCGTCGGGGCGACACCGCTGACGACGACCGATGTGATCTCGTTGGGACAGACCGAGCGGGCGATCCTGGAGTTCACCCTCCCCGAGCGGGGCCGATACATGTTCCACCCCCATCAGCACCGCATCGCCATGCGGGGTGCCATGGGCTGGTTCTCAGCGATCTGAGCCGACGGGCCGCTCCATCAGCGACACGACCGCCCCGTACGGCGTCGCCTGTCGTCCCACCTCGTTGAATCCGAGCCCCCGGTGGAACGCCATCGAAGCCGGATTGGGAGGCTCGATGTTGACTTCGAGTCCCAGTCTGGAGATGGGCGCGTGGTGGGTGGCTATCCGATCGAAGACCGAGCTGTACAGAGCTCGTCCGAGGCCGCGACGCCGGTGGCCGGCGCCGATGGCAACCCTGTCCAGGTACATGACGTCATCGCCTCGGTTCGCAAACCACCGGTAGTTCACCGAGTCGTACGTCGAGCCCGGCGGGAGCACCAGCGCGAACCCGACCACCACGGATCGGACGGTGGCCGCCAGCGCGATCGCCGACTCGTCGAAGAGGAACCCGAGCCGATCGGCGTCGATCGAGCCGACTTCGGGGGTGTTGGCTTGATTGATCTCGAGAACGCGACCGAGATCGTCGTCCGAGAGGTCGCGGATCCTCACCGTCATCCGTTCAAGACGGCAATGACCTCGTCGAGATCGGCGTGGTCGCCGGCGTAGTCCTCGAAGTCGGCGTAGAGCAGCTCGTCTCCCGGGGCGATCACCAGCGTCGCCCCGAGCTGGGTGGGACGGCGCCCGGTCTTGTGCTGCACGTTGCCTCCTGCCACCGAACGTGCGCCGGCGATCCACTGGCCGGGTCGGAGCAGGGTCGTGGCGTTGAACGACTTCGTACCCACGATGTCGGCGGCACTGCCGTCCTCGTCGAGAAGGACCTCGAACGGAACTCGCTCGTCCTCGATGAACGCCTGGGCGTAGCGCTTGCCGCCGGTGCCCACGGCGACGACCACGGCTCCCTTGGAGAGGATCTCTTCGTATCGATCTCGGACCTGACCGGCCCGCTCACGGCAGGTCAGTCAACCGAAGTGGCGCAGGAACAACACCAGCGCAGGACGGTCGGACCAACGGTCGCCGAATCGATGCTCGTTGCCTTCCGGGTCGATCAGGATGTGGTCGGCGAGCGCCGTGACATCGAAGCTCATGACATCTCCGGTATCACGGTTCGGGCGAAGAGTTCGAGTCCGGAGGTGTCGTAGGCGGCATCGGGGAAGTACACGATGGGGTACTCCATGCCTGCGTCGCGCCATTGCGAGAGCGTTTCGATGATCTGCTCAGGCGTCCCGGCGGTTCCGCCGTTCACGAAGTTCGACTGCACGATCTGCTCTGCCCGCTCGGCTCCCACGTAGGGCGTCAGGTGTGCCTCGACCCATCCCAGGGTCTCGTTCACGTCTGCTTCGGTTTCCGCACAGATCACGTTGAAGTTCGACGTCCTGACGATGTCGTCGAACTCTCTGCCCACGTCGGTGCAGTGCCCTTCGAGCACACTCGACTTGTGGATGAACTCATCGAGAGAGTTCCCGAAGTTGGTGTACTGGGCATGGCGGGCAGCCACGTTGAGCGTGAGCTGCTCTCCCCCGCCTGCGATCCACAGCGGAATGTGCGGATTCTGCACGGGTTTGGGCTGGCAGATCGCTCCCTCCAGCTGATAGTGCTCGCCGTTGTAGGTGACCTCGTCTTCGGTCCACATCGCCTGCATGATCTCGACGGCTTCCCGCAGCCGTCCGATCCTGCACCGACGGCTTGTCGAAGGGGTAGCCGTAGCCCTTGTACTCGTGCTCGTACCAGCCGGCGCCGATGCCCATCTCGACGCGTCCGGCCGAGATGGCATCGATCGATGCGGCGACCTTGGCCAGGTACGACGGGGGGCGGTACGAGTTGCACGTGCACATCTGGCCGAGCCTGACCGTGTCGGTCACGGCAGCCAGGGCGGACATCAGCGTCCAGGCCTCGTAGGTGACCTCCTGGGTCGGGATCGGGACGGTGTGGAAGTGGTCGTACACCCACAGCGACTCATAGCCGGACGACTCGATGAGCTTGGCGATGTCGACCATCGTGTTCCAATGCTCGGCCTGATCGATGCCGACCAGATCGAGTCGCCATCCTTGCGGTACGAATGCTCCGAATCTCATCCGCTGGAACTTAGCTCCCGGAGCGCTCAAGCCAATTTCGAGCGGTTGTCGGATCAGACCCGGCGATCCCGCCGTCGAAGCACCGCGGACGCCACCACGGCGGCGATTGCGACAGCCGCGATCGCCAGGAAAGTCGTGCCGGGAAACGATCCTTCCGTGGCATCGGGCTGGCCTGCGGCGGTCTCGAGATCCGTCGGTGTGGTTGGAACCGTGGGCTCGATGCCGGCATCGGCAGCAGCCGCTTCGAGCTCGTCGACACCGAATGTGGCACACAGGCTCCCGGTCAGCTGGCCGCCCGAGAGCGACGCGGCGATGGCCACCGGCTCGCCGATCGCCATCTCGAAACCGCACGCGGCGCCGTTCGGGGCCGACCACACCTCGACGGTGCGGTCCCTGATGTCCCCCTTGTAGACGGCGTCGACTTCGAAGCTGTACGGAACGTTCTCGACTCCGAACTGTCCGGGCGCGCCGATCTCGGCTCCCGGTCGTTCGATCAGCGACCCAGCGAACACGAAGTCGCTCTCGTCGAGGAGTCTGGCGGCGTCGGGCATCATGCAGCTGCACGCCTGCGCCGTCGCCATCGGCACGACGGTTGCGATGACGATCAGTGCGAGCATGAGGAGGGTGCGTCGGGTCATGCGTGTCTGACGGATCTGGACGGCACCCGGGTTCCCCACCTCAGAGGATTCCACTCATGACGAACAGCCCGACGGCCACCAGCGCCACACCTCCGACCCGAGCGGCCGTTCGCTGCCAGCGTTCGCCGAGCCATCGGCCTGCTCTCGAGACGACCAGGGCGATCACGATCTTGACGCCGACGAGCACGACGAAGAACCCGACGATGAACCCGATCGCTGCGCCAGGTGTCCGCTCCCACGCCTTCACGGTCGTAGGACCGCCGACCGTGAGCCAGAACAGCCACGGATGCGGTGACAGCAGATTGGCGATGACCCCCCGCCGCAAGTGCGACCCTGGAGCCGACTCGATCACGGCTTCCCCGGACGATCGCCACTCGGCGATCCCGAGCCAGATCAGGTAGAGACCTCCGGTGACCGACAAGGCGGTGAGCACGCCGTCAGGCACGGTGGACGCGACGAGCAGCGAGAGGGTGACGATGGGCGCATCGGTGACGAGTGGTGCGATGGCGACCTGCGCACCGGCGGCGGCACCGGAGCGGAGCGCCGACTGCACGACCAGCAGATTGAGGGGACCGGGCGAGATCCCGGAGGCCCATCCGATGGTCAGGCCGAACAGGGTTTCACGCACGTGCGACGACCGGCGACATCGCCGTCACGTTAGGCGGACGCGGGAGAAGCCCGACCGGAGTCGGGCTTCTCGCTGAGAGGAGGAGGGAGTCCTCTCAGGACTCGACGGTGACCACCGGGTAGAAGGCGATGTGATCTTTGATCTGCGCCGCCTTCTCCTTGGGCTGGCGGTAGGTCCAGGCGGCGGCCGGGAGGACGGTGCCATCGACCTGGATGTCGTAGTACGACGCGACACCCTTCCATGGGCACGTGGTCTGTCGAGAGTTCTCTGCGAACAGATCGAACTTCACGCTGTCGGGCGGGAAGTAGTGGTTTCCTTCGACGATCACTGTCTCATCGCTCTCTGCGATCAGCACATCGCCGACATACGCCTTGGCCATTCAGGAACCCTCTCGATCTCTCGGTGTATACAACCGCCACAACGTGGAGCTATTCCTGTAGATCGACGGGGATCGTCGGGTTCCCGACTCCGCCGGTAGGGTCACGACGAGGAACATGGCAGAGAACAAGACAGCCCCAACCGACGCCGATCCGCTCGAGTTCATCGCGAGTCTCGACAGTCCCCGGCGGCAGACAGAATCCCTCGAGCTGCTCGAGTTGTTCAAGGAGCGCACGGGAGAAGAACCTGTGATGTGGAGCGGCAACATCATCGGCTTCGGCAGCTACGACTACGAGTACGCCTCGGGCCGCTCCGGAACCTGGATGCGGGTCGGCTTCTCCCCACGGAAGCAGCAGATGACCGTCTATGTCATGCCGGGTTTCGACCGCTATGAGAACCTGCTGGCCGCCCTCGGCCCGCATTCGGTCGGGAAGTCGTGTCTGTATCTGAAACGTCTCGACGCAGTGGACAAGGAGATTCTCGGCGAACTCGTGGCCGAGTCGTACGAGGCGATGGGCAATGATTGAGATCCGACGTTGACTCGGATCGTCGCCATTCCGGTCAAGCCGTTCGGCGTCGCCAAGAGGCGACTGAGCGGCGTCCTCACCGCCGAGCAGCGACAGGCGCTCAGCGTGGAACTCGCACGGCGCACCGCCAACGCAGCGATCGCTGCGGGCGCCGCGCCCCTGATCCTCTCAGCCGATGAGGTGGTATCGGAATGGGCGGCGAGCGAGGGATACGACGTCCTACTGGACGAGGGATCGAGCCTGGACGAAGCAGCCCATGCCGCCACCCTGTTCGCCAACAACGAGCCGTGGGTGATCTGCCACGCCGACCTGCCGTTGCTGCGGAGCGAGGACCTCGCACGTGCCGTTGGTCTGATGATGCACGGTTCGTGGGTGCTGGCTCCGTCCAATGACGGTGGGACGTCGCTGATCGGCGGTGTCGGCCAGTTCGATTTCGCGTTCGGGCCTGCCAGCTTCCACCGCCATCTGGCCCGGCTCGCGAACCGATCGGTCCATGTCATGGCATCACTCGGCACGCTCCTCGATCTCGACCTGCCGGGCGATTTCGTGGCGGCATCCGCCCACCCTCGGGGAGCCTGGCTCAACTCCGTGGCGCCGATACGCTCGGACCGATGACAAACAAACCCACGACGAATCTGTTCTCCGAGGCACGCCAGGACCCGATCGACCTCCCGACGCCCGAACGGGTCCTCACGGTCGGTGCACATCCCGACGACGCCGAGTTCGGCGCCGGCGGAACTCTGGCGAAGTGGGCGGCGGCCGGTTGCGAGATCTCGATGCTGATCGTCACCGATGGGTCGAAGGGCACCTGGGACGAGGATCAGAGCCCCGAAGAGTTGATCGCAGCTCGCCGAGCCGAGCAGCTCGAGGCTGCCAAGGCGCTCGGAGCGACCGGCGAGGTCGTCTTCGGAGACTTCGTTGACGGCGAACTCCAGAATGATCGTGAGCTGCAGCGGCTGGTTGCGCTGTGGGTGCGGCGGCTCCGACCCGACGTCGTGCTGACGTTCGATCCCTGGAAGAAGTACATGCTGCACCCCGACCATCGGGCGATCGGCTGGGGTGTGATCGACGGCGTCGTCGCTGCACGCGACCACCTGTTCTTCTCGGACCAGCTCGTCGACGGCGTCACGAAACACCGCCCCCAGGCGATCCTCCTGTTCGCCCCCGAGGAGGCGGATCACCACGAGGACATCAGCTCGAGCTTCGAGACGAAGATCGATGCGCTGCTGTGCCACTCGAGTCAAGCCAAGACGACGATGGGCAATGCCCACGATTCGGGCGAAGCCCGCAGCGAGTTCTCCGCTCGGATCCGGGAGTGGTCTGAGCGCATGGGCAAAGAGGCCGGGCTCGAGCTCGCAGAGTCGTTCAAGCTGCTCCGGCCGTGAACGCCGGAGAGGCGCGCCGGGTCCTCCTCGAGGCATTCCACGCGGCGCTCGCGGCGGTCGAGCCTCGCGCCGCCGTGAGAAGAGCCGTCGAACTCCATCGCGATCGGCTCGGCACCGGGACGATCGGGGTCGTCGCCATCGGGAAAGCCGCAGATGCGATGGCGTGGGGTGCTCACGATGTGCTCGGCGATCGTCTGGTTTCCGGTGTGGCGGTGGGGCCTGACCCCGCCGATCCGCCCGAATCGGTCACCTGGCATACGGGCAGCCATCCACTCCCGGATCATTGCTCGGAAGCTGCCGGTCGGTCTGTCATCGAGTATCTCGGCTCGACCGACGTCTCGTTCGTCCTGTTTCTCATCTCAGGTGGCGGCTCGGCCATCGTCGAGGTTCCCCCTGATGGCGTCGACATCGCCGAGCTCGCTTCGATCCAGCAGGCGCTGCTCCACTCCGGCGTTCCGATCGAGGAGTTGAATCTGGTCCGCCGTTCGCTCTCGATATCGAAGAACGGCCACCTGCTGGATCATGTCCGTGTGCCACATCTCACGCTGCTCGTATCCGACGTGGGTGACGCCGGCCCGGAAGTCATCGCCTCCGGCCCGACGCTGGGCGTCCCGATCTCCGCCGAAGCGGTTCGAGCGGTAGTAGGTAGGGCCGGATTGCACCTCGGCGGAGCACTCGAAGCCCATCTCGACAGCCTGGCCTCGGTCATACCGAATGAGTCCTTCGAGGTCGTGGCCGACGGCTGGTCGGCCGTTCGCGCCGCAGTCGACGTCTTGGACGAGACCGGTGAGGAGGTCGAGATCGCACCACGTCCATTCTCGGGGCAGGCGAGACGAGTGGCGGGAGCATTCACTCGTGGCGCCGGATCGGGATTCACCGTTGCCCCGGGCGAGGCAACCGTGACCGTCACGGGTGGTGGCAGAGGCGGGCGCAACACCGAGGCGGCGCTGGCCGTGGCGATCCAGATCGACGAACTCGACGGCGTGGTGTTCGCCGCGCTCTCGACAGATGGTGTCGACGGCTCATCCGATGCGGCAGGAGCGATCGTGGATGGAGGGTCGGCTCAGCGGATGCGGGACAAGTCGGTGTCACCCGAGGCAGCGTTGATGAACAACGACAGCCATCATGCGTTGCTCGCATCCGGTGACCTGATCCACACCGGTCCGACGGGAACGAACGTCGCCGACCTCTGGATGGTGTGGCGCTCCTGAACCCGTTCTCGTGACGGAAACAGCGGGAATATCGACATTGCCGTCACATGAACGGACTCAAGGCTTCCTTCCGGTAAGAAGACGGTCGCGTCTGGTCAGGTCTTTGCGCACCTCAGGCTCGAAATCTGCGAACAGCGACTTCAAGGCGTCGCCTTGCGTCTCGCCGATCTCGAGCGCAAACCGGCCTCCGGGGGCGAGCCAGCGTCCGATCGCTCCTCCGATCCGCTCGTAGGTTTCGAGGCCGGTCGGCCCTGAAACCAGCGCGAGCTTCGGCTCCCGTCTGACGTCCTCGGGAAGTGCGGCGTATTCGTGCTCCGCCACGTACGGGGGATTCGCAACGAGCAGGTCCACGGCGCCGACGAGGTCCGCGGGCAGCGCTTCGAACAGGTCCCCTTGGCGCCACTCCACCGTCGTTTCGAGCAGGTCACCGTTCATTCGTGCGACATCGAGCGCGTCGATGGACAGGTCGGTTCCGAGCACACGAGCCTCGGGGAAGCTCTTTGCGAGAGCGATGGCGAGCGCTCCCGAGCCCGTACAGAGATCTACGATCACGCCCGGAGATTCCGCCAGAGCGGCAGCGATCTCCCAGAGCAGCTCGGTCTCGGGTCGCGGTATCAGCACTCGCCGGTCGACTTGAAGGTCCCAAGGACCGAACGCGGCAGTCCCCTCGAGGTACTGAAGCGGTTCGCCCGCAAGCCGGCGCTCGACGAGCACATCCAGTTCGGCATCGGAGTCCGTGAGTGAGCGGAGACGTTTCAACTCGTGGGCGGGAAGGCTCATCTCACGCCAGTGTCGCACGCCCGTTGCGCAAGTCCAGGCTCGCACGGCCGACATCGACCATATGAAGGCCAGAATCCTGATCGCCGATCAGAACCGGGCGGTGACGTTGGTCATGCGCCGTCACTTCGAGGCGTCCGGGCACGAGGTCGACGTGGCCCATGACGGTCTCGACGCTCTCGAGATGGGCTCGACCGGGGTCTACGACCTGGCCCTCATCGACCACTTCCTCCCGACCGTGCTGGGTGCCGAGGTGATCCAGACCTGGACGGAGAACGGGATCGATCTCCCCACGATCGTCGTCTCGACGCTCAACGACGAGTCCATGATCGTGAGATGCCTCGAGCTCGGAGCCGCCGACTTCATCCGCAAGCCGTTCAACACCTCGGAGCTCGACGTGCGAGCTCAGATCCACCTGATGCGCGCTGCCGCACGGGCCTGAAGCGAACTACCCCTGGCTGATGCTGGCGCAGCCGGTCGCCGACATCAGGATGCTCGAGGCGGTGCCGAAATCGAGCAGCACGAAGTCGAACTCTCGCTCGAAGCGGACGGTCACGTCGCACCCGACCGTGTCAAGGCTCACCTGAGGCAGACTCAGCCCATCGAGGATCGAAGTCGGCTGTTGACCGAGGACCGCCTCGATCTGCGCCTCGACCAGCACGGGATCGAGACGGCTGATGCCCTGGTTCCGGAAGAACTCGGCATCGACCCCCGAGGTGGCTGCGATTGCTGCCGAGTCGGCCAGCGCAGCCAACTCCCGGCGCTCACCGATGAGCCGCCAGAGATCGAAGGAGATGCCACCCAGCAGCAGGATCGCCACCCCGAGCCCGAGCATGAACAGCTGCACGCTCCCCCGGTCCCCCTTCGCTCGCTCGCTCGAGGTCTTCATGGCTGCGGGATGCTCCGGTACTGGTCGACGAGCTCAGCGTGCTCGTAGCCGGTCGACGCTGAGAACCCGTCAACGAAGAGCGGGACGACGTCGACGGTCACCCGCATGAAGACCGACACGTAGGTGCCGCGCGAGAGCAGGCCGTTGGCGTCGGTGCACGACGATTGGGGCCCGGACGCGAGCGGCCCTTCTGCGCCACCGCACAATGCAACCTCGATTCTCGACGGATCGATGTTGTTGTTCGTAGCCATGTCACGGATCGCCTGATAGGCCAGCAGCTCATTGCCATCGGTGATGGCGATCGTGCGCGCCATCTCCGCCGAGGCGAGCCGGACGAACGTGCGCGCCTCGAGGAGTGGGGCGAACGACAGCACGATCATGGCCATCGGCACCATGATGAGCGCAACCCCGACCACGAGTTCGATTGCGGCTGTTCCCGACTCTCGTGTCGATCTCATGGAACGACCGGCTGAACGAACTGCTCTCGAGCCGCCACCGCCTCGAAGTCGATCGTCAGGTCGGGAACCAGTGGGGCAAAGCCCCGGAATGTGGCCTGAGCCGATGCCACCATCACGTCCCCAGCGTCCTGACAGGTCACCGAGACATCGTCACCGTACGGTCCTCCGAGAACGGACGCCAGGATCTCGTCGATCGTCGCCTGGCAGACCGGGACACCGGCGTCGGCACGGGCGCCATTGCGCACACCCTCGTCTAGGGCGGCACGCACCGCACCGGAGGCGTACTGGACGACGACGAAGTTCGCCAGGATGGCGAAGAAGATCATCGCGAAGCTCGCCGCCAACACATACGAGATGGAGACCATCCCGGATTCGCCGGTGACGGTGTCAGCCACCAGCGCCTTCGACCTCGCCGGTGAGGAGGTCGCCGATGGCCTCGATCAGGTCGATGCCCAGAGCCTGAAGCCCGGCCCAGATGGCGACCAGCGCAACGATCGCCAGGGCTGCGTTACCGAGAAGCTCGGCGGTGTTCAGACCTCGTTCGTCGGCATGGAGTTCCTTGATGAACGCCAGCGCCCGCTGGGTGAGGGTCTTCATGTTCTTGCCTTTCTCTCTCCGAAGATCTTCATGTTCCGAGCAGCAATCTCGGCAACGGCGCTCCCACGAAGAGGAGCATCACCGGCGCCAGGATTGCAATCGTAGGAATCAGCATGGCTGCACGGCGCTTGGTGGCAGTGCGCTTGATCGACTCTCGTCGAGCCTCTCGGACGTCTTCAGACAGCAACAGCAGGCTGTCTGCGAGGTCGACGCCCCGCTCTTCTGCGATGGCCAGCAAGGCATAGGTGCGGGCGCAGTACGGCTCGGGCGTGGTGCGAGCGATCCGATCGAACGCCTCGGTGATTCTGGCCCCCGCTCGGTGGAGTCGCAGGGCCTCCTTCAGTTCCGACACCACGTCGCCGCGACCTCGACTGCAGATGGCCGAGACCGCCGAGATCACACCGCCGCCCGCCCGCACGCGCATCGCCAGCAGCTGGTTGACCGTGTATATCTCGATCGTCATCCGATTCCGCCGATCCTCGATCGCCCGTTCGAGCCGCCCACGCTGCCGGGTGGCGCCGACGATCAGCAGGAGGAACTCGACACCGAGGAACTGGGCGACCGAGAGCCCTATCAGCGGCGCCAGTAGAAGTGCGACACCACCCCAAGCGGCGACGTTTCCGAGCTGACGGATACGGTACGCACCGAGACGCTCCGACTCCGGAAGGTCGGGAAACAAGCCGGCCTGTCTGATCATCGCAGCGAGGTGCCTGTCACCCTGACGATCGATCAACCGATCGAGCCGCCGGGCCGTCGCATCGAGCATCGGCCTGAAGATGCCAACCAACGCCGATCCCGACGAGTATCCACCGCTGCTCACGGCGCGGACGTCCGCACTTCCGCCGAGCGAGGTCCGAGATCCGATCGAATAGGGCCGGACCCGACTGGACAGCCGCCTCGGAGCAGGGAACAGCAGCCGCACGAACAGCATGACGAACAGCGCAGACAGCAGCGCGGCCAAGGTGAGCGTCGGCTCCATCAGGCCACGTCCTCACTGGCGGCGCCGCCGAACACCCTGGTCTCGGGGGCATCCTCACTGAGCTTCGTCACCAGCCACATCCCGAATCCGCTGAACAGGGCACCGACGAACACCACGAACACACCTGCGCCCGAGCGATAGAAGTCGCGAAAGGGACCCTCCTGGAGGGTGATCGCGATGAGCACCAACCAGGGCAACACGAACACCGCACGCGAGTTGATCTTCTGCTCGAGCTGCTGGGTCTGGATCTCCTCCATGGTCCACTGATCCCTGGTGGTCGCAGCGGCGAGGTCCCGAAGGATCTCCGGAACGATGGAGCCGCCGCGCTCGTGGGCGAGGATCAGCACCTCGATGACCCGATCGCTGGTCGGATCTGCGAGCTCCTCCTTCACGATCTCGAGCGCCGGCACCATCCCGACGGTTCGAGCCAGGAACGAGAACCGGGAGAAGGCCACCCTCAGAGGCTCCGGCCCGCTGAGCGCCAGCTGTTCGATGGCACGCTGGAGCGACACTCCCGACGAGATCGAGGCGACCAGATCCCGCAGCCCGTCCGGCCACGCTCGCTGCACCTCGGTCATCCGTCGCTCACGCACGCGTCCGAAGTAGATCCGAGGGACGAATGCCAGCAGCACGGCGGGCGCCAATGAAACGGTCGCAACGCCGGTCACGAGCAACAGGAGGAAGAACGCCAGGATTCCGGCCCCCGCCGATGCGAGCACGAACTGTTGAGGGGTGAGATCGAGACCTGCCTGGATCAGCCACTGTTGTCGCTCGGACACCTGCGGAGCCGACGTCCTTCTCGTTCGATGGCGTGGAATGACGTTGGCGTAGAGGCCGATCGCCAAGACCACGAACACCGCGGTCGAGATCGCCGCGATGAGCCGCATCAGAGACTCACCTGCCCGTTCATCACGTCGGAGAGCGACACGTTCTGAGGCAACATCCGCTGGAGCCGCTCGCTGAGTTGATCTGGAGGCAATGCACCGGTCCAGTACATCCCGGTCCCGAGCCGGTCGCGCAAGAACAGCGGTTGGACCGAGAAATCGTCGTGCAGTGACGGCACAACGGCGAGGATCTCCATCACCTGACGCTTGATCGGGCCGTCCGATTCGCCCTGCATCTCGCGGTCGAGGTGAACCACGAGGTCGATGGAGCTGCTGAAGACCTTGCGGACGACGCTCTCCGGCACGTTCTCTCCTGCCATCAGGGCAGAGTTCACGAGGGCCGCGAGGGCGTCGGTGGCAGAGTTGGCGTGGACCGTACATGCGAAACCAGTACCGGCGTTGACCGCCCGGGTCAGCTCGAAGCTCTCCGACCCGCGCACCTCCCCGACGACGATGCGATCAGGCCGCATCGCCAGAGCCACCTTTCAGTTTTCGTACTCCTGTCATTCGAGTGTCAGCAGCCCTGTCAGCCGAATGTGTCGCCCGGTGTCCGCTTCACACGCCGCCAGCCCATAGGGCGGAGCCGAAAACCGGCCGTCATGGCCTGGATCATTCACCCGGCCACGGGTACCTGCGTGCGAGAGCGGGGAGCTCCGCATCGAGATCCGCTGTGAACTGGCTCAGCAGCATCCGGCCCAGCCATCCAAGACCCAAAGGTGCTTCGATCTCGAATCGATACTCGAATGAAGTGCCGATGTCGGTGTCGACGAGATCCCACGTCAATCGCGACTTCAGCGGGGTCGGCGGTCGCACCAGCCGAACCTCGAGATGGTGCGGAGCTTCGAACGCGACGAACTCGGATGTTCCTTTCGACCACACCCCGAACACCTTCGCCACGAAATCGACCTTGGTGCCCACCCGGGGAGGTCGCTCCCTCGGAACCCATGACCGGAAGTGCGAGTCGTACTCGACAACGTTCTCAGGCTCGAGCAGATCCCAGAACACAACGTCGGAACCCACTGGAAGATCCACCCGATTCACATACACGTGGGTTGCCACACCCGAACGATAACGGACCACAAGCCCGATCCACGGCCTCGATCGACGGCGGCTGCGGCTCAACTGACAGGTGCAGATCGACAAGAGCACCGGAACCCCCGATCCGCGGTGTCTCGGTGTCCGCCACCGTGATCCCCAACTCCTAGTGCTGCCGCGCGTTGGTTCGAAGCCGGGTGAGGTCGGAACAGCATCGCCAGCGCCACCTTTGAGGTTTCGTACCCCTCCCAGGCCAGTGTCGCCGACCTTGTCCGCCCAATGTCAAACACCGTGCCACGAATTGTCGCATCCCCGGCCAGACCCTCACGGTGTCCCCGAATCCGCCCAGTGGTCATCCGGTTCCAGGGCCACCGACCACGCTGCGCGTTCTCCCAGT
Organism: uncultured bacterium; assembly: GCA_963753285.1. Lineage (GTDB taxonomy): Bacteria > Actinomycetota > Acidimicrobiia > Spongiisociales > ZC4RG35 > JAHEDH01. The sequence goes on from CAVWBT010000001.1 coordinate 104,087, forward strand.
ATCTGGAGTCACGCACATATTCCCGGTTCCCGGACGTCGGTCGGTGCGCGAGATCGAGCGAGGGGCTAAGGACGTGAGCGAGTAGGAAGGCTTCGCCCGCCGCCTCTCTGATCCGACCGGCCCGTCGCACGCCAGGAACGGCCTTGTTCTCGGCGTGTGAGAGGGGCCGGTCGGGGAGCCGGGCGTCGAGTCACGTGGGTTGGCAGGCAGTGCTTGCTCCGGAGGGTGTCTGCGGAGGTCGGAGCTGGGCTGCCAAGAGTGCCCGCTCGGTCTCCCGGAGAGGGCAGCGACGGGCGGCTGGCGGGGGTCATAATGTGGGGATGGATCTCGATCCCCCGATCTTCGGCTATTACGGACAGGGCAGGGAGCAGGACCGATTGTTCGATGACGGGACGGGTGTGCTTGAGCGGCTCCGGACTTGGGACCTGTTCGAGCGAGTGCTCCCGGCTGGCGGGAGAGTGCTTGATGTTGGTGGTGGTGCCGGTGTGCATGCGGCATGGCTGGCAAGACGCGGCTACGAGGTGGAACTATTCGACCCGGTCCCTCTACATGTGACCCAAGCCCAGGAGCTTGCAGCGTCCCTTCCAGCCGGACAACGTTTCATTGCCGAGCTGGCGGATGCTCGAGACGTTCCGCGTGAGGATGCCACTGCCGATGTGTTGCTGCTGCTCGGCCCGTTGTATCACCTGGTTGACGCCGCCGACCGGCAAACAGCCTTGGCAGAGGCGTTGAGACTGTTGCGACCCGGCGGTGTGCTGGTGGCGGCCGCGGTCTCTCGCTTTGCCTGGCCAATGGACGCCTATCGCCAGCAAATGGCCTCAGACCCAGCGATCCACGCCTCCATCACTTACAGCCTGCAAACCGGAGAGTCTGTGGCCGAGCCAGGACCAGCGTCGTTTTGGGCCTACTTCCACCGACCGAACGAGTTCGAAGCAGAGATCAGCCGGTCAGGCTTCCGCAACGTCTCCCTGTACGGCGTGGAGGGGTTCGCGTGGCTGCTGCCCCACTTGGACAACATCCTTTCCGACCCGACCCGCCGCGACCGCCTACTGCTGCTTCTCCGCGACCTCGAAACCGAATCCGAACTCCTCGGGGTTTCCGCTCACCTACTGGCCGTCGCTCGAACACCCGACGCCGATCTGATGCGGTAAATGCGGCCCTGCGATGGACCCCAACCCACTTCGATGTCCGTTATCGCCACCGCCGATCACCAAATCCCGGGCAGAACGCACATGACCCCAAACAGCGCCGAACGGCACTTTCCGCGCTCGCGCGATAAGGCTTCGGTAGGAGCGGAGGTGGGTCCGCTCAGGTTGGTGGGCCGAGCTGCTGTCGCTGCCATCCGCCGTCCACGGTCCACCAGATGAACGTATTAGAGAACTCTGGGATCAGCCAGACGCCAGTCAGGTAGCGGCTGGGAATCAAGGGCGCCCGGGTCGGCAGCAAGCCCGTCTGATCTGTCAGGGCGAAGTAGTGGGCGTGGGGAATGCCGTGCAGGTCGATCCGGAGCACCAGGTGCTGTTCTGCCAAAGCAGAACTGGCGAGCTTGTCAAACTCGCCGTCGTACCGTCCGCTTGCGAGTTCAGCCTCAAGCCATGTGAGAGTCGGATCCAGCGAGTCGCCGACGAAGGCCCCCGCCTGGTCGATCGTCGGATAGACGCGACCCCGGTCTTCGACACTCGCGGCAATTCCGAGTACGCGGGTGCCCGATTGGCGCAGCCATCGAACTGACTCGTTCTTGGCGAGGGGATCAGAAGCAGGCACATCACGCGGGTCACGCAGACCTCGAGCCTCAAGTAACGGCGCTGCGAGCTGGAGATGACGAAGAAGCTCCTTGAATCGAACGTTCCGTCCGCGGCTCTGCACGAGCCACTGCAGTCTCGACCCAGTGATTCTTTGTCGGCGGCGGCCATGGGATTGCCAGGCGCGCGAGTGCTCGTCGGTCACAGTGGTCATCTCGGCGGCACAGAGCTGCCCGTCCTTGACATGAAACCGGAAGTCGAACATTGCTGGGGTAGAACCGTCGTCGTTCTGCTCGATCGCGACGCCGAGTGCCTGGGACATCAAGGCCCGAGCTATGTCCTCATCCGTTCGTTTGGCTCCCATGACTCCCGCACGATATTCATCATCGCCAGCGCGTAGGGAGCTAGTTCACATGCCGGGTATCTACACCACCGACATGAGACGCGGCCCTGCACGTGGTCCACGCGACGAACTGTAATAGAGCGGCCCGGGTGGTCGGACCAGCGTCGCCAGGACAAGCGGAATAGTCGCTATCCAATCAACCGGGAGTGCATGTGGTGACGGAGCCGCGCTAGCGCTTTGATGTGCATAGGGCCCCTCGATCCGTCCGACCGCGACGACCTTGGATTGACCGCCACTGCCCACAATCCCATGGAGCTCGGAGGTCTGGTGTAGCGGCATCATGACCCAGTCACTCGGTGCGACCTCGTGACTGAACGACCAGAGCTGTGGCCAATGAGAACCGATCTGACTTGCTGACAGGTCCGGCCGGCTCTCGGTGAGGGCGTCTCGGATCTCAGATCCTGAGTCGAAGCCCGACAGGTCTGGCAGTTCCGCCCAACCCATCAAAGCCAGCGAGTTGTCGAGCGCGAACTCCTCGTACTCGCCGTCGATTCCGCCGCGAATCACCCAAGTGGCCATTGCTACCGCTCCCCGCCGGGCATCTTCATAGCCGACCCCTTCACCCGATCGACCGGATACCGCTCCGCGTTCTCTGCCATCTTTCGATCAACCACCTCACCGAGATCCACATCGAGCACATCGGCCAGCCGAACCAGGTAGATCAGGACGTCCGCAATCTCGTCTTCGATTGCGCGAGCCTTGTCGATATCCGTCATCACGTCGCTGGATCGCTCTGGGGTGAGCCACTGAAAGATCTCGGTGAGTTCACCGACCTCCGCAGACAGCGCCATCACGAGGTTCTTCGGAGTGTGGAACTGCTCCCAATCGCGCTCGGAGGCAAACTTCTTGACTTGCACAGCGACTGCATCCAATTCCAGCGGCATGATGCGAGCGTAGAAGCTCTACCGACATCTCGGTCGATATTGGCTACCTTCATCGCATGGACAGCTTCATCGCAGATCTCGTCAGTGAAAACGGCCAGACAACCCTCGCTAAGGGGGTGCTCGTGCAAATCGGATCCACGGGAGATCCAACGGACGTCAACGATCGGACAGACCTCGTTTCGCCTGCGCACCCAACACGGAGATCTCCCAATCGTGACCAAGGGTCCGATCGATGACAACGGCTTCCCGTCCGTAGCAAACCATCCAGCGAACGCCGATTGGCTGAAGCACAACGGGCTACTCGACTGATCCTCGACAGAGACTCATCCGGCCACAAGAGCGAAACCCCACGGGTTCCCGAGCCGATGCCTGGAGTATGTACCGCGGGGCAAATCCCAGCTGAGCGTCGCCTCCACGGACCCCTCAATGCCAACCGAGATAGACCATGACCCGATCGCCTCAGAGGCTTCGCTACCCCCGATGTCCTGTCCGAAGGACAACTCGACATCTAGATCGAAGCTGAAGGCCGTACTGCCGGCCCCTGACTGCTGTTCAATTGACACCTCGGATTCGTCGACAGACGAGATGAGTAGCTCGCCGACCGTCACGTCCTTGAGGTAGATGTCCGGGTCCTGGTCCCGGATTAGTTCGTACCGCGTGATGAGGAGAGGCTCAGCGGCCCCTTCTGGAAAGAACTCCCTGACCACCCGAAACGCAGGAATACGGATGATGCCTACACCGGCTTCGCCGTCGACGGTCTTGAGCGTGAGGTCGTCCATCACGGTGTACTTCGCGCTTGCGTCGAGGCCCCACCCGCCAAGCTTGATCTGCAAGCCTGCCTTCCGACCCTTTGACCAAGCGAACTCGCCCCGAACCTCTGAGTTCGCAGCGTCTGGCGCCGCAGCTGCAACAACCGGAACCGGGATGGACGAGCGGCTGTTGACCACGATCTCACCCCACCGGCCACGGCGAGAGGCTTGCTTCCAGCCGTTCAGGATCCGCCTCGCCACGTCTCGATCCACGTTGCCGTCCTGGAATGCGTCGATCAGCTCCGAGCGGTCTTCGTCTGCAAAGACGCTGGCTATTCGAGCTCGATCCTGCTCCTCAAAATCGGACCAGTCCCGGACAACCACGTCGAGCTCGATGTCGGGACTGTCGGCGAACTCGGCAGCAGTGTTCATCAAGGCGGCGGACTCACCAATCCGCGCCAGGACGATGGGGTTTCCCAGGTCGTTCATAGAAGATCCCTCAGGTCGCTCAATCTGAACCTACGGTGCTCCTCAGGGCGAACGGCTGCTGTGTCAAGATCGAGGTTTCGCGCTCTCGGTAAACGCCCACCTCTCACGTAGCCCCATTTCCCGATCCCATCGCCCTGACCACCCGACAGAGATCTCCGGAGACTCCGCGGCACACCAACCACCAACCTCAGCGTGCGCAAGCACGTTGAGGGGCTGAGATCGCGCTGAAGATGGCAGACGGCGCGCGCTCGGCTGAGATGGTCGACTTGGCTAACTGCAGCTAATGAAGAAATGGGCTTCTTCGTTGACGATTGCGGTGTGTGCCTCGAGGCGATCGTCATCGCTGCTGCCGTCTGCAAAGTCATATTCGACAAGCAGTTGATGAATGTAGATGCGGCCCTTTGGTATCTGTCCGCTCAGCGAGCCGCTAGCCGGACTCCACTCAGGATCCGGCTCGACAGTCTCTGGAAGCACGATCGCCTCCATCATAAAACCTCCCTCGAACTGATTGGTCTCCCGGTAGTCGGCCTCAGTGCATCCAGCATCCGGGTGGTTGTTGGCAGCGAGGTACTCATAGTGGGCATCAAGACCTGCGAGGGTCGAATCAGACAAGCCCCGCCATAGTTGCTGTATCAACCTCGTGTCGGCCTCGAGTTGCGCCGCCGCGATCTGCTCAGAGGAGAGCGTCGTGGTGGTCGGTGCCGTTGTCGTGGTAGTGGGTGCAGTTGTTGTGGTAGTGGGGTCAGATGTGTCCACGCGGCCGACCGGGGTGCTCTGAGGTTGCGGGCCTTCGACACCGCTCGACTCTGCGTCCACCTGGCCGCTACAAGCGGCGAGGACCAGCATGAGTGCCGTCATGAGCAGCGTCATTCGGGCAATCCCTTGCCATCCACTCTCACTGTTCATCTCAACCACTACGGGCCCGCTTGTGTCCGCCGTACTCCCCCTGATCAATGGTAAACCCATCACCCTCACAGCCTCGATTCCCATCCGACCGCGGAATACCTACCGACGAACCCAGACGGCCAGCGGCACGTCAACCCAAGCCGGTCATGAGATCGCGCGAGAACGTTGAGCGTCTGACATCGCGCGAGAAGGCCGGAGAGGGGGGGGGACCCCGGGAAGCAGGGGCTTTCGCCCCAAGAGCCAGCCATGGATCCTCGGTACGATTCCTATCGAATGGTTACAAGCAGGAAGCACTTGTCGACGGCTGCGCTGGCAGCGCTCATATGCGCTCTGATTCTGGGAGCTTGTACTACTACGAACACTGACGAACTGGAGGGGCTTCGAGACGAGCTAGAGGACCTTCGCGGTCAACTCGACCAACTCAGTTCGCAGACACCACCAACCACAGCGGCTCCGACTTCAACGACCGGACCTGTCCCAGTCAGCACATCCACATCCTCCACGACCACTACTACCGAGGGCGCTACCAACGCGACGGAGACACTGCAGTCCGAGTTCATCACTGGATTCAACGACGGCTTCACCTTCGGCTTCAGCGACGGGCTTGACGATTACTGGGTCGACCCTGCGCAGGGTCCAACACCCGACAGCTCGGAGCAATACGTTCTTGGTTACCAGGCTGGATACACGACCGGGTTCTTTCAAGGTCGCGACTCCGCTCTCGCCATAGCGGACGTGGCCCCGCCACCCGTTCCGGCACCCGCTTCCACGACAGTGCAGCCGAGCGGTCCAACGACAGAGTGGTGCTTGGACTACCAACTCGCACTTGAGGTGGCCGGTGACGAAAGGGCGAGAAGCATCGTGAATTTCATTACAGGCGAACAGATGTACTACCGAATGAATTTGGGGCATTGGCTAGATTGGGTTGCGGATCCCGTTGAGGAAGCTGGCTGCCCTCGACCGCTAGGTCGCAACTGACTTGAGACCTCCCCTCTCACAGCCCCGATTCCATCCGACCGCGGAACACACACCCTCAACCTCCGGCATACCGCCGCATACCAGCGACAAGTGGGATGAGACCGCGCGAGAACGTTGAGCGGCTGAGATCGCGCGAGAGGGTCGGAGAGGGGGCCGGACCCCGGCGAGAGGACGGGGGCAGAAAGAAACCTGCTGGGGGTTTTAGGAGGACTCGCAACCGATTCCGTCACCGTCACGATCCAGCCCGTATACGTCGGGGCCCACGACCGTGACACGTCCCACGTAGTACGGACCGTTCCCAGATCCTCCACGGCAATCGACGTCGCTTACTCCGATCGGTACACACGCGCCCGTGTAGGAGGGGTGACAGCTACTTGGAGCTGACGTTGTCGTGGCTCTCGTCGTCGTGGTCGTGGTCGTGGTCGTGGTCTCGGGCGCGTAACTCCACGAATGATGGATGTTGCCTCTCGGATCACCAAGAAATGCAGTGTCGCCATTGTTGTTCCACACCGCTGAGCCGACGCTGCACCAGAACAGATCGGTTCCGAAGTCTGTCCCGCAGCCGGTGTGGACGGTTACCGCTTCGCCAGAGGCGAGCGTGAATCCCACTGGGAAGGTGTATCTGTTGGATGCTGACTCGTCCCGGATGGTCCAATCGGTGAGATCAGCCACGACTCTTCCGGCGTTCTCGATGCGGATCCATTCTTCGTTCAGGTTTTCGTTGTCGTTTCCCGGTGCGTCGTAGTTCAATAAGGTGATTCGCAGTGCTGCGTCGACCGGGGTGCCGCATGCATCGGGCGCCCACAGGCCGATATCAGATGCCTCTGCGTCATCTTGAGCACCTTCGAAACGGTCGGCGAGGCTGGTATCTGGCGGATAGCGCCTGGCGATCGCCACGCCGCGGCGCACTAGCTCTTCGTTCACGGACATGCCGCCGACCCACACGTATCGCAGCAGGCGGTCGAACTGGTCACGATCCGAAACATCAGAGGTCAGACTGACTTCGGAGCTAGGGGTGGCGAGGGCGGTCAATGCCATTGTTGCGATGTCGGCGAAGCATTCGCCCTGCTCTGGCGAGTTGATGCCGATGAGCCGCACAGTGTCGACGGTGCCGTCCGGAAGCCGTACGTCGAGCGTGTCGCCATCTGTGATGGAGACCACCTTCACCTGTGTCGATCCATCCGGTGCGGCTGCGATCGGGTCTCCAGAAGCACCGGCAAACGCCGCTGCGATCAGTGCTGAGGGTATGCCAACTTCTTCTTCGGTGACGGGCTGTTGCGTCTCACTGGGTGAGGTGTCGGGCACCGTTGTGGTTTCGGCGGGGGTCGTTGTGCTGTCCAGCATCGTGGTTGCTGTTGCCGTGGTGCTTGCCGGTAGCGCAGCCAGGGCTCGTTCCCGGTCGGCATCCGATTCCTGGGTTCCGCCCGCAAAGCCGATCAGAACGAGGAGAAGCACGACCGGTATCCATGCTGGGCTGATTGGTCGTGTCGGGACCGGTATCAGCTCCTTCTCGACAGTGAGCGCATCCAAGCGATGCTGCTCGGCAGCCATCGACGACTTGAGTTCGGAGACCTTCGGAGCGAACGGTGCGGTCGGGTCGCCACTCTCGCTAGCGGCTTCCCCTGCAGCCAACACGACAGCAAGCTGATCGACCGGGCCAGCAAGAACATGATCCCGCTTCCGTGAAGACACACCGATCAAAAGCCCCGACGCAGCCTTACCCTTCTTGCTGATCTTTTCATACTTGAACTCGACGTTCTTCTTTCCGGAGAACATCAGACGCCGATCAGTTACGAACACAGAACCGGCGTCAACCACCGTCCAGGTTTCCTTGCCATCCTTCTTCCGGATCTCTTTCAAACTGACGCCTGCAACGGTCCCGAGGCCGGTCTCGTTGCGCCAGGTCTTGATCGGGAGATCTCGTGGGGAGAGTTCGGCAGCCCAGCGGAGTTCTTGCTGAGCAGTCTTCAGCGCTGCCTCGTTGTCCCTCAGCGACTTCCTGACGGATTTGATTTCGGTCTCGACTGGTCCAGTTTGGTTTCGGTATTCGCGCCACGGGCCACGCTTCGCCATCCAATCCCGCCACGCCTGACCGGACCAGAACTTCCACCACGCAACAGACCCCGAAGCCACGCGTGCGACGTGTCGCTCCCTTTGACGTTCAGGTTCGACCGGATCGACATCAGCTTCGGAGAGCAACGATTGCTCGACATCCACTGCGTCTCCGATGTCGGGAGTCGCCGCGAGGCCGAGTGACTGTCCGAACGCGTCAGGGTCGTCGACTTCGAGAGCAAGGGACTCGCCCTCGGCCGTAATCAGGAAGGAGTTGCCGGATCGAGCGGGAGACAGGGCGAAGATCGGCCACCGACCGATCTCCTTGCCCGCGACCTCCATCGCGAGCTCACCCTCGGCGATCGAGACAATGGCTGGCGTTGGAGCATCACTCGTCCCCACGAACGACACTCTCACATCAAAGACCGCCACCCGACCTGCCTTCTCCCCAGAGCCTGAGATCAGGGTGGCAACAACTGCGTCTTAGCGCAAGAGGCCATCCGACTCTGACTTGCGGCGAAAGGAACCCGATCCCTCATCACGCCATTGGGTCCCCTCCGATCGCAGAACCAACCCCAGCAGGGACCACTCAGCCAGGCGTAGCGCAGGGACTCACAGAGATCGCGTCTCGGCGGAAGGATGCGGATGGGAGATCGCGCAGGAGGGGGTGAGCTCAAGGGGCCGGGAGCCCGGCGACGAGCGTCGGTGACCTTCGAGATCGTTTCGTGGCTGAGTTCGGTGCCGATCGTCGAAACAAGATGATGACCGATATCCCGGATCGTCATTCCGCCCGCATACAACGACACGATCATGGCGTCGAGCCCATCGAGACGACGAACGCTTTTGGGGACCAGCATCGGGGTGAACGTGCCGTCGCGGTCACGCGGAACCGCTAGTTCGATGTCGCCGATCTCGCTCGCCACCGTCTTGGGAAACGTGCCGTTACGAGAGTTCGGGAACATCGCTGCGTCCGGATCGCCACGGTCGTAACCGACATGATCCGACAACTCGACCTCCAAACCCCGCTCCAACGACGCCTTCAACATCCCCTTCAACAAGCCGTCATGGCCGGTCAACGGCTCACCAGCGTCGATCCGGGCGAAGATCTCATCCAACGCACCCGAACTCTTCAACGAATCAGCCACCACGCTCTGCTGGCGGCGACGCTCCTCACGCTCCGGATCTGGTCTAGTCATAGTCACACAGTCCTCCAATCAGGTCATGACCCGACCACTTACACAATCCATTAGACACCCCCTGTCGCCGGGCTCGACGTCTTGGCCCGCCACCAGCGCCAACAACCCGACCGCATCCGCTTGGGTGTCGTCAATAGTGACGCCATCGAGCGCGGCGATGATCGCCAACGCGTCGTTCACCAGCCCGCTCACGAGCGCGGTCTTGGCGTCAGGATCGTCCCACGCGCACACCGGTTTGCCCGACGCGTCGTAGTCGTGCGCCGACACCACAACAGCGGCCGCCTCAGGCACCAGACGCCGAACCCGACGGATCGCCGAGACCAGCTGGGTGACGGTGTCCTGGGTCGCGACCGCGTCATCGAGCAGCGTCGAGTCCAACGCCCGCCGCCGCTTCCCGGCCAGCACTCCGGTTGCGTCGATCACCGCACGGACCGCGTCGAAGATCCGCTCCGGCGCCTCCGATGCCCGCAGCCGCGACCGCCAGTAGGTGAGCACCGAGTAGTGGATCCCCTCGTCATCGAGCGCCAACCCCGCAGCGACCTTCCACGCGATGTTCGTCCGCAACGCCGACACCGCGTCGCGATCCGACAGCCCCTCAAGCGCCTGCAACACCATCACCGTCGCCACGACATCGGCAGGCACCGACGGACGGCCCCGTCCCGAGGGGAACAGGTCAGCGAACATCTCATCCGGAAACAGATCTTGCCGGTGATCAGCCAAGAACGCGTGAACCGAGTCCTCGCCTACGAGATGACCGCACAACGCCGCCGCGTCCAACAACTCCACATTCGGATCCGACCGTCCCTGCATCCACCCAGTCTCCCACCCACCGCTCGCGAACGCGAGCACCGAAAGGCGAACTCTTCAACAGCGTCCTAGTCCCCCGCCTCGGCAGTCTCGATCCCCGAGAACATCCACTCGAACGCCGAGGCGAACGCCTCGAATGCATCGTCATTACTCAGTAGGTCGATCTGTCTTGTGGGCCATCGGTTCCCATCTTCTTGTCGAAGGTTGAACCCGGGCACGTCGTTCAGTCGGGAGATGACTTCGAGCGTGAGTTGGTCGTCGTCAAATGGCGGTTTGAAGGACTCGCACTGCAGGGCGAGGCTGCCGGGGCTTGGCATCTCAACGAGGGGCCCGCCGTCGTCGATCAAGAATTCCGCTCGACACGGTACGGCGCTAGTCACGGCCGTCCAGGGCGTGGAAGCGTGAGTCGCTCTGCTGATCAGGCGGTCAGGCGCTCGGCAGGCGCCGTGACACGCAGCCGGAGAGCATCCCTGGTGCCGTGCATCTGGACGATCCGAACCAAGAAGGGGGGAAGGCTCGGCATGACCTGGTCGATCGGAACTACTTCCGGCTCCTCCACGGTGAAGCTTCGACCCTCTAACTCCACGACACCCTGACCTGCGGATTGCAGGTTGCGCAACCAGTCGGTTTCCGTGCCGTAGGGCAGAGGGACGATGATCGTGTCCTCTGACCGGTGAGCTGTCAGGGGTGTCAGGTAGGTCTTGCCCGACTGTCTACCGACGTGGTGGAGCAGAGCGCTGTGTTTCCCCTTGCCGGAGAAGAAGCGGACCATCACTGGGTTGGTCACATGTTTGTGATAGCTCGTCAACCATCCGATCGCTCGGGGATTCCGACTCTTGAACGCCCACATCATCAGTGCCGTCTCGAAGATTCCCTCGATCACGACGATGCCGACAATCACTGCGAGCACCTTGACGAACCTGCGCATGTCATCCTCCTCCGTAATGCCCTCAACGCCACAGTCTCTCCCAATACCGGCGAGTCAAGGGTCTCAAGTCACACTGGTCTCAAGCCAGCATTCGAGCCGCTCACACACCCGGATTTCCTAAGGCAGCCAGCGAAGCAAGGCACTGTCGCCCAGCGTCAATCCGGTTTCTTGTTTCAGTCGAGAACCCGAGATGCGAGCCGCTCCCCAGATCGATCTCTGGCAATTTCTGGCTTCAGCCTTTCCCCTGCTTGGATTGACCCTGTGAGCGATCGACCCACCCGACGATTGACCGGCCTCTACAAGCTGCCCGACATCGAGAACCCTGACGAGGAGACGATCAACGCTGTCGCCGATCTCATCCACCGGCAGATGGTCGAGCGGTCTGAGCTACGAGCATCGACTGACCCCGACGGACGGACGTCGAGGTCAAGACGGACCGCCGACGCGGACCAGCACCCCGACGACTGACCTGCCGTCACGCATGTCACGGGAGACTTCGAGATGTTGCTCACCTCATGCACCATCTGGAGTTGGCGAAACAATGCAGAGTCACCAGTGACAGCGAGTGACAGTCGTCTCGTCACCGGACTGCGCTGCCGCCAGATCCTCCGTTCATCCAACCTGTCACACCCGTCCAATACGTTCTGTCGATGGACCTCCCCGACAGCCACATCGACACCCTGAAGGCGCTCGCCCGCCAACCTCCCGACCTCGACAACCTCGACCCCAAGGTGATCGCCGAGCTGCGGTCATGGGGGATGGTGATGCCCCACAGCTTCGAGTTGACCGGGATGGGTGCGAGGTATGCGGGGCTCGGTGAGCGGGGAGTGTTGAACTGAAGATCCGGTTTGGGCTGAAGATTCCGACAACCAGTGCCGACGTTCAAAGAGAGCGGATACGAAAGGGATCGGGATCATGGAAGACAGACAGCGTCGGAAGAGCGCTACGAATCGAGTCGCGGAGATCCTGTGGATCATCTCTCTGGTCGTGACCGCGCTGGTAGCTGTCTACCTCTTGTTGGCTGCTTGATTGCCTAAGTAAGAAAGGAAACTATGGCGAACCTACCATCACCACTCGACCTCGCAGTGATGCACCTGCGCCTGTTCTACGAATGGCTGGCGGAGAAGGGCATAGACCCCAAAGGCCTCAGCCAAGAGGAGTCGGTCAAGCTGGATGCTGAGTTCACGCAGCACCTGATAGACGACTACGGGTGAGAGTCCCCGGGGGTACTCACGTCAGGGTCCGACGGGTCACCCTTCCGGCGTCCGCCCCTAATCGGGATCCGCTCGAGCGGGTCGCCATGGCGTTGCACCCGGTAGTAGTGAGCGGTGCAGTAGCCCTTCGCCTTGTGCGCGCGGTCACACGACGGGACGGAGCAGATTCGCATCGACCCGACTCTCGTCGGCACCCCGCTTGAGGGCTGCGATACTGGCGTTTGGAAGCCCCGACGGCATAGACTCCCTCCGAAAGGAAGTCACGTCATCGGGGTCTTTCACTTGCTGTCACCACCCGACTCGCTCGCCGGTCACCCGACATCGACGGCCTCGACCCCGATGTGATCGCCGAGCTGCGCTCGTAGGGGATTTGGGCTGGCCGGGCGCTTGAGGCCCCGGTGTCGCCATGTGCGACACCGGGGCCTTTCGCCTTGCTGCGTGACTGCTACGGCTTCAGGTGGCACACCTCTGTCATCTTCCCGTCGGGTGTGAAGCGACGGACGCTGGTAGTCATTCCATCGGCCCAGTTGGCTGGCCAATTCGACTGCTCCCCGTAGTTCGCCCAGAGCCATCCGTAGTTGGCGAGACATCCTCCATCGTAGGTCTTGGGAGATCCAGCGGCGATGAACTCCTCCATGAACTCCTCGGGTATTTGGCCGTGCAGAATCAGATGAAATGCGCCATCCGGTGTCCGCACGTTGTGAACCGTGCAGGCTGGATCGTTGTAGGCGAACGGATCGCCTGGATCGAACCAGGCGACCTGGCAGGGCAGCTCATCGAAGTGAGCCACCTCGGCCCCCTCACTTGAATCAGCGCTGCCCGGCACCGCCATCAGCGTTAGCGATGCGGCAATAGCCAATACGAATAGCTTCCGCATTGAGGCTCCTTCCTCCCTCAACCCCAAGCAGTACAACTACCGAAGCGTCACCTCAAGAGCAGGAAGTCACCTCGAAGCACCCGCCGAGACGAATGGTCGAGCTGAAGATCCTGACGAGCGGTGCCGAAGACAAAGAGGACAGACGAAGGACGGCAATCATGGAACACGGACCGCAGGCAAAGGCATCTCAGGGTCGACTCGCAGAGGTCCTGGCAAACAGCGCTCTGGCAGTAGCTGCGCTCGTCACCGTCGTACACCTTCTCGGCGGGTGAGTGTCGGAGCGTCTACCCCTGGGATCGTTGACCTCATCGCTGCCAGTGAGCAAGACGTAGCTCCTCGGCCGACACCGCCGACCGCCACACACCGGGCCGTATCGTGTCGCTATGGCCGGACCGCCAGCCGATAGCGACACGCCTGATCGAGCCGACCTCTGCAACTACGGCTCGCTCGGAGTGCTCAACACCCGACCGGACGGACTCCAGTGCCACATCTGCGGTGAATGGTGGACGAGCCTGGCCGCCCACACTCAACGCACCCATGGCCTCTCCGCTGACGAGTACCGGGCGACGTTCGGGCTGATGAAAAAGACGAAGCTGGTTGCACCCGTCGTCAGGGAGGCTCAGTCCAAGAGGGCCACCGAACACCTTCGTCGGATTGGCGGTCCTCACCGTGAGACCGTGAAGACGCTTTCGACCGACGAGCGGCGCCAAAGGGCTCTGAAGGCTGAGCGGCGAGAAGAACACGAACTCAACTCGCCGGCACCGGAGCGGGCGAACCCGATGCTCGAAGCCCGATTCGGCCCCACCAAGCGTGTCCCAGATGACGTTCTCCAGGACGCCGTCAACGTATTCGTCGAGGAGCTGCCAGAGCGCTCCAGGGGAGTCTGGGTGCGCACCGGCGGGCGGTTGGGTGTCGAGTGGTCGACGGCCCGGATGCTCGTCTACACGGCGGCTGACAGGGGCATGATCGAACTCTCCGGGACACGCACCGACCTCACTGCCCGCCACCATGACGGCACCGAGATCGTCCCGCCCGATTCGTTCCCGGGTCGTCTCGCCACCCTGCAGAGGTATTCGGAGGCGACGGGGTCGGCGGCGGTGCCTCGATCTGCCGTGTTCGAGGACGTGGCGATCGGGAAGTGGGTCGAGTCGGTGAAGAACCGATGGCGCAACGGCACTCTCAACGACGAACAGAAGGAGGTGCTCGAAGTGCTGCCGGGATGGCGGTGGCCGGAGTCGGGACCGTACTCCGGCGGGTCGGTTCCCCCGTCGGACTCGGAGGTCGGCGTGAACGTGGCGATGTGGAACTCAGCCTTCGAGCGGCTGGGGCAGTTCGTCGAGGAGCACGGGCATGCCCGAGTTCCGGCTCGACATCGAGACGACGACGGGTTCACGCTCGGAACATGGGTCGGAGCGCAGCGGTGGAAGCACAGGGACAGCGAGCTACATGGTGTTCTGGTTCAGCGCCTGGAGCGACTCCCGGGTTGGGTGTGGTCACCGCCGATTGGAGGACCTCACGAGTAGCTCCCGCAGGCTCAGCCCTATCGCGGAATCAACGGGTGGGGATCCATACAACTGCGTGTTGTCCGTCTGGTGCCTGCAACGTTCCGACAGCGACTCCTTTGTTGTTCAGGTCGAGTCCGCGTCCGCTCCACCCTTCGGGTACCGGCAACTCCACCAGGGATCCGTCGCTGCTCACAAGCACCGGCGTCGGCGGCTCACCTGTAGCGGTCGAACCGGCCATTACCCCATGGTCGTTGATCGCCGTAAGGCTCAACCCTTCATACTCGGTGACGCCGTCTTTGGCGTCCCACAACACTCCGACGACGTTTATTGATGTCGTCGCAGACACGGTGTACACCACCTGCCCTCGATTGTTGATGTCCGGAACCCCCGGTGGTGGCCCCGTCATCTCGAAGTAGGCGACATGGGTGAGGCCGCCGTCTCGTTCCCGGATCACGAAATGAAGTCCGTCCGGGTACCCCCCCGGTACGAAGTGGCTGCTCGTGATCCCGAGTACTTGGCCGTGGTCATTGATTCGCACTGCATTCATCAGCCCATCTTCGGCGAGGCCGACTCGTCCGTCCTTGAGTGTCCAGAGGTAGGCATCGCCCATCTCGCCGCCCACCACGGCGCCGTGACGGTTGATGCCTCCGGGTGACGGCCAGACCGTAATCTCGATGGTTGAGACCTTGCCGGTGCGTCGATCCCAATCGACGTAGTACGTCTGGTTCTCCTCACAACAAGCCTGAGCGACGATCTCGCCGTGCTTGTTGATCCCATAGGCACTGCTCCACGATTGCGACCCCCAGCCCGCTACAACATGAAGGTCGGTCATGGTCCCGTCCGGCTGCCACACGAAGGCATGCCCACTCGGTGACGGCTGACCATTGCCGACCACTTCGCCCCGATCGTTCACGGCCAGAGCGAATCCAGCGCCGAGATCGATCAGCTCGTACTCGTCGACGGCAGGATCCGCCCAGGCGATCGGCGTGAGAAACATCGATCCGACCACCAGGCAAAGCAACAGAATGAGATGGTTTCGATACCGCATCTCGACCTCCCTTCGAAGAGAAGACCGGGTATCTCATTCCAGTCTCCATCAGCGTCACACCAGGGGAAGGGTCGGACGCCCCCTTTCACTCGATTTCCCAACCGTTTTCCCAACCGCCCCCTGACCGTCGTCAACCCGATGACGCCCAGCGACTCACGAGAACTTGATCGTGAGTTGGACCTCAACAACGTCGCCAACCGCCAACCAATCGCTGGCAATTTCTGCGTTCGACCCAGGCGAGGCCCGACGTCAGCTAAATGCCGACGTCCCACTCCCGCCGCTGCATGGCGTCCACCACATCCTTCGGGGCCAGATGCGACAGGTACCGGTCCGTGGTCGCCAGTGAGGCATGCCCGAGTTGCCGTTGGATCACCGGCACCGGCACACCCTCCATCATTAACTCAAACGCCATCGTGTGCCGGAGGCCGTGAGGGTGGACCCGCTTCTCGATCCCGACCTTCCCGGCGAGCCGGGGCAGCAGCGTTCGCACATACGACGGCTTCAACGGCTTGCCCTTCAAGGTGCAGAACAGAGGTGCCCGAGCAGACACCCCTAGCTCTTTCCGTCGGTCAACCCAACGCTGGACGATCGCCATCGCCCCGGGATCGAACCCGACCGTTCGACGGCGGTCACCCTTCCCATGGAGCACGGTGATGGTCGCCTGCCCGGCGTCGATGTCCTTGGGTTTGAGGGCGAGCGCCTCGCCGAGTCGAAGACCACCCCGGTAGAGGACGGTGATCAAGGCCCGGTTCCTGATGCCGGTCGGGGCCGTGTTCGAGCAGGCCCGGATCATCGACTTGACCTCATCGGGGGTGAGCACCTCGGCTGGGTAGGTCTGCCCTTTGTTGGGTGCGGTGCGGCCAGCGTGGTAACCGGGCTGGATGACTGGTGAATTCATGTTGAGTGATGCTTTTGACTCATAGCATCACTGTATCTGAGCGGTGAGGGTTAGGACTAGTAGAAGCAACACTATTCGGGCTGAAAGCCCAACTGAGATTCTGTCCTGAATGCAGGATCTCGCCACGACTAGATGACTCGCTACGGCGTGCCTTGTGCACCAGCCGAGAGCATCTCGATGCGGGATCGAGGGTCTGGGACGAACCCTTCTCGATCCTGGCCCTCACTCGGTACGGTGCCTTCGATCCACCCAGAGATCATCAGCTCTCGCCCGATGGTGAAGTCAGCGCCATACGGTCGATCCCAGGACCATTGGACCTCGTCACCGTACACACGCTCCACGTCCGCCACAGACGAACCCACACCCAGCCCCTCGTCCGTCCGAAGCCGGATATCGCCGGGACCGAGAGACCAACCCACAAACGCTGGACGGTCACCGAAGCCGTGCAGATCCGAGAACACGAGCTGAACAGCCCCTCGCCCCCAGCTCACCGACCGGAAGTAGTCCTCGCACCCGAACCCCCCTGAAGCCGAGAAACATGACCCTCCCTGGCTCCAGGGTGGTACCGCTATCCAATCCGATTCCGGTGGTCCCAGAAGCTCGATGATCGTCCCCACGACGTCATCTACCGCGTCACCGAAGTCGACCACCCCGAGTCCGTCCGGCCGGAGCTGGATCGCCGCCACAGTCCGCGGTATGACGGGACCTCCGATGTCGATCGACGACTTTGCCAAGTGCGCGTGACCGGCGACAGGGATTGTGGTAGTCCTGGTTGGGTCGTCGACTGACACCACGATCACGGGCTTGCCATCGGCGACGAGTGCATGGGTGTCAGACAAGTCGATTAACCGACCATCGAGGACCAGCCGTTCCACACCCAACGCAGTATCGACGAACAACGTCCGCCCTCCCAGCGTGTATCCGAACAGCCCACCCGAGGGCGAGAGCGTGCAGATGTCCGGGCATCCGTTCCCCTCACACCCAGCCTCGATCCACGGGACCCACACCCATTCCGCCCACAACCCCCGAGCGGGACCCTCGGGAGGCTCGATGGCCGTCATCGGGTCAACGAGAGCACAGTCCTGACCGACCTGGTTGATGAACAGCGCCACCAACTGCCCGCCACCAGCGGAGATGCCACTGATCCCGGACTCGAAGACTCCCATCGCTTCCGCCTCAGTCACCGACTGTTGGTCAAGGTCATAGATGCGAAGCCGGTCGATCAGATCCTCATGTATGCCGTCGTACCAGGTTGGTACCTCGGGGCAGTCCCCGTAGTACGTACAGGCAAACCAGTCCCAGTATCCCGGAGGTGTATCAGATCGCACATAAACGACCTGAACACTGCCATCCTGGTCGGCAAAGGCGTCCGACAACGTCAGGTCTTGTCCCGTCCCCGGTGTCGGAACGATCAACACTTGTGCTTCACCTGCACCACGAGGAACCCACCACACCGTGGTGTCCAGATCCGCCAACCCTGACGTCGAGCTGCGGTCCGACCGCCCCCGCTCGACCTGGAACAACAACCCGCCCCCGGTGTCATCGATCGCATACGCCACCCGCCCCTTCACCAACTGGGTGATCTTCCCGGTCGAATCGATCAGGAACACACCGTCGTCGTTGGTGACCAACACATCGACCGCAGGCCATGCGCCTTCGATCCCGGTCGTCGGTGTCTCCGGTGGGACCGTCGACGTCGACTCGACTACCTCGGAAGTCGCGATCGTCGGCCCACTGGTGGACGGTGTCGTGTCAGTCGACCCCACATCCTCTGAACCACCGGCACATGCCGCTGAGACAATCCCCAACACGACGAAGACCACGATCCAGCGACGCATCATCCCGCCTCCACCACCAGCGTCCAGCCCAGGATGTGCGAGGTCAAGAGCACGATGTCATGGTCGGGTGTTTCCGAGAAGGCGCTCGGATAGCCGACGACCACCGACGTACTGAGCGAGTCGTTGCCGCTCGCAGTGGACCACCAGCTCAGTCCAGGACACCCCGCTCGGATACACCCGCGAACCTCGCACCCATTCCCGTCACCTCTAACGAGTGGGACATCACCATCCCCCAGACGCGCAGGCCGGCCAGCACGTCGGGATCGATTTCGACGGCATCGACCGATGCAGTCGTGAGTGCCTTCAGGACGTTGAGGTGAGGTTCGGGTAGCTCCATCGATGGAACATACGAGGCGGGTGTGACACGCCTTCGTGGCAACATGACACCCATGCCGACTTCGCGCAGCGTCGAGTCCTGCGACCGACCCCACAAGGCCAATGGCTACTGCACACCCCACTACTACCGGGTTCGCCGCCACGGCGACCCGCAGGCGCACATCCCGATCGGGAAGGCCAAGCTCAAGGACCAGCAGCGGTGTGAAGTGAAGGCGTGCGACCGGAAGGCGATCGCCCGCGGGATGTGCGATGCCCACTACCGGCGATGGCGCAAGGGTGATGGCAGACCCGAGGTTCCCATCGGTCGTCATGCTGCCGCTCCTTCGATTATCACGGTGGAACCGGTGGCTTGTTCGATCGGGGGGCTGTGAGCGGCCGTCCGAGGCGCGCGGGTGGTGTCGCGCCCACTACATGCGCTGGTTCGAAACCGGCAACGTGCGGGT
The DNA here is from genome assembly GCA_963753285.1 of uncultured bacterium. Lineage (GTDB taxonomy): Bacteria > Actinomycetota > Acidimicrobiia > Spongiisociales > ZC4RG35 > JAHEDH01. The sequence continues at coordinate 123,380 of CAVWBT010000001.1, forward strand.
TGATGAACCGCTGAGACGGACCGAGCGGGCGGTGTGTTCTGTGGAGGGGTGTGAGCGGCCGGTGACGGGGCGAGGGCTATGTCGGCGGCACTATCAGGCGTGGCGGCGCAGGCCATACGGGGACAAGACGCCACAGGCCGAAGTAGGCATCAGACGCCGCGCCGACCACGGGTCGGATCGGTGCCCGGTTGCTCAGGGTCCTCGCCCCAAGCTGGCGCAGAGAGACGACATGACTGCCACGGTTGACGTTCGTATCAGTAACACCTGCGACGCTGACCCCGGCCTGGCGGTCAGAGGGACCAGCTTCGAGAGATGGGGGTGCGACGGAAGTACGCGGGACCGATCGTGCGATCCACAAGCTTGATCGCCTTGACCTCGACGGTGGCTCCCGGACGCACCACGATCTCCGGTTCGGGAAGGTCGAAGCCTCCACGGAGGGAGTCGATCACAGACTCTTCGTGGACGATGTCCTTGGCATCGACCTCCGCCTCGACCACGACTCGAACCAGATCGCTGATGTACTCCCCGCTCGGCGCGTAGTTGGCATCGGCCAACTCAGTGGCGAACCACTCCGCCCAATCCTCATCCCACGTCCAATGGGAGTACCCCAAAGGATTCGTGCCGAACACATCATCGGGCTTGGTCCCCTCCGAGAGCACGACCGCTCGCCACAGAGTGACTTTGTCAGTCTCCGCCATAAGGCGAATCCTACGCCGTGCTCTCTTTCACCAGATGTGTGACTCCGAGAGAGTTGAAGGTGGTCGAGGTTCCAACAGCGATGGGAAGAACGCCCCCTCACGCACCTTCGGGATCCTGAGTTCCACATCGCCTGCCGGCGTCGACAACACCCTGGGGCGGGCGCCATCGCGTTGGTTGGTTCTCGTGTCGGTTCGTTCGTGCGGTTTGGCGCCGATCGCCGCCGACAACTCGACGTCGATCAACTCCTGCAACGCTTTCTGGACCAGATCCCGGAACAGAAACCTGACATCATCACCACCAAGCTCTGTGACGAGCTCAGCCAATCGGGCATCATGGCTCTCGGCCATCGTGCATCTCCTCTCGAGTCCACGGTCAATGAACTCGCTGAGAGTTGCACGGTGGCCCCACCGCGTCACGGACCCCCGGCCCTACTTACACCACTCCATGGGACGCTCCCCTCCGCCCTGAGATGGGGGTGACGGCAACGCAACTGATTACCGGGCCAACCAATGCTCGACCGGATCGACCAGTACCCGCTGTCAGAGGACTCGGCGCTGTGGGGCAAGACGGTCACCGACGAACGGCACGCCCTGGTCGATGACGAAGCCGTCGCGCACTGATCAGCGAGTCGAGGACACGAACGCCCATTCCGTCGAGTGCTCGGGATCCGCACGTGTAGAGCGGCCCGGGGTGGTCGGACAAGCGTCGCCAGCGCCACCTTTGCGTTTTCGTACCCCACTCATCCCAGTGTCACTGACCCCGTCCGCCCAATGTCAAACACCGTGCCACGAATTGTCGCATCCCCGGCCAGACCCTCACGGTGTCCCCGAATCCGCCCAGTGGTCATCCGGTTCCAGGGCCACCGACCACGCTGCGCGTTCTCCCAGTATCTGGGGATCACCGGCATAATGCCGGATCTGCTCGGAACGACGGGTTCGATAACGCTCCGGGTGTCGGGTGATATGTGCGGCTGGTCGATCGGTCTCTTGAGCAAAGACTGAATGCCTGACCGAATCGGGTCGTGGGGTTCTTAGAGTGCCGAGCAAGCGACAGCGAGAGCGCTCATTCCTGATGAGGTTCACGTGCGTTTCCAGTCCCTCCTCAAAGTCACCCGCATTGTCCAAGGAGAGCGCCCGCCCGGCGTTCATCACATGACCACAGTTGATGGGGTCGCGAAAGCGATAGACGTGAGCAACACGAAGGTGCCGCGCCTTGGTTATGGCGGCTGCTGATCCCCGAGGCGTTGTCGGCGGCTGCGGTGGCGCTGCTAACGAGTCCAGCACCCCTGCCTCGTTGAGCCTCCGGGACCGGAGCCCAGAGGCTCAACAACCAGTCGTGCTGCGCTAGTTGCAATTCCCCATGCTTCGGTACCAAGTGACCAAGTTGGTGAACTGATCGGTCACGTAGACATTGCCGCGGGCATCCGCGCCGACGCCATCGAGTCGGTCGAAATCGTCGTCGAACACTTGGGCAATGTAGGCACCCTGTAGCGAGAATTGTTGAACACGTCGCAGATTGGTATCTGCGACATATATGAATCCACCTGCGACTTCGATACCACGTGGGTCGTCGAACTCGCCGTCACCGTCGCCATAGCTCCCGAAGCTCCGCAAGTAGTCGCCGTCGAGAGTAAACACGTCGATCTTGCCGGCGGGGTTGGTCACATAGGCCTTAGCTCCGTGGACAGACACAGCGGTCGCGCCTTCGCCGAACGTGGCGACCCACTCGCCGTTCGGGCTGAACTTCCGGACCTGACTGAGGATCCAGTCGGTGACGTAGATGAAACCGCGGGCGTCGACATCGATGAACAGCGGCAGCCCGAACGCCATCGGCGTCCCGTCTTCATCCCACTCACCCCACTCCAGAAGGAGGTTGCCGGCCTTGTCGAAGACTTGGACCTTGGACTCACCCCATGAGGCGTTGTAGACCTTTTGGTTGTCGACCGTGAGACCGTGCGGGCTCGCAGCCGGGAAGCTCCTCATGTAGTCACCCGAGGTCGTGAAGACGTGGATCATTCCGTTACGTTCGTCACTTACGTAGACGTCTCCGCGAACGTCGATGCCCACGTCAATCGCTCCGGCAATGGTCTGCTCCTCTCCTGGAACTCCCCATTCTGACCACTGGCCCATTTCGGTCAGGTCGCAAGCACCCGTTCCTGCGGCCGGTCCGGCGATGGCCAACACTAAGCCAAACGACATCGTTACAACGAGAACCCTGCGCATGTCACCTCCACCTCCACTTCACCCGGCTTCCTTCCTGTAACTACAGGAACACCCGCCACCGAAAGTCGCCAGAGGCGTGGGTCACAAATCTCTGTCGGGAATCTCCCATGGGCGTAGCTCGAAGGTCGCCCATAACGCCAGATATGGGCGATAACGCTCCGACCCACGAACCACGCCGAACGGCACTTCCAGGGGCGCCCGCATCTTGTCGACCCAACACTGAGCGTGGTGTTCATGCATTGCCACGTTCAGTAGCCAGCGAAGTGCAACGAAGTGCCGGTTCGAGGAAGGTACCTTCCGGCCTTTTTGCGGCTGGGCTGCGCGTGATTATGGGCGCTGGCGACACGTGATCGGGGGCATCGGACTCTGGTGGCGGTTGTAGGTTTTTGCATATGTTGTCATAGCAGTTGGTGTCGAGGCTCGCTCTTGGGATGAGGACTTGGAGACACCGTGACGCAGGAGAGGGTTCGCCAGGCGGCAGATGTTGAGAGCTTCACTGTGTTTGTGAAGAGGTATCAACCGATGCTGCGTAACGCCCTGATCGCAGTAGTGGGACCCGATCTTGCGGGGGACGCGGTGGATGAGGCATTGCTGTATTGCTGGCAGCGGTGGGATCAGTTTCGCGTTGTGGAGAATCCAGCCGGGTATCTGTGGTCGGTGGGGCGCAGCAAAGGTCGGGATCTAGTGCGCCAACGCCGTCGTGGGGAGCGGGTGCGGCCGTTGTTACCGGTGGTTCCGTCGGCGAGTCCGCCGCTAGTCGAGCCTGGATTACCCGTGGCGATGATGCGCCTGCCGGAACGGCAACGGGTCGCTGTGTTTTTGATTCACGGGTATGGCTGGACTCACGCGGAGGTCGCCGGATTCCTTGGCCTCTCGGTACCGACGGTTCAGAAGCACGCTGATCGTGGGCTAGCCAAGCTGCGGCGGGGGCTAGGAGCGCGACCATGACGACCGACATAGCTGAGCAGGTCCGGGAGTACGCAGAGTATGTGGATTCGATCGTCCCGGACTGGACTGTTGAGGGCGTCCTCACCAGTCCGGTCGCGGAGCCACAGTCTGAGGGTCCTCGACGCCGCTGGTATTCCACTTCGCAGCGAGGGGTCCTCGCTGCTTTGGGCGCGGCCATCGTTGTCCTGGTGGTCGTAACCACTCCCACAAGCCTGACCACCACCCTGCCCGATGGTCCCACCACCGTGAGGCAGTCCATCCCCTGGTACGGGCAGACCAACGTCCTTGACGTGGAGGTTGGAGCCGATGGGAGTCTCTGGGCGACTCTGGGCGACGGGGTAGTGCGCTGGACACCGGGTTCCGAGATTCCAGAGGTGTATATGAACCGGGAGACGCCAAATGTGGAGGCGTACCGTATCACCGTGGCACCGGATGGCGACGTGTGGGTGGGGAGCATGTGGCAAATGGCACGCTTCGATGGCTCGTGGACGACGTTCGGACCCCGCGATCCCGACGACGCTCTCATGCGAGTCCTGGAGCAGGACGGACCCGAGGACCCGATTGCGGTGGACAACGACGGCGTGGTGTGGAGTGCCATGGGTAGGCACTACCTGGGCCGCCTCGACGGCTGGGAATACGAGTTCTTCAGTGCTCCAGTTCAGGACTCCTTCGGAGACCTTATGGGTTGGGCGACGTCGATCGACGTCGCCCCTGATGGAACGGTGTGGGTCGGCTCGGCCTGGTCCAACGCGGTGTTTGCCTTCGATGGTACCGACTGGACTACCTACACCGCGGCCGATGGTCTTCCCGGTGGGGTCGGATGGATTGTGGCGGTGGCGCCGGATGGAACGGTGTGGGCGGGGGCGGGTGCCGACATCCCCGGCTCCGGTCGCATCGCCGCGACGATGGGCGTGGCCCGCTTCGATGGGTCGGAGTGGATGGTGTATACGACAGCTGACGGGCTTCTCTCCAACGACGCTGCGGTTGAAATCGGCCCCGACGGAACCGTGTGGGCCATACAAGCGTCCGGTGTGTCCCACTTCGAGGACAACACATGGGTCTCGTACCCCGATGCGCCTGGGCTCGGTTTCCGAGCTGCAGTCGATGCCTCGGGCACATTGTGGAGGCCGGACACCGATGGACTGGTCGGTTTTGATGGCACCAATATCACCCGACACGTGCTTCCGATCGACGAGCCACCCACCTCGCCCATTCCCCCATCGGGAGCTTGGGACCCGATCCTGTCAACCACGTCGGCCAAGACGGCTCCGCCCGCAGCGACCTGCCCGGCCGGAACCGATCCGGCTGCTCCCGGTCCGGTCGATCAGGAACGCCCCGACCCACGCTGGGTTACCAACGTCGCCGCGGCTTTCGATCGGCATACCGGCCGAATCGTCTATGTCGACGTCCGCGGCGCGACATGGACGTTCGATGTGTGCACCAACACCTGGGAGTTCATGAATCCCGAGGGAGCGCCGTACGCCGATCGTTCGGACCTATTGGACGCGCGCGGCCAGGGATCCGGAGTGCTCGGCGATCTCGTATATGACGCCGATTCCGACCGGACCATCGCGTTCGGCAGTGTCCTGGCGGTCTACGATGCCAACACCAACACGTGGACCCAACCCCGCCCCGACCCAGCCAACCTTGCAACGGGACGGGGGCCAGCCGTATACGACCCGGTCACCGGGTTGATCATCACGACCGGTGACGAGGGACTCTTGGCCTATGACGTCGACACCAACACCTGGACGGTGATCGGTCCCATCATTCACGAGGATCTCCTTGTCGGTGACTTCCTCGGGTACTCACCGGAGATCGATCGACTCATCTTCGTCCAGCCCGACCACACGCGGCTGATCGATCCTCGCACGGGCGAATCGACGTTGGTCGTGACCGACAGCCCCTACATCAATCTGGTATGGCCCTCAGAGGTCCACGGATCGGCTGCGGACACTGTTTACGTAACCCAACATTGGGACGGCGACCTCATCAACTTCCGCATATGCGGCTTCGACACCGTCAACCTGGCCTGGACCTCATGTGTCGACGTCCCAGAGGACGTGGAAGGCCAACACTACGTGTTCTCAGCCATGGTTGGTGACCCGATCAACAACCGACTCGTCCTGATCAACGGCGGGTGGGGTAACTCCATCGACGACGTCTGGTCCGTCGACCTCGACACCGGGGAGTGGATCCAACTCGTCGCAGCGAGCAGAGGGGGATGAGATGACCCTACCTGTACCGCCAAAGCGATTCGAGATCATGGTTGCGATTCTTGGAGTGGTTTGTGTCGGCATGTGTGAGCACGCCGGGCGCCGCACCAGCGACCACGATGCCAGCGGTCCAGGATGACACTACGGCAGTACCGGCACCGATTGCTGCGGCGTGGTCGTTCCTGGGCACGGTCGACGACTGGCTGACTGAGCCCGTGATTTTGAACGGTGAGTACTACGCCACCCGCAAGGGACTCGACGACGATGCACAGCCGAATCGGGACGGTCTCGTCGAAGGACACATCGAACGGGTCGGTGAGCTGTGGACATCGCTGGACGGCGTGACCTGGATACCTGCCGTGGGAGGTGAACGGCCGCCGCCCGTGTCGCCCGAAGCGCCGATCGAAGGGGCTGCGGTTGTCGTGCGGCGCAATCCACTCGGAGATCTGTACGGCCAGCTCGTCGCCGAGGGTCTGTGGGCGACCAGCGACGGGACATCTTGGCGAGAGATCGCTGTGCGACCGTCGCAAGACAACTGGATACCGTGGGTGGAGACCGGCGGACTCGGCTGGGTCGTCTACTCACCGCCAGCGGAAGCGGCGGTCGAGGCCGACGCGAGCAGCTACTTCCAGGGTCCTCGGCACGGGAACCTGGGTTTGTGGTACACCCCCGACACCGAAGCCTGGTTCGAGGTGACCGACCTCGGACCACTCTCCGACACCATCCACAGCGTCGGAGAGGTGGGTGTCATCGACACCGCGATGATCGTCCGAGATACCGACATCCTCGTGTACGCCCACATCGCCAAGAACATCGGCTTCGGGTTCATGGGCGATCCGCACACCGACATCTGGCAACTCGACCTATCGCCGGAAGAATCTGACTAAGCGCACCGTGCTACTGGACATCGGTAACGGACACGCAGAACGACTGATTTCGGATGAGTCCGGACGACGTCTCGTCTACTGGCCACGAGTCTGGGCCGCCCGAGCGCTGGCGTAAGTGGGTGATAGAGAGACGGGACCAGCGTTGCTGGCAGCACTCGACGACGAACATTGGCGTGTTCGCATGACAGCAACCCAGACCATTGGGCGGCTCGGTATCGAGGATGCGACGTCCCACCTCCTGCAAGGGCTGGGTGACCAACACCAACGGGTGAGATCGGCGTCGGTCCTGGCGCTGCAACGGGTTGGTACCGAGGACGCCGTCGAAAGGCTTCTCCAGCAGCCGGTGACCGGCATCGAGCGCAGTCGCACCGAACGGGCCGCCGCGATGATCCTTGATCGTTCGGCCAACGGATAGCAGGCGACGCACGGCCAGCCACGCCGATCACCAAATACGGCGCACGAACGCACCTCTCACCGAGTGTCCGGGATCGGCACTTCGAGGGGCGCCTGCCTCTCGTCGGGTCGTCACTGAGCGTGGTGCTCATCCGTTGCCGCGGTCTGTAGCTAGCGAGTGCAGCAACATGCCGGTCATGGGCGGTCTGTCCGCTGAGCGTCGGCCGGGGTTCAGCCGGGATCGTGCTCGGTCTGGCCTGGGGGGGATTGTGGTGACCCGTGAGTGCTAGCGGTGTGGTCCCTGACGATGAGAACGGGACAAGCCACAATCAGCCAAAGGAATAGAGCGAGACCGCCAACCCCTAGACCAGTCGGGATCAGCGCCACGGTGGCCGCGACGAGTACGACGCCCACCCAGGCGAACGGCTTGGGCAGCAACCCCACGACGAACGAGCTGACGCTCATCGTGGCGGCGACACCTAGCGCACCAATCATGAACAGGTCACTGATGTGTTCTTTGAGCATTGATAGCGGAAGCACCGCATCGGTAAGCATGTTCGGGTCGATCGGTGCGCTCGTCGCCATGCGATATGACGCATGAACGAAAGCGCCGATCGTCATGACAATCCCGAACGCATAGGCCACCAGAGCCAACATTTCACCTTTAGAGCCTTCCCGGGCGAGGCGCATCCGCAGCGAGGCAACAAACCCGACCAAGGCAAACGCTCCGACAATGCCGACCGTGCTTCCAGCGACGATTCTCGCCCTGTTGTCAGTGATCTCAGCCGCCAGCTCACTGACCGGACTGTCAGGCCCCAACCAACCACCATGGTCGATAACAAAGAACCCCGCGAACATCAATACCAATCCTGCCAGCCCCAACAACCACCCAATCAGGTCAAGTACATCCGAACGATCGGTCGACATGTTCCAGGTCCCCTCTTTCAAGTTCGCCATCGATCCCGCTACTCATACATGAGAACAGACGAACCAGACGGAAAAACGGGTGACACCAGCCCGTCGCAGCCAGCAAGTCCTCACTTGGGGCGCGTCCTGGCCCCGACGAGTAGTCACGCCATCAACACCAGCTCACCAACAAAAGTGAACATCGCACGTTCAGCGAGTAGTCGGCGAGGAACGTCCCGAAGGCGTCGATCGGGTAGCCGATCCCGGCGATCGCAGTGAGGGCAACGATCCCGAAGTCGCCGTTGCTGGCGGCGCTGACACAGGAGACCTAGGTCCCCACCGTCGCTGCGGGGTTGCAAACCTGGTCTGTCGAAGCGGCGGTGCCGCGGACGCTGACCAGGAGTACGAAACGCGGCGCCACCCTGGGACAGCGAACCGATCACACGCGCCCATCTTGATCAGTGGCACGCCGCCTTCCAAGCTCCCGATGCTGCAGAGCTCGCCTTGTTCGACTCTGTGAGCTGAATCGGAGTAGCCGCCGGCACGGCCAACGGACAGAACGCCAGCAACGCAGATCTCCAGATCCCGGGCAGAAACGAGCACCTCGCAGAATGCCCTGGATCGAGGCCTGTTTGTTTGTCAAGGGGTGTTTTGGGCGCGGTGGACCGGCCCGGCGGTGCCGGGTAGTGGCGTAGGGTTAGGAGCGGCTCGGGGTGGCTGCGCTGAAGAGCCGGTGATCAGGATGTAATCCGGTCACGCAAGCGACAGAGACGTTCCTGTTTGCCCCCCGGGCCTTATCTGGATTGGTCGGCGTTCAGCTGGCGATAGACGACGTCGGAGAGCCGGCGTTTCAACGCCCTGATGGCCTCTTTGTTGGTTTTGCCTTCTGCGAGTTTCCGCTCGTAGAACACTCGGCCCTTGGTGTCGGGTTGGCGGAGCTGGCAGATGGCGATCAGATGCAACGCATGGTTGAGCATCCGGTTGCCTTTCGGGTTGAGCCGATGCCGTTTCCTCCCACCGGAGGACGCTTCGATGGGTGCGGTCCCGTTGTAGGCGGCGTAGTGGTGTTTGGTCGGGAACCGGGTGATGTCTCCGGTGTATCCGATCAGTAGGCCGGCGACGACCGGGCCGACACCGTATATGTCGGTGAGGCCGGTGCCGGAGGCTTCCACCGCCACGGCGAGACGCTCTCGAGATGCCTTCTTCTCCTTCTCCAGGCGCCGCACTTCGGCGAGGTGTTGGTGGGCGATGCGTTTGCGTTCTGTCTCCACCATGGTCTTGGGTCGGATCCGCCGCAGCATCCGTGATGCTTTGTGAGACGAGAGCTCTCCGCTCATTCCCCCAGGTAGCAGCACCGCCAACACCGCATGCAGTCTCGACGCCGCCTGGGTCTTCAAACTGGAGAGCTGTTTGTGGCGTCCAGCGAGCATCCGGAGCACCGCAACATGATCTTCGACGGTGACTTGCCGCAACCCGTTCTGGTGCAGTGCGACGATCGCCACCGAACGAGCATCATTGGCGTCGTTCTTCTGTGACCTCCTCGAGTCGAGGACACGAGCCCGAGAGGCCAGAGTCGAAGGCACGTCGACGACATGCTCTCCAGCAGCGACCAGCTGTTGGGCCAGCAGGTAGCCGTGGCCGTTCGCCGACTCGACCGCCCAGCGGCGTTCACCGAACCGTTCCGCCCAAGCCAACAACTCCGAGAGTTGGCGTTTACTTGCCCGGACCTCGATTTCGGCGACAGGCTGATCGTCTCCGTTCATAGCCGCAGCCGCATGAGAACCCTTGTGAGGGTCGATACCGATAACCACCGACATGATCCACCTCCAGTTCGCTCTTGGGGGTCGGTGTGAGGGTGGAGGGCACTCCTGATAAGGATCCGCGTGCTACGCCTGTTTCGAGCCACACCACCCACCAGAACCCCAGGCGGATACAGCAGCTCGTTCGAAAGCCAACCCGCAAAGGGTGGCAGGCACTTAGAGAGCCAGACCCGACCGGGGCTCTAGCAACGCTACGGAACCAACCTCCGCAGCACCCCCACATCACTATCAGGCACCTATGCGGTCGTGCGCTTGACCCACTGCGACCACTGAAAGCGGTCGGCTATCTGGAACGCACCACCCGCCGTTGCCGGACCACAGCACCGTTATACCCGACCACTTCCAACTGTTCTCCGAACCTTGGCAGCGGCAACGTCAGCGGCGCGTCGTCAGACACGGGCACGGTCCCTGCAACCGGACGCCCATCGGCGTACACGTCTACCGACGTCAAACCCTTCGACGCAATAACGATCGAACCGCCCGCGACGGCCACTGAAAGCGTTGTCTTCGGTGTGCCGGCGAGGAGCCGGCCGCACATGTCGAGCAGGTCGGCGTTGCCGTTGAGGAGGTCGTTACGGGTCAACGTGTAGCGGCGATGCCCGGCCACGCCAACATCCTCGATCGGCAGCCCGGCCGAGGCACCCACCCTTGTTGCCCGGCGGATCGACACGGTGAACCCAACACCGCCTGACAGAACCGGAACGTGGACGGGAGTGCCGACGGTCAACGCTGCCAGCGTCTCTGCGTTCCACACGTTCGCTCCCCCAGCGCCTGTCGCCTCACCGACAGTGATAAGGGTACCCACCTGGTTGTCGACGAACCCAGCTGCGAACAGGTCACCTGCCGAATACGTCGTCGAGTCGACCACGGCTATGACAGGGCCGCCGTAGGTCTGCCCGATGTCGTTGCAACGTTCCTCAGCGGTGATCGCCAACGCCTGCGAATACAGCTCACCGGTCGCCAACGCCGCCTGGAGGCTCGAGCTCCACCGGCCCAGGATGTTCTCGTTCTGACGTGCCTTCGCCATCGCCACGGTCATGTCGGTGGCCAGCAGCGAGAACCTGACCGGTTCGATCCGGTTCGGAGTGAACAGCTGCAGCAGGCGTTCCGCCGCCCAGATCAACCCGCCCGGGTTGGCGCGAAGATCGACGACAAGCCCTTCGGTGGGAAGCTGGGCGACGATCGCAGCGACCTCGTCGACGAAAGCGTCATCGTCGTCGACGTCGAAACTCCACAACCGCAGGTATCCGATGTCGCCTGAGCTCGTCGTCCGGATGTGACCTGACACGCTGTCCGCGAACCGGCCGGTCACGTCCCCTCGCGCGTTGAGCCTGATGGGAACAGACGCGAGATCCGGTTCGGAACGCCACAAGGCCGAGTTGAACATGAGCTTTTTTGCCCGTCGGACAACCGCGGCGGTCGGGTTGACCGCCACCGCAGCGGCTGCCCCAGTCGCTGGGGTGACTGAAGTCGGACCGCTCAACGGGTCGATGACCGCCCACGGGATCCGCACCTCCCGTTCTGTGCCGTCGCCGGCCCAATATCCAACTGTTACCCACTGTTCGATTGGGGCTGGTTCGAACCGCAACGCCCGGAACGTGAGAGACTCGACGGCCCGTGCCTGGCCACTGTCAGGTCGGCCGGCGATCTCCAACCGGGCCCGTTCCCTGACAGCCGCAGCGATCGGTGCTCCGTTCCAGGACACCAACTCGACACCCGCAGTGAACTGCGGGTCGTCAACGAACCCTTCGGCAACCTTCGACACGACGAAGCGGGGCCGGTCATCCTGTCCGTATTGTTCGATGAGGAACGGCAGCCGAGCCACCTTGCCTGCCAGTGACGACGGACCGATGTACAGGGTGTGGGCGTCGCGGAGGGACCGGACGATTTCGCCGAGTTCTCGTCGAAATGCGGCGTCGTCGAGGGATGGGAGCCGCTGGCCAAGCCGGCGGAGCTGTTGCACCGGGTCGATTCCGTACATGGCCCGTTTCAAAGGCATGTGGGCGTAGACACCCTCGAGCAGCCGGATGAACGTGTCAACGGTCCGCCCCGCATCCTCGATGTCGAAGGCGGGAGCTACGGCTGCAGCCGGGTCGGCTGTTTCGCCGGTACGGGCCTTGCGGGCTTCGACCTTGCTACGAGTCATCGTTGTCCTCGAACAGTCCCGCCGCCCGGGCAAGCACCCCACCGTCGAACCCGTCCGCCGGCAGAGACCGACGCCACGACGAGTCATGGGTAAGAGATGGTGGTTTGGTCATCGTGAACTCAACTCCCGGGGGAGGTGGGCCTGCGGCGGCGTAGGCGCTTCCAGGCATGTCCGGTTCCAGCACGAGCATGGTTCGCAGGGTGCCGGACAGTCCATCGACGTCGTTGTCCCTGACAGCTTCGCTGAGCTCGAGATGAGCCTGGTCGATTGCCTTCCGTGGGTTGGCCACAACCGTGGTGAGCTCTTCGACGACCTTGGTCCACGTCCACCGTTTCCGTTCCGTCGGGTCGTCCTGGGTCGGCGGTTGCTGCAACGGCACATGCCTGGATTCACCGGCGACCGCAACAGCGGTGGTGGATCCGACACCTGCCCGACGCATCAGGTCGCGAGTGCCGTACACGGCCCGGCCGTCGCAGATGACCAGTTGGACGTCTGTTTCGCGGGCGAGGACCAGGTTGGTCCACGGATCCGCATGCCGGCGTGTGATCACGACCCCGTCGCCGGCTGCGGCCGGTTCGAGCCGGCCGACCTGAACTCCCCACGCCTCGGAAATGAGGTCCCCGGGCGCGGCTGTGACCATGACAGCCAGGTCACGATCGGTGAGACCAAGCCCTTCCTGACGGTTCCACACCCATGCCACTTTCAGTTCGCCGAGCAGGTTCTTCGACCCGGACGGCCCCCAATCCGAACCCAACGCAACCCTGATTCCGTGTGCGAGTGCGTCGACGACACGGGTGGTCTGCCCGTACAGCCACAGGTTCGAGAACGGTGACCACACAACCCCGCCCGGTGTGTCATTGTCCACCGCTGCTTCCGAAGCCCACCGGGCAAAGCCCTGCTCGTCGACTGCTGTGCAGTGGACGGCGATCAGCCTGCTTTGAAGACAGCCAGCCCCGGCGACGTCGTCGAACTCGCCTGAGACACGACTATCGAAGCGTCCTTCCGCCAAGTGGTAGATGAACGATGCTTTACCGTCACGCATGAGCGCGGCCCGTCGGGTGAGCTCGGCTGGGTCCAATGTCATGACAGATGTCCTGACACGGTCAGCGCCAAAGTCGTCGTCGATGTTGCGGATCAGTTTGTTCACCGGGCTCCGGTTCCCTGCCGGCCAGCCCTGTATCGCCGTCGTACCACCGGCCAGGGCCCGTACCTGCACGTACGCCATCAACGCTTCCGGTGCCCCTTTCAGGTACGCGTACGCCGGCCAGCTCACCTGTTCCTTGTACGTGTCCGCCCCCGGCCACAGGTCGCGGTGCAGCCACGGTGTGGTTCGGGACTCGGACCGCCACAGCCCCAATGCGTTGTACCCCAGATGCGAATGGAGATCGACGAGGCCCGGGTAAATGTATGCGTCGCCAACGTCGACGTGGACGAAACCTGGTGTCGCCGGCGCCCTCCGCGCCTTCACATGCTCGACAACGCCTCGAGGAACGCCAGCCGGTGCCACGGCTTCGTCATCGATCGAAAACCCGACCCGCCCTTCGAATACCCGGTCGGGGTCGTTACGTGCGACCGCTGCGACCCGGCCTGACAGCTCCAACATCACCTTGATCCGAGCCATTCGTCCCAACCTGAAGCTGCCTTGGTCACAGTGAGCTCAACAGGTCCACTGCGGCCGTTTCAGCAGCGTTCAAGGGTTCGGGTTGAAGGTTTGAAGCCCAGCCCGGCATGCGGATCTTGAAGTAGTCGAAGGACACTTTCCCGTCGAGGTCAGCCTGGGCGGCCCGGTCTCCGCTGGTGGCCTGCCATCGGAGCGTCCCGAACGGCAGATCCTTGCGGGGAATCTGTTCTCGTTCCCCGTGGAAGTCAAAGGTCGGGTTGGTCACGTCCTTGTCGTAGGTCAACCCGGACAGAGTGTCGAGCGCTGCCCGCCAACTCGTCGCATACCCGGACTGGCGGGGTCCCTTCATCTCGACGACTGGCACACCAGTAGGTGTCACATGGTCAGTCAGCCGGTGAGCGAGCGGACCGCACACGACCAGCACCGTCGGGTCGGCCCGGCGGATGATCTCCCGGTACAGGGCTCGAACAGATGGATGGTCGACCACTGTTCGGACAGTCGCCTGGTCGTCTTCGAGGGTGTCGACCGGGAGCACCCGGATGATTGCGTACCGGTCGGTGACACCTGCAGCGGTGAGGAACGCCTGCAATCGTTGGCCGCCCTGGCCGGTCGCCGCCCGCATGATGAACAAGTCGTCATGGGATTCCTGGTCGGCGAGGACAAGCAGAGAGGGGTTGTTGAGCCGGCCCCGGTAGATCGGCCCGTACCCCAACGATGGTGCACACTTGAGGCCGAGGGTAGTGAAGTCGGGCCATGCGAACCCAGACGTGCCGCCGGACATGAGCCGTGCCATCGACGCTGTCGGCCCCTTGTCGAAATCTCTCCCGACCCGAGGTGGCTCCCAGGCCCGGTCCCCTTCAGGTGCGGAGTATCCGTCGATGGTGCCGGTGTTCGACCCCGAGTAAGACACGTTGTCGCCGTCGTTGTTGTACGACCCGTTGGCAGAGAACAGTTGGATGGACAGTTGCCCGTCCCGCCGGTTTGACGAGGTGGCGCCCCGACCGAGCCGCCATGGCACTCCGAACGGAAAGTCACGGAACGGGATCGGCGTCGCCCCGTACGTGTACGAGCTCGCAGGCGCTCGGGTCATGCCAGGGTCGGGCGGTAGCCAACCCGGATGGTCGGCCGCCCAGGTTTCCACCTGTGCAATCGCCGCCATGAAGCTGGCTTTGATCTTCGTGACCGCCCCACCCTTGGTGGCACCGCCCGGATGAAGCACACCGACCATACGCAGGTTGGGCGAGATGACGGTTGCGTCGGCGTCGTCGAGATGGTCGGGGTCGGCGGTGCCGCCATGTGACTGCACCCACGACGCGAGTGACTCCTTGGCGGCCGCTCCAACGGCGACCGCCAGATGGACATCGTTGCGGGCGGTCACGTAGTCGAACAGTTCTCTCCGGTGCCGGGCGATCGGCGACCCGGGATGCTGAGCGAGGGTTGGAAGGATCCCGTTGTACTGACCGAAGATCGGATACACGAACGTGTTGAGAAACAGGTACGACCGATCGAACCCGAGATGAGCCAACAAGTGTTGCATCCGGGCACCAGTGCCGCCGGTGAACGACCGGTGACTCAACGACTCATCCTGGGCGCCTTCCTGGCCGACGACAAGCACCCGGACCTGATTGTCGCCGAGCCGTCCCCGGTAGAACATCGGGCCGAAATGCCACCGGTACTCTTCGTCACCGGTCAACGACAACCCCAGACCCCGATAGTTGGGCGCTTCTGCGAAGATCCTCAACCAGCTGCGGTTCTTTGGTGGGCCCGAGTCGAACTCCCATGGTGAACCGCGGTCCTGCCAGTACTCGTCCCACATCGTTTGATCCTCCTCGCAGGCCGGGACCATCCGGCCACCCACGATGGGTGTAGCCGTCCTGACCCGAACGGCTGTGCTTGAGAGCATGCGGTCAACAACAGCATGATGTCAAGCATCGAGTGGTTGAAGACCAGTCGTCCGCAAAGCCGGGCTGCGCACCCGACCGTCGGCCAACCTGGCGCATCGGTGCACTGTTGATGCTGCCGCCGCTCCGCCCTGGGATGGGGGTGACGGCAACGCAACTGATTACCGGGCCAACCAATGCTCGACCGGATCGACCAGTACCCGCTGTCAGAGGACTCGGCGCTGTGGGGCAAGACGGTCACCGACGAACGGCACGCCCTGGTCGATGACGAAGCCGTCGCGCACTGATCAGCGAGTCGAGGACACGAACGCCCATTCCGTCGAGTGCTCGGGATCCGCACGTGTAGAGCGGCCCGGGGTGGTCGGACAAGCGTCGCCAGCACGACCTTCACGAGGTCGCGGAGCGTGATCGCCCCGGAGCCGTCGAGACCTGGGGGTCTCGCTTCGTAGTACGAACCGTGGACGAGGGGCACGTGCAACTCGCGCACTTCCTCGCAGCAACGGATGCAGTGCGAGGTGGGGGCTGCGTTCATGAGCGCAGCCAGAAGCGACGTTTTTCCCGCCCCCGGCTGACCGGAGATCACGATGCTGGACGTGGTTTGCATCACGTGCTTGAGGAACGACGCAGCGGCCGACGAAATCGAGTCGAATTCGACGAGCGACCCGAGGGTCTCTTTTCGAAGGGCATAGCGACGCACCGTCACGGACGTCTGGTCGGCGATCGGCGGGATGACCGCAGTCAGACGAGCAGAGTTGTCCAGAACGCGCGCCTGCACGATCGGGTTGGCAGCGTCCAGTCGGCGGTCTGATCGGGCGAGGAGGCGGTCGATGACGTGCTTGTTCTCTTCGGCCGTGGTCGGCTCGTCGAGGCTGCGCAGACGGCCGGTCCCGTCGATGTACGTGACTCTGGCGCCTTCGATGAAGATCTCCTCGATGTCGGGGCGCTGGAGCAGATCGGTCAACGGCCCGTACTCGGCGAGCGACCTGGTGACTCGAGCGATCATCTCGCCGGGGTTGCCGAGTGTTCGCTCGTCACCGATGTGGGCGCGGCGCTGGTACTCCTCCACCGATCTCGTGACCACCTGCCTGATCGAGTCGACATCGGCGTCGGCGTCGAGGCGCTGCTCCTCGACGAGTTGCAACGCCCGGCGGCGGATGTCGAGATAGGCGTTGCCGCGCTCACTCATGCTGCGACCTCGGGCACGAAGCGGTCGACCCACCGGTCGAGAGCCTTCCGGAATCGTCCCTTGCCGACCAGGGTGCCGTCCCATGCGGCCCGTTCGACGACATCGTCGCTCGGAATGAAGCCGAACGACGCGGGCTGGTAGGTGCGCGTGATCTCTTCGACCAGTTCGCCGCGACGAAACTGATCCCTCGGGGCTCGATTGATCAGCACGTCGATTGGCGCGCCACCGGTCAGCCGGTCTGCGTCGGCGAGCCATCGCAACGTGCGGGCCACCCCGACCGGTGATGGCAGTCCGACGGCGATGACACGGTCGGCGATCTCGACGAGCCGACGGGAAACGCCGAACCGTTCGTTCGATGCACCGAAGCCGAGGGTCTCGATGTGGCTTCCGACGTTGACCACGACATGATCGAACAGGCTCGACAACTCGGCGATCAGGTCGGCGACCTGGTTGGGCCGGACCTCTGACCAGTCGGTGACGTTCGGCAGCCCTGGAATCACAGCGATCGAGTCCACCAGGTGCATGACACCGGTGACCGGCCCGGTTCGATGCTCGAGGACGTCGATGGCCGTGCGGATGTTGGGGTGGATCGGAAGTCCAAGACGTTGTGCGATGCTCGGATTCGTCTCGTCGCCGTCGATGAGAACCACCCGTCTTCCGGCTTCGCCCAGTCGTGCCGCGATGCCGATCGCCACCTCGGTCGTCCCGGTACCGCCGGCAGGTCCACCGATGGCGAACACGGCTTGCATGCGGCGCTCGGGCACTTCCGGAACCGGCTCCTGTCGGACGGACTCGGCAAGCGTCGCGGTGACGACCGTCTGCGCGACTCGTCCGATCACCCTGAGGAACTCGTCGGGGTGCGCGCCGGCCTCCACCACATCTGCGACACCACACTCGAGCAGGCGATCCTTTCCGTCCGCGAACTCGGCCGGGTCGTAGACGCCGACGACCTCACGACCGCTGGCCTTGATCAACTCGACGAGCCGAGGTGTGAGAAACGAGCAGATGTCGTCGATGAGCAGGACGTCGAATGTCTCGCCGAAGAGGTCCTCGGGGCCCATCGCGGTGACCCGAACTCGAGCGCCTCCGTGATCGGCGAGGAATCGGTGCAGGTCATCGGACCAGCCCCTGGCGGAGAGCGCGAGCGCAAGCTCGGTTTCGGTCATGGCGCCGAGGCCGACTCGAGTTCGTCGGCGCCCGCTTCGTCGGAGGGCAAGCGGTCGGCAACAGGGGCATCCGCACCTGTCGAACGGACGACTTCGATCTGCCCCGAGTTCAGCGCCTCGGCCAGTTTGAGCGCTTGCACATCATCGACCGCGACGGTGATGGAGAATGCCTGAGAAGCGGAGAAGGCTCCACCGGTGCGCTCGTTGTTCGTCGTATCGATCACCTCGATACCCGTCACGACGTATCGGGCGACGTCATCGTCGACCCAGATCACATCGACCCGGTCACCGACGCTGATATCGCCTCCGACGGCATGATCTCGCCCGACTGCAAGGGCGATCGCTCGTTGATCGATCGGGTTGACCGATTCGACGAGATCGCTCTTCACGAACATCTCTCCGGCCTGCATCGGAGAGGAGAGGATGAACCCGGTGACGCCCTCGACTTCGTCGGCGGTGACGAGTGGAGCCAGCACATCGTCTGAGCCGTTGAGCTCGACGTAGTCCACGTGGGAAGCTTCTCGGATCGCCACGCCTGCGTTGATGTCGGTGGCTGCGACCGCGATCAGGACGACGTCGTCCCTCGCTCGGAGAATCGCGAGATTGGCGATGAACGCGAGGATGCCTGCCACGATCATGAGGATCTGGGCGGCGGATGCTCGCGACCACCACGGCCGCTTCCCCACCGGGAGCGGTTCGACCACTCCCTCGACGTCTTGTGCGACCATGCTCCCTCCCCAGCCTCAGGACTTCGGGTTGGAAGCCAGCGCTCCATCCCGTCCTGGGACACTCCGGTCGCCGGTCAGGGTATCCGTACAATCGGTGGCTGTGAACCCCCAAAGTCGGGATGGATGAGCATGGCCGACTGGCCGAACGACCCGCTGGAAGAGCTGGCCCGAGAGCTGCGTCAGACCGTGGGCGCCGAACTCCGCGCCGAGGCGGAGATCAGCGAACACGAGACCCACATCGGGCGGCTCCGCCGACTGGGCATGTCGGATGTCGGCCGTGCTGCGATGCACCGTGGCGATGTGGTCTCGCTGATCACCTCGACCCACACGATCACGGGAACCGTCGCATACGTCGGGAAGGACTACCTGGTCTGCCAGACGCCGACCGAGGTCGTCGACGCCCCCTTCGAGCGAATCGTGATCAGAGTGGAGCGACGCCCCCACGGTGGACACGACGCCAGGGGCGGATCGATCACGTTCAAGGCCAGGCTCTCGGAGTTCGAGCACTCGGGCGAGATGGTGACGATGACCACCGCCGATGCAGCTCTCGAGGTGCACGGGCGCATCGCGGTCGTGGCGACCGATCACTGCATCGTCGAGGAGCCCGATGGGCCACGGCTCCACATCCCGATCAGCCAGATCACGCTGGTGATCCGGCAACGTTCGGATGTATGAGCGAGCGGCCGGCATGGTAGATCAGGTCTGTTCGGCGTCGACGTCCTCTTCACTTTCTGCAGTGACCGGATGCGCTTTGAGGAACTCGTAGATCTCGTCCCGGAAGAATTTGAACGTCCTGCCGCCGGGCAACTTGTAGGCAGGCAGCCGCTCCTCTCGGGCGTAGCGGCGAACCATCTGGACGTTCATGCCCAGCAGTTCGGCCACCTGTGCCGCGTCGAGGATGGGGGGATAGTCGTCGGTTTCGGCCATTCGGGCATCACCTCTCGGTCGTTCGACCTGTCGTTCTCCTCGCAGCCGAGGAATAGGAATCGATCCGTGATCGATCGATGCGTTGTTCGACAGTAGCTTACGTTCCATTCGGAGCCATCGGAAGTGTTTCGGCTCCACACCGCAATCGTCCTAGGCTCTGAGCCATGCAGGACGAACCCGCCAACGAGGAATCCACCCGGGCGATGACACCCCAGGTGATCGAACCGGAATCGGATGTCTCGGGTGAGGCGATCACCGAACCGACCAAGTTGATCCGTATCGCCTCGATGACTCGGGCGATGCTCGAGGAGGTCCGCCAGGCTCCGCTCGACGAGGACGGTCGCAAGCGGTTGAGCGAGATCCACCAGCAGTCGCTCGTGGAGCTGAGGGAGGTCCTCTCCCCCGAACTGGCGGAGGAGTTCGATGAGATCTTCCCTCCCTTCGACGAGGAGAGCACCCCGTCGGAGTCCCTGATCCGCGTCGCCCAAGCTCAGCTGATCGGCTGGCTCGAAGGGCTCTTCCACGGCATCCAGGCGACGTTGTTCAGCCAACAGATGGCAGCGCGCGCCCAGCTCGCCGAGATGCAACAACAGCAACCGAGGATCGCCCCGGGGCGGGAGACCGACCCGGCAACCGGCCTCTACCTCTGAACGCTCACCGCTCCGCCCACGGGCAGTGCCGGCAACCTGTGTCACAGCACGATCCGCGTTCCCACAGCCCTTCGGCGGTCATGACCCACAGCCCGGTCACCGGATCGGCATAGAGCACCTCACCGGAGGCCATCGCACGTCGATGGTGCAGGAGGATCAGGTCATAGTGGGGGTGGCTGGGGTCCAGCCGGCTCGGGGCGGGTGTGACCAGTGACTCGGGCAGACGCACGACCCGATTCTCGCAGTTCTGATTCCGACCGACACGTCATACGCTCTACGACATGCAGCGTTTCACCGGCCTGCAGCGGATCTTCAATCCGCTGCGATATCGGACCCATCGGACGATCGCAGTCATCGGCGTCGCATCCGGAGCGCTGGCACTCGCCCTCGGCAACGAACTGACCGAAGCCGTCTGGGCGGGGATCGCCGCCGGGATCGGGTGGGTCTTCGCCCGGGAGCTGCATCCCGACAACGAGTTCGCCGGTCTGGCGGCGGGCGTGATCGCCGGAGTCTTCCAGGCGCTGGTCGGCGGTGTCGGTCTCGGGGTCTGCTATCTCCTGATCGTCTTCCTGCGGATCATCATCAGAACCACGGGCGCAGCCCCGACCACGTTCGATCTGGTGCTCAACCTGGTCGTCGTGCTGTTCGTGTCGGACACGCTGCCCGGCTTCCTGGCGAGCATGGGAGTCGCGCTGGCGCTCTTCTTGTCGCCCGCCCTCCCGAATCCGTCACCGGGCCAGCACCGGCTCTGGGCGTTCGCGTTCGCCGCCGTCGCGCTCACGGGTTTGGCCTTCAGTCCCGCGCCCGAGGCTCCGGATCCATCGGGTGCCACCTGGCTCCTCTTCTCGGTCGCGATGCTCGCGTCGATCGGGCTCTTCCCGGCGACCCGCCCCACGTCCGTCGGGGACTTCGACAACGAGCCGCTCGATGGAGGACGGCTGCGGCTCGGGCGGATCGAACTCGTCGCGCTGTTGACCGTCGTGACCATCTCGACGCTCGGCTCGGGTGTCGCTCCGCTGGCGCCTGCATTCGCCGCCGTGCTCGCCACCGGGGCGTTCAGGATCAGAGAGCTCGTCTCATCCTGACGTGCGGCCCGATCCCGTCGACGTCGTACTCCGCTGAGGTCACCTCGAAGCCGAGCTTGGTGTAGAACCCGGCGGCGGAGGTCCGGGCCGACGCCCACACCGAGGTTCCGCCGTCCTCTCTGACGTGATCGCAGACGGCGTCGATCAGCATGCGTCCCAGCCCACTCCCCCGGATGGCCTCCGATGTCGCCATCGCCCTCAGGCGGTGCCGGCTGTCGTCCTCGGGGGAGCCCTCGAGAAAGACTCCGGCCGTGCCTTCGATCTCACCGTCGCAGATGACGCCGAACCAGGTGGCGTCGACATCGCCGTGCATGGCCACGGCGGATCGGGGCATCCCGGCCCTGAGGAAACGGTGGCGAATGTCGACGGTGGAGGGCTCATCCACGCGCGCCACCACGAAGAGCTTCTCGGTGATCGACGTGGCTCGCTCGAGCATGACCGAGACCGAACAGGTTCGTCTGGTCAACTCAACTGCCCGCTCCAGGCGATCGACGGGCGCCTCGGAACGGACGTGGTAGCGCAGATCGATGGTCGTCCAGACGCGCGGGGTCGAGGTGGCCCGCGTTGCGTCGACCGCCACCTCGAAGTCGGAGACCGGCAGGCGCATCTTGCCGACGATCGATTCCCAGGTCGCCGCGGTACAGGTGGCGAGCGAGGCGAGCAGCAGTTCCATCGGTGCGGGCCCGGGATCGGCGGCCGACTGCGATCCGGCGGTGACGACCAGGGCGTGCTTCGAGCTGGTCGTGACCTCGTAGGACGACGATCCGAGCTGTCGAGCCGTGATGATGCGCTCCATCGACGCCACGCTAGATGCAGCCCGCCCCGACCGCACCGGACCCTGTCGGGCCTTCCGTACCTTCACAAGAGTCGAGACGTCGGGTACGGTCAAAGAGCGGGCGAGCCACTCGACGGTTTCGTTGAACGGCTCGCTACGGAAAGGGGAGCGATGGACGCGCAGTCGAGACACGTCGAACACCACGTCGTCGGGCCGGTCCACGTGATCGAGCTCCACGAGGACGGTGCCGAGGACATCGCATCGGCGCTGACGAACGAACGGGACCACTGTGGCGCAGCACGCGTCATCATCGACATCACCGGGTTCGAGGGGGCACTCGACATCGTGCTCGAAGGCGCCGAGAGGAGCGGCTGGGATCACGACATCATGATTCGCACCGCCGATCAGCGACATCTCACGCTCGACGAGTTGAGAGGCGATACGAGCGCCTCCTCATCCTGAGGGATCGGCGCGGAGGAACTCCGGATCAGTCCTCGTCGACACGCCCCTCATCGGGGCTCATCTGTGGCGCGTGGTGCGGATGTTCCGCCTGAGCCTCCTCGGAAGGAGTTGCCGGCTCGGCCTGGGCTTCCCACTTCTCCTTCGCCGCAGCGACACCTTGGTCGATCGCCTCGCCCAGCTGTTGCGCCGCCTTCTTCGCTGACTCGAGCGCATTCAGGCGGGCACCCCGGCTCGCCTCCCACGCCTCACGGAGGGCGTTGCCGACGCCTTCCAGCGCAGCCTCGGCTTCATTGGCCCAGTCGCTCCGCTGCTGGGTGGGCTCCTCGTTCGCTTCGGGCGCCTTGCCCTCGTCGGTCATCGCGACCTCCTCTCGTCGACCACATTCTGAGCCACCGGGCCGACCAACCCAAGAGGCAAACGTCACCGCGGTCAGTCGCGATCCGAGCCTTCGGCCTCACCGCCACGACGGCGTGGACGCCGCCCTGCTCTTCGGGCGGCGTCCACGAGGACCGCCTCGATCTGTGCGTTGACCGATCGGAACTCGTCTGCCGCCCACGCCTCGTACACGGCATAGAGCTCGGGTGGGATCCTCAGGAGGAACTGCTTGCGATCTCGCGCCACGGAACGAAGCTCAGCGACTGAGCGTGCCAACGTTGACGACCGGAGCCGTCGGGTTGTCGCTGGCGATGACGGTCATCAGGTTCGAGGCGAACGTCGCCTTCCGATCGTTGTCGAGCGGTATCGAATCGTGCCCGTCACCTCCGCGCTCCAGCGCTGCGATCGCCTCCTGAACCATGAGGACTGCGCCCTCGACGATCTTCATGCGAGCTGCGACGATGGCCGACGCCTGCTGGCGCCGCAACATCGCCTCGGCGATCTCCGGTGCGTAGGCGAGGTCGGTGATTCTCGACTCGATGATCTCGACCCCTGCCTCCGAGGCCCGCTCCTGGAGCTCGATCATCAGAGCATCGTTGACGTCGCTCGTATCGCCGATCAGCGTCGTGACGTCGTCGTCCTCGAAGTTGTCGTAGGGATAGGACCTGGCCAGCTGCCGCACCGCCGATTCGGATTGGGTCTCGACGTAGCTCGTGAAGTCGTCGACGCCGAACACCGCTCGGGCGGTGTCGGTGACACGCCAGACGACGACCGCAGCGATCTCGATCGGGTTTCCGTTCGAATCGTTGACCTTCGATGTCGCCGTCGTGAAGTTGCGGACACGTTCTGAGATCTTCTGCTTTCGATACAGCGGGTTGGCGAGCCGGAGACCGGGTCTCCGATCCGTCCCCCGGTAGTCGCCGAACAGGGTCACGACTGCCGCCTGGTTGGGCTGCACCATGTAGAACCCGACTGCGATGATGACGATCGGGACGGCGATGACCGCTGAGGCGATCACCATCCAGATCTCCTGATTCACGAGCCCCACGATCAGCAGCGCAAGCGCTCCGAGCGCAGCGACGACCTCGGCGATCAGCCAGGGGACGCCGGACCTGGTGCTGGCCTGGGATTCCGACAACACGTTCACTGGGGCCTCCTTGTGCCTTCGACTCCCGCCGATATCATCATGCTATCACATTGATTCCACGCTTGGGAGAGCGCGATCGAGACGTGACGTGTGGCACTTGCCCCCGGTGACTCCAATTCGGATCATCGGAACGAAAGGAGGATGTGTGACCACCGCACTCCAACGGAACACTCTGCTGCTCGACGAGTATCTGCCGGACTTCGACCAGACCCGCATCGAACACCTGGTGATCGACGCTCCCACGGACGTCGTCTACGAAACGATGCGCACGGTCGACTTCCTGATGGTGCACTCGCCCATCACCGACCTGGCGATGTTCGTTCGCGGGCTGCCGGAGAAGATCGGTCGGTTCCGGCGTCACAACGAGCCGCCACCGCCGCCGCTCCCATCGATGAAGCTGTCTGGTTTGTTCGACCGCGAAGGATTCGAGCGCCAAGAGACATTGGATGGCTGGGTCGGGCTCGCCGAGGAGCGCGGTCGCGAGATCGCGTTCGGGGCCGTCGGGAAACCGTGGCTGGCCGAGATCGAATGGAAGACGGTGCCGTCCGAGGACTTCGCCGGGTTCGACGAGGCGGGATGGGCGAAGATCGCCGCCTCACTGTCGGTGCGCGAGTACGGCGCCAAGCGATCGATCCTCACGTACGAGGCGCGGACGGGGATGACCGACGACGAGAGTCGCGACCGGTTCAACCGCTACTGGACGGTCGTCTCGCCATTCGTCGGAACGATCATGCGGGCGTTGTTGCGAACGGTCGCCGACAGCGTGGCAGAGTCTCCCGAAACCTGAACCGCGCGCCGACAGCCGAACGCCACTCGGGGCCGGCGAGCCCATCGGCGCGAAACCGAGGCGTGATGCCGGCCTCGGTCCCACCATGCCCGAGACGGCTGACGTCGTGTCGATCTGATGGCGTTCGAGGCAGGAAATATGACCACCGGACGGCCGGTCAGGACATGCGGCCCTACCGCTCCGGGCAGCCCCGGTGCAGGGTGAGGCACGAAGGAGCCCCCCTTGACCACCTCCACCGGCCCGGACACTCGTTTCATCGATTCGTTCATGCCTGCCTACGACTTCGTACGGATCGAGCAACGGGTCATCGAGGCGCCCGCCGCCGACGTCTACAAGGTGATCCGCGACCTCGATTGCCTCATGATCCACTCGCCGATCACGGACTTGGCCGTGTTCGTCCGGCATCTGCCCAGCCGGCTGGTGCCGGCGGAGCCGGGACAGGTCTCGAAGACACCACCGATGCCGCGATTCAGGCTGTCCGCGCTCTTCGAGGAGCGGAGTCCCGAGCAGGAACGCTCCATCGGCGCGTGGGTCGGCATCGCCGAGCAACCGGGTCGTTCGTTGGTGTTCGGCGCCGTAGGAAAACCCTGGAAGGCTCGAGTCGAATGGAGGTCGGTCCAGCCGGGAGAGGTGGCGACGTTCAGTGAACCTGGCTGGGCGAAGATCATCGCATCGCTCTCCGTGCAGGCGCTCGACGATCGACGTTCGCTGCTGATCTACGAGGCCCGAAGCACCGCAACGGACAGAGACAGTCGCGAGCGATTTCATCGGTATTGGTTGGCGATCTCGCCATTCGTCGCAGCGATCATGCGGGCGATGCTGCGCGCCGTCGAAGAACAGATGACCGAGGAGTCAGCGACCGATTCGCCGACGGACTGAAGCACCTGCTCGTCGCCGCCGAGCGGCGTGGCTGAGGATCAACCGCCCCCCAACGATGGCGACTCCGACACCGGCCGCGCCATGGCGTCGAGCAACTCCCCAACGGTGTGGCCTGCCTCGACTCGATGACGCATCGAGCCATCTCGGACGATGCTGTAGTGATTGCGACGACCTTCTCGCCGCTTCGTGATGAAGCCGGCGACCTCGAGATCGTTGACGATCCCTTGCACTGCTCGCTCGGTGATGCCGACCGCATCGGCGAGATCTCGCAAACGCAGGTCAGGATCGCGAGCCAGACAGATCAGGACGTGACTGTGATTGGTGAGGAAGGTCCAGCCTTCCTCGGTCGTGTTCTGTGGTGCTGTCACACGTTCACCCGTTCGGCCGCTCACTCCCCTTGACCCAGCGAGTATGACTGCTCGCCATCGAAGGTGTAGAGATGCTCGGTCTTGATGACGTCGTAACCCGCCGCATCGAGCGATCCGAGCAGTTCGAGGACACCTGAGAAGTCGGCGGCTCCGCCGTCGGAACGGACGAACCGGCACCGCCAGTGATCGGTGCAAAAGGTCTCGGGCAGCCCGTCGGGGAACACCTTCACGCCGCGGTTGGTGATCATCTTCAACTCCCACCCGGCCGGCGCCGCCCCCTGGAGCCCCGAGCCGAGGGTGTTGGGGTTGCGGTCATCCGCCGCCCAGTCCACGAAAGCATCGACACCCTGCAGCTGCTTGACACGCTGCGGCCGCGGCTTGGGGGTGACGTGAATCCCACCCGGTCGATACTGGACCGGAGCGAGCTGGCGGGGACGCTCGCCGAGGCGCTCGATGACGGCGTTGGTGAACTCCTGGGTGCCGACTTCGCGCCGGCTCAGCCCCTCCCGGTAGATGTCTGCGGTGTGGATGCCGCTCTCGAGGGTGGAGAGCCAGGCGTTCTTGATCCGCTCGGCGATCTCGGCCTCTCCGATGTGGACCAACAGCTGGGTGGCGGCGAGCAGCAGGCCCGAGGGATTTGCGACATCCTTGCCGGCGATGTCCGGCGCCGAGCCGTGAACGGCCTCGAACATGGCTACCTCATCACCGATGTTCGCCGAGCCGGCCAGGCCCACCGAACCGGAGACCTGGGAGGCGATATCGGAGAGGATGTCTCCGTAGAGGTTGAGCGTGACAATGACGTCGAACGTCTCCGGCTGGGCGGCGAGACGAGCGGCGCCGATGTCGATGATCTGGTGTTCGGACTCGAGGTCGGGATATTCGGCGGCGACCTCTTCGAACACCCGATGGAACAGGCCGTCGGTCAACTTCATGATGTTGTCCTTGGTCATGCAGGTGACCTTGCGGCGTCCGTAGGCCCGGGCGTACTCGAAGGCGTAGCGGATGATGCGCTCCGACCCCGGGCGCGTGACGAGCTTGAGGACCTGGGCGACCTCGTCGGTCTGTTGATGCTCGATGCCGGCGTACAGGTCCTCCTCGTTCTCGCGGACGACGACGAGATTGATACCCGGGTGAGTGGATGCGACGAACGGCGCGTACGACTTGGAGGGCCGAACGTTTGCGAACAAATTGAGCGTCTTGCGGATCGTGACGTTGAGGCTCTTGTAGCCGCCACCGAGTGGTGTCGTGATCGGAGCCTTCAGAAGGACCTTGTTCCGCCGGATCGTCTCCCATGCCTCCGGAGCGATACCTGACGTGTGACCCTGGAGATAGAGGTCGCCTGCCGATCTCGATCGTGTCGTAGCGGAGCGGAGCGCCGGCGGCGTCGAGCACGCGCAGCGTGGCGTCCATGATCTCTGGTCCGATGCCGTCACCCTTGGCCACGGTGATCGGCACGGGCGTCTTGCGCCGAACGGCCTCCACCCGGTTGGAAGGGTCGATGATTGCGGTTCCGTCGGCCATGCCATCTCCTGAGTCGTTCACCTCTCGATCACATTAGAACATGAATACATGAATTGCAATTCATGTAGTTGCGTTCTTCTGCCCTGGATCTCGGAGCTGAGCGCGCCATGCGAATTCGGTGTCCGGCCGGCGCCGCATCTGTCACACTCGCGCTCGTGAAGTTCACCCCGCTCGTCCGCGTCGTCGCAGCGCGCTTTGTTTCCCGCACCGGGAGCGAGGCTGCCTTCTTCGTGGGCATCTGGGGCAAGCTCGCCTATGAGCTCGAGGGAGATGCGGTGGACATCGCCTTCGTGCTCGGCGTCGCAGGCGTGGCAGCCTTGATCGGCTCGGCGATCGCAGGGACACTCGTCGATCGATTCGGGCCCAAACGGGTTCTCATCACTGCAGAGATCCTCTTCGTGCCGTCCGTGCTCTCCGCGCTGTTGGTCGACACGGTTCCCCAGTTCGCTCTCGTCGTGGGCCTGTTCGGGCTCACGTCCGCTCCAGCATTCACGGCGATCGCCTCCCTCCCCCCGTTCCTCACGACCGACCAACATCAGTTGGGCCGCATGAACGCACTCGTCGAGGGGGCTGGAATGGCTGCGCTGATCACCGGGTCGGCGAGCGGCGCCGCGCTTGCATCACTTGTGTCACTGAACTCGATCTTCGTCTTCGATGCGCTGACGTCGATCGTCGCCGTCGCCATGCTGGTCACCCTCCCGCTGGTGACCCACGACGCCGCGACACCGAGGCCATCCGGATCGAGCTGGTTCGAGCTCAGGGCGGGACTCGCCTGCTCGTGGTCCAACCGGCGGCTCCGCTTCTACCTGGGCATGGGTGCGTCGGTTTGGCTCATCTTCGGGCTGTTCACCGCCCTCGAACCCCTGTTCTTCCGCGACGTCCTCGAGAAGGGACCGGAGACGATCGGGTGGGTCAACTCCCTGTTCGGATTCGGCCTCGTCGGAGGGACCATCCTCGCAAATCGATTCACCGATCGCCTTCGGTCGGCGCGCAGCGTGCTCGTGCTGCTGGCCCTCAACGGCGTCGGAACGTTGATCTATGTCGGGACGTCCACCCTGACCGTCGTTGCCATGGGCGGGATCGTCTGGGGGTCTGTGATCGGACTCTTCGCACCTGCAGTCCGGACGATGCTCCACGTCAACTCCCCACGAACGATGGTCGGTCGCGTGATGGGGACCAGCCAGTCGCTCGCCGAGATCGCCAAGCTCGGACCTCTGGTCGCCGCCCCTGCCCTGGCGAACCTCTTCGGCGTCCAGGAGACGCTCGCCACGTCCGGGATCGTGTTGATCGTCATCGGAGCGCTCTCCTGGAGGTTCGGCACCCACCTCGACGAGACCCGAACAATCATCGACCGACCCGACGAAGTCGTTGCGGGAATGGCTCCTCCGGCCACCGCGGACTGACCGGTTTCCGTCGCCGACAAACCCTCGATAGCGTGATCGCGTGACCCAGAAGACAAACCCCGGACCGCCGGCCGGCGTCGACTACGACCAGAAGTGGCGAGTGATGGCGACGGTCGCCACCGGCGTGATCCTGGCAACGATCGACGGCTCGATC
This sequence comes from uncultured bacterium, assembly GCA_963753285.1. Lineage (GTDB taxonomy): Bacteria > Actinomycetota > Acidimicrobiia > Spongiisociales > ZC4RG35 > JAHEDH01. The sequence goes on from CAVWBT010000001.1 coordinate 152,752, forward strand.
GTGAACGTCGCACTCCCCACCCTCGTCGAGTTCTTCGACACGTCGTTCGCGACCATCCAGTGGGTTGCGCTCGGCTACCTGCTGACGCTGGCGACGCTCACGCTCCTCGTCGGCCGAATCGGCGACATCGTCGGGAAGCGCAAGATCTACAACGCCGGGTTCATCGCCTTCACCGCCGCCTCGGTGCTCTGCGCCTTTGCACCGACCGTCGGCTTCCTCATCGCCTTCCGCGTGATCCAGGCGCTTGGCGCAACGATGGTGCTCGCCCTCGGCATCTCCATCCTGACGGAGGCGTTCCCGCCGACCGAACGCGGCAAGGCGCTCGGCTACATCGGGACCGCCGTCTCGCTCGGCATCGTGACCGGCCCGGTCGTCGGGGGCGTACTGATCGAGGCGTTCGACTGGCGGTCGATCTTCCTGGTGAACCTGCCGGTCGGCATCGTCGGCACGATCCTGGCCTTCAGATACGTCCCCGACGTGCCTCCGGTGCCTGGACAGACGATGGACTTCTGGGGTGCCGGACTGCTCAGCTCTGGCCTGCTGTCGCTGTCGCTGGCGCTCACGCTGGGCCAGGAGCGCGGATTCGGCGACGGGCTGATCCTGTCGCTGTTCGCAGCTTTCGCCGTGCTGGCCGCGCTCTTCGTCCGCGTCGAACTCTCGACAGAGAGTCCGATGATCCAGCTCAGGCTGTTCCGGAACCCGCTGCTGTCGGTCTCCGTCGTTTCCGGCTTCCTGGTCTTCGCCGCGCTGTCGGCGACGTTCTTCCTGCTGCCGTTCTATCTCGAAGGGGTGCTCGGCTTCGAGGTCGGCCAGGTCGGGTTGCTGCTGGGGGCGGGACCGCTCGTGCTCGGCGTCGTCGCCCCCATCTCCGGCACCCTGTCGGACCGCTGGGGCATCCGATCCCTCACTCTGGGCGGACTGTTCGTCCTCACGGCGGTCTATCTGGCGATCCAGCTGCTCTCGACCGAGACGCAATGGTGGGAGTACGTGCTGATCGCCGTGCCGCTCGGCGCGGGTGTCGGGATCTTCCAGTCACCCAACAACAGCGCCATCATGGGTTCGATCCCCCGCGAATACTCCGGCGTCGGAGGCGGGCTGCTCAACCTGACGAGGCTGTTGGGGCAGATCACCGGAATCGCCGTTCTGGGCTCGGTCTGGGCGAGCCGAGTGCTCGCCGTCTCGACAGACCCGGTGCCGGGCAACAACGCCTCGGCCGCGAGCGGCGCGGCCCAGGTCGAGGGACTCCACTTCACCTTCGCCATTGCCGCTGCGTTGATCGGATCGGCTGCGGTCATCGGCCTCTGGGCACTGCGAAAGGAACGCGCGACCCGGCCCGTCGCAGCGCAATGAATCAGACCCAGTAGCCGTCCATGCGGGCCAGCACCTGGAGCATCGTCTCGTCCGAGCCCCCGCCGATGGCACCGAGCCGCTGGTCGCGGAAGAAGATCGACGTCCATGTCTCCTCCATGTATCCGATTCCGCCGTGGAACTGGAGACACCAGTCGGCCACCTCGCGACCGAGACGCCCGGCTTTCAACTTGGCGATCGTCGCCATCCGGGTCACGTCCTCGCCGCGCACGTGCTTGGCGGCGATCGTGTAGTTGTAGTTCTTGAGCAGATCCACCTCGGCGGCCAGCTCCGCCAGCCGGTACTGGAGGTACTGGTTCTTCAGCAAGGGCTTGCCGAAGGCGTGCCGCTCACGCAGATAGTCACGGGTGAGGTGGAGCGCTTTCTCGAACCCGGCCGCCGCCGAGTACGCCGCCCACATCCGTTCGATCACGAATTGCGCCATCTGCTGTTGGAACCCGGCGCCGATCGTCCCGATGGTGTTCTCGACGGGGACTCTCATGTCGGTGAACGACAACAGGCCGGTGTCCGACGCCCGCATCCCGAGCTTGTCGAGTTTCTTCGACACCTCGAACCCGGGGCTGTCCGTCGGCACGACGATCTGGCTCATCCCGGCGTAGCCGCCCTCGTCCGAGGTCCTGGCCAGCAGGCACAGCCAGTCGGCCTGCAGCGAGTTGGTGATATACATCTTCGATCCGTTGATCACCCATTCGTCACCGTCCTGGACGGCCTTGGTGCGGATCGCGGCCACGTCCGACCCGGCGTCCGGTTCGGTGACGGCGACCGCCGCCACCATCTCGCCGCGGATCGCCGGCGCCAGATACTTCTGTTTGAGCTCTTCGGTGCCGAACCGATTGAGTGACGGCGTCGCCATGTCGGTCTGGACGCCCAGCGCCATCCCGATCGAGCCGTGGGCGGCCTTCCCGAACTCCTCGGCGAGCACGACGGTGAACAGGTGGTCGGCATCGCCTCCCCCGTACTCCGACGAGTACTCGAGGCCGAGCATGCCGAGCGAGCCCATCTTCCCGAAGATGTCGTGGAGCGGCATCATCCCCTCGGCCTCCCACTCCTGGACGTTCGGGTTGATCTCGTTCTCGACGAACTCTGCGACCACCTTGCGGAACTGACGGTGCTCTTCGGTGAACAAGTGCCACTCCTCTCCTGTCGGAACGAACTCTACGGCCGGCCGATCGTTTAGGAACGGACAGCCGCGGGAAGGTTCGGGACCTGAAACCAAACAAGACCAGGAAGTGATCAGCATGCCAAGCCTGACCGGAGTCCACCAAGGCATCCATCAGATATCGACGCTCGACGGAACGACCGCAGCGAGTTCAACCGCCGACATCCGTACTGCGCTCGCCGATGCCGACACCGATGTCAACGATGTCATCGAGACGTTGATCGACGGTGTTCGCGGGTTCTCGGCTGCGGCCGCCCGAGCGGACAGCCCGATGCAGCAACAGTTCATGGCGATGGGCGCACGTCGCCGCAAGACAGCCGGAGACATCATCCGTATCGCCGCCGACGAGCAGATGTCGCCGCTCACCCTCGACGACAACGGCACCGCAGCTGGAGCACTCCACCGCTCCTGGCTCAGCGTTCGGGAGGCGATTCAGGGCGATGCCGGACTCGCAGCAGCAGCGCTCACCGGCGAACAACACGCCAGGAAGAAGCTCATCGAACGCCTCGACGCGGGACTCCCCCCGTCCGTCGCCAAAGCCACTCGACGCGCGCTCAAAGAACTGGATGCCAACATCGCGAAGCTGGAGTCCATTTCGAGCTGACCGCCTCGGCAGAATCGCGTCGAGGCTCCAGGCATCGAGGCCCCGACCGCGGGTTTCCACGCTCTGCCCGCCGGTGATGCCGCCCGACCGAACCGAGACTGCGAGCAGCTACCGGCGCCCGACGCATGCCGTCGGATGCCGAAGAACGGATCGTGCCAATCGGTGAGCTTGCGCCGGTCCTCGCCTGCCTCCACCGACGCTCAGGCTCGAGACTCGTTTAGGACCGCACGGTCACGGGAAAACTCTCAACGAACGCTACGAGACACCCAGGAGTGATCCAGGTATGCCAAACCTGACTGGAGTCCATCAAGGAGTACATCAGATGAGCACCCCATACAGCGCAACCACGACACCCGATCTCACCGACGAGAAGGCCGAGTTCGAGTTGGCAGTCAATGACGTCATCGAGACGATGATCGATGGCGTGCACGGCTTCGAAGCCGCTGCGGAAAGGGCCGACGGAGACCTCGAACAGCAGCTCACTTCGATGGGGACTCAGCGTCGCGACACCACCGAAGACCTCATCCGGATCGCAGCCGATGAGGACATGAATCCTGTCATGCTCGACGACCAGGGAACGCCCTCCGGTGTCCTGCACCGCTCGTGGATCAGCATCCGTGATGCCGTCCAGGGCGATTCGGGAGTGGCTGCCGCCGCACTCAACGGCGAACAGCACGCCAAGGAGGAAGTCGAGCAGGCACTCGACGCGGGCCTCCCGGAGCCCATCGCCACGGTCGCACAGCGAGCCCTCGGCGAGATCGAGGCCAACATCTCGAATCTCGAACCGCTGACCAGCTGACACAGAGCGATCGAACACCAGGGCCGTGGTTCCCGCAAGCGGTGACCCTGGCGCGGCCTCATCGCCCTAGCCTTGCGCCATGTCCGAATCACCGATGCTGGGGCGACCCGTGAGCCCCGACGAGTACGGGCGCCTCGACACTTTCGAGGTGGATGCGCCGATTCGCGTCGAGTTCGTCACCGACGAGCTCCAAGCACTCTGCCCGGCCGTGGATGGCGTCCAACCCGACGTCTACCGGGCGACGATCAGCTACGTGGCTCGCACACATGCCATCGAGTCGAAATCGCTCAAGCTGTGGCTGGTGACGTACCGGGATCGGCGGATCTTCGCAGAGCACCTGGTGAAGGAGCTACACGACCACATCGCCGCACTCGGAGACAAGGTGTCGGGCATCTCGGTCTCACTGAGCCAGAACGTCCGCGGCGGCATCGCCACGAGCGTCACCTATCCGGCGGACTGATCGAGGCCGCAACCGGCTCAGGTCAGCTCGTCGACTTCAATCTCGAGTCGCAACTCGACGTCGAGGAACTTCACCGAGCAGGTCGCCACGGCCGACGGATCGGAGACCCGCACGTAGTAGGTGCCTCGCAACCGAAAGATGCGACCGCCGACACTGTTGATCTTGCCTCTCAGACACGGAATGCTCGCTTCACGATCGCCTTCAGTGACCGTCATCCGTGGCAGATCCTCTTCGAGGCCCGTCGGGCCTGGACGGTGCTCGACGAGCTTCATCGCTTCGAACCCGATGGCCACGCCCTCGTCATGGAGTCCCTGGAGCCAGATCACTGCACCCTGGCCGTCCTCCCGAACCCACCGATCATGCAGCCCGAGCGGCCTGATGAGGTCGTTCGGATCGAAGAACCTCACGACCGGTGGACAGGCGCAATCGAGTAGTCGTTGAGGTCGGCGTCCCAGTTCAGATCGAGCAGCCCCCGGGTCTGCGCCGCCTTCACGAACTGGAGGAAACTCCCGTAGCCGAACTTCTTCTCCGAGAAGTCGGAAATCTGCTTGCGAAGCTGATTCTTGAGACCCGAGAGCACGATCGTGCCGTTCGACTGGTCGAGCTTGGAGACGACATCGCCGAGCACCCGGAACGCTTCGCTCTCCTCGGGGTTGGAGGCCATCTCGATGAGCGGGTCACCCTTGGCGGGCCCTTCGGAGACTTCGATCACCGACTTGGCGACGAGGTGGGCCAACAACTCCCCGAACGCCCGGAATCCGTAGTCGGCTTCGGTGAACGTCGGGTCTTTGCGCAGCAGCGCGCGCTTCAGCGACGAGGCGAGCACGGCGCCCTGTCCGGTCCGCTGGAGACCTGAGATCGTGGTCGCGATGAGGCGGTCGAGGTCCTCGAGTGAGTTCAATGCGCTCGACTTGTCGGATGACTCCTCGGTGTCTCCGTTGCGTGATCGACGCTCGCGGGTTTCCGGGGCGCGCACCTCGACGCCATCGAGGTTCTCGTAGAAGAGGAACTCATCGCATGCCGGAGGGAGCAGCGCCGACGTGGATGCCTTGACCCCGACTCCGATGACCCGTTTGTTCAACTCCCGCAGTTTGTACACGAGCGGCGTGAAGTCCGAGTCCCCGGTGCCGATGACGAACGTGGTGATGTAGTCACGCTCGAATGCCAGTTCCATGGCGTCGACGGCCATTTTGATGTCGGCGGCGTTCTTGCGGACCGCACCCATCCGCTGGGGGATCTCGATGAGCTCGACGTGGCTCCGCGTGAGCATCCGACGGTCCTCGTCGAAGTAGGTCCAGTCGGCATATGCCTTGCGGGTCACCACCCGCCCGCGCTCGGCGAGGGCGTCAGCAACCGGCTTGAGATCGAACTGCATCCCGGACAGCTGTTCCCGCGTGCCAATGGCGAGATTCTCGTAGTCGAGGAAGAGGGCGATTCGTTCGTCATCAGGAGTTGTACTCATGGCTTCACCCTACCGACGTCTCGGATCTCTTCTCGCTTCCGGCCGCGCGCACCTGAGCATCGCTGTTGAACCCCGACGGGAGGTGTCATGCCGTATCAACGAGAGGCCTGCTTCCCGCCGATGCAGCGGATCGCCTGGCTGCTGGATGCGTGGGTCTGCTCTTCGGCCCCTTCACAGGAAGATGTGCTGGTTCCGCCGTTCATCCCGTTGGTCGCTCTCGTCTGGATCGGTCACGACTGGCTCAAACGTGGACCCGTCGAGGACTGGAAGGATTCGCTGCCGCACTTCCGCCGACCGGGACAGACACCTTCGCCTCGTGATCAGCCAAGCCGACGCCATGTCCGTCTCGGAGGGCTAGTCACGTCGGGCTTCTGTGAATGGTCCTCCAGTTTTCTCGCGTGTCACGCCGATGGGAGGAAAGGCGCCGAAGAGTGGGATGGCAGGAATGCGGATAGGAATCAATTGGGATCACAGGACCGGTAGACCCACGGCGATCCTCGCGATCCTCGCGATGATCTCGACGTTGTTCGCAGCCTCTGGGACCGCCGCCAGCACCGAATCCACCGGGACGATCGACGTCATCGTGCGCGAGGCGGCTCCACTCACCGATGCCGCCGAGTCCCTCGTGGAACGCCTCGGGGGCACGGTCCGTGACAATCTCGGCATCATCGGTGGATTCACCGCCACCGTCCCCGCCGACGCCATCGGGTTGCTCACCACCAGCCCCGACATCGAAGCGGCAACCCCTGACGGCACGGTCCAGTTCGCAGCGGCCGGATGGGATGATGCGACAGCGCTCGGCGACATCGACTTCCGCAGCTACTCCGGATCGCTCTATCAGATCACCCGGACGACCAAGGCCGTCAATGCCTGGGGCAAGGGATACACCGGATACGGCGTGGACGTTGCCCTGATCGACACAGGCGTGGCTCCATTGCGATCGCTCCCGGCGTCGAGAGTCGTCAACGGGCCCGATCTCTCCTTCGAATCCCAGAACCCCGATCTCCAGTACCTGGACTCGAACGGGCACGGCACCCACCTGGCCGGCATCATCGCCGGGACCGACGTGTCGCTCGACTTCACGAGCCCGGGTGACAGCAGTGTCTTCATCGGCATGGCACCGGGCTCGCGGATCATCAGCCTCAAAGTCGGCGCCCACGACGGCTCTGTCGATGTGTCGCAGGTCATCGCCGCCATCGACTGGGTCGTGCAACATCGCAACGACCCGGGCTTCAACATCAGGGTCCTCAACCTGGCGTTCGGGACCGATGCGACCCAGTCGTATGTCCTCGACCCCCTCTCGTACGCCGTCGAGCAGGCATGGAAGAACGACATCGTCGTGGTCGTGGCTGCCGGAAACGATGGAAACCAGTCCCCGCTTCGGAACCCGGCGATCGATCCCTTCGTCATCGCAGTCGGATCCGGATTCGCCAGCGACTTCAGAGCCGACAACAACACGAGGGTCGTCTATGACTCGCTGTCGGACTTCTCCAACTGTGGGACGTCGGAGCGCGGAGTCGACATCCTGGCCCCTGGCAAATCCATCACCAGCCTCAGGACACCCGGCTCGTACGCCGACGTGAACAACCCCAAGGCGCGAGTCGGCGCCGACTACTTCCTGGGTTCGGGCACCAGCCAGGCCGCTGCGATCGTGTCCGGCGCAGCAGCGCTCATCATCGACGCATGGCCCGACATGTCTGCCGACGAGGTGAAGTACCTCCTGACGGCCAATGCCACGCCGGTCAACGGGGCCTCGGCGACCTGCCAGGGCGCCGGAATGATCGCTCTGGACTTCCTGGCCAGCAACACCAAGAAGGCCCCGAACACCAGGGGAGCGACCCAGACGTTCGTGCCATCGGTTGGCGACGGAACCCTCGAGGACGCTCGCGGCACACATCACGTCGAGATGCAGAACGCCGAGGGAAAGAACGTCGTCCTCCGCGGCGAGCAGGACATCATGGGAAGCCCCTGGGTCGGCTTCAACACCACGACCACCGTGTGCGCCAAGGAGGGGAAGGGCAAGAACGCCGTGATCGCCTGTACCGACGTGCTCGAACCCGTCGAGACGCTGTGGGACGGCGGCAGCTGGAACGGTCGGAGCTGGTCGGGGACCTCGTGGTCCGGAGACACGTGGTCCGGTCTCAGCTGGTCCGGGACCTCGTGGTTCGGCTTGAGCTGGTCCGGCCTGAGCTGGTCCGGTCTGTCCTGGTCCGATCAATCCTGGTCCGGGCTGTCCTGGTCGGGTAGGTCGTGGTCGGGTAGCTCGTGGTCGGGCGCCTCGTGGTCCGGTCTGTCCTGGTCCAGCGGCGGCACCGCAATTTCCGACCAGGGTGTGCGCTGGAGCTGAACTCCCCACACGAACCAGCCATTGGCCCTCGGCGCGCTCAACAGTGACGACTCCAGCCTGTCTGGCGGGTTGGTCGGATTCCCAGGACGATGGACTGGAATCAGCGCGATCGGGCCGTTTCGGCGGTTATCGGGGCCTCGAGTTGTTCGAGCACGACGATCAGCCCGTGCGTCGAGCACATGTACATGCCCCGGATCACCAGCGATGCATCGCGATCACAAGAGCTGCAGCGAATGACACGAATGTGATTACTCATGTGTGATTCATCGGATGCGCACCTGTCGGCTTGAGGACTTCTTCGCAGGAACCCGGCAAGATGCCGCCCTGCTGAGCGATGACGACTTCGATGGAACCAGCACATGGAACGGTCCACTGCCGGCGCCGCCGCGAGTGGTCCAGCCGTGATGCTCCGTCGGTCAGCCAGCCAACAGGTGAACGACAGTCACGAGCCCCGCCACGGCAAGAGCGATGTCACCCAGGATCTCTGCGCGTCGATTCTCTGATTCGCCCGAATTCTGTTGGTCTTCCGTGATCTTCGTCTCTTTCATGTCCATCCCTCTACCCGTCGGCACGACGAACGAGATCTTCAGGCCAAGCCGGACGCCGCTGGAGTGCGCGCCCCCGAACTGGATCAGGTGAGCGAGAGAGGTACGATTCCCCCCACCAGAGACATCAGTGCCGATGCTGTCGGGGTTGGATCCCGATTCGAGGCATCGGCGCTCGGTTCGGTGCGCGAGCCCCAGGACGGGACTCACGCCCACAATCGTCAATGATGACAGGCACAATCCCCGCCCGAGTAGCTCAGGGGATAGAGCAACTGCCTCCTAAGCAGTAGGTCGCAGGTTCGATTCCTGCCTCGGGCGCAGTGCCTTTGCTGGCCGACTTCTGGACAAGGCCGCAACGGCTTCGGAGGGAATCACGAGTCCAGAACAGACGCCGGTCGGCCAGGGCTGCCGCACTCGACCCCCGCCTCCGATCCCGCACGCCAGACACCCGGCCGGCCGACTTCTGGACAAGGCCGCAACGGCTTCGAAGGGAATCACGAGTCCAGAACAGACGCCGGTCGGCCACGGCTGCCGCACTCGACCCCCGCCTCCGATCCCGCACGCCAGACACCCGGCCGGCCGACTTCTGGACAAGGCCGCAACGGCTTCGAAGGGAATCACGAGTCCAGAACAGACGCCGGTCGGCCACGGCTGCCGCACCCCCGCCTCAGATCCCGCAGGCCAGAAGCCCGGCCGACCGGCTTCTGGAAAGTGCCGCCCGACCGGCGAGGGAAACGATCGGACACCCCTCGACGCTCCGCTCCGTTCGATGAGCGCTCAGCCGGGAGCAGCGTTCAGTGGTGATCCTCGGGCGGCGGCACAACACCCCGCTGCTCGGCGATGCGCCAGTAGGCCTGTGGGATGCGGTACGTGTCGAAGTTGAAGAGCGTCTGCTTGTACGAGTTGGTGAGATCGAGATCGACCCGAGCCACGATGACCTCGTCACCGGTGGTCACGGCCTGGGTGATGATCTGCCCCGACGGTGCAACGATCGCCGAGTGCGCCAGCGACTCGACGCCTTCCTCGAATCCGCCCTTGGCCACGCCCACCACGAATGTGCCGTTCTGATACGCCCCGGCCTGCATCACGAGGTGATTGTGAAAGGCCTGGAGCGAGTTCTGCGTCGGATCGGGTGCGTAGTGAAGCGGCGTGTTGTATCCGATGAGGATCACCTCCACTCCCTGGAGCCCCATCACCCGATAGGTCTCGGACCAGCGCCGATCGTTGCAGATGGCCATGCCGAAGAGCCCGCCGAAGGCACGCCACACCGGGAAGTCGTCGCCCGGCTCGAAATAGTGGCGTTCGGCGTGCTGGAAGTCTCGCCACTGCTCGTCTTCGGAGTGTCCGGGGATGTGGACCTTCTTGAACACCCCGATGGTCCGGCCATCCCGCTCGACCAGGTGGTAGACGTTGAATCGCCGTCCGTCCTCCTGCTTCAACGCGTAGCCGAGAGCGAACCCGACCCCGAGCCGACCGGCCTCGTCCCAGAGGGGCTTGGTGAATCGGTTCGGCATCTCCGTCTCGTAGTAATGGTCGGCCTCTTCGAGTGGGGCATGCCAGCGGGGAAAGAACGTGGTCAGAGCCAACTCGGGAAACGCCACGACACTCGCGCCTTGCTCCGCTGCGTCGCGCAGGAGGTGGATCAGTCGCTCGACGACGTCGTCCCGAGAGTGATCGCGCTGCACCGGCCCCATCTGGGCGGCGGCGAGGGTGAGGATACGGCTCATCGGTGGTCCACCTCCGGTGGGTTCGCCCGACCAGCGCGGCACCTCGGAGTCATTGCTACGTTTGCACATCCGGGGCCGCCGGACTGTGAGCCGCGAGTGGTCAGACTCGGTCAGCCCACATTGTGCAGAGCGCCGAACACGCAGTCAATTGGGCGAACCGGTTCCGGGAGCCGGCGCACTCCCCCTCGTGACACGACCCAGCTCGGCGTCAGGGCGTGATGTGGGTTCCGGCGTCGCCTGCGAGGGCAGCTTCGATGTTCCCGGGCGTAGTGATGATGGCACGCCGGCCCCCGCCCTCGAGGAAGTCGATCACGGCGGCGATCTTCGGCTTCATCGAGCCCGCCTTGAAGTGGCGTCCCTCTGCGAGGTACCGCTTGGCGTCGCCGAGGCTCAGTTCACGAACGAACCGCTGATCCGGGGTCCCGAAGTCGAGTGCCACCTGCTCGATGGAGGTGGAGATCAACAACAGTTCGGCGCCGATGTCGTTCGCGAGGAGAGCCGAAGCGTGGTCCTTGTCGATGACCGCAGGCACGCCAGTGAGATCACCCGCTTCGTCGGCCACGACGGGGATGCCACCGCCGCCCGCGGCGATCACCACGAACCCACCATCGAGGAGGTGTCGGATGGCATCGATCTCGACGATCCGGATGGGAGCGGGCGAGGCCACGACCCGACGCCATCCTCGATCAGCATCCTCGACCACGTCCCAGCCTTCACGTTCATGGCGATCGCGAGCCTCCGCCTCGGTGAGGAACGACCCGATGGGTTTGGTCGGCGTGGTGAACGCCGGGTCGTCCGGGGACACCTCCACCTGGGTCACCACGGTGGCGACCGACTTGTCGATGCTCAGGCTTCGGAAGTCCTTGAGGATGTTCTGCTGCAGGAGGTAGCCGATCGCCCCCTGGGTGTCGGCCACGCACACCTCCAAGGGGACTTCGTGCAACTCGTGGCGGGCGAGGTCCGATCGGCGCAGGATGAATCCCACCTGGGGGCCGTTGCCATGCGTGATCACGACGTCCCATCCGCCGGCGACCATCGCCGCGATGTGATGATCCGTCTCGGCGGCTGCGAGGTACTGATCCTGGACGGTCTGATGTTGGGGGTCGGTGATGAGGCTGTTTCCGCCTATCGCCACCACAGCGCGTGGCATCGGTGTTCCTTTCCTGCCCGGTGCTCTCCAGTGGAGAGCCTGTCACATGGTGAGCGCCATGACCGCTTTCTGGACGTGGAGTCGGTTCTCGGCCTGGTCGTACACGGCGCTCTGGGGACCGTCGATCACGGCATCGGTCACCTCGATGTTGCGATCGGCCGGCAGCGGATGCATGTAGATCGCGTTGGAGCCGGCCAGCGCCATCCGGTCCTCGTCGACGATCCAGTCCTGGTAGCGGGCGCCGATCGATGCCGATTCCCCTTCGTCGGTGGTGGTGAGCATCGCCCCCCACGACTTGGCATACACCACGTCGGCGCCGCGGATGCCATCCTCGAAGCTGTCGGTCACCTCGAACGAGCCGCCCGCCGACTCGGCATTGGCTCGGGCGTGAGCAACGACCTCCGGCATGAGGTCGAACTCGGGCGGACGGGCGAGGCGGACCTGCATGCCGAATCGAGTGGCGAGCAGAATGAGGCTCTGCGGGACCGAAAGCGGCTTCTGGTAGCTGGACGCGTAGGCGTAGCTCACGTCCAGCGTGACCTCCCTGGGGTCACCCTTCTTCTCGACGATCGTCAGAAGGTCGGCGAGCGCCTGGAACGGGTGATACCGGTCGCATTGCATGTTGAGGACCGGAACACGCGAAGCCTCGGCGACATCTCGGATGTAGGAATTCCCCATCCCCCAGTCCACCTGGCGGATGGCGATACCGTCGTTGTACCGGCCCAGGATCACGCCGATCTCCTTGGCGGTGTCGCCGTGAGCGATCTGAGTGGACTTCGACTCGATGAACTGGGCGTGCCCGCCGAGCTGGGCCATACCCGCCTCGAAGCTGGCTCGGGTGCGAGTGGATGAGAAGAAGAACAGCATGGCCAGGACCTTGTCCCGCAGCATCGGATGTGGGGTGCCCAGCGCCCGGTCCATCTTCAGGCGTTTGGCGACCTCGAGTACGGTCTCGAGCTCTTCGACGGTCCACTCCTGGGTCGTGATCATGTCACGGCCCCGCAGTCCGGTGATCATTCTGCCGCTCCCAACACGAGGGCGAGCAAGGCCATCCGCATCACGACCCCGTAGTAGGCCTCCTGCCAGTACCGAGCGTGACGAGTCGCATCCACTGTCGGGGGCAGTTCGTCCATTCGGGGCAACGAGTGGATGACGATCGCGGACGACTTCGCGTCTGCGAGCACGTCGTTGTCGACGACGTAGTTGGCCGGCGTCGCGGCCACCTCCCCGCCGCGCTCGTCCCTGCCCTTGGTGTAGTCGGGCTGTACGACCGGCTCGATGAACACGATGTCGGCCCGGCCGATCACCTGGTTCACGTGTTCGGCCCGCTCGATGTGGAGGCCACGGCCCCGAACCTCATCGATGAGGCCGTCGTCGGGCACGTACTCGTCGGGAGTGATGTAGATCAGCTCGGTGTCGAACTGGGTGAGCGCGTAGGCAAGCGAGTGCATCGTGCGCATTCGCCAGTCGCCCACGGCCACGAAGGTCTTGCCGTCGACACTCCCCAGTTCCCGTGTGATGGTGTACAGATCCGTGAGGACCTGGGTGGGGTGCTCGCCCCAGCCATCTCCACCGTTGATGATGGGAATGGACGCCCACCGGGCCGCCTCGTGCGGCGCACCCTTCTGAGGGTGGCGCATCACGATCACATCCCCGTAGTACTCGAGCATCCGAACGGTGTCCTTGATGCTCTCCTGGTAGAAGTCGCCGGCCCGTGTCATCTTCGGGTCCGCGAACCCCGTCACGACGCCACCCAATCGCAACATCGCGGATTCGTGGGCGAGCCGCGTTCTCGTCGACGCCTGGAAGAAGGCGCTCACCAGAATCTTGTCGCTCAGCAGGTCGAGTCGGCGTCGCTCGCGGGGAACCGGCTCGAACCGGTCGGCAACCGCGAAAACCTGCTCGAACTCGGCGCGTTCGAATCCGTTCAGCGACAGAATGTCGCGCCCCGCAAAACTTCGCATGCCAGCTCCTGTCAATGGACTTTCGACAGCTTGGGACGCCGACCCGGTCTTTCCTAGTGACGTTGGTCCCGATGCGGAGGGCGGCTTCGGCCGTGTTCCCCGGAGCTAGCGAGGACCGAAGAGATCGGAGAGGTCGGGCATCTGCTGTTTCGCCCCACTGCTCTGGCCGGCCTGGCCCGCGAGTCCTCCGAGGATGTCCAGCAGGCCTCCGCCTGGGGAGGAGTCCCCACTCGACGGACCGCCGCCGAGCATCCCACCCAGGATGTCACCGAGACCCCCGCCGGAAGATCCGGCGCCTGCCGCCGAGCTGCCGCCGAGCAGGCCACCGAGCAGATCGTCGAGACCGCCGCCACCCGAACCCCCTCCCCCGAGCATCCCGCCCAGGATGTCGCCCAGCCCGCCCGACGATGACGGGCGCCTCGCCTCCGGCTCGACACCGCTCCTCCGAGCTTCTTCGAGAGCCACGCCATCACCATCGGCGCCAGCATCGGAAGCAGGTTCTCCATCAACGAGCTGCCACCCGTTTTGGCCCCGAGCCGATTGACCACGCCGTCGGTCCGATCGCCGAACACGTGACCGACGATCTTCTTGCCGTCCTCGGGATTCACCCGATCGACGACGTCTTCGGCATCGAGCACCGATCCGTCGTGGTCCTTGATCAGAGCGCCGAGCAGCGAGGTCGCTTCGTCCTGTGAACGGTGGGCGTTGGCGTTCATTCCCTGCAGCAGCGCAGGCAGGGCGAGCTCGGTCGCTTGCTCGACTTCCTCACGGGTAGCGCCCAGACGGGCAGCGAGTTGGTCGAACGGGATCGTTTCGCGCAGCTCCTCGTTGATGTCTTCCATCGAGTGCCTCCTCGTCGTGTGGGTCTTCGTCGAACCTACCCGTCTCTGGACCGCACTGTGACGTCGAACCCGGCAACCGGAGTGCACGCCGGGTTGACGATGCTCGAACGCCGGTAGTCTGGCGTTGATGGCCCAGACCTTCTACGAACCACTCTCCTATCTCGATTCATCGTTCCTCGCGCTCGAGACGCGCACGACACACATGCACGTGGCGTCGGTGGTGCTCTTCGAGGCAGGTCCGCTGACGAAATCGGACGGCGGGATCGACATCCAGCGGATCAAGGATCACATCGAGGCGAAGCTCCAGTACATCCCCCGGTATCGCCAGCGGCTGGCATTCGTGCCATACAACCGCGCCCCGGTGTGGATCGACGACGACGCCTTCAACTTCGACTTCCATGTTCGTCACACCAGCCTCCCGAGACCGGGAAACGAAGGGCAACTGAAGGCGCTGGCGGGACGCATCGTCTCCCAACAGCTGGACCGCAGCAAGCCGCTGTGGGAACTCTGGATCGTCGAGGGCCTCGAGGAGGGCAAGTTCGCCATCATCGCCAAGATCCATCACTGCATGATCGACGGGATCTCAGGAGTCGACCTGACGACCATCCTCCTCAATGTTGTTCCCACCGAGGAGATCGAAGAGAAGGTGCCGTGGGAAGCCCGTCCGGCTCCGACGCCGGCCGAACTGGCCGTGTCCGAACTCGCTCGCTCGACGCGGAAGCTGATCGACGACCTGACCTCAATCACCGAGACGGCCAAGACCGGTATCGGGAAGATCGGAACCACAGCGGCGAAGCTGTCGGCCGCAGCCGACTCGCTGCGATCTGGATGGCTGTCTCAGTCGACGAGCACGCCGCTCAACCCCGACATCGGCCCGAATCGGCGGTTCGACTGGACCGAGATGCCGCTGGACGAGGTCAAGCACATCAAGAACGCCCTCGGGGGCACCGTCAACGATGTCGTGCTGGCGATCACGGCGGGCGCGATCCGCCATTTCCTCGAAGTCGAACGGGGATTCTCGGCCGATGGCATCGAATTCCGGGCGATGGCACCAGTGTCGGTTCGCAGACCCGATCAGAAGGGATCGCTCGGCAACCAGGTCGCCATGTGGCTCGTCCACCTGCCGGTCGATGAGCCGGATGCGGTCAAGCGACTGCATGCGATCGCAGCCGAGACCGACCACCTCAAAGAAGTCGAACCAGGCGCTCGGAGCGGCGACGCTCGTCGACCTGAGCAGCGGGACCCCGCTCCCGTTGCTCAGCATCGCCAACCGCGTGGCCTCCAGCACCATCCGGCCGTTCAACATGACCGTCACGAACGTGCCCGGCCCGCAGTTCCCCATGTATCTCATCGGGTCCAAGATGCTGGCCAACTACCCGATCGTGCCGCTCTGGGCCCAACACGGCGTCGGCCTCGCCCTCTTCTCCTACGACGGGCGCCTGCTGTGGGGAGTGCACGCCGACTACGACACGGTGCCCGACACCGAGGCGTTCGTCGGTTCACTCCATCACAGCTTCAAACTGCTGACGAATGCAGCCGACGCTTCAAGCTGAGGCGTCGACGACTCGATCACCAGCCTGGGCGGGTCTCATCGGTGCGGTCATCATCTCGTTCAGCGCGATCTTCTTCGAACTGTCCGGCGCCGATCCACTCACGGCGACCGGCTTCCGGATGGTGTATGCGCTGCCGGTCCTGCTGGCACTGTGGTGGCGGATCAGGGACAGGGATTCGAGACCGACGAGCGACCGGATGATCGGACTCCTGTCGGGGGTGTTCCTGGCGATCGACGTCGTCGTCTGGCAGTCGTCGATGGCATACATCGGGACCGGCCTCGCCACGTTGATCGCCAACAGCCAGGTCGTGATCGTGCCGCTCGCAGCCTGGCTGCTGCTCAGCGAGCGGCCCGGCCGAGCAGTGATCGTTGCGCTTCCGATCGTCCTGACCGGCCTGGCGCTCATCACCGGCCTTGGGAAGCCAATCCACCTTCGGCACGCGCCCGGTGCTCGGCGTCACCATGGCGTTCAGCGCGGCGTTCCTCTATTCCGCCTTCCTCATGCTGTGGCGGCGAAGCAACATCCGGCTCGTCCCGACCGCCGGCCCGCTCCTCGATGCCGTGGCGGGCGCCGCCATCGTCACCGTCGCGTTCGCCCTCCTCACCGGGCGCGGCGACCTGACACCTTCGTGGCCGACCCACGGCTGGATCCTGGCGCTCGCGCTCGGACCACAGGTCGTCGGGTGGCTGTTCATCGGACACTCCATGCCGAGACTGCCCTCGGCCTACACGTCCTTCATCATCCTGCTCCAGCCGACCCTGACCCTGCTGTGGGGTCGACTGATCTTCGATGAGACACCGTCAGCGCTGCAATACGCCGGGGTCGCGGTCGTGCTGGCGGGCATCGTGCTCGCCACCAGTTCGGCCGTGCGCATCCGTCCTCAGGCCTGACGCATCGCATTCGCCTTGGCGGCACCCCACGTGAGATGGGCGTGCCACACCTTCTCGCCCAACGCCGACGACGACGCCGGGGCGAGATCGAAGACGTCCCCGGGAATGGCTCGTTCCACCATCGGATCTCGCTCCGCCGGTTCGACACCGAGGTCGATCAGTGCTGCGGTCGGGAACCGCATCGCCTCTTGGAACAGCTCGAGCGGGCCCCGGCGCTGCACGTCGAACGGTTCGGACAGGAGCCGGTCGAGCTGGGCGTCGAGCCACTGTTCTCCTTCGTCGATCGCCGCGGCGATGGTCGGCCCGACCTCCCACCCGCGCGTCTCGAACAGATGCACCAGCCACGGTCGGTACACCCGTGACAGCGCCTCACGCAGGGCTCGCGCCTCGGGGATCATCCGCCGAACACCTGCACCACCATCAAGCCGTACGGACCGTCGATGGCTGCGACCCCGACCCGGTCGTACGACCGCTCCAGCATGTTGCGACGATGTGAATCGGATCGCAGGAACCCGTCGTGCACCGCTCGTGTCGAACTCGCCAACGCCAGGTTCTCGCCCACGATCGTCAAACGGATGCCGGCACGTTCGACTCGGTCCCGGACCCCTCCTGAGGTCGGTGAGATGTGCGACACGTAGCCGTTCACGTACATGTCGAGGGCATGACCCCGTGCCACCTCCGAGAGTCCCTCCGAGGCCGCCAGCGGTGGCCGGCCGGCGGCGACCCGCTCCTCGTTCAGCAGCTCGAACGACTCCGTCGCCTCACCTGGAGATTCCGACAGCTGATCCACCGACGACGGCGGCATCTCGAACACATCGTCGTCGTCGAGGATGACACGCTCGGCTCCGGCGATCGACTTCAGGGCGAGGAGCGATCCGATGACATCGTCACCCGCCACGGACTCCAGCATCTCACGAGGTGCCGACTCTGGGCCGGCGAGGGCTGTGAGCACGGTCGACTCTTCGATCGGCTGGGCGATGGCGTCGGGGACACGGACTGCCTCGAGGATCGAAACCAACACGAGGATGAGGAACACCCCCCACGCCACCGCGACCCCGGTGCCCAGCAGCCGATTGGACAGGTTCAGCCCCGGCAGGCTCATGAAGCGCCCCAGCATCGACGCGAGAATCGAGAAGCCCACCCCGACCAGAACGAAGATGACGATCCCGGCGCCCAGCCGCGCCCACTCGGGGGTCACGTCGAACCGGTCTGCGAGGAAGTCGCCGATCGGGGCGCTCACCCTGAAGCCGACGAACACACCGACCACGAGACCGGCGAGATCGAGGGCCTCTTTCACTGCGCCGCGTACCCAGCCGCGCACGGCGAGAGCGGCCAGATACAGGCCGAGGATGAAGTCCAGCATCAGCGATCGCCGACGACGCGGATCCGCATCCGCTTGTTTGCCTTGCCTTTCGACTCCGTCTTCTCAACCGAGACCGTCCCGACCTCGAGCGTCGAGTGGACGTGTGTGCCACCGTCCGCCTGACGGTCGAGACCGACGATGTCGACCACCCGGATCTCCTGCACCCACTCGGGGATCAGGTTCACCTTGGTCCTGATGAGGTCCGGGTCGGCCAGCGCAGCCTCCCTCGCCATGATCTGGATCTCGGTCGGATAGCCCTTGACCAGTTCCTCGTTCAGCTTCCGCTCGACCATCGCCCCGAATTCCTGGGAGATCGAGTCGAGCTCGAAGTCCATCCGTGCCGTCCCGTCGTCCATGTTCCCGCCGGTGACCTTCGCTCCGAAGTCGCGGTACACGACACCGCTCAACGCATGCAACGCCGTGTGGGTGCGCATGATCCGGTAGCGACGGTCCCAGTCGATCACTCCCTCGACGGGCACCCCCGGCTCGGGACGATCCTCGGAGGAGACCACGTGGATGATCTTGCCCGAGCGTCGGATCGTGTCGACGACATCGACACTCCCTCCGTTCCAGCTGATCGTCCCGACGTCCCCGGGCTGGCCACCACCACGGGCATAGAACACCGTGCGATCGAGCACGATGCCATCGTCCAGCCATTCGGTGACGGTGCCCTCTGCGGTCCGAAGATAGGAGTCGCTCGCGGCGAGTTCCTCGGTCATCTCGGTTCCACCGCCTCGGCCGGGGCACTCGCCTCGAGTTCACTCAACTCGCCCGTGTCGAAGAGCCGCGGGTCGTCCCCATGCGGCCGGCGGCGGGTGGGGAGCTTGCGCTCGGGCCGATCGGTGATCTCGATCATCGCTTCGCTCGCCTCTTCCCAGGACTCACCCAGCACACGGGTTCGCCAGAGATGTCCAGCGAGGATGCGGAGCGCGGCGAACGTCGGCACTGCGAGCACCACACCGAGCAGTCCGGCCAGCGAGCCCCCCATGAGGAGCGCGAGCACGATGATGACCGGAGAGAGATGCACCCGAGCCCGCTGCACCATCGGCGTGATGACGTGATTGTCGAGCTGCTGGATGATGGTGAACGCCACGACAGCGATGACGGCAGTCGACAGGTGGCCATCGAGAAGCGAGACCGAGGCTGCCAGCACCGCCCCGAAGAACGGTCCCACGAGCGGGATCAGATTGAGGAACCCGGTCGCCATCCCGATGATCAGCCAGAACGGCACATCGAGAACGAACAGGACCGCCGACGACAGCACACCGACGAACAACGACACCAGGAGCTGGCCTCTCACGAAGCTCGACAGCGCAGTCGAGAGCTGCCTGCTGACATGACTGACCTCGTCCCGGAGCCGCGGCGGTGTGAGCTCATACGCGAGACGCTGCGTCCTGGGGAGGTCGACGAGCAGATAGAAGGCGAGGATCGGCGCCAGCAGCACGACCACCCCGACCTCTGCGACGCCGGCCAGAAGCCGACCGGCACCCGAACCAAAGCCCCCGAGGATCGTCTGGATCGCTTCTTGGTTGTTCGGATCCTGGATCCACTCCTGGATCGTCTGGGATGTCCAGACTGGACCGAGATCGAACCCGAGATCGTCGCCCGTCTCCTGTAGGAACTGGATCGTGTCGTCGTAGATCTCGGGCAACCGCTCACCGAACTCCGAGCTCTGGGTCTGGATCGTCGGCACGACGAGGAATCCGATCGCCGTGACGAACGCACCGAGTACGACGAAGGCGAAGAGGGTCGCAACCACCCGGGGGATCGCCACGCGGCTGAGCGCCTTGACGATCGGGTTGAGCAGGATGACGAGACCGCCGGCGAAGGCCAGCGGGAGCCAGATGATCTTGACTTGCGACGCCAGCCAGATGAGGGCTGCGAGAAGGACTCCGAAGCCGACGATCGACCAGATTCCGTAGGCGAGGCGCCGCAGACGTTCGGTGGTGCCCGTCACGTCGAAGAGTGTACTCAGGGGTCCCCGTAGCTCACGGTCACGCGAGAGTCCCCGGCGACGACGAGCGTCCACTGCGTGTCCCCCGGCGAAGCGAGCCCGCGCTCGGTGCGGGTCCAGTCGTTCGGCGTGGTCGCCTCCCCGTCCAGCACGATCCCGACTCCACGCGGAACGGAGATGTCGAAGACGCCTGTGACGTCCAGGATGGACTCCCTCTGGACCGATGACAACGCGATCGAGCCGGCTCCGCTCGCCTGGATCGAGACTTGCTCGGCGCCGTCGGTGCTGATCTCCAGGCTGGTCGCCGCAAGATCGAGTTCCCACGACTCGACGTCACCGAGACTGAGCTGCCATCCTTCGAACTCGAAGAAGCCGGGGTCGTCCCGTTCGGTCAGCACGATCTCGGCGCGTCCGTCACCGACCAGTGGCGTGGCGATCGCCGGCGCGACACCGCCGCCTCGGCGGCGCATCGTGACCGAGGCGAGCGTGTCGCCTCCGTTGAAATCCACCACGAGGACGTCGATCGGGCCTGCCGTGAGCTTGGCGGTGCCGACCTCGCCCGGATCGACGTCGATCTCGACATCTCCCACCGCAGACGGGAGCACCGAGACCGCGTTGAGGTGCAGGGCGAGACCCGTCAGCAGCCAGGTCAGCAGGATCGCCGGCGGAATCCATCGCCAGACGCCCCGTCGCAGCAGCGCGATCGGGAGCACGACGAGTGCGAGTGCCACCGCGGGCCAGAGAGCCGACAGGTCAAGGACGAGGGTGGTGGAAAGCAGCTGCGCAACGACGGCGACCACGATCGCCACGGTCGCCATCGAGAAGAGCAGCCACAACGCGACCGGCCACGGTGAGGCGCCCGGGACCGGCTTGTCGCTCACTCGTCCTCGTAGCTCGCACCCAACAAGACGACGATGTCGGCCTCAGGTAGTCCATCGGGATTGAATTCGGTCACGGCGTCGGGAAAGTTCGCCGCGAGGTCCTGAGCCTCCGGGCCGAAACCCTCCTTGTACCAGATGAGGGATTGGTCCAGCCGCGGCTCGAAGTTGTCGGGCTCGAGGGTGATGTAACCGAGCTCGTCGAGGAGATCGGTGACCCTGCCCGCCAGGCCGGCCGTGCCGACGCTGTTCAGGACAACGACCGTGACCTCTTCGGGCGGCCTGGCTTCGATGACCGGTACGGTCGTGGTCGTCGTCGTAGGAGCGTCCGTGGTCGTGGGGGCGGTCGTCGTCGTGGTCGGGGCCCGGGTCGTCGAGGTCGTGCTCGACTCGACGACCTGTGTCGTCTCCGAAGTCCCGGGAAGAGGATCAGGCGAGCGCCACGATTGGATGAGCCACAGGATCCCATACATCAGTGCGGCCACGATGACGATCCCCACGCCCATGATCGCTGCATCACGAGCGAACGCCGACTGACCGGACTTCGACGCGTGGCGACCGCGCGCCATCACGTGCCTCCGCTGATGAACCTGCGCAAGCGGCGGACGGTGAGCGGGTCGTAGCGGTCGGCTTCACCTGAGTCGAGCAACACGCGAAGCCTGGCGTAGTAGTCGGCCGGGTCCAGCCCGAGGACATCTGTGATGGTCAGATCCTTCGGGCCAGGAAGCAGCCACCAGGATCGCTCGAAGTCGATGATCTGTCTGTCGGTGGTCGTCAACATGGGTCGCGAAAAGAGTATCGGTGGGCATTGGCAAACTGGCGGATTTGGACTCGGGTTTACCGGGCGCCGGTGCGACCATCCAGAGCCATGGCACCACTCCGCTCCTCGGTCGACATCGCTGCGCCGCCGGATATCGTCTGGGATCTGATCTCGAGATACGAGCATTGGCCCGCCTGGGGGGTGAGCATCACCGCCGTCGAGCCATCATCCGGGCGAGTCGGGGCCGGGGCGACGGGCCGCGTACGAACGGTCGTCGGCGTGTGGCTCCCGTTCGAGATCACCGAGGTCGCAGACGGTGAATCGTGGAGTTGGAAGGTTGCTGGCGTCTCTGCCACCGGGCATCGGGTGGATCCCACGGCGGCTGGGTGCCGGGTGACCTTCTCCGCTCCCGGCTGGGCGCCGTTCTATCTCCCCGTCCTCGCCAGGTCCCTTCAGCGGCTCGCACGGCGGTCCTCGGAGGCGTGAGCATCCTGGTGGGAAGGCACAGCAGGCGGTGGCGTCGCCGGTGACCCCTGGCGCCGCCGAAGGGGTCTAGTCCGTCCGGATCATTCCACAACAGTCCTCATCTCCGCCGGACAACCGCCGATAGAAACGGCATGTGGGAATCAAACAATCGGCCTGGGAACATCGATGCCGGGGAGCGATGTGCTCGCTGCGGCAGGGTGACCACGGCCCGCGTCGCCCCCGGCCCTCGATGCAATCGCTGCGTAGCAGATGCGATCGCCGCCGTTGCTCCTGTGCGAGAGGGATGGCTGCGCGAACGCACCGTCCGTCGCAAGTTCTCTCGAACCCCCCGGTACGGATTGCTCACCTGAGCAGAGACGGCGCCCCGACACTTCCCCGACGACCCTGCGATCATCGCCAGGTTTCGACACATCATGAACCCGTTGGGCTTCAGCGCACGGGCGTGACCGCCGGAACACCGCGAATCTGGATGCCGCCCATCACCGCCAGACAGTCGACGGTCAGCAGTGGCTCGCCGTGTGGATCACGGGATCCGATCAGGTCGTTCGCCCCCATGAACGCCTTGCCGTCGAGCCGAACGTGCCAGTGGTCGGGGATGCGGACGTCGATTCCGCCCATCAACGTGGTGAGTCTGAGATGCGCTCCTTCGGGGGCGAGCGTTGCGCCGCGGAGATCCACCTCCACGCCGCCGGCGACCGTCACGATGGTGCCGGACTCGAGGTTCGGAGCCTCGCTCCGCCAATGCCTTCCCTGCATGAGACACACGATCTGGAAGTGATTGCTTCGTTCATCACCGTGCTCCGGAACCAACCGCTTCACGAGTTGGGCGATCACCGGCACGGCAACCGCGCCGGCCAACATGATCTTCAGTACGAGCTGCCACATCCGTTTCACCAAATCACCTCCCCCCGAGTCTGTCACATCCCGTTCGAGGTTGTCGCCGAATGTCTCGGAGTCCTGCGTCGTGACGGGTCCGATGCCGGCGCTCGCCCGTCCGGACGAGCTCTCAAGACACCGATTGCACAGGACATTCGGCCGATCAGACGGTTACCGTCATCCCATGGGCTGGGGAGTCGGGTGGCAGGATCGACTGAGATATCGCTTCGACCGCCTGCTGGCGCGCGGGTCGGCGGCAACGATCATCTGGGTGGTCGGGTTGGCGATCTTCCTTGCGCTGATCGGTGGCGCCATCTTCTGGACCCTCGATCTGGAGTTCGACGGCCAGCGAGGCCCCGCTGAATCGTTCTGGCAGGCGTTCCTGATCGCCATCGGGAGCGGCGGCATCCTCGATGACGGGTGGGGGCCACGACTCGTGACCTTCACATTCGTCTTCGCCGGCGTCTTCCTGACCGGATCGCTGATCGGCGTGCTCGTCGCCGCCGTCAACAAGCGAGTCGACGAACTGCGCCGAGGTCGGGGCCGCGTGCTCGAATCGGGCCACACGGTCGTGGCAGGCTGGTCGCCCAGACTCATGGCCGTGCTCGACGAGCTTCTCGAAGAGAACCCGGCCAAGAGGGGCGTCACGGTCGTCGTGCTCGCCGACCGGGACAAACAGGAGATGGAGGACGCCTTTCGGGCGCGCCATCGTGGCCCAGACCGGAACAGGGTCCTGTTCCGCAGCGGCGATCCGACCAGCCGGGCGGATCTGGAATTGGTGGGTGTCGATCAGGCGAGGGCGGTCATCGTGCTCTCCGAAGGGAGCTTCGTCGATGCAACCGCGGTCCGGCGTTCGCTCGCCGCTCACACCGTCGAACCAGACGACGCCCACGTGGTGGTCGAGATCGGCAATCCACGAGTGGCACGCTCCCTCTCGGCGGCGACATCCGGCGAGATCGCCGTGGTTTCGGTCGAAGACATCGTCGCCGACATGCTTGCCCAGTCGGTGCGTAGAGCACACCTCGCCGCCGTCTTCGATCAACTGCTCTCCTATGGAGGCAGCGAGTTGTACGTCGTGCCCCCCGGTGCGTTCGTCGGCATGAGATTCGGCGACGCGGTGGTACGTGCCGACGCGATGTCGGTCCTGGGTCTCATCGGCGACGAAGGCGTACCGGTGCTGCTTCCAGATCCGAAGCGGGTGATCGGAAAACGGGACCGCCTCGTCGTCGTCGCTGCCGAACCCGGCCCTCCGACTCTCGCATCCCCGTCCTTCAACCTGTCTGACTGCGCTCCGGAGGTCCAGCGACCGCTGTGCGCACTGCTGATCGGGTGGAACGAGGCCGCCGGGGGCATGCTCGACCGCGTAGCGGACTATCTGCCGGTCGGATCGAGAATCGAGGTCCTCGCCGACACGACGCTCCTCGAGGACGGAACCCCTCGGTGGGCGTGGCCCTTCGCCGGATCGTTCACACACACCAAACACCAGCCCGAGCATGTGCTGGCAGAGATCGACCAACGTCGACCCGATGTGGTCGTGGTGCTCGGCTATTCGGACGGCATGAACCACGCCGAAGCGGACGCGCTGACCCTGCTGACACTCATGACGCTCGACCAGGCCCGGCGTTCACACAGGGTCGACATCGACCGGGTCGTTGCTCAACTCTTCGATCGCGACCTCGCTCCGCTGGCGGCGAATCACGTAGCAGGCGGGGACTTCGTCATCACCGACGCGCTCGCCAGCCGGTTGCTGGTACATGCCTCCCGGAATCCGGGGGTCTCGGCGGTGTATCGCGAGCTCTTCGACGCTTCTGGCCCCATCGTGGACCTGTTCGAGGTGTCCAGCGGCGACGTGACCTACGGTTCGGTCGTGTCCTCACTGTCGGCCGACGGCGTGGTGCCGATCGGTGCGATCCTCGACGGGAAGGTGCTGCTCACTCCACCGCTCGACTCGACGCTCCGCATGGGCCCCGACGATCGAATCGTGGCAGTCAGGCCGTCGGCGCTCAGAGAGATCCGAATCGTCATCGAACCGGCAGAGTCGATGGTCGATCGAACCGCCGTCTCCTGAGCGCTGCTCTCTGCGGTCGCGCACCTACGATCGCGTTGTTCATCCCATCCAGAAGAAAGGCTCCGCCGTGTCAGAACCCCTGTCCGACGAAGCACTCGCGGAGATCTACCGGCTCACCGAGACGATCGCTGTCGTCGGCGCATCCGGCAACCCCGACAAGCCCGCCCACACCATCCCGGCGTATCTGCAGACGCAGGGCTTTCGAGTCATCCCCGTGAACCCAACGGCCGACGAGGTCCTTGGGGAGCGCACCGTCGTCTCGCTCGCAGACATCTCGGAGCCCGTAGATGTGGTGAACGTCTTTCGCCCTGCCGCAGAGGCGCCGGGCATCGCCGAGCAGGCGGCCGAGCTCGGTGCCTCGACCCTGTGGCTTCAGTCCGGCATCGAATCCACCGAGGCGCGAGAGGTCGCCACGGCTCGTGGCCTGACGGTCGTGATGGACACATGCATGGGTGCCACCCACCGACGCCTGATGAAAGCGGGGCTGCTCGGAAAGCGGTGAGCGACGGCGCGCGACCGCGGCGTGGTGCCGACCACAACGAGAAACGCCCCGAGCGTTGTGCTCGGGGCGTTTTGCAGATCGCGTGGATCTACGAGTTGGGTCCGCCCTGCTTGACCGAACGCACGTACTCCGCCCAACCACCGAGCCCAGTGGCATACGGGTCTCCGTCGTGGAATTCGAGGGCTGGGACGCCCTTCGCCTTGAAGCCCGACTGCACGTAGCCCCAGTGGCCGGCGTGGAGTTGGGGGTCGTCGAAGGTGTTGCTGCCCGGCTGTGCAGGCTGCGCGAGTGCAGCAGTACCCATGGACATGACCAGAGCGAATGTGGCTCCGAGCGTGATGGTCTTCTTCCTCATGTATTGCCCTTTCATCCCTCGCTGCGGGTGCAGCTCGGAGGGCGTATACCCGACGGGTCGGCGGACAAACCTCGAAGGTCGAAGCCACGGCCTCTATGTGCGCTGCGGTCTCGCCAAAGCCCTGCGGGGCTCAGCGCTAGTCAGGCAGGGGAAGCGGCTGCGCTGCGTCGGGTCCGACGACCGTGGTCCACTCTCGTACCTGCCAGTTTGTCACGAGCCCCTGCAGAACGTAGGGGTCCGCCTCGGCGAACCGCTCGGCCGCTTCCGGCCCGTCGGATCGGAAGAGCAGAGCCGCTCCGTCTGCCGGATTGGCGAACGCGCCACCGAGGACGAGCTCACCGCGGTCCAGGTACGGCTTCACATGCGCAAGATGGGCGGAGCGAAGCGCACCGCGGCGTTCGAGGTAGTTGGGGACATAGTCGTAGAAGAGCAGCCAGTGCACCGTGAGCCTCTGAGTCGGCGGTCGCCAACGCACCATACCGGTTCGACGATGGGCGTCGATACCGAATGAATGCACCCGACCCACGCCACCCGCTGCGCATCTCGGTTCGCGGATCAGCTCGGAGACCGGGACCGCTGTGACCAAAGACCCGGCCAACCCGATCCGTCGACGCATAGGCTCCGAGAGAGACCCACCGTCGGGAGGCGTGATGCGCGACCTGAACATGCACGGCATCGATCAGAGGAATGTCGTTCACTGGGACCCCTCCACACCCGAGCTCTACGAAGCCACCCTCCGCCGCGGCGAGGGCGAGCTGGCTCACAAAGGCCCTCTGGTGGTGGAGACGGTGCCGTACACGGGACGCAGCCCGAAGGACAAGTACGTCGTGCGGGAACCCGAGACCGAACAGGACATCTGGTGGGGGGACGTCAATCACCCGATGGAACCCGAGGTCTACACGCGCCTCTACGACAAGGTGACGGCGTATCTCGGTGAGAAGGAGCTGTTCATCCAGGACATGTACGCCGGAGCGGACCCGAAGAACCGACTGTCGATCAGGGCGATCACGGAAAGCCCGTGGCACTCGCTGTTCTGCCGCAACATGTTCATTCTTCCGCGTGTCGCCAGGCGGTTCGATGCTCCGCCCGCAACGATGGACGTGTCGGATGTGATCGAGCCGTTCGTCCCCGACTTCACGATCGTTCACGCCCCTCACTTCAAGGCGAATCCGGAGGTCGACGGCACCCGGAGCGAGGTGTTCATCTGCATCAGCTTCGAGCACAAGGTGCTGTTGATCGGAGGATCCACCTATGCAGGTGAGATGAAGAAGTCGGTGTTCTCGGTGATGAACTACCTCCTTCCCAAGCGAAACGTCCTCTCGATGCATGCCTCGGCGACGGTCGGCCGCGAACGCGGCGACTCGGCCGTCATCTTCGGCCTGTCCGGGACCGGGAAGACGACGCTGGCTACAGACCCTGCCCGCCTCATGGTCGGCGACGACGAGATCGGCTGGGGCGCCGACGGCGTCTTCAACATCGAAGGCGGTTCGTACGCCAAGACGATCAATCTCTCCGCCGAGGACGAGCCGCTCATCTTCCAGGCCTGCAACCAGTTCGAGACCATTCTCGAGAACGTCGTGCTCAACCCGGGCCGGATGGCAGTGTGGACCGACGGGTCCAAGACCGAGAACACCCGGTGCGCCTATCCGCTCAAGCACCTGCCAAACGCCGAGCCTTCGATGATGGGTCCGCATCCGGAGAACATCGTGCTCCTGTCGGCCGACGCCTTCGGCGTGCTTCCGCCGATCGCCAGGCTCACCCGCGAGCAAGCGATGTACTACTTCGTCAGTGGATACACGGCCAAGCTGGCTGGGACCGAGCGTGGTGTCACCGAACCGTCGGCGACCTTCTCGCCGTGCTTCGGTGCCCCGTTCCTTCCGCTCCCACCGTCGTACTACGCCGATGTGCTCGCAGGGAAGATCGACGAACACGACTGCCGCGTCTGGATGATCAACACTGGATGGACCGGCGGCCCATCCGGGGTCGGCTCCAGGATCCGAATCCCCTACACCAGGGCGATGCTCAACGCAGCGCTGGAAGGGAGACTCGACGACGTCGAGTACGCCGAAGATCCCATCTTCAACCTGATGGTGCCGACCGACGTTCCAGGCGTCCCGCAGGAGCTGTTGCAGCCCCGCCTCACGTGGGACGACAAGGACGCCTTCGACGCCCAGGCGAGAAAGCTGGCAAGCATGTTCATCGAGAACTTCAAGCAGTACGCCGACGGCGTCCCCGACGCAGTTGTTGAGTCCGGCCCACGGGGCTGAGCTCCGGGGCAGTTGCACCTGCGGGTGCGACAATCGTTGGGAAGGTGCGGGATTCGCCTGAACGACCGCCGGAGCCACCCCGGAATCGCGTCCTGACCTGTGATCTTCCAACGGTTGGTTCGTGTTGCCAACGGTTGTTTCCGGTCGTACGCGGCCCGGTCGTAGCCCAAAGGTCCACCACTCAGCGGTGAGTCGAGCCTGGCCTCGAACTCGGCCGGCGGGATCACAGGACGGTCCTGCTCGACCCACTCGAGCAGATCGTCATCACCGCTCACAACGAAGTCGGCGAGGTGAGCGCGGGCGAGGTGGATCACGTAGTCAGCGTCGGGGCCTCGGGTCAGTGCGGGACCGGGAGCCGGGTCGGGTTGCACGTCAGCCACCGTGGCGAGCGCCTCGGGGTACTGCTCGGCACTCTGAGTGATATCCACCTCTGTAGGCGTGGCCGCTCGGTCAACACGCTTCGCACTTCTCCGAACCGTCGACCGCAGATCACCAACTCGAAGGTCTCATCCCGCAACCAGGCTTGTAATCAGGCTTGGGCGCGCGATCGTGGTCTTCTTCGGACTGGCAGGCAGCTGACTGACCCAATCCTCGACGTACCGTTCCCGGACACTCTGCCAATGCTCGTTCAGGTACCAGAATTGGTGATCGGCGTGGGTCTTCCCATAGGCGATCGGGTGTGGCACAATTGTGGCCATGTCAAGTGAATCGTTGCGAACTGTGCGGGACCGCTTCTCGGAGTTCATCGAACGCGTCCAAGCACACCACGAGCGTGTCGTTGTGACCAAGAACGGGACGCCGGCCGCCGTACTCATCAGCCCTGAGGACCTCGAATCACTGGAAGAGACCCTTGCGGTTCTGGGTGACTCTGATGCAGTGGCCGACCTCGTCGAGGCCCACCGCGCCTATCTCGAAGGCGACGTGGTGCGCGGGGTCGACGCCGTCAAGTCTCTCCGGCCCCGGTGACCGAACCCCGGTACGGGATCGTCGTTACTTCGCCCGCCGCGCGAGCGATCCGCGAGACGCTGCCTGAGGCAGTGGCGTTCGCTGTCATCGACTTCATCACCGGACCGCTGCTCGACAACCCGCGGCGGGTGGGCGCCCCGCTCCGCAACGAACTGGAGGGCGTCTGGAGCGCCCGACGCGGCACCTACCGCATCCTCTACCGCATCGACGACGACCGGCGAGAAGTCATCGTGCTCCGTGTCGGGCACCGCCGCGACATCTACCGGACACGCTGACCAACCGGTACGTGCCGTTTCCGAGACACAGCCGTCAGCCGATCGACGTGATTGCGGTTCAGTCGGAGGTGGTTGTCACTTCGCTGCCGATGTTGAAGACGGCGATCTCACCAGTCGGCCCCGGCGATCCGCTCGATCCCAACACGATCGAGACATCCCCCGCCGCCGTACACCGTCATTCCTGGCTCAACGACCTGGCCATCCTCGAGTCGCACCCCAGCAGGATCGGACCTCCACGAGGTTCCAGCCGGCCACACGAGTTGATATTGGACGCTCCCGTGTTCGAGGAGTAGACATCGACCACCTCATCCACCGACTCGACCACATCAAGGCTCGAACTCCCGCAGCCCAGACGCGGCCCAACGACCGGACACGAGGAATCGACCTCGGCGGCAGATGACAGAAACCCCCGTGATCACGGGGGTTTCCGAATGGTGGGAGTGGAGCTGGCGGCGGGATTCGAACCCGCGACCTGCTGATTACAAATCAGTGCGGATGAGGTCCCTGACCTCGGGTTTCACCCAAGAACTGTGTTCTGACCTGCGGTTTTTCTACTTGTTGGTTTGTGTCGCCACCGGTGGGTTCTAGTCGTCCCGCGGCCCAGCCGCGGCCCAGAGGTGACCACTCGGAGCTAACTCAGCCTCACCTCGAACTCGGCAGGCGCAATCACGGGAGGCTCCTGCTCGGCCCACTCGAGAAGATCGTCATCACCACTCACAACGAAGTCGGCGTGGTGAGAGCGGGCGAGGTGGATTACGTAGTCGTCGTCTGGGTCTCTCGTCAGTGCAGGCCCAGGTGCCGGGTCCGGCTGCACATCAGCCAACGTGGCCAACGTCGTGACATACTGCTCGGCTCTCTCGAGCGATATCCACTTCCGCAGGCGTGGCCGCTCGGTCAAAACGCTCCGCACTTCGCCCAGCAGCCGAATGCAGATCACCAACTCGAAGGTCTCATCCCGCAGCCAAGCCTGCACGATTCTGTGCGAGGGACCCCGGGCGATCGCTGCCGAGACCAACACATTGGCGTCGAGCACAGCCCGCATCCGAAAGGCTCAGGACCCCGAGGATCGTCGCCGGCGCCGGACCCGACTGACCTCTTCGGTAGCAATCCGCATTGCCTCGTCCTCACCGAGGTCAGACCCGGCCGCGCCCTCGTCGAGCACGCGTCGCTCCTCGTGCGTGTAGTACTCCCACGCAGACTGACGCGACATCCCC
The DNA here is from genome assembly GCA_963753285.1 of uncultured bacterium. GTDB lineage: Bacteria > Actinomycetota > Acidimicrobiia > Spongiisociales > ZC4RG35 > JAHEDH01. Next base: position 183,586 of record CAVWBT010000001.1, read on the forward strand.
AGACTCTCACCGATCTGGTCCCAAGTGGCACCTTCACGGCGTGCCGCCTCTACTCGCTCACGACGTAGCGCTTCGAGCTCCACATCAGCCCGCGACAGCTCTCGCAACGCCGCGAGCGGATCCGCCGGCAAGGACTCGACACCAATCACCTTCATATCTGTCAGGATAACCTGACAAGCCCTCATTCCGCAAGGGCGATCTTGGAAGTGGCGACCGGGTCGATTCGCGGGTCGTTCCTGCTGCGGCGAACAGCCAAATGGCAACGTTACAGCTCGCTGAGTTCAGTATGTCGAAGGCTGTCGACCTCCGATATCGGTGGTTCCGGGCATGGCATTTGGTGCGCTGGCTCCCGAGCAGCTGAGTGCGTATCGTGCGCAAAGCTATGGGAGACGAGCGACCGGATGAGGAAACCGCCCGGACCTTGATGTCCCGAGCACTCGGCGTAGCGATCGATCAGTACGACGACGGCTCCAGTCCCGCCATGTTCGACTTCCGGTTTCTACTGGATGACGGGCAGCTCTGTGCCGCCGAGATGACCACGGTGACCGACGAAGACTCACGTGCTTGGCAGTCCCAAGGCCGTCGCGAGCAGAGAATTGCCGAGTCGAGGCTGCAGTGGATTGTCCAGAGTCGCGGACGCAACATTCGATTCAAGGAGATGCTTCACTACCTTTAGATCGCAGCGCCGTTACTCGAAGCTAGTGGCTTTCGTGACCCACGTGACGTGCCTTCGTCTCATTCACTCGTCGAAAGTGAGGCAGTCCGGTGGCTACGCCAGGCGGCCGTTCGCGTGTTCGGTGTTGCGGCGAGCATCCACAACCAAGGCCGCGTCTATCCGACCATCGACCCGGCGGGGGCCTTCAGCTCCGACATCGACGACCTCATCCGCCGACTCGATGACATCCGGGCTCGAACTCCCGCGGCCCAGCCGCGGCCCAACGACCGGACACGAGGAATCGACCTCGGCGGCAGATGACAGAAACCCCCGTGATCACGGGGGTTTCCGAATGGTGGGAGTGGAGCTGGCGGCGGGATTCGAACCCGCGACCTGCTGATTACAAATCAGCTGCTCTGGCCAACTGAGCTACACCAGCGTGATGGGAGAAATCTACCGGCTCGGTCCGGGGATGGCCACGTCGGGTCGCGGCTCCAGCAAGGCGGTGTCGGTGATCGCCGTTCGGTAGCGCTCGATCGAACGGCGTACCACCGCCTGCCCGGCATGCAACTCCTCCCACCTGCGGAAGATCGGAATCGAGCGTGAAGTGGGCATCAGTCCGCCGCCCTCACCCGCATCACCTCGAAACACGCCAGCGCCGCCGCCACCGAGGCGTTGAGGCTCTCGATCGGCCCGGCCATCGGAATCGAGGCGACGACGTCCACCCGGTCACGGACGAGCCGTCCGAGTCCGGTCTCCGCCCCAACGACCAGCGCGACAGGCTCGGTGAAGAGACTCAACCCGAACAGCGACTGGTCGCCCTCGGCATCGAGCCCCACCGTCCAAACCCCCAGGTCCTTCAGCTTGCTGACGGCGTCTGCGGTGGAGCTCACCGTGGCGATGGCGCAGTGTTCCATTGCTCCGGCGGCGGCCTTGAAGGCGGCACCCCCGAGGGGCGCACCCCGGCGGGTCGGCACGACGAGCGAGGTGATGCCTGAAGCGACCGCGCTGCGGGCGATCGCCCCGAGGTTGTGCGTGTCCTCGACATGGTCCACGACGACGATTGCGGTCGGATCGCTCCGGCCGACGAGTTCGGAGATGTCGTGATCCTCCATCGGACTGCACTTCGCAACGACGCCTTGCGGCGCCGTCGTGGCTGCCAACGGGCGGACGTCGTCGACGCCCTCGACTTCGATCCCCCGAGCTCGCGCCATCGAGACGAGATGTGCGACATCCTGGGACTTCTCGGCGCGGCGCCGTTCCACGATCAGCTTCTGAACCCGGCCGGCCTCGATCGCCGCCAGAACCGCGTGGATCCCTTCGACCCTATCGCCGATGCCAGTTCGAGCCATCAGGTCCGTCCTCGATACTGATGCCCAGCGCTGCCAGGTCGTCCCGGATGCGGTCACTCGTTGCGAAGTCGCGGTCGGATCTGGCGACGGACCGCCGCTCGAGCAGTCGGTCGAGCGTTTCACCCGGAGTGGCGCCGGACTCCACCCCGAGTTCGGTCGCCAACCCATTGACGGCCGCCGTGATCTCCGACAGGTCGTCATCGGCCGCCTCGGCGGCGATTCCGAGCACGTCGATCATCTCGGCGACGGCCGCTGCGAGCGCGCCGGCCGATTCACCGGCATCGAGCCTGCGGTTGGCTTCACGAACGGTGTCGAACACCACACCGAGTGCATCCGGCGTGTTGAAGTCGTCGTCCATCTTCTCGACGAAGGACGCGACGACCTCCGGCTCGGCGTCATGCGAGGAGTATTCGACGCGCTCGAGCAATCCCGAGATCCGCCGCAACGCCGTGCGTGCCTCGTCGATCAGCGCTTCGGAGAACTCCAGCGGCGACCGGTAGTGGGCCCGCAGGTAGAAGAGCCGTACTGCGGCGCCGCCATATCGATCGATGGCCTCGAGCAGGTCGATGAGATGACCCGTCGACTTCGACATCTTCTCGCCGCCGAGATTGACCATGCCGTTGTGGAGCCAATACTTGGCGAAGGTCACGCCGTTGGCCCCTTCCGATTGGGCGATCTCGTTCTCGTGATGAGGAAAGATCAGATCGGTGCCGCCACCGTGGATGTCGAACGTCTCACCCAGGTAACGCTGCGCCATCGCAGAGCACTCGATGTGCCATCCGGGCCGACCCGGGCCCCAAGGTGAATCCCACGACGGCTCGCCCGGCTTGGCCGCCTTCCACAGTGCGAAGTCGACGGGGTCGTGTTTGAGATCGCCGACGATCTCGCGGGTGCCGGCCCGCATCTCATCGACGTCCTGGCCCGACAGTCGACCGTACGACTCGAGCGTACGAACCGAGTAGTAGACGTCGCCGTTCTCGGTCGGATACGCCAGCCCACGATCGATCAGGCGCCCGATCATCTCGAGCATCTCGGAGATGTGCTCGGTGGCCTTGGGCTCGACATCCGGCTCGAGGACGGCCAGGCCGTCGTAGGCCTCTTCGAACATCTTGGCGACCCGGATGCTCAGCTCCTCGGTGGTCTCGCCCGTCTCCGCCGCAGCAGCGATGATCTTGTCCTCGACATCGGTGATGTTTCGAACGAACGTGACGTCGTAGCCGCGGTACGCCAGATACCGGCGGATCATGTCGAACGCAACCCCGGCCCGCCCGTGACCGAGATGCGGTGGGGACTGCACCGTCGGACCGCAGACATACATCTTCACCTCGTTGCCCGAAACGGGGACGAAGTCCTCGGTCTGACGCGACAGCGTGTTGGTGACTCTGATCTCCGACGTCATGATCCGATGACTCTAGGTCGACCCCGACACAGTCCTGAAAGCGGCTCAGGCGAGCGGGGGCTCCGACTGCGACAGCGCCCGTTCGATCGCCGCAGCGGCCGTCTCGGTGTCGATTGCGAGCTGGCGAGCGACCAGAGGAACCAGTCGACTTCGCAGTGACCGCATCATCGCCGTCAGCGCCGGGGAGATGCCGTCGACGTGCTGGACGTGATGGATGTCTCTGAGCGCCGCCGCCCAACGCACCGGGTCCCGCGACGACGAGTCGGCGTTGAGTGACTCGTACCAGGCCTGCCAGTCGGGGTCCCGGGGTCGGCGCGGAGCTTCGAGCACGCCGAGCAGACCGGTGTCCTCAGCGGTCAGCATCTCTGTCTCGACGACCGACACCGTCGCCGTTGCCGCGGCGGCGATGCCTTCGTCGGCACCGATCGATCCCATCCGATCGGTGGTCGTCGCCTTGACGCTGATGGCACCGGCATCGAGCCCGAGCGCAGCCGCGAGATTGACCCGGATCTCCTCTCGGATCGGCCCGACCCGGACCGATTGAGCGATCACGGTGACATCGACGAACGTGGGACGCCAGCCATGAGCGTTCAGCTCGGACAGCGTCAACTCGAGCATGTGGAAGCTGTCGGCGCCATGCCAGATGGGGTCGTCGGACGGGAAGAACGTGCCCAGGTCACCCAGTGCTGACGCCCCGAGGAGCGCATCGATCACCGCATGGACCACGATGTCGCCATCGGACGTCGCCTCGACTCCTCGATCCGCCGATGCCTGCACTCCGCCGAGGATGAGCGGCGGCTCGCCGCCGAATCGGTGGGCGTCGAAGCCCCAACCGACCCGCAGGTCGCTCATTCGTCGGCTGAATCGAACCTGGGCAGAGCCCGGTCGAGTTTCTTGATGGCGGCGTCTTCGTCGACGTCGAGGGCGAACTGCATCTCAGAGATCAACGTGGTCCGTGCCTTGGAGAGCATTCGCTTGAGCGCCGGGGAGATTCCCTTGGTCTGCTGGGCGAAGTTCAGGTCACGGACGACCTCTGCCACCTGGAAGATGTCACCAGAGGTCATCTTCTCGTTGAGGACCTTGTACCAGCGGGACCAGTTCGAACCGGCCTCCTGGGGCTCCTCTTTGAGCACGGCGAGCACTTCGCGCGCCTTGTTCTTGGAGATGACGGGGCGGATCACTTCTTCGATGTTGTCGACCGGAACCATCACCGTCAGTTGCTCGGTTGCGATGTCGAGCACGAAGTAGTCGCGCTTCTCACCACCGAACTCCTGCTTGACCTTCCTGGCGATGGTCGCCGCCCCGTGCTGGGGGTGAACCACCTTGTCTCCGACGCCGTACTTGCTCTTTGTCTTAGCCATCCGGGCGCATTGTACAAGAGGCCACGTCTTGACCCGCCGCCGAGGCCCGCTCGGGGCATCAGAGCACTTGAGGCGCCCAGCTCTCGGCGGCGGTGTGGAGCCGATCGAAGTAATGGATCAGATAGTCGGCACGGGTCGCACCGATGCCCTCGACGGATTCGAGTTGCTCGATCGAGGCGTTCATCATCTTGGGGAGTGTCTTGAAATGCCGCACCAGCTCTTCCCTGACCGGCTCCGGGAGCCGCCCGACCTTCGACAGCAGCCGATACCCGCGCGGAACGACCGGCTCGTCCAACTCGTCGAAGCTCAGCGCACGTCCGATCTCTCCGGGGTCGTGGACTTTCGACTCGTCGAGGGCGTCCAGCCGCTCGAGTGCAGCATTCGCCTGGGAGATGCGACGAGTCGACGTGTAGTCACGCATCGTGATGAAGCGCAGGTGGCCGACTCCACGGACCATGTCGTCGAGCTGGATGTAGGCGAGCCGGCCTTCGTCACCCAATTGGACGACCTGGTCTTCGATCGACGACCCGACCCTCCGGACGAGCTCGGCACGTTGCACGAGCGTCACGACCGCCCGGTAGGTCGCCAATCCGGTCATCTCGAGCTGTGTGAGGCTGACTTCGGCCTCATCGAGGCGCCGGCGCAGACGATCGAGCGTCTGGAGTTCCTGGTTCACGCGCCCGGCGATCTCGGTGGGGTTGCGAAGCTCGACCTTCTGGTCCTCGAAGTACACCGTGACGATCTTCCGGCCTTCGCTGACCGCGATGACGGGGTAGCCGGTCTGGATGGCGATTCGCTGCGCCGTGCGATGCCTGGAGCCGGTCTCGTCCGTCCGGATCTCGTTCGACGGTACGAAGTGGACGTTGCTGCGGATCATGTGATCGCCGGACTCATCGAGGACGATCCCGCCATCCATCTTTGCGAGTTCCGACAGCTTCGCAGGCGTGTACGGGACCGGGCGATCGAAGATGAAGCCTCCACTGGAGATGGATTCCATGCCCGGACCGTCGCCGAGAACGATGATCGCTCCCTTGCCCATCTGGATGATGCGCTCGAGGCCGGCCCGAAGTGCCGATCCGGGAGCGAGACGCTCCAGCGTCACTTGATGGTTCGATTGAGCGTCAGGCACGGGTGGCAAGAATATCAGGTCACCCACGTGCGGGCAGCACCTCTTGATCGGCCGGCATCGATCAGACTGCAAAGTGTCGCGTTCAGGTCACGACACCGAGGCCGGCGAGGATGAGCGCACTGCTGACCCGCAGGCCACTCTCAGAGGCGATGAGTGTCTGCACGCCGAGCCGCCCAGCCTCTTCACGGCGGCGCGTGTCGAATGGAACCGGCCGGACCTCCCCTGCGAGACCCACCTCGCCCCACGCGGCCGTCGACCCCAACGGAACGTCGACGGCAGACGACGCGATGGCGAGGGCGATCGCCAGATCTGCGCCCGGCTCGGTCACCTTCCAACCGCCGACCACGTTGACGTAGACCTCGTGGTCACCGAGGTAGAGCCCGGCGTGACGGTCGAGGACCGCCAGCAACTGATGGACTCTCGGGCTGTCGACCCCTCGTACCGACCGGCGAGGCTGTGGCGTCGTCGTCTTCGTCACCAGCGCCTGGATTTCGACCATGACCGAACGCCGGCCTTCGACGGCGGGGAACACGACGGTTCCGGGCACATCCGATTGCCACTCGGCCAGGAACGCCTCCGACGGATCGGCGACTTCGATCATGCCCTCGGAGAGCATCTCGAACAGCGCCACGACGTGCGTGGCACCGAACCGGTTCTTGAAGCTGCGAAGCGCTCGGAACCCACGGTCGGGATCACCCTCCAGGGACAACACGACGTCGACCATGTGCTCCAGCGTCTTGGGACCGGCGAGGCCACCGTCCTTCGTGACGTGCCCCACGAGGATCACAGACGTGCCGGACGTCTTGGCGAAGCGGATCAGCCGAGCGGACGCCTCTCGAACCTGTGTGATCGACCCGGGCGCGGATGCGATCTCGGGCGCGCCCACGGTCTGGACGGAATCCATCACCAGGACCTTCGGAACGGTCTCCCTGGCGGCTGCGATCACCGAATCCACGTCGTCCTCGGCGAGCAGGAGCACCTCGGAGTCGACGCCCAACCTCTGGGCACGCAGACCGACCTGCTGGGCCGACTCCTCGGCGGATGCGACGAGGACTCGATGGCCGCCTCCGGCGAGACTTCCCGCCATCTGCAGGAGCAACGTGGACTTTCCGACCCCGGGCTCTCCACCGAGCAACACGACGGATCCGTCGACCAAGCCTCCACCGAGGATGCGATCGAGCTCACCGAGCCCCGTCAGGGTTCGGACGACATCCGAGCCAGGCTGTTCGCCGATGGCGATCGGAACCGGCGCAGGTCCTCGCCGATTCGACCGCTTCCTGGTGGTCTCGGCCACCTCTGTGAGGGGTCCACCATCACCGCATTGCGGGCAGAATCCCATCCACTTCGCACTCTGGTAGCCACAGTTGTCACATCGGAACGTCACGACGGCGAGCCTATCGCTGCGGTGTGACGAATTCGCACGGCGGGCTCACCGCCGCCGATACAGGAGGTAGTAGCCGGCCAGAACCAGCATGGAAAGAAGCACCGTGGCGCCCAACAGTGTGGAGGGACCCCACGTCTCGGTCTCTCTGATCAGGAACAAGGCGAGCACCGTGGCAGAATACCGACCACGCGAGGAGGCGATTTGGCACGACACGTGTGTGACAACTGCGGGTCCGTGGTGGGAGAGGACCAACAATTCTGTCCCGAGTGCGGAGCATGGATCGATCCCACGGAACCCGGGATCGATGAAGGGAACGGTGATTTCGAGGAGTTCTCGCTCTCCGGCGAGCCTCCGATCGATGTCCCCCAGGCCCCGGCGCGCTTTCCTCGCAGCGAAGTCCAGTGCCCGTCGTGCGGCTCACCGAACCCGACCACGAACCGCCACTGCGAAGAGTGTGGCGCCCGTCTCTCCCAGGGTCCGCTCCCCGTTGCCCCACGACCTTCCGTGCAAGCCACCGCAGGCGTCCGCGCCGTGCTGGCCATCGCCGGCCTGCTCACGGTGGTCGTGGTAATCGCATTGATCTTCAACATCTTCGGTGACGACGAAACCGATCCGGACGTGGTGGCCGACGGCTCGACCACCACCACGACGACTGCACCTGCACCCGAGACCCGCGAACTCGACGTGCTGCGTGCGGATTGCTCCGTCTCCGGGCTGGCGAGTCTCGGGTGCGAGAACCTCATCGACGACGGCGGAGGCGAGTACCAGATCAACTGGGACGCGCTCGAGGAAGGCACCGACGTGACGATCCGGCTGATCCTCGCCGAACGCAGCGTCATCACAGGCGTCGTCTGGTCGAACCTCGCTGCGGACGACCCTGGCCTACGACAGAACTATCGCGCCAAGGACATCACCATCGACGGCGGCGCCGCGCCGGTGCTCTTCGAGCTCCAGGACGAAGGGGGCGCCCAGTCGCTGCAGTTCTCGGCGGTGAACACCTTCGAGATCGAGATCACGATCAGCGACGCCTACCTGCCCTCCCCGACCGAGGACCGCGTGTTCAGCGAATTGGCCATCCAGCAGATCGAGGTCTTCGGGTACCCCTCCGCCGAGGTGTCGACCCCTCAGACCTCCCTGGTCATCCCCGACGAGACGACAACGACGGCCCCGTAAGGGGCTCGGGCTGGCGCCCTCGCCGAGCGTGTCTCGCTCGCAGAGCTCGCAGCGTGTCTTGCTCGCCAGGGGCTCGCAGCGTGTCTCGCCTCCGGCGGCGTGTCCGCACCGTATCGATACACAGTCCCCGGGGGCGGTAGAGCCTGAAGGGCGATGAGTGCGCTCGCCCCCATTCGCTGGCCACGAGTTCACGCTGCGTACACGCTCACGAAGTGATGACACGCTCCGGCCGCCAGGCCGGAAGACACGCCGGCGACGGAGTCGCCTACTCCTTCACGTACGCCGTGTAGTCCGACGGTGGGCGGCTGCGGCCGACCAGGCCGGCGACGACCACGATGGTCACCAGATACGGCGCCATCGCCAGGAACTCGGAGGGGATCGGTGTGTCGAGGATGCCGAGCTTGACCTGGAGCGAGTCGGCGAGACCGAACACCAATGCCGCCGAGATCGCGCCAACCGGGTGCCAGCGGCCGAAGATCATCGCCGCCAGGCCGATGAACCCTCGACCAGCCGTCATGTTCTCGTCGAACCGGCCAACCGAACCGATCGTGAAGTAGGCGCCACCGAAACCGGCCACGAGACCACCGATGATCACATTGAGGTACTTCATGCGGAACACGTTGATGCCCACCGTGTCCGCCGCCCGGGGCTTCTCCCCGACCGCCCGTGTCCTGAGACCCCACTTGGTTCGGAACAAGGCGAAGCTGGTGATCGCCACCAGTACGTACATGGCGTAGACGAAGAAGTTCTGATCGAAGAGGACCGGCCCGACGAGGGGGATGTCCGACAGCAGTGGGATGCCGAACGCCCGCATGATCGGAGCGTTGTTGAGCGCAGGATTCTCGACGAGGAACTGGGACGTGTAGAACGACGTCAGCCCCAGCACGAAGATGTTGATCACGACGCCGGCGATGATCTGATCGACCCGGTACTTGACCGTCAGAACGGCGAGCAGCAACGCAAGCAGGCCGCCGACGATCGCAGCTCCGGTCATCCCGGCAGCCGCACCGAGCGTCGAACCCATGATCGCACCGGTGAACGCCCCAGCCAACAACATCCCCTCGATGCCGATGTTGATGATCCCGGTTCGCTCGCACAACAACCCGCTGACGGCTCCGAAGGTGATCGGCACGGCCCGCTTGATCGCTTCTTGAAGCAGCCCGACGAGGCTGAACGATGCGCCGTCCGCCGCCCACGCGAGGAACGAGAGGCCAACGAGTCCCAGCCCGATGGCGAGCACGAGATTGGTCTTGGACCCGAAACCCGTCATCCACTGGCGGGCACCGAAGAAGGCCAGCACGGCCGACACGACGAACGCCAATCCCGACCCGGGGATCGCCAGGTTCCCGACCTGAATCGCGTCGCCAGGACGACTGAGCACGAACGTGGCAGAGCCCTCGGATCCGAACCCGAAGAACCACAGCACCATGAGCGCCAGAACGAGGTAGACGATCGAGAGGACACGACTCCGGCGAAGCTCCGCAGGAGAGCGACCGCCCTGGGCCTGAGTGAGGGTGGCCGTCATGTCGCCCACCCCTGCGAGACCTGCGCTGACTCTGCTTCCGCCTTCACCCGGTAGATCGCCTTGATCAATGCCGGTGCGGCGATGAAGACGATGATGAGCGCCTGGATCACCTGGACGATGTCGATCCCGACGTCGGTGGTCGCCTGCATGGCCTGACCGCCGGCCGAGAGGCCGCCGAACAAGAGCCCAGCCGCCACGACTCCATAGGGGTGGGATCTGCCGAGAAGCGCCAAGGCGATGGCGTCGAACCCGATGACACCGACGAAGCCCGGAGTGGCCCGACCGAGGGTTCCGAGCACCTGGTCACCGCCGGCGAGCCCGGCGAGTCCGCCGGCAACGGCCATGACCGCGACGTACAGCAGCACGACGTTCATGCCCGCGTACTTCGCGCCATCCGGGTTGGCACCGACGGCACGGAACTCGAACCCGATCGTCGATCGATATAGCAACCACCAGACGCCGACCGCAACCAGCACGGCGATGATGATCCCGATGTGGACCCGGTAGCGAGGGTTCAGGAACGAGATGAGCTCTGGGTATCGGGAACTCTCGAGAACGCTCTTCGACACCGGGTCGGATCGACCCTCCAGCTGGAAGAAGGGAGTTGTAAGCCAGTAGTCGACGAGCCGCAGCGCAACGAAATTCAGCATGATCGTGGTGATGACCTCGTGGGCGCCCGTCTTGGCCCGCAAGTAGCCGGGGATCGCCCCCCACAGGGCGCCGCCGATGAACGCGGCGATGATCGCGATCGGAAGGTGCAGTATGAGCGGGATGTCGAACGAGAACCCGATGACCAGGGCGAACATGCCGCCGATCAGCATCTGACCGTTGGCACCGATGTTGAACAAGCCCGCCTGGAACCCGACGGCCACGGCTAGTCCGGCCAGGATGAGAGGTGCTGCCCTGGTCAGCGTCTCCGAGATGGCGTTGACGCTTCCGAGTGCCCCGCTGAAGAGGGCCCCGTAGGCGTCGCCCACGGTCTCGATCGTGACGCCGAAGGCTTCACCAGGGTTACTTCGCCACAGTCTCAGCGTGTCGAGGTCGCCGAGCGCGATGATCAGTGCACCGACGATCAGTGCACTCAGAATCGCCAGCGCCGGGATCAGGAGATTGGAACGCCAGTCGACACGCCCGGCACCGGTGAGGTTGCCGAAGAAGGAGCTCTCGGGCGGCTCCGGCTCGACTTCGGATGGGGTCAGCTGGTCGGTCATGATGCTCCCGCCATGTAGAGGCCGAGTTCTGCGTTGGTGGTGTCGCCGGGCTTCTTCTCGGCGACGATCCTCCCGCCGAACATCACGAGGATCCGATCGGAGAGCGCCATCACCTCATCGAGTTCGGTGGAGACGATGAGCACCGCCGCCCCCTGGTCACGTTCCGACACGATTCGATCGTGGATGAACTCGATGGAGCCCACGTCGACACCACGAGTCGGCTGGGATGCGATCACCAGGTCGACCTGCCGGCCGAACTCACGGGCAACGATCACCTTCTGCTGGTTCCCACCGGACAGATTGCTGGCGGGGATCTCAGACGATGGCGTCCGAACGTCGAACTCTTCGATCAGCCGCTGAGCCTCGGATCGACTCGCCTTCCAGTTCATCTTGATGCCGTCCGAGAACGGCTTCCGGTAGTAGGAGTCCAGGACGAAGTTCTCGGTGAGGGTGAACCCCAGGACGAGTCCCGATCGCTGACGATCCTCGGGCACATGAGCCACCCCGGCATCGTGGATCTGGCGGGGTGTCGAATCGGTGTGATCCTCGCCTTTGATCCTGACCGTGCCCCCGGCGACCTCGCGAAGCCCCGTGAGCGCCTCGACGAGTTCGGTCTGGCCGTTGCCCTGGACTCCGGCGATCCCGACGATCTCGTTTCTCCGGACCTCGAACGAGACACCGTCCACTGCCTTCGCTCCGAAGATGTTCGTGACGGTGAGGCCCTCGACGGACAGCACGACGTCGCCGGGCTGAGACTCCGACTTCTCCACTTCGAGGTCGACTGGCCGCCCCACCATCATCTCGGCGAGTCCGCTCTCGGTGGCGGTCGCCGGGTCCGCAGAGCCGACCACCGCCCCCCGCCGCAACACTGCGATACGGTCGGCGATCTCGAGAACTTCCTTCAGCTTGTGGGTGATGAAGATGATCCCTTTGCCGTCCTGCTTCAGCTTGTCGATGATCTTGAAGAACTCTTCGACCTCCTGAGGGGTGAGGACGGCGGTCGGTTCGTCGAAAACGAGGATCTCGGCGTCCCGGAACAGCACTTTGATGATCTCGACCCGCTGCTGGATGCCCACAGGGAGGTCTTCGATCACGGCATCAGGGTCGACCGAGAGGTTGTACTGGCTCGAGATCCGACGGACGTCTGCTCTCGCCTCCTCGAGATCGAGCACACCGCCGGCCGAGGTCGGTTCGACGCCGAGCACGACGTTCTCGGCGACCGTGAACACCGGGACGAGCATGAAGTGCTGGTGGACCATCCCGATCCCGGCTGCGATGGCGTCGCCGGGACCTTCGAAGTGCTGCACTGCGCCGTCGATGAGGATCTCACCCTCGTCGGCGGAATACAGCCCATAGAGGATGTTCATCAGGGTGGATTTGCCTGCCCCGTTCTCGCCGAGCAGACAGAGAATCTCCCCGGTCTCGATCTCGAGGTCGACGTGATCGTTGGCCACCACTCCCGGGAACCGTTTGGTGATTCCCTTCAGTTCCAGCTTCAACGAGCACCTCCGCAGTCCTGGGCCGACGCTTCCGAGGATAGGCGTCGACGACCACCCGGAGGCCCCCGCAGCACGGTTTCTCGGACCCGTTCCGATGTGACTTTCTGCCCGGACGCGTCGGAGCCCCCTCCGAGGAGGGGGCTCCGATCGGCCAGAGTGTTCGAGCCTCAGCCCGAGACGCTCACGGCGCCGCCGATGATGTCGTCGCGGAGCTGGTCGATCTCGGCTGCCAGCTCGTCCGACACGAGGTCGGCCTTGTCGTGGTACGGAGCGAGGCCCACGCCCTCGTTCTCGAGCGTGCCGACGTACAGCGATCCGTCGAACGAACCGTTGAGTGCGGCGTCGGCCGCGGCGAACACCGCGTTGTCGATCCGCTTCAGGACGGACGTGAGATAGACGCCAGAGTTGTTGGTGTCGGCCTCGAATCCGTCGACGTCGACGCCGATGATCGAGAAGGTTCCGAGCTCGTTGGCGAGTGCGGCCGAGCCCAGACCCACGGGACCGGCGACCGGCATCACGATGTCGGCACCCTCGTCGACGAGGCTCTGGGCGAATGCACGGCCGTCGTCGAGGGACTCGAAGTTGTTCGTGAACGAGCCCTCCTGGGTCTCCGGGTCCCAGCCGAGCACCTGGACATCGGTGCCCTTGATGTCGTTGTGGTGATCGACGCCGCGGACGAAGCCGTTCATGAAGATGGTCACCGGCGGGATGTTGATTCCACCGAACGTCCCGACGACGCCGGTTTCGGTCACACCTGCCGCCAGATAGCCGGCCAGGAACGCCGCCTCGTCGGTGTTGAACACGAGGCCCTTGACGTTGTCGTTCTCGATCACTCCCTCGTCATAGGCGAAGTCGACGATCGTGAAGTTCTGATCGGGGTTGGCGTTTGCCGCCGCTGAGGTGGCGTCACCGAGTAGGAAGCCGACCGTCACGATGAGGTCGCACTCCTGGTCCACGAACGAGTTGATGTTGACCTCGTAGTCGGTCTCTGCCTGCGACTCGAGCACCTTGGCCTCTGCACCGAACTCTTCGCCGGCCCGCTGAGCGCCGGCCCATGCGGATGCGTTGAAGCCCTTGTCATCGACGCCTCCGACATCGGTGACCTCGCAAATGAGTCCTCCGTCTTCGTCGCCGCCGTCTGCAGCGTCATCTCCGTCGCCGCAAGCGGCGAGCACGAGCGCCAGCGCCATGAGTAGCGCGATCAAACGAGTGTGTTTCTTCACGTTGAATGCCTCCTGATTCAGCATGGGCCATCTGAGCCCAGCGCGCGTGAGCGTAGTCATGACGCTGCCCGACCAGCCAGCCCGTGGGCAGATTCCAAAGTCACATCTCGGACGGGGTCACTCGATGTTGGTGGGAGGCACGATCGGCTCCGGGGGAAGGACGCTCGGGAACGGCAGCAGCTGGAGTCCTCCGTACTCCCAATGCCACGGCTCGCGGTCAGGGCGATTGCACTGCGCCCAATCAGGGTGGATCCAGCCGTAGTCCTCTGCATTCGCCTGAAGCCAGCGGAACGCTGCATCCCCGCAGCCCATCGTGCGGCCGCTCACCTCGAAGTCCACGGCTCGCCCCCATCCGTGATTGGAACGGCTCGGAGTTGCGGTCGGCAGCGAGCACTCGCGCTGTGGCGGACCGACGACCACGACCGGCTCACCGTTGTCATCGACGAGCGGAACTCCGGTGGTGGGATCGACTACGGCCTCCTCGGCCTCGACGAGCGGGCAATTGGCCTCGTAGGTGGAGCGTTGCTGGTCGAGACTGCGGTAGCACCACGCCGGCGACAACCTGATGCCGTCGGCGGCGGCCGCCTCGATCATCTGAGACATCGTGTAGGCGGCGTCACGTTCGAGAACGCACGATCCAACCGACATGAGGACCGAAGACGGGAGCCTTCCGTTCTTGAGGCCTCGTTCGATCAGGTCCCAGCTGTACGCCTCCTGCGATACGGGCACTCGGACCAGCACGTCGGGTGTGAACATCTCGAAGTCTCCGAGCTCACCCATGGCGCTCCGCTGTCGAAACAGTTCGTCCAGGTGATCCTGGGCGCTCTCGGGAGTGGCTTCAGCTGCGACGAATCGGTCGGCGCCGGCGCTTCCGACGTCAACGGTCGGAACCGGGCCGACGAGCGTCGACACGAGCATGACAAGCGCAATCAATGTGGTGGACATCGCAAAATCCTGAATTCCCAGCTCCCGCCGATCACCTTAGACCAGATGGCATCAGGGTGAAAGACCGGTTCGCGAAAATGCCCCGGTCAGGACCGGGGCATTTCCGTCAGCGTCTCGTGACGAGGCTCACTCCTGTTCGGCCATCTCTGCCGGCGGCTGCTCGGGAGTCTCGAAGGCTTCGAAGCTGAGCTCGTCGCTCTCTTCGTCGACGCCCACGAGGATCGTGGTTCCGGCGGTGTAGCCACCGAGCAGCATCTGCTCGGACAGCGGATCCTCCAGCCTCCGCTGGATCGACCGGCGCAGTGGCCGGGCACCCAGCTCGGGATCGTATCCCTTCGTGGCGAGGTGACCCTTGGCGTCGTCGGTCAGAACCAGGTCGAGGCCCTGGGAGCCGAGCTGTTCCTTCACACGCACCAGCATGAGATCCACGATCTGCTTGACCTCCTCGAGCGTCAGCTCGTGGAAGACGATCGTGTCATCGATGCGGTTGAGGAACTCGGGCCGGAAGTGACGCTTGAGCTCTTCTTGCACCTTCTCGACCATCTTGTCGTAGGTGTCGCGATCGTCTTGGGTGTTGAAGCCGATGTTCGTCTTGCGCAGGTCGCGGCTCCCCAGGTTCGAGGTCATGATGATGACCGTGTTCTTGAAGTCGACCGTCCGTCCCTGCGCGTCGGTCAAGCGCCCGTCCTCGAGGATCTGGAGGAGCGTGTTGAACACGTCGGGGTGGGCCTTCTCGATCTCGTCGAACAGCACGACGGAGAACGGCTTGCGCCGAACGGCTTCGGTCAACTGGCCACCCTCGTCGTACCCGACGTAGCCGGGAGGGGAACCAATGAGGCGGCTGACGGTGTGCTTCTCCATGTACTCGGACATGTCGAGTTGGATCAACGAGTTCTCGTCACCGAAGAGGAAGTCGGCGAGCGCCTTGGCGGTCTCGGTCTTCCCGACACCAGAGGGGCCGAGGAAGATGAACGAGCCCGAAGGCCGCTTCGGATCCTTGAGGCCGGCCCGCGTACGACGAATGGCCTTCGAGACGGCGACGATGGCGTCGTGCTGGCCGACGATGCGGTTGTGCAGTTCGGACTCCATGTGGACCAGGCGGGCGGTCTCTTCCTCGGTGAGCCGCTGGACCGGGATACCCGTCCACTGGGCGAGTACCTGGGCGATCTCTTCGTCGTCGATGACCCACCCGAGCTCTCCGCCTTCTTCGGCGAGGCGTCGCTCGACGTCCGCACGGTCGGAGATGAGGGAACGCTCCTGGTCCCGGAGTTGCGCCGCCCGCTCGTACTGCTGTGACTGGACGGCGTCTTGCTTCTCGGCACGAACATCGGTCAGCCGCTTGTCGATCTCGGCGAACTCGGGATTGTTGGCCGAGCGGCTGATCCGCATGCGGCTCCCGGCCTCGTCGATCAGGTCGATGGCCTTGTCGGGCAGGAATCGATCCGAGAGATAGCGATCCGCCAGGTTGGCGGCGGTGACGATCGCCTGGTCGGTGAAGCGGACCGAATGGTGCGACTCGTATCGATCCTTGAGTCCCAGCAGGATCTGGATCGTGTCCGCCACGGTCGGTTCGTCGACCTGCACCGGCTGAAAGCGGCGCTCCAAAGCCGAGTCCTTCTCGAGATACTTCCGATACTCCTCGAGCGTCGTCGCACCGATGGTCTGCAGCTCACCGCGGGCCAGCATCGGCTTGAGGATCGAGGCGGCGTCGATCGCGCCTTCGGCGGCACCGGCACCGACCAGCGTGTGGATCTCGTCGATGAAGATGATGATGTCCCCGCGGGTTTTGATCTCCTTGAGCACCTTCTTCAGCCGCTCCTCGAAGTCACCGCGATAGCGCGAGCCCGCCACCAGGGCGCCGAGGTCGAGCGTGTACAGCTTCTTGTTCGTCAGCGTCTGCGGGACCTCGTTCGAGATGATCTTCTGGGCGAGGCCTTCGACGATCGCCGTCTTTCCGACGCCGGGCTCACCGATCAGCACCGGGTTGTTCTTGGTGCGCCGGGAGAGGATCTGCATGACCCGCTCGATCTCCTTGGATCGACCGATCACGGGATCGAGCTTCCGGTCGCGTGCGGCCTGTGTCAGGTTGCGACCGAATTGGTCGAGCACCGTCGATCCCTGCGAGGACGACGAGGACGACTCCGACCTCGACGAGCCCGACGCCCCGGCACCCGCCGTCGGCTGCTCCTCGGATCCGGACGGGCCGGACAGCAGCTGGATGACCGTCTGACGAACCTTCTGGAGTTCGGCGCCGAGCTTCTGGAGGACCTGGGCGGCGACGCCTTCGCCCTCGCGGATCAGACCGAGCAGGATGTGCTCGGTGCCGATGTAGTTGTGGCCGAGCTGCAGCGCCTCGCGGAGGCTGAGCTCCAACACCTTCTTGGCACGCGGCGTGAACGGGATGTGCCCGGTCGGGGCCTGCTGGCCCTGGCCGATGATCTCCACGACCTGCTCGCGGACGCCGGAGAGATTGATTCCGAGGCTCTCGAGCGCCTTCGCGGCGATGCCCTCCCCCTCGTTGAGCAATCCGAGCAGGATGTGCTCGGTGCCGATGTAGTTGTGATTGAGAAGTCGGGCCTCTTCCTGTGCCAACACGACGACACGGCGGGCCCGATCTGTGAACCGTTCAAACAAGGCTGGGCCTCCTCTAGAAAATCCCCCTCAGGGAGCGCAAGTATACCTGTCGACAGGTTTACACCGGACCTGAAGAATCTGGCGTTCCTGGGCGGAATGTTCTCGCCTGGCCCTTGATTAACCCCAATGCAGGGTGATCGGTAGGGTGACGCCTGCAATGTCGGAACTCACCGAGCTCATCCCCCTTCCGGACGTGTGGACGTCTATGGCCACCGTAGAACGGCGCCTGCTCGAGGTTTCGACGTCGGAGCACGACCACCTGACCGAGATCGCCCAACATCTGCTCAAGGCAGGTGGGAAGCGGTACCGGCCACTGCTCGCGATCCTGGCAGGTCAGTTCGGCACCGTCTCCGATCACAGACCGATCGAGGCCGGCGTCGCCGTCGAACTCATCCACGTGGGGAGCCTGTATCACGACGACGTGATCGACGAATCGGACACCAGACGCGGCGCAGCCTCGGTGAACGCCAACTGGGAGAACACGGTCGCCATCCTCGCAGGCGACTTCCTGATGGCCCGGGCGTCGGAGACGGCCGCCACCCATCTGTCCCTCGACTCGGTTCGCCTGCTCGCCGCCACGTATGCAGAGTTGGTCGAAGGACAGACTCGAGAGCTCGCACTCGACTTCGACGTCGATCACGGGTTGAAGGAGTACGAGAAGGTCATCGAGCAGAAGACCGCCTCACTCATCCGCACCTCGGCACGGCTCGGCGCGATGGCGGCCGAGGCCGAACCCGACGTGATCGAGGCGATCTCGACGTGGGCCCACGAGGTCGGCATGGTGTTTCAGATCGCCGACGACGTGCTCGACCTGGTGTCGACGACCGAGGCGATCGGCAAGCCGGCCGGATCGGACATCGCCGAGGGCAAGTTCACCATGCCGGTCCTGCTCGGTCTCGAAGGTCCGGACGGCCCGCGAATCCGGGAACTGCTGACCCAGGATCGCCCCTACTCCCAGGAGGCGATCGACGAAGTGATCGACCTGGTGAGGAGCGGCGGGTTCGTCGACCGGGCACTCGCCGACGCGCACGATCGCCTCGACCGAGCGAGCAAGGCGGTCGCATCGCTCCCGGACGTCCCCGCCAAGGCAGTTCTCGGAGCGCTTGGCGAGTACCTTGTCCAACGCGTCACCGCCGTCCGCAACTGAGGAGCTGCGCCACCACCAGCGGGCATCGACCCCTGTGCGGTCGGCTCTCGGCCATCAGCGATCGGCAGGCTGGACTGAACCGAACGCCGCTTCAGCGGCCCACAGCCGAAGGCCGACAGCACATCGCTCCGAATGTCCTTCGAGCTCCACCCGCACCGCAGGTTGGCACGCCGGTCCACCATCCAAGTGTTCGCTTCAGTCGGACCTGGAGTGGCCGATGGATAGGACATGGAAGACCTCCAGCAGTTCTATCGGGGTGCGGTCGGCGATCAGGTCACCGCGCTGGAACACGCACTGCTTCAGCTCGAATCCGGTGCATCGAGTGCCGAAGAGACCGTGCGCCAACTCGCCCACACCCTGAAGGGGTCGGGCTCGAGCTACGGCTTCCCAGAGGTGTCGTTCGCAGCCGGTGTCGCCGAGCGAGCCTCTGCGGGCGAACTCTGGTCGAAGGGCCGCGAACTCGTGAACATCCTGAAGGCGATCACCGCCGGGGTCGAGTCGAACACGATCGTCGTGGTCGAGGACGACCCGCTCATCAGCCACTTCATCGCCGCCGAGCTCGCCGGGGCGCCCCAGCGGCTCGTCCGCTTCTCGTCGCTCGGCGAAGCCGGGCGATTCCTCAAGACGTCACAGACACCGGCCTTGATTCTGCTCGACCTGTTCCTGCCGGACGGCGACGGGCGCACACTGCTACACGCGCTGAGGGACGACGAGGCGACCGTCGACGTGCCCGTGATCGTGATGTCTGCTGCGTCGTCCGAAATGCGCAACCGCGAGGTCGCCGAGCTCGCCGCGACGGCGTTCATCTCCAAGCCATTCCAAGCCGGAGAGCTTCGTTCGCTGATCGACCAGATCTTGGGGTCACCCGCCGAAGATCGCCTGAGGTCGAGGGTCGACCTCACTGACGCGTACCGGACAACGGTGCAGACGACCGGCTCGGCGAGCGTCGCCTGCGTCCTGCCCGAACAGCACGGCCCCGGCGGCTTTCGAACCACCGCACTCGACGATACGGCGACGGAACCCATCATCCAGGTCCTCCGGGAACACCTCGGACCGCACAGCGCCGTCGGCATCTGGGAGGCGGCCGAAATCGCCGTCGTGAGCGCCGATCCGCCCGATGTCCTTGTCAAGCAACTCGACGATGCCAGATACGCGTGGCGCAACATGCCCCGCCCCACCGGATCCAAGACCGTCGCGTCGTTCTCGGCGTCCGTGATCACCGAGTCCGGGGGCGCCAGCCTCGTCGACACGTACGCTCGAGCGCTCCGATTCGCACTCGACGTACACGAGGAGACGGGCGACAGCGTGGTCATGACAGACCGGATCGACCATCCGAGAAGGGTCCTGCTGGCCGAGGACGACACACTGACCGCAGCTCTCATCATCCATCGCCTCGAGCGAGAAGGCTACGAGGTCGAACACCATGCCAACGGAGCCGCTGCTCTGGCAGCAGCCGACGACCATCACTTCGGTCTGGTCGTCCTCGACGTCCAGATGCCAGGCGCCAATGGCTTCGACGTCCTGGAACGGATCCGTTCGAACCCCGACTTCAATCACACCCCGGTCGTGATGCTCACCGCCGTGGGCGGCGAGCGCGACGTGGTCCGCGGCTTCGAGCTCGGCGCCGACGACTACATCCTGAAACCGTTCTCGCCCGCCGAGCTCACCGCCAGACTCAAGAGATTCACGAGGGCCCACACATGAAAGTGCTCATCTGCGACGACGATCCGGTCATCAGGTACCTCCTCAAGGTGGTGCTCAGCAAACGGGCGGGTGACGAGGTGATCGAGGTCGCGAACGCCGATGAGGTCTTCGAGACAGCGGCACGTCATCGACCCGACCTGATCGTCCTGGACTACGTGATGCCGAATCGCAGTGGCGCCGACGTGGTGGAGGAGCTGAGGACCGACGAGACGCTGGGATCGATCCCGATCGTCTTCCTGACCGGGCGCTCCGACATCGCAGAGGAGACACTCGACGAGATCGGAGTTGCCGGCCTCATCGAGAAGCCGTTCGACGCGTCCGCCCTCCCCGACCGTCTCCACGCTTTCGCCGCCGCCAAGGCCTGACGTTCAGGTTTCACGTCTCAGGTCGACGTCTTCGAGGTCGGCGCATCCTCAGTCGATTTCCACTCGTCTGAGACTCGGGACTTGGAACGTGCAACCTGCGACCTGTGACTTGAGACCTCAGACGGCCGATCCGAAGCGAGGTCCGGAGCAGGCCAACCGGGGCCAACAGCCAACAGCCGCTTCGCTTTCCTTGATTCTCTGGCGCATTCGCCGACAGGGGCCCCGATGACGCAGCCATCGACCATCGTCAAAGCGCACGCAGACGCACCCGAGTCCGAGCTCGACGTGTCTGCGTTCGACTTCCGAGCACCGGACAAGTTCCCGCGCGGTTTCGTGCGCGACATGACCGACCTCCATGCCACGTTCTCGAAGAACCTCGCCGACCGATTGGGACGAGAGCTCCGGACGTCGGTCACGATCGATCAGATCGGCGTCGAACAGCTCAGCTACGACGGCTACGTCCGTTCGATGCCCAACCCGTCGATTCTGTCGATCTTCGAACTCGGCGATACGGCCGGCAAGGTGATCTTCGAGGTCAGCCCGCAGCTGGGCCTCATGCTCGTAGACCGGATGCTGGGCGGATCGGGCAAGCCGGTCGCTCCGAGGCGACCCACCGAGCTCGAGCAGTCCATCCTCTCGGCGCTGCTGATTCACCCGTTGGAGGCGCTCGGCGAGTCCCTCGAGGGAATCATCGCCGCGACGCCCCATCTGACGGCGACGGAGCTGAACCCCCAGTTCGTGCATGCTGCCGCTCCCACGGAGATGGTGCTGGTGTTGACCTTCAGCGTCGTCGCAGAGGCGGCCGGTCCCGCCACCAGGGGCCTGATCAGCCTGTGCTACCCCCTCACGGTTCTCAGCCCGATCCGGGAAGCGATTCGAAGGGCGACCTGGTCGGGCACGCTCCAGCAGACACCTCCGTCGGACGCCATGGCCTCCATCCTGTCCGACTCGCTCGTCGAGGTCGCCGTCAGCACGTCCAGCTGCTCCATACCGGCTTCCGAGCTCGCCGACCTCTCGGTCGGAGACGTCGTCACCCTGGAACAGACGTCCGACGAGCCCCTCTTCCTCTCGATCGACAACCGACTCATCGCCGAGTGCCATCTCGGCCGTCAGGGCCCGTACCTGGCAACGCAACTGGAGAAATGGATCCCATGACGACACGCACCCTCCCCCGCATCGACATCGAGTCGCTCGTCGAGGTCGTCGCCGACTCGATCGGGGAGCTCGTCGCTGCCCCTGCGACCAGCACCCCGACACAGTCGATGGCGGCCGCCCAGGTCTCGATGGCGACCGTCATCGACGGCAAAACGCTCGTGTTCGGCGTGTCGATCGACGAAGCCTCGCTGCTCACACTCACTGGCACTCTGCTGCCTGATCTGGACACAGAACCCGACCAGGCCGCGATCGACGGCACCCGCCTCACGATCACCACCCAGATCTTCACCGCCATCGAGGAGGCGGTCGGACAACCGCTCGTCGAGGTCGATCCGGAACAACCCGACTCCACCTTCCGAGTGGACTTCGGCGGCTCGGCGGTCGAGATCGGCATGACCTCGATCCCGGTCGGAGCACCCGCTACCGCCCCATCCGCCGCGAGCCGGCTGTCCAGCGTCCGCCTCGACGTGAGTGTCGAGCTGGGCAGGGCGAAGATCCCGGTCAAAGAGCTCCTGTCCCTCGACGAGGGCGGCGTGATCCGGCTCGGGCGACCGGTCGGCGAACCCGTCGATCTCGTCGTGAACGGAACGGTGACGGCCCGCGGCGAGATCGTCGTGGTCGATGGACGGCTTGGTCTCCGCATCACGTCTCTCGTCTGAACGGCTTCCACGAGGCTTCGACCCCTTACGTTGCGAGCCCCCTAGCCGACAGGGTCGCCATGGACAGGCTCTCTGCGACCAGCCCCGCGTTCGACACGCCGCGTCTCGTCGCCAGCATCACGCTGGGACTCGGCGGGCTCCTGCTCGCTGCGATGTGGATGGTGCTGTCGATCGACCGAGGATTCCTCATCGGCCTCTCGCTCGGTCTCGCCTCAGCCCTGGCGATCCAATGGGCTCAGATCCTCTGGTTCACCGCGAACGTCAAGCGCACCGAGCATCTCGAGTGGATCAGGCGCCTGCCCCCGTCGCTGGCAGCCTTCAAACGGCCGTTGCGCGCCATGCTCCTCGAGATGGACGAACGTGAAGCGGCGATCGCCGAGGCGGTCTCGAGAGAGCAGATGCGCAGCGTCGAGGCGGAGACACTCCGCTCGAAGGTCCAGTCTCTCGAGACGGCGCTGTCGGAGACTCGCAGCGACATGATGGACGTGCTGGACGGGCTCAAGACCCTCGAGGGCTCCTACCAAGACGCCACCATCGGCCGCATCGCACGGCTGGCAAGCCTGCGCAGCAGCCTCCAAGGCCCTGTCGTGGTCACACAGCTCGCAGAGCTGGTGGCGGATGTCGCAGCAGCGCGCATCTCCCTCCGCAACCGGGTCGTCCTGTCCGGACCGCTCCCGGCCGTCACCTGCCCCACCCAGGTCATCGAGACACTGATCGATGAGCTGCTCGCAGAACTCGCTGAGCTGAGTGACGGGCCGATCGAAGTGTCCGGTCAGTCGGATGGCGGCATGGCCGTCATGACGTTCGGTTCGGGACAGATGTCGGCAGCGGTGTCTCCGGACGTGTCCGTGGCGCAGCGCGCCGCCAGACTCCTCGGCGGCGACGTCTGGATCTCGGCGGACCGCTCGGTCGTCGTGGCGGTGCCCCGCCGCTACGAGCCGGGGATGGAGGCGCTGCGCCCCGCTGCAGACGCCTGGGACATCTCGGAGCTGTTCTGATGACGACGGCAATCACCAACGACACCACGGTCGAACCGGCCTCCATCGTCGGCGCCAAGATCGGCGTTCACTGGATCCCGACTCCCTCCCGGCGACGCCTGCTCGACCACGATGTCGATCTGACCGACGAAGTCGAGACCGACACGCAACTGGTTCTGGTCTCCACGCGAGGCGCCACCGCGCAACACCACATCCTCGAGCCGTACTTCGAGGCCGGAGTGCCGGTCATTGTGATCGTGCACCCCGGCGGCGAGGCCATCGCTGCGGCGCTCGTTGCGAAGGGCGCAACGACTGTGGTGGCGGAAGGTCGAGAAGCGACGGCACTGGATCTGTTGCGGAACGTGACTTCCGATCGTCTGGTGCGGAGCTTCCAGATGCACCTCGAAGGCGGGTCCGGCTTCGCCGCCACGCCACTGGAAGACCCCATCACCAAGCTCCCGAACAAGACCGTGTTCGACAAGCGACTCGCAGCGATGACCTCGGAGGGCTCCGTCCACCGCCTCGGCTTCATCCAGCTCGGACCGGAGTCGTCTCTGGCGGTCCTGCCCCGAGCGACGGTTGCAGGCATCCGGCGGCGATTCGCGTCGACGGCCTCGGAGTTCGTCGCTCACCACCACGGCGAGCTGTTCGATGTCGGAGACTGCAGGCTGGCATTCCTCGCGCCGGACCTGAGCCTCGACGACACCGCACTGATGGCGCGACGCCTCGTGGACGTGTCGACCTCGTTTGCGTCCGACACCGTGCCGGTGACTGTGTGGGTCGGTACGGCCGGTCCCGAATCGGCGATCGATGGCGACTCCCTCGTGTCCATGGCGAACAAGAGCTTGGACGCGGCGAGAAAGCGCGGCACACCACACCTCGATGGCGAGGAACTCGCACGGGACTCGTCTGCTTCGGTCGAGTTGGACACGGCGCTGGCGATCGCCGCGGCGGTCGACGAACTCGATCCCCGCGGAGCTCACTCGGAGCGTGTCGCCGATACCGCGGCAGGCCTGGCCGAGGCGATGGGTCTCGACGAGCTCGGCGTAGCTCGGATCCGTCTCGCGGCGACGCTCCACGACATCGGCAAGCTGCGGTTCGGAGCTGCGGCGTTCGACCCCGTCGACGACCAGTTCGAAGCTGCCAAGATCGACCACCCGAATATCGGGGCGTCGTATGCGGCCCTGATCGCCGGGGACGAGGTGGCCGAGATGATCCGTGGCCATCACGAGCGCTGGGACGGGACGGGCTTCCCGAATCGTCTGGTCGAAGCCGACATTCCGGTCGGCGGTCGGATCGTCGCCATTGCCGACTTCCTCGACGGCCTGGTCTCCGACGGGATGGGCACCGACGAGATCCGGGAGGCCTTCGCCAAGGAGTCGGGCGCCATGTTCGACCCCAACCTCGTCGACCTCCTCCTCACCCAACTCTGAGCCGGCCCGAGCCTGGCTCGCTTCGGCCGGATTCACCGTCTCGTCTGGGTCACGCTCGTCCTCGTCCAGGGAGATGGACAGAGCACAGAGTGAGGACGGACAGATCCACTGACGCGAAGTCGGCTGCCTGGGATCAGAGCGATCTCTCACCTGCCGGGTGGCACGTCATGCCCACCACCAGCCAACCCGGACGGCTGATTGAGCCGTCAGCAGTAGCATCTCCAACCTTTCGACGATGAACAGTTAACCCGAGCGACAACGCGCCGACGAGACAAGGGGACGCAACACGGACGTTGCGTGAAGCAGATACGCAGAACCACAAGGAGGTATGACAGACATGTCACTGCGAATCAACAGCAACCCGGCTGCGGTCAACGCATACCGCAACCTCACATCCACCAACGTGGGCCTCGGCAAGAGCCTCGAAAAGCTCTCCTCGGGATTCCGCATCAACCGGGCAGCAGACGACGCCGCCGGACTCGTCAAGAGCGAATCGCTCCGCGCCGAGATCTCGGGCAACAAAGCCGCCGTCCGCAACGCCCAGGACGGCATCAGCTTCGTCCAGACCGCAGAAGGCGCCCTCAACGAAGTCCACTCCATCCTCCAGCGGATGCGTGAACTCGCCGTCGACGCCGCCAACACCGCCACCACCGACGGTGTCGCCCAGCAGGCCGAAGTCACCGAACTCCTCGCAGAGATCACTGCGATCGGCTCGCGGACCAAGTTCGCCGGCCAGAGCGTGTTCAGCGACTACAGCGGCACCGGGAATGCGCTGACGTTCCAGATCGGCGCCAACTCCGGCGACACGCTCGCCGTCAGCAGCAATCTGACGATGACGGCGACTGCGCTCGGCGTGAACGGCGTGAACGTCGACTCGGCCGCGTCGACAGCGATCGGGACGATCGACACTGCGATCGGAACGGTGTCGACGTTGCGCTCGACGTTGGGTGCGACTCAGAACCGGCTCGAGCACGTGGTGAACAACCTCAACGTCGCCGTCGAGAACCTCACCGCATCCGAATCCCGGATCCGTGACACCGACATGGCAATGGAGATGGCCAACTTCACCAAGCACCAGATCCTGTCCCAGGCAGGAACCGCCATGCTCGCACAAGCCAACGCCGTCCCCCAGAACGTCCTCTCCCTCCTCAGATAGAGCACGTACGAACCGAAGCGCGACCGGGCCCCCACGGATGGGGGCCCGCTTCGCGTAGTGAAAAGATGACAGAACACAGATGACAGATGACAGACAGCCGTTCAGGGGTCCCGGTGTGATCGCATGACAGTCACTCGGCACTCGACATCTGTGATACCGGTGCAACCCGACCCGCACCAGAACCGTCATCTGTCATCTGTCATCTGTCATCTCAACCTTTCGGCGATGAACCGTTAACCCGAGCGACAACGCGCCGACGAGCAAGGGGACGCAACACGGACGTTGCGTGAAGCAGATACGCAGAACCACAAGGAGGTATGACAGACATGTCACTGCGAATCAACAGCAACCCGGCTGCGGTCAACGCATACCGCAACCTCACATCCACCAACGTGGGCCTCGGCAAGAGCCTCGAAAAGCTCTCCTCGGGATTCCGCATCAACCGGGCAGCAGACGACGCCGCCGGACTCGTCAAGAGCGAATCGCTCCGCGCCGAGATCTCGGGCAACAAAGCCGCCGTCCGCAACGCCCAGGACGGCATCAGCTTCGTCCAGACCGCAGAAGGCGCCCTCAACGAAGTCCACTCCATCCTCCAGCGGATGCGTGAACTCGCCGTCGACGCCGCCAACACCGCCACCACCGACGGGGCAGCCCAGGACGCGGAATGGGACGAGTTGGTCACCGAGCTCGGTGCCATCGGAACCCGCACCAAGTTCGCCGGCAAGACCGTGTTCAGCGACTACGCCACCACGGCGCTGACCTTCCAGATCGGCGCCAACTCGGCCGACACGCTGAGCTTCGGAACCGATCTCCGGATCAACACCGCCGGTGCGAACGGCATCACCGACGCGAACCTGGCGGGCCAGAGCCTGACGTCGGGCGCTTCCGCAGCCATCGCCGTCGTCGACAACGCCATCGGCGATGTCTCGACAGCACGATCGAAGCTGGGTGCGACCCAGAACCGGCTCGAGCACGTGGTGAACAACCTCAACGTCGCCGTCGAGAACCTCACCGCATCCGAATCCCGGATCCGTGACACCGACATGGCAATGGAGATGGCCAACTTCACCAAGCACCAGATCCTGTCCCAGGCAGGAACCGCCATGCTCGCACAAGCCAACGCCGTCCCCCAGAACGTCCTCGCCCTCCTCAGATAAGGGACCAGCAGCCACACCGAAGCGGGGCCGCCCACACGGCGGCCCCGCTTCGCGCGTGCAACATCTCACCTGTCGGGTTCGTCCGGCTCGCAACCACGGTGCTGTCGGCCATCGGCGATCCGCCATCGACGCGAACACTGCGGGTTTGACAGCCGACGGCCGAACGCCGACAGCACACCAACCCCGATCCGACCGCAACCACCATCGGGCAGCAACCACCCATACGTTTCCACCGCGAACGGTTAATCCACCGGTCCACCTGTCGACGCGTGGGGCATGCATGTTCTGATGAAGGGGTCCGGCGAGCTGAGCGCGGGTCGAGCAGTCAAGCAACTCCGGAAGCTCAGCGACGGAGGGGAGATCGCCCTCACAGGCTCGGTTCGGGGAAGCTCTCCGACTGCTCCGCTGCTCAACCTCTCCGAAGCGCAGGAATGGCTGAGCCACCTGGACGGGGTGGCGCTGTACGTGCACGACGACGTCTCCTTCGATCGGACCGACCTCGAGTTGCTTCGAGAGGTGCACCTGTCCTCGCACAGCCTGACCAGTGGGAGACTCGTACCAGGTGATCTCGATGTGCCGGCTGACATCCCGTTGATCATCGGGACGCCGGCGATGATCGCAGACCTGCTCGGCGGCATCGTCGGGAAGATCGAACAGGTGGATGACGTGCGACCCGAACACGATCGGAAATGCGCCCGCGTGATCGCACGACCGCTTCTGGTTGCGTCGATGATCGTCAAGGACGAAGCGGATCAGATCGGTGAGTGTCTCGACTCTCTCGCCGGGCTCGTGGACCGGGTGGAGATCGTGGACACAGGTTCGAGCGACGACACGATCGCGATCGCTCGTGGACGCGGCGCCTCGGTGACCACCACCGAATGGACCGATGACTTCGCCGCGGCCCGGAACCTCGCCCTCGATCAGTGTCGGGATGCCCAGTTCGTCCTCCACGTCGACGCCGACGAGCGGGTCGACGTCGAAGATCCGGTCGCGACGCGAACCATGCTGGAATCCAGCGGAATCCGAGCCGCCCGTATCCAAATGCGCAACCTCGTGGGCGATCGGGTGACATCCGAGTTCGAGGCAGTCCGAGTCTTCTCGACCGACGAAACGAAATGGATGGGTCGCGTCCACGAGTACCCGGCCGATCTGGACGGAACGCCTCTCTCGGCCGTCCGGATGGGCGGGCTGCGCATCGACCACTCCGGGTACCACCCCGATGTCGTCGCCCAGAAGGACAAGTGGAATCGCAATGTCGCCCTGGCCGAAGCGGCATATGAGGCTGAGCCCTCGTTCAAGACTCGCCTCGACCTGGCACGCAGCCTGGCGTGGCGGTCCGACAACGACCGAGCCTTTGCCATGTTCGCCGAAGCCGCCGCAGACCTCACGGGCGCCAACGCCGAGGCAGCCGCCTACGTCATCGCACACGTCGCGCTGGCACATCAACTCGATGGCGACTTCGACAGTGCCCACCGACTTGCTGGGGACGCACTCGGACGCTGTTCGGGTGAGTTCATCGCCCATCTCGCCAGGGCCCGGGCGTGGCGCGCGACGGGCGACGACCGAGCGATTGTGGATGCCCACGCGCACCGATGCTCCAGCAACCTCGAACCGCCGATGTTCGACACGGCTGCAACGCGGATCATGACCGACACCCTGACGGTCGGCGCCCTGGCGCGACTCGGGAGACATGTCGACGCGCTCGAGCTCGCCGTTTCGGTGCTGGAGTCCGATCCCGCCCGGTTCGACGAGTGGAAGAGCCTGGCGTCGATGCCGGCCGACATGCGTCGAGTCGGGCTCGGCCTGTTGGCGTCCATGGACCTCTCGGGTGGATTCGTCGATGCTCTCCTGGGTGAGATCCCAATGTCTGAGCTCGCCGCGTTGGTGTTGGCTCACGCAGCGGCACCGGAGCCTGCGCCTCACGCGATCGTCACCGGGATCATGGCGGCGGTGCTTGCCGAGGATGAGACCACTGCGACGAGGATCGCCGAGCTGGGTGCACACGCGCTCGACGGCGAACAGCGGAGCGCCGCCGCAGAGCGATGCCGCTTGAGAGACGCCACGACCGTGGCGGATCTCCTGGACCCCGTCCGCGTCTGACATCGGCCAGATCCGACGGCCTGGCTCGCTGGCGCTCGCCTCGGCCGTCATCAGTGATCAGACATCAGTTGTCGCCTCTGGCCTTGGTCGGATCGAGCTGACCGTGCGGGTTCACCGATGACCGAACACCGACAACCGACAACAGGCTGATGCCAGCCGCCAGGCGAGCAGCGCCCCAACCCTTCCACGCGAAACCATTAACCCGTGAGAGGACCGGTCGACGAGGCGTGGGACGCAACACGGACGTTGCGTGAAGCAGATACGCAGAACCACAAGGAGGTATGACAGACATGTCACTGCGAATCAACAGCAACCCGGCTGCGGTCAACGCATACCGCAACCTCACATCCACCAACGTGGGCCTCGGCAAGAGCCTCGAAAAGCTCTCCTCGGGATTCCGCATCAACCGGGCAGCAGACGACGCCGCCGGACTCGTCAAGAGCGAATCGCTCCGCGCCGAGATCTCGGGCAACAAAGCCGCCGTCCGCAACGCCCAGGACGGCATCAGCTTCGTCCAGACCGCAGAAGGCGCCCTCAACGAAGTCCACTCCATCCTCCAGCGGATCCGTGAACTCGCCGTCGACGCCGCCAACACCGCCACCACCGACGGTGCCGCCCAGCAGGCCGAAGTCACCGAACTCCTCTCGGAGATCAGTGCCATCGGAACCCGCACCAAGTTCGCCGGCCAGACGGTGTTCTCGAACACCGACCTGACGTTCCAGATCGGCGCCAACTCGGGCGACACGCTGACGGTCAGTGAGGATCTGGCGGTCGTGATGTCCGGGGCCAACGGCCTGTTCTACGACGGTACGACAGCCATCGACCTGAGCGACCTGCAGACCGCGGGCACGAACCAGGCTCTCGACACGGACGCCTCCGGTGCCATCGACGTCATCGACCAGGCGATCGCCAACGTTTCGGCGAAGCGTTCGAAGCTGGGTGCGACTCAGAACCGGCTCGAGCACGTGGTGAACAACCTCAACGTCGCCGTCGAGAACCTCACCGCATCCGAATCCCGGATCCGTGACACCGACATGGCAATGGAGATGGCCAACTTCACCAAGCACCAGATCCTGTCCCAGGCAGGAACCGCCATGCTCGCACAAGCCAACGCCGTCCCCCAGAACGTCCTCTCCCTCCTCAGATAGAGCACGTACGAACCGAAGCGAGTCCTCTCCCTCCTCAGATAGAGCACGTACGAACCGAAGCGCGACCGGGCCCCCACGGATGGGGGCCCGCTTCGCGTAGTGAAAAGATGACAGAACACAGATGACAGATGACAGACAGCCGTTCAGGGGTCCCGGTGTGATCGCATGACAGTCACTCGGCACTCGACATCTGTGATACCGGTGCAACCCGACCCGCACCAGAACCGTCATCTGTCATCTGTCATCTGTCATCTCAACCTTTCGGCGATGAACCGTTAACCCGAGCGACAACGCGCCGACGAGCAAGGGGACGCAACACGGACGTTGCGTGAAGCAGATACGCAGAACCACAAGGAGGTATGACAGACATGTCACTGCGAATCAACAGCAACCCGGCTGCGGTCAACGCATACCGCAACCTCACATCCACCAACGTGGGCCTCGGCAAGAGCCTCGAAAAGCTCTCCTCGGGATTCCGCATCAACCGGGCAGCAGACGACGCCGCCGGACTCGTCAAGAGCGAATCGCTCCGCGCCGAGATCTCGGGCAACAAAGCCGCCGTCCGCAACGCCCAGGACGGCATCAGCTTCGTCCAGACCGCAGAAGGCGCCCTCAACGAAGTCCACTCCATCCTCCAGCGGATGCGTGAACTCGCCGTCGACGCCGCCAACACCGCCACCACCGACGGTGTCGCCCAGCAGGCCGAAGTCACCGAACTCCTCGCAGAGATCGACGCCATCGGAACCCGCACCAAGTTCGCCGGCCAGACGGTGTTCTCGGACGCCGACAAGGTGTTCCAGATCGGCGCCAACGCGTCGGACACGCTGACATTCACCACCGACATCGCTCTGAACACCGCCGACGTGTTCGGGACGAACGTCTCGGCCGTGAACGTCGACTCGGGCGCATCAGCCGCGATCGGGACGATCGACAACGCGATCGCGTCTGTGTCAACGGTGCGTAGCCAGCTGGGTGCGACCCAGAACCGGCTCGAGCACGTGGTGAACAACCTCAACGTCGCCGTCGAGAACCTCACCGCATCCGAATCCCGGATCCGTGACACCGACATGGCAATGGAGATGGCCAACTTCACCAAGCACCAGATCCTGTCCCAGGCAGGAACCGCCATGCTCGCACAAGCCAACGCCGTCCCCCAGAACGTCCTCTCCCTCCTCAGATAGAGCACGTACGAACCGAAGCGCGACCGGGCCCCCACGGATGGGGGCCCGCTTCGCGTAGTGAAAAGATGACAGAACACAGATGACAGATGACAGACAGCCGTTCAGGGGTCCCGGTGTGATCGCATGACAGTCACTCGGCACTCGACATCTGTGATACCGGTGCAACCCGACCCGCACCAGAACCGTCATCTGTCATCTGTCATCTGTCATCCCAACCGTTCTATGACGAACCGTTAACCCGAGCGGCCACCTGTCGACACGGAAGGCATGGCGATTCCGACATTCAACGTGGGTGGTTTGCTCTCGGGGCTGGACACGAACGGCATCGTGAGCCAATTGATGCAACTCGAACGCCAGCCCGTCTTTCAACTCCAGCGGCGTCAGTCCGACTACGAGACCAAGAACCGCACCTGGGACTCGATCAACACGAAGCTCACGGCGGTCCAGGACAAGTTGGATGCGCTCAAGCTCCCATCGGACTGGCAGACCTTCGCCTCGGCGACCTCCTCCAACACCGATGCGGTGACGGTGACGAGCTCGGGGTCCGCAACCTTCGGAAACGCCAGCTTCACGGTCAACCGTCTCGCGACGACCCATCAGATGGCAAGCGGCGGCACCTTCACATCAGCCTCGGACACCGTTGGCGCCGGGGTCCTCACCGTCACGATCAACGGTGAGGACCACACCATCACCACGAGTGCGACCACGACGGTCTCCCAACTGATCACCGAGGTGAAGAACCTCGACGCAGGCGTGTCCACCTCTTTGCTGTTCACCGGATCGGGAACGGCGAAGCTCGTCCTGCGTGCCGACGAGTCCGGGGGCGATTCGAGTTTCACGACCTCCACCGACATCTCGTCTCTCGGCTCGTTCTCGGTTGTCGAGCAGGGTCTCGACGCTCAGCTGACGGTCGGCAGCGGTGCCGGCGCCCTGACAGTGGAGCGCTCGTCGAATGTGATCGACGACTTCCTCGACGGAGCAACAATCACACTGAAGGCGACCACGACTCAGCCGGTCGACATCTCGGTGTCCCGCGACACCGAGGCGGCTTCCGAGGCGATCAAGGGTCTGGTCGACAGCCTCAACGCTGCGATCTCGACGGTTGCGAATGCAACGAAGGCCGGCGGCGAGGACTCGGCCGGAGGGCCGCTCGCCATGGACGCAACCGCACGGAACCTCGGTCTCAGATTGAGATCGGTCCTCTCGAGCGTCGTTTCGGACCTCGACTCGGACTACCGGACCGCCTCATCGGTCGGAATCTCACTCACCCGCGAAGGCAGCTACACACTCGATTCCGCAAAGCTCACCGAAGCGCTCGAGAAGGACTTCGACGCCGTCGCTGCGCTGTTCCAGCGCTCGACCTCCGTTTCCGACTCCCGTGTCTCCGTCACCAGGGTCGGTGACTCTGCCGCCGACGGGACGCATGCCGTGCAAATCACCCAGGCTGCGACGACCGCCTCGGTCACCGGGTCGAACCTGCCGTTGACGCTGGGTGGTGAGAGCTTCACCGTCACCAGCGGAGCCAACGTGGCGTCGATCACGATCGCGGCGCTGGCCACCGTCGACGAGGCAGTGACCGCCATCACCGACGCCCTCGACGCCGCCGGCATCTCCACGATCTCCGTGCAGCGGGTCGGCGATGCGATCACTCTGACGGAGAGCCGGTACGGGGATGCCGGTGAATTCACGGTCTCAGCCAACACCCTCGGGCTCGCCGGAAGCCACACCGGTCTCGACGTCGAGGGGACGATCGGCGGCATCGCCGCGACCGGAAGTGGGCGTTCTCTCACGGGATCCGACGACTTCTCCTCGGTCATCCTCGACATCACTGCGACCGCTGCGCAGGTCTCGGCCGCGGGCGGGACGCTCGGTCTCGGCACCGTCACCATCAACTCGGGCGCAGCGGTCATCGTCGACGACTATGTGGAGACACTCACCGAAACCGGTGGAGTCGTGGATCGGGCGCGAGATCGGTGGGACGCCCAGATCGAACTCTTGAAGGACCGCATCGAACAGTTCGAGGATCGACTGGAGTCGAGGGAAGTTGCGCTGCGCCGCCAGTACAGCGCTCTGGAATCGACGCTCGCCCGCCTCAACTCCGCGAGCGCCAGCTTGTTCGCCGCACTACCGCAGCAGGGGTTCTGAGATGAACGCCGCCGCCCTCAGCGCCTACCGGCAGAACTCCATCGACACCGCCAGCCCAGCGCGGTTGATCGTGATGCTGTACGAGGGCGTCGTCACTGCGCTGGACAAGACCGCTGCAGCGCTCTCGGTACCGGTCGACATCGAACTCGCTCACAGGGAACTCACTCGTTGCCAGGACATCGTCGTCGAGCTCATGCAGGCGCTCAATCATGACGCCGGCGAGATGGCGATTCGGCTGGCCACGCTCTACGAATACTGTCATCACCAACTGGTCCAGGCGAACGCCAGCAAGGACTTCAGCCACG
The DNA here is from genome assembly GCA_963753285.1 of uncultured bacterium. Lineage (GTDB taxonomy): Bacteria > Actinomycetota > Acidimicrobiia > Spongiisociales > ZC4RG35 > JAHEDH01. The sequence goes on from CAVWBT010000001.1 coordinate 217,708, forward strand.
CCCAGCCCGTCCGGGACATCTTCGCCGACCTGCGCGACGCATGGACCGAGATCGCCGAGTCTGGATCCGTCGAACGCGTGTCGGCATGAACAACGTCGACACGCTCGCCGGAGCACTCGTGGCAGTGCTCTCCGAAGCGAGGGAGAGCCTGGGGTTGCCCGAGGTCGAGTTGTCTTCACCTGAAGAGATGCTCGCCGAGGCAGCCCGGATCTCCGAACTGGTGAGTGGTCGGATGCGGACCATCGAAGAACAGCTCGGCGGTCTCGACGCCACCCGAGCCGCCGCCCACGGCTACCTCGCCGGCCAGGCCACCCTCGCAGCCCGCTGACTGCACGCAGACCCAATCTGTGCACGCCTTGCCCTGCCCGCACTCCGACTGAAGGAGTTCTTTCTGGGAGGACCGAATCGCGACCCCAGCGAGCCTGGCCGAGCACAGCGACCGCGCCGACTGGAAAGAACGACGGTCGAAAGCGCAGCCCGCGGCGGCAGCACTCGTCGCAAACCGCAACCCGACCATTCGACCGTTCTTGGGACAGTGAGAACACCACGGTTCCGAACCCACCACGAGCGACTTGGGGTGACCGCTGTCCCAAGAACAGAAGCACACCAGCGATCACGCAACCCGCGGCCCGGACCTCATCGCACACCGCACCACGCTCCACGCCTCACGCCACACGCCCCGTTCCCGAAAGGAGTTCTTTTTGGAAGGGCAGTTCGCCACGTCGCAATTCCCGACGACGATGGCGTTGCGCCCGCCGACCGAAAAGAACGACGGTCGAGCACCCAACTTCCTGCGGCAGCACTCATCGCAGACCGCAACCCGACCATTCCACGTTCTTGGGACAGTGAGAACACCACGGTTCTGAACCCACCACGAGCGATTTGGGGTGATCGCTGTCCCAAGAACAGAAGCACCCCCGGCAAGCACGCAACCCGCGGCCCGGACCTCGTCGCACACCGCACCACGCTCCACGCCTCACGCCCCGTTCCCGAAAGGAGTTCTTTCTGGGAGGACCGAATCGCGACCCCAGCGAGCCTGGCCGAGCACAGCGACCGCGCCGACTGGAAAGAACGACGGTCGAAAGCGCAGCCCGCGGCGGCAGCACTCGTCGCAAACCGCAACCCGACCATTCGACCGTTCTTGGGACAGTGAGAACACCACGGTTCCGAACCCACCACGAGCGACTTGGGGTGACCGCTGTCCCAAGAACAGAAGCACACCAGCGATCACGCAACCCGCGGCCCGGACCTCATCGCACACCGCACCACGCTCCACGCCTCACGCCCGCGGCCTGGGCCGGAAGCACAGAACGACGGTCGAGCACCCAACCCGCGACAACTCCTTAAGCGCCCCCGAGAGCGTCCGACAGGGCACGCAGACAACCGAACCGGGGATCGAAGGATCGATCGTCAAACCCGGTACATATGCGACAGGGAAGAACGCACCAGCGTCTCTTCCCTGTTCACGTTTAGGAGACATCTTGATCAACAACGACCTCACAACCCAGGCCATCGAATGGGCCATGAATGGGCTCGAGCGTCGTAGCCAGGTCACGGCGAACAACATCGCCAACGCCGAGGTGCCGAACTTCCGGGCATCACGGATCTCCTTCGAGGGCCAGCTGCGCGACGCCATCCAGCGTTCCGACCTGGATACCGGTCCGTCGATGACGACTGCGCAGACCAGCGACCCCGCCGGGCCGAACGGCAACAACGTCGGCATCGAAGACGAGCTGGTCTCGCTGATCGAGACGAACCTCCGCCAGGACGCCATGGTCCAGGCGTTCAACTACAAGGCGGGGTTGCTTCGCACCGCCATGAGAGGCAGTGGCGCATGAGTTTCGACGCACTCGACATCGCAGCATCCGGAGCGAACCTCGGCCGCAACTGGCTGAACGCCGTCGCCCACAACATCGCCAACGTCAACACCGTCAACCCCGCCGGAGAGGAGCCGTTCCGCTCGAAGCTGGTCGTCGCCCGGGAAGCCGCCGACGGAAAGGGCGTCGAGGTCGTCGGCATAGAGGAGAACGACGGTGTCGCTCCCGAGCTGTTCGACCCCACCCACCCCTACGCCTCCGACGAGGGCGTGGTGACCCGACCAGTGGTGGATCTGGCAACCCAGATGGCCGACATGATCGGGGCCCAGCGGACCTACCAGGCCAATCTGTCGGTCATCAAGTCGAGCCGCGACGCATACGCGTCGGCGATGCAGATCGGCAGGTGAGCCCGATGGTCATGCCGATCTCCGGAGTCACGGCCGCCTCGTCGATCACGTCGATCGCTCCGACGTCGGCATCACCGGCGCCAACCGCCGCCGATGGCTTCACCGACAAGATCGCCGGTGCCATGCAATCGGTGTCCGACTCGATCAACCAGGCGGACGCCAAGGTCCAGGACGTGGCCGCCGGCGGCGACACCCCGATCCACGAGATGATGGTCGCCCAGACCAAGGCCCAGCTCAACACCGAGCTGTTGGTCCAGATGAGGAACAAGGCCGTCGAGGCCTACCAAGAGATCATGAGGATGCAGGTCTGACATGAACGCCTTCGATTCACTCCGCCGGACCTTCCGGGACCTCAACGTGAGCCAACGCGCCACGATGGCGTCCGCTCTCGTCGTGGTGCTGCTCGCCGGGGCAGCCTTCGTCCGGTGGGCGAGTGCCCCGTCGTACACGGTGCTCTACTCGGACGTCGACGCCTCACAGCTCTCGGAAGTCGTCGACAGCCTCGAGGCACAGAATGTCGACTATCGCCTCGAAGGCGGCGGATCCAGGATCCTGGTACCCCAGGCGGACGTGTACCGGCTGCGGGCCGACCTGGCCTCCGACGGCATCCAGGGCTCGGTCGTTCCGCAGGGTTACGAATTGCTCGACAACCAGGGACTGTCCGTCTCCGACTTCCGGCAGAAGGTCGACTACCAGCGTGCACTCGAAGGCGAGCTCTCCCGGACGCTCAACGCCATGCAGTCGATCAATGCTGCGACCGTCCACCTCGTCCTCCCCGAGGAGGCACTCTTCGCCGAGAACCAGGAGCCGGTCACCGCCTCGGTCCTCATCGACCCGAACGGGGCGATCCGTGACTCGGACGTCGAAGCCATCACATTCATGGTCTCGTCGTCCGTCGAAGGCCTCGAGCCCAGCCAGGTGACCGTGGCGTCCACCGACGGCACGGTGCTCCACGCCGCTGGCGAGGACACCGGGATCGCCATGGGCAACGCCCAGCTGCGCATGACCCAGGAGTTCGAGGAGAGCCTGGCCGGTGACATCACCGCCATGCTTTCGTCGGTCATGGGGCCGAACCGCGCATCGGTCGTGGTGCGAGCCGAGCTCGATTTCGACGAGCGGTCGACCGAGTCGGAGATCTACGACCCCGAGTCCCAGATCGCCGTGAGGCAGCAGACCATCGACGAGGCCTACAACGGTGCCGGCGACGCGCCGATCGGATCTGTCGGCATCGACGGTGAACCGATCGAGGAGATCACCGAAGACGGTGCGTACGAGTACGCCAGGAACGAGGCGACCACCGAGTTCGGCGTCGACCGTGTCGTCACCAGGACCATGGAAGCGCCTGGCGCCATCGAACGCCTCTCGGTCGCCGTCGTGGTCGACGATGGTGCGCTCACCGGCGCGTCAGCACCCGATCTCCAGACGATCGACGCCCTGGTGACCGCCGCCGCAGGGATCACCGAGGCCCGAGGCGATACGGTCGAGGTCTCGGCCGCGGCCTTCCCGGCTATCGCAGCCGCCGAGGTCGTTGAAGAGACTGCCGTCGAAGACGGCGGCATGATGGATCTCATCCCGACGGTCGCCGGTGCCCTCGCCCTCGTGGTCGTGGCGGTTGCCCTGGTCCTCATGAGCCGTGGAGGCAAGAAGTCCGGAGCCCTCAGGGCGTCCGGAGCGATGGAGGCGCTGCCCGGCGGCCGGACGGCGCTGATGAGCTCGGCGTCGGCTGCTGACGCCGTCGAGATGAGCGGGATGGCGTCCGACGTGATGCAACTGGTGGAACGCCAGCCCGAGGAGATCGCAACGCTCCTCCGGAGTTGGCTCGCCGACCAGCGTGAGCGGGTCTGAAGATGGCTGCGACACTCGCACCTCAGCAGAAGGCGGCAGCGCTCGTTCTCGCCATCGGCACGGACAAGGCCGAGTCGATCCTGCAGCATCTCTCCCGCGACGAGATCGAGGCCCTCGCCAAGCATGTCCTGACACTCGGGGAGATCGACCCGAACGAGCGGCGCGGTGTCGTTCGCGACGTCCTCCAGCATCTGCTCACCATCGACCCACTCGCCGAGGCGGAAGCCCTCCGGATGCGGGCGCGAACGGCTCTGCCCGCGAGCCAGAAGATCGACAAGGGTCCGGATGGGCCGTTCGGTTTCCTCGCACGGGTCGAGATCGACCATCTCGTCCAGTACCTCGCAAGCGAACACCCCCAGACGATCGCGGTGGTCCTGTCACATCAGCCCCCCGAAGTGTCCGCCAAGATCCTGAACCACATCGACGAGCACCTCGCCGCCGATGTCGCCATGCGGATCGCCACGATCGGCAAGACCCCGCCGGAACTCATCACTCGCATCGTCGACGCGATGAAGGCCGAGCTGAGCGAGACCCACCCCGAGGACGCCGTACCGCCGGAGGGCGCCCGCGAACTCGCCGGGATCCTCAACCGCGGCGGTCACGAACTCGAGGAGTGGGTTCTGGAGCGGCTGGGCCTCGAAGACCGCCAGCTCGCCGACCGGGTCAAGGCCCTGATGTTCACCTTCGCCGACATCGTCACGTTGGACGACCGGGCGATCCAGAAGGTCCTCCAGAACGTCGAGACCTCCTCGCTCGCCCTGGCGCTCAAAGGACAATCCGACGAGGTACAGGACGCCATCTTTCGGAATCTCTCCGAGCGAGCGAGCGAATCGCTCAAGGAGGAGGCCGAGCTCCTCGGCACCGTCCGGCGCACGGAGGTCGAGGAAGCGCAGATGTCGGTCGTGGCGCAGATCCGAGCGCTCGAGGCAGCAGGACAGATCGCCATCAGCAGGGGAGGCGACGGTGACTTCATCGAGTAGCGTCCTGCGTGCTCCGAGGGTCGACGGCATGGCGACGACGCTTGGCAGCACGCCACTCGACTCGCTGACCCGCTCGGCGATCTCGGAAGCTCGCAAGGCGGGGTACGCCGAGGGCCACGCCGCCGGCAAGCGGGAAGCCGTGCTCGAGGCGAGATCCGCGCTCGAACGCGCCACACAGCTCCTCGACGCCGCCGTTGCCTCCGCCAACCGGCAGATCAGCGATGCCGTGAGGGCACACAGCCCGGCCGTCGTGGAACTCGCCGTCGACATCGCCAAGCGGATCGTCGGGGATCTTCCTGACGATGCCGGTGTTCAGCTGCACGAGCGCATAGCTGTCGCGCTCGAACAGATCGACGACGAACAGCTCGTGATCCGTGTCAACCCGACCGACGCCACCCGGATCGAGGAACTGCTCGCCAACCGCACCGACATCTCGGTGGTGCGGGACACCACGATCGAGGACGGTGACGCCCTCATCTCCGGTCGATGGGCGCAGGCAGACCTGCGGCTGACTACCGCCTGGGAACTCGTCAAAGGACAGATCGATGTCTGACCGATCGTTGATCGTCGTCAGCGGAGCGGTCGCCCGTGTCGGCGGCCACGAGGTCGATGTGAGAGGGCTGCGTCTCCGCCTCGGCGACACGATCCGCATCGCTGGGTCGTGTGACGATCGCATCGGCGAGATCGTCGCAGTCGGGACCGAGAGCAGCACGGCACTCGTGTTCGGTTCCACCGACGGCATCGGCCGAGGCGACCGCGTCGTTCGTGTGCCCGAACCGCCAGGCGCCGTCGTCGGCGAACAGCTCCTGGGGCGCGTCGTCGACGGGCTGGGCCGCCCGATGGACGGCCGACCTGCTCCGGACGGACTCTCGGTTCAGCTCGACGCCCCCGCTCCCCCGGCCATGGAACGCAAGCGCATCGATTCGGTGATCGGAACCGGCATCCGCCTCGTCGACACGCTGTGCACGGTCGGCCGCGGCCAGCGGATCGGGATCTTCGGGGGCTCCGGTGTCGGCAAGTCGACGCTCATGGGGATGCTCGCCAAAGGCACCACGGCAGACGTCAACGTGGTCGCCTTGATCGGCGAGCGCGGTCGAGAGGTTCGCGAGTTCATCGAGGACGAGCTTGGACCCGAGGGTCTAGCCCGTTCGATCGTCGTGGTTGCGACCTCCGACCAGCCGGCCCTGGTGCGGCTCCGAGCCGCCAAATACGCAACCCGGATCGCCGAGTGGTTCGCAGACGAGGGTCTCGACGTGATGCTCATGATGGACTCGGTCACCCGGCTCGCAATGGCACAGCGGGAGATCGGGCTCGCAGCGGGCGAGCCACCGACGGCGCGCGGCTACACGCCGTCCGTCTTCACGGTTCTCCCCCAGCTCCTCGAGCGGACCGGGCCCCGTCAACACGGAACGATCACCGCCATGTACACGGTGCTCGTCGACGGAGACGACATGAACGACCCGATCGCGGACGCCGTGCGAGGCATCCTCGACGGGCACATCCTGTTGGACCGAAACCTCGCCGTACAGGGCCGGTACCCGGCCATCGACCCACTCGGGTCGCTCAGTCGGCTGGCAGCGAAGCTGTGGACCGAGCCTCAGCGGGTGATGGCAACCGCCACTCGCGACGCGCTCGCAGCGGCCGCCGAGGTCGCCGAGTTGGTGGAAGTGGGGGCGTACGTCCCCGGTTCCAACCCACGCGCCGACCGTGGCCTTCGGGCCGCGCCGAGACTCGTCGAGTTCCTGAAGCAGACACCGGACGAGTCTGCACCGATGGAACAGAGCTGGGATCGCCTGGCGGGCATTCTCCTGGAGGTCGCGGCATGAAGAAACCCGACCGCGGGTTCGAACGGCTGGTGAGAGTCCGATCCATCTGGGAGCGGCAGGCAAAGACCAACGCCGCCGCCGCCGCCCGCGAGGCCGAGGAGCAGGCTCGACGGGAACGCGAGGCAGCGGACCTGCATCACGACACGCTGTCGGAGTCGAAGTCGCTCGTCACCCCGGAACAGCTCGAGCTTCAGCGGCTCCGGTCTGTGGCCACCCACGCACAGCTGACCGAGGCAGCCGCAGCGCGGAGCAACGCGCAGGCCCGCTCCGATGCCGCCACCGGTGCGTGGCGGCGATCCTCCCAGGAGCACGACATGGCCGAAGAGCTCGACAGCCGGCGCAAGCAGGAGGCTGCCTACGAGGCTCGACGCGTCGCAGAACGCAGCCTCGACGAGCTCGTCGCCATGCGGCGCAAGCGGGGTCGCTCATGAGGGCCGACGGTCTGAGTGCAGTCCTTGCGAGGATCGAATCGATTCGCTCGGCCGTGCCCGGCCGTGATGTCGACTTCGCCCAGATCCTCGACGTCCGATCCGCCGACAGGCCGATGCACGAGACGCACGGACCCGCAACGCCGGCCTTCGCAGTCATCGAACGCCCCGACACGCCACCACCGGCCGGCGCAGCACGATGGCAGGCATCGATCCATCGCGCTGCAGCGGCCGCAGGCGTCGATCCCAAGCTCCTGACCGCCGTGGTCTGGACGGAGTCCGATTTCGTACCCGATGCCGTCTCCACGGCGGGCGCGATCGGGTTGGCCCAGCTGATGCCGGCGACTGCAGAGATGCTCGGCGTCGACCCCAACGACCCGGAACAGAACCTGATGGGTGGCGCCCGCTACCTGTCCGACATGATCGAACGCTACGACGGGCGACTCGATCTCGCTCTCGCCGCATACAACGCCGGACCCACCACGGTGTCCCGGCTGTGGGATGGCGGATCCGAAGTCCCGATCAGCGGCCAGTACGTCCAGAAGGTCCTCGACCGTTTCCAACAGCTTGGAGAAACACCATGAACCTCGTCCCCATCGACACCGCCGGCACAGCACCGGAGCTCATAGGCGCTGATGCCTCCACTCGTGGCGACTTTGCGGCCCTCATGACAGCTCTGTTGTCGGGCGATACCCAGATCGTCCCGCTCATCGACGTTCCGGTCGGTGAGCAGCTCGCTCAGGACCAGGAAGGCCCTGACGTCGACGAGGCCTCCGACATCGGCGCATCGATCCTCGAGTTCATCGGCACCCCTCCGTCGGGGGTGATGATGAGCGCTCACATCGGCGACGCATCGCGGTCAGGGCCGACCGTGGTGACCGGCGAGGTGCCCGGGTCGATCGAAGACACCGCCGAAGCGGCCACCGTCGCAGTGCCGGCCGGGCCGATCGCAGCAACGACGATGGATGATGAGATCGCCATCGATGAAGCTGCGGTCGATTCGGCCGTCACGGTCGGCTTGGCGACCGTTCACCCGATCTCGAACCGGGCAACGCCCGAAGCCGACGTCGAAACCGCCGTACAGAGAGGTGACGTGCCCGGGGGGGCCGTGGCCGGTGGCACCGTGCCCCAGGGTGCCGGAACCGAGACCGACGGAGCTCTCCAATCCGATCCGCCTCGAGCGACACCGACACCGACACCGACCGAGCCCAGGCCGGCCGCACCAGCGGCCACGCCCGCCTCCAACCCGATCGACGGGCAATCGGTTGGCCGACCCGTCACAGCGGCGCCGCAGATGGACTCGAACGTCGAACAAGGCGATGCGACGGAGCCACGGTCGCCACACCCCGACATCGAGGTCGACACCGGTGTCACTACTCGACCGACCGACACCGCCCGCCCCTTCGCAGCGATCTCACAACCAGCCATGGTCGGGATCGCCAGACGCGTCGAGGAGGCGATTGCGGCGCTCGCCACCAAGCCCGATCCCAAGATCGTCACGCTGCAGCTCGACGAGCTCGACGGACTCCGCATCACCGTTGCGCTCCGCCCCGACGGACTGCACCTCAGTTCGACCGGCGACCCGGGCCTGACCACCGAGATCGAACGAGCGCTCGCTGCCCGAGGCTTCGACATGGCGTCCGGTCGCGACGGTGAGCGGCGCGGAACCGAAGACGGCACCGACGACGGCTGGAGGCCGCAGCCGACCGCACCGAACCGGCACAACAGGACCAACCCATCCGGAATCCGGCTGTAGGAGACATCGTGAACGACATCAACCCGACCAACATCGCCCCGATCGCCCCGCCGGCGACCATGACCGCCTCGGAGTCACTCGGCAACCTCGGACCGGATGCCTTCCTCAAGCTGCTTGTCGCGCAGCTCAAGTACCAGAATCCGATGGAGCCGTCGGACGGCACGCAGCTGCTCCAGCAGACCGCTCAGTTCACCCAGGTCGAGACCCTGCAGTCACTTGCCGACAGCCAAGAACAGCTGATGAACGTCACACAGTTCAGTTTGGCCGTCGGGTTGAGCGGCAAGCAGGTCTCTGCCTACGACGCAAGCGGCAACCGGGTCGAAGGCCAAGTGGAGAGCATCAGATTCGCCTCCACCGGACCGGAGCTCCAGATCGACCAGAACTGGGTGCCTCTCTCCAACGTCCTGGAGGTGGCGCCAGAAGACTGAATTCCACCCTGTGGCTGCCGACAGGGTGGTCCACGACGCATGAAGCCTTCCGGCTCACGGATCGAGCCGGGCCCGCCCCACGGATTGGGTCCCCCCTACAGGAGGACCGCACAACATGATGCGCTCAATGTTCGCAGGCATCTCAGGCCTGCGCTCGCACCAGACGATGATGGATGTCGTCGGAAACAACATCTCGAACGTCAACACGGCAGGCTTCAAGTCCTCCGTCGTGACCTTCAAGGAAGCTCTCAGTCAGACGATTCAAGGTCCGACTGCCGCCGGCGGCGACACCGGCGGGGCGAACCCGATCCAGATCGGGCTCGGTGTGAAAGTCGGGTCGATCGATGCCGTGTTCACGCAGGGCGCCACACAGGTGACCGGCCGCTCGACCGACCTGGCGATCCAGGGCGCCGGCTTCTTCGTGCTCGACACGGCCGGCAGCCGCGAGTACACCCGAGCCGGGAACTTCAGCTTCGATTCCGACGGCAACCTGGTCGGCAACGGCGGCACCCGCGTGATGGGCTGGCTCGCCGACTCGACGGGTGTGATCGACATGTCCGCCTCGATCCGGAACGTCCAGATCCCTCTCAGCCAGGTCATCGACCCGGTGATCACGACCACGGTCGAGGTAGGCGGAAACCTCCCCGCCGACCTTCCCGTCGGTGAATCGACCACCACGAGCATTCCGGTGTTCGATTCGCTCGGCAATCCGCACGAGTTGCTCCTGAGGTTCGAGAACAACGCACCGAACGACTGGACGCTCACCGGTGAGATCGACGGGAACGCAATCACGGTGTCCGCCGGGAACGTCACCTTCGGACCGGACGGTGCACTCACGAGCGTCAGCCCGATCAACGTCAGTGGATACACGCCCCCTGGCGCCGACCCGATGACCTTCGACGTCGAGCTCCAGGGTGACACCCCGATCGTCCAGTACGGCGGGACTGACTCGATGGAGGCGTTCCAGCAGGACGGAAACGCCATCGGCTTCCTCCGCGACGTGGTCATCGGCACCGACGGCACCATCACCGGTCAGTTCTCGAACGGGTACACCAAGCCGCTCGGCGTGGTGGCGATGGCCACGTTCGCGAACCCGACCGGCCTGATGAAGGCCGGGGACTCGAGGTTCGAGGCGTCGACGAACTCGGGTGAGCCGCTCATCGGCCAGGCCGGAACCGGCAACCGCGGTGCGATGTCAGCAGGAACCCTGGAGATGTCGAACGTCGACCTCGCCCAGGAGTTCACCAACATGATCATCGCCCAGCGCGGCTTCCAGGCCAACAGCCGGATCATCACCGCCTCCGACGAGATCCTCGCCGACCTCGTCAACATGAAGCGATAGCGCAGACCCCGGAGGGGGTTGACGGGTAGTCCACCCGTCAACCCCCTCTTGCGCGTTGAGCGGCACTCGACACGTTGGCCACAATCGCGCCAACCGTGCTGTCGGCTTTCGGTCATCGGCCATCGGGGAACTCAGGGCGCGGCATTGCCCGAGCTATTGGAATCGATCTCGAACACACTCGGGCCGAGGAAGGGACGCGATGGCGCCGGATGGAGTTCTATGCACCTCCGAGAGGCGGCACCACCCCGCCCCCGGGAGCCGACTTCTGAGAGCCGACGGCCGACAGCACTTCAACACGCGACTGTGGTGCCGAACGCTTATCCCGGCCGCGCGGGTGTCGACAGGGGTGAGGAGCAAGGAAGCTCACAGAACGCACACGGAGGTGGCGCCATGCGGCGCATGTCGCACGACAACTCAGGACAGCCATCATGCTGACCATCGTCGGCATCGTGCTCTCGATCCTCGCCATCGTCGTCGCAACCCTCATCGACGGCAACAGCTTCGGTGCACTCGTCGGACCGTCATCGCTGGTTCTCGTCGGTCTCGGATCCCTCGGCGCAACCATGGCCGGCTACGACCTGCCGGACCTCAAGCGCCTCCCGAAGGCAGCCATCGCCTCGTTCACCCAGAAGATCCAGGACTCGAGCGACACCGTCAGCATCCTCATGCGATTCGCCGAGACCGCCCGCAAGGAAGGGGTGCTTGCCCTCGAGTCGAGCCTGAAAGACGTCGAGGACCCATTCCTCCAGTCAGGCCTCCAGCTCGTGGTCGACGGCATGGACACCGACACGATCCGGGGAATCCTCGACACGGAGCTCGACGCGCTCGACGCCCGACACCAGACCATGATCGGGATGTTCAAGGCGCTCGGCGCCTACGCACCGACGATGGGCATGGTCGGGACCGTCATCGGTCTGATCAACATGCTGCAGAACCTGTCCGACCCCTCTCAGCTGGGTCTCGGCATGTCGGTGGCCCTGCTCACCACGCTGTACGGGGTCATCTTCGCCAACCTCTTCTATCTGCCGATCGGCAACAAGCTCGAGCGGCTGCACAACGCCGAGCTCGAGAGCCGCGAGCTGGTCGTCGAGGGCATCCTCGCCATCCAGGGCGGCTCGAGCCCCAGGCTGCTCGTCGAGCGGCTCGAAGCACGGCTCGATCCCGCCTCCCGCGTCGGCCACCAGGCCCGGGCAGGCGCCTCGAAGGAGGCTGCCTGATGGCCAAGCGCAGGGGCGGCGCCGGCTCAGGAGATGCCGGCGGTGCCTGGCTCACCACATACGGCGACACCGTGACGCTGCTGCTGGCCTTCTTCGTGATGCTCTACGCCATCAGCCAGGTCGACGCCGTCAAGTTTCAGTTGCTCGTGTCGGGCCTCGAAGACCCGTTCGACAACAAGGCAGCCGTCGAGGGCCTACTGGAGACCGGCAATGGAATCGTCGGCCCCACCCAGCGGCAAGAGCCACAGCCCACCGGAGTCCAGGGCATCGACATCGGGCCGGCACAGGTCCAACTCGGCGAACCCACCGCCGTGACCGACGCCGTCCCGACCCGGACACTCTCCACCGAATCGGAGTTGATCGAGGTGAGGGACCAGCTCCTCGAAGCATTCGAGCTGATCGGGATCTCGACCCGGCTCGGGGCCGAGATCGACACCCGCGGGCTGGTCATCTCGATCGCCACCGACGACGTGCTGTTCGCATCCGGCTCGCCCGAGCTGGCCCCCGACGCCGCCGAACTGATAGGCGCAATCACGCCCGTGCTCAGAGACTTCGACAACGAGATCCGGATCGAAGGACACACCGACACGGTGCCCCTCAACGACAACGGCTACACGAACTGGAATCTCTCCAGCGACCGAGCCCTCGCCGTTCTCGGACTGCTCGCCGCCGACCCACAGATCGATCCCCATCGGTTGTCCGCGACGGGCTACGGCGAGTATCGCCCGATCGCATCCAACTCCACCGACGCAGGCAAACAACAGAACAGGAGGGTCGAGCTGGTCATCGCTGCAGCCACCCCACCGGACATGCAGGAGACGAACAATGAGTGATGAACAGGTAGAAGAGACCACAGAAAAGACGGGTGGCAAGAAGAAGCTGGTGATGATTGCGGTGCCGATCGTCGTCGTGATCGCCGCGGCGGCGGGGTTCTTCCTCCGCAGTGGCGACACCGCCGAGGCAGCCGTACCGACGACCGTTCCCGTTGTCGAGGGCGAGGTCATCGAGGTCGACACCATGACCGTCAACCTCGTCGGCGAGGAAGGCCGCTACGCCAGAGTCGGGTTCGCAGTCGTGCTCGACTCCACCGCCGAGAGCGGAGCCGTCGGAATGAAGGTACCGCTGATGCGGGACGCAACCCTCACCGTCATGACCGGCTTCAACGCGACCGAACTCCAGACCGCCGAAGGCATGGAACGCCTCCGCCACGAGCTGTCCGATGCAATCGTCGCCATCTTCCCCGACGGAGAAGTCATCCGAGCCGTCCTCACCGAACTGATCGTGCAATGAGTTGTCCCCAGCAGCTGGGGAGGGCGGGAGGTCCCTGCCGCCGAGGAACGAGGCGGTAGGGGCACTCCCGGAACGGGCGGAGAGGTCCCCTCCGAGGCTCGTTCCTCGCCTCGCAGGGACCTTCCCCAGCAAGCTGGGGGACAAGCCGACCGCTTAACCGCAGTGGAGCGCGGCCGACCGGGGTGGGGTGACCGAACAGAACCGACAACCCGTCGTGTCTCCCGTCATGCTCCCCGATCTCGGATCAGGGCGGCCGCCGACGGAGGCGAGATCGCTGCGATCCCTCGCAGCCGTCCCGATGACGGTCAGTGTGATTCTGGGCAAGGCGTCGATGACCATCGCCGAGTTCGAGAGCCTCGAACCGGGCGACCTCATCAGGCTGGACCGGGCACCGGACGCGACCGTCGACCTCTTCATCAATGGCGTCCACGCCGCAGAAGGGGACGTGATCGTCATCGACGACCACGTTGCCGCCCGGATCGGACATCTCCACCTGGGGACGACCGATGAGTGACTCGCTCGGACAGATGATCCCTGCGCTGGTGATCTTCGTCGGCGGACCGCTGCTGATCTGGTGGCTCAAGCGGGGCCGGCCGACGGCGGGCGGAGGGCTGCGGGTGAGCGCCCGAACCGCGCTCACACGCAATTCGGTCATCGCCGTCGTCGAACTCGATGACAGGCGCCTCTTGATCGGAGCCACCGATCACGGCGTCACCCTGCTGTCGGAACTCGGGATGGACACTCCGAGCACGGCCCAGCCACAGCTCCCCCTTTCACACTCCATCGAACTCGGGCAGGACGCCCGAACCACGGAAGACCCGGTCCCCAGCGGACCGGCCGGGCCAAGGACGAGCCCACTCGAACAGCTTCGGGTCATGACGACCCGGCGAGTGACCCGTCCGAGGCCCCCTCGTGTCCGCCACTAGACGATCAACACGACTCCTCGTCGCCGGCGGGCTGCTCCTCGGCCTCGCCTTCCTCGCAAGCCCTGCGGCCGCCCAGACCATCGATGGCCCCGTCGTCGAGGAACCACCCGCCATCCAGGTCCCCGAGGTGGCAGAAGTGGGGGACGTCCCCGCAGTGTCGGTGACGATCGATGGGGCCGAGGGTGGGCTCAGCTCGACCATCACACTGATCCTCCTCTTGACGATCGGGTCGCTGCTTCCCGGTCTCCTGCTGATGGCGACCAGCTTCACCCGCTTCATCGTGGTGCTCGGACTGACCAGGAACGCCATCGGCATCCAGACCGCCCCGCCAACCCCCGTGCTCATCGGCATCGCCCTGTTTCTCACCCTCTTCGTCATGAAGCCGGTCCTCACCGAGGTGTACGACGAGGCTCTCCAACCGCTCATGGATCAGGAGATCGAGCTCACCGAGGCCTACGACCGGGCGTACGACCCACTCCGTGACTTCATGCTCACCCAGACCCGGGACGACGACCTGCGGCTGTTCCTCGACCTGTCGAACGAAGTCCAGCCCGAGAGTCCCGACGAGATCGGCGCATCGGTGTTGGTGCCGGCGTTCGTGGTCAGCGAGCTGCGGACCGCCTTCATCATCGGGTTCGTGGTGTTCGTGCCGTTCCTTGCGATCGACCTGATCGTGTCGACGGTGCTGATGGCGCTCGGAATGGTGATGTTGCCCCCGACCTTCATCTCGCTTCCACTGAAGCTGCTGCTGTTCGTACTCGTGGATGGCTGGGTACTGCTGATCGGGTCGCTCGTCTCGTCGGTGAACGGTTAGGAGCGCCAATGACCGACATCCAGGTCATCGAAATCCTCTTCGACGCCTTCAGCGTCGTCACCACCGTCGCCGGTCCCCTGCTGGCCGCAGCACTGTTCATCGGCGTCGCCGTCTCGGTCGTCCAGACCGTCACCCAGGTCCAGGAGATGACACTGTCCTTCGTGCCGAAACTGGTGGCGACCGGGGCGATCCTCGTCTTCGGAGGCAACTGGATGATCCGGGAGCTCGTGGCCTGGGTCACCGCGCTCTGGACGCAGATCGGCTCGATGTGACGACGAGCCTGGTCCTGAACCAGCAGGATCTGCTCGGCCTTGTCCTGTCGATGAGCCGAGTCGGAGCGTTCGCGGTCGCATCCCCGATCGTCAGAGTCCTGCCCGTCCCCGGTCGTCTTGCGTTCACGCTTGCAGTGGGCTTTGCACTCTCAGAACCGGCACTGTCAGACGGTGCGATGTCGGACTTCGTGGCCGCCACCGCCGTCAACGTCGGTGTCGGGGTGGTCCTCGGCTTCCTCACCGGCATCTTCATCCACGCGTTCACGGTGGCGGGCGCCATCATCGACCTCACATCGGGCCTCAACGCCGCACAGATCTTCGACCCCGTCACCGGGATGCAGAACTCCGTGTTCGGCCGCGGGTTCAACCTGATGGCGATCGTGCTCTGGTTCGTCGTCGGCGGCGACCGGCTCATGGTCGAGGGGCTGGCGGCGACCGTCGCGACGATCCCGCTCGACGGATCGATCACCGTCGCCGCCGGGGTCGCCGACTTCGCCGTCGATCTCGTCGCCACGATGCTCCGCAGCGCCGTCGAGCTCGCCATCCCCGCCCTCGCCGCCCTCTTCATCACCGAGGTGGCATTCGGTGTCGCTGCGCGTTTCGCACCGCAGGCAAACGTCTTCTCGATCGGCCTCCCGGCCAGGATCATCGCCTCGCTGGCGACGATCTCACTGGTCGTCGCAGCCTTCCCGGCGGTGATCTCCAACAACCTCGACACCACTCGAGAGACCATCGTCACCACCATCCGCGCCCTCGGCGGGTAGCTCGCAGCTGTGGGCTTGCTCGCCGGCGCTCGGATTGCCGCTGCTGGCATCCGGCCTGGCGGCGAGGCCTCGGCATGCTGCCGCAGCGATGCCCGCGTGCGCATCCCGGGTCACCTACAGTCGAACGGCGGATCCGAGCGAGTTCCCGGGAAAGGATTGGACGTGGCACGCCGGTTTGAAGGGAAGGGCGAAATCGACTGCACGATCGAGCACGTCGAGCAGGCGATATCGAATCCAGGTCAACTGTTCTTCGAGATCGTCAGCCTCATGCCTGGCATGTCGCATGTCGAGCTCATGGAACAGGATGACGATTCGGTGACGATCAGGACCAACGAGGGTGTGATGACGCGCTCCAACATCGCACACGATCGAGACGCTGGGACCGTCACTCTCGAGTACGACGAGGAGTACGAGGCCGGCTCGCGAGTCACGGCAACGACGCACTTCCGCGAGGCGTTCACGAGCACCGATTCCGGTGTCGAGCACAGCCTCGTGATGTCCGGCGTCGAAGCCCCCGGATTCCTGGGTTTCCTCTACAGCCGGTTCGGCGTCTCGAACACGGGGAAGGCGTTCCTGACTGCGACCAAGACCCACCTCGAAGGCTCATGACGGACGTCCCGTGAAGTCGGCCTGACGGCCTCCCGCCTGATGCTCGCTCGCCGGCGTTTCGCATCGCCGCCGGGGGCATTCGGCCCGGTGGCCTCAGCGCCATGGGTGCTCCGCACGCCTGTCTTCGAGACGCGCCTGAAGGTGCATCGGGTTCAACGTCTTGTGTAGTGGCAACACGAGACCGCCCGTTTGCGCTCGACACCGGATCTCGGTCTGGTCACGGCCGCGGCCCCTCGACGCCCGAGGGCCCAGGGCGCCGATGCGGTGCGAGGCCCACTGCGCAGTCAACGCTTAAGCGAGAGTCCGCACCGCCGACGGGCACCTCGTCACGGAAGAGATGACGAGCCAACGGAGTGGCGCAACACAGATGTTGTGCCAATGAGCGACAAGTCGCAGAAGACAGAGAAGGCGACTCCCAAGCGGAAACGGGACGCCAAGCGGAAGGGTCAGGTCACCAAGTCGACCGAGATCCCGGTCGCTGCGTCGTTGATCGCCGCCCTCATCGCCCTCCGCGCATTCGCTCCCTCCGCCACTCGGTCAGTCGTCAACACCGCACAGAACCTGATCTCCCAATCCGGCAGCGGCCTCGAGATGACGACCGTCGGGTCGATGGCGGGCCAGATGTTCGTTGCCGGGGTGGCTCCGTTCGTGGCGGTCGGCGTCGGTCTGGGCCTCATAGCCGGATTCGGCCAGGTCGGATTCATGCTGGCTCCCGAGGCCGCCAAGCCCAAGTTCTCCCACATCAGCCCGAAGAAGGGCCTCCAGCGCTTCAAGCCCTCGGTCGCAGGCTGGGATCTCTTCCGCACGATCCTGAAGCTCGGCCTCCTGGCCGTCTTCATCTACGACCCGATCGCAAACGGCGTGAAGGTGCTCGTCGGCACGTCCAACCTCGACAGGGCACTCACCGAGACGAGCGGGATGGTCTGGAACGTTCTCGTCCGCTCGGCGCTCCTGGCGGCCCTGATCGGTGGCACCGACTACGCCTTCAACCGCTGGCGCACGAATCGCGACATGAAGATGTCCAAGGAAGAGGTCAAGCGGGAGTCGAAGGATGCCCAGGGCGACCCGCTCATCAAGGCGCAGCGCAGGCGGCGGGCGATGGACATGAGCCGCAACCGGTTGATCAACGTCACCACCGCCGACGTCGTTGTCACGAACCCGACCCATTTCGCCGTGGCGCTCTCCTACTCCGCCGCCGACCCCGCCCCGCGGGTGGTCGCCAAGGGCACCGACTTCCAGGCCAAGAGGATTCGCAAGATGGCGGCACGCCACGGAATACCGATCATCGAGCAGCGACCCCTCGCCCGGGCCCTGTACCGCAAGGTCAAGGTCGGAAAGATGATCCCCGCCGTCCTCTTCGAAGCCGCCGCCGTCGTGCTCGCAGAGTCCTATCGCCGACGCGGACGCCGAGCCGCCTGACCCTGGAGCCGACGCCTTGACCACACCAAAGCTGACCACGAAGCAGACCTTGACCGCCACCGTCGGGCCCCTCGCCCTTGTCGGCGTGGTCATGCTGATGGTGGTCCCGATGCCTGCGGTGCTGCTCGACGTCCTCCTCGCCGCCAACATCGCCTTGGCGATCCTGGCTCTGCTGGGAGCGATGGTCGTCAATGACACGATGGAGCTGTCGGTCTTCCCGTCGTTTCTCCTCGTCGCCACCCTCGCCCGGCTGGCCCTCAACGTGTCTTCGACACGACTGATCCTCACCAACGGCTACGCCGGCAAGGTCATCGACACGTTCGGGGGCTTCGTGATCGGCGGTTCGGTGGTCGTGGGCCTCGTCGTGTTCCTGATCCTCGTCGTGATCCAGTTCGTCGTGATCACCAACGGCGCCGGACGCGTGGCCGAGGTCGCCGCACGCTTCACCCTCGATGCGATGCCGGGCAAGCAGATGGCGATCGACGCCGATCTCGGTGCCGGGCTGATCAACGAACAAGAAGCAAAGGCGATGCGTCAGAAGATCTCCAAGGAATCCGACTTCTATGGAGCGATGGACGGGGCATCCAAGTTCGTCAAAGGCGATGCGATCGCAGGCATCATCATCACCACGATCAACCTGATCGGCGGACTTGCGATCGGTCTCGGATCGGCCGGCCTCTCTTTCAACGAGGCCATCGACACCTACAGCCGGCTCTCCGTCGGCGACGGCCTGGTGTCGCAGATCCCAGCGCTGCTCATCTCGATCGCCACCGGTCTGCTCGTCACACGCGTTGGGACGGAAGGGTCGATGGGGAACGAGCTGGGGCGGCAGATCTTCGGCAACCAACTGGCACTCCGCATCGGCGCCGGGGTCATCGCCGGACTCGGCCTCCTGCCGGGCCTTCCGAAGCTGCCATTCTTCGGAATCGCCGCCGTGCTCGCCATCGCATCGACACGCATCCCACTCGGTGACGTCCGGGCCGAGATCGAGGTCGACGCCGCAGCCGAGGTTCGGCTCAGCCCTGACGATCCCGAGGCACTCATCGAGCAGATGCGCATCGAGCCACTCGAGTTGCATCTCAGCCACGACATCCTCGATCTGGTGGATCCCGACCGGGGCGGGGACCTGCTGGACCGGGTGAAGTCACTCCGCAGGCAGATGGCGGACGAGCTGGGTGTCGTGATCCCGCTCCTCCGGGCCCGCGACGACGCCAGCCTCCCACCTTCGACCTATCGAGTGGTGCTGCGCGGAACCGAGGTGGGCCGGGGTATCGCACCCCGAGATCGCCTCCTGGCGCTCCCGATCGGCGACGGAGCCGAGCTCGAGGCGATGGACGGCATGAGCACGACCGAGCCGGTGTTCGGGCTCCAGGCGTACTGGGTGCCCGACGGTGCCCGCACCGCGGCCACCGCGGCCGGGGCCACCGTGGTGGACCGCTCGTCGGCGATCGTCACGCACCTCGCCGAGGTCGTCAGGTCATCTGCGTCTCAATTGCTCACCCGCCAGGACGTCCAGTTGCTCATCGAAGGCCTCCGCTACGACGAGCCGATCCTGGCGAACGAAGTCGGGTCCGACCTGCTTCCGCTTCCACTCCTCCACGCCATCCTGCGCTCGCTGCTCGACGACGGGGTCTCGATCCGTGACATCGGCCGCATCGTGGAGGCGGTCACGTCGAAGGCGTCAGAGACCAAGAGCCTGGACCAGCTCGTCACGGCCGCCCGTATCGCGTTGGGTGCGGCGATCGTCGGCAAGCTCGCCCCCGACGGCCAGATGGCAGTCGTCACGTTCGACCCGGCTCTCGAAGCGGCGTATCACGAATCGCTCCGACAGATCGACGGCGTCACCCATCTCGTTCTCGACCCGATCAAGTTGGAGAAGCTCCGACAGGACGCCACGGCGGCGCTCACCGCCGCCGCAGGCAACCCGATCGCCATCGTGTGCAGCCAGGCGCTCCGCAAGCCACTGCACCGCACCCTCCATTCCATGGGCGTCGACATCGCCGTCGTCGCCTTCCCGGAACTGCCACCTCACATCAGCCTCACACCGATCGGTGTGATCGAACACGGGGAGACAACACATGTCTGAGAAACCGGACACCGTCCTGATCGAAGCCGACACCATCGAGTCGGCGCTCGAGGCGCTCACGGAGCGATACGGCGCCGAAGCCACCATCGTGAGCGCCGAACGCGTTCGCCGCGGTGGCGTCGCCGGGTTCTTTGCAACCGAGGTCGTCGAACTGGTGGCGATCCCGCCCCTCTCCGGTCGACACATCGAGGAGAAGCCGGTCGACGAGGTGATCGATGTCGGTCGAGGGCAGCCCAGCGGTGTGGACTCGGCGTTCGCTCGACTGCTCGACGCAGCCGAACAGGCCGACGTCGCCCGCCCGTCGAGCACCGTCGCCGTGCTCGACGTTCCGAATCCCGACGAGAAGCCGGTCGCCGATCGATCCCCCGATCGACCGGCACGCCGAACGGCCGTCGAGGGAATCCGTTGGAATGTCTCCCGCCTCATCGAGATCGGGCTTCCCGGATCACTGATCGAAGACCTCATGTCACTCGACCCGACCGACGACCTCGCCCATGTCGAGCAACTCGCCCGGTCGATCGCTCCGCTCACCGGCGACATGCCGGCGGAACCGCATCGCATGATCGGCACCCAGGACGGGCGTCACTCCGCCGACGTGGAGATCACCGACCGAAGCCGTCCCGTTCACCTGGTGCTCGCCGCCGGTGACCAACTCGACGTCACCAAGCCGCCGCCCGCCATCGTCTCCTGGGCCCACGACACCGCGGCACCGACCGCGATCGCCGTCGCGTGGCAGACCGGCGCCACCCTGGGCTGGGCAGGATCGGGTGACGGGCAGGTCAGGCGGATCACGCCGGTCGATGCCGCCCTCGCCCTGAGAAGGCTGCTGGTGGGCCGATGAGCGCACCTCAGACGTTCAAACGCCTGGTCGCCATCGCAGGCCTGCTGCTGGTGGTCCCGATCGCTCTCCAGCTCATCTCGGGCACGATCACACCGCTCGATGCGGGCATTCGGGCCGTGGTCCTCTTCGGCGGCGTGCTGGTGTCCCGCCGCCTCGCCAACCTCACACCCCGCCCTCTGATGGTGGTCGACGCCGACACCGAGTAGGTCGCGGGCACCCGCCTCATGCACCGAGGCGTGCGGCCGTCCGGGGGTCGGAGTTCGGCGACGGGCCCGACCGAGCCATCATGGTGCGGATGAGAGCCGGCCGTCTGGTGTTGGGCGCAACTGCAGCGCTCGGTGTGATCCTCGTTCTCCTCGTGGCGGTCGCAGGCGATGAGGAGACGATCCGCGAGGACCCTGCGGAGTCGGTGGCCGCCCGGTCGGCGCTCGAGGAAGCTCCCGAAACACCGACGACGCGTCCGGCCACCACGCCACCCACTCCCACCGTCCCTGCGACCTCCGCGGCCCCGACCACGACGACGACGCTCACGGTCACCACCGAAACGACAACCGCACCATCGCCATCGACAACCGACCCGAAGGTGAGTGACTACACCCCGGTGCCCAAGCCCGGGGCCGGGCCGGGGACGGTCGCCCCTGGAGGAGCGCTCACCAAGCACCTCGCTGCCGACATCGCAACGGCATTCGGCTTCGACACGATGGACATCGAACAGGCCATCTCCGAACTGCAGCTCCCCCCAGAGGCAGGCGGGAACCCCGAGGGATGGCTGGCGCCAGGCACCTATCCGATCGGCGAGAACGCCACTCCACAGGCGGTGGCCCAGTCGATGGTCGATCGAAGGGTGGCGCAACTCGAGGAGCGGGGCATCCCGCGAGAACAGTGGCAGCGAGTGCTGACAGCCGCCTCGGTGATCGAAAAGGAGACGTACAACCAGAACGAGAAACCCGGCGTCGCGCGGGTGCTCACCAACCGGCTGGCCGGGGGCGGCCCCCTGCAGATGGACTCGATCATCCTCTACCCGGTGCCCGAGGACCGGATCTTCACGAGCAGTGCCGAACGGGCATCCGACCAGCCCTACAACTCATATCGACACAACGGCCTGCCACCGACACCGATCTGTTCACCCGACGAGGCTTCCCTCGACGCGTTCCTGGCTCCTCCGCCGGGTGACTGGTGGTTCTACGTGACCATCGACCTGGACTCGGGCGAGACCCGGTACGCCGTCACCTACGACGAGCACCTCGAGAACGTCGAACTCCTCCGCGCCTGGTTGGGAGAACACCCCACTCCGTAGGCCACACGCCGGCGACGGCAGGCCCGAACGTCGGCAGCGACGCACGCGTAGAGTCGGAACCGAAGCGCGAGACGAGGTGCCATGGGAACGGCCATCACCACCGAGGGCCTCTCGAAGATGTACGGGAAGCGACAGGGGCTCGCGGGCCTCGACATGACCGTCGAGACCGGCGAGATCTACGGGTTCCTCGGACCGAATGGCGCCGGGAAGACCACCACGATCCGCATCCTGCTCGATGTCATCCGGGCAACGACGGGACATGCCGAGGTGCTCGGGCTCGACCCGGCGACCAACAGCGTCGCCGTCAGACGGAAGGTCGGATATCTGCCGGGTGACTTCGTCGTCGACGGCCGACAGACCGGCCGCCAGTTGCTCGACCACCTCTCGGCACTCAGGGGAGGCGTGGCGAAACAGCGCATCGACGGGCTCGCCGAACGGCTCGGGCTCGATCTGTCGTTGCTGATCAAGTCCCTGTCCAAGGGCAACCGCCAGAAACTCGGACTGGTCCAGAGCTTCATGCACGAACCCGAGCTGCTCATCCTCGACGAGCCCACCGCCGGGCTCGATCCGCTCGTCCAGCGCGAGTTCCAGCAGATGGCACGCGAGGCCATCGCAGGCGGACAGACCGTCTTCATGTCGTCACACGTGCTCAGCGAGGTCCAGGCCATCGTCGATCGGGTCGGGATCATCCGGGATGGCCGCATGGTGGCGGTCGACCGGGTGGAAGACCTGCGGCAGCGGGCGGTCCGCCGCATACTGGTCCAGTTCGACGAGCCGATCACCGCCGACGGTTTCTCGACGCTCGACGGTATCGCAGACCTCTCGATCGACGGCAGCACCCTCACGTGCACCCTGGCAGGACGAGCCGACGGGTTCGTGAAAGCCCTCGCCAGGTATCCGGTGGCGTCGATCCTGTCCGAAGAGCCCGACCTGGACGACATCTTCTTCGAGTACTACACAGGAGAGGGAGCATGAGCCTCGACGTCCTCACGAAATCCCTCTGGGACGCTCGGCGCTCGTTCCTGGGATGGGCGATCGGGCTCGCCGGTGCAGCCGGCATCTACACCAGCTCCTATGCCCTGATCGAGCCGACCTCCTACGAGGACGTCATCGACGCCTTTCCCCCCGAGATCCTCGAGGCGATGGGGTGGGACGACATCGCCACCCCGAGCGGGTACCTCGGCTCGACCGTGTTCGGCCTCGTCGTTCCGATCCTCGCCGTGATCTTCGCCATCGCCGTCGGCACCAGAGTCCTCGCCGGCGACGAGGAGACAGGAACGATGGAGCTGACCCTCACCCATCCGGTCTCCCGGACATCGCTCGTGCTGCAACGGGCCGGGGCCGCGCTGCTCGCCGGGCTCGGCGCCGGCGTCGTGGTCGGCGTCGCAGTGATCGGCCTGGCCGGCCCGGTGGGTCTCGACGTGCCGGTGTCGAGGATCATCGCGGCCAGTTTCTCCCTGGCGCTCCTGGCGGTCGCATTCGCCATGCTGGCCATCGCTCTGGGAGCCTGGATCGGCAGACGTGGCATCGTCCTCGGCACATGCTCGGCCGTGGCGGTCTTCGCCTACTTCGCCAGCACGGTGCTCACCACGGTCGACGGGTTCGAGTGGCTCGACAAGACCTCGCTGTTCCACTACTACGGCGGACAGCAGATCCTCGAGAGCGGCCTTTCGATCGGAAACGTCGTGGTGCTCGTGGTGGTTTCGGCAGTCTTGCTGATCGCCGCGGTCATCGGCTTCGAGCGCCGGGACGTGGGCGTGGGCTGACACCTGCCAGCGGTATGCGGCATGCGGCCGCGCCTGGAGCGATCTCCCGGTCCGGCGCCGCGGTGGCTCGCGCGAGCGCGCATACCGCATCGCGCATACCGCAAGGCTCAGGTCAGGCTGAAGCGCTCGGATGCCGTGGGGGCCTTCTTGCCGAAGGCGTCGCTGGTGCTCTCGGCGAACAACATCGCCTCGCTCTCGACGAACTGGGTGTGCTCACCGAGCCCGATGGTCTGCATGGCCCGCTTGAACGGTACGTCCACGCAGCGAGCGGCCATGTCGGTGGGAAGGGCGGCGATCGCCGTACGGATGATCTCGTCCTCCACGGTGTTCGGGTTGTGGTGGGCCGCAACCGGCGCGGAGATCTTCGGAGGCAGGTTCCACTCCTCGAGGAGACGAGCGGCCAAGCGATCGTGTCGCTCACCGTAGATCAGTGCCTCTTTCTCGAGGAGTTGGTCGTCGGTCAGACCCCGCTGCCACTGCTGGTGACGCCAGGTCAGATAGCCGTCGTCCCGCACCGTCAGGCTTGCGAGCCCCGAGCAACTGAAGAGACCGGCGACGAAGAGGATCTCGGCCTCGTTGCGATCGGCTCCCCTCAGGTTGGCGATGACCTTCGCCGCCCGCCCGACGATCAGCGACTGCTCCCACAGCTCCGGGGCACCCCAGGTGTCGACCAGATCCTTGTTGAGCGAGGCCATGGCGAGCGCACCGACGGTTCGGCAGCCGACCCGCACGACTGCCTCGAGGATCGTGCCGACCGGATAGACCGCACCGACATAGGCCGAATTGGCGTACCGGATCACCGCGGCTGCCGTGTCCGGGATCGTGCTGAGGCGCGCAGCCACCTCGTAGCTGTCGGGTTCCGGCGCCATCGACGCCGTCCACAATTCTGCCTTCCGTCCTCGAGGGTTCATCCCGTGTCCAGTCGACAGAAGAGAACTCCCCTTAAGGAAGGGGAGTTCTCTTCGTCCGGGGCGACCGGTGAATCTCGATCGGCGGTCAGACCCTCAGGGAGGCGCCCCTCTCGGTGATCTCGTGGTACTCGGGCTCGGCGTCGAGACGGGAACGCCAGGTCGACTGCTCCGACATCCGAGAGAGATAGGCCGCACGGGCCCGCTTGCCGGGAGCGTCGTCGGGTGCCTCGTCGACGCCGTCGTACTGAGTGGAGAAGAACGAGCGCATCGACATCAGCGCCTCCGAGCGGATCTGGCTGACCCGAGCCTCGGTGAGGCCCATGTCGGCGGCGATGTCCTGGAGCAGCTCGCCCTCGAGGTAGTAGCGGGTGACCACCTCGGCCTGGACGGGAGGGAGATGTTTGACGGAGTCGATCAGGGTGCCTCGCAGTTCACGCTGTTCCAACGAGGCGTCCGGTTGGAGTTCATGGGAGCCCTCGACGACGGTGTCGGCGAGCGTCGTTTCCTGATCTTCGGTTGGCTGGTCGAGATGGAGAAGGGTTGATGCACTCGCCTTCGCCTGACGTTTGACGAGCTCGTCCTCGGAGATTTCGAGGAACTCGGCGATCTCGGCGTTCGACGCAGAGCGACCGAGTCGCTCCTCGACGCCGGCCTGGGCCTCGTTGATCTCGCGCTGGTTGCGGCGAACCGAGCGGCTCGCCCAGTCACGGGTTCGAGTGGAGTCGATGATCGCCCCGCGGATCCGGATGGCGGCGTATCGAGCGAACGGAATGCCCGAGTCGGGGTCGAAGCGGCGGCTCGCCTCGACGAGGCCGAGTGAGCCCGCATTCCAGAGCTCTCCACGATCGACGTGACGTGGATACCGGGCCGATACCTCTGCGACGATGTGTCCGACCAGGTCGAGAGTCTCGGTGACCAGTGCGTTCTGCTCTTGCTGTGTCAGCTGAGACATGGTGCTGCCTTGCTCGTCATGATGCTCCCCGATGTGCTGCGCTTGTCGTACTTTGTCAGTTTTCGTCATATGGCCGGATTCTCTTGATGACTATTCCCGCAATAGTCCTCCGCCATCACGCAAGTCGCCGCTCCGGCTGACGACGAGAAGAGCGTGAAACACCTTCAACAGCTCATGGCTGAGCCCAGCGCAGGCGGGCTGTCGGATGTCATGAAGACCCAACACCGACTCGTCGAAGAGTTGCTCTTCCGGACGATCGAACTCACGTCACTGGTCGAAGCCGGACAACACCGCTTCATCGGTCGAGCGCTCGACGATCTCGAGCGAGCCGAACGTGAACTCGGACAGGCCGAGATGGTTCGAGCCGCCATGACCGAGGCGATCCTCGGAGCGAGCGAAGGCGTCGAGCCGACCCTGTCCGACCTGCTCTCAGCGGTCGACGACGACAGCGCGGAGACCATCATGACGACCGCTGCCCAGATCCGACGCGGACTGGCTCAGATCGAAGAGGTGCGCAACGAGGCCGGCACGACCGCCACGGAGCGGGTGGGTCGTACCCGCCGGGCTCTCAGCGCAGCGACCTCGGATGCCGGCCTGTACGGCAGGGCCTGAGGCCCGTCTTCTCAATCGGCGTCGGGATTCCGAAGCGTGATGCTCGAAGCAGTCGCCTTGAGAATCTCGGGCACACCCTCCGTCGCATCGATCGAAGCCGCCTGGTTCTCCTCCATCACCTGCTGATAGATCTCGGCACGGTGAACTGCGAGGTTGCGGGGAGCGTCGACACCCAGGCGAATCTGCCCACCACGCACCTCGAGGACGGTGATGACGACTTCATTGCCGATGACGATCGACTCCCCCGCTTTGCGGGTGAGTACGAGCATCAGGCCAGATTAAGCGGAAGTTCTGCTCGAAGCGGCAATTCCTGGTCGATGAGGACGATCTGACGGCCCCTCATCGTCCGAACGTTGACCACGAAGGGACCCATGAGATTCATGTACGCCTTCGAGGCGGCGCCGTCCACGGTGACCGGGCAGAACACAACCGCGTCCTCCTGGCGTTCGATGTCGAGGCCCTGCTGGTCGACGTCGGTGAGTACCGGGGCGTAGTCGGGGAAGAACAGCCACGGCACTGCCACGACGAACCCGACGGAAGGGTCATCGACACTCTGGAACGTCTGAAACGCCCCGTCGTCCACGATGTCGACGAGCACGAAACGCGTGACATCGGGAAACCCGGGGATTCCCTCTTCGAACTCGATGGCGCGGATGTCTTCGGGCATGGTCTCCTGAGTCTCTGCGGGAGCGTAGCTGGTGGTCATCGCAGGAACTGGGTAAGCGACGGCTGGATGGCCTTGGCGAGAGCGCCCTGGGCGGCCTGATACGAGACCTCTTGAATCTGTAGTTCCATGATGGCTTCAGCCATGTCTGTGTCCTCCACCGACGACAATTGAGTCTTCAGGTCCAGCTCATCCGCCCGGGCCCGGAACTCGGCGAGCTCGATTCGATTGGCGGCCGCGCCGAGAACACCGCGTCCCTGCAGGACCCGGTCGAGCGCGCCCTGTACGGAGTCGATCGCAGCCCCGAGCCCGGAACGGTCGCCGGCAGTCAGATCGGCGATCACACCGTCCAGCATCGTGAACACGTCGTCGCCGTCTGAGAATCCGAAGACGTCATCTGCGGTCACGTTGACGACCACCGTGTCGCCCTCACCGACCCGGCGTCTGACCTCACCGTTGTCTCCGCCGTACGACCAGCCCGAACCCGGGTCCTCGACCGGCGTCGCAGACGAGTAGCCACCGAACACGAATCGGCCTTGATGGCGCGAGTTGGCGACCCCTACCAGCGAGTCACGGATGGCAGAGAGCTCCGACGCGATCGCGTCGAGCCCTGCCTGGCCCGTGGTCGAGTTGTTCGCCTCGAGGACGAGTTGGTTCGCCCGCTGCAGCTGATCGGTCGCCGATGTGAGTCGTGTCTCGGCAATCTGAATCCACGAGAGGCCGTCGGCGGCATTGCGCTGTGCCTGCTTGGCCTCGGCGATGCCGGCGCGGGCGCTGAGCGCGGCGCTCATCCCCGAGACGTCGTCGGAGGCGACATGAATCCGTCGCCCCGTCGAGAGATTGCGCTGGGACCGCTCGAGCTGCGCAAGGCGCTCGTTCATGCGGCTGACGCCGAGCTCGCTCATCATCCTGGTTGTCACACGCATGGCCATGGCCTATCTCCCCACTATTCCCATTCGATTGATCAACGTGTCCAACGCCTGATCGACCGACGTGATCACGCGGGCAGCAGCCTCGTACATCCGTTGCGCTTCCATGAGATGGACCATCTCCTCGTCTACCGACACGCCGTGCGATGACTGGCGTGACCGTTCGGCGGCATCGACGAGCCCCTGCTGGCTGACCGCCGAGCTGAGCGCCGACGCCGTCTGCTGGCCGAGTGCCGCCACGAACGAGCGATAGGACTCGCCGATCGTCGCCGTTCCGCCTGCAATGACCCGAGCGTTGCGCAGATTGGCGAGATTCTCGGGGATGGTTGCGTCGAACGTGGCGAACGGCGGGCCGGCGGCAGCCGCGGTGGCGATCTCATCGGTGTTGGTGATGGCGACCGTGATGCTGCGTGCAGGGTCGAGCGGGTCGTACGACAGCATCGGGCCACCGGCGCCGCCCGGGTGATGACCGGCCTGGTGGACGGTGTTGATGGCATCGGCCGTCTCGGATGCGAAGGCGCCGAGTCTGGCCTGGATCTGAGGGATGTCGTCGTGATAGACCGACAGGTAGCCACCCAGTTCGCCGCCCGGGCTCACTGCGACACCGCTCGGATGGGTCACGATCCCGGTGTCGAGATCGATCGAGAGGGGCCGATGGTCGGAGCCCGCCACCAGGCTGAGACCGTTGAGTGACACCCGCACCGCACCGTCCGAATCCGTGATGACGTTCGCTCCGATCTGGCGGGAGACCTCGTCGATCAGTCGGTCGCGTTGATCCATCAGGTCGTTCGGAGTGCCGGGTTCGGCCGAGGCATCGAGGATCACGACGTTCAGCCGTGCGATCTCTGCAAGTGTGCCGTTGAGCTCGGCCACCGTCGACTGAGCACTCTCGACCGCTCCCTCGCGGAGACCCTCGAGCCCTGATGCGATCTGGTTGACGAGTGTCGTGAAGGTTCCGAGTTCGTCCAGCACCGCCTGCCGGGATGTGCGGTCCGTGGGGTCGAGTGCGAGATCCTCGAAACTGCCCCAGAGCCTGTCGAGAGTTGCCGTGACGCCGATGTCGGGCTCACCGGTGATCAGTTCGGCCCGTGCGAGGAAGTCGGCGCGAACGTCGGTCTCGGCGAGGGCGGCCGAGGCAGACCTCACGCGTCCGTCCAGGAACGTGTCCCGGATCCTGACGATGTTCTCGACGTCGACGCCCGACCCCACCTGGCCGGCCGGGTCGAAATTGGGATATCGGGTCTTGAGGTCCACCCGCTGCCGGGTGTAGCCGACAGTGTTGGCATTGGCGATGTTGTTCGAAGCCGTGTCCATCTTCAGTTGGGCGGCCTTGAGACCGCTCATCGCAACGTGCAGAGCGGAGAAATCACTCATCAGAGCACCTCGTCGAGCGTTGAGCGGAGCACGACCGGGCGATCACTGGTACCCCCGACGGCGGTGTAGGTGGTCACCGGGGCGGAACCGATGATGGCATCGAGCGTGTCGGACACGTTGCGGGCGGCGACGGTCGCGAGTCGGCGGTTCTCGACGGTGAGTTGCTCGATCTCCACGGCGAGTTCGGAGATGGCCTCGCGATGACGGCGGAAGATGGTCGCATACGGTTCCGGAGAATTCGACACCAGGAAGGACAACGTCACCTCATCGCTCGGGACACCGAGCCTGATGGCGAGATGATCGACCGAGACCGAGCGCTTGCGTTCCGACGCCCGCAGAGCGGAGACGACCTCTTCGACTTCACGAGTGGCCTGGGCGATGAATCTCGTCTCGTCGGCCGACAGCACGAGGCGCGCCTCGACGAGCCGGAACAGCAGGTGTTCGAGAATCTGCCGTTCGGCGGCGATCGTATCGGCTACGACCGTCAATTCGGGTGGAACTGGGACGCTCATCCCGCCCCCTGTCGACCGCTCAACCGACAGGTAAAGGACTCGACGATCGGATCCCGACCGTTCCGGGCCCTTCCGAGACATCTGCCCACAGCTCGCGCGATCTGTTCTAGGCTGATCGGCGTGACCGAACACAACTGCGAAGAGATCGAGGCCAAGCTCGAGGCAGTGACGGCTGAGCTCGATCGAATCAAGTTCACGCTCGATGTCGTCGGAACGGTGGACCTCGACACGGGGCTACTGAACCGCAATGGGATCTTCGAGTCGATCCAACGCGCCCAGCGATGGCTGGTGCGGCGGGGCGACATCTATGGAGTGTTGTATGTCACGTTCCCGGATCTCGACGTGTCCAACACGACAGACCCGTCGTACCTCGAACTGATGAAACATCTCGCTGCGACCATCGCTGCCGGCGTGCGTGACGTCGACGAGGTCGGCCGGGCTGCCGACAACTCGTTCGCCGTCGTTCTCGCCAACCTCGAACCGGGCGCACTGCGGATCGTTGCCGAGCGTGTCACCGAGCTGCTCCGGAAGGTGACCGAGGCTCCGAACCTGACCGGCGAGTTCCAGATGGGTGGGCTCGAGATCCTCACGGCATCACACACCTATGGAACCGTGCTCGACACGGCCCAGCGCCTGTCCACCCAGGCCCCCGCCGGCGCATCGAACCTCTCGACGATCTAGGGCCTCGCTTCGCATCGGCGTTCTCGGTTGTCGGTCACCAGTCATCGGTCGCCCTCGTGCGCCGCCACGGACCGAGAACCGACCACCGATGACCGATGCCGCCCTAGACGAGGCGCCGGCCGATCCAGGGCCCGCAAGTCCTCATGTCAAGAGGGCAGCGGTCGACAGGGGTGGGAACATGATCCACTTGCACCGCATCAAGGGCGAAGAGCTCGTCTTGAACGCCGATCTCATCGAGCTCATCGAAGCCAGGCCCGACACCGTCATCACGTTGATCGACGGCCGCAAGATCGTGGTGCAAGAGTCTCCGGCCACGATCGTCGATGCGGTCCGACGCTTCCGGGCCGGCGTGCTCGCCTCCGCCGAGGCGATCCGCTCCCAGCCCGCCGACCTCCTCGCCTTCCCGGGCGGCAAGACCGACGACTGAAGCCGGCTCCTGGCTGTTGGCTGTTCGCCGGCTTTGGGCGGCCTCGTTTCGCATCGGCCTCAGGACCCTCCGGGCGCCATCGGGCCTCCGGCCGCCCCACCCTGGACGCGCTACACAGCTCCGCAAGGGACAACCCACCTCTGACTCCGCGATCACAGCGACATGCACGAGCCTCGATGTGTGCGAAGCACATCCTGCGTCACGACGAGGTCATCGGGAGCAGAACCCTTGGCGTCGGGGCGAGGCTGCCCACGCGTCGTAACACGCGAGGGTGTAGGGGCGAGACTCGTCTCGCCGGCGGCGCACCCCGCCAAACCCGACGATCACCCGCAGGCGCGCCATGCCGAGCCGACACCCACGGCGCTGAGGCCGCCAGGCCGAATGCCCACAGCGTCGGGGCGAGGCCCCCAGGCCGAGCGCCGACCCATAGGGTGGCAGGTGAGGCCTCCAGGCCGAACCCACGGCGTGAAGGCGCCAGCCTGAACCCTCAGATCGGCCGCATGGTCGGGAACAGGATCACCTCGCGGATGTGGGTCTGGTCAGTGAGGAGCATGACCAACCGGTCGACGCCGATTCCGAGGCCACCGGTCGGCGGCATGCCGTATTCGAGCGCTCGGAGGAAGTCCTCGTCGATCGGGTGGGTCTCGTCCTCTCCTCCCGCCCTGGCTCGCGCCTGAGCCTCGAAACGGCCCCGCTGGTCGAGTGGATCGTTGAGCTCGGAGTAGCCGTTGGCGTACTCGGAACCGCAGATGATCAGCTCGAATCGCTCGGTGACGTGGTCCTTCTCTCGATGCCGACGAGCCAGCGGAGACGTCTCGATGGGGTGCTCGGTGACGAAGGTCGGTTGGGTGATCTTCGCTTCTGCCACGGCTTCGAAGATCTCTGCGATCAGCTTGCCGGGCCCGTAGGTGTCCATGACCTTCGCCCCGACCCGCTCGGCGATCGCCCGCAGCTGCGGAACGGGAGTCTCGTAGGAGACGGTCTCGATCAGTGCGTCGTTCACGAGATCCAGCATCGTCGCCCGTCGGAAGGGAGCGGCGAAGCTGATCGTCTCGCTCTGATACGGGACATCGGTGGAGCCGTGGATGTGCTCGGCAATCGACGCGAAGACCGACTCGACCATGGCCATGACATCGTTGAAGTCGGCCAGCGCCTCGTAGGACTCCAGCATCGTGAATTCGGGGTTGTGGGTGGAGTCGATCCCCTCGTTTCGGAAGATCCTGCCGATCTCGAACACCTTGTCGATCCCACCGACGATCAACCGCTTGAGGTGGAGTTCGGTGGCGATCCGCAGGTACATGCCGATGTCGAGAGCGTTGTGGTGTGTTTCGAACGGGCGGGCCAGTGCCCCGCCGGCCTCGGGAAGCAAGACGGGTGTCTCCACCTCGATGAATCCGCGGTTCTCGAACTGACGACGCAGTTCGGAGATGATCTCGGCGCGGGTGACGGCGATCCTTCTCGCCAGGGGGTTCACGATGAGATCGACGTGGCGGTTGCGCGAACGGGTCTCGATGTCGGAGAGACCATGCCACTTCTCGGGCAGGGGGCGCAGGCCCTTGGCGAGGGTGACGAACGATTCGACCTGCACGCTCAGCTCGCCCTTTCGGGTGGTGATGACCTCACCGGTCGCTCCCACCCAGTCGCCGACGTCGGAGGCCTCGATCAGGTCGAAGAGTTCCTCGTCGAGATCCGACTTCGACACGAACAGCTGGATGCGCCCGGTGTGGTCTTCGATCGTGAGGAACACGAGTTTGCCGAAGCTGCGATGCAGCATCACGCGCCCTGCGACGGTCACGACGTCGCCGGTCGAGGCTCCGGGCTCCAGTTCCCCGTGCCGATCGCGTACGTCGGCGGTCGTGTGCCGGCGCTCGAAACCGACCGGATAGGGATCGAGGCCCGCAGAGCGAATGGCCTCGAGCTTCTCGAGCCTCGCGGCCGTCAGCGGATGTGAGGCCAGCTCGAGGGTGTCGTCGAGTGGCTCGTCGGGTTGATCTTCGCGCTCGCTCATGTCGGCGAGACTGTAGGGCGGCGAGGTCGCCGTCCGCGAACCACTCCTGCCCCGCTAGGTGTTGCGGCGGTGAATCAAGGCGAGGCCCCAGAGGGTCAGATCCTCGTCGATGACGTCCACCGTGGCGCAGTGGGGAGCCACCAGTTGGGCGAACCCGCCGGTCGCCACCACGCGGGGCGTGTCCTCGTCGGCGGATTCGGCGATGAATCGCCCCACGAGGCCATCGACCAGCCCGGCGAAGCCGAACACAGTGCCCGACTGGACCGCCTCGACGGTGCTCTTCCCCACTGCGCCGGCCGGTGCGCTCAGCTCGACTCGCCGGAGCGCCGACGTCGATCTGACCAGGGCTTCGGCGGCGATCTTGACACCCACGGCGATTGCTCCTCCTCGGAAATGGGCGGCGTCGTCGACAAGATCGATCGTGGTCGCAGTGCCGAAGTCCACGGTGATCACCGGCGCTCCGTATCGGTCGATCGCACCGACGGCGCTGGCGACCCGGTCCGCGCCGACTTCACGAGCATTGTCGAGGTCGATCGCGATCCCCGTCCTCACACCGGGCCCGACCACAATGGGCTCGGATCCGCAGACGTTCGGGAGTGCCGTCCGCAACACCCGGGTCGCCTCCGGGACCACGCTCGCCATCGCTGCGTCGGTGGGGACCAGACCTGAGCTCCGCAGCATCGAGCGGATGATCAGGCTCCACTCGTCGCTGGTTCGGTCCGAGGTCATCACTTCCCATCTGCCGAGGATGCGGTCCCCCTCGACGATCCCGATCACCGTCCCGGTGTTTCCGACGTCAACGGCCAGCAGCATCATCCGCTCCATACAGCATCGAAGGCTCGGTGAGGCGTTCACCCCGATCGACGACCCATTCGCCGTGGATCGAGTCGATTGCCACGTTGTCGATGAGGCGGGTCGCCCCGACGGTCCCGGCCACGGCCAGGAAGGCGGGCCGATCGAGCGTCTCCAGCGGCTGAGCCTCTGCTTGATCGGCGAGTTGCACGTACTCGACCGAGACCCCACCGAGGCGTTCGCGACAGGCACCCTCGATCGCCGCCGCATCCACCTCTCCGGATTCGACCAGGTCCGCTGCGGCGAAGAGACCTGTCGAGATGGCCAGCGCCTCCTTCCTGTCCGCCTCCGACAAAAAGATGTTCCGGCTCGACAAGGCGAGACCGTCCGACTCGCGGACGGTTGAGCCCGGTTCGATCCGCACCGGGAAACTGAGATCGCGGGCCATGGTGGTCACGACGGCGACCTGTTGTGCGTCCTTGCGGCCGAAGTAGGCGACGTCTGGCTGAATCCCGGCGAGCAGTTTCGCCACCACGGTGGCGACACCCTCGAAATGCCCGGGGCGGCGAGGGCCCTCCATGTGGTCGCTGACCTTGTCGACGAGCACGGAGGCCAGCGGCTCACCCGGATACATCTCCGCGACGTCCGGGGCGAACAGCACGTCGGCGCCGGCGGAGAAAGCAAGCTCTCGGTCGCGTTCGAAGTCGCGGGGATACCGCTCCAGGTCGGTCGGATCGTCGAACTGGGTCGGATTGACGAACAACGACACGATGGTGGTGTCGCTGGCGGCGGCAGACTTGGCGATGTGACTGAGATGGCCCTCGTGGAGGAAGCCCATGGTGGGAACCAGGCCGACGAGACCCGAGCCGAGCCGACGGCACTCCGCGAACGTCGTGGCGACGATCACGACTGATCGCCTCCGGAGCGCGCTCGGAGGAACTCGACGAGCAGATCGAACTGGTTCGCCAGCCCCGAATCCACCAGCCCCACCTCGAGACGCTGGCCGGCGACGGTCTCGTCATCGCCTCGGGCGATCGGGCCGGTCAACGCCTCGTCCGGTCCCAGCTCGAACGTGTTCGCAATGGACTGATCGACGAGCGGACGCAGCACCGACGGATCGACCCCGGCAGCGCTCATCAGCTCGAAGGCCAGCCCCAGTACGCCGGTCGTGATGTTCGAGGCGACCGCCGCCGATGTGTGATAGAGGCGCCGACGATCGTCAGGGAGCCCGAATGGCCGCATTCCGATGCTCGCGGCGAACTCGAAGATCCTGCGCTCGACGTCACGGGAGGATGCGGTCACCGCGGCCGGGGCTCCCCGGAGCGCGTTCCGGCCCCGCACGGGGTCCGCGAGGCTCATCAGCGGGTGCATGCTGCCGAAGCGCCCGGTGCCGACGTCGACCGCCTCGATGCTGGTGAACCCGGAGAGGTGCACCATCGTCGCGGCACCGGTGAGTCGGGCGGCAGCAGCGGCCGCCGCCGAACGGATCTCGCGATCGGGCGTGGCGACGATGACCAGATCGACGAGCGGCAACATCCCGAATTTTGAGGGTTCGACACCGAGCTCCTCGGGTATACGACCCGTCGGGCCCGGCACCACGGCTGCCAGCCGATGCCCGGCCGCGACGGCCGCCAGGGCAATGGCGCCGCCTGCCCGGCCGGGACCGACAACGGCTAGTTCGAGCGACTCGGTTTCAGGCACAGCCCAGAGCAGCGTAGTGAGGAGATGAAATGGAACTTCAGGGTGCGTCGATCCTGATCGCCGGCGGGACCGGAGGGCTCGGCCGGCGGCTCGCCGACCAGCTGAGAGAGCGAGGTGTGCTCGTCACGATCGTCGCACGCTCGACCGAGCCGAACGAGGACCACGATGTCGTTTCGATCTCCGCAGACCTCCGTCTCCCCTCGGAGTGCGAGCGTGCCGTGCAGGCCGCAGTCGAGGCTCACGGTCGACTCGACGGGGTGATCAATGCAGCCGGTGTGGTGGCGTTCGGGAATCTCGACGAGACCAGCGTCGACACGGTCGAGGACCTGTTCATGACCAACACCTTCGTGCCGATCTTCCTGACCAAGGCTGCGTTGGACCACATGACGGACGGCGGGGTCGTCATGACGATCAGCGGAGTCGTCGCCGAACAGCCCATGGCCGGCATGGCCGCCTACTCGGCGTCGAAGGCGGCGTCCGCAGCGTTCAGCATCGCCATCCGACGCGAGCTTCGGCGACGCAAGATCACGGTGATCGACGCCCGGCCGGGCCACACCGAGACGGGACTGGCAGACCACCCGATCGCCGGGACCGCTCCGGCCTTCAAGCAGGGCAATGACCCTGCCCATGTCGTGGCACGACTCATCGAGGCGATCGAGTCCGACGAGACCGACCTCCCCGCTTCGGCGTTCTGAACGCGACGATTCCCTGCGTTTCCACAGGGAATCGTCGCGGTTTCGTTCGCTTGGCGAGGCTGCGAGCTTCTCGAAACGAAGGCAGCGTCAGTCGGTCTCGTTCTGTCCCGCGAGGCGCGGCCAGGTCCACGCGTAGTAGACGACGCCTGCCAGAAGCGCCACTTCGACTGCACTCCCGAGCACGTAGTAGCCCCACTCGCCCACCGCTCCGCCGACGATCGTGATCGAGTAGATCACGCCCAGTGCGATGTTGGCGATTCGGCTCGTTCTCGCGTTCAGAAGGAGTGACCCGACGACCATCAGGCTCGGGATGAGGATGTAGCCCGTTGCGGCGAGGAGGAATCCCTCGCCTATCCGAAAGGCGCTGATCTGCCCTGCCTCGATGTCCGCCCGGACGTCGGGTCGGTAGAGGCTGAAGAGGTCGACGTAGGCGAAGACGAAGAGCATCGCTGCCCACAGCGCCGACAACTTGAGCCTGACGTTGACGTGCTGCGGAGCGAGTCCCGTGTCGAGACGCGCATGATCGGCTTGGTTGAGCATCGTGGTTTCTCCTGATCGACGTGCGGCTGCCACGGCCCGCGACATTCGTGCGGGTCGTGGCATTCGGACCGACCATGACGTTCGGCCAGCCGCATGAGCTTACTTAGTAAGCCTACCGTTTACTTAGTAAGCTGTCAATCCAGAATGGATCGTCGAACTCGCCCAGCACTCAATCGCGAACGGATCCTCCTGGCCGCCGTCGCACTGGCCGACCGACAGGGACTCGAAGAGCTGACGATGCGCCGACTCGGCGCTGAGCTCGGTGTTGAAGCCATGTCGCTGTACAAACACGTCTCCAACAAAGACGACATTCTCGACGGCATGCTCGGACTCGTCGTCACCGAGATCGAACTCCCGGACGAGAACGCCGACTGGCGAGAATCGATGAAGCGGAGAGCGATCTCGACGCGCACCGCGCTCACCCGTCATTCCTGGGCGATCGGCCTGCTCGAAGCACGCGGCCCGGCTGGGCCTACGGCGCTCGGCTACCTCGATGCGGTGCTGGGAACCCTCCGATCCGAAGGGTTCTCGATCGATGACGCCGCCCACGCCTTCTGGCTGCTCGACAGCTCCGTCTACGGGCACATCGTCCAGGAGACCAGCATGACCTCCGGCGGTGCGAGTGACACAGGCGAGTCGGCGGCACCGGACCTGGCTTCCCTCACTGCCGACGATTACCCACACCTCGTCGAAATCGCGCAACACGCGCTCACGTCCGAATACGGCTTCGACCGCGAGTTCGAGTTCGGCCTGGAGCTCATCTTGGACGCGCTGGATCGCATCACGGCGCAATCCGACTCGCGCTGAACGTCAGCCGATCGAGGCGAACGGATCCGACAAGACCGACCTCGCCGTCTCCGACATCTGACACTGGGACTCGCTCGCCTGGCGGCTCGGTTCTGGCCCGTCATCGGTTGTCGTCCCCGATTCGACGCGGCCTTGACGACGAATCAGCCCGACCCGCCTGAGGCGGGTCGGGCTGTACTGATGACTGGTGACCGACGACCGACTACGCCGAAGCGAGATCAGCGAGCCAGGCCTACCCAGGCATCTCGTTCCAGTTGGCGTCGAGTGACGCCTTGAGGTCCTGGTAGCTGTCCCTCCGCTTCCAGAACTTGGTCTTCCAAACCTTGAACTTGGTCCGGGACGGCGTCGTGTCGACGGGTTGACGCTCCACCTTTGCAGTTGTTCGTCTCACTTCGGGGAAATCCGCTACGTCGTCAAAATCGTCGATGGTGTGCAGCATCTGGTTGGCTGCGTGTCGGGCGGCGCGGTGATCGATCTTGCGGTCGAACCGACTGGGGCGGGACTCTTCGTATCCCGGGATCGACTTGCGGTTTTCTCGTGAGCGGTTGGCCATTCAGACCTCCTTGACGGCATGGGACGGTGGGATACATCACGCCAGCGGAGGAGACCTCGCTTCCATGAAGACAAGGTAGCAACGTTTTGGGCTCAACTGGGCGAATTCTTTCCCGAACCGAACTGACTTTCGTCATCTCGGGAAGAACCGTCCTCGAACCGCTTTTCGATACTGCTCGTAGCCGGCGATGTTGATCACCATCGCCCGCTCCTCCACCGACGACTTGAAGGTGAAGAAGACGAGGAACCCGATGGCCACGAGTCCGGCTGCGATCGACCCAGCGAGTGCCGATGCACCCCCCAGGGCGAGGACCACACCGGTGTAGATCGGGTGTCGGACCCGGGCATAGATGCCGGTCGACACCAGCGTGCCGCCCGACCGTGGCTGCGGATAGGGCGTGAGGTTCGTTCCGAGCGCTCGTCTGGCCGCCTCCATGATCCCGACTGCGCCGAGAATCATCAGCCCACCGACCACCGCTCGAGCCGGCGACGCCGATTCGGCGGAGGTGAGGACAACGGCGAGCCACAGCGCAAAGAGCACCAGTTGAGCCACGACCCACAAGGCGGCTTCCCGTCCGAGATGCGGCGCATCGGTTCGCCACGAGCCCTCCCACGGCTTGACCCCCGACGACCCGACGACCCGAAGGGCTTCCTCCGCCGTCGAGCCGTCGGCGAGTTCCACATCCGGCCACACCTCGGCGAGCGGCGCGAGAACGAACCCTCGCTCGTGGGCCCGCGGATGGGGAACCTCCAGCGTCGGAAGCGACAAACGCTCACCCTCGTATGCGATGAGGTCGAGGTCGAGGGTGCGCGGCCCCCAGCGGACGGTCCGCTCCCGCCCGCGGCTCCGTTCGATCTCGAGCAGGAGAGCGAGCACGTCGAGTGGCACGATCGACGTGTCGACCACCGCCACCGCGTTCAGGAACCTGCCTTGCTCGGGACCCCCGACGGGCTCGGTCTCGTGGACACGGCTGACAGCGACGATCGGGCCGAGACGCTCGAGCCCGGCCAGGCCTGTGCGAAGGTGTTCGAGACGATCACCGAGATTCGAGCCGAGGGCGATCGCGACACGCGCCATCGTCAGGTGCGTCCCCGGGTCAGCGACACCGACACCGACGCCACTGGCGTGGGCAGCGTGACCTCGGGCTTGTGAACCGTGACGGTGACCTCATCCACCCTCGAATCCTCGAGCACCAACTCTGCGGTGCGCTGAGCGACACGCTCGATGAGATCCCAGCGCTCGGATGAGGCTCGCCGCACGATCGCATCGGCAAGCTCGCCGTAGTGGATCGTGGCCGCGAGATCGTCGGTTTCTCCGGCAACCGACAGATCCATCCGAAGATGGACGTCGATCAGGAAGATCTGTCCGCGCTGCTTCTCTTCGTCGTAGACGCCGTGGTGAGCGAAGACCCGGATGCCATCGAGGCGGATCCAATCACGCATCACGTCGAGATGAGCGCTCGCCCGTCCGGACCGAGCGGGCGACCGATGATCTCCTGGATCACGGCCGCAGCGACGATCGGATCCTTGAGGAGCCCCTTCGACATCAGGTAGCTGCCCATCAGGCCCGCGACGACGTCATCTACGGTCTCTCGATGGACGAGCGCCCGGGCGGACGGAGCCGCCAGGGCCTCGTTGAGCATGGAATGGATCTCCGAGACCTGAGACCGCGTCGGAGAACCGTCGATCGGACAGGAGTACGTCGCGAGCCCGGCCTCCTGATACGACTGCTGGTTGGGGTGGCCGACGATCAGGTTGACGATTGCGGTCACCTTGGCTTCGCGCACGATCCAGTTGATCTCTTCCTCACGCCTCACTCGCCGGTGTTGGAAGCCGTTCCCGCCGATCCGATCCGAAACGGCCAGCCGATCCTGGATGACCCAGACGAACCCCCTCGGTTTGAGCCCAGTGATCATGCGTTCCCTTCTCGGCCGTGAGGGAAGCTCGGCTCGAGGCCGTTTCGCCAGCCGACGTGCCCCTCACGCCGAGACGATAGCCCGGACGAGGGACAGTGCCTCCCGCGTCCCGGCGACGTCGTGCACCCGCACGATGCCGACACCTCGCTCGAACAAAAGCGCAGACAGAATGGATGTCGCCCGATCGCGATCGAGGGGGTCGTCGAGGCCGAGGATGGTTCCGAGGAACCGCTTGCGCGAGGCACCGACAAGGAGGTGGTGACCCAGCGTGGCGAGCTCCGGCATTCGGCGGATCAACTCGAGATTGTGCTCGATCGTCTTTCCGAAGCCGATCCCCGGATCGAGCACGATGCTCGCAGGGTCGATTCCTGCTGCGATCGCGTCATCGACTCGCTCTCCGAGAAAGGCAGCGATGTCGTTCACGACGTCGTCGTAGCGCGGGTCGTCTTGCATCGTGCGGGGCTCGCCCTGCATGTGCATGATCACTACGCCAGTACCCGACTCGGCGACGACTCGGCGCATGTCCGGATCCGACAGGCCTCCAATGTCGTTCACGATGCGGGCGCCGGCCTCGATGGCCGCTGCCGCCACCCCCGGTTTCATCGTGTCGATGGAAACGATCGCACCGGCGGAGGCGAGACCGTCCACCACGGACAACACCCGTTCGAGCTCTTCGGCCTCGTCGACGGGAACGGCACCGGGTCGCGTCGACTCTCCGCCGACATCGACGATGTCGGCCCCGGCCTCGACCATCTCCAAGCCGTGTTGGACTGCGGACCGGCCTCCCCAGAGACCTCCGTCGGAGAAGGAATCGGGCGTCACGTTGACGATGCCCATCACGAGGGGCGTCTGGAGTGCGCCGTCCTTGACCTGCCAGTCCGGGACGCCCCCGGTCATCGGCCCGATCAGACTTCCGATGCGGCGGCGTATCCGTCGCCGGAGACCGCAGATTCGGAATGGTCGGGCAGCTGGATGCGCAGGGAACCGGACGAGGTGTGCTCCCACTTCGGGACGTCGTGGAAGATCTCTGCGATCCGGTCCCGATCGACGGTCTCCTCTTCGAGCAGGATGTCGACCATCCGCTCCATGGCATCGCGGTGGGTCGTGAGGATCTCACGCGCCTCCTGATGGGCAGCAGCCACCAGGGTTCGCACCTCGTCGTCGATCACTGCCGCCACTTCGTCCGAGAGGTCCTGGCCCTTGGTGTAGTCACGACCCAAGAACACCTCTCCGGCCGGCTTGCCGTACTGGAGCGGGCCGAGCTTGTCGCTCATGCCATACTCCATGACCATCTTGCGGGCGATCGACGTCGCCTTCTCGATGTCGTTGGCGGCGCCGGTGGTGGGATCCACGAAGATGATCTCTTCTGCCGTTCGGCCACCCAGCAGCATGGCGAGCTGGTCGACGAGTTCGGACCGCTTCACGAGGTACTTGTCGTGGGTCGGCAGCGCCAGTGTGTGGCCCAGCGACCGGCCGCGAGCGACGATGGTCACCTTGTGCACGGGGTCGGCGTTGGGCAGGGCGTATCCGACGAGGGCGTGGCCGGTCTCGTGGTATGCGATGAGACGCTTCTCGTCGTCGCTGAGGACTCTCGTCTTGCGCTCGGGTCCGGAGATGACACGGTCGATCGCTTCCTCCAACTCGTCCATCCCGATCTTCGTCTTGCGCCGGCGGGCGCTCAGGAGCGCGGCCTCGTTGATCAGATTGGCGAGGTCGGCCCCGGTGAAGCCGGGCGTCCGACGGGCGAGCACTTCGAGGTCGATCTCCGGCTCGAGCGGCTTGCCCTTCGAATGGACTTCGAGGATCGCCTGGCGCCCGTCGATGGCGGGAGCGTCGATGGTGATCTGGCGATCGAACCGACCCGGCCGCAGCAGCGCCGGGTCGAGGATGTCGGGCCGGTTGGTGGCAGCCATGACGATCACGCCGACACTTCCCTCGAATCCGTCCAGCTCGACCAACAGCTGGTTGAGCGTCTGCTCGCGCTCGTCGTGCCCGCCTCCGAGACCGGCCCCGCGATGACGGCCGACGGCGTCGATCTCGTCGATGAACACGATCGCGGGTGCGCTCTGTTTCGCCTGGTCGAACAGGTCTCGAACACGGCTGGCGCCGACACCGACGAAC
This sequence comes from uncultured bacterium, assembly GCA_963753285.1. Lineage (GTDB taxonomy): Bacteria > Actinomycetota > Acidimicrobiia > Spongiisociales > ZC4RG35 > JAHEDH01. The sequence goes on from CAVWBT010000001.1 coordinate 260,032, forward strand.
ATCTCGACGAAGTCGGAGCCCGAGATCGAGAAGAACGGCACGCCGGCTTCTCCGGCGACGGCCCGGGCGAGCAGTGTCTTGCCCGTTCCCGGGGGGCCGAAGAGCAGGACGCCCTTGGGGATCTTCGCCCCGATCGCCCGGTACTTGTCCGGGTGCTCGAGGAAGTCCTTGATCTCCTCGAGCTCTTCGATGGCGTTCTCGAGCCCGGCGACGTCTTTGAACGTGACCTTGGGCTGGTCCTTGCTCACCGTCTTGGCCTTCGCCTTGCCGAACTGCATGACGCGGTTCCCCGAGCCCTGCATCTGCATGAAGATGAAGACCATGAACCCGATGAGGATCAGCCACGGAAGGATCGAGAGCAGGATCTCGAACAGGCCGGGTGGCTCGGGATCGGTGTTGATGTTGACGCCTGCCTCGATGAGGGTGTCGGTGACCGTCTGCTCGAACTCCGCGGGGTAGCGGACCAGGTAGTCGGCGAGGCCTTCCGCCTTGTCCGAGCCTTCGATCCGGTACTCGACCCGGTCGGAGGTGTCGAAGACGGTGGCATCCTCGATACGGCCCTCGTCGGCGTCGGCGAGGAACTGTCGGAGGTCGACTTCTTCGGGTGCCGTGGCCGCACCGACGAACTGCTGCGCAGCGAACGCGACGACCACGAACACGAGGCCATAGATCAACAGGGTTCGAAACGTGCGGTTCACTGAAAGGTTCCTTTTTGTGTGCAGCCACGGAGGCCGTGCCTCACCATGCTACGAGATCCCCAGTCTAAGAAAAGCCCAGGGCGAGGGCTGGCGCCCTTGCGGCGTGTCTTCCGGCGCAGGGCACCGGAGCGTGTCATCCGGCGCAGGGCACCGGAGCGTGTCATCCGGCCCAGAGGGCCGAAGCGTGCCTTCACTACGTGAGCGTGTCCGCGATCGGACACCATCATGACCGCTGCGGGGCGACAACGTTCAGCGCGCTCAGCCCGACCGCCCCGAAGGCACAGCCCATCGATACGTTGCGGACACGCCGCCGAAGGCGAGACACGCTCCGAGCGCCAGCGAGGAAGACACGCTCAGGCCGCCAGGCCTGAAGACACGCTCAGGCCGCCAGGCCTGAAGACACGCTCAGGCCGCCAGGCCGGAAGACACGCTCAGGCCGCCAGGCCTGAAGACACGCTCCGGCCGCCAGGCCGGAAGAAACGCTGCGAGCTTGCGAGCTACTCGTCCGGGTTTCCCTCCATGACGCCGACGTAGGGGAGATTGCGGTACTTGCCTGCGTAGTCGAGGCCGTAGCCGATGACGAACTCGGGACCGATCGTGAAACCGGGGTACTTGACGTCGATCGGGACCCGCTGGATGCCCTCTTTCCACAGCAGCGCGGCGATCTCGATCGATGCAGGCTTGCGAACGTTGAGACTCTTCATCAGATAGCTGAGGGTGAGCCCCGAGTCGATGATGTCCTCGACGATCAGGATGTGCTTGCCGGCGATCTCCTGGTCGAGGTCTTTGAGGATCCGGACGACGCCTGAGCTCTGGGTCGAGGCACCGTACGAGCTCACCGCCATGAAATCGAACTCGATCGGCAGGTCGATGTACCGAGAGAGATCGGCCATCACCATGAACGCCCCCTTGAGCACTCCGACGACCAGCAGATCCTTGCCCCGGTAGTCCTCGGTGATGGCCTCGCCCATCTCTTTGAGCTTGGCTTGGATCTCCTCTTCGGAGATCAGGGTTCGAATGGTGCCCATGGAGATTCCTGGTCGACAACGATCACAAGGTAGCCAATCTCACCGGGTGCTCGCTCGGGCACCGGCATCCAGGCGTGCCGAACGCCCGGGATCCACACGGAGTTTCCCTCGGTGTCGGTGACGACCGGATGCGTGCTCGGCGGGTACCCACGTTCCCTGATCGCCTCGACGACGGATTTCGAGCCGTCGCGGATGGCGATCACATCGTCGGGGTGGGCGCCCCGCACCAACAGCGGCCGGGCCTTCGTGACGAACCGCCAATGGGACATGCGAACCGGGTGAGGCTCGCTCCGCTCGTACCTGAACCGGAACGGACCCCACTCGACCCCATCGCCGAGCTCGACGGTCGGCGTGACCGGGTCCGGAGCGACACCGAGGACCAACCACGGCCCTTCGATCCGACAGCGTGCGTCCGTGGCTGTGAACTCCGAGGCACCTCCACCCGAATATGTCGACTCGATTCGATGGACTTCTTCCTCGGACGGGGGTGTTGGACCGCGCACGACACCGAGCATCCTGCGGAAGACCTGTCGGCGCACGATCTGATCGACTGCGGCGAGCCGTCCGATCGGAGCGCGGATGCCGAAGGGGGATCGTTCCAGCGGAACCCGGGCCACGACCGATTCCATCAGATGTGCGAGGTCGGACATGTTGCGAGCGGTCCGCGCCAGCGTGGCGCGCACCTCGGGGTGGTAGCTCCGCTCGAGCAGCGGGATCAGCTCCGATCGGACCCGATTTCGGAGGTGATCGCCGGAGAGGTTCTCGGGATCGTCGACGAACGGCAAGCCACGTTCCACTGCGACCGCCCGCAGTTCGGCGGCCGACCGATCCAGGTACGGCCTCGAGATCTGCCCGCGCTCGGCGGGGATGCCGGCGAGCCCCCTCGGTCCCGCTCCCCGAAGCAGGTTCATCAGGACGGTTTCCGCCTGGTCGTCCGACGTGTGACCTGTGACGAGCGTTTCGTTCGGATCGATGTGGGTCAGCAACGCCTCATATCTCGCCTCCCGGAGTGCAGTCTCGGTGGTCACGGCCGGGTGCACCTCGACGACCTCGAGATCGATCCCCAACTCCGCTGCGATCGCAGTGGCGGCCGACCGCATCACGGGAGATCCCGGCAAGCCGTGATCGACGTGGATTGCACGTATCGCCATCCCCGCCTCCCGTGCGAGCGTCGCCGCAGCTGCACTGTCGGGGCCGCCGGACAACGCGATGACGAGACCATCCTCGACACCGTCGAAGCGGTCGGGGATCATCCCACCCGTCGGATCCACGCCCCGGGATCCCTGATCTCGCCGAGGGTCGGGAGCGCCTCGGGCGACTCCCAGGCCGTGTCCACCAGCGAGAGCGCTGCGAGCCGCTCGACTTCGGCGATGAACTGCTCGCCCTCGTCGTACTGTTTCATCTTCATCTCGATTCCGGTCAGGCGGAACAGCGCCTGAACTCGAGGATCGTTGCGACGATTCTTCAGGATCGCGGACATCCTCGCTTGGGAGGTGAGGACCTGCTCCCCGATCCGATCCATCACGAAGTGGCCGTGACCCTCGAGCAGGCTCATGAGTGCTTGGACGCGATCGAGCGTCTCGGACTGCGCTGGTGAGGCGACGAACCCCATCAGGCCGCGCTCGTCGATGATCGGCTCGGATGCCCTCCGGGCGTCGCGCACCCGGCTGTACATCCTGGAGAACCGGCCCTCGTTGGACTTCGAATGCTCGATCATCTCCGAGATGAGACCGCGGAAGTAGCTGCGCATCCACGGAACCCCGACGAATTGGGCTCGGTGGGCGGACTCGTGGAGTGCGATCCACATGCGGAAATCCGATGGCGAGAACTGGTTGGTGCGCTCCATCGACAGGATGTTGCCACCGACGAATGCGATCGAGTCGGCCTCGTCCTCGGTCGGGAGGACCAGCTCGTACTGTCCGAGTACTCGCTTGGACAAGAACCCCAGCAAGGCGCCGACCTCCGTGACGACCAGTCGCCGGGAGATCACCTCCGCCGGGCTCGACTCATCGGCCCGGAATGCAGGGAGGGCATCACCGACCAGTTTCGTGTAGCCGCCGATGTTCCGGTCGACCCACTCCCGGCGTGACACGACGGCCACGGCCGGCGCGCCGGGCAACTCCAAGCCGGTGGTTTCGGTGACCATCTCGCTCGCGGACGCAACGATGCCCGGGAGCGTGTCGGCGAGACGATCGAAGTGATAGGACCCGGCGAGGTCGTACTCGCCGGCGATGAGACCTGCCACCCGACCGGCGAACGGCCAGGGCAGCTCGTCGGTCATTCGACGACTTTGTACCGCGTGCGAACGACCCGCACGAAATACATCACGACCGTGGACAGCATGGCGATCGCAGCGATCAGCAGCCCGGTCGGCACGAGGAACTTGGTCGTCCAGGCGGGCTCGACTGCATCGCCGGCGGCCGGCTGAACGACCACGGCAGGCTCGTATCCCGGTTGGATGAGCGTCTCTGCGTCATCGGCGGTCTCGGCAGGGTCTGCCGGGGCCGGCGCATCCTCGGCGGCGGCGAGCGGGAGAGCGGCCGAGATGACGAGAAGCCCGACGAGAGTCAACAGGATGAGGCGGATCGATCGCATGTCGGAGGCGAGACTACTTCGCCGGTCGGCGACATCCCAGCCAAGCAGCGGATCAGTCCAAGAGCGTCTCGGACCGGATGATCGACGTGAGGCGCATCATCAGCTCGGACGGGACCTCTTCCTGGAGCCTGGTGCGCACGACGATCTTGAGTCGCTCCTCGAAATGAAAGGCATCCATGCATGGGGGGCAGTCGTCGAGATGAACCTTGATCGCCTCGGTGCTCTCGGCTGTCAGCTCACCGTCGAGGTAGAGGTACATCCTCTCGAGGGCATCGTCGCAGTTGTGACTCATCTTCGACATCCGATTGACTCACTCACGGGCGGCCGCCTCCTCATCGGGGAGCAACCCTCTGACCTTTGCGTATTCGTACAACTCCCGCTGGAGCGCTTTTCTTCCCCGGTGGAGCCGAGACATGACGGTTCCGATCGGGATGTCGAGAATGTCGGCGATCTCCTTGTAGGCGAACCCCTCCAGATCTGCGAGCAGCACAGGCACGCGGAAGTTCTCCGGAAGCGACTCGACGGCAGCCTTGATGTCCGCCTCGACGAGACCGTCGAGGACCGCCTCTTCGGCGCTCGTGGAGTAGTCGGCCGACTCGGCGGATCCGATCTTGCGATACAGATAGAGGTCTTGGGTGTCGCCCAACTCGACCTCGTCCGGCCGGCGCTGCTTCTTCCGATACCGGTTGATGTACGTGTTGGTGAGGATGCGATACAGCCATGCCTTCAGATTCGTGCCGGCTTCGAACGTGTGATACGCCCGGTACGCCTTGAGGAACGTCTCCTGGACGAGATCCTCGGCATCGGCCGGGTTGCGCGCCATTCGCAGGGCAGCCGAGTACAGCTGCGGAGCGAACTGCATCGCATCGTCTTCGAACGTCGCCTGGTCAGCCACCGACGGAACGGTAGTTGTCGTTCCGCGGAGTCGGGAATGGCCCGACCGATGACAGATGACAGATGACAGATGACCCGAGGTGGTCAGGGGTGTCCCCCACGCAGTGGGGGAAGGTTCCTGCCGGCCGAGGGACGAGGCCGGGAGGTAGGGGACAGATGACCCGAGGCGGTCAGGGGTGTCCCCCACGCAGTGGGGGAAGGTTCCTGCCGGCCGAGGGACGAGGCCGGGAGGTAGGGGACAGATGACCCGAGGCGGTCAGGGGTGTCCCCCACGCAGTGGGGGAAGGTTCCTGCCGGCCGAGGGACGAGGCCGGGAGGTAGGGGGATGACTCCAACGGGCACGTGACACGCTGCCGATCACGGAACCATCCTGGCCATGCCGGAATCGGGGGCCACTTGGAGAGACGACACGTCCACGGCTTCGAAGTCTGCGCCGGTGAGCTGCCCGAGTTGGCGAAGCACGTCGTTGTCCCAACGAGGATCGGGCGCCCCGGAGACGAACCAGCTCGACCCGTTGTCCGCCAGGACCAGCCCGTAACGCTTCATCGCCGTCAGGATCACCTGCACGTCTGGATGGAAACCGCTCGTGTCGAAGTCGACACGGAGCCGGAATCGCTGTCCCATCGGCGGCAACGCCGGATCTGGATCGGCAGAGGCGAGATGTCTCGCCGGCCACACGTAGGCGCGCTGGGTTCGAGGGGCCGTGAACCGGATGGCGTGGTCGATCGATCCCGAAGCGACCTCGTCGTACCGCACGAGGCCCGGGAAGATCGGAAGACCGGCGGCATCCGCCGACGTCCATCCGCTGGGTCGAAGCCGATTCGACGACAGGTCATAGCTGGCTCCCGATGCCGCCTCCCAAATGCCGTCGACAGGTCGGGCATCGAACAGCTCGAAGAGCATGCAGCGACTGCGATCGAGCGCGATCACATGCCGATCTCCCGTTCCGTCGAGGCCTCCCTCCACCGGGGCATCGAGTGGGATCGGGAACGGGCCGGGATCCGACTCGGCGCCGTAGGCCACGTACTCGATCGTGACCGGCGGGACCGTCGGACCGACCTCGATGAACGGGATGCCGATCGGCGAGTTCGAGCCAGGGGGCCACACCCCTGACCCGAAGTCCGCGTGCACCGTGTGGTCGAGACCGATCGAGTTCGTGTAATCGAACGAGCGGGAATGGACGGGGAGGGTCTCGACCGGGGTGTTCCAGATGTTGTCGGGCGGGAGGATCCGGCACCTGGGGGTCACGGCGACGGGTTCGAGACCTGCGGCCCGCGCCAGGAAGCTGGCCATCTGTTCACGAGTGACCACGGCGGCGGGGCAGAAGTGGTTCGGCGCGCACCCGAGCGTCACCCCGGCTGCCGCCAGCGCATCGATCTGCGGCTCGTACGGGGAATCGTCGTCGTCGGTGAAGGCGTTGCCTCCGGTCAGCGGCAGCCGGAATGCTCGCGTCAGAAACACGGCCATCTCGCCTCTCGTCACGCCGAGTTCCGGACAGAACGATGCGGCGGTGCAGCCGGTGGTGATCCCGGCGGCCGCCAGCGCATCGATGTCGGCTTCGAAGATCGACGCCTCGGTGTCGTCGAAGCGGCCAGGGTCACCGGCGGGAAGGTCCAGCAACCGGACGAGAAACGCCGCCATCTGGCCACGCGTCACCTCATCACGCGGACAGAACAGCTCCAACGCACAACCGTTCGTCACCCCGGCCGCTGCGATGGCCTCGATGTCGGATTCGTGTACGGAGCCATCGTCATCGGTGAACGAACCACCCGGAGGCAGATCGGCTGCGAACGCGGCCGGAACGGACAGCGAAACGAGCAGCAGGAGGGTTGCGACGACACGCATGACGTCGTATCGGGCGGTGGCGCCGCCCGGTTGAGCGACCCGTGGAGCCGAGGAGGGGATTTGAACCCCTGACCTATTCATTACGAGTGAATTGCTCTACCCCTGAGCTACCTCGGCGAGGCGAGGAATGATATCGCAGCACACGCCGACGGGGCAATCCAGAGCTCACTCGCCGGCGCTCGCATTACCGCGTGTCTTCCGGCCCAGAGGGCCGAAGCGTTTCTTCCGGCGCTGGGCGCCGGAGCGTGTCTTCACTTCGTGAGCGTGTCCGCTGCGTTGGGGCGCTCTCAGGCTGCGGGGCGAGACTGTTCAGCGCTCCAAGCAGAAACGCCCCGAGAATGACTCCCCACCCGAGGGTGCGGACACGCCGCCGAAGGCGAGGACACGCTGCGAGCGCCAGCGAGCAAAACACGCTACGGCTGCCAGGCCGGAAGACACGCTGCGGGCGTCAGCTCGCCAACTGCGTGAACAGATTCGTCAGCAGCAGTTGACGGCGGAGGTTGGCGTTGAGATCGGCGATGGCTTCGAGGATCAGCTCCGTGTTGCGAACGGCCCGTTTCGGGGAGATCGATGTGAGATCGGCGAGGGGTAGATCGGTGTTCCGGAGTGGAGCGCCGTACTGGATCGCAGCGGCATCGGCATACCAGGTGGCGAGGATCTCGAGACCCGACTCGGTCAACGCGAGGCGTGCCCGGCGTTCTTCTCGGGTCCGCTCGTCCTTGCTGAGATCGGCGTCCGAGATCGACCGGCTCGCCAGGGGCCCCACCCACCCCTCCACCTCGGTGGCGAGCATCGCCGCCTCACCGGGCCGCTCGCTCAACCTGGTCGGCAGCCTCAGCCAGTTGCTCCTGAACGCATCGATCTCGGTGTCGGTGATCAAGGCGATGGCAACGCCCGGCCGTCCCCCGGAGACGCGGGCCAGCGCCGTGGCGCGGGTCTCGTCCACTCCGGTCCCCATGAGGTGCTCAGCGATCAACTCGCTCGGTACCCGGCCCATGTGGATGGTCCGACAGCGGCTGTTGACCGTCGAGGGGAGATCCGTTTCCGACTCGGTGACGAGCAGGAAGATCGTCGATCCAGTCGGTTCCTCGAGGGTCTTCAGGAGCACGTTGGCCGCTTGTTCGGTGAGCATCCCGGCTTCGGGAACCAGGAACACCTTGATCGCAGACTCGACCGGCATCATCGTCGCCGTCTGGACGATGCTCCGTGCCTGCTCGACGCCGATGCTCTGCCGACCCTCCAGGCCGATCTCGATCAGATCGGGATGGTTGCCGGTTCGAATCCGGCGGCACGACCGGCAGTCCTCGTCGTGGTTGCCCGAGTCGGGGCACAACAACACGCGGGCGAACTCGGTCGCGACCGTCGCCTTCCCGATCGAGGATGCCCCGACGAAGAGGTAGCTGTTCGCCGGCCGGCGAGCCTCGCGGATCAGCATCTCTGTCACCCTGGCGTGACCGATGACTCCTTCAAACATCGCGATGCTTCTCCATCGCCGCCGCCAGAATCGCATCGGCGAGTCGATCGGGTGATGCCGACGCGTCGAACAGCACGATCCGATCGTCTTCGGCGGCCAGCGTTCGATAGGTCTCTGCGACAGTCTGCTGGAGGGCGAGGCCACCCTCGCCGATCCTGTCGCGTTCCGTCTCGCGCGCGAACCCCACCTCTGGCTCGATGTCGAGGACGACGACCAGGTCCGGCAGCACGCCGTTCAGCACGGTCTCGTTGAGCCGGCGGACGGCATCGACCCCCAGATCGCGCCCACCACCTTGGTAGGCCAGGGACGAATAGTAGGACCGGTCGGAGATCACCCACCTGCCGTCGGCGAGGGCGGGTGCGATGACCTCGACGGCGAGCTGCGCCCGGGACGCGGCGAAGAGTGCCGCCTCCGCCCAGGGGGCAACGTGGCCCGCATGCAACACGAGACGGCGGAGCTCTTCGCCGAGCTCGGTCCCTCCGGGCTCCCTGACCGAGATCGAATCGATCTGGCGGTCGGCGAGACGTGAGACCAGGAGCCGGCCCTGCGTGCTCTTCCCGGACCCTTCGATGCCTTCGAGCGCGAGGTAGAAGCCGCTCATCGATCCTTCTCTCGTCGGTCACCCTTGACCCAGGTCACGGCATCCGAGGCGTCGCGAAGCACCCGGTAGTCGTGATCGGTCAGCGGCTCTCCGACCAGTTGCTGACGCACCGCCCATACGGCGCCGACACCCGTGAGGAAGATGGTGGCTCCGCTCAGGAACATCACCGCTCTCACACCGTTCGAGAAGAGTCCAGGGAACACACCCCGCATGGCGGCCGCGCCGACGCCGGCGAGCGCGAACGAGACCAGCAGCGCGGCGCGGGCGAACGAGAAGAGGGCGGCGAACGTGCGGCCCCGCAGGTCGTCGGAGACGACGGCGTGGAGGTGCGTGAACCCGGTGACGTACGCCACCCCGGTCCCCGCGCCCGCGAGAAAGACCCATGCGGCGGCGCCGGCCGCGGTGGTCGTGCCCGCTGCGAAGGCGATCGACATCCCGACGATCAGGAGCGCGAAACCGAACAACGGCTCGCGCCGTTGGATCGCCCTTCCCCACAGCGTCATGCCGCCCATTCCCAGGCCCACTCCGATGCCGAGCGCCGTCACGATGATCCCGTACCCGGAGTCGCCTGCTCGGAGCACCTCGACGGAGAACGGCTGGCCCAGGACGAACAGCGCGCCACCGCCGAAGAGCCCAACGGCCATGCCGACGACCATGCGCCGCACGGCACCGAAGCCCAAGACGAACTTGAATCCGTCGACCATGTCCCGGAGAGGAGCACGCACGTCGAGAGCGGACTCCGCTTCTCGATCCCGCGAGATATGGAGTTTCGGGATGGGGATCGTGAGCACGATCAGTCCCGACAGCACGAACGTGACGGCGTCGAAGGCGAATGACGCCGAGAGTCCCGGGTTGGATGCCCACGGCGCCAATGAGCCGCCGAACTGGGCGATGATCGCAAAGATCGCAGAGCCCACCGGCGCAGTACCGTAGCCGGCGAGCAGATTGAGCCCGTTCGCTGCCATCAGGTGCTCCCTCGGGATCAGGAGCGGAACCACCGCCTCCCTGGCGGGCTGGCGGATGAGCGACAGGACCTCGATCGCGAACGTGATGAGGAAGAGATCCCGGAAGTTGCCGACGAACACCAGGACCAGGACCAGGACGGCGCGGCCGAAGTCCGCCACGATCATGGTTCGTTTCCGATCGAAACGATCTGCGACCACGCCTCCGACCACGCCGATGATGAGGCCGGGAAGGAAGCGGGCGGTGAGGGGAACCAGGATGGCGATTCCCGAGTTCAGCTGATCGCCCGAGATCTCCGTGGCCAGTGAGAACGTCGCGAAGAGCGTGACCCAATCTCCGAGACTGGAGATCAACTGGCTCCACCACAGTCTCGCGAACGGCCCTCTGCGGACGAGGTCGCGCCCCCTGATCTTCTCGACCTCGATCTCCATCCACGCGAGGTTATCGGTTCGGGAGCGGATTCACAGGCCGTTGTCCTCTGCGCCCGGCGCCGGCGTGGGGATACGTTTTGGGGGGGCCGGAGGGCGTGCGAAGGCGAGAGGGACCGATCGAGAGGGGGCATGAGGATGAAGCTGGTCGGTGAGACTCCGTGGCGATGGAGGATCGAGAAGGCAGGATCCATGCGCGTCCCCGGGATCGTGTTCGCGTCCGAAGAGCTGCTTCCGGATGTCGCCGACGACCGGTCGCTCGATCAGGTCGTGAACGTGGCCACGTTGCCGGGGATCGTGGTTGCCTCGTTCGCCATGCCCGACGTGCATTGGGGATATGGGTTCCCCATCGGAGGCGTCGCCGCAACCGACGTCGGCGCCGGCGGGGTCGTGTCTCCCGGCGGCGTCGGGTTCGACATCTCGTGCGGCGTCCGCCTGCTCACCTCCCCGCTCTCCGAAGCGTCGATCCGGCCGAGACTCCGCGAAGTGATGGACGAGCTCGCCCGCACAGTCCCGAAGGGAATGGGGCCTGGCGGAATCTGGCCCATCGAGTCGGACCGTGAGCTCGAATCGATCCTGGTGCGAGGCGTCTCGCAAGCCGTGGAGCGCGGGTACGGCTCTCAGCGCGATCTCGATCGGTGCGAGGATGGCGGTGCCCTCGTCGGAGCGGACCCCGACGCAGTGAGCGAACGGGCGAAGGCGCGCGGCATCCGACAGGTGGGCAGCCTCGGATCGGGCAACCACTTCCTCGAATTGCAGGTGGTGGCCGAGATCACCGACCACCGTGCGGCGGCGGCCTTCGAGCTCTTCGAGGGCCAGGTGTGCGTGATGATCCACTCGGGTTCACGAGGGTTGGGCCACCAGGTCTGCACCGATCACGTCAAGACGATGGAGGCGGCTATGACGCGCCACGGCATCGATGTGCCGGATCGCCAGCTCGCCTGTGCTCCGGTGCGATCCTCGGAAGGCGCCGCCTATCTCGGCGCGATGGCGGCGGCCGCCAACTACGGGAGGGTGAACCGTCACATGCTCGCGGAGTCGGCCAGGCGCGCGTTCGAGCGAGTGATCGGCTCGAGCGACCTCCAACTGCTCTACGACGTCTCGCACAACCTCGCAAAGCTCGAGGAACACACGGTCGACGGTGAGGGACGACTGCTGTGCGTTCACAGGAAGGGAGCCACCAGAGCCCTGCCCCCTCGGCATCCCGACGTCCCGGAGGATCTCGCCGACATCGGTCAACCGGTCTTGGTGCCCGGCTCGATGGGCACGGCATCGCATGTGCTGGTCGGCGTGGCGGGCTCCGACGCGTTCCATTCGACGTGCCATGGGGCCGGTCGGGTCATGAGCCGGCATGCGGCGGCCAAGCGCACGTCGGGCGCAGCGCTGAGGAAGGAACTGGCTGCTCTCGACATCGAGGTGCGTGCCGGCTCGAATCGCGGCCTCACAGAGGAAGCCCCCTTCTCGTACAAAGACGTCGATGCGGTCGTCGAAACGGTCGACCGGGCAGGATTGGCGGCTCGCGTTGCTCGGCTCACCCCGATCGGGGTCGTCAAAGGCTGACTACACGTCGACGATGAACCGGCATCGCACGAGATCCGTGCCGGCCGGCTCGGGATCCATCATCACGATCGCCTTGGGGGCGGCCCCCGTGAAGTGCACCGACTCGGGACTCGCCAGGCCGAGACGGAGCGTGATGCCAGAGTCGACGCTGCGATCGACATGCGCCGAAACGGGCGCGGATTCGGATGTGTCGAGCGCGAACACCACCTCTTCGAGCACGGCCTGAACCAGTCCGACTGGACCGACGTCGAACGTCGACGCCCAGGACCCGGCAACTGTCTCGGGATCCCCCGACACGCAGATGTCGATCAGCGCCTGCGCCGCCTCTTCGGCACATGTCAGAACGTCGCTCCCCCATGCCTCGATGATGACGTCGGCTGTGTGGGGGAACAGCCGATGCCCTCTCCGCGATTCAGGGCCCACGCGACGTCATCCTCGCCGATCGACCCCGATCAGGTGATCGGCGAACCAGGCGCGTGCGAGTTCGGCAACCGACTGGAGTGCGCCCGGCTCGGTGAACAGATGTGTGGCTCCGGGAACGACCCACAACCGGTTGGGGCACTGCATCATCGCGGCCGCTTGCCTGTTCAGCTCGAGCACCGAGTGATCCTCTCCCCCGACGATCAGCAGTGTCGGTGCCTGAACGAGATGGAGCTTCGACCCGGCCAGATCTGGTCGGCCACCGCGCGAGACGACGGCGGCGACGTCGACGGAAGGGTCGGCGGCTGCCGTGAGCGCAGCCGCTGCGCCGGTGCTCGCACCGAAATACCCGATCCTCGATCCCTGCACCTCCGGCCGGCGTTCGAGCCACTTGGTTGCGCCAACCAGACGATCTGCGAGCAAGTCGATGTCGAAGACGTTTCTTCGGTCGGTCTCCTCTGCGAACGTGAGGAGGTCGAAGAGGAGGGTGGCCAGCCCAGCTTTCCGCAGCTCGGCGGCGACGAACAGGTTCCTCGGGCTGTGGCGGCTGCTCCCGCTCCCGTGGGCGAAGACCACGATGCCCGAATGGTCGGCCGGGACCGCCAGATGCCCACCGAGCCGAACCCGGCCGAGGTCGATCTCGACGTCGAGGTCGAAGTCTCCGGCGGCAGGTCGAGAGCCGTCCAGCAGTGCGACGACTTCCTCGTCGGTGGTCTGACCGAACTCCTCGCAGAGGCGGCTGATGGCGAGCACGCTGTCGACGGTCTCCAGAGCGATGTACTCGTCTGCCGCCTCAGTCATCCAGTCCTGCCATCCGATCGGCGCCGCCAGCACTGCCAGCAGGACCCGCGAAGCGCCTTCGCGACGGGCGATGGCACATGCTGCGCGGGCCGTTGCCCCGGTCGCCACGCCGTCGTCGACGACGATCACCGTTCGACCCAGCAGTTCCTCCCTCGGCCGATCTCCGCGCAGCCGCTCGGCCTGTCGAGCGAGCTCCAACCGTTCGCGGATCTCCGCCGCTCTCATCTCGCCGTCGCTCAGCCTCATCGATCGACTGAGCCCGGTGTTGACGACCCGGACACCGCCCTCGCCGATGGCACCGACCGTCACCTCGGGTCGGGAGGCTGCACCGAGCTTCCGGACGATGACCATGTCGAGCGGAGCTCCGAGTTCGGCGGCCACTGCGGCCGCAACGGGAACGCCACCGCGTGCCACTCCAAGGACCACGACGTCGTCACGCCCCAGTCGGGTCCCGTATCGAGTTCGCAGCCGGAGGCCGAGACGCCGGCCCGCCGCTCTTCGATCGATCACAGCTCCTTCCTTCGCCAACGGTCGCGCATCGCCTTGCATCGGAACAGGGCCACCGGTCCCGCACATCAGAGTCCGAACGCAGACTTGACGAGGAGTCGTCGCTCATCGACCACACGTGATCGGTCTGCCACCGTGGTTCTCAGATCGGGGGGCGGTGATCGCTCCAGCCGAGTGCACGCTCGAGTTGACCGGAGACGGACAACAGGAGGTCCTCGCGATTGGGCGGAACGATCAACATCGCACCGATCGGCAGCCCGTCGGCCGTGAACCCGGCGGGGATGGTCGCCGCCGGCTGGCCGGTGTAGTTCCAGACGGCGGTGAACGGGTACACACGGCTCATGCCGATCGCGGTGCGTACCGCACCTTTCCCGCGCCACGTGCCGATCGGGACCGGCGGCACGCCCGGTCGCGGGCGTGACCAGCAGGTCTACGTCGTCGAAGATCCGATTGATGCGTTCGGTGTGGGCGACCCGCCGTTCCAGCGCGCCTCTGAACATGGCATCGGGCAGCAGCCGCCCCATCCTCGCGAAGCCTCGCGTTCGGGCCTCGAGCCGGGCCGGATGTGGCACCTGCTCGAAGTGCTCGAGGATGCCGCGTAGGTAGAGCGGGGCGATCTCGTTCCCGACCGACCCGAACTCGGGCGTGCGCCGGACGACGGAGTGCCCGAGTGAGGCCAGCGCGGCCACGATGGTCTCGACCGCAACCCGAGCCGACTCGTCGACGATCGGCGGAGCGAGGGCGCGGACCGGCTCGAGAGACCACGCCACGGTCATCCGCCCCGGATCGGTGCCGGCGGCCTCGACGAAGGTCGATTCCGGATATGGAGGCGTGTGGGCATCGCCCGGGGCCGGGCCGGACGCAACGTCGAGCCACAGAGCCGTGTCGACCACCCGGCGGGTGAGACAGCCCGTCGATGACATCCCGAACCAGTGCTGCGACTCCGGCATCAAGCTGATCCGGCCGCGTTGTGGCTTCAATCCGAACAGCCCGCAGTTCGCCGCCGGGATTCGAATCGATCCGGCGCCGTCCGATGCCGACGCGGCCCCCACCAGCCCTGCGGCGACAGCCGCCCCGGAGCCCCCGCTGGACCCTCCCGGAGTCCGACCGGCATCCCACGGGTTCTCGGTGTCGCCGACGAACTCGCTCTCTGTGAACCCGGTGATCGCCAGCTCGGGGAGATTCGTCTTCCCGATGACGATCGCCCCGGCTCCGCGGAGCCGTCTCACATGCTCGGCGTCCGACCGTGCCGGCTCGTCGTATGCAACCGTCCCGTGCGACGTGATGCGTCCGGTGATGTCGAGCTCGTCCTTGATCGCCACCGGAACGCCCAGAAGCGGAAGCGATTCGCCCGCAGACAGACGCCGATCGGCCGCTTCGGCCTCGGCGAGCGCCTCGGCCCCGTACACCTCTCGGAACGCCTTCAACTCCGGGTCGATGCGTTCGATTCGGTCGAGATACACCCCGACGAGTTCAGCCGACGTCACCTTCGATTCCCTGAGGAGCGTCGCCTGCTCGGCGATTCCTGCGAAGGCGAGATCGACGTCGTTCATGAGACGAACAGTAGAAGCGTCGATCCCATCGGTGTGCGCCGCATGGGTCACCCGCGTTTCGCCACTGAACCACCGGCCACCGCCGGCAGGACTCCGAGACACGACGGATCATGGGTCTGGGCCTCCCCCAGCTTGACAGTATTTCTACGGGTGCCGTAGCTTGACGCCCGTGCCAAAGACTCTCGTCATCGTCGAATCGCCAACCAAAGCCAAGAAGATCAAAGGTTTTCTCGGGTCCGACGTGGTCGTCGAAGCCTCGATGGGCCACGTTCGCGACCTGCCCCGATCCGCCTCGGAGGTCCCCGCCCGCTTCAAGGACCAGCCGTGGGGACGCCTCGGCGTGAACGTCGACGAGGGGTTCGAGCCGATCTACGTGAACTCCAAGAACCGCCGCGATCAGATCAAGAAGCTCAAGACCCTCATCAAGGATGCTGACGAGCTCTACCTCGCAACGGACGAAGATCGCGAGGGGGAGTCCATCGCATGGCATCTCGCCGAGATCCTCAAGCCGAAGATCCCCGTGAAGCGCATGGTCTTCCACGAGATCACCGAACGCGCCATCCAGGAGGCCTTCGACAGCCCCAGGGACATCGACGAGCGACTGGTCGACGCGCAGGAGGCACGCCGAATCCTCGACCGCCTCTACGGATACGAGGTCTCACCGGTCTTGTGGAAGAAGGTCGCCTCCGGGCTCTCGGCGGGACGGGTCCAATCGGTGGCAGTCCGCATCATCGTCGAACGGGAACGCGAGCGCATGGCGTTCACCTCGGCTTCGTACTGGGACATCGAGGGGACGTTCACGAAGACCGACGACCCCATCGAGTTCCCGGCCAAGCTCGTCGCCGTCGACGGCAGCCGGATCGCCACGGGCCGCGACTTCGACAGCGACGGCACGCTCACATCCGACGCGGTCGCCCTGGACTCTGAAGCGGCCGCCGCTCTCGTCGAGGGTCTGGCCGACGCCGACTTCGCGGTGCGGTCGACCGAGACCAAGCCGTACACGCGCCGCCCGTACCCGCCCTTCCGCACGTCGACGCTCCAGGCCGAGGCGGGACGCAAGCTCCGCTTCTCCAGCGCCCGCACCATGTCGGTCGCCCAGCGTCTCTACGAGAACGGCTACATCACCTACATGCGGACCGACTCGACGACGCTGTCCGGCGAGGCGATCTCGAACGCCCGCTCGTCGATCCAGAAGCTGTACGGAGAGGACTACCTCCCGGCCGAACCGCGCTTCTACGGCTCCCAGGCCAAGAACGCCCAGGAGGCCCATGAGGCGATCCGCCCGGCCGGTGACACGTGGAAGACTCCCGCCGAGGTCTCACGGGACGTCGGAGCCGACGAGGCCAAGCTGTACGACCTGATCTGGAAGCGGACCGTTGCGTGCCAGATGCCGGACGCCAAGGGGGAGTCGGTCTCGGTCCGACTCGGTGCGACGTCGAGCGACGGACGGGATGCCGAATTCTCGGCTTCGGGCCGAACCATCACCTTCCCCGGGTTCCTCAAGGCCTACGTCGCGTCGATCGACGATCCATCTGCGATGGCGGACGACGACGAGAACGCCCTTCCGGGACTCGCCGAGGGCGACGCGCTCGACGCGGTTGCGCTCGAACCGACCGGGCACGAGACCAAACCGCCGAACCGCTACAACGAGTCCTCGCTCGTCGAGCGCATGGAGGAGCTCGGTGTCGGCCGGCCCTCGACGTACGCATCGATCATCTCGACCATCCAGGACCGCGGCTACGTGTGGAAGCGAGGCAATGCTCTCATCCCGTCGTTCACGGCGTTTGCGGTCGTGACACTCCTCGAGCAGAGCTTTGCGAACCTCGTGGACTACGAGTTCACCGCCCGCATGGAAGACGACCTCGACGAGATCGCCCGTGGCGAGCAGCAGCGGGTGCCGTGGCTGGAACGGTTCTATCACGGCGCCGACGGCCTCAAGGAGACGGTCGAGAGCCGGCTCGGCGACATCGACGCTCGGGCGGTGAATTCCATACCGATCGGAACCGACGACCAGGGTCGTGAGATCGTCGCCAGGGTCGGCAAGTACGGGCCATTCCTCCAGCGCGGCGAAGATCGGGGCGGAATCCCCGACGACATTCCGCCCGACGAGCTGACGATCGAAAAGGCCACCGAGCTGATCGACGACCAGTCCCGCGGCGACAAGATCCTCGGGACCGACCCCGAGTCCGGGATGACTGTCTACGCGCGGACCGGGCGGTTCGGCCCGTATGTGCAGCTGGGCGAACAGGAAGAAGGCTCGAAGACCAAACCCAAGCGATCGTCGTTGCTGACCGGGATGGAACTCGATGCACTCAGCCTCGACGACGCCCTCAGACTCCTGTCACTGCCGAGAACGGTCGGGACCGACGAAGAGGGTGAGGAGATCCTGGCGCTCAACGGCAGATACGGTCCCTACATCCAGCGCGGCAAGGACCGCCGAAGCCTCGAGAGCGAAGACCAGCTGTTCACGCTGACGGTCGAGGAAGCACTGAAGCTGTTGGCCGAGCCGCCGCGCCGCCGCGGGCAGCGTGCAGCGTCCGGACCACTCAAGGAGCTCGGCGAGCATCCTGATTCGAAGAAGCCGGTGGTCGTGAAGTCGGGCCGGTACGGCCCCTACGTCACAGACGGCGAGGTCAACGCCTCACTGCGCAAGGGTGACGACCCCGAGAAGATCACGATGGATCGGGCGGTCGAGTTGCTGGCGGCGCGGCGGGCCAAGCTCGCCGAGTAGTGCCGAGCGTCTTCATCACGGGGGCCTCGACCGGGATCGGTCGCGATGCTGCGCTCCGCATGGCCGACCGCGGCTGGTCGGTGTTCAGTGGCGTCCGGTCCGATGACGCCTCGGCCGACCTGATCGAAGCCTCGAGCGGCGCGGTCACGCCGGTCATCTGCGACGTGACCAGCTCGCGACAGATCACCGACGCAACGACTCGCGTGCTGTCCGCCACCGGTGGCACGCTCGAAGGGCTCGTCAACAACGCCGGCATCGCAGTCGCCGGGCCGCTCGAACTCGTGAGCGCCGACGACCTCCGGGCCCAGCTCGAGACCAACGTGGTCGGAGCGGCAGCGGTCACCAGCGCGCTGATCCCGGCACTCCGCAGCGCCGGCGGGAGGATCGTCAACGTCTCTTCTGCTTCCGGAGTGTTCAGTCAGCCGATGCTCGGGCCGTACAGCATGTCGAAGTTCGCGCTCGAGGCGATGAGCGATGCACTTCGACGCGAGCTGGCGTCGTCCGGGATCAAGGTCTCGGTTCTCCAGCCCTCGCGGATCGCCACTCCGATCTGGGAGAAGTCGCTCGAATCCAACACCGTGCTCCACAAGGTCACTGAGGAGCACCGTCGCTGGTACGGCCGCATGCTGGACGGGATCGTGGCCGCGGCCCAGAACCCTGGCGGCAACCCCGTGACGCTCACCAGCGATGCAATCGAGCACGCACTCACCTCTCGGCGCCCGAAGACGCGATATCGAGTCGGCACCGAGGCACGGATCATCGCACTGGTCGTCCGACTGGCACCAGACCGCCTCCTCGACCGAATCGACCCGTTCGCCTGACACGAAATCTCGGCCGCAGCCTGCGAGCCGTTCTGCGGCAGTGTCATACTCGGTCGCATGAGCGACGTCATCATCTCACGCGATGGGCCGGTCACGACGATCACGTTGAACCGCCCGGACCGCCGCAACGCACTCTCGCTGGAGTTCATGAACGAGTTGATCGAGGCCCTCAACGGGCTCGACCGGTCGACTGAGGTGGTGATGATCGCCGCCAACGGCCCGGCGTTCTCTGCTGGTCACGATCTGAGTGAAATCGTCGGCGGTGAGCCCGCATTCTTCACAGAGCTCTTCGAGGTGTGCACCGAGCTCATGGAGACGATCCACCGCATCCCCCAACCGGTGATCGCCCGGGTTCACGGAATCGCGACCGCCGCCGGATGCCAGCTGGTCGCATCGTGCGACCTGGCCGTCGCTGCCGACACGGCCACGTTTGCCACCCCTGGCGTCAAGATCGGACTGTTCTGCTCCACCCCCATGGTGCCGATCAGCCGCGCGGTCGGACGCAAACGGGCCATGCAGATGTTGCTGACCGGCGAGCCGATCGACGCACAGACGGCGATGGACTGGGGCCTGATCAATGTCGCCGTTCCGCCCGACATGCTCGACGATCATGTCGATTCGCTGATCGCGCAGATCCTCAGATTCAGCCCGACGGTGATCGGCCTCGGCAAGGAGACGTTCTACTCCCAGGTCGACCTGGAGGAACACGAGGCGTACGACATCGCCAAGTCTGTGATGGCGAACAACGCCGCACTCCCCGACGCCCAGGAAGGCATGTCGGCGTTCCTCGAGAAGCGAGCCCCGGAGTGGAAGCGATGAGCAAGGTGTCGATCACCGAGTTGACCCCCGGCATCATGCTGGAGCGATCCGCAGACGTCTTCGGCGACAAGACCGCCATCGTCTATGGCGACCGCTCGCTGACCTACGACGATTTCCGCACCGAGACGACCCGCACGGCTCGGGCCCTCATGGCGTCCGGGATCGGGGAGGGGGACCGGGTGGCGTACCTGATGCCGAACTTGCCCGAGATGCTCGTCGCCCACTTCGCCGTCCCACTGATCCCAGCCGTGCTGGTTGCGATCAACACCCGGCTGTCCGGGCCGGAGATCGAGTACATCCTCGATCACTCAGGCGCGTCGATGCTGGTCGTCGATTCCGCGTTGTACCCGGTGGTTGCCGACCACCTCGAAGGCCGCGCCCGCCTGCGGGAGGTGGTCGTGCTGCACGACCCGGCCTCCGACGCGGATCCCATCGATGCCCCCACGTCGTTCTCGGACTTCCTCGAACGCGGGTCGGACGAGCCGCTGCCGTTCACCGTCGACGACGAGGAACGAACCATCTCGATCAACTACACCTCGGGCACGACCGGACGCCCGAAAGGTGTCATGTACAGCCATCGAGGCGGATATCTGAACGCGCTCGCCGAAGTCATCCATTCGAACCACGTACCCGAGTCCGTGTACCTGTGGACCCTTCCGATGTTCCACTGCAACGGATGGTGCACAACGTGGGGCGTCACGGCCATCGGCGGCACCCACATCTGCCTCCGAGCACCCGAAGCCGGGGCGATCTGGAAGGCGATCCGAGAGCACGGCGTGACTCACCTGAACGCCGCCCCGACCGTGCTGGTGTCGATGGTGAACCATCCTGACGCCGGGCAACTGCCGCAGCGGGACGGCAATCCCTTCGTGGTCACCACCGCCGGCGCACCGCCGAGCCCGACGATCATCGCCCAGTTGAACGAGCTCGGGGCGAAGGTGGTCCACGTCTACGGGCTCACCGAGACCTACGGGCCGTACACGATCTGCGAGCCGCAGCCCGAGTGGGGCGAAGCCCCACTCGACGAGCGCGTTCGGCTGATGGCGCGTCAGGGCGTCGCATACATCGGGGCCGACCCGATCCGGGTCGTCGACGACGAGATGAACGACGTGCCCCGCGACGGCGAGACGATGGGTGAGGTCGTCATGCGTGGCAACAACGTCATGAAGGGGTATCACGACGACCCCGAGGCGACGGAGAAGGCGTTCCGGGGCGGCTGGTTCCACTCGGGAGATCTCGGCGTGTGGCATCCCGACGGCTACATCCAACTCCGGGACCGGAGCAAGGACATCATCATCTCGGGTGGCGAGAACATCTCGACGATCGAGGTCGAACAGGCGATCGTCAGCCACGATGCCGTGCTGGAAGCCGCCGTCGTGGCCATGCCACACGAACACTGGGGTGAGCGCCCGATCGCCTACGTCACCTTGAAACCCGGGGCAGTTGCAGAGCCCGGAGCGATCATCGACCACGTCCGTGACCGCCTCGCCCACTACAAGGCTCCCGACGTCGTCGAGATCGTCGATCAACTGCCCAAGACCTCGACCGGCAAGATCCAGAAGTTCGTTCTGCGTGAGCCACTGTGGAAGGACAGGGAGACGAGGATCAATTGACGTCTCACGTCTCACGTCTCGACGATGGCTTGTGGCCGTTGTGCTGACGCTCGTCTTGGCCGGATGCGCCTGTACCGAGGTCGCCTGCAACGATGTGATTCTGTTCGACAGGACACAATTGGAGGATTGGATCGGATCAGACACGTTCTCGATCGAAGTGTGTACTGACGGAGAGTGCACGACTGCGAGCTTGTCGCGCGATCCGACACGTTCCCCACTCGGTTTTCCCATCAGCGAGGAGGCCGCCGGCGCGACCGAAGTCGATCTCACGGTCACCGCCGGTTCGGCCTCGAGGACGGCATCGGGATCGATCGAATTTGCGATTTGGAGGCCAAACGGGTCGTTCTGTCCACCGGCCGGTCGGGTCGCCGAGATCTCCATCGACGACGGCGTGTTACGGAATGCAGCAACCGACTCGTTTCTCGACGAGTGATCGAAGAGGTTCGCACCCTCCTCGCCAAACCGGATCTGGACGACGCGTTCTGTCATAGGGGTGAGAGATACTGCGTCATGGATCGAGCGATCGACTTCGAAGCGCTGACACCGGACCAGTTGGAGCAGGTGTTGGGAGCGGCCGAGCGCCGAATCGCCAGGTTGCGCTGGCAGCAAGTGCAGGCGATCCGCAGTGCCATCAGACAGCAGGTCCCGCTCGGCGACGGATGTCGCACCACCGCCGAATGGATTCGCGGTCGAGTCGACACGACACCGGAGACGGCCCGCAGCCTCGAGGCGGTCGCCGACTTCGACGAGGCCGAACTCGACCGTGCGCTCAAAGATGGGCTGGTGGGATTCGACCGGGTCGCGGAGGCCGCCAAGGCCTCGAGCACCGATCTGGCGCCACATCTCGACATCGCCGGGATGCGACGGGTCGCTGCTCGCCGCCACCGGGTCACCCGGGACCAGGAGATCGCCACCCACGGCGCCCGGTCGTTGACCTATCAACGAGATCTCTTCGGCACCGTCGGCCACCTCCGCGCCGACGGGCCGGCCATCGACACCGATCAGATCTATGGCGCAATCCGTGAAGCCGCCGACCAGCTCCCCCGTCCTCCTCGCCCAGAACCACGGGCAGCCCGCGAGTTCGACGGCCTCCACTCCCTCGCCCTCAACATCGAGGAACGATCGGACGACGCTCCGAACGGAAGCCAAGGCGACCGTCGCCCGATCGCGACTGTGTTCATCGATGCCGCTGAAGCCGTCACAACCAACGGAGAATCCGGTGCCTGGACCGCTGCCGGATCACGCGTCGGGCCTGCCACGCTCGAACGCATTCTCTGCGACGGCCTCGTCGAACTGACAGCATTGACCAAAGACGGCACGCCACTGGCCGTCGGGAACGCCCGAGCGTCCATCCCGCCGAGGACGCGCCGCTATGTGCTGGCGAGAGACGGTGGCTGCGTCGGAGATGGCTGCACCTCGATGACGCGACTCCAACCGCACCACATCAGGCCCCGATCTTTGCTCGGAGACAATCATCCCGACAACCTCGCAACCTTGTGTTGGTATCACCATCATGTGGTGATCCACGGCCGCGGGTTCCGGATCGACCCCGACTCGCCACCTCAACGACGCCGGTTCCTTCCACCCGAGCACCGCTCCAACGGCCCGCCCTAACCCACCCGACCCCACCCCGGCCACACCCGTCCGAACCATCGTCCACCGCATTCCGAAGCGGCCCGGACGCCGCCGGGCTACTGGCGCCGGTTTCGGGGTTCTCTGCCGTCGTCACGCCGCGTCGCGAGACCGGCGAGCCGTAGTCGAACTGCCCTGCCCGGGGGCGCCGATCGCCTCTGACCGACACCCCACGCCGGCGCGATCATGAGTGCATCGACACTCACACGCCGACGCTGACCGAGGAACCGAACTCCGAGACGCCATCGAAGCCCTCGCTATGGCCGTGGCTGGTGGCCGCGGTGATGGCTGCGATCGGCTGGCTGGCCGCTCCGGACCCCTGGCCCGCGGGTGAGGCGCGGTTGACCGTCGAGGTCGAGGGCACCGCCCGGATCCAGGAAACGGTCGACCTCGGCTCCCTCGACCCGCTCTCTCTCGAAGCCGGCATGACACGGATCGAGTTCGACGGTGGCATACCGATCGACCGACCGATCCAGGCGACGATCACCGCCCCCACCGACGATCCCGGATCGGTCTCGGTCCGACTCGATCTCGCCGACGATCGGATGCAGCGCATCCCCATCCTCCGCTACGACGAGGCCGCCGGCACGTTCAGCGCCGCTCGCCGGCCGCCGGTCGATGTCGCACCCGTGCTCGCACTTCTCGGGTTCGTCGTGGTGATGTGGGTGACCGAGGCGATCCCGCTGTTCGTCACATCGCTACTGATCCCGGTTGTCATCGTCGTGACCGGGGCCGGATCGGCCGATGACGCCCTCGCCCCGTTCTTCCATCCGATCATCGCGCTGTTCTTCGGAGGATTCCTCATGGCCGAGGCGATGCGCCGGGTCCGACTGGACCATCTCGCTGCGATCTCGCTGGTCTCCTGGGCAGGACGAAGCCCGGCGATGCTGCTCCTCGGGATGATGGGAGTCTCGGCCTTCCTGTCGATGTGGATGTCGAACACCGCCGCTGCCGCCGTCCTGGTGCCCATCGCCCTGAGCGTCACCGCCCCGATCGCCCATCCCGGATACCGGCGGGTGGCCGTGTTGGGGATCGCCTATGCAGCAACGCTGGGTGGGGTGGGCAGTGCCATCGGCACTCCGGCCAATCCCCTGGCGATCGAGTTCCTCGACTCATTCGCCGGACGATCGATCTCGTTCGCAGAGTGGTTCGGGTACGGACTCCCGATGGTGATCGTCTTCCTACCCATCCTCGCCGCATACCTCTGGTGGCGGATGGGGGTGACCATCGATGCCGCCGACTTCGCCGAGGTTCGTCACCAGTCACGCGCCGAACTCCACCGAACAGGTCGACTCGATCGTCCCCAGATGACCGTGCTCGCCGTGTTCGCCGGCGTCATGCTGGTGTGGCTCACCCAGACCTTCCACGGCCTCAACACCGGCATCGTTGCGGTCGGAGGCGCGGTCGTACTGGCGGTGTTGGGCAAGATCGTGCCAGAGGATCTCGGCCGCATCTCGTGGTCGGCGCTGCTCACCTTCGGTGGCGGCCTGACGCTCGGCCTCTTCCTCACCGACTCCGGGGCCTCGGACTGGCTGGCCGGCCGGCTGTCAGGGCTCGGCGGCGTGCCCTCGTGGGTGGGAGTGACCGTGGTGGCGGCAGTTGCACTCGGCTTGACGACGGTCGCATCCAACACCGCAACCGCGGCGATGATGATCCCATTGGCGATCCCGCTCGCCGGGATTCTCGGCATCGACCCGACACTGCTGGTCCTCGTCGTCGCAGTGGCATCGTCGATCGACTTCGCGCTCGTGATCGGGACACCGCCGACCATGATCGCCTACTCGACCGGGTTGTTCACCAGCCGGGACATATTCCGGATCGGTATCGTGTTGGACCTGATCGGCATCGGCCTCCTGGTCACGATCGTGGCTGCGATCTGGCGACTCCTCGGGTTGATCTGAGCCGAACCGGCTTTCATGTCCCCGACCTCGGTCGAAAGCAGTCCGACGTCTCCGTGAGATCGGGCGGCTGGGGTGGACACGAGTCCGGTGGCGGTTTCCCCGCCTCGGGCTACGTGCTCTGATCTCTCAGGTCGAGCACCGCCCCGTTCTCCAGGTCGGGGCGTGTGGCCAGCTCCCAGAGTTCGCCGGCCACCTCCGCGGGCGAGCGGAGAATGCCCTCCGACTCGAGATCACGGAACCGTTGGACATTGGGGAAATCGGCCTCGTCCATCTCGCGGATCTCGGCCTGCATCGGTGTCTCGACCACTCCGGGAGCAACCGAGACGACCGTGATCGGCTGGCCACGGTTCTCGAGCTCCTTGCCCACCGTCCTGGTCCAATGGTCCACCGCGGCCTTGGCTGCGCAGTACGAGCTCCAGCCCGGGTACGGCTTCGTTGCAGCCCCGGAGCTGATCTGCACCATCACGGCCGGCACTGCGATCCGCTTGGCGAGCGCGACGAATCGGCCGCCGAGGACCTGCGGGCTGGCGCTGTTGAGCACCACGTTCGAGGCGTATGCATCGGGATCCACCTCTCCGGCGAACCCGATCGGGTTCAAGGTGGCCGCGCAGTGGAAGAACCAGAGTGCGTTCGGCCGAACTCGGTCCACCACGGACTCCATCCAGCCGGCGACTCGGGCCCACTCGCTCGGCTCGGCGAGATCGACGCTCAGATGATGCGCAGCCTCGACATCTGACCGGCTGAACGTGGCCACCACCACGTCGGGTATCGACGACAGGTGAGCGGTCAGGGCGGCACCGATGCCGCTGGAGGCACCAGACACGAAGATCAGATCCATGTCGGCACCCTACCGATATCTCTGAGAGCGGGATACGGTCTGGCCACGACTCGAGAGGGAAGCCATGATCACGAGACGAGCCTTCATCAGGACGATCGGAAAGGGTTCGGCGGCCGTCGCCCTGGTCGGTGTCGCCGCCTGCTCGACCGACGAGCGCAGTTCGACGACCCGGTCGGACGCGGTCACGACGACCAGCACACCCGCAGCACCGCCTGCCGACGCCGTGACCACCACGACGGCCTCGGAGGACCAGACCACGACGACGGCTGCACCGGCCGGAGCATGGGCACGAGTGAATCTCGGCTTCGTCTCTGCCTACGTCCTGGTTCGGGACGGTGAGGCTGCGCTCATCGACACCGGCACGTCCGGGAGCACGCCGCAAATCGAGTCCACGCTGAGTGGCCTCGGCCTGGCCTGGCCGCATCTCAGCACCATCATTCTGACCCACCACCACGGCGACCACATCGGCTCGCTTCCGGAGATCATGGAGACAGCGTCATCGGCGACCGCATACGCCGGGGCGGAAGACATCCCGAACATCACGAGCCCCCGGCCCATCTCCGCGGTCGCCGACGGGGACACCGTGTTCGGGCTTCGGATCGTGGCGACCCCCGGGCACACGCCGGGACACATCTCGATCCTCGACCCGACCGGGTCTGCCCTCGTCGCCGGTGACGCCCTCTTGGGCGAGAACGGCGGAGTCGCCGGCCCTTCGGCGCAGTTCACTGCCGATCTCGAGACTGCGTACTCGTCGGTGGCCAAGCTCGGCGGTCTGGAATATGACATCATCTACTTCGGGCACGGTGAGCCGGTGACGAGCGGTGGCGCCGCTCAGGTCGCGGAGTTGGCCGCCGGCCTCTGATCGTCCGCCGCCAGCAGCCTCGCCCTCCCGTACTGCCAGGGTCGGGCCGGGTCCGAGAGCAACAACTGATAGAGGCCGATGGCCCCCTGGTCGAAGGCGATCGAGGATCCGGCCATGTACACCCGCCACACCCGGTAGGTCCGTTCGCTGGAGTACTCGATGGCGAGGTCGCGATTCGCCTCCAGTCGCTGCACCCAGCGGCGCAGCGTGAGCGCGTAGCTCATGCGCATCGCCTCCACGTCGCGCAGCTCGAATCCCGCCCGTTCGGCGATCTCGATCGACTCCTCCACCGGCCGGAGGTCGCCGTCGGGAAAGACGTGGCGGCCGACGAACGAGTCGCTGCGGCGGCGATTCAGGTCACGGCTTCGATTCGTGATTCCGTGGTTGAGCAACTGCCCACCCGGAGCCAGGAGCGACCGGAGCCTCTCGAAGTACGTAGCGAGTCGGGGTCCCCCGACATGTTCGAACATCCCGA
This sequence comes from uncultured bacterium, assembly GCA_963753285.1. Classification (GTDB taxonomy): domain Bacteria; phylum Actinomycetota; class Acidimicrobiia; order Spongiisociales; family ZC4RG35; genus JAHEDH01. The sequence goes on from CAVWBT010000001.1 coordinate 287,091, forward strand.
CCGATGCGATCGCGTCGAACTCGCCGGTGACCTCCCGGTAGTCGCACTCGAGGATCTCGACGTGATCCTCGAGATGCATCTCCTTCACGCGGATCCGGGCCAGCTGGGCCTGCTCCGGACTGAGCGTGATGCCCGTGGCGTGCACGCCGTATCGCGCAGCTGCGTGCATCGCCAGCCCTCCCCATCCGCAGCCGACGTCGAGAAATCGCTGCCCCTCCGAGAGATCGAGCTTCCGACAGATCAGGTCCAGCTTGCGCTCCTGGGCGGTGTCGAGCGACTCGGCCGGATCGAGGAAGTGGGCGCACGAGTAGACCATCCGCTCGTCGAGGAAGGTCTGGAAGAACTCGTTCCCGGTGTCGTAGTGGTAACGCACCGTCTCTCGATCCCGCCGCATCGAGTGGGCACGTCCGTCGAAGCGACGGTGTTCGGGCGCTCGCCGGGCACCGTCGGGCAATCGGAGTGCCATCCCGAGCGCTCTGATTGCTGACAACCTCGATCGGGCCGACTGGTCGAGCCCGGCCGCGAACTCGAGCATCGCGATGATGTCGCCTTCGATGTCGATGTCGTCGAACACGTATGCCTCACCGGCGCTCAGATCGTTCGGGGGAATCAACATCGAGCGGAAGGCGCCCGGATGACGGAGCACGAGCGTCGCCGACGCCGCCGGCGGGCCGATCTCCGACCCGTCCCAGAACCGCAGGCGAGGCGGCGGCGCCTTGCTCAGCTTCGTGAGCTGCCCGAAGATCGATTCCGACACTGCAAACGGGTCCATCATCGCCCCTGATCGCACACCATCGACTGGTCGTCCCAACGTGCCGCAATCTGTCCGTGATTGCAAGCGCGACAGGCCCAGAAGCGACGAGTGTTTCGGCCCTAGGATCCGGCCGTGCAGTTCCTCGCAGTGCTCACCGGATCGGCGGTCGTCGTGGCGGTGCTCGCCGACATGGTCAACACACTCGTCACGACTTCGACGTCGACCAAACGCTGGTGGCTGACCCGAGTCGCCTACCGGGTGATGTGGAACGCCGTCCGCCGCGTGGCGAGGCGCCGCGACGGCAGTGCGCGGGAGTCACTGCTGTCCGCATTCGCCCCCGTGTCGGTGCTCATCCTGCTCGCCGTCTGGGTCACCCAACAGATCTTCGGGTTCGCACTTGTGTGGTGGGGGCTGGGCGGTATCGACGGCGCCGTCACCTTCGGCGATCACGTCTACTACTCGGGGGTCGTCTATTTCACGCTTGGATTCGGTGAACTCGTGCCGGCAGCCGCAGTGCCGAGAATCGGGGCATTGATGGAGGCGTTCGCCGGCGTGCTCACGACCGCGCTGGTGATCGGCTACCTGCCTGCCCTGTATGGCGCATACGGCGAGCGAGAGCGTCGCCTGATGACCCTGGACGACGGCGGCGAGGACCGGATCACCCCCACGAACCTGGTCATCGCCAGGGCCTCGGACGGCGACCATCACAGACTCGACGCGTTCTTCAAGGAGTGGGAGGACTGGATCGCCGGTGTGATCGAGACGCACACGACGTTCCCGATGTTGGCGTTCTTCAGATCGAAGAACCCCGGCCAGAACTGGGTCACGGCTGTCGGCCTGGTCACGGACGCTGCGTTGCACATGCAGATGGTGAAGGGCGCCGAGGGGGGTCAGGCCTACTGGACGATCCGCCGTGCGATCCAGTTGTTTCAGACGGTCATCGGCACCAACGACCTCGCCGACTACATCGAGCCTCCCGATCCGGAGGCCGGCGCCACGCTGTTCCGAGAGCTGTACGACCACATGGCCGAGCACGGGTTCGATCTCGTGGACTTCGAGACCGCTCGCTCCCGGGGACGGGAACTGAGATCGATGTACGCCCCCGCCATGGAGTTCTTGATCGACGAGCTGGTGGCCCCGCGCGGATTCTGGGCGTATGCCGTCGGTCGGCCGGTCGCTCACGACGACCACTCGACGGCGAGCTGACGTCAGTCGCGGGCGACGTCGCCGACGGTGACGTCGAACGCCTCGACGAGATCGGCAGGATCGAGATGGATCGCCCAGCCATCCACTCCGGATCCGAGCGAGATCTCCGCATGACCCAGCAGGCCCCGATCGAGGATCGCAGGGTGCCCCGAGCCGAGTGGCGTGATCGTGCCGCGCCGGTAGCCGGTCGCCGCCAATGCCTCGTCGGGATCGGGCATGGTCAGCCGCCTCACCCCGAGATGCTCACGGAGCTTCTTGTAGTCCATGCCGGAATCGCCCGGAACGAGCACAAGCACGTATCGGTCCTCTTCGACACGGACGACGAGCGTCTTGGCGAGCTGAGAGATGGCGATGCCTCGCTTCTCAGCTGCCTCCTCGGCGGAACTCACCTCGCCGTGATGCACGAGTCGGAAGCCGACACCTGCGGTCGATACGGCGTCGATCGCCGGCGAACTCGGTCCCTCGTCTGCCATTTCCGCTCCTGGCCTCGGTGTCGATGAGCAACATAGGCGCGGCGAGTCGAAAGCCGTCGGTATCGTCGCACCCACCCGAACGGAGAAGGCGGATGAATCCAGGAGACGTCGCATGGCTGCTCGCCAGTTCCGCGCTGGTGCTCCTGATGACGCCGGGACTGGCACTCTTCTACGGCGGGATGGTGAGGATCCGTCACGTGCTCAACATGTTGATGATGAACCTCGTGGCCATCCCGATCGTGTCGATCCTCTGGGTTGCCGTGACGTACAGCTTGATGCTCGACGAGGGCGGGAACGGTGTCGTCGGGGGGCTCGGATCCGCAGGCCTGGCGGGGCTGAGCACCTCGCAGCTACTCGGCGCAACACTCAATCTCATGTTCGCGATCATCACCGTTGCGCTCATTTCGGGGGCAGTCGCAGACCGGATGAAGTTCTCGGCATGGGTTGCGTTCGCCGCCGTCTGGAGTCTCGTCGTCTATCCCCTGATCGGGCGCATGTTGTTCTTCAGCAACGGAGCCCTGCGCGACATCGGAGCCCAGGACTTCGCCGGGGGACTCGTCGTCCACGTGAGCGCCGGGGCATCGGCAATTGCGCTCGTCATCGTGTTGGGACCGAGACGATCACACCGCAAGGAACAGATTCGCCCGCACTCCCTCCCGCTGACGATGCTCGGCGCAGCGCTCCTGTGGTTCGGGTGGTTCGGGTTCAATGCCGGGTCGGCGGGCGGCGCAAACGCGACCGCGGTCACGGCGTTCCTGGCCACGCAGGTCGCAGCCGGCGCCGGCATGGCGGCGTGGCTCGCCGTCGAATGGCGGCTGACAGGGAGCCCGACCCTGCTCGGCGCCGTATCCGGCGTGGTCGCCGGCCTCGTCGCAGTCACGCCGGCTGCCGGGTATATCTCCCCCCTTTCTGCGATCGCGATCGGGGCGGTCGGAGGGGTTGCGGCGTACGGGGCGGTCAGGGCGAAGCACCGATTTCCCTTCGACGATGCTCTCGATGTGGTGGGCATCCATCTCGTCGCCGGTCTGCTGGGCTCGCTGCTGGTGGCGGTCTTCGCCGACTCGGCGTACGGCGGCAGCGCCGACGGACTCGTATCGGGATCGGCCGGGTTGGTGTGGCCCCAGCTCGCCTCCACCGTCGTGGTCGCCGTCGTGGCGTTCACTCTGACGTGGATCATCGCCAAGGCCCTCGACGCCGGGATCGGCCTGCGCGTGACCGAGCGCCAGGAACTGGAAGGGCTCGACCTGACCCAACACGAGGAGCGGGCCTACTCACCTGAGTGATCCGGAGCCGGCTCAGGGACAGGTCCGTCGTAGAATCCGCTCCGTGAAACTCATCGTCGCGTTCATCAAACCGTTCAAGCTCGACGAGGTCAAAGATCGACTGCAGCGGCTGGGCATCACCGGCATGTCGGTGTCGGAGATCAGGGGATTCGGGCGCCAGGCCGGCCACACCGAGGTGTACCGCGGCTCCGAATACACCGTGGATTTCGTGCCGAAGATCCGACTCGAGATCATCGCCTCGAACGACATCACGCCGGCGATCGTGCGTGCGATCTCGGAGGCGGGGCACACCGGCGAGATCGGCGACGGGAAGATCGTCGTTACGACCGTCGACGAAGTCATCAGGATCCGCACCGGCGAGCGGGGCGAAGACGCGCTGTGACCGCAGCACCGCTCAACGGCTTTCTCCAGACTCGGAGCGAACTCGCCGAACGCGCATGGCAGCTCGGCGATGAGCAACTGCTCTCCGACCGGATGGACGACGCGATCGAGGAACTGGCCGATCCGCTCACCGACGGGACCGTCATCGTGGCGATCGGAGGCTATGGCCGGCGGGTGATGGCGCTGCACTCGGACGTCGATCTGTTGTTCCTCCACGAGGACGACATCCAGCCGGACGTCGAACAGCGCGTGCTGCGACCCCTCTGGGACGCCAAGCTCAAGGTGGGACATCTCTCGAACACACCGGAGGCCGGCCGGGTCTTCGCCGGTACCAGGCTCGACGCGATCTCGACGTTCTTGACGGCCCGGCCCATCGTGGGGACCCAAGCCGTGTTCGATCGGTTCTGGAAGCTGTTCATCGGCCTGCTGGAGAAGGAACATGCACAGATCGTCACGATGCTCGCCACCGAAGAGCGAGCCCGACGCGAGGCTGCGCCGTACCGCCTGATGGCCGCCGACCTGAAGACCGGCCGAGGTGGTATCCGATCCATCGATCTCCTCGATTGGAGGCGAAGACTGTTCTCGCTGCAGCACGCCCCTGCGTCTCCCCCCGAACACGAGCAGCGCCTGCGATCCGAGATGACGCGGGCTCGCAGCGCCATCCACGCCGCAGCGGGCCGCCTGTACGACAGCTACGACTTCGACCTGAGGGAGCGAGCCGCGTCCTACCTCGGGATGGACGTCCCCCGACTGGGCCGCCTCATCCTGTCGTTGCAGCGCGAGACCGAGGAGCGGGTCGACACCGACTGGCCCGAGGTGAGGCAGTCGAGACAACTCGAGGCCGAGCAGGTGGACATCGACCGGATCTCCGACCGGAGCGATCTGACGAGTCGGGCCACCGACACCGCGATCGTGTCGATCCTCCCGGAGTGGTCCAGACTTCGAGACACGCCGCACATCGCCCCGTTCCATCGACACCCGGTCGGAGAACATTCTCTGGCGTGCCTCGACGTGGTGTCCGGGCTGCTGAAGCACTCCGACGACGCCCTCGTCACCGAGGCGGCCACCGCCGTCACCGCACCGGACACGCTGCGGTGGGCTGCACTCGCCCACGACGTCGGAAAGGGACTCTCAGAGCCGCACGCACGCTCAGGCGCCCAGCTGATCGCCGACTCCCGCCTCCCATCGATCGTGGAGGACGCGGAGCTGTTGTCCTTCCTCGTGGAACACCATCTGCTGTTGGCAGACCTCGCTACCAGATACGACATCGACGATCCGGGAGTCATCTCCTGGGTCGCGGATCGGTGCCGAGACCGCGGGTGGCTCGCTGCTCTGTATCTGCTCACCATCGCAGACAGCCTCGCGACGGGTGAGGACACGTGGAACGAGTGGCGATCCGAGCTGGTCCGCCGCGCCTACCGGCGCGTCGAGCGCGAACTGCGCAACCGGAGCCTGCCGGAGGAGGCGCAGGTCGAGGTGCTCGCCGACCGAGTTGCCGCCGTCGCTCCGGATCGGCCCATGGATGTCATCCGTCGGCACCTCGCCGGATTCGGATCCGTGTATCGGCGCGGCCATGCACCCGATGAGATCGCCCACCACATCGAGCTCGCCTCGAAGCCCCGGCATCCCGGTGAGATCCGCATCGATGCCGAGCCCGGCAACCCGGCGACGATCATCGTGATCACAGAGGACAAGCCCGGACTCCTCCTCACGGTCTCGGGCGTGTTGGCGCTGAACCGGATGTCGATCACCGACGCTCGGTTCGCGACGAGAAGCGACGGCCTCGTGTTCGACACGTTCGACATCGTCAACGTCGACAACACCACCATCGACGAGGCGACGCTCGAATCGATCGCACTGGAGATGACGAAGGCGATTCGAGGTGGATTCGACCTCGAAGAGGCGGTTCACACCAAACGTGAGGCGTACCGGCCGGTCGAACAACAGGGCTTCCGACCCTCGGTTTCGGTCGAACCCGAAGGTGTGGGATCGGGCAAGATCACGGTCGAGACCCCGGACCGGATCGGGCTGATCTTCGACCTCGGTCGGGTGTTCCAGCAATACCGCATGCCGATCAAACGAGCGAGGGTCGACACCAGGGCGGGCATCGCCTACGACGTGTTCTGGGTGGACCGTCTCCCGACGAACCGGGAGCGACTCGAGCGTGACATCCTCGAGATCCTCGCCGGCGGGCACTGAAGACCGCCGGATCGCCGCGGGCGTCGATCAGCCCAGCCGACCCAACGCAACCATCACGTGGAAGGCGATGCCGGTCGCCATCGCCTCCTCATCGAACCGGACCAGGTTCGAGTGGTTGAACGGGCTCGTCTCAGGGGTGAGATCGGTCGGACAGGCGCCCAGGAAGAACATCGCCCCCGGCACCTCCTGCAGAACGTAGCTGAAATCCTCGGCTCCCATCGACGGGTCCGGAAGCGTCACCACCCGGTCGGCGCCGACGAGCATCTTGGCGGCGAGCATCAGCTCGGCGGTTGCGTTCGGGTCGTTGACCGTGACCGGGTATCCCCGATCGAAGGTCGTCCTCGCGGTCATCCCGTGTGCGGCTGCGACTCCATCGGCAACGCGTGCGACGAGTTCGTGCATCTGGGCACGGGTCTCGGACGACAGCGTCCTGACGGTCCCCCTCAGCCTCACCTGTGCGGGGATGATGTTGTGAGCGCTGCCGGCCTCGACGACGGTGAACGTGCACACGGCGGGATCGAAGACACTGATGTTTCGGGTGACGGCCGACTGGACCGACATGATGATCTCGGCGGCGGCTGCCACCGGGTCGTTCGCACCATCGGGTCGCGACGCGTGGCCACCGGCGCCGGTCACGACGATGTCGAGCTGATCCGCCGAGGCCATCATCGGACCCGACCGTCCGGCGATGACACCGGATTCGAGGATGGTCGTCACGTGGATCGCCACTGCGAGCTCGGGGCGCTCACCTGCAGCATCGAGCATGCCCTCTTCGAGCATGAAGCGGGCTCCGTGATGCCCCTCCTCACCCGGCTGGAACATGAACATGACCGAGCCCGACAACTCGGATCGTCGCGCGCTCAGCAGTCGAGCCGCTCCGACGAGCATGGCCGTGTGGAGATCGTGTCCGCAGGCGTGCATCGTGTCGCCGGTCACGGAGGCGAATTCGAGTCCTGTGTCCTCCCGAAGCGGAAGGCCGTCCATGTCCCCTCGCAGCAGGATCGTCGGCCCGACAGAGGCGCCTCGCAGAATCGCCACCACTCCCCCTGAGGTCTCGTGCTCGATGATCTCCAGCGGGAGCCCGGCGAGCGCCTCCAGAACCAGCGTCTTGGTCCCGGGAAGCGCCAGCCCGACCTCGGGGTTCCTGTGCAGAGCCCTTCGCAGCTCGACGATCTCCGGCAGGACCGCCCTGGCGTGTTCGATGATCGATTCTCTCATGTGCTCACGGTAGTCAGATGATGTCCAGGGCATACTCGTCGCCCACGCGGGTGAATCCGAAGCGCTCGAGAAACCGCCGATGGATCGGAGTGTCCGCCCGGGTCACGACCCGTTCGAGCCCATGATCCAACAGGACGCCCCTTCCGCTGCCCAACAAGACCCGCGCGTTCTTCAGGTCCCGGTAATCCCGACCGGCGAAGTCGAGTTCGACCCGTGCCGTGCTCCCTTCGACCGACGCGATGAAACAGCCGGCCGGCACCATGTCCCGAAACACGACCAGCCGGAGTTGATCGGGGTGGAGCTCGTACCGATACCCGGGCCACACCGCTTCGATGTCGGAGGCATTGTGCTCCAGATACCGTTGGAGGAACTTGGACCCGGCGTCGACCTCGACCACGTCGAACCGGGCTTGGTGGGAGAGCAGCCGGTACAGGAAGACGAGGTTGATCACCATGATCACTCCGTTGGTGATCGCAACCGGGATCGAGTCGATCAGGATTCCGTAGACGAGGAACGTCGTCGATCCGATCAACGAGAGGATCCGCAACTTGAGCACCGACGACATAGCCAGAGAGGCGACGACGAACGCCGAAGCGGTGTAGCCAAGGAGCTCGAGGGCGAAATCGCTCATTGCGAGCAGTGTATGGGCCCGGCCGTTGTGAGTGACGAGCCACCAACCGAGGCCGGCCTACGTCCAGTCGAGGATGACCTTGCCGGTGTGACCGGATCGGACGGCCGCGAAGGCCTGCTCGAAGTCTTCGGCGTCGAAGGTGTGGGTGATGATCGGGGACAGATCGAGACCTCCTTCGATGAAGACGCCCATCTTGTACCACGTGTCGTACATCTCTCGCCCGTACACCCCTTTCAGGGTGAGGCTGTGGAAGATGACCGTGCTCCAGTCGATCGCGACACCATCGGGCAGCAGTCCGAGCAAGGCGACCCTGCCCCCGTGGATCATCACGGGCAGGATCGAGCGCAGCGCCTCCGGCGCTCCGGACATCTCCAGCGCGATGTCGAACCCCTCCCGGATGTCCAGGTCCTTCATGACCTCGCCCAGGTCGGAGCGCTCCACGTTGATGGTGTGCGTCGCTCCCAACCTCGCCGCCAGATCGAGCCGGTAGTCGTTGACGTCGGTCACCACGACGTGACGGGCCCCGACATGGCTGGCGATGGCGGCAGCCATGCAGCCGATCGGACCGGCACCCGTGATCAAGACGTCCTCGGCCGCGAGGTCGAACTCGAGCGCTGTGTGCGTGGCATTGCCGAACGGGTCGAAGATCGAGCCCATCTCGAGCGGGACGTGATCCGGCAACGGGAAGACGTTGGCCGAGGGGATCACGATCCGGTCGGCGAACGCCCCGGGGCGGTCGACGCCGATCCCGAGCGTGTGGGGACAGAGATGCCTCCGACCGGCTCGGCAGTTGCGACAGTGCCCACACGTCAGATGGCCCTCACCCGTGACCCGCTGCCCTACCTCGACATCAGTGACGGCGGAGCCGATCGCAGCCACCACACCGCTGAATTCGTGGCCGACGACCATCCCGACGGGCACGGTCGCCGAGGCCCACTCGTCCCAGTCGTAGATGTGCAGATCCGTTCCGCAGATCGAGGTGTACCAGATGTCGATGACGACGTCGTTCGGCCCCGGTTCGGGCTCCGGCACATCGACCAGCTCCAGCCCGGGTGCCGCCGAAGGTTTGATGAGACCTCTCACGCCACCAGCCCCATCTCTGCGCCGACGGCGGCGAACGCCGACACCGTCCGGTCGATGTCCTCGTCGGTGTGCGCCGCGTTCATCTGCGTCCTGATTCGAGCACTGCCCTTGGGAACCACCGGATACGAGAAGGCGATCACGTAGATCCCGAGCTCGAGCAGCCGGTCGGCCATCTCGGCCGCCGTGCTCGCGTCACCGATCATGACCGGGATGATCGGGTGGCCGGCTCCGCCGAGATCGAATCCGGCTGCGGTCATGCCCTCGCGGAAGCGCTGGGCATTGCGATGCAGTTGGGCTCTTCGGTCGTCCGCCTCGGCGACGAGCCGGAGGCCTGTGATGGCGCCGCCGACCAGCCCGGGTGCGAGGGCGTTGGAGAACAGGTACGGGCGGGCGCGCTGCCGCATGAGCTCGACGATGCCCGAGCGTGCGGCGATGAAACCGCCCATGCCGCCACCCAACGCCTTGCCGAATGTCCCGGTCAGGATGTCGACCCGATCGACGACATCGTGCAGGGCAGGCGTTCCGCGGCCTCCCGGTCCCACGAATCCGGTTGCGTGACAATCGTCCACCATCACGAGAGCGTCGTAGCGGTCGGCGACCTCGCAGATGCCCGACAGATCGGCGATGTAGCCGTCCATCGAGAACACCCCGTCGGTGGCGATCATGACCGTCTCGGCTCCGTTGTCGACGGCTTCGGCCACCGCCCGGTCGAGATCGTCGAGATCACGTGTCCCATAGCGATATCTCGCGGCCTTCGAGAGCCGGATCCCGTCGATGATCGAGGCGTGATTGAGCGTGTCGGAGACGATCGCATCGCGCTCACCGAGCAGGGGCTCGAAGACCGCTCCGTTGGCATCGAAGCAGGCCGCAAACGTGATCGAGGCCTCCGTCCCGAGGAACGCCGCCGTCTTCGCTTCGAGTTCGGTGTGCAGATCGGTGGTGCCGCAGATGAAGCGCACCGATGCCATGCCGTACCCGCGTCGGCTCATCGCCGCCGCGGCCGCATCCTTCAGCCGGTCGTCGTCGGCGAGACCGAGGTAGTTGTTGGCGCAGAAGTTGAGCACCTCCTGGCCTCCCGAGACCGTGACGGTCCCCCCCTGAGCTGACACGAGCGTGCGCTCGGTCTTGTAGAGACCCTCGGAGCGGAGCTCCTCGAGTTGATCGTGGACTCGTTCGAGGAAGCGTTCGCGGCTCATGGTGCCAAATCTATCGGGGCGAACTCGCCAGGCGGACTCGCTTGGTCCGTCTCGCCGGATCTGAGTCGAGGGTTCCGAGTCTGCAGACCGGCCCCCGCAACCCATGACTCATACACGAACGCGAGGAATGCAAGCGCCCAGGCATTGATCTCCCCCGGCGTCCGCATGGCGCCATTTGAACCAGTGACCAGACCGCCAGGTCAACACGTCAGAGAATGGTTGCGGCCATCTCTGCCAGAGGGCTCCGGATCGAACGTTCGAGGATGACGTGACCGAACAGCGGCGAGCCCCGGAACTTCTCGATGAGCGCCGCCATCCCTCCATACGGCGAGATGTAGGGGTTGTCGACCTGCGTCAGGTCCCCGCACAACACCACCTTCGAGTCCTTGGCCAGCCTGGTCATGATCACCTTGAGAGTGGACAGCTCGAGGTTCTGGGCCTCGTCGATGATCACGATCTCCCCTGTGATGGATCGCCCCCTGAGGTACGTGACCGCGGCCATCTCCAACTCACCGCGCTCGATCAGTTCGTCGATCGCCGACCGGGCGCCTTCGGAGCCGGCATCGGCGAAGAGCGCATGCAGGTTGTCGTACACGGCGGCCATCCACGGCGACAGCTTCTCGTCGAGGTCGCCCGGAAGGAAGCCCACCTCCTGACGCCCGACCGCCACGAGCGGTCGGTAGACCGACACCTTGCGATACCGGCCCTGTTCGAGCACCTGCTCGAGAGCGGCGGCCAGAGCGAGGAAGGTCTTGCCCGAGCCCGCCATCCCCATGAGTGACACGGCAGGGATGTCCGGATCGAGAAGGTGATGCATCGCGATCGTCTGGCGGAGGTTCTTCGGCTCGACCCCGAAGGCGCGTGGATGATTCGAGACCCGCTCGACGGTGACGACCGGATGAGCCTCGATGACCCTGGCGAGCGCCGAACGGCTCTGACCCGCTCGGAGCACCACGAACTCGTTCATCAGCGCAGACACCCCGTCGAGCTCGAGTTTGCCCTCCGAGAACAACCGGTCGATGGTCTCCCCGGCACACTCGTGTTCGACGACACCGGTCGCGAGCTCGTCCACCTGGACGGTGTCGGCGCGGTAGTCCTCGACCGTGACCCCCAGCTGCGCCCCCTTGATCCGCAGCGATGCGTCCTTGGTGACCAGCACGGTGTCCACGCCGGCGTCGTTGAGGTTGAGGCAGGCCGCGAGAATGCGATGATCTGGTGTCGTGGGATCGAGCACGGATGGCAGTCGAGCCGACACGATGCCGTTCAACTCGATCCTCAGCGAGCCGCCTCCTGGCAGCGGAACCGGTTCGCTCATGCCTCCCAGCTCGGACGCACCGAGCTCTTCGAGGAGCCGGATCGAGCGGCGAGCGTTGGTTCCGACCTCGTCCATCCTGGTCTTCTTGCGGTCGAGCTCCTCCACGACGACGAGCGGGAGCACCACCTCGTGCTCGTCGAATCGAAGGAGTGACTGGGGGTCGGCGAGCAGGACACAAGTGTCCAGGACATAGGTGGTGGCCACGTGGAAATCGACTCCTGGCGTTTCGTCGGTTGTCAGCGCCCCAACATGTTGCCACTCAGCGCGCGAAAACCAAGGACCGATGGCGTGAGCATCGAATGTCGGGGCGACCGCGGTTCCGTCCTGAGCCCGTCATGAGCTCTGATAGACCGTCCACCAGTTGCCGTCCGGATCCGAGAGGGTGAACTGGCGCCCACCCCACCAGGGGTCCCAGATGTCTTCGATCGGCACGGCACCGGCCGACCGCGCCCGTGCGTACATCTCGTCCGCCGAGTCGACGTGCATATAGAGCGAGACCGCTCCACCGTTTCCGACTCGATCCCTGACCTGTCCGAGGTATTGCTGGTTGCCGGCGAACTGGGTGGGGATGATCGTGATCATCAGACGGACATCCCCGAGCCCGAGCTGGAACCAGGTCGGATCGTCGTCGGGGTTGCGCTGCCGTTCGGTGAATCCCAATGACTCGTACCACGCCTTGGAGGCAGCGAGGTCGGTGACCCAGAGATGTGGTTCGACAGAATGCGCCATGACCGCATCATCGCACACGAGACACAATCGTGCCGCTCTCCACCGAGATCGTTCACCCTGCGAGCTGGAACAATGACACGAACTGCGGGCTCGACAGCAGGTTGAACTCGTGATGGAGTTCGTGGAATCCGACGGGCTCGGCGAGGCCCCGCACCCTGCTGGGCCACAGCCAGTTGCAATGGACGGTCGTCGCCTTGAGCGGATTGCTGTGCAAGATCACGGCGGTGGGTATCGCCCAGATGCCCTTGATCGGTTCCGCCGGGTAGATGTAGAGCGCGATCCCCCCAGGCTTCAACACCCGCGCCATCTCGGCGAAGGCCGACTCGATCGGGGGGATGTGCTCGATGGCATGAACCGAGACGATCTTGTCGAAGGAGTCCGCCTCGAAGTCGAGGTGTGCGGCGTCCATCGTCACGACCCCGTCGGTCACGGCGTGTTCGGCGGCCTGCGGGTTGGCGTCGATGCCGATCGCCTCGACCGCTCCGTCCCGGAGCCGTTTGGTGAGATGGCCTCTCCCGCAACCGACCTCGAGCACCCGCTCCCCCGGCTTGGGTCCGAGCAGACGTTCGACCGTGACGAGGTGGCGCGGGTCCCAACGGTTGACGAGGGCATACCGCTTCGAGTCGTAGCTCATGAATGCTCGAGGTGGGGGGCGATCGCGTAGTCCATCAGCATCGGGCCATCGGCCGGGAAGGCGATGTGACTGACGCCGGTGTTGGGCGAGACGGCCAGATTCGACTGGATGTCGACCGTGCTGCCCAGGACGTGAGCGACTGCGGCCTTGATCGCTGCGCCGTGGGACACGATGGCAGTTCGCTGCCCGGGAACGACCTGCACCTCTCCGATGAAGCCCGCCAGACGCGCCGTGAGGGCAGCGAACGTCTCACCGGTCCGGCCCCGCGGCAGGTCTTCTCCGTCGCGGTAGATACGGCGCAGCATCTCGGTGTCCTCCGGAGACATCTCCGACGTGAGAACGCCCTCCCACTCACCGAACGACTGCTCTTTCAGCCGATCGTCGAAATCGAGGCCTCCACCCGACGCCAGTGCCGTCGCCGTCTCCCTGGCGCGCAGGATCGGCGACGAAACCACCCGATCGACCGACCCGTACCAGGCGGCGAGGAGGGCCGCCTGTTCGTAGCCGTCGGGATGGAGCCCCCAACAGTGCTGCCCCTGGATTCTGCCGGTCTGATTGGCTTCGGTGACCCCGTGGCGGATGAAAGCGGCGATGGGAACACCGTCGGAGAGGAATCGTCCGGCAGCGCCGACGTCGTGCCCGAGGTGGGCGGCGTCGTTGAATCGGCTGAGACGCGGACGCCCACCGGAGCGTCCTGCGTCGCCGGCGAGCACCGTCATCGCCGTGTTGGTGGTGATGGGAAACGTGCGGCGACCTGGGAGCCTGCCGAAGAACCGGCCAACGATGGCGTCGATCACACCGCCATGCGTGAACACCACGGCATGGCCCTCGCCGCCCAACTCGTCGACGAGTCTGTCGAAAGCCTCGACGACACGATCCTCGAACTCCGCGATGGTCTCGCCCGTCTCGCCGAAGCTCACGGCCTCACCGCGACGGATCGCCTCGAGCAGATCGGGATGTCGCTCGGCCACCTCTGCAAAGGTCCGGCCCTCCCATGCGCCGAGGTCCATCTCCCGCCAGGACTTCTCGAGGCGTTCGGGGGTTCGGCCGGCGAGGCCCGCCGTCTCCTGCGTTCGCGACAGGTCCGAAGAGATGACGATGTCGAAGTCCTGGCGTTCCAGACGCGGTGCGAGCAAGCGCGCCTGATTACGGCCTTCGCCGGCCAGCACTGCATCGCCCTGTCCCTGCCAGATGCCGGCGGCATTGGCCTCGGATTGCGCGTGGCGAACGAGGGTGATGGAGAACGTCACAGCGGGGAGTATCGCGCGCGATGATCCGTATACACGAACGGGGTGCGACCGACGTGGCCGCACCCCGCTCGGTCTCGATCGCTCAGATGAACGCCGAGGCGAAGATGAGCGACACGATCGTCATCACCTTGATCACGATGTTCATCGCCGGTCCCGACGTGTCCTTGAAGGGATCGCCGACGGTGTCGCCGATCACGGCTGCCTTGTGCTGATCCGAGCCCTTTCCGCCGTATGCGCCCGCCTCGATGAACTTCTTGGCGTTGTCCCACATGCCGCCCGAGTTCGACATGAAGATCGCCAGCAGGAAGCCGGTCACCAGCGCGCCGGCGAGGAACCCGCCGAGCATCTCGACGTCGTAGAAGCCGATGATGAGCGGCAGTGCAACGGCGAGCGAACCGGGGATCAGCATCTCGCGGAGCGCTGCGGCCGTCGCGATGTCGACACACTTGGCGTACTCGGCACGGACTCCCTCGAGCCCTTCCTTCAGCCCTGGGATGTCGCGGAACTGCCGGCGTACCTCTTCGATCATCTTGAACGCCGAACGGCCAACGGCGTTCATGGTCATCGCGGCGAACAGGAACGGGAACGCCCCTCCGAGGAAGAGACCGATGGTGGTCGTCGCCTTCGTCAGGTCGATCGTCTCGAGTTGGACGGCCCTGGTGAAGGTCGAGAAGAGGGCCAACGCCGTCACGGCGGCCGAGGCGATCGCGAATCCCTTCGCAACGGCCGCGGTCGTGTTCCCGAGAGAGTCCAACGCGTCGGTTGCTTCACGTACCTCGGGGTCGAGGTGTGCCATCTCTGCGATGCCACCGGCGTTGTCGGCAATGGGGCCGTAGGCGTCGACGGAGATCGTGATACCGAGCGTCGCCAGCACGCCGATCGCCGCAACGGCGACGCCGTAGATGCCGCCACCGTCGATGTCGCCGAAGGCGAACTCCCCGCCCCAGAACGCCACGCCGATCCCGACCGCCACAACGGCAACAGAGAAGGCGGCCGAGCGCATGCCTTCGGCGATGCCGGCGATGATCACAGTTGCCGGACCGGTTTCCGCCTGTCGCGACACCTCTTTGACCGTCTTGAACTCGTCACTCGTGAACCACTCCGAGATCTTCCCGACGAAATAGCCCACGACGAGGCCGCCGACCACCGAGATCCACAGACCGATCGGGTTGTCGAGGCCGGCGTCGCCGAACACCCAGTACACGAGCCCGAGCACTGCGGCTGCGGTCGTGATGAGAGCGAAGTTCGTGCCGCGGTGCAGTGCTGCCGCGAGGTGGTCGGCGTCCTTTGCCTTCACGAGGAAGGATCCGATGATCGATGCGAACATGCCGATCGCCCCGACGGCCAGCGGGAACATGATCGCCGCGACCTGGAGCTCTGCCTGTCCGGCGAAGACGATCGCCGCGAACGCAATCGGAGCGACCAGTGAACCGACGTACGATTCGAACAGGTCGGCGCCCATGCCGGCCACATCGCCGACGTTGTCGCCCACGTTGTCGGCGATCACGGCCGGATTCCGAGGATCGTCCTCGGGGATCCCTGCCTCCACCTTGCCGACGAGGTCGGCGCCGACGTCGGCTGCCTTGGTGAAGATGCCGCCGCCGACACGTGCGAACAGGGCGATCGACGAGCCTCCGAGACCGATTGCCGTGACGATGTCGGCCCAGGCGTCGAGTTCGAGCACGTTGCGGAAGAGGATGTATCCCAGCACGACTCCGAGAAGCCCGAGACCGGCCACCGTGAACCCCATGACGGCGCCACCGCGGAACGCGATCGGTAGTGCGGCCGGGATGCCGCCGGTGCGTGCCGCTTCCGTCGTGCGAGCGTTGGCTGCGGTGGCGATTCGCATTCCGACGAATCCGGCCAGAGCCGACAGCCCTGCTCCGAGGATGTAGGCGATTGCCCCCCATGGGCGGCCCCAATCGAGGAAGGCGAAGATCAGCACCGACAGGACGGCCACGAAAGCGGCCACCCAGGTGTACTCGCGCCGGATGAAGGCCATGGCGCCCTCTCGGATGGCACCGGCCAACTCGACCATGCGCTCGTTGCCCTGCGACGTCGCCAGCACCGCACGTGTGTAATACACCGCGAGCACGAGCGCCGCCACACCGGCCACCAGCGCGACTGACAGAACGGTATTCGTCATCGCTGTGTCTCTCCCAGGTGTGGAATTGCGGGCAAGAGTATGACACGAGTGCCCCCGAGCGTCACAAACGAGCGAGCCTGCGCCGCCCGCGTGCTCAGCGAACGCGGTCGATGCGGGAGGTGATCGCGCTCACTCCCGATCCCGATGGATCCGAAGTTGCTCCGCCGCCCACGCCCTCGCGGCCGATGGATCCTCGAACACCGACGTCGGCCGCTCGGGCTTCTCTCTCACGAACAGATCGGCGAGGAACTGCGAGACGCGGGCGCTCGCCACGAGCGCGGTTGCGACCTCGACGCCACCTGCCGGATCGGTTGCGAACATGGTCCGCGAATTCTTGTCGGCGAAGCCCACACTGCGCAGATCGACGACTACCGAGACCGGCTTGCCCTTCGCCAGCATCCGGGTTGCGTCCAGCACGCCGGCCGCGGACTTGGAGTCGACGATCGCTCCGTCGTCGATGGTGTGGACGATCACACCGTCGTCGAAGAGTTGCATCAACCCGATCGGACTTCTCACCTCGACGATGTCGCCCAATGCTCCGCTCTCCCTGTGGCCGGGAATCCCGATGAAAGACCCTTTGTCTGCAGGATCAGAATAGGCAATCGCGGAGATCAGAACAGATAATCGCGTCGCGAGTTGGACGTCCGATGTTGCACGACGGCCACAACGGCGACGAAGACCACCACGCCGAACCCGATCAACCACCAGTTCACCCGAATCCATGCCATGGCTCGATCGAGCGACGCCAGGTCGACGGAAACCGGCTCACCGACGATCGCGGCCAGGGCACCGGCTTCGAGATCCGACAGCTCTACCGACGACGGGACCCCGAACACCGGTCCACCCGACTCGCTCCTCGGGCCGACCAGGAGATACCAGGATTCACCGAGACCGGTGGCGGGAGTCTCTGCGCACTCGGATCCGGTCGGCACGACCATCCACCGATCGGCCACGACACCTCCCCAGATCCGCTTGGTGGCACCCACCGATGAACCGCTCCCCACCAGGCTCTCGGCGATGATCTCGTATTCGACCACGCCGAGCACGTCGGACGCCGAGGCCCCGGTGATCAAGTCGACCGTGGTCGGGGCCGGACAGGACTGTGCGAGTTGAACCGAGGCTGCCGTCGAGAGTGCGGCGGCCGCCGCCACCGTAGCCAGCGCCATGAGGCGCCGGAGGCCGGTCGCCCGGCTGCGGGGTCGATCACCTGCGGGCACGGGACCAATCGAGGAAGTCGTCGAACGGCATCGTGTTCGCCACGTCACCGGCGGTTGCCCACCCACGCTGCGCCTGTCGGACACCGTACTCCATGCGCACGAGCTCGGAGGTGTGATGAGAATCCGTCGATACCACCAGTCGAACACCCGCCCTCACCGCCTTCCGGATGACATCGGAGGCGGCATCGAGCCGCTCGAGCGCCCCGTTCACCTCGAGGCCGACATCGGCGATCCGGAGTGCCTCGATCACCGAGTCGACATCGAACTCGATGCCCGGCCTTCTGCCGATGTATCGACCGGAGATGTGGCCGATGGCGTTGACGGTCGGGTCGGAGATCGCCTTGATGAGACGGACCGTTTGGTCTTCAGCGGACAGATCGAAGTGGGAGTGGACCGATGCGACGTTCCACTCGAACTCGCGTCGGAAGCCCTCGTCGTAGTCGAGCGAACCGTCCGGCCCGATGTTCAGCTCACAGCCGAACAGGATCCTGATCTCGGGGTGGTCCTCCTGGATCACTCTCAAGTGGTCACGATGCTCCAGCATCTCTGCGGCCGTCGATCCGTTGATCGACAGGTCGACGCCATGGTCGGTGACGGCGACGTACTCGTGCCCGAAGGCGATTGCGGCCGCGATCATGTCCTCCGGCGACGACATGCCGTCCCCCGACCGGTCGGTGTGGTAATGCACGTCGCCACGGATGTCGGCGAGGGTCACGAACTCGGGGAGCTCCCCGGCCGCCGCCTTCTCGACCTCTCCAGTGTTCTCCCGGACGGTCGGCGGCACGAATTGCATGTCCAGGGCGTGGTAGATCTCGGCCTCGGTCTCGCGGGCGATGACGGCGTCCGTCTCGGTGTCGAAGAGGCCGTACTCGTTCAGCAGCCAGCCTCGGTCGATGGCACGCTGCCGGAGGGCGATGTTGTGGGCCTTCGAGCCCGTGAAGTACATCGTCGCCGCCCCGAACTCCTCGGGAGCGACCACCCTGACGTCGATCTGGAGGCCCTCGCGCGTCAGGATCGACGTCTTCGTCTCGCCATGGGAGATCACCTCGGCGGCGAGCTGGTGCTCGGCGATGAAGTCCATGACCGGCTGCGGCCGGGTTCCGGCAACGGTGATGTCGATGTCGCCGATCGTCTCCGAATGCCGTCTCAGGCTTCCGCAGTACGCCACGTCGGACACGCCCTGCAGTTCTGCGAGCGCGTCGACCAACCGTTTGGCGATCGGCATCGCATCGGAGATCGGGGTTCGCTGATCCTTCCCATGGAGACCGAGTCGGTCGATCGCCTTGGCGATCTTCTCTTCGCTCGTCTTGCCGAGTCCTGGCAGCTCACGGAGCTTCTCCGCTGCGATGGCGGCCTGGAGCTGCTCGAGGTTCTCGATCCCGAGCTCGCGCCGCATCAGCTTGAGCGTCTTCGGTCCGATCCCGGGGATCTTGGAGAGCCTGACGAAGTCGGGCGGATACGCCTCACGCAGGTTCTCGAGTTTGTCGATGGTCCCGGATGACACGAATTGGAGGATCTTGTCCGCCGTGGACTTGCCGATGCCTTTGATCGCGATCAGCTCCGATTTCGACAGCGCCGTGACATCCCGACCGGAGCCCTGGATTCCGGAGATGGCGTTCTCGTAGGCGCGCACCTTGAAGCTCTGCGGCGTCTCCTCCTCGAGCGTCGTCAGCTCGGCGAGTTCCTGGAGGGCGGCGACGACGTCACGGGTGGAGACCATGGAGCTCAAGATAGATGGCGCGCACACCGGGCGGAGACAGCCATCGATGCATTGCCGCAGGTCCGATAAGGCTGTCTCATCGGTAGTCTCGACAGCACTGTGAGCACCCGTCAGTCGAACAAGGACTCCGAGAAGAAGCCGAGCTGGCGCGTCGAAGGCATGCCTGACAAAGACAAGGCCCCGGACGACGACCAGCCGCCGAAGCTGTTCCCGACCCCGCCGGGCGGGCGCTGGTTCTGGATCGCGCTCGTCGGCCTGTTGATCTTCAACATCACGATCTCCAACGCGTTCTTCAGCCCCGAGGAGCCGACCCGGATCTCGTATACGATCTTCATCGATCAGGTCGAAGCAGGGAATGTCGAGTCGGTGACCTCCACCGACCAGACCATCCAGGGCCAGTTCGTCGAGCCATTGGCGCCCGAGGACCTCGGGATCGAACCCCAACCGTCATCTGGGCTCTTCGGCCCGACGGCGCCCGCGGACACGACGTTCTTCGAAACCGAGCGGCCGTCCTTCGCCGAGGACGACCTGTTGACCATTCTCACCCAGAACGGCGTCGACGTGAATGCCGAAGACCCGAACGCGCCCCCTCCGCTGTGGGTCCAGCTGCTGACCGGATTCGGCCCCACCCTGTTGATCATCTGGATCTTCTTCTATCTGATTCGCCGGGCAGGTAGCGCCTTCGGGGGGTTCGGCGGCGGCTTGGGTCGGAGCAAGGCGAAGCGGTACGAGGCGAGCGAGCACCGGACGACGTTCGAGGACGTCGCCGGTATCGAGGATGCCGAGGAGGAGCTCGTCGAGATCGTGGACTTCCTCAAGAATCCCAAGAAGTACACCTCGCTCGGCGGTCGTATCCCCAAGGGTGTGCTGCTGAGCGGCCAGCCGGGCACCGGCAAGACGTTGCTGGCCCGCGCCGTCGCGGGCGAAGCCGACGTGCCGTTCTTCTCGATGTCGGCGTCGGAGTTCATCGAGATGGTGGTCGGCGTCGGCGCCAGCCGGGTTCGAGATCTGTTCACGCAGGCAAAGGAGGTCGCCCCGGCGATCATCTTCATCGACGAGCTGGACGCCATCGGTCGCGCTCGTGGCGGCGGGATGGCGATGGGCGGCCACGACGAGCGTGAGCAGACGCTGAACCAGATCCTCACCGAGATGGACGGGTTCACCGGCTCCGAGGGTGTGATCGTGATCGCCGCCACCAACCGGCCCGAGATCCTGGACTCTGCGCTGCTGCGTCCGGGTCGATTCGATCGACAGGTGCCTGTCAGCCCGCCCGATCAGCGCGGCCGGCAGATGATCCTCGAGGTCCACACCCGTGAGGTCCCGCTCGGCGCAGACGTCGATCTCGGCGCCATCGCCTCGACGACGCCGGGCATGGTCGGCGCCGACCTTGCGAATCTCGTCAACGAGGCAGCCCTGATGGCCGCCCGCCGCAACCACACGAAGGTCATGCTGGGCGACTTCACCGACGCCTTGGAGAAGGTGGTGCTCGGAACCGAGCGCCGGATCATGATGAGCGAGGAGGAGAAGGAACGAACCGCCTACCACGAGTCCGGACACGCCCTCCTCGGCATGCTCCAGCCGGGCGCAGACCCGGTTCGCAAGATCTCGATCATCCCCCGCGGGCGGGCGCTCGGCGTGACGCTCCAGTCCCCGGATGCCGACAAGTACAGCTACAGCGAGGAGTACCTGATCGGCAAGATCGTCGGCATGCTCGGAGGCCGCGCCGCCGAGGAGGTCATCTACAAGGCGGTGTCCACCGGCGCCGAGAACGACATGGTGCAGGCGACGAACTTGGCGCGGAACATGGTCGGACGCTGGGGCATGTCCGAGCGGATCGGCCCGGTGACCATCTTCGACGATCGGGCCACCGACGCCTTCGGGCGTCCCACCGTGTCCGAGTCCATGATGGAGATGGTGGACTCCGAGATCCGCCGGATCATCGACGAGGCCTACCAGAAGGCGCTCGGCCAGTTGGAGGCGAACCGGGACAAGCTCGAAGCGCTCACCCAGGCCCTGTTGGTCAAGGAGACTCTCGAAGAGTCGGATGCCTATGAGATCGCAGGCATCCCGCGCCCGATCAACCCAAACGACCCCGTGAAGGCCGAGGTCCTGGACGACTTCGACGAAGCCATGGAGCATCACGAAGACAGCCCTGTCGGTTGATGGCTCACCCCATCGCGGTCTCGGGGTTCTCCTCGGATCCTTGGCGGTACGAACGGGGTCGGCCCGGGTATCCGCCAGACGCCGTGCGCTTCGTCCTCGACAACATCCCGAACGGGCCTGAGGACCTGATCCTCGACGTCGGCGCAGGAACGGGCAAGCTGACCAGGGCGTTGACGGCGTCGGAGGCGACCGTCGTGGCAATCGACCCGGTCGAGCAGATGGCGCGGCTCGTGCCCGAGTTCGCCCCGGATGCCCACGTCGCACTCGGCTTCGCAGAGACCTCCCGGTGGCGGCGGGATCCGTCGCCGCGATCACATCCGCACAGGCGTTCCACTGGTTCGACATCGGCCGCGCCTGGGCGGAGTTCGCCAGAGCCCTCCGCCCAGGCGGTGCGGTCGCAGTGGTGGCAAACGCCCGCCTCCGCGGTGTCCACTGGGTCGATCGGGTCTGGGATGTGATGGACCGACTCGAGGAGACCGCTCCCTGGCGGGACCTATCTCGACCGGAAGCCTTCGCGCCGCACCCCCAGTTCTCAGGTGTCGAACGCGCTTCGTTCCGTCATCGTGTGGCTGTGGACGAGCAGGACGTGATCGCACGCACGATGTCGGTCAGCCATGTCGCAGTGCTGCCGGCATCGGAACGGACGGAGATCGCGCGGGAGATCTCCGCCATCGTCACCGAGGTCGACGGGCCACTGGAGATCACCTACCGCACAGATGTCGTGATCCGACGACGCATCTGATCGTTTCCACGGTCACGACGGCCGGACCGCTCGATCGAATACGCTGGGTCCATGGACATCCTCCGCCTCTACATCGACGGCGAGTACGCCGACTCGGACTCGAACGAGACCTTCCCGACCATCAATCCGGCCACCGAAGAGAAGATCACGGACGTCCAGCAGGCGTCGGGTGGAGACGTCGACAGGGCGGTGAGATCCTCGCGAGCGGGATTCGAAGAGTGGTCGGCGATGACGGGCGCCGAACGAGGCCGGATCCTCAACCGCGCCGCCAATCTCCTGAGAGAGCGAAACGAGGAGCTGGCACGGCTCGAGGTCCTCGACACCGGGAAGCCGATCGCCGAGGCGATCGAAGTCGACGTGCTCTCTGGTGCCGACTGCATCGAGTACTACGCCGGCATGGCTGCCACGCTGCGGGGCGACCACTACGACCTCGGCGGCGACTTCGCCTACACGCGCCGCGAGCCGCTCGGAGTCGTTGGCGGCATCGGGGCATGGAACTACCCGATCCAGATCGCCTGTTGGAAGTCGGCTCCGGCGCTGGCTTGCGGCAACGCCATGGTCTTCAAGCCCGCCGAACTGACCCCGCTGACCGCCGCTCGCCTGGCAGAGGTGTACACCGAGGCAGGAGTGCCAGACGGTGTGTTCAACGTCGTACAGGGCGACGCCCGAACGGGGCAGGCGATGGTCAGCCATCCTGGCATCGCCAAGATCTCACTGACCGGTGAAGTCGGGACAGGCAAGAAGGTCATGGCTGCAGCAGCGACGAGCCTCAAACACGTCACCCTGGAACTAGGTGGCAAATCCCCTCTGATCGTCTTCGGGGACGCTGACATCGACAACGCCGTCTCGGCTGCACTGCTCGCGAACTTCTACACCCAGGGCGAGGTCTGCTCGAACGGAACCAGGGTGTTCGTCCACGAATCCATCCACGCCGACTTCATCGGACGACTGGCGAGCCGCGCGCAGAAGATGAAGATCGGGGATCCGCTCGACCCCAGCACCGACGTCGGGGCGCTGATCTCCGAAGAGCACCTCACCAAGGTCCTCGGCTACATCGAGATGGCCCGTTCCTCGGGCGCCCGCCTCGTGTGTGGCGGCGGGCGTCCGGCCGGCCCGGACCGGGGATGGTTCGTCGAACCCACCGTGTTCGACCAGTGCACCGACGACATGCAGTTCGTCACCGAAGAGATCTTCGGTCCCGTGATGGCCGTCCTGACGTTCGACTCCGAGGAGGAGGTGATCGCCCGCGCCAACGACACCGTATACGGGCTCGCGGCCGGTGTGTTCACCAAGGACCTCGCTCGCGGTCATCGGATGGCGGCGGCCCTCGAAGCCGGCATCGTGTGGATCAACACCTACAACATCACACCGATCGAGATGCCGTTCGGCGGGTACAAACAGTCGGGTCTCGGCCGGGAGAACTCGCACGCCGCCATCGAGCACTACACCCAACTCAAGTCGGTCTACGTCGCCACCGGTGACGTCGAAGCCCCGTATTGAGTCAGGGTGGGGGCGACAGCGCGTCGCTGCCACCCCCAAAAACCACCCTATGGAAGCCAGGCTCTCCAGGTGTCCTCGTGCGCAGCGACCCAGTCCGCCGCCACATCGGCGGGATCCTGCCCGTCGATCTCCATCGGAGGGAGCATCTCCAGCTGATCCTCGGTCGTGATGGTGAAGTTCTGGAGGAACTCGAATACCGCCGGATCCTTCTCCTCGAGCATCGCCGACGCCGCCTTGAACAATGCGTCCTCGGGGTAGTCACAATCCACACCGCCGTCGCCGGCAGCCGCGCTGGCTCCGCACTCGTCGTTGTAGGTGGGCAGGGCAACATTCACGAGGTCGTATTTCGCGACCGCCGCCGTGGGGGTCCACCAGTACATGATGATGGGCTCGTTCGCCGCCACCCGAGCATCGAGCTCGGCCACCGTGGCAGGCTCCGACCCCGAGAACTGGACCTGGAATGGCAGCCCGAGGTTCGCGATGATCTGCTCGTCGTACTGCGAGTAGGACGGATCGGTTCCGAGGAAACGTCCGAGGTCTCCCGTCTCTGCCGTGGCGAATTCTGCTGCAACCGACGGGTCCTGGTACCCCTCCCATGTCGCCAGAGCAGGGTTGTCGTCGATCACGTAGCTCGGCACGAACCACCCGATCTTCCCGATTGCTCCGAGTTCGCCCATGTCGATGACCGAGCCGTCG
Organism: uncultured bacterium; assembly: GCA_963753285.1. Taxonomy (GTDB): domain Bacteria; phylum Actinomycetota; class Acidimicrobiia; order Spongiisociales; family ZC4RG35; genus JAHEDH01. The sequence goes on from CAVWBT010000001.1 coordinate 311,627, forward strand.
TCGAAGTAGGCGGTCTCGGCGTCCGTGACGCCCGACGGCCAGATCTCGAGGACCGCGTCGAGGGTGCCATCCGCCATGCCGGTGAACATGGCGTCGTTCTCGTTGACCTCGGTGATCTCGACCGTATTGCCGAGTTCGTTCTCGATGATGTTCTTGGCGACCTCCACGTTCAAACGCGACGCCGACCACGGGTTCACGATCAGGGTGATGGTGGGTTTGTCGTCGCCGGCATCGGCGCCGGACTCCGATCCGTCGCCGCACGCCGCGACCGCCAGCGCAAGCACCGTGACCAGTACCACGAATCTCTTTCCCATATTCGTATCCTCCTCAGAGCCCCTCGACGGGACCATCGGTTTACATTACGCAGATGGACACCCCGACCGGCCCCGTCAGAGGCTTGAATCTCGACACCGTGATTTCGGTGGAAGGCATGTGGCAGGTGTTCGGGGCGAAGCCTGCGCCGGCGATCGAGATGGCAGAACGCGGCGCGGGTCGCGCCACGGTGCTGCAGGAGACCGGATGCACGATCGCGGTCCGCAACGTCACCTTCCAGGTTCGGCGTGGGGAGACCTTCGTCGTCATGGGTCTTTCTGGTTCGGGGAAGTCGACGCTCATTCGCGGCACGGCACGGCTCGCCGACGTCACACGCGGGCGAGTCTTGCTCGATGGTGAAGACCTGACCGCCATGGATGCCGAGACGTTGCGAAACGTCCGACGCAAGAAGATGTCGATGGTGTTCCAGCACTTCGGGCTCTTCCCGCACCGTCGCGTGATCGACAACGTCGCCTACGGTCTCGAGGTCCAGGGGATGGACAAGAAGGAACGTCATCGACGCGCACTCGAGGTCATCGAGACGGTGGGCCTCGCCGGTTGGGGGCAGCACTATCCCCAGCAGCTCTCCGGCGGTATGCAGCAGCGAGTCGGTCTGGCCCGGGCCCTGGCGGTTGATCCGGAAGTGCTGTTCTTCGACGAGCCGTTCTCGGCACTGGACCCTCTCATCCGACGCGACATGCAGGACGAGTTGATCAGGCTGCAGCGAGAGCTGAAACGGACGATCGTGTTCATCACGCACGATTTCGCCGAAGCCATCAAGCTCGGAGACCGAATCGCCATCATGAAGGACGGCGTGTTCGATCAGGTGGGCACGGCAGCTGAGTTGATCACCAACCCGGCGACCAACTACGTACGGGAGTTCACCGAGGACATCCCGAAGGTCAAGGTGCTCACCGCCCGGGACGTGATGGAAGCCACGACCGCCGGGGGCGGCTGGCGGTCGGTGTCGGAGTCCGACACAATCGAGAGCTTCGTGCCCCATCTGCTCGACGACACGAGGCCGCTCACTGTCGTCGACGAGGCCACGAACCCCATCGGGCTCGTCGATCGGGCCGCGGTCTCCCGGCTGCTCGGGACCGACCGGTGAGTGTTGCCTCCCCGACCGCTCGTCCGCTGGAGACCGAATCGGCACGTCGTGTCATCCCGTGGCTGATTCTCTTCGCCGGCATCATCGGGCTACAAATCGCCTTCGGCTGGACCCAAACGTTCCCCGCGGGCTTGGATCTCACGTTCGAGGCGCCGATCGACGAGGCCGGCGCGTGGATGCGAGCCAACCGGCGCAGCCACTGGCTGTTCACCGGGTTCTTCTCACCGGTCAGTGACATCATCGACGGAGCGATCAACGCCGTCGAAGCCGTGTTGACGTGGATGCCTTGGTACGTCCTCATCGCCATCGTCTTCCTGATCCCGGCGAGAAGCAGGCAGTTCCGAGCCGGGTCGGTCGCGGCGCTCGCACTGATCTACACCGGGTTGATCGGACTCTGGCAGGAGTCGATCGAGACGCTGGCGCTCATGTCGGTGGCAGTCTTCGTCGCAGTGTTGGTCGGCGTCCCCCTCGGGGTGTGGGGCGCCATGAACCGCCGAGTCGAGACGGCGATGCGCCCCGTGCTCGACGCGATGCAGACGATCCCTGCCTTCGTCTACTTCCTGCCGCTCTTCATGCTCTTCGGAATCGGGAACGTCCCGGCAGCAGTCGCAACGATCGTCTACGCACTGCCGCCGGTGGTGCGGCTCACCACGCTCGGCATCAAGAGAGTGTCCCCGCAAGCAGTCGAAGCATCTCGGATGTTCGGATCCACGACCCGACAGACGCTCCTCAAGGTCCAATTGCCGATGGCCATGCCGACCATCCTCACCGGACTCTCCCAGACCATCATGATGGCACTCGGGATCGTCGTGCTGGCGACGTTGGTCGGGGCGTCCGGGCTGGGAAGTCCCGTTCTCCAGAGCCTCAACCAACGGCGAACCGGGCGCGGCATCGCCGCCGGACTGGCGATCGTGGCCGTTGCGATGGTGCTGGACCGCATCTGGCGATCGCTCGCGCAAAGCGAACGCACCAAACGGATCGAGCGCCGAACGTTCGCATGGGTGGCGCTCGGCCTCGCTGCGGCAACAGGCGCCGGCCTCGCCTTCGGTTGGGTGGACTTCCCCGGCGTGTGGACTCCTTCGCTGTTCGATCCGATCGATCAGGCAGTGACCTGGGCCCGGGACAACCTCAGCTTCCTGTCGAGGCCGTTCTCCGACTTCGTGGTCTCGTGGATCTACATCCCCGCACGCGACTTCCTGACAGACGCTGCGGCCTGGCCGATGCTCGTCTTCGTCGCTGCGTGGATCGGCTGGATGCTGAAAGGATGGCGACTGGCCACCTTCGCGGTCTCCGGTCTCCTCGCGATCGGTCTCGTCGGCATGTGGGAGCCCTCGATCGACACCTTCGTCCAGGTGATCATCGCATCGTTGCTGGCGGTCCTCGTTTCCATCCCGCTGGGCGTGTGGGCCGGCCGCAGGCCACGAGTCGAGGCGTTCTTCGGACCGATACTCGACGCGCTCCAGACCGTCCCATCTCTCGTCTACATCATCCCTGCGGTGATCCTGTTCACCGTGGGCGTCGTTCCGGGGATCATCGCCACCGTCTTGTATGCGATCGTCCCCGGCATCAGGATCACCGCACTCGGCGTCCGCCAGGTCCCCACCGAGACCATCGAAGCCTCCAGGACGTTCGGAGCCACTCCTCGACAGACCATGTTCGGCGTGCGGCTCCCACTCGCCGCACCCACGATCATGGCCGGCGTCAATCAGGTGATCATGATGGTGCTGGCGATGGTGATCATCACCGGGCTCGTGGGTGCCGGCGCGCTCGGATTCGAAACGGTTCGATCGCTCCAGCGCAGCCTGTTCGGGCTCGGCTTCGAGGTCGGCCTCGCGCTCGTGGTGATCGCCATGATCCTCGACCGCTTCACGGAGGCAGCCGCCGAGCGGCTCCAACCGCCGGGTGGGCACTGACGAAACGGCGGACGGAGCGCAACGTACGCCGTTCCCGATAGGATCGCTCGCGTGCCCGTGATGATCTCGCAATGACGTCTGATGCGTTTGACTTCGTGATCGTGGGAGGCGGATCGGCTGGGTCGGCGCTCGCCAACCGGCTCTCCGCCGATCCTTCCAATCGGGTCCTCGTGCTCGAGGCCGGCAGGCCCGACTATCGATGGGACGTCTTCATCCACATGCCCGCCGCCCTCGCCTTTCCGATCGGCAGCCGGTTCTACGACTGGAAGTACGAATCCGAGCCCGAGCCCAACATGAACGGCAGGCAGATCTATCACGCCCGCGGCAAGGTGCTGGGCGGGTCGTCGTCGATCAACGGGATGATCTTCCAACGGGGCAACCCGATGGACTACGAGCGCTGGGCGGCCGACCCCGGGATGGAAACCTGGGACTATGCCCACTGCCTGCCCTACTTCAAACGGATGGAGACCTGCTTGGCGGGACCAGACGAATTCCGAGGAGGCAAGGGACCGCTGAAACTGGAACGGGGCCGCGCCGACGGTCCGCTCTTCTCGGCCTTTCTCGAAGCGGTCCAGCAGGCCGGGCACCCGCTCACCAGTGACGTCAACGGATATCGCCAGGAAGGGTTCGCGGCGTTCGATCGCAACGTGTATCGCGGGCGCCGGCTCAGCGCAGCTCGCGCCTATCTCCATCCGGCGATGAAACGACCCAATCTCGAAGTGAAGACGCGGGCGATGGTCGGCCGCCTCATCTTCGAGGGCAACCGGGCCACGGGTGTGGAGTACACCGAGCGGGGCGGACACCGGCAGGTCGCTCGGGCGGGCGAGGTGATCCTGTGCGGCGGGGCGTTCAACAGCCCCCAACTCCTCCAGCTCTCCGGCGTCGGGAACGCTGCCGAGCTCGAAGCGCTGGGAGTGGACATGGTCCATGACCTTCCGGGGGTCGGAGAGAACATGCAGGACCACCTCGAGGTCTACATCCAGCACAGCGCCACCCAGCCGGTCTCCATCCAACCCTGGATGGCGATGTGGCGCCGCCCGCTGGTCGGGCTCATGTGGCTGTTCCGCAGAGGTCCCGGAGCGACCAATCACTTCGAGGCCGGAGGGTTCGTCCGCTCCAACGCCGACGTCGCCTGGCCCAACCTGATGTTCCACTTCCTCCCGATCGCCATCAGGTACGACGGCACGTCACCCACCGGAGGCCACGGCTACCAGGTCCACGTCGGCCCCATGTACTCGAACTCGATGGGCTGGTGCAAGATCCGGTCGACCGACCCTCGGGTCAAGCCCGCCATCCAGTTCAACTACCTGTCGACGGACCAGGACCGGCGCGAATGGGTCGAGGCGATCCGCAAGACCCGTGAGATCTTCGATCAACCGGCGTGGGCGCCGTTCGACGGCGGCGAGATCTCCCCGGGACCGTCCGTCGAGACAGACGAGGAGATCCTGGATTGGGTCCGCAAGGACGCAGAGACGGCGCTGCACCCATCGTGCACCGCCCGGATGGGGACCGACGACATGTCGGTGATCGATCCGACGTCGATGAAGGTGCACGGGCTCGATGGGGTCCGGGTGGTCGACGCCTCGGCGATGCGGTACGTCACCAACGGCAACATCTACGCACCGGTGATGATGCTCGCCGAGAAGGCGGCCGACCTGATCCTCGGGAACACGCCACTCCCCCCCGAACACGTCGAGTGGTACCGGCACGAGCCCTGACATCGAACGGTCACCGCTCGGTCTCCGGCGGACCGATCGCATCGCCGAAGGGGCACACTCCTCGCAACATCGACGCCCTGCGATACTCGAAGCCGTGGACCGACTGCTCCAAATCCTCGCTCCTGCCGGGACGCCGGCCAATCGGCGATCGTGAGCGGTGTCCTGGCCGGCATCGTCGAATCGTGGGCCGGCAATCCCGATCTCGAGGGCGAGTTGGTGCACGTTCGATCCCGTCCGGCCCGGGGTGCGATCAACGGCTCCATCGATCCACCGCTCGCGCCACTGCTCGCCGCCCGATACGCAGAACGCGGCATCACCGAGCTCTACCGACATCAGGCTCGAGCCATCGAATCCGTCCGCAGCGGACAGAACACGGTCGTGGTGGCAGGCACGGCGAGCGGCAAGACTTTGTGTTACCAGGCGCCGATCGTCGAGGCGATCCTCAACGAGCCGAAGTCCTCGGCATTGCTGATCTACCCGACCAAGGCGCTCGCCCAGGACCAGCTTCGGTCGTTCCGTGACCTCGGCATACCCGAAGTACGGGCCGCCACCTACGACGGTGACACGCCCGCTGACGAACGAGCCCGGGTCCGGCGCAACGGCAACGTCGTGCTCACCAACCCCGACATGCTCCACGTCGGGATCCTGCCTTCACACGAACGGTGGGCCGATTTCTTCCACCGACTGCAGTACGTGGTGGTGGACGAGATGCACACCCTTCGAGGCATCTTCGGCACCCACGTCGCGATGATCCTGCGCCGCCTCCGCAGGATCGCCGACCTGTATGGAGCCGAACCCACCTTCTTCTTCGGCTCGGCGACCATCGGCAACCCCGACGAGCTGGCGGCAGCGCTGTGCGGGCTCGACGTCACCGTGATCGACGACGACAGCTCACCGGTCGGCGAGCAGACGATCGCACTGTGGAACCCGCCGGTCACCGACATCGACCTCAACCGTCGACGCTCGTCGCTCGTGGAATCGACCGACCTGTTCCTCGATCTCGTGCGCCGCGACGTCCACACCATCGCGTTCGCTCGGAGCCGCAAGGCGACCGAACTGATGTATCGATGGGCACGCGAGCGGCTCCCCACCACGGAACGGGACCGGGTTGCCCCCTACCGGGGCGGCTATCTACCCGAACAGCGACGCCGCATCGAGGCCCGCCTCTTCAGTGGACAGCTGGCTGGCATCGTCGCCACCAACGCCCTCGAGCTGGGCATCGACGTCGGGGGGTTGGATGCCGCGCTGCTGACCTCGTTCCCAGGCACGATCTCCGCCTTCCGCCAGCAGGCGGGGCGGGCCGGACGGGGCCGGGAGGAGTCGCTGGTGGCGCTGGTCGGCGGCGAGGACGCACTCGACCAGTACTTCATGACCCATCCCGACGAGCTGTTCAGCCGCACACCCGAGGCGGCCGTGATCAACCCCGAGAATCCGCTGGTCGCCGAGGCGCACGCCGCCTGTGCCGCCAACGAGCGTCCACTGACCATCGACGACCGCGAGATCCTCGGGACCGCGATGGAGGAGGCGGCGAACCGCCTGGTGCAGGCGGGGCACCTCAAGCTGAAGGAGGGCCGCCTCTACTGGGCGCGCCGACAGCGGCCCGCTCCCCAGGTCAACATCCGAACCAGCGGCGGCGCGGCGTATGTCATCGTCGGGCCGGAGGGCGCGATCGGCACGCTCGACGAGGAACGGGCGTTTCGCGACGGACACGAGGGAGCGGTGTATCTCCACGAGGGCGAGACCTTCGTGGTCGACGCCATGGACACCCGGCAACGGGAGATCCGGGTGACGCCCAAGATGGTCGACTACTACACCCAGCCGAAGAGCGAGAAGATCCTCGAAGTCATCGAGTCCGAAGCGCGAGACCGGATCGGCCCGATCGGCCACCACTACGGGACGGTCCGCGTGGAGACACATGTGGTCGGCTATCAGAAGCGCAAACTGGGAAGCCGCGAGGTGATGGACACGATCTACCTCGACCTGCCGCCGACGGTGTTCGAGACCGAGGGCATCTGGTTCACGATCCCCGAGCAGGTCCTGATCGACGCCGACATCGACCCGACGACCGCACCGGGGGCACTCCACGCCGCCGAGCATGCCGGGATCGCACTGATGCCGCTCATGGCGATCTGCGATCGGTGGGACATCGGTGGTCTTTCGACCCCCTGGCACCCACAGGTCGGCGGGGCCACGATCTTCATCTACGAGGCGTATCCGGGGGGTGCGGGCATCTCACCGGTGGCGTTCCGGGCCGGCCGGGATCATCTCGAGGCGACGGTGGAGGCGATCCGAAGCTGCCCGTGCCTGGCCGGCTGCCCCTCTTGTGTGCAGTCACCAAAATGTGGCAACGGCAACGACCCCCTCGACAAGGCCGCCGCCATCCGCCTCCTCGACACCATCCTCGCCGAACCTTGACCTGAGATCGACACCAGGTGTCGTCTGGAACCCTGGGTTGCTGATGACACCTGGGGTACATCTGGGGGCGAGGTTCGGATGGGATAGAGTGCGACGACCATGGAGTTGACGTTCGAACAGGCGAGAGTGCTGGGATCGCTCATCGAGAAGCAGATGACCACCCCCGACTACTACCCGATGACGGTCAACGCGCTCGTCGCTGCATGCAACCAGAGGAACAATCGGGAACCGGTCACCGCCTTCGACGACACGGACGTCGAACGGTTGCTCGGGGAGTTGAACGACCTCGACCTCGCACGGTTCACACGCCAATCCGGAGGCAGGGCGCTCAAGTACCTCCATCGTGCCCCCGACACGCTCGAGGTCGACGACGAGCAGCTGGCCATCCTGGCGATCATGATGCTGAGAGGCCCCCAGACCTTGGCCGAGCTCAAGTCCAGAACCGAACGCTACGTCGACTTCCCGTCCCTCGATGCCGTCGAGGCGCGGGTCACCGACCTCATCACCCGCGACGAGCCGCTCGTCGAACAGCTCCCACGAGCCACCGGCCAGCGCGAGGACCGCTACATGACCCTCCTGGTCCCCCACCATCCGGCCAGCTCGACATCGAGTGAAACCGTGGCCACTGGCAGCGCCCCGGTGACTGCCACGCGCCAGTCTTCAGACCCGTCACTTTCTGACCGCGTGGAACAGTTGGAGCGCACCATCGAGTTCCTCCTCGTCGAGCTCGGCCTTCAGCCTCCATCCTCCGAGGAGGAATGACCACCTGAACCCGAGGCAATGCGCGGCCAGCAGTGGCTCGGACGGCGAATGACCAGGGACCGATCACCGATGACTGCTTCGCCCTACCCCATGGCCGAGACGCATAGGCAGTCGCGCGTGACACGCGGCGGTAGCTCGGCCGGACCGGCGTCTGTTCCGGACTCGTCCGCTTTCCAAGGCAGGACGAAGAGCTGTCCGGAAGTCCGGCCGCATGAACGCCGAAACACGTTGTTCACATGTCATTGATTCAAGTGAAATGCGCCCCTGGCACCGTTGCGCCTAGCAAGTGCGGCCATCCCCATGGAGCACACCCCTAGTCAACGAGGTGAAACGTGGCTATTCGAGCCGAGTACATCTGGATCGACGGCAGTCAGCCGACCCAGAAACTCCGCGCCAAGACCAAGGTCCTCTTCAACGGTGACGAGCCCCCCATCTGGGGCTTCGACGGTTCGTCGACGAACCAGGCCCCGGGCAATCAGAGCGACTGCGTTCTGAGTCCTGTCAAGATCGTTCCCGATCCGATCCGCGGTGGGGACGACATCCTCGTCCTCTGTGAGGTCCTCACCGTCGACCTCGAGCCGCACCCGAGCAACACGCGCGCCGCGACGGTCGAGATTGCCGAGAAGTACGGCGAGAAGTACGAGCCCTGGTTCGGCATCGAGCAGGAATACACCTTCTTCAAGGAGGGACGCCCCTTCGGCTTCCCGCAGTTCGGATATCCCGCCCCCCAAGGCGGCTACTACTGCGGTATCGGCTCCGATGAGATCTTCGGTCGCGAGATCGTCGAGGCGCACCTCGACAACTGCATCACCGCAGGCCTGACCATCTCCGGAATCAACGCCGAAGTCATGATCGGACAGTGGGAGTTCCAGATCGGACCGCTCGGCCCGATCGACGTCTCCGACGAGATCTGGCTCGCTCGCTATCTGCTGTACCGCACCGCAGAGGCGTTCGACGTGGCGGCGACGCTCGACCCGAAGCCGGTCAAGGGCGACTGGAACGGAGCCGGCGCTCACACGAACTTCTCGACCAAGCAGATGCGTGAGAGCTACGACCCGATCATCGCCGGGGCCGAGGCTCTCGGAAAGCGTCACGACCTGCACGTCGAGAACTACGGCGCCGACATCGAGCACCGCCTCACCGGTCTGCACGAGACGGCACCGTGGACGCACTACAGCTACGGGGTGTCCGACCGTGGCGCCTCGGTCCGCATCCCGTGGCAGACCGCCCGGGATGGCTACGGATACCTCGAGGACCGTCGCCCGAACGCCAACATGGACCCCTACGTCGTCACCAAGCTGATCACCGAGACGATCTGCGGGGACGCCGACGGCGATCTCTGAGTCGAATCGGAACGCAATACACAGGAAAGGGGCGCCCGAGCGGCGCCCCTTTCTCGTTGCCGGAGGCCCGACGGACGATCAATCGCCTGCCAGCGGGGCAAGACCGGCATCGAGGTGCTCGACGAGGTCGTCGGGATCCACCTCGATCTGGATTCCACGCTGCCCGCCGCTGGCGAACACGGTCTCGAACCTGGTCACGCTGTCATCGATGAACACGGGCAGCCGCCGCTTCTGGCCGAACGGGCTGATGCCACCGGTCACGTATCCGGTCCACCGCTCGGCGTCGGCCGGGTCGGCCATCGTCGCCCGCTTGCCACCCGCCGCCTTGGCGAGCGCCTTCAGCGACAACCGGCCCGCGACGGGCACGATCGCCACCACCGGCTCGGCATCGACGGTGGCGATCAACGTCTTGAACAACCGACCCGGCTCCACCCCGAGTTCGGCGGCGACGGCTTCTCCGTAGCTGTCGGCATCCACGGTCAACTCATAGGTGTGCACCTCATGGCCGACCTTGTGTCGACGGAGGTACGCCAGGGCCGGAGTGTTTCCCTTCTTGGCCATCGGTGAGACTCTACGGACCCACCGCGTACTCGGCAGAGCGTTCCACCTCGATCCGGTGCTCACCCAGGAGCGGCAACCGGAAGTCCCTGGTGACGGTCACCGTGGCCACGAACGACAGGCCGGAGAAGCGGGGGCACCGACACCTGACGAGTCGAGCCCCGTTGGCCGCAGCGATCGCCGCTGCTTCACGACCCGGCTGCCGATCTTCCACGGCGGCGGCCACCGCTGCCAGCGCCGCCGCATCGGCGGCGGTCTCCGTCTCGATTCGAACGGAGACCGCTGCGAGAACCGCCACGAATACGACACCGACCATGGCGACGAGCGCAACGACGGCGACGCCGAACACCGTTGCGCTCCCCTGCTGGCCGTCGCGTTGACTCACGGCTCCACGACCATCACCGCCCTGACCACGATCGGAACCGTGATCGAGTCGAGCAAGGGAGTCCGCAGCCGGAGACGGACCTCGACGACGACGACGGCCTGCCGGCCGGAGACCTGTGGCCTCCTGACCGACACGCCGGCAATCGCGTTCAACGGCTCGTCGAGCGCGGCACGAACCGCGGACACGGCCTGAGCAGGATCGGCGACAGAAGCCGCCACCCTCGCTCCCTCGCGAGCGGCGGCTACGAGCTCGATCCGCGTCAACGCGAGCGTTGCGAGCTCGAAACACGCCACCAACACGAGGAGAATCACAGGCAGGACGAGTGCCGCCTCGATGGTCAGAGACCCCCGATCGGTCACACCCGAAACTTCTTGGCGGCTCCGACGACCCATCCGATCACGTCGTCGAACAGACCTCCGAGGAGACTCTTACCCTGCCCGGACTTCGCCCACGAGATCAGTACCACGGCTACGGCCGTCACCGCGAGCATGACCAGTACATACTCGATCGTGCCTTGCCCTCGCTCGCCGTCCCCGGTCAGCCGTGAGGACAACCATGCATACATTCGCGTCATGAGACGCTCCTTTCTTCGTCCCCGGCGTCCGGCCGGGTCGGGGGGAAGTGGGAACGGTCATGGGGCGGCGACACCGAGCAGCCCTTCGAGCTGTTCGAGGACGAACGGCGCAACGACTAGGGCGAGAAATCCGGGAAGGAGGAGGAGCGTGAGCGGAACGATCAGTTTCACGCCGATCGTTCGGGCCTCCTCGACGGCCTGGAAGCGCCTGGCATCGTGCAGCATTGCGATGAATGCATCGAGGGCAGGACCGACGGGCGCTCCGGTCACCTGAGCCTTGGCCAGACGTTCGGCCAGGCCAGCGAGCTGGCCGGTCGTCTCCGCCAGCGATCGAGTGAGTCCGTCGCGGTTCGCACGAGCGACGATGTCGTCGATTGCCGCGGACCCGGATTCGGGAAGCCTCCGCCCCACGTCCACGAGTGCACGCCCGAGCGGCCGGCCAGAGGCGATGGAAAGCGCCAACAAGCGAGCGACCAGAAGCACGTCGATCTCCTGTCGGGGAGTGCGTCGTCGTAGGAGCGGCGGGAGACGGAGCGGGCCGAGAAGCGCTGCGGCCAACAGCAGGGCGATCAGTGCCATCGGCGCCTCCCCCGGTTCACCAGAAGCATCGCCCAGACGATGCCCGCGACCAGTGACACAGTGCCGAAGAGCGCGATCGCAGCGGAGGAAGGCCCGGCTGACAGCATCGCCAGCCAGCGGCCATTGGCCAGCATTGCCGCCAGCACCACGACCGGAACTCCACCTACCACGACCGCCTGAGCCATCGCCGGAGCAAGGGCGGCGCGACGTTCGCGGCGGGTCCGTTCCGCTTCGATCATGCCCGCAGCCAACCGGTCGAAGGCGTCGGCAACCGGACCGCCGCCTTCGGTGGCCATGTCCAACGTCGCCTGGATCAGCAGAGCATCGGCGCCGAATGTCGCGGTCAGATCGTCGAGTGGGGCGCGGATCGGCCGACCACTGTCCGCCATCGAGGCGAGGCGATCGCCGAGTACTCCCGACGACACGACCGAGCGCAACGGCCTGCCGGCTCGGAGGTCGCCGGCCACCGACACGATGCGCCCGACTGCAGGGTCCACCTGTTGATCGCGAGCAGCCCGGAAGCTCGAGACGGAGACGATGCCGAGCACGACGGTCCCGGTGACGATCGGCTGGTGAATCGCTCCGATCGCGAGCATCACTTCGAAGACGGGAGCCTTGGCGTGGATGGCCGCGGCGAGCAGCGCGAGCGCGGTCATTCGATCCTCCCCACGTGCGTGATCCGCCGGCTGCCTCCTCGACGCGACATCTGTACGCCGTGGCGGATGGTGTCCTGTACCTGTCGGCGAACAGCCGTCTCGGACACCCGTCGCTTCCCCGAGAGCGCCAACGTTTCGATCCTCCACAGGGCATGGCCGGGCGAGTTGGCGTGCACGGTCGACATGGACCCGGCGTGACCGGTGTTCATGGCATTGACGAGATCGAGCGCCTCATCACCCCGGACTTCTCCCACCACGAGGCGGTCCGGCCGCAGGCGCAATGCCGAGCGGACCAACTCTGCGAGTGTGACTTCACCTGCGCCTTCGGCATTGGCGGGTTGCGCCTCGAGACGAACGACATGGCCTGGCAGAGCCAGCTCCGCAGCATCTTCGACGACGACGATGCGCTCGGATCGGTCGATCATCGATCCGATCACGTTGAGCAGAGTGGTCTTGCCCGAGCCAGTCGCACCCGACACGACGAAGTCGACGCGTTCGGACACCATCTCCGCGAGCACGTCGAGTTGTTCGGGGGTGGCGGTGCCCGATCGAAGCAGGTCGTCGGCCGAGAGCACAGCGCGGGTGAACCGGCGAATCGCCACGATGGGGCCGTCCGGCGATGCCGGCGGGATGACCGCATGCAATCGAGAGCCATCCGCAAGACGGGCGTCGACGATCGGCGAGGCGTGGTCGAGGCGAAGCCCGAGAGGTGTGATGATCCGCTCCACGGCAGCCCGCACCGCAGCGCCATCCTCGAATCCGCACGACGCCGGCTCCAACCCCCCGCCTCGGTCCACCCAGACAGAGTCAGGGCCGTTGACGAACACGTCCGTCACCGCGCCATCCCTGAGCAGTTGTTCGAGTGGCCCGAGGCCGATCAGTGCGTCGATGACACCCTGGAGCTCGCGAGGTCCGGCCAACGGCGCCTCTCTCCGCATCGCCGACGCAACGATCGATTCGACGTTGGAAGGGTCGATACGGATGCCCGATCTGGTGACTGCGTCGGCGACCCGATCGATCACTCCCACGGCCGACTCCAGACCTGTCCCCACGCACGAACCCATCGCCATCGGGGTTCGATCGTGCCGTCGAGCACCGTCCGGATCTGTTGGCGCCGAAGCGGCGGGAGCACTGTTCGGCCGGCGGGGTTCTGGCCCCACCCTGTGGCCTGCACGATGTCCACACGCTCGGGCACGAATGGCGCCGGCAGAAGGGGTTCGACCCGGAGCACCCGAAACGGATGCGGAGCGCCACCATCGCGTAGCACGATCCGACCCCAGACCTCGAGCAGACGATCGATGGTGGAAGCGGCATCCGAGAACGAGACGCCTCCGTTCCCGACGACCGCCACCCCCGGGCGGGCCTCGAGATCGAGAGCTCTGAGGCCGGCGTCGACCAGGTCGCGGAGGGTACGGCTCGAGTAGCGGGGCGCCGACTCGTCGAGATCGACGACGAGGCATCGACGCGCCGCAGAGGCGAGACCGAGCGGAGCGATGTGGTGCAGGATCGGGTCACTCGATCTGATTGCGAGCACCCGGTGGATGAAGTCCCGTTGAGCCATGGGCGGGAACGTACGAAGCCCGACAGCCCGTGGGAAGACCTTGACAATCGGGGCTGAGTCCCGTATCAGCCGCGCCGACGTGTCACAGGAGCAGTCGTATGATGAATGTGATGAGAGCTGCAGCTTTCTTCGATCTGGACAAGACGATCATCGCCAAGTCGTCGATGTTGTCCTTCGCTCGCCCGCTCTCGAAGGCGGGTTTCTTGAGCCGCACTGCGCTGCTCAAGGCCGGGTTCGCCCAGGTGTATTACCAGATGTTCGGGGCGGATCACGATCAGCTCGAGAAGATCCGTGAGGAGATGTCCGCTCTGACGAAGGGCTGGGATCGCACCGAGATCTCTCGACTCGTCGAAGAGACGGTCGACGAGGTCGTGTCCCCGCTCGTGTACGCCGAAGCCCTGGCGATCATCGATGAGCACCACCGGGCAGGTCGCGAGGTGATCGTCATCTCGTCGAGCCCGGTCGAGGTGGTCGAACCGCTCGGCAAGTACCTCGGGATCGATCGCATGATCGGCACCCGCTCCGCCCTCGACGCCGACGGGAGGTACACCGGCGAGTTGGAGTTCTACGCCTACGGCCCCGGGAAGGCAACCGCCATGGAGGAGCTGGCCGAAACCGAGGGGATCGATCTGTCGGCCAGCTATGCCTACTCGGACTCGCTCACGGATGCGCCGATGCTGCAGATCGTGGGCCACCCGGTGGCGGTCAACCCGGACAAGGAACTGCGGGAGATGGCGGAGGCGAACGACTGGCAGATCATGGAGTTCAAACGTCCGGTGACGATCAGGACCAGGCTGGCGACGGTGCCCAAGCCCGTGCCGGTGATCAGCGGTGCGGCCGTGGCGGGCGGCCTGGCTGCGGCTGCGGCGGTCTGGGTGCTCCGCTCACGCAAGGCATGAACGCGTTCAGTGCAGGTGGGCGAGATGCGTGTCGTCGAACGTCCGGATCTTCCCACCGTGCAACAAGACCATGGCAGACGGGCTGACCCACTGCTGATCCGTCAGCGCCATGACGGCGTTGTCGAGGCAGGCGCGCCGGATGATCTCCGGGGGGCGCGGTGAGAACAACGACGAGCGATCGATGCCCTCGGCGACCACTCCGCCTTCGAGGCGCTTGACCGCCTCGGTGGCGGCAACACTGCGAACGAGGCCACATTCGGAGCCGAACTCGTCGAGCATCGACTCGATGACGTTGACGGTCGCTGCGTCCGGCATGGGCTCATCGATGAACACCACCACATCGGTCCGAGCGAGCGTCGACGCGACCCGAGAGATCAGCGTGGGGGCGTGCACCTGCAGCGATGGCCCGAGGTGGCGGCCCCCGAGGGCGGCGAGAACCATGACCTTCTCGTCGCGGCGAGTCAGATTGAGCTGTTGAGCCGTGAATGGGCGGAGAAGATGAGGGCTGAGCAGTTGAAGAGCCTCCAGATGACGACCGCAGGTTACCGCGTTCGCGTAGAGATGAGGAGTCCCAGCCTCTAGCGTCCACGGTCATGACTGGTGGTGTCGCTGCGATCATCTTGGCCGGGGGGAGCGGATCCCGGGTCCAGAAGGAGATCAACAAGGTCTATCTCCCGATCTCCAATCGGGACATGCTCGAGTTCTCCATCGAGACGATGGACCGGTCCCCGTTCGTGGAACGCATCGTGCTGGTCGTCAGGGACGAGGATCGCCCAAACGCCGAGCTGTTGATCGCCGAGACGATGCCGTCGAAGCTGACCGATGTGGTGACGGGTGGGGCGACGCGACACGAGAGCGAGGCAGCCGGACTCGAACAGCTCGCCACCTCGATCGACGACGGTTCGATCGATCTCGTGGCGATCCACGACGGGGCCCGGCCGTTCATGACGCTCGATCTGCTGGAGTCGGTCATCTCGGCGGCCCGTGAGACCGGTGGCGCCATCCCTGGCCTCGAGGTCGAGGAGCCGCTCTTCCGCCACGACGACGGCGAGGTCGAGCTCCTGGAACAGACATCGCTGAGACGAGTGCAGACACCTCAGGCGTTCCTCGCAAAGCCTCTGCTGCTGGCCTATCGACGTGCCAGGCGGCCGGCTTTCAGGGCGTCGACACTGCTGAGACGATCGAGCGATTCTCGGATCTGTCGATCACGGTGGTTCCCGGAGACCCACACAACATCAAGGTGACGTTCGTCGAGGACTTCTTCGCCGCCGAGGGGTACGCCCTCCAGTTCGAGAAGGGGCGCTGGAAGGCTTGAGCCTGCTGCACCTTCTTGCACATCTGTGAACGCTTGGCGCACGAAGTTGCATTCGCGCTCCGTCTAGTGAATTCAGGCTTCATACATTGGAGCCCATGACCAGGCGAGACCCCATCAACGATCCGCGAGCAAGCCTCGAATCGATGCTCCGCATCAGACGATTCGAAGAGGCGCTCGAGGAGCTCTTCTCACGCGGCGCGCTCCATGGAACGATGCACCTGTCGATCGGCCAAGAGGCGGTCGCCGAAGGTGTGTGTGCAGCGCTCCAGCCGGGCGACTTCATCACATCGACGCACCGCGGCCACGGACACACACTGGCTCACGGTGCCGACCCCACCGCCATGATGGCCGAACTCCTCCAGAAGGACTCCGGGTACTGCCGTGGGCGGGGTGGCTCCATGCACATCGCCGACGTGGCGAACGGCAACCTCGGCGCCAACGGCATCGTCGCCGGATCGATGACGATCGCGGTCGGGGCCGCCTTGACCCAGAAGATGCAGCAAACAGGCAAGGTGGTGGTGTGCTTCTTCGGCGACGGCGCCGCCAACGAGGGGGCGTTCCACGAATCGCTGAACCTCGCCAAGGTCTGGGACCTCCCGGTCGTCTATGTCTGTGAGAACAACCAGTACGGCATGTCGATGTCCCAGGACCGCTCCACCGCCGGCGGATCGGTGGCGGGCAGGGCGAGCGCCTACGGCATGCCGGGAGCCACCGCAGACGGCAACGACATCGAGGCAGTGTACGAGGCCTCGGTGGACGCGATCGAGCGAGCGAGATCAGGCGGAGGCCCGACGCTGCTCGAGTGCATCACCTATCGCTATCGCGGCCACTCCAAGTCCGACCGGAACCTGTATCGCACCCAGGAGGAGATCGAGGATTGGCGCACCAACCGCGATCCGATCCAGCGGTTCATCGGCAAGTGCCTCGAGCAGGGCCGTCTGTCTCAGGTCGACATCGAGGCGTCCGAGCAGTCGGCCAAGGAGACGATCCGCATGGCGGTGTCAGAGGCGTTCTCGGCGCCCGATGCCGACCCCTCCGACCTGGAAGGAGCTGCGTATGCCTGAGACGATGAGATACGCCCAGGCGGTCAATCACGCACTCCGGCTGCTCCTGTCCAAGGACGAGCGGGTGTTCATGGCCGGGGAGGACATCGGGATCTACGGCGGTGCGTTCGGCGTCACTGACGGGCTTCTCGATGCGTTCGGGGAGGAGCGCATCCGTGACACGCCGATCTCCGAGGAAGTGATCGCGGGCCTCGCGGTCGGAGCCGCCATGACCGGGCTGCGCCCGATCGTCGAGATGCAGTTCTCCGACTTCGTGGTCAACGCCATGGATCCGATCGTCAACCAGGCCGCGAAGCTCCACTTCATGTACGGCGGAAACGTCGAAGTGCCCATGGTGATCCGCCTGCCCGGCGGCGGCGGCACAGGCGCCGCCGCCCAGCACAGCCAGAGCCTCGAGGCTTGGTTCGCCCACGTTCCCGGTCTCAAGGTCATCGCACCCGCCACGGCCCAGGACGCGCACGATCTGCTGATCACCGCGGTCGCCGACCCCAACCCCGTGATGGTGTTCGAGCACAAGCTGCTCTACAAGGACGAGGGGCCTGTCGAGGTGCGTGACACGATCGAGCCGGTGGCCGGCCTCGGCGAGGCGGTCGTCCGCCGGCCAGGCGACGACCTCACGATCGTCGGCTACTCGATCATGGCGATGCGCGCGCTGGAGGCGGCCGAGCGGCTCGAGGACTCGGGGATCTCGGCGGAGGTGATCGACCTCCGCAGCCTGCGTCCGCTCGACATCGATACGGTGCGCGCCTCGGTCAAGCGGACCGGCCGGCTGCTCGTCACGCATGAGGCGCCGGCCGCGGTCGGCATAGGGGCAGAAGTGGTTGCCGGAGTGGTCGAGAGCGATGCCCTCGACTACCTGCTCGCTCCGGTGAGCCGGGTGTGCGGACGCCCCATCCCGATGCCCTACGCGAAAGCGCTCGAGACGGCGACCATCCCCCAGGTCGAGGACGTCGAACTGGCTGCAAAGGAGTTGATGAACGCATGAGCACGCGGGAGGTGAGGCTGCCGGCGCTGTCGGCGACGATGGAGTCGGCAACACTGCTCCAGTGGAACGTCCAGCCCGGAGACTCCGTCTCGGAGGGCCAGGCGATCGCCGAGGTCTCGACCGACAAGGTGGACATGGATCTCGAGGCTCCATTCGCAGGCACGATCGTCGAGCTGAGCGTCGAGCCCGGAGCCGAGGTCCCGCTCGGCGGCCTGCTCGCCACCATCGAGACCGAGGCCGAGGACCTGCTCGGAGGGCTCGACCTCGGCGGCGGTTCCGATGAGCCCGCATCGGAGCCCGAGCCGGAGACGGTGGAGACCAGCGGATCCAGCGATGCAGCACCGGCCGCCGCTCCGGGAACCATCGTGCCGGCGAGCCCGCCCGCACGGAAGATGGCCCGTCGACACGGTATCGACCTGGCTCAGATCGAGCCCACCGGTCGACGCGGACAGGTCACGCCGTCCGATGTGGCCAACGCAATCGACCGGCTGGGTGGAGACTCATCGCCGAGGTCGGCTCCGCAGACCGTCCAGCGCAACACTCCGGCCGCAGCGTCAGCGGCGGCAACGTCAGCGTCGGCAGCCGCACGATCCACTGCCTCGCCCGCCTCACCTATCGATGACGCCCGCCGCCTCGCCATCAAACGGGCGACCGTCGAAGCGATGAACCGATCTGCCGTCGTCCCGCAGTTCACCCTGTATCGCACCGTCGACCTCGAGCCTGCCGCCAAGCGTCGAGCCGGCGCGAGTTGGACCACCGTGCTGGTTCGCGGCGCTCGCGGTCGCCACACGCGAGCATCCAGAACTGAACGGCTCCTGGAACGCCGATGAGGGAGTCGTCGTCGGAAACGACAGCGTGAAGGTGGGCCTTGCCGTCGACCGCCCGGGCGTCGGGTTGGTGGTGTCGAACATCGCCGACCCGGATCTCGGAGACCTCGACGATGTCGATGCGGCCGTCCGTGCGCTGGTCGATCGAACCCGCACCGGCAAGCTGCGACCGGAAGACATGGGCGCAGGCTCGGTGACCTTGTCCAATCTCGGCGGGCTGGGCATCGATCGATTCGAGGCGCTGTTGTTCCCACCGCAGGCGATCATCATGTCGGTCGGGACCATCCGTCACCGTCCGGCGGCGAAGGCGGACGGATCCTTGCGTGCGACGTTGACGGCCGAGGTGGGATTGACGGTCGATCACAGAGTCGCCGATGGCGCCGACGGCGCCCGCTTCCTCCAGACATTCGTCGAGGCGCTCGGCTAGCGGGAGGTCAGTCGCCCATCGACGAGCCGGTGTTGCACGTCCACGGACAGGAAGACGGGATCACAATCCCCCGGCGGAAGCGGCCCCGACGCCCAGCCCCATGTCGGCTCCGTTGCGGACCAAAGGGTGCACTCGGGTTCGAAGAGACTCACCCAGCACACAGCCTGGCGCCCTTCCCATTCCCAGCGCGACTGACCTGAGACGAAGACCTCCTCGACGGCGCGGTCTGCGCCGACCGGTTGCTGATCGTTGAACCACTCGACGCAACCTCCGACGCTCGGACGGTTCCCCGGCACCGCTCCCGGATCGGAGCACGCAGCCAGCACCACGGCGAAACCGAGGAACACCACCGATCTGAGCGAGCCGGGCCAGTCCGACCGTGTCACCGAGGCGGCTCGAAGCCCTCGGGCCAATCGGTCGTGTCGTCCCAGACGGCGCCGTCCAATCGAGCATCGGTGAGCACGGCGCCGACGGTGGACCCGGCAGTCATCTCGGAGGCGCCCCCTCGGGCCACGTCGTGGTGTCGTCCCAGATCGCGTCGGTGAAGTCTGCGCCTTCGATCCGTCGCTCCCGAGAGATCGGCGCCTCGGAGGTCCGCGCCCGAGAAGTCGGCGTGAGTCAGATCGGCCTCGACCAACGACGCCTCGCGCAGGTGGGCATGTCCGAAATCGCCCTTCCAACCGACGATTCGGTCGAGCTTGGCCCGATCGAGCGTGGCGCCGGAGAACCGGGCACGCCACCTCGGGGCGCGGTAGGAATCGGCGAAGCCATGGGGCCATGCCTTTCCGGTGACTCCGGCCGGTATCTGACTGCGGCTGAGATCGGCTCCGGTCAGGTCCACCCCCTCGAAGTCGGCATAGAGGGGGTCGGCCTCAGTGAGGTCGGCACCTCGAAGCGACTCGCCGGCCTTCAGCTTCTCGAGAAGCTCGCCACGATTCATGACACTGTCTCCATCTCGCCGAACGTTGCGCAGTCGACGGCTGCTCACTGGCGGGTAACCGAACATCGGATGTCGGATCCGGTCGGGAGCGCGGCCAGTCCATGCTCCCGCACGCAAGATATCGAGCCCGCAGTGCACTTGGAAGAGCGACTCCTGCTACTCGAATCGGGATCTCACGCCCAGAGCGTCGGGAGCTGGGCTCGACTCTGGTCTGCACGTCCAAGTCGAGCCCGGTGACGTCCATGATGAACGAGTCCATCTCGGCGACATCCAAGTCTCCGAGGCTCGCCGGCGCGGACGCACCTGATGGATGGATCGAGTGTCGCGGAGGAGGCGTATTGCTCGGTGATCAGCCGACCGAGAGGAGTTTCCGCACGTCGGCGGGGCCGTCCAGATCAAGCGCCTTCATCGCCAGATCGCGCACCACCGATCGCGAGATCTCCCTGATGGCCTGCTTGACCAGGGGGATGGAAGGGGCGCTCATCGAGAGCTCGTCGACGCCCAGACCCGACGAGGATCGGCGCAGCGATCGGATCACCGGCGAGCTCTCCGCACACCCCCACCCACTTCCCGGCGACATGGGCCGGCTCGACGACGGCTCGGATGAGACGAAGCACGGCGGGATGGAGCGCGTCGGCCATGTGCGCGACCGCCGGGTTGGTGCGATCCACGGCGAGTGTGTACTGGGTGAGATCGTTGGTGCCGATCGAGAAGAAGTCGACGTGGGCGAACGAGCACGTCTGCCATCACAGCTGCCGACGGAACCTCGATCATGACGCCGATCTCGATGTCGGTGGCTCGCGGCGTCCCTTCGGCGTCGAGCTCCGCCGCGAGCTCGTCGACCCGTGCCCGGGCACGGCGCACCTCGTCGACGGATGCCACCATCGGGAACATGATCTGGACGGACCGGCCGGCGCCTGCGCGGAGGATCGCCCGGATCTGGACGGCGAACACGGCGTCCTCGGCGAACGTCAGCCGGATCCCCCGTTTGCCGAGGAATGGGTTGAGTTCGGGCTCAAGCTCGATGGAAGGCAATGACTTGTCCCCGCCCACGTCGAGCGTCCGCACGATCACCGGTTGGTCGGGGAAGTGCGAGAAGATCTCGGCGTACTCGGCCATCTGCTCCGCCTCGTCAGGGAGACGCGGCTGGTCGAGGAAGAGGAACTCCGTTCGCAGGAGACCGACGCCCTCCGCCCCGAACTCCACTGCTCGCTTCGCATCGGCAGGCGTTCCGATGTTCGCAACGACTTCGACGCCGTGCCCGTCCATCGTCACAGCAGGTTCATGCGCGGATGCCAGGGCCTCATCCGCCACCGCTCGTGCCGCCTCTCCCCGACGGAGGGCATCGGCGATCTGACTGTCGCTTGGATCGGGGATCACCGTTCCGGCGCTTCCGTCCACGATCACGATCGTGCCTTCTTCGAACCCGAGATCGCCGATGCCGACCACGGCGGGGACGCCCATCGCGCGGGCGAGGATGGCGGTGTGCGAGGTGGCACTGCCGACGGCTGTGACAAAGCCGAGGACCATCCCTTCGGGGATGATGGCGGTGTCGGATGGGGTGAGGTCCTCGGCGGCGATGACCACGGGCACCGAGAGCGAGTTCAGGTCCGAATCCCCCACTCCGGCCAGGACTCGAACGAGCTGAGCGCCGATGTCGCGGATGTCGACTGCTCGTTGCGAGAAGTACTCGTCTCCGATGTCCTCGAATTCTCCGGCCAGCGCCTCCGAGCCGCTTCGGGTCGCCCACTCGGCGGTCTTGCCCTCACCGATGAGAGATCGGATGGGGTCTGTGAACGTTGGATCGGCGAGGAACATCTTGTGCACCCCGAAGATCTCGGCCGCTTCGTCACCAGCCCTCGCGCGCGTGGATTCCTCGAGTTCGCTGAGCCGAGCATCTACGGCTTCCACAGCCCGATCCAAACGTGCCCGCTCGGCGGCCGCCCCTCGGTCGGAGGTTTCGATGACGTCGACATCGCCGACCAGGTGGAGATGGAGCGGACCGACGGCCACGCCGGCGCTGGCCGGCACCCCGGTGATCATTCGCCGAAGTTGGATTCGATCAGGCCGACGAGCGCGTCCATCGCATCGGTCTCGTCTGAGCCGTCGACGACGATCTTGACATCGTGGCCTTGGGCAACTGCTGCCTTGAACACGGAGACGACGCTCTTGGCGTTCATGGGATCGCCGCCCCTGGTGAGGTTCTCGATGGTGATGGCGGACTGGAACTCCGCAGCCTTCTTGACGAAGGTCGCGGCCGGGCGGGCGTGGAGTCCGACCTCGTGGGTGATGGTGATGGTGCGGTCGATCATGATCTTCTCCTCGTTTGGATGCGAGCGGCGTGCTCGGCCACCTCGAGCCACTCGATGGCCTCCGTCACGGTCGGAGCAAGCACCAGCCAGGAGCCGTCGGCCTGGTGGACGATTCGCCCCGGACCGATCTCGGATGTGACTTCGGGGATGCGGTCCGCCAGAGATGGCACCGGTTCGAGCGGTTCGTCGAGCGCCGACAACTCCGGGGGCCAGCACAGGATCACTGCGTCGTCGTGACGAACGGCGCCCACCACCGGATCTCCGCGGCTGATGTCGACGGACTCCAGCATCCGGTTGTCGAGGTTCGACAGGTCGGCGCCGGGTGCGGTACGGGTGGCGTTGGTCTCGTTCCGCCGCACCGCGATGGCACCCGCCGTTCTGGGAGCCAGTCCGCCGTCGACCAGTCTCCTGCCGGCATCGGCCACTGCGGCGACGAGCTCCCGAGCCGACGGGGCGGAGTAGAGATACTCGTCACGGACCTTGCTGGTCCGGCGCGGCTGCATCTCGAGCGCCCGATCGACCGAGCCCTTCATCCATCGGTTGATCATGCCCTCCGATGGCGTCATCCCAGATCGCGATCCTGGAGGCGTCTCAGCTGGCGGATCATCGAGTCATCGTCGAGTTCGACGTCGGCGTAGGTGAGCGTTTGTCCGATTTCGATGTCTTTCGTCACAACCGCTCCAGGTGCCAGTCCCAACGGGAGCTGATCGGCAGCACGGGCGTCGGCTGCGCTCTCGATCATCCCGTAGACGGTGAACCCACCGAGCGCATCGATCGTCTCGCCGGCCTTCAGGTCCCGTTTGGCAACCGCCACGGTCTCTGCGGTCGGAGGTCGATCGGTGGCAACGGTGGTCTCACCCTTGAGGACTGCACGAGCGATGGAGATGGGGGTCTCGAGCGATGTGAGGTGGTAGGGGCGATACAGCGCCCAGTAGGGGCCGTCGCCCATCGAGAGGTATTTGAGGTCCTTCGCCAACTTGGGGTGGTCGGTTGTGAAGACGACGAACACCCCGGGAGCGATGCCCCGCCCGTACTCCACGACCCCGGTGGACTCGAGAATCCCGCCCTCCGCCTTGGGGCGATAGACGTCGGCGATCGTTTTCGGCGTGACCTCGGGGCCGTGCATGCCCGGCACGTCGGGGACGAATCCAATGGCGTTCGCAAGCGACGTCATCTCGACCATCGTCTTGGTGCCGTCGACGAAGGAAGCGAGCATCTTGGGGTTCATGTCTTGGGCGGCCGCTCGTTCGGCGACCGTGTCCGGGTTTCCGCTGCGGTCGAGCGGGTTGTTCTTTCCCTTGCCCGCACAGACGACTTCGAACCCGAGGCTGGTGGCGAAGTCGTAGAGCTCCATCGTCGTGCCGGGCTCATCGCCGGCGGTGAGCGTGTAGACAACTCCGGCGGCGTTGGCCATACGCCGCAGCAGATATCCGATGGTGGCGTCGGTCTCGACGTTCATCTGAAGGACGTGGCGTCGGGCGAGTATCGCTTCGTACGCGACCTTGGCGCCCACATCGGGGATGCCGGTCGCTTCGACGGTTACGTCGACGGCCTCGGTCCAGGTGACAGCGGGGTTGGTGGATGCGACCCGCCTCCCAGCGTCGAGCGCAGCAAGAGCGGTGTCTGGGTCGTCAGTGTCGACGATCTCGCCGGGGGCGACTCCCCCGCCTTCCAGGACCTCACGTGCCCGCCCAGGCCGGACGTCGGCGACGGCGGTCGCCCGCATGCCGTACATCTGCTCCATCTGCGCAACCAGGCCCTCGCCCATCTGGCCCGCACCCACGAGACCTACGCCGATGGAGCGCCCTTCGGCCTCGAGCTTCTTCAGTTCAGGCAACAGCATGTTTCACCTCATGATCCGGATGCGCGTGCCGGGCTCGATGACCGGCGGTGTCCCTTCGGTGACGCTCACCTCACCTGGCAGCTCGGTCTCGGTGAGACCGTTGAACTTCACGACCAGATGACCGAGATTTCGGAGGTTTTCGTTCGCCACGTCGCCCACGCCGGTCACGGTGAACTGCGACTCGCCGATCTCGAGGACATCGCCGGGCACGACGTCTTCGACGTTCGGAGTGTGCTCATGGAGAATGGAGAACTCGTGTAGCTCCTCGGGGGCTTCGGTGCCAAAGAAGACCAGGATCCCCTCTGCCGCGAACTCGATAGCCATCGGCCCCACCGATGTCACCGTCGTCTCGTATTTCACGCTCATGGGAGAATGGATGGAGGGCCCACGTCGGGCCCTCCATCTCCGCTCATTCCTCCACCACCGTGATGTCGTTGACCCCGACACCGGAGACGAAGTTCTCCTCGTTGATGAAACGCATCAACGGGCCCGCAGGGCTCGCTCCGTGAATATCCACGGTGGGGACGCCCTTCATCGGGTAGACCCCGATCCGAGCGGTTCCGCCGCAGTCGATGACTGCGACGGCGATCTCGTGGAAGTCCGCCTTCGACTTGAACCCGTCGAAGGCCCTTCCACCGGTGAGATCGGCGATCCGCTGTGCGACCGGATGGATGCCACCACCCGTGACCGAGTAGATGAGGTCCTTGCCGGGCTCGGGCTTGACGTCGAGACCGTTGCCCCAGCCCCTCGCACCGGGACTGATGTGCACCTTGCGATAGGTGCCAGGCTCGGACGGCTCGACAGGCGCAGCGGCCTCAGCGACCTCGGTCGCCTCCTCTGCCGCTTCGGACACGGCCTCTTCGACGGTCTCAGAGACGGACTCGACCACGTCGCTCGCCTTCTCTGCGACCTTCTCAGCCGCATCACTTCCGTTCTTCTTGAATCGATCGAACAGCGCCATCGCCGCCCTCACCTACCTTTCTAGCTGTACAGCCCGAAGCTGAACAGCCACCCGATCACGACGGCCAACGGGCCTGTGACCATGCGGCTGAACAGCACAGCGGGCACTCCGACCTCCACAGTTTCGGGCTCTGCGTCTCCCAACGCCAACCCGACGGGGATGAAGTCGCAGCCCACCTGGGGGTTGATCGCCCACAACGCGGGCAGCGCCAACGCCGGATCGAGGTCGCCCGCGCCGATCTCGGTTCCCAGCAGGACGCCGATGATCTGAGCGATTACGGCGCCCGGGCCGAGCAGCGGAGACAGGACCGGAAGGCCGATGATCACGGCCAGCAGGAGCAGTCCGGGAAGGCTGGAGGCCAACCCCGACAGTCCGTCGGCGAGCCACTCGCCGACACCGGTCTCCAGAATGAGCCCGATGACGAAGGCGATGAATGCGATGAAGGGAAGGACGTTCTTGATGACCATGTCGATGGCATCGCGTCCCGCCTGATAGAGGACACCGACGACGTTGCCGACGGCTTTTCCGAGTCGAGTGATGAAAGCGTTCATACGTCCTCCCTCAGGCCGCTGCCGGCGCGTTCTCGTGCTGGGTCGCCCACAGCCTTCTGGTGAACCATTCGGTGACGAGACCGCGGATGTAGATCACGATGAAACCGGTGATCAGATACCGCACCGCGAGATCGGACTCGTTGAGCCCCAACTCGACGATCCCGGCCAGAATGCCGCCCCAGACGAAGAACTCGCCCGGGTTGACATGCGGGAAGATCCCCAGCGGCGGGTGCACGAACGACACCGCCGAGTCGTAGAACCCCGGCTTGTAGATCTCCGGGAGGAACGACCCGTTGGTGTACGCCATCGGGTTCGTCAGCACGAACACCGAGATGACCGGCCACACGAGATACCGGATCGGCGTGTAGGCGAAGCCCTCACGACCGGCCCATTCGCCGAACTTGTTCACTCGCTCTGGGCCGATCAACGCAATGAGCGCGTTGACGGCAGTGAGTAGGACAATCAGCAGCGGGACGATCCCCACCACCAGTCCGTTGAAGGTCTCAGCACCTCGCTGGAACCAACTGATGAATTCTGTGGCCGCATCGGCCAGCCAATCGAACATGTCTCTCCTGTCGTAGACAACTCTCCGCCGCCCCCTCAGCGACGGTCCCTCCCCCAGGTGAGGCTCAGGTCATCCCACCTCCTCGGAATCGCGCTCCATGGCGGCCGCCCGGATCGGGTCGACCTTCTTCCGAAGGAAGCCGGCGGCATGATCGATCGCCGCCCATGTCTTGCTCGGAATCCCTTCAGGTGGCTCGCCCTGGCCGATCTCCCACAGATCGAGGCCGTGCATGCCCGGTATCGGCTTGGCCGTTGCGAGCACGGTGAACCCGGACAGTGACTCGGCGGCCACGACCTTGCCGTCGTCGTCGATGACGACGGCGACGTACACCTTGCGCCTGTACATGTTCCCGGCCACGCCGATCGCCATCGACGAGCCCTGGCGGCGCAGTTGCATGGTGCGCTTGTTGAATCGGTTCATCTGCTGATTCGACAGGAAGATCTGGACGGACCAGACCAGGAACAACGCAACGACGATTGCGATCGTGGTGGGCTCGAACATCAGGTGACTCCTGTGAGGTCGTTGGGTGCGTGGTTGAGGGCGAGGATCGCCTCTGCTGCGACAGCGTCGGTCACGACGACATCGAGGTATCCGCCTCTGAGTGCAGCCAGGATTGCCGCAGCTTTGGCTGCGCCACCGGCGACGCCGACGACGGTGTCGATGTCGGAGAGCTCTTCGGGACGCAGGGCCACGACCTTGCGGTTCTGCGGGATGTCGAGCACTGCGCCCCGTTCATCCAACAGGTAGCCCATCAGGTCGCCCACGACGCCATCGGTCCGCAACTGCTCGAGCTCGTCGTCATCGAAGTATCCGGCGCGCCTGAGACCGGAGAGGCTCGAGTCGATACTCCCGATCCCGGTGACCGCCACTTCGGCCGACTTGGCCATTGCCAACGTCGCCGAGATGGTGCGATCGGCGAGCAACGACTGTGCCGTGCCTTCCCGATCCACGAACAGCGGCGCGGCGAGAGAACGGAAGTCGCCGTTGAGGCGGGTCGCCAATCTTCGGGCGAGATCGGCGCCATCGATGGCGGGGTCGCCGTCCCCGACCGACCCCATGGCCTGGAGCACCATCACGTCGTCGAGCTGGATCTCGGGCATCGCCTTGGTGACGTGATACAGCGCCGCGCCCCACCCGACGGTGACGCGCATCTGAGAGTGGAGCCGGCGCTCGAGTGCCCTCGAGGCAAGACGGCCGAGCCGTCGCATCATGCCCTCGTACTCGAGATCATGGGTGCCTGCGAGCACACGCGCATGCTCGAGCCCGAAGGTGGTCTGCAACTCGCGCTCGAGAAGCGAGTCGCGTCGCAGGGGATATCGCACCCGGAACTGGACGAGGCCCTCATCTCGCGCCTCGCGGAGCAGCCGGGACACCATCGACCTGGACTTGCCGATCTTCCGACCGATCTGGATCTGGTCGAGGTCGTCCTCGTAGTACCAGGCAGCGATCTGCCCGAGATATTCCAGCCGCTCTTCGCTGGTCAACGGTCTCCTCCAACGAGTCACCTGGGCCGCGACTCTCGGCGAAGCTACGTGGCCGTTTCGCGCCCGGCAACCGATTGTTTCACATTTGTGAATAACCGCATGCACGGACTTTCGATTGCGATCAGCGTGCGTCGAGCGCCCGTGGCGTAGCGGACCTCGTAGAGATCCGTCGAGATGATCCGTTCGAGCTGGCGACCCCCGTCCGGCTCCCATCCGGCGGCCTCGTAGAAGGCCCGCGCTCGCGCGTTGTCCTCCAGCACCCAGAGCATTGCCGATGCGAATCCGAGTTCGGCCATCGTCTCCTCGGCGGCGACGATCAGCGCTCGCCCGTGTCCCTTGCCCCACCGCTCCGGGTCGAGGTAGATGGCATAGAGCTCCGCCACCTCGCCGGCATCGAGATGCTCGTCGCGGGTGGGCCCGACGTCGACGAACCCGGCGACCCCGCCGTCATCGACCACGAGCGTCGCCGAGTTGCTGCGATCCATGGCCTCGATCCGACGCCCACGCCAGCTCTCGAACTGCGACACTTCGAGCTGGTCGAGGTCCGAAGGCGGCAAGAGGTCTCGATAGGCCACCTTCCAGCTCGCTACGTGGACCTCGGCGATCTGGCGCGCGTCGGCGACTTCTGCGTGTCGGATTTCCATAGATGAGACCGTAGTGAAGACAGCGACATGTGCAGAGACGTTTGACAAACGATCGGCACTCACCGATCGTTCGGTCGTGACCGAGGAGCACACCTGAGACTGGGAGCGAACTACTGGAAACTGTGGACCGCCTCGATCACGTCGAACCTGGGCGATGGGATCTCGACCGTCGCCTACCCGTGGCTGGCGTCGGCTGTGACCAGGGACCCGATCCAGATCGCCGGGATCGCCGTGGCGACCAGACTGCCATGGCTGATCTTCACCCTGCCTGCCGGCGTGATCACCGACCGGCTCGATCGGCGCAAGCTCATCGTCGCCATGGACGTCACCAGGATGTTCATCACGGTCGGCGTGGCGGTGTCTGTGCTCGCGTTCGGAGGAGACCTCGTCGTACCGGACGATCCATCGACATCCGCCGCCGGCACGCCGGAGCATGGGCTCGCTCTCCTGATCGTGCTCTACGCCTCGGCGCTGCTCTTCGGGTTCGCCGAGGTGCTCAGAGACAACGCCGCCCAGACGATCCTGCCCTCGATCGTCGAAGCGGACCTTCTCGAGACGGCGAACGGCCGGATGTGGGGGGCGGAGATGGTGATGAACTCGTTCGTCGGCCCTCCCCTCGGGGGGGTGCTGATCGCCATCGGCTTCTCGATTCCCGTTCTTCGTCGACGCCGGCACGTTCGGGGTCGCTGCGGCGCTGATCGCCGCCATCGGTGGGCTCCGCATGCAATCCGATGGACCGCCTGTGGAACGGCGCAGCTTTCGAGATGAGTTGTCCGAGGGGGTGCGATGGCTCTGGAGCCATCGCTTGCTCAAACGCATGGGGATCATCCTCGGCATCATGAACGGGACGTTCGCTGCTGCGCTGGCGGTGTACGTGCTCTTCGTCCAGGAGATCCTCGGGCTGGACGCGTCGAGCTTCGGGTTGCTGCTCACCGGGGGAGCCATCGGCGGCGTGATCGGAAGCGTCGCCGCCTCGCGAGTGTCGAAGGCGATCGGCCCTGGCGCATCCCTGTTCTCCGTGCTCGTGGTGGGTGCGATCAGCCTGGCGATCACCGGCGTGACCTCTTCGGCGGCGGTCGTCTGGGCGATGTTCGTCGTGAACAGCTTCGTCTCGGTCCTGTGGAACGTGATCACGGTGTCTCTTCGGCAGACGATCATCCCCGATGCGCTGCTCGGCAGGGTCAACAGCGTGTACCGGTTCCTGGCGTGGGGCATGATGCCGATCGGCTCGATCCTCGGGGGCGTGATCGTGTCCGTCACCGAGGCGATCTCGGATCGAGCGCTCGGGCTCCGGATGCCGTTCCTGATCGGCGGCGCGATCCATCTCGCCCTCTATCTGTATGCGCGTCCCGTGCTGAACACCGGCAACATCGAGGCTGCCAGGGCCGCGGCTGCGACTCGCAGAGCCGAGCCGTCGGAGCAGTAGCGGCCCTGGCCCCCCTGGCCAGGACCGCTCTGCTCGCTCCCCCCTGACCTAGTTGGTTCGCAGCGACTCCTCGATGTTCATGTTCGGCACGTGCGGCAGATGTTCGAGATTCCCGGACACCGCCGATCTGGTGGCACGTGTAGTCGAAGATCCACGGGTCCCTTGCAACGCACTCGATCCGGTTCGCAGTGGCGTTCTTGAAGAAGCCGAGCGAGAACCCGGGCTCGACGTACTGGCGGACGGCACCGGGGTCCGACGACGGCAAGACGTAGTTGCCATAGACGTCGGTGAAGAACTCTCCTTGTCCAAGCGCAGTGCCTGCTCCGAATAGGAAGTTCGACTTCCATGTCGCCATGCCGAGCGTTCGGCGAGTTCCATTCTCGCGAGCGGGATCGCGCACCCCGACCGAGTCGCAAGTCAGGTTCACACAGTGCGACATCGGATTGCGGATGTCGAAGCTGTGGTCGAACTGGGCGAGACCGAGGTTGCGGGTCTGCTGGGTGTCGGAACGCGAGTCCCACTGCTCGTAGTTGTTGCTGTCCGCTCCGACGTTGATGCTGCGCTTTCGATCACTCACCTGCTCGGCCAGCGTCTGCATCGAGTACCCACAGGTCGTCGGCTGGAGGACGCCACCACCGGCGTCACCGGTCGCCTTGGCCACCCCATAGTCCGCCTTGAAGTTGACGGCCATCTTCTCGTTCCCGGCGTTGTCGTACACCTGTACGTAGAGCGTGTGGTGGCGCGCACACACCCGGCGCTGGGAGGCGGTCCCGGCGTGGACCACGAAGCGGACCCAGTACTGGCCGGCGGCATCGGGGAAGATGAACTCCTTGAACCCGACATCCGGTTCGTCCTGGGGCACATGGGCCGCCACGTAGCCGTAGGGCACGAGCGGCGCTCCCGGGATCCGTGCCGGGTCTGAACCGTGCTCGTGTCCG
The DNA here is from genome assembly GCA_963753285.1 of uncultured bacterium. GTDB lineage: Bacteria > Actinomycetota > Acidimicrobiia > Spongiisociales > ZC4RG35 > JAHEDH01. Next base: position 342,692 of record CAVWBT010000001.1, read on the forward strand.
AACGAGCACCAGTACACCGGGTCGATCTGTGGGTGCCACGTGTTGTACGACTGACCATCTGGGCCGGTGGTCGTGAAGCGGCCGTGGACCCAGTCCGGGCATGGCTGATTGGGGAGCGGTATCGGGTATCCGCTGGGCACCGGAGGCTGTGCGGTCGGCGTGCCGTCCGCCTCGGCGACGAGCACCAAGTACATCTCACGCCATCTGTCGGTCGCCTCCACCGAACCGAGTGCGACCGGGCCGGCCGGGAAGCCCTTCTCGTAGACCGGGTAGAACTTGCCGTCGATTCCAACGCTTCCCCCCTGCTGCCACGACGCCAGCCACCCCGGCAGCGGAAGGTCACCCCGCCACACGATCCCGACACGGGCCGGGCGGTTCAGGTCGAAGTTCATCCAGATGTTGTCGGGATAGAGGTTCTTGTACTTCCACTCGGTTGAGGGAGACAACGCATCCCACCCGGCATAGGCGCCGGCGGAGTCCACGACATCCGTACCGTCATCCGGCTCGACGTCGAGGCCGGGGAGGAAGCTTCTTGGCCAGTAGCGCATGTCGTTGACCGAGATACGCACCCCGTCGTCGCGGCGGTCGAGCACGTGATATCGGGAGACGAGCGCGGCGTCATCGCTGGTGGGAAACCCGACCGGGACCGGGCTGATCGGCTCGAGACCGAGCCCTCGTGCGAGGAATGAGGCCATCTGGGCCCGAGTGACTGCGCCCCAGGGGCAGTAGAGCCCGTCCCCACAGCCGTTCGTGATGCCGGCGGCGGCGATCGCCTCGATGTTGGATTCGTGTGCCATGCCGTTGTCGTCGCTGAAGGTGTTGCCCGTCCCGGGGGTGAGTTGCAGGGCGCGGGCGAGGAACGTGGCCATCTCGGCGCGGGAGACCGCATCATCGGGGCAGTACGCCCCGTTCCCACAGCCGTTGGTGATACCGGCTGAGCCGAGTTTCTCGATGTCGGTTCGATGCGGATGACCGGAGACGTCTGTGAACGTGGTCCCATCTGCGGCGGTGAGGCCGAGCGCCCTGACCAGGAACGAGGCCATCTGGGCCCGAGTGACCGGGGCATCGGGGCAGTAGGCGCCGTTGCCGCAGCCGTTCGTGATCGCGGCGGCGGCGATCGCCTCGATGTTGGATTCGTGTGGGCTGCCGTCGTCGTCCCAGAACGACCCGAAGGCCTCGGCGGTCGAGTCGCTGAGCGTGACGACCGTGAACAGCATCGTCAGAGCCAGCAACACCGTCAGGCCGCTCGTGCGGCCGCGCAATCTCGGCATGTGGGACATCCCCTCCCTCGCCCCCAACCCTCACCCGCCAGGCAACCTAGCAAAGTAACTAGAGAATTGCTACACGTTGTGACTAGTCAATCGTGTGAACTCTCGGGGCAGCCGACGTGCGCCTGCAGGGGGCTAGGTCGCATCGACGCTGCAGCCACAACCGCGGTTGCGCACGCAAGTCGACGGATTGGCGGAGCCACGGAACGGCCCCGGCTGTCCGTCGGACAGCCTGCCCCCTACGAGGGGACCGACACCCTCAGACGGTCGGGCCGTTGGACCTCGCCTCTCGGACCGACGCGAGCGCATCGTCGAGGTTCGCGAGCCATGCCGACTCGTTCGCGCCGACCAGCCGAACACACCAGGCCAGTGCCTCGCTGCGGGATCGTGCCACTCCGGCATCGATGAGGGTGTCGAGCACCCGTCGCTCGTCCATGCGGAGCCTCGTCATCGCCGGGGCCGCCAGCGTGGCGAACAGATACTCGTCACGCGGCGCAGGCGACACCCCAGGACACCTTCTTCTCGAACAGTCGCTCGGCCTCCCTGGCGATCTCGATCCGGTGCTTTCGGGTGCGCTTGCGGAATCCATCGACCTTCGACTCGACTGCGGCCGGCTCTGACGGCCTCGGAGTCATCGGCTTCGAGATACGGGCGAAGCCAGGGAGCCGATCAACAGGATCTCGTCGCGGTCGATCCTGAAGTCCGGCCGGCCCTCGAACCAGTCGTCGGGGAGACGGCCGACGAACCATCCGACGATGGCCTCGACTCTCTTCGGTGCGCTCGGTCATGTCGGTTCCTCTGAGGCAGGTCCAGGATGGCCCTTACATGATTACACACTTACACATAACCTGCAACTCCTCGAGGCCGTTCTTGTGACGGAAACACAGACATATCGTCATTCTGGCGTCACAAGAACGTATTCACTGGGCAGGCGGCTCATCGACTTGTATCGGCATTCGACTCCGAGCCACGACCACCGACCAGCACCCAGACGGCCAACAGCGAGAGAGCAGCCGCACCCATTCCCAGGCCGAGCCAGCCCCACTGGGTGGTGTCATCGTCCTCCTCGGCAACCTCGACCAGAGGGGCCACCATGCCCAGGGTGGCCCGGTCGACCCCCAACTCGGTGAGTCTGAGCGGGTCCGATTGTCTCGGATCGTCGCCGAGCACTTCGAATACGACCACCAGATCGATCTGACGGCTCTCGAGCACGGCGCCGAACTCACCGCCGCCGCGATCGGCGAGCGAGACCGTCTCTTGCTGACCACCGGGTTCGATCACGTGGGCCACCACCGACCCTGCCCCCTCGATCGCCACCTGCAACTCGACACGAATCCGATCGGTGCCGATCTGCTCGGCGGTCGCAGTCGCCTCCCCGAAGCCGTCGCCGGCGGGGACGAGGAAGAGCAGTACGGCTGAGAGCCAGATCATGAGAAGAGCCTATCGCTGCCGCCCGATCTCCGAGTCGACCCGGCCGCCGCCGGTGGAACTGGGTGCACTACCCTCTTCGATTCCCGACCACGAGAGCCATGTCCACACCGAAAACCCTCTTCGAGAAGGTCTACGACGAACACATCGTCCGTTCTGCCCCCGGCGAGCCGGACCTCCTCTACATCGACCTGCACCTCGTCCATGAAGTCACCTCGCCGCAGGCGTTCGATGCGCTCCGCCTGTCAGGACGGACAGTGCGGCGGCCGGACCTGACGGTCTCGACGATCGATCACGGCGTGCCGACCGCGGACCGCCACCTCGGCATCCGCGACGCCATGTCGAAACGACAGATCGACGCCCTCGTCTCCAACTGTGAGCAGTACGGGATCACGCTGTTCGGGCTCGATGACCCACGCCAGGGCATCGTCCACGTGATCGGCCCGGAGAACGGCATCACCCAGCCCGGCATGACCATCGTCTGCGGCGACAGCCACACCGCCACGCACGGGGCGTTCGGAGCCCTCGCCTTCGGAATCGGCACGTCGGAGGTCGAGCACGTCCTGGCGACACAGACACTCCCGCAGAATCGGCCACTGTCGATGGGCATCGAAGTCGACGGCGAGCTCCCCGCCGGCGTGACGGCGAAAGACATCATCCTCGGCATCATCGCTCGCATCGGAACCGGTGGCGCCACCGGCCACGTCATCGAGTACCACGGTTCGGCGATCCGCAGCCTCTCGATGGAAGGCCGGATGACGATCTGCAACATGTCGATCGAGGGCGGGGCCCGAGCCGGCATGATCGCCCCCGACGACACGACCTTCTCCTATCTCGAAGGTCGCCCGTACGCCCCGAAGGCCGCCGACTGGGAGGCCGCCGTCGAACACTGGCGCTCGCTGACCACCGACCCGGGCGCCACCTATGACGAGGAGCTCTTCGTCTCGGCGGCCGACCTCGAACCGTACGTCTCGTGGGGCACGAACCCCGGTCAGACCGTGCCGATCTCGGCAACGGTCCCCGACCCCCAGGCGATGGAGGACCCGATCGAGCGCGAGTCGGCGGTCCGGGCGCTCGAGTACATGGACATCGCTCCGGGAACACCGATCACCGACCTCCCCCTGGACCGGGTGTTTCTCGGATCATGCACCAACGCCCGCATCGAGGATCTTCGGGCGGCGGCGGCGGTCGTCGAGGGAAAGAAGGTCGCAGCCAACATCACCTCGGCGATGGTCGTCCCCGGCTCTGGTCTGGTGAAGCTCCAGGCCGAGAAGGAAGGCCTGGACCGGATCTTCAAGGAGGCGGGCTTCGAGTGGCGCGACGCCGGCTGTTCGATGTGCCTCGGGATGAATCCCGACATCCTCCTCCCCGGCGAGCGCTGTGCATCGACCTCGAACCGAAACTTCGAAGGACGCCAGGGGAAGGGTGGGAGAACCCATCTCGTGTCACCGCAGATGGCTGCTGCTGCTGCCGTGGAAGGTCACTTCGTCGACGTGAGGAGCTACCGATGAACCCCGTGACCGTCATCACCGGCTCGATGGCGCCGCTTCCCCGGGCGAACGTCGACACCGACCAGATCATGCCCAAACAGTTCCTGAAGCGGGTGGAGCGGACCGGGTACGGCCAGTATGTGTTCGACGATTGGCGGCGCGACGAAGAGAGCTTCGTCCTCGAACGACCTGAGTACCAGAACGCCAAGGTGTTGGTCACCGGCCCCAACTTCGGCTCCGGGTCGTCGCGAGAGCACGCCCCGTGGGGTCTGCAGGACTGGGGATTCGAAGCGGTCGTCGCGCCATCGTTCGCCGACATCTTCTTCAACAACTGCACCAAGATCGGATTGGTCCCGGTGGTGCTGTCCGACAAGGAGGTGCAGTGGCTGATCGAACTCGCCACCGCCGAACCGGATGCGGAGATAACCATCGACATCGCCACCAGGACCGTGACCCACGGTGCCGAGTTCGAGGCGACGTTCTCACTCGATGACTTCACCCAGTACCGTCTGTTGAACGGACTCGATGACATCGGGATCACGCTGCAACACGGCGACGCCATCGACGACTTCGAGCACCGCAGGCCCAGCTTCAAACCGGCGCTCTGACGCCTCACGTCAAAGGACACGACCATCAACAGGATCTTCCTCACAGCTCTGCTGTGTGTAGCGGTCTCTGCCTGCGCCATCGTGAGTTCCAGCAACGACGAGAACCGGCCAGAACGTTTCGAATTCATCCCCTCACCAGCCGGCCAGCAGGAGACAGTCGAAGCATTCAGGGAGCTGATCGGGCCGGGTGGAGCCGGCACCGGCGTCCTCGACGAGACAACGGTGAAACCACTCGGGAAGATCATGGGCTCGAGAGGCACGATCATCTTCGCGGACTTCCAGATGATCGACTCGGTGTCGGGTCGCAGCCAGTGTGGCGGATCTGCGGGACCGGGTGGGGGCGGCTGGGGCTGCGGCCCGATCGGATCTCCGGAGCCGCCCGAGGACTTGCCGCTCGACCCGGTGATGCTGTCGGGCACGGGTTCGTCAGGGGCATGGTCCGACGTGCAGTTGCGGGTCAGCGACGACGTCTCCTACCTGACGGCCGTCGCAGACGACGGAACCTCGTATCGGATGGAACCCATCGCCGGGTACGCATGGATGGAGTGGAAGGCGGCCCACGGCAACCTGCGGATCACCGGTTTCGACGCCAACGACAACCCGCTCGGGTCTGTCGACGCGCCCACGAGCTGAGCGGTCTCCAGGTAGCCACACCGCTTCCATAGGCTCGGATGCATGGACGAATACCCGATCGAGGCGCCCGGCCACCTGCGCTACCCATCGCTGGTGCAGCAATGGCAGCGATTGACGTTCGTCCACTGGCGGTACGACCCGGCGGACGTGCAGGCGATCCTGCCCGACGGCCTCACCGTCGACACCTTCGACGGGTCGGCGTGGGTCGGGCTCGTGCCCTTCCACATGATCGACGTTCGCCCGACGTTCGTTCCGACCCTTCATCCGATCACCACCTTCCCCGAAACGAACATCCGCACCTACGTCAGGGGCTCGCGCGGCCAGGGAGTCTGGTTCTGCACCCTCGAGATCACACGGTTGCTCGGCGTGGCGGTCGCCCGGACGCTCTTCGGTGTCCCGTACACGTGGGCCGAGATGTCGATCGATCAGACGAGCGAACGGATCCGATACGCGAGCCGTAGACGATGGCCCGGGCCCCGAGGGGCGTCCAGTGTGCTCGAGATCGAGATCGGAGACGAGATCGACGGGTTGAGCGATCTCGACCGGTTCCTCACGTCCCGCTGGGCGACGTACTCGAAGCTCCCGGGCGGAGGCCTCGGATGGGTGCCGGTGGAGCACGAGCCGTGGCCCCTCCGCGCTGCCCGCATCCGCGAACTGGGAGAAACGCTCACCGTGGCGACCGGGCTGCCGGCTCCGACCTCGCCCGCCGTCGCCCACTACTCCCCTGGCGTGACCGCTCGGATCGGCTTCCCCCACCCAGCCTGATCGTCGGGTGTCGTACAGGAGCGCCGGTCGTTCCCTCGAGCCGGGGCGTTCAGTCCGGGAATCCCCCTGGCCCGGCCCCGTGCCGCCGAACAGGGGACGAACCGAACGCTTCTGACAGACCGTCAGACTCCTGTCCAGACTCCACGCTCGATCATCACCGCTTTGAGCGCGTCGGGAAGATCGGTGATGATGGCATCGACGCCCAAGTCGAGGAGCCGATGCATCTGCTTGGTGCTGTTGACCGTCCACACGTGCACCTGGTAGCCGGCGTCGTGAAACCTCTCCACCGAGCGGGCGGTCACGATCGGAACCCCCCTGGCGTTCACCGGCACCTGGAGCGCGTCGGCGAGGCGGCGTGGCGTCTTCACGGCGGCGGCCGCGAGCGCCCGAGCCACTGCACGCGGGCCGGCCGACGTGGCCACCGCACCACCCGAGACCGCTCTGAACTCGGCGAGTCGTCGATCCGAGAAGCTGCCGACGATCACGCGCTCGGCCATGTCGAGCCGCCGAATCAGCTCCCAGAGAGCTTCGGCCAGGCCATCCTGTTTGAGATCGACGACGAGCCGGCAGTCGGAGAACTCGTTCGCCACCTGCTCGAGCGTTGGAACGCCATGCCCCTGATCCCGGTACGGGTGATCGCCTGCGATTTCGAACTGATAGGCGGCGTCCAGCGACTCGAGGTCCGCCGCCGTGAAGTCCGAAACGGCTCCGGTTCCATCGGTTGTCCGGTCGACGGTGTCGTCGTGGATGCACATGACGTGGCCGTCACTGCTCAGGTGGAGATCCGTTTCGAGCCACCGCAACCCGGACTCGTGGGCGTGGCCGAAGGCCATCATCGTGTTCTCCGGCCAGATGAGCTTGCTGCCGCGATGCGCGATGGCGAATGGTCGAGGACCGGCGAGCGCCGGTTTCGTGGAAGTCATCACCGCCTGGTGGTCTCAGCGTCGAGTGCTGATCGCATGAAGCAGATGATGCCAGAACTCGGACGCGAGTCCCAACGCAGTCGGGCCCCGGGTGCTTCCCGGGGCCCGGCTGTCGTTCGCGTGGAGGTCACTCAGTCGACGACACGATCCTTGAGTCCCTTGGCAGGTGCGAAATGGGCGTACTTCCGTGCCGGAATCATGATCTCCTCGCCCGTCGCTGGGTTGCGGCCCTTGCGAGCCGACCGGCTCTTCGTCGTGAAGTTGCCGAAACCTGCGATCGACACCTTGCGGCCTGCATCGAGTTCGACGGCGATGATGCCTTCGCCCGGCTTGGTCGAGAAGATGTGGTCGAGGATCTCACCGGCCTGAGCCTGGGAGATGTCGGCCTTCTTCGCCAGCTTCTGAGCCATCTCGGTCTTGTTCATCGGTCCTCCTCAGGAAACCTATGCTCCCGGACTCCCCGGGCACCCCAAAACATAGTCATGCCTACCCGAAATCCCTGTCATTCCGGGCTTTCCCGGCCGCCGGCGACGACCCTCCATACCGGGTTGCTGTCCGGTCGCCGGACGAGATCGACCGGGTCGTCCATGTCGAGAATGACGAAGTCGGCCACGTCTCCCATCCGAAGCCGTCCTCGCTCATCGTCACCGAGTGCTCGCGCTCCACCTCGCGTGGCCGACCAGATCGCCTCCCAGACGTCCAGACCGCCGACCGTCACGAGGAGCGAGATCGCCAGCGTGATCCCATTCACCATCCGGCCGTCGGGATTCGAGCGCGTGGCGACTCCGGGTCTCCCGCCGGCATCCCACATCGCCCTGGCGTGGAGCTCGCGACCGTCGAGGATGCCGAGCGGCTCGACGACCGGGTTCGCCTCGGCAGGCAGCAACGACCACATCTCCGCTTCGACCGAGCGGGCGCCCTCCGCCAACCGTGCGCAGGATTCCTGCCAGGCGCTGCACATGCGCACCCGGACGGGAAGCCGCCGGAGACTGCCGAGGCGCTCGCGGAGGCCGTCCGCCGACTCGGAGCCATCACAGTGCATCTCGACCGTCGATGCGATCCGTCCCACCGTCGGCGCCATCACACCGTCCAGTTGTGCCAGGTCGAAACGGTCCGACGCGACCCAAGTGATCGAGACGGTGGACCCGTCGATGACCTCGGCACCCGCACGCGCAGCGGCCAGGAGAACGGTGTCGATGGTTGGATCTCCGGAGCCGCCAACCCTCAGATCGAGCGCCGTCACACCGTGCTCGAGGTGATTCCGGATCTGGCCTGACACGCCGGCGATCAGCCGGTCAGGGTCGGGTCGCGAGTCCGGAAGGCGTCCAAGCAGCTCGGCCCCCGCATCGATGAACCCGGGGACGGCCAGCCTCCCCCCACATTGCACGACCGGAAATGCGCCATACCGGTCCGGTAGCTGATCGGTTGGACCGAGCCATGCGATGTGGTTCCCACGAACGACGATCGCAGCGTCGTCGATTCGACCGAACCCCGAGCCGACGCGGGGATCGTTCGTGACCACTGCGGAGAGCTCCGAGTACACGATCTCGGTCGCGGGCCGTCGATCGTCTTCGGTTCTCGCGGCGATCACAGCGCATGCTGTACAGATCGCGACCCCGCCCACGCCGACGACGAGAGCGGAGACCTCCGATCTGCGCAGGCCGCAAAACGAGCAACGACCGGTCGCCACATGCGCTCCTTGTTCGATGTGGCGTGAGCCTACCGCTGATGGGTCCCCTGCCTCGACGACTCGGGAACCGGCGTCGCCCGTATCCGAGCACGATCCAATCGATCCTGGGCATACCGGTGCCGCCTCCGTGCGTCGACGGTAGGTTGCGGGAAGAAGGGAGTCATGATGAGTGTGACCTACACCCTCGAAGGCGACGTCGCCCTGATCAGGTTGAATCGGCCGGATGTGTTCAACTCGATCGATCAGGCCATCACCGAAGGTGTGATCGACGGGATCGACCGCGCAGGGCGCGAAGCACGGGCGGTCGTGCTCACGGGGGCGGGAAAGGCCTTCTGTGCCGGGGCCGACCTCGGTGAGCTGCGACGCGAGTACGCCGAGGCGGGCGGACCCGACCTGCTGTCGGTGATCACCAACAGGTTCAATCCGCTCGTCGCGGCCATCGTGGGGTCCGCGGTTCCGACCGTGGCTGCCGTCAACGGTGCCGCCGCCGGCGCCGGCATGGGGCTTGCGCTCGCCTGCGATGTGAGGGTCATGTCGAACAGGGCGTTCTTCATGAGCGCGTTCATCAATGTCGGGCTCATCCCGGACTCGGGGTCCAGTTGGTTCCTTCCCGCCATGGTCGGCGTGTCGCGTGCGATGGAGATCGCCATGTCGGGTCGACGGGTGGACGCCGAGGAGTCCCGCGATCTCGGATTGGCTGCGGCGATCAGCGATCCGGAAGATCTGATCGACGATGCGATGCGCACCGCACGGGGGTTCGCCGACGGTCCGACCGTCGCCTACCGCTCGACGAGGCGCATCCTGCACGCCGCTGCTTCGAGCTCACTCCAGGCGATCCTGGACGAGGAGGCGAGGGTTCAGGGTGAACTCGGCGCGTTGCCGACCCACGAGGAGGGCATGGCGGCGTTCGCCGAGAAGCGAGCTCCGGATTTCCGATCACTGGCTTGAGCGTCAGCCGGGACCCTCGGCCGGCGGAGTGCGGAGTCTGACCCGGTTGCGCCGCACCATCCTGCGCAGCGTTCCCCACAGCTTGACGGTGACATAGCCACCTGCGACGACCAGGACCCCGACGACGATCAGCGTCGGGATGGGCGCCAGGATCGCCGCCACGGTGAGCCCGGACGCCAATCCGTCCTCGGCGACGGACACCACCGAGTTCGAGAAGGGCTCAGGAGAGGTGTTCACCACTGCTCGCGTCGTCGCCTTCGTCGAGTGAGCCGAGAGCGCGAGCGCGCCTGCGACGAGTCCGCCGAGCGCCGCGCCGATACTCTCGGACTCACCGGCGAGCACGACTCCGAGCGCAGCGGCACCGAGCGGCCTGATGACCGTGTTCGCGACGTCCCACAGGTTGTCGACGTACGGGATCTTGTCGCCGACGAACTCGATCGAATACAGCACCGCGGCGGCGACCAGCACGTCGGTCCTGGTGAGCACTTCCGGGATGTCGGCCCAGCCGAGCCGGCCTGCCAGGCCGAGGATCACGGTCACGGCATACAGGTTGATGCCCGATGCCCATCCGGACCCCGCGAGCAGCCCGAGGTCAGTCATCGGCCGATCTCACGATGTAGATCGTGAGAGACAGATCCGGTCCTTCGCCGCTTCCCAGTCCGACGCCGATCACGTCGTTGAGCCACGAGAGTTCCTCGTTTCCGGTCTGGAACGTGATCAACTCCTGCGGGCGCGCCTCGGTCTTCGAGATGCCGAGGCTCACGCCGGTCGCCTGGTACGCAACGGTGTCGCGCTTCGAGCCGATCGTGCCGCGGATCTGGAGGTCCATGTTCCCATCGGGACGAAGCGTCACGTAATCGACACCGCGCACTTCGCGCTCACCGTCCCAGTGCTGCGAGGTGGCGACACCCTCGAACGGAAAGTCGATGCGCGTGCCCAGCGGCATGTTCCCCAGCATTCGCGGGGTCATCGAGGCAGTGATCTCACAGAACGGCTCGAGCGACGGCATGTGGGCTCCTTCTCGGGGCCACCAACGCTACCGCGCAGCCATCTCGATCGCATCGAGGGAGACGGGCTCTTCGGCTTCGGGCGGAGCCACCGGGATCTCGAACAGCACGAACGTGCCGTGGCCGAGCACCGACTGGAGCTTGACGTCTCCCCCGTGCGCCACGGCGATCTCGCGCACGATCGGCAGCCCGAGGCCGGTACCGGGGATGGACGCACTCGTTGCGGAGGCGGCTCGGAAGAAGCGGTCGAAGACGGCCTCCTGCTCGTCGGCGGCGATCCCGATGCCGGTGTCCGCCACGGACACCCTGACCCTGCCGTCCGATCGTTCGCTGACCACCGTGACCGACCCGCCGGCGCCGGTGAACTTGACCGCATTGGACACCAGGTTCATGATCGCTCGCTCGACGTTGTGGTTGTTCCCGACGACATCGATCGCGTCACCCGACACGGTGAGTGCAACTCCTTTTCGAGATGCCTGATGGCGCAACGTGTCGACGACATGACGAACCGACTCGGTGATGTCGAATCGCCGCCACTCATCGGACGTCTGCTTCTCGTTCCTCCACAGGGTGAGGAGGTCGTTCACCAGCTCGAGCAGGTTGGCAGATGTGCTCGACATCGCCTCGATGGCGTCCTTCGCATCGGGCCCGAGTTCGCCGAACGCACCCTCGGCGAAGAGCTCGACGTATCCGGTGATCGCAGTGAGCGGGGTGCGCAGCTCATGGGTGATGTTGGACACGAACTCGTCCTTGAGCCGATCGAGTTCTATCCGCTCGGAAAGGTCCCTGGCGAGGATCGACGTGTGCGAGAGCGCCCCATCCAGGCCACGATGGGCTAGCACGGTGAGGTCGACGGGGACCGTCGATCCATCGGTATGGGCGATCTCCACCTCGCTGTGCCATCCACCGTGCTCGGATGCGTATTCAACCGCCGGCGCCAACCAGTTCGAGCCCTCTGGTGCCAGGGACCGGTGTGTGAACTCGAAGGCCTCGACGTCGCCGAGCCCGAGCAGTTGCCTGCCGGCGTCGTTCATGAACTGCATCACGCCGTCGACGTCGAACCACGCCACGAGCTCCGGAGCCGCATCGATGATCTCGAACGCCCGTGTCAGGGCGTCCTGGGTCGCCCGGACCTGGGTGAGATCCCGAAGCACGTACGTCCGGAACGACTCGTTGGTGCGTTGCACGTCGCGGGACAGGACGTCGACGCTGATGGTGCCGGCCTCGGCGGCCACCTCGGCACCGCCACGACGTGGAACCCGCCCGAGGAAGTGACCTGCAACCGACGAGCCGACCAGTGAGCCGACCGGCTGTCCGAACAACCTGGCGGCACCTTCGTTGGCAGAGCGGATGATGCCGTCGCTGTCGGCGACGAGGACGGCGTCGTTCGTCGAGTTGAGGATCCCCTCGAATTCGGCGACGGCGATTCTCCGTGACTCCGATTCGACCGCGAGTGCCATGGCCGTCAGGTGGGTCACCAGGACGAAGGCCTGGACCGACAGCACCGATGTCGATGCCGAGCCCGTGATGAAGGGGCCACTGCCACCGGCGGTGAGGGCGATGGCGGCGAGTCCGACGACCATGCTGACGACAGAGACGGTGCGCTGTCCGGTCACCGTGGCCGTCCACACCATGAGCGGGAGCACGATGAACCCGACGGCGCTGAAGTCGTCGAAGATCGGTAGGGCGAACACGGCGATCGTGACGACGATCGTCGTTCCCACCGGGATGGCCCGGGACTGCCAGCCGGTGGAAAGGAGTTGGAAGTCTCCATCGAGCAGTCGACGGGTACCGATGGCCACCGCGCCGGCGAGCAGCACGATGCCGACCATGTCGGCCGCCGTGGTTCGCCACAGAACCGAGACCATCTCGGCGTTCGTCGAACCGATTGCCCGCTCTGACACGGCGGTTGCGATTCCGCCGGCAAGGCCACCGAATGCCGCTGCGCCTGCGTACGCCACGAGCTGCCAGTGATTGCCGAAGCGAGTGATGGTGCAACCGAGCCGCTCGATCGCCACGACGAACGCCCACGGGGCCACCACGTGGGCGAGCGCCATTCCGAACGAGAGCCGCCAGTCGTCGCCTGCGAACAGCGAGGCCGCTGCTGAGACGGTGAACGTCGCGCCTGCGACCGCCTGGCGCGTACGTCGGTCGGAGACGGACATGACACCCGCGGCCAACCCGATTGCCGGCCAGAAGAAGGCCTCGTCGGCACCACCGAACAGGAGATCGAGGGTGACATCGCCGAGGAAGAGGTAGCAGAGCGCGTACGCGCCGAGGAGTGCGCTCTTCCGAAGCGCCGGATGTTGCGATGCGATCGCGGCCAGTCCCCTGATGAAACTCATGCGGTCCCAGTCGACTGTGCACGGGCGCACGTAAGCGGTTCGCGATCGGGATGCGCCGCTCTTCACGAAGCCGGCGCGGATGACGTCCGGCGGGCCGGCAACGGACACGGGCCCCTCACCGGATCGGTGAGGGGCCCGTGTGGCTGAGGTCTTCGAATCTCAGGCGACCGAGACGGTCTCCCGTTCGACGGCGGCATCGCCCCGTCGCCGATGCCATCCCTCCCACAGGACCAGCAGGGATGGAAGCACCATGACGGCTCCGAACAGGCTGAGGACGATCGCGTACGCGGTGACCTGACCCATCTGGCGGAAGGGCGTCAACGACGACGTGATGAGGATGCCGAACCCGGCTGCGGTCGTGAACGCGGAGCCTGCGAGCGCACCACCCGTGTGGCGCGTCGTCGACCGAATGGCGTCGCCGATGTCGGCGAAGCGACCGCGATCCTCTTCGAACCGGCGCGCCATGTGAATGGTGTACGGCACGCCGATACCCACGGCGAGTCCCGTGAGCGTGGCGGTCACCGGACCGAACGGGATTCCCGAGAGGTACATGGCGCCGAACGTCCACAGCACGACGAGCGCAACCGGGATCATCGTGAGCACACCGAGGAACGGTCGGCGATTCTCGAACCAGAAGTTGATCGCAAGCACGATCGTCGCAGCGATGAGCGTGATCACGAGCGACTGGACCTGCGAAGCCGACAACGACGACACGATTTCGTCTCCGATGATGTTCTGAGAGGTCGGGATCGCCTCGAATCCGGCATCGATGACCGGCTCGATGTCAGACTTCAGCGCCTCGTTGAGCTCGCCGGCCCGATTCTCGCCGGCCTGCGTCGAAACTTCGACGAGCGTCCCTTCGGACGTGTAGACAGCACCCATCTCGGCTGGCGCGGCCTCGGCGGCAGCGGCGAAGATCCCGGCCACATCCGCGTCCGGACCGACGGCCCCTGTTTCGGGATCGAGCCCGCCGGCCACGGCGGCCTGAGCGAACTGCGGATTGGACGGCTGACCATCCGGTCCGGGGATCAACAGTTGCTGAACGACGCTCACCGGCGACGTGACGGCGGCCTGCTCCCCGAACGGCGTCTGGAACGTCAGCACATCCGGGGTGTCGGCCATGTTCTGGGTGGCGGCCGCCATGGCGTTGTAGGCCTCCGGCGTCGCCGTGTCTCCGTCGATGAGGATCTGGGTGGTCTCGCCGAATCCGCCACCAAACGCCTCGTCGAGGGTGTCGAACGTCTGGACGTACTCGGAGTCGTCGGGGAGGAAGTCGGTGAAGGAGAACTCCGTGGATATGTTCGCCAGGCCGATGTATCCGAGCACGCCGAGACCGAGCATCACGACGAGCGTGGGAATCGGAGCACGTTCTGCGAAGACGGCGGTGCGTTCCATGATCTGGGGAAGCAACCGGTCACCCGTGGCACCCATCGCTTCACGGGGAAGGCGGTCATTGCGCTCTGCGCGGCGATCCAGGAGCTGTCGAACGGCGGGCACGAATGTGAGCATGAGGACGAACGACACGACGATGCCGATCGAAGCGAGAATGCCGAAGTCCTTCAGCGCAGGGATCGGATTGACCACGTTGGTGAGGAATCCGATTGCCGTCGTCACGGTTGCGAGCGCGAGGGCCACGCCGACGGTCCCGATCGCTTTGCGGATCCCTCCGGACACGCTGTCGCCCTCTCCGACTTCTTCGCGATAACGAGAGGTGAGGTGGATGCCGTAGTCCACGCCTAGGCCGATCAGCAGGATCGGAACGATCTGGGCGATCTCGGTCAAAGGGCCGAGCACATCGATCCGTTGCAGCAGCGCTCCGATGCCGTTCATCCATGCGATCGCGAACACGATGGTGAGCATGGTCAGACCCATGTCCGCGGCAGTCCTTCGGGCCGATCGGAGGAGCTTGGCGTTCTCGCCTTTCGGCTTCAGCCAGTACACGAAGAGCAGGATGCCGATGATGATCAGAAACGCGAATCCGAACAGGCGGCCGATCTCGGACTGCACGTCTCCGGAGTCGGAGAAGAGCAGTGCAAAGCTGAACGGACGCAACTCGATGCCGGAGGGCACGTCGACGGACCCGATGACGTCGGCGATCGCAACCTCCCGGTCGATCTGGGTGTTCTGATCGTCGGTGGTGTCGATGAAGACGAGGACGAGGCCGGTCGACTGGTCTTCTGTCACGAGCTGACTGACGAAGCCGAGTTGCTCGCCGCCCTGCTCCAACGCCTGTGCATAGATACCGGGGATCTGGTCGGCAGGGACCTGGGCAGGATCGGTTCCCTGCTCGGCGAGGGCCTGCTGGACCGGAGCCATCCAGGTGACGACCCCGGGCTGTTGCGCCGACTGCCCCGAGATGTACTCGGCCTCATCGGAGGACAGCAATGCCTCGGTGACCGCGTTTGCGGCGGCGAGCCCGTCGGCAGAGATGAGATCTCCGGTCTCCGACCGGACGATGACCTGCATGACGGACTGGGTCGCCGAGTCGCCGAAGAGCTCGTTGATGCGCTCAGAGGCGAGAATCACCTCGTTCTCGGGTGAGAATCCCTCTTGTCCGTCGCTGTTCTCGACGGTGGCGGCCAAGCCGCCGAACACCAGGGTGGCGACCAGCGACGCGGCGATCACGAGCCCTGGCCGCTGGGTCACGGCGTTGGCAAAGAAGCGGATGAGTTGTTTTCACGAATTCCTCACGATCGTTCGAAGGAGCGCCAGAGTCGACAGAGTGTCAACGACATTCAATGCTAAGGTTGACACTATGTCAAATCACGAGGTCGACTCGCCGCCGCCTCCTAGAGACGGCTCCGAGAAGTCCTCCACCCGTCGTCGGATCATCGATGCAGCCATGTCGCTCGTGGAAGAACGAGGAATGGCCGAGGTTTCGATGACGGCGATCGCCGACCGCGCGGAGCTCTCGAGGCAAACGATATACAACAACTTCGCCAATGTCGAAGCGGCCGTGTGCGCATTCATGATCGACCAGATCGACGAGATGGTCGAGCAGATCGACGGAGAGCTCGCCGGCGTGGGCGATCCCGCCTCTCAGTTCAGAGAGTTCATCCGAATGGCGATGCACCGATTCGCTCAGCACGAGGTGATCCTGTCCCTTCAGAATGCGATGTCGCCCGTGACCGAGCAACTGATCCGGACCCATCTCACCCACGCGCAGCGGGTGCTCGGCCGCATCATCGAGGAGGGAATCGAAACCGGCGATTTCCGCACACACATGACGAGCGACGTGGTCGCCGAGACCACATTCCACATGGTGGGCGGACTCGCAGCGTTCATCGCCCACGGCGCGGACCCCGACGAAACCGCCGATCGCGTGGCCTCGATGCTGTTGGATGGCCTTCGGAGTTGACCGTCAGATCCCCGAGAGCCGGTCATGTTCCAGATCGAGCGCAGCGAGAAAGCGGTCGTTCTCATCAGGAGTACCGACGCTGACACGCACCCAGCCGTCCCCGAACGGCCGCAGGATCACGCCATGCCGGATGAAGGCATCGGCCGTTTGTTCCGTGCTCGATCCGAGGCGTAGATAGACGAAGTTGGCCTGTGATGGCACATACTCGATCGATCGGTCGGCGAACGCCTCCTCGAGGCGGCTCCGTTCCGAGGCGTTGGCTCGGACGCGCTCTGCGATCTCGGACTGAGCGGACAGTGACGCCAGCGCACCGACCTGGCCGACCGAGGTGACGGAGAACGGCGCCTGCGCCTTGCGCAGCTCGGCGATCGTCTCGGGGCGAGCGATCGCGTACCCGACCCGGAGCGCCGCCAGACCGTAGACCTTCGAGAAGGTCCGGGTGACGATCACGTTCGGACGAGCCATCGCGAGCTCGATCGCCGTCTCGTAATCGTCTGCCGTGACGTACTCGTGGTAAGCCTCGTCGACGACGATCAGGACATCGCCTGGCACCGATACGACGAACTGCTCGATCGCGGCGGCAGGAAGGTGGGAACCGGTCGGGTTGTTGGGGTTGCACACGTAGACGACCGTCGTCCGGTCGTCGATGGCAGCCCGCATGGCCTCGAGATCGTGGGCGTGATCGTCGGTGAGCGGCACCTCGCGGGGGGATCCACCGCCCAGGATCGTCGCGAGGCGGTAGATGATGAACGACGGCCAGGCATAGACCGCCGTCGTGCCCGCTCCGCCGAGTGCCGTGGCGATCACCCTCAGCAACTCGGACGATCCGCCCCCGATCCACAGATGATCGGCCGGAACGTCGAGGTAGCCCGCCAGCCCATGTCGAAGATCGTGGCAGTCGTTGTCCGGGTACCGGTTGACGCTCGCAACCTCCTCGGACATCGCCGCAATCGCCTGGCGAACGGGCGGGAGGGGAGACTCGTTCGAGGCCAGCTTGACGATGGCGGCCGGATCGAATCCGAACTCGCGGGCGACCTCGGCGATCGGCCTCCCGGGCCGGTAGGGGGCGATCGAACGGACGTCTTGTCGGACACGGATCATGGAGTTCAGGCTACCGGTCTGCGCCCGGGACGCTTCGGGTGGATAGGCTCCGTCACCTTCGACACGGAGCCACCGATGCCGGCCAGCGTAGACCAGTACGGACACCGCGACGACGAGGTGATCCAACGAATCACGCTCGAATCGGGCGCACTTCGCGCTGTGCTCATCGACGACGGCGCCCGGCTCCTCGAGTTCCACGCCCCCGATCGCGACGGCCGCCTATCAGACCTCGTACTCGGCTTCCCGAACGCCGAGGCGCACGCGGCCGGGAAACCGTACTTCGGAGCGACGTGCGGCCGGTACGCGAACCGCATCCGGCGGGGGACGTTCTCGATCGACGGGAACGACTTCTCGGTCGCGACCAACGAGGGAGCGAACCACCTCCACGGAGGGTGGATCGGGTTCGACCGTCATCGCTGGTCGTGGGAACTCGACGAGAGGCGGAACGCCGTCGCGTTCACCCTCACCTCCCCCGAGGGCGACCAGGGATTCCCGGGAGAGCTCGAGGTGACGACCGAGTACGTCCTCGGGGAGACCACGCTCGACATCCGCATGACGGCCGTCACCACTCGACCAACCGTCGTGAACCTCGTCAATCACAGCTACTGGAACCTCGCCGGACACGAATCGGGCGACGTGCTCAGGCACCAGATGGAGGTCGCGGGAGACTTCTTCACCCCCGTCGACGGCGAGCTCATCCCGACCGGAGAGATCAGCACCGTTCACGGGACACCTCTCGACTTCCGCGAGGCCCGAGAAGTCGGGAGTCGCATCGAAGAGATCACACATGCCGGCGCCGGACGACCGGCCCCGGCGGGATTCCCCGGCTACGACCACAACTGGGTGATTCGCGGCCAGGTCGGGTCGATGCGACCATGCGCCTCGTTGTACGAGCCCGGATCTGGCAGGCGACTCGACCTCAGCACCAACGAGGCGGGCGTCCAGATCTACTCCGGCGGCTACTTCGATGGAGTCGAAGGGAAGGCAGGCGCGATCTACGGCCCCTTCCAGGGCGTGACGCTCGAGACCCAACGATTCCCCGACAGCCCTAATCGCGGTCACTTCCCGTCCGCCGTTCTGCGCCCCGGACAGCTGTACGACCACCGGATGTCGTTCACGTTCTCGGTCGAGTAGCTCCGCTCAGCCCCGGTACTCCCAGTGCCAGGACTCGTTCGAGATCGGATGCCAGCCGAACCGTGTGGCGTTCTCGGTCAGCCACTGCCACTCGGGATCACCCGGCCCGACGGGCGAGCCGTTGGTGACGTCGACGGCCAGCCCGTAGCCGTGCTCACTGTGCCCGGGTGGTGCGACATAGGCATCCTTCCGGCCGGCGAGATACTCCCCGTGGGCGTGAGCCTGGACCTCGTAGCTGCGGTACGTGTCGACTGCGTAGAGGTCGATTCCATCCTGGGCAGCGGCCGCCCGCATGGACTCCCACGCCTGAGCTGCAGGCGGCAGCAGTCGGGCCGTCCCGTACCAGCCACCGCTCACCTCGACGAGCTCGTGCGCCTCGAGATGACCGTTCCGTCCGGACAACCCGTTGACCTCCAGGTAGCCGTCGATCGACTCGACGGTGGATGGAGCCACCGGGATCGGTCCATTCACACCGAACACTGTGCCGAGCGAGAGGACGCCCTGGGAAGCATGACGACCACGGGTCCATCGGCGACGCAGAGGTGGGCTGAGCGGCGTCGAGCAGTTCGGCGAATGCCCCGTCCTGGGAGGGGACGTTGAGACGCGCCTGGATCTCCTGGACCCGGCCGACAACGCGCGAGATGTTCTCCATGGGGTTCATGGTCGGCGGTGGTGGGAGCTGCGTAAGCACTCAGGTGCGGCGCGGGTTGTGGTTTCGTTGGGGTGAGTGCGTTCTTGGGTCAGCGCCTGAACCGTGCACTCGTCGGGCACGGTGTGCGATCGAGCACCGACCCAAGAACAATCCGCCACTGCCAGCGGGTTGGAGTCGCTGCCGCCGCAGCTCACCCGGGCAGCGCTCTGTTCTCGTGTCGTCACCAACCTCGCCCCATCGACCGCAGACCGTCGGACTCGTCAACTCTGCCGACACCAGAACATCGCCAGGAACGGCGGCCCGACTCCAACGGCCGCGTCTGGCTCAGTTGTGGAGTTGAGAACGCGGGTTGCGGTTTCGTTGGGGGTGAATGCGTTCTTGGGTCAGCGCGTGAACCGTGCACTCGTGGAGCACGGATCGGCGAATCGAGCACTGACCCAAGAACAATCCGCCACTCGAGTCGTGTTGGAGTCGCTGCCGCCGCAGCTCACCCGGGCAACACTCTGTTCTCGTGTCGTCACCAACCTCAGCCCCGCGACCGAACCTGTCGGCTCGTCAACTCTGCCGACACCAGAACATCGCCAGGAACGGCGGCCCGACTCCGTGGCCGCGACGCGGTGTGATCGTTGGGAGTCTCGGCCGCGTACCGAGGCTTCGCGGGGTGAATCCGTTCTTGGGTCAGCGCGTGGACCGTGCACTCGTGGAGCACGGATCGGCGGATCGAGCACTGACCCAAGAACAATCCGCCACTCGAGTCGTGTTGGAGTCGCTGCCGCCGCACCTCACCCGGGCAACACTCTGTTCTGGGGTCGTCACCACCCTCGCCTCATCGACCGCAGAGCCGAACGCGTGAACTCTGCCGACCCAAGAACATCGCTCGGAACGGCGGCCCGACTCCAACGGCCGCGTTTGAACGTGGGACATGGGACGTGGGACGTGGGACGTGGGACGTGGAACCTGGAACCGCCGTAGCATTGCCCGACCATGTCCAGCTCCGCCACGGTCGAGTCGCTTCCGCTCAGCAAACAACTGGCGTATGCCACGGGCCAGCTCGGATGGTCGATCCTGGTCAACATCGTCGGGATCAACCTGGTGTACTTCTATCTCCCACCAGATACCTCGGGCCTGCCCACACTGATCACGACGGCGACGTTCCTGGTGGTGCTGAATGCGATCACGTTGATCCTGGCGTCCGGTCGCCTGCTGGACGCCTTCACGGATCCGTGGATCGCCGGACTCAGCGACCGATCGAAGAACCCGCGTGGTCGCCGTATCCCGTTCATGTCGAAGGGAGCTTTTCCGGCGGCGGTGTTCCTGTTCCTCATGTTCGTTCCGCCGGTCTCGGAGCAATCCGCCGTGAACATCGTGTGGCTGACGATCTTCCAGGCCCTCTTCTACGTGACGCTCACCGTGTATCTCACGCCGTTCTTCGCGCTCCTGCCGGAGCTCGGCCACACACCTCGCGAGCGACTCAACCTCTCCACGTGGATCTCGATCACCTTCGCCCTCGGTCTCATCCTCGCCGGCCTCGTACCTGGCATCGCCTCGGCGGTCGAGTCGGCCACCGGCCTGAATGCGCTTCGGGCCTTCCAGGCCACCATCGGCGGTCTCGCTGCGATCGCGGCGATCCTCATGTACGTGCCGGTGTTCACGATCGACGAGAAGCGATTCAGCCGCGGTGTCCCATCCAATGTCCCGCTTCTCGAGGCGGTCAAGTCGACCTTCGCCAACAGCGAGTTCCGCAAGTTCGTCTCGGCCGACTTCGTCTACTTCACTGGGCTCACGATCGTCCAAACCGGCATCCTCTTCTACGTGACGGTGCTGCTCGAACAGGAGGAGACACTGGCGTCGCTGCTACTCACCTTGCTCGTGCTGGCATCGTTCGTCTTCTATCCGGTCGTCAACATCATCGCCAAGAAGACCGGGAAGAAGGGACTGATGGTCACGGCGTTCGGCTGGATGGCGGTGGTGTTCGCCGGTGTGCCCACGCTCGGCAATCTGCCGATCGACGCCACGGCACAGGGATACCTACTGGTGCTGCTCCTGTCGGTACCGCTCGCCGTGCTCGGAGTCCTGCCGAACGCCGTTCTGGCGGACATCGCCGACTCCGATGCCAGGAAGACCGGTGAGGCCAGGGAAGGGATGTTCTTCGCCGCCAGGACACTGATGCAGAAGGTCGGCCAGACGGCGGGCGTCGTGATCTTCGCCATGGCGACCACGCTCGGCCGCGATGTCGGCGACGACCTCGGCATCAGGCTGTCCGGCGTCATCGGCTTCGTGTTGTGCCTGTCGGCGGCCGTCGTGTTCTCCCGCTACGACGAGAAGTCGACGATCGCATGACCGAGCTCTTCGACCCGCTCGCCGGCCCGTTCCGACATGAGGGCACAAATGGTGAAGCCGCGGTGCTCCTTCACGGGTTCACCGGCGTCCCCGCCCACTTCAGGCCGATGGGACAGGTCCTCGCCGACGCCGGCTACACGGTGGTCGCCCCGCTCCTGGCAGGGCACGGCACGACCGGTGCGGACATGGCGGCAACCGGACGGGATGATTGGATCGATTCCGCCCGGGACGCCTACGCGTCCGTTGCCGGAGACCATGACCGGGTGCATTTCGTCGGCCTGTCGATGGGGGGCCTGATCTCGATCATCGTGGGCGCTGAAGTGGGAGCGGCGACGATCACCACGATCAACAGCCCCATCGTGTTTCGGGACAAGAAGATCTACCTGGCCTGGCTCGCGCAGGCATTCCAGCCAGAAGTCAGCTGGCCGGAGGAAGACCCGCCGGATCTCGACGAGGAGGTACGCCCGTACTGGCTGACCTACTCGGCGTTTCCGACCAGCGCATCGGTCGGTCTGCTCTCGATCTCGCGTCAGGCGCTCGAGGCGGCACGATCGGTCTCCTGTCCGGCTCTCGTCGTGCAATCGTTGGTCGACGAGACCGTCGAACCCCGAAGCGCGACGAAGCTCGTGGAGGCCCTGGGCCCGAGGACGCGATTGGTGTGGCTCCAGTCCTCGCTCCACAACGCCCTGCTGGACCGCGAACGGCACGTGATCCACCAGGCGGTGCTCGATCGAATGTCCGCAGATTCTGATGCGAGCTGAGTCCGGGATATCGTTCGGCGCTCATGAACCCCACCATCGCCATCTTCGGTTCGTCCCGCGCGACGAGTGATCAGCCCCTCTACCGAGACGCGTACAAGCTCGGGAAGACGCTCGCGGAGGCGGGTTTCGTGATCGCCAACGGTGGATACGGCGGACTCATGGAGGCCACGGGCCTCGGAGCCGCCGAAGTCGACGGGACCGTGATCGGCGTGACCGCACCATCTGTGTTCCCCGATCGCAACGGCCCGAATGAATCGATATCCGAGGAGATCGTCACCGATACCGTGGGACTGCGAATCGCCCACCTCGTCGACGCAGCCGACGCCACCATCGCACTGCCCGGATCGCTGGGTACGACCGCCGAGTTCATCGTCGCATGGAACACCTGCTTCGTCGCACCCTTGAGCGGCCGGCGTCCCAAACTCAACATCGCCGTCGGCCCGCGCCTGCGCCGCCTCACCGAGCATCTCTCTGAGGAACTCGGGGCCGACGCCAGCCTGATCACCTGCGTCGACTCGATGTCGGAGGCAGCCGAAATCGCCATCGACCACTTCGATTTGCCGCTCCGGTCCTGAACCCGTTCCTATGCTGACCACAGTGAGACTCAAGCCACGTCGCCTTCCGGCTGCATGCAAGGCCGAAGCCCATCGCTTCGGCCAGGCCCAACACGTCGGCCCAGGGATCATCAGACGGATCTGCGTTCACTGCTCCCACGTGTCGATCGACTTGACCGCCCGGGAGACGCTGCCCGATCCCCGCCTCTTCACTGAACGCTCCGGAACGAACCCCGCCACCAAGTGAGCGAGGTCATCACCGCCGCCGGCGGTCTCGTGTTCTCCGTGGTCGACGGCGAGATCCGTGTCCTGGTGATCCACCGGCCTCGCTACGACGACTGGTCGTTCCCGAAGGGCAAGCACGACGACGGCGAATCCGACGATGCTGCCGCTCTGCGTGAGATCCGGGAGGAGACGAACGTGTCGGGCCGCATCGTGTCCCGGCTCGCCGATGTCGTGTACATGACGCCGAACGACAACCCCAAACGGGTCTCGTACTTCGGTGTTCGAGCGCTCCACATGCCGGAGTTCAGGCCGAACCCGGAAGTCGACCGCATCGAATGGCTCTCGAAGAAGGAGGCCAGAAAGCGGCTCACCTACGAGCACGATCGAGAGTTGCTCAAGTCGGTGTCGCTGAAACGGCTCCACGCGACAGGGCACGTCCATCTGGTGCGTCACGCCGCCGCCGGAGACCGCGCGTTGTGGGAGGAAGACGACAGGAAGCGCCCACTGACGAAGGAAGGGCGTCTGCAGGCCGACGCCATCGCCGACCTCCTCGAGCCTCGGATCGCGTCACGGGTGATGTCCAGCCCGCACGTGCGCTGCGTCGAGACGGGCCGGCCGCTCGCAGAGCGGTTGGGTCTCGGTGTCGACGTGGCCGGATTCCTCGAGGAGGGATCAGGGGGCCATGGCCTCCTCGACTTCGTGGAGTCCAGCCCTCGAGAGGAAGTGGTGATGGTCAGTCACGGCGATGTGATTCCGGCGATCATCGACCGGCTCGGGAATCGCGGCGTTCCGTTGACGACGCGGGCGCCTGACGGGCGGCTCGACTGCAAGAAGGGCTCGAACTGGATGCTGACGACCCATAACGGTCATGTGGTCGCTGCCGAGTACATCCCACCGCCGGAGGTGTGACTCTCGCGACCGTCACCCGAGAGCGGCATCGACCAGCGCTTCCTGCTGTTCGGCATGTCGTTTTGCGGAGCCGGTGGCGGGACTGGCTGCCGCGGCGCGTCCAGCGAACGTCGGGTCTCGGCCGAAGATCCTCCTGAGGGGGTGCCACATGAAGTGATAGGCCCCCATGTTCTCGGGCTCCTCCTGACACCAGACCACCTCTGCGTCGGGGTGGGCCCGCGCGACGGCGGTCAGCGCCTCGTCGGCGATCGGATACAGCTGTCCGATCCGGACGACGGCGACATCGGTGAGTCCGCGTTCGTCTCGCCGCTTGACGAGATCGTGATATACCTTCCCGGCACACAGGACGAGGCGTCGCGCACCCTGGACGTCGGGATCGGCGATCACCTCGACGTAGCTGCCCTGGGTGAGGTCTTCGGTGGTTCCGAACGTCGCTCTGGTCCGCAACAGGGACTTGGGCGTGAAGACGATCAGCGGTTTGCGGGGTCTGGTGAGGGCTTGCCGTCGAAGGAGGTGGAAGTACTGCGACGAGGTGGCAGGAACCGCCACCCTGAGGTTGTCCTCAGCGCACAACTCGAGGAACCGCTCGATTCGGGCGCTGGAGTGTTCCGGCCCCTGTCCCTCGTACCCGTGAGGCAGCAGGAGCGTCAGCCCGGACTGCTGTCGCCACTTGGTCTCACCTGCTGCGATGAACTGGTCGATGATCACCTGGGCGCCGTTGGCGAAGTCCCCGAACTGGGCCTCCCAGAGGACGAACGCATCTTCCCATTCGGTCGAGTAGCCGTACTCGAACCCGACTGCGGCGAACTCCGAGAGCAGTGAGTCGACGATGCGGACGCGGGTGCGCCCGGCCGTGATGTCCTGGAGCGGGACCCAAGGCTCTCCGGTCCGGTAGTCGGTGAGTTCGGCATGCCGGTGACTGAACGTGCCTCGCCTCGAGTCCTCTCCCGACAGCCGAATCGGCACGCCCTGGAGGGCGAGCGAGCCGAACGCCAACGCCTCGGCAGTTCCCCAATCGATCGTCCCGGATTCGAGCGCCCGCGACCGATCTCGGATCAGTTTCTCCAGCTTCGGGTGCGGAGTGAATCCGTCCGGAAGGTCAGTGATGTAGTTGGCCACCCGATCGAGGGTCGGTCGATCGACCTTCGTGGCTGGGCTCGATTCTTCCGGGCCCTGGGTCGGTGGAGTGTCTGAGGACGATCCGCCGCGGCCTTCGAAGGCGTCTTCCATGAGACCTCGGAACTCGCTGAGTAGCTGTTCTCCTTCGTCCATCGACAGGGCGCCCGTATTCACGAGGCGCTCGAGGTACAGCTTGCGAACGGAGCGATGTTCGTCGATCAACCGGTACATGACGGGTTGGGTGTACGAGGGCTCGTCGCCCTCGTTGTGTCCGCGCCGCCGGTAGCAGATCATGTCGATGACGACGTCCTTGTTGAACTCCTGGCGGAACGCGAATGCGATCTCTGCGGCGCGGACCACGGCTTCGGGGTCGTCACCGTTGACGTGGATGATCGGGGCCTGGACGGTCTTGGCGACATCGGTTGCGTAGAAACTGGATCGGGCGTCGAGGGTCGATGTGGTGAAGCCGACCTGGTTGTTGACGACGATGTGGACCGTCCCACCGATCCGATAGCCGCGCAGTTGACTCAGGTTGAGCGTCTCGACCACCACGCCTTGCCCGGCAAACGCTGCGTCGCCGTGGATCGTGATCGGAAGCACCTCGAGATGCCCCGTCGAGCCGCGTAGCTCCTGTTTCGCCCTGACGACGCCGGCCAGCACCGGATCGACCGCCTCGAGATGAGACGGGTTGGCGACGACCTCGACGGCGATGTCGCCGTCCTCGGTCCCGTACGTGCCGTGTGCGCCGAGGTGGTACTTCACGTCTCCGGATCCACCGGCGAGCGTCGGATCGAGGTCACCTTCGAATTCGCGGAAGATCCGATCGAAGCCCTTGCCGATCACATTCGCCAGCACATTCAGCCGACCTCGGTGAGCCATCCCGATGACCGCTTCCTCCATACCGTCGGCGGCGGCCGCGCCGAGCACGGCATCGAGCATGGGAATGAGGCTCTCGGCACCCTCCAGCCCGAACCGCTTGTGGCCCGTGTACTTGGTGTGGAGGAACTTCTCGAATGCCTCGGCTTGATTCAGCTTGCGAAGGATGCGGACTCGTTCGGATTGCTCGAGCACGGGAGTCGGATTCTCGAGTTGCTGTTGGAGCCACTTCTTCTGCTCCGTCTCCTGGATGTGCATGAACTCGATGCCCGTGCTCCGGCAATAGGCGTCACGGAGTACCGAGAGAATGCTTCCGAGCTTCATGATCTTCTGGCCGCGCACACCGCCCGTGGCGAACTCACGATCGAGATCCCAGATGGTGAGCCCGTAGTAGAGCGGATCAAGCTCGGGATACATCTGTGGAGGCTGCTGTCGGAGCGGATCGAGGTCGGCGATCAGGTGGCCCCGCACCCGGTAGGCGTTGACCAGCCGGAACACGTTGGCCTGCTTCTCGGACCAGTCCGGCGAGCCGAGCGGCGGATTGTCGTCGACGGCCCAGCGAGCCGGCGTGTAGGGGATGCCGAGCGACCGGAAGACCTCGTCGTAGAACCCGTCTTCACCGAGCAGGTACCTGTGGATGCGCTGCAGCATCTCACCCGAGGCCGCCCCCTGGATCACCCGATGGTCGTACGTGGACGTCAGGTTGATGACCCGCCCGATGCCCTGCCTGGCCAGATAGTCGGGGTCCGCCGCCTGATACTCGGGCGGGAACGCGATCGCACCGACCCCGACGATCAGCCCCTGATCTGCCATCAGGCGCGGCACCGACTGGATCGTGCCGATCGTCCCGGGGTTGGTGAGGCTGACCGTCGTGTCTGCGTAATCATCGGGGGTCAGCTTGTTGTTGCGAGCCTTGAGGATGAGGTTCTCGTAGGCCATCCAGAACGACTTGAAGTCCATCGTGTCGGTGGCCTTGATGTTCGGCACCACCAACACCCGACTTCCGTCCGGCCTGGGCAGGTCCACTGCGAGCCCGAGATTGATGTGCTCGTGTTGCAGGACATACGGCTTGTCGCCGATCTCGGCATAGGACACGCGCATCGATGGCATCGCAGCAAGGGCTTTGACGACTGCCCATCCGATGAGATGGGTGAAACTGACCTTCCCGCCGTTCAGTCGCTTCAGTTGGTTGTTGATGATGAGACGGTTCACCTCCAACAGCTTCGAGGGAACCGCGCGAACCGACGTGGCCGTCGGGACCGACAGGCTCTCGTCCATCCGCCGGGCGATGGTGGCGGCGATCCCCTTGAGTTGCGTGGCGTTCTCGGGGACGACCGTCGCTTTCTCGATGGAAGGCTTGGCGCCATCGGGAGCCGTCTCCCTGGCCGCGTCGAGCGGGGGCGGTTCCTCCGATGGAGGCGCTTCTGGGGTCGATGGCTCGTCTGTGCCCCCCGGCACGGTCGGCTCTGCGGCCACCGGCCCGTTGAGCACGCGGGTCATGGACGATGCCGGGCCTGACTGCGGCTGGTAGTCCTCGAAGAACTCCCGCCACGAGTCACTGACCGACTCTGGCGCCTCGAGGTACTTGACGTACATCTGGTCGACCAGCCAGACATTCGGCCCGAAGCCTTCGGCCGCACTCGTTTCTCGGGATGCCGTCATTGCGGCCCATGCTAAGCCGACCGCCGGTCTGCGGTCGGTGCTCTTGGCTCTTGGCCATTGGCTCCTGGCACCGTTGAGGCTTTGAGCCTCGCTTCGCATCGGCGCACGGGGCCCTTCGGGCGCTCTGGGCCCTGCGGGCGCTGCCATGTCCTCACCCTGATTTCGGCGGCCGCTGGTCATCGGGCGCAACACGCGAGTGTGTAGGGGCGAGACTTGTCTCGCCCGCAGCGCATCCCGCCGAACACGTCAGTGAGCCAGCAGGCGCGGCCCGACCCGACCGAACCCGAACCGATACCATCGGGCGGCATGATCGACGACACGCAGATCGACAGTCCTGAGAGCTTCTTTCTCGGCGGGGTGATCGATCCCGTCCATGGCGAGAGGACCGGGGAGATCGTCCACCTCGAATCACATCACCTGACGACACACGGGGTGATCGTCGGGATGACCGGCTCCGGGAAGACCGGACTCGGCGTGGGGCTGCTCGAAGAAGCGTTGATCGACGGGGTTCCGTGTCTCGTCATCGATCCCAAGGGGGACATGGGCAACCTCGCCCTGGTCTTCCCAGACTTCGAGGCGTCCGACTTCCGGCCGTGGATCGATGAGGGCGAAGCAGTCCGGAACGGCGAGGACCCGGACCAGGTCGCCGCCCAGACGGCATCCACCTGGAAGTCGGGCCTGAAATCGTGGCACATCGAGCCGGAACGGCTGCGAACCATGAAGGAAGGGTCGACGGTCACCATCTACACGCCCGGCAGTTCGACCGGTGTCCCGATCAACATCATCGGATCGCTCGAGCATCCGGCAATCGACTTCGAAGAGAATGCCGAACTGCTTCGCGACGAGATCGAGGGCTACGTCTCGTCGATCCTCACGCTCGCCGATGTCGATGCGGACCCGGTCTCGGGTCGCGAGCACATCCTGGTCTCGAACATCATCGAGCAGGCGTGGGCAGCCGGCGAGAGCCTGACGATCGAGAAGCTCATCGGCGAGATCCCGCGGCCTTCGAAGATCCGCAAACTCGGTGTGTTCGATCTCGACACCTTCTTCCCCGAGAAGGACCGGATGGACTTCGCCATGAGGCTGAACGCCCTGATTGCCTCCCCTTCGTTTCAGTCGTGGAGCACCGGAGTTCCCCTCGACATCGAGAGCCTCCTGTACGACGGCGACAAGCCGCGGGCAGCGGTGATGTACCTGGCACACCTCAGCGACAGCGAGCGTCAGTTCGTCGTGACCTTGCTGTTGTCCAAGCTCGTCACGTGGATGCGGACCCAGCAGGGCACGTCGAGCCTTCGGGCGCTGGTCTACATGGACGAGGTCTTCGGGTTCGCTCCCCCGAGCGCCGAGCCGCCATCCAAGAAGCCCATTCTCACGATCCTCAAACAGGCGCGTGCCTTCGGCGTCGGAATGGTGCTCTCCACACAGAACCCGGTCGATCTGGACTACAAGGCCATGTCGAACGCCGGCACCTGGATGGTCGGCAGATTGCAGACCGAGCGGGACAAGGCTCGGATCCTCGAGGGTCTCACCTCGGCAGCCGGCGACACCGACGTCGGTGTGTTCGACGAGATGATCTCGGGGCTCGGCAAGCGTCAGTTCGTCCTGCAGAGCACGCAAAGGAAGGGTCCGACCGTGTTCGGGACGCGTTGGGCACAGTCGTTCCTCGCCGGACCGCTCACGCGCGAGCAAGTCGGTTCGCTCACACAGCCGGTCGCGGCCTCGCCAGCGACGCCGGACCAGCAGCCGAGTTCGAAAACCGCGCCGGAAGCGACGCCGATTCCGGACGACACCCTGGCTCTGATGCCGGACGTCGCCGACGGGATCGACGCCTCGTTCGTGACCGACTCGACACCCTGGCTCCAGGCGATCGGAGCCGACCCGACCGGCAACACGCTCACTCCCGTGATCGCTGCCACCGTCGATCTCCTGTACGACGACCAGTACGCCGATGTGTCCCACACCGAGGTGTTCGAGGCGGTCATCGCTCCAATCGACGATGTCGTCACGGCCGAGAACCTGCACATGGTCGATCACGACGCCAGGGACTTCACCGACATTCAACCGGCCAACACCGGGTTCGCCATCCTCGACGAGAAGATCCAGAACAAGACGTGGTGGAGGGACCTCGAGTCTTCACTGAAGGAGCATCTGTATCGCAACCGCTCCGTCACGGTCTTCAAGAATCCCGACTTGAAGCTGTACTCGCGAGTCGGAGAGTCGGAGTCCGACTTCGCCGAACGCTGCCGGCGCGCAGCCGAGGACGCCGCGGACGAGGCAGCGGCTGCCCTGCGGGACAAATACGAGGACCGCCTGGATCGCGTCAAGGATCAGCTGCGTGCAGCGGAACGCCGGGTGAACGAGTTGGGAGTGGACGTCTCCTCGCGCCAGCAGCAGGAGGTCCTCGGCGGGGTCGGAGACCTGCTCGGCTCTCTGTTCGGGGGCAAGCGGACGACCACGGCGTTGAAGGGAGCCGCTTCCCGACGTTCGCAGGTGCGCCGGCTGCAAGAGCGGTTGGAGACCGCCGAAGCAAAGGCAGCAGACACGGCAGACGACATCACGGAGCTGGAGGCCGACCTGGCCGACGACATCCTGGAGATCACCTCCGAGTGGGAAGACAAGGCAGAGAAGACCGAGCCGGTGGAGATTGGCCTGGAGAAGACCGACATCGCCGTCCGCGAACTCCGCCTCGTCTGGGTGCGATCGTCCGAATAGCGGGCCGGAGGCTTGTTTCTAGGGCCTCGTGGTGTCTATCGTCTCAATCGCCTGGGAGGAGCAATCCTCCCAAGGCTCCCATGAGGAGGAAAGGTAACTACATGCGCAACAAGAGCTGGTTGCGGTTCGTAGCCCTGCTCTCGGTTCTCGCTCTCGTTCTCGCCGCTTGCGGCGATGGCGATGAGGCCACCGATGACACCGAGGCGGACACGACCACCACCGAAGCAATGGAAGAAACCACGACGACCGAGGCGATGGAGGAGACCACCACCACCGCCGGCGACGAGACCGGTGAAGTGGGAGGTGACGGCGTCCTGACCATCGGAACGCTGCTCCCTGTCACCGGCGACCTGGCGTTCCTCGGCCCACCCGAGGTCGCAGGTGCACGTCTCGCAGTCGAAGACATCAATGCCGCAGGCGGCGTCTTCGGAGCCGACGTTCGTCTGGTCGAAGGCGACTCCGGCGACACGAACCAGGACATCGCCAACCCCGAGGTCGATCGTCTGCTCGCTGAGGGCGTCGACTCGATCCACGGTGCGGCATCGTCTGCGGTGTCGAAGCTCGTGATCGACAAGATCACCGGCGCAGGCGTCATCCACTTCAGCCCGGCGAACACCTCGCCCGACTTCACCACCTATGACGACGGCGGCTTGTACTTCCGTACGGCTCCGTCCGACCTGCTCCAGGGCAAGGTCCTCGCCGACCAGGTCCTCGCAGAGGGCAACGAGACCGTTGCGGTCTTGTACCGCCAGGAGTCCTACGGACAGGGTCTCGCCGACGCCTTCCGTGAGAACTTCGAGGCAGCCGGTGGCGTCGTCGAGCCGTTCACGGCGTACGCAGTCGACACCGAGAACTTCGATGCCGAGGTCGAGGCCGTCGTGGCCGCAGACCCCGATGCCATCGTCATCATCGGTTTCGCCGAGTCCGCCAACATCCTGACGACGATGCACGAGCGGGGCGTTGGCCCAACGAGTGACAAGAACGTCTGGGGCGTGGACGGCAACATCGGTGGTATCGGCGCCGAGCTGGCAGATCCTTCGATCATCGCCGGCATGAAGGGCACCGAGCCTTCGGTCGACCTGTCGTCGATCTCCGACTTCACCGAGCGTCTCGATGGAGCCTATGAGGGCGGCGTCGGTGGCGTGTTCGCCTACGGAGCCGAGACCTACGACTCGATCATCATCGTGGCACTGGCGGCCCTGGTCGCCGGCACCGACGATCCGATCGCCATTGCGGCGGAGATCAACGGCGTCACCAAGGACGGTGAGAAGTGCGTGAGCTTCGCCGAGTGCGCCGAGGTCATCGCCGGTGGCGGCGACCCCGACTACGACGGCCAGGGTGGCCCGTACGAGTTCGTCGACGCGGGTGAGCCGGCAGCAGCCAGCTTCCGTATCGCGACCTACGACGGTGGCGAAACCCCGAACACCGACCTCGACGAGTACGTGTTCGCTTCCTGAGCGAACCCGACTCGAAGAGTCACAGAGGGCCGGCCTTCGGGCCGGCCCTCTCGTTTCGTTTCACGTCCCACGTTCCACGTCTCACGTCTCACGCGGCCGTGGAAGTCGGGCCGTCGATCCTCGCGATGTTCTTGGGTCGGCGGAGTTCACGAGAGCACCCGAACCTATCAACGCACATCGCCACGGTGACGACCCAAGAACAGAGGGCATACCCGGGCGGGACCCGGCGGCAGCGACTCCAACACACCGCAAGTGGAGGACCGTTCTTGGGTCAGACCTCGCTCGAAGCCACCACAGGCCCTACCCGACCACTACTGCACGCGCTGACCCAAGAACGCATTCACACCAACGAGACCGCAACCCGCGTCCCGGAGCACCACAAAGACCGCAGCCCCGCCCCTACCCAACCAGACCGCAACCCGAGACCCAGCGGCGTAGCGCTCGCAGCTGCATACCATCGCATCCATGAGGACCGCCGCTGCTCTCGTCGTGCTCGCTCTCGCTGCTTCCGCCTGCACCACGGCCGCCGAAGAGGAAGCCGTCGATCCGGTCGACCCGGTCTACTTCGCTGCGGCCGAGCAGCTCTGTCCGATCATGTGGGAGTGGCAGAAGAACGTCGGCGCCACGATGAACTCGATGTCGTACGAGGCCCGTCGGGAAGACGACGCACTTGGAACGCCGATCGCTCTACCTCCGCGCGTTCAACCGGATCCGTGAGCTCAACGCCCAACTCGATGCCACCGTCGTGTCGCTGGGCGACGAGGATCCACTGAGCCGCATCACACCCGACGTGCGAGCCGGGCTCGAGCAATCGAACTCGATCCTCGAGCTGTCGGCGGCCCATGTCGACCGTGCGTACTCGGAGTTCGATGCGCCGGGATACAGCGACATCGTCCCGACGATCTTCCTCGACGTCGAGAAGGTCATCGACGTGGCCAAACCCGAGATGGCAACCTACGAAGACCAGGAACTGATCGACGCCTTCATCGCCGTCCCGCAATGCCAGCACGGAGTGAAGGACGCCAACGACGGACAGGTGAGGTATGTGCCCTGAGCCGACGCTCGTTTCACCTCTCACCGTTCCACGTTTCACGTCACACGTTCCACGTCCCGGGTCGGTCGCCACGAACGACCGCTGATCGGAGATTCTGGATCTGGCGACGCTGATGGTCGATCTGGTCGACTAGGAGGTCTGCGCTGGCCGGCTCGAGATACCCCAGCCGTGCGGCAGTCACGGTTTGACTCTCGCACTCACTCGCAGAGCCAGCCGCAATGGACAGATAGCGAGCCAATTCGCGTTGCGAGCCTCGTCCGCAGCCTTCAGCGATGTTTGAGGGAACAGACACCGCAGCCCGGCGCAGCTGCTGGGTGAGCCCGTATCGTTCGTCCTGCGGAAACCCCTTGGTCGCCTCGTAGATTCGAACAACGACCTCCTGGGCAAAACGCCACACTCTCAACTTTCGATGGTCCTGCACCCGGCGAGGATCACACACAGATCATCCGGATGGAACCCTTCGATCACCAAGGCCGAACGTGAAACGTGGAACGTGAGACGTGGAACGGCATCCCAGAACACCTCCGCAACACTCCCCCGGGTACGCTCCACCCCATGCGCTTCGGAGTCTTCACCTTTGCCGGGGTCGAGATGGACGATCGAGGTGCCGGCCTGCCGGCTCCGGTCGATCGACGGTACGACAACAAGATCGTGTGGGACACGACCGAACGGCTCATCGAACTCGGTGTGACCGCCGATGAGCTCGAGTACGAGTCCTTCTGGTTCACCGAGCACCACTTCCAATACGAGGGATACGAGGTCACCCCGAACGGCATCCAGCTCTGCACATGGCTGGCGGCGAAGACCAGACAGATCAAGCTCGGCACGATGTTCAACGTGGTTCCCCAATGGCACCCGCTACGACTCGCGGAGGATTTCGCAACGTTGCACAACCTGTCGGGCGGGCGAGGCCTGCTCGGGGTGGGGCGAGGCACCGTCCCGCGGGAGGTGCAGTCGCTGAGTCCGTTCGGGGTGTCGATCGGCTCGCACGACAATCCTGATCAGAAGGACGCCGACACGATCAACCGTGAGGTGTTCGCCGAGTCGATGGAGATCATCAAGAAGGCGCTCGACAACGAGACCTTCTCACACCACGGCACCTACTTCCAGCTGCCCCCGGCCGGCATCCCGGACCGGGGTGGCACGGTGCAAGACCTGACGCTGCTCCCCCGCCCCCTGTTCCCCTACGAGATCTGGCAGCCGGTGACCAGCCCGCCGACTCTCGAAGTCGTGCCGAAGTGGGGCCACAACGCGGTGTTCTGGCTACAGAACCACCGGTTCATCACCAGGTTCTGGGAGCGATACGGTGAGATCTACGCCGAGGAGCACGGTGTCGAGCTCCAACCGCACGAGAACCGGATGCTCGTGCTGTCGGTGCGCGTTGGCGACACCCGGGAGCAGGCGATCGAGTCGAGCCGGCGAGGACACGACGAATTCTGGAAGTTCCTCGGGCCCTACGGATGGTCGCGCGGATATGCAGGCTCGGACGGCAAGCCGGTCGGTCCTGGGCTCGTCCCGAGCCTGGAGGAGTCGATCGAGAACAAGACGTGGGTGGTCGGGACCGCCGAGGAGGTCGCCGAAGGCATCGCCTTCTATCGGGACACCCTCGGAGCCGACTACGTCACGTTGTTCCCCCAGTTCGCCGGCGACCCCTACGGCCTCGTCGAGGATCAGCTGCATCGGTTCCACGAGGAAGTGATCCCGCTTCTCTGATGCAACCAGCCGATGGCCCCGGCTCCGCCCGTCCACGGGCACTGGTGGTCCACGCCCATCCGAGCCCGACCTCGTTCAACCATCATCTGGCGCAGGTGACCGTCGACGCCCTGTCTTCCAACTACGAAACCGAGCTGATCGACCTGTATCGCATCGGCTTCCGACCGGAGATGACGCTCGAGGAGCATCGCCGATACCACTCCGAGGAGCCGATCGCCGACCCGATGGTCGCAGCACATGTCGAATCGCTGTTATCGGCCCACACGCTGGCGTTCGTCTTCCCCACGTGGTGGTCGGGTCTCCCGGCCATGTTGAAGGGCTGGCTCGACAAGACCATGGTCCCGGGCGTGGCCTTCGAGTTCGACGAGCGCGGCCGGGTGCGGCCGGCATTGCGCACCATCCAGCGCGTGGTCGGAGTCACCACGTACGGTTCGCCGCGCTGGAAGATGACGCTCGTGGGTGACGGCGGCCGGCGAACCCTGCACCGGGCGCTGCGCCTCAACATCCCACATCGGATCGACCGTCTCTGGCTCGGGATGCACTCGTTGGACGCGTCGACGGCCGAGCAGCGGGCGGCCTTCGTCGCTCGAGTGGATCAGAGGCTGCGGTCGTTGTGAGAGCGCTCATCGTGCACGCCCACCCGGATCCATCGTCGTTCAGCGCTCACCTGCTTGCATCGATCCAGGACGGCCTGAGCGAGGCCGGCCACGAGCATCGGACCGTCGACCTGTACGCAAGCGGCTTTCGAGCGGCGATGAGCGAGGAGGAGTGGGCGCTTCACCGGCGGCCGTCGGACGTCAAGCCCTGGACCGAGGGCCACCACGAGACGCTCCAGTGGGCCGACTCGATCGTCTGGGTGTACCCGACGTGGTGGTCCGGGCCGCCGGCGATCCTCAAGGGTTGGGTGGATCGAGTGTGGACGAACGGCGTCGCCTATCACCACACCGACGAGGGGCTGATCCCAGGACCGCTCACCCACATCCGCCGGATGTTCGTCGTGACGACGCACGGCTCGAGCCGCTTGGTGAACCTCGCAGAGGGCGACGTAGGAAGGAAGATGATCAGACGCACACTGCGCTCCCTGTGCGGCTGGAGGTGCCGGACCCGTTGGCTGGCCATGTACGACATCGACCGCTCGACGGACGCCGATCGCCGGCAGTTCACCGAGAAGGTCCGGCGGCGCATCGCCATCTGAACGTCCTGGTGCCGTCGGGGAGAGGTCTCCTGCCAACCGGAGACCTCGTGACCATCGGCTCTGGCGTCGCCGTCGAGACGTCCCGACGATGAGCCCAAGGAAATCGAGGAGCGAAGATGGACGGGTTCGAGTTCACACGTGACGAATGGCAGTCGGTGCGGAGCGCTCCATGGATCGTCGGCACCGCGGTGATCGACGCAGACGGCGGGAGTCCGTTCTCCGTCCTGAAAGAGATCGGTGCAGTGGACCAGAAAATCGATCAGGCCTATCGGTCGATCGAGCACCGCAATTTGGTGAAGACGATCGCTCACGAACTGAGGGATGCACCGGCGACCGGCCCGTTGGTGGAGCCCGAGCGGCTCGCCGACTGGCATGACCAGCTGAAGGGCGTACTCGAGATCGTCGACGCCAAGGCGCCGGGAGCCGACAACCGGGACTTCCGGGAATGGCTCTACGAGATCGCCGTGGACACCGCCGATGCGGCCCGGGATCACTGGCGGATTCGTGGACCGCGGGTATCCGAAGAGGAGCAGGAGCTGCTCGACCGGCTCGCAACCATGCTGGGTGTCGGATGACGGTCGACACGGCTCTGGCGTTGAGCGAACAGATCATTGCGCTGGTTCGCGACGACTTCCCCGACTCCGAGCTGGGGACGGCACTCTGGTTGCTGCGAGAGTGCGTCGATGACGATGAGCGGATGAGCGCGCTTCTCGATGCAGACGGCGACCTCACGACCCTCGTGCTCGCCATCGAGGATCGAGCGGAGCTGAGGCACCCAGCCGCCGGCCGATGACGCCGACGTCGACCTGGAGGCCGCGCATCGCCTGAGCCGGCGCCCGTTTCTTCGACGCGCAGCCCTGCATCGACTCTGCCTCTCGGAGCGTCGCAGCCTCAGCGCCCGAACCCGGCGACCTCTTCGAGCGCCGTTGAGAGATGCCCGACGATGGTCTCGAACAACGATGCCCCAGCCTGTGCGGAGGCTCCGGTCGGGTCGCCGATGTGACCCTTCTCGGTGAAGTCGTCCGAGCGCCACCCGAAGCTGACAGGCCCTCCGAACCGGACGTGGCGGTTGTCGGCCAGGCGCTCCGGTATCACCGCCGCCGGCAGCGTGGACGCAACGAGGTCCGGCGTGAGGTGCATCATGAGCGACGTCTCGTCGTGCCCTCCGTGGATGCCCATGCCCAGCTCCGTCATCGCCGATTCACCACCTTGATCGGGGGGGAGCATCGGATGCATGAGGAAGGTCTGCAGGCCGTGGGCCAGCCGGATGTCGCGACACGCGACATTGAGCAGTGCGCTGTTCCCGCCGTGACCGTTGAGGAACACGAGTCTCTTCGAGGGGAGCCCGGCCAGCGATCGGCCGAGGTCGTCGAGCACGGCAAGGAGCGTCTGCGTCGAAAGCCACACCGTTCCCGGTGCCCATGCGTGTTCGTTCGACTTGGTGTACGCGAGGGGAGGAAGCATCCACACGTCCAATTCATCGCCGACCCGCTCGACGAGCGCTTCGGCGGTCCTCGATGGGATCACGAGGTCGGTGTTGAACGGCAGATGCGGGCCGTGCTGTTCGATCGCCCCGACCGGCTGGATCAGGATCGACGATTCCGACAGGCGGGCGATGTCGGGGAGTCTCAGTTCTGCCAGGTGGCGGCGCATCTTCACCTTCTCGTAACGCTTCTCTGGGGGGCGTACCGTCGCCCAACGCTACACTCGCAGCCCTGCGATCCCCTGGCCCCCGATGAACACCTCAGCCGGTTCCACCCTGGTCTTCGACTCCGTTGGCATGGTCTATCCCGATGGCACCGAAGCGCTGAAAGACATCTCCTTCTCGGTCTCGCCGGGTGAGTTCGTCACCGTCGTCGGGCCGTCGGGGTGTGGCAAGTCCACGCTCTTGAAGCTCGCGTCGGGGCTGTTGTCCCACACCTCGGGGTCGGTGATGGTCGATCGCGACCGGATCGGGTACGTCTTCCAGGACGCGACGTTGCTGCCCTGGCGGACCGTACAGAAGAACGTCGAGCTGCTCGCCGAACTCCACGACATCGACCAGGCCGAGCGAACGAAACGCGCCAAGGAGGCGATCGACCTCGTCGACCTGACCGGGTTCGAGAACCACCACCCCAAACGGCTCTCCGGGGGAATGAAGATGCGCGTGAGTCTCGCCAGGTCGCTCACGCTGGACCCGTCGGTGTTCCTCTTCGACGAGCCGTTCGGCGCACTCGACGAGATCACCCGGGAGCGCCTCAACGACGAGGTCCTGGAGTTGTTCTCGCTCAAGCAGTTCGCCGGGCTCTTCATCACCCACTCCATCTACGAGGCCATCTACATGTCGACCCGGGTGCTGGTGATGTCGGCGCGCCCCGGGAGGGTGATCGCCGAGTTCGACGTTCCCTTCGGATTCCCCAGAGACGAGCACCTCAGGTTCTCACCCGAGTTCGCCGAACTCTCCGGCCAGGTGTCCGAGGCGTTGCGGATGTCGTATGCGTAGGCTCGCTGCGCTCGCCCGTTCCACGTCTCACGTCTCACGTCTCACGTCCACGTTCACGTTGTACGTATCTGGGGCGGGCGAAGTGACTGATATCCAGAATTCGGTCGATTCGCCGGATACGCACGAAAGGCACCCGCGCGGGATCGAGACGCTGACGCCGTCGACGACGTTCTTCCCGTCCCGGAGCGACTGGCAGCACAAGGCGAAGTTGCTCGTCGGGCCGCTGGCGGTCTTCGGCACCGTCATCGGGGTGTGGTATCTGTTGTCGTGGAGGTATCTGGCACCGCTGCTCGGCCGTGACGGCGGCGCCGAAGCGGCGGAGCGCCTTCGCAACACCCTGCTCCCCTATCCCCACGACATCGTCTCCGAATCGTTCCTGAACGGGGAGAACCTGGCAGAACTGCTCGGCGGGTTGTGGCTCGACATCAAGCTTTCCTTCCTCGGCCTCGCCATCGCGGCAATCATCGGCATCACCGGGGCGGTGGCGATGAGCCAGGCCAAATGGATCGAGCGATCGTTCTATCCCTACGCCGTCTTCGTGCAGACCGTCCCGATCCTCGCCCTCGTTCCGCTGATCGGGCTCTTCTTCGGCTTCGGCTTCGGAGCCCGCCTCCTGGTGGTCGTGATCATCAGCCTGTTCCCGATCATCACAAACACGCTGTTCGGGCTCAGGAGCGCCGAGAGGGGCCTCCACGACATCTTCACGCTTCACGGTGCTTCACGCTGGACGCGTTTCGTCAAACTCCAGCTTCCCGCATCGATCCCGGCGATGATGACCGGTTTCCAGATCTCTGCAGGCCTCTCAGTGATCGGGGCGATCGTCGGCGACTTCTTCTTCGGCAGAGGTGAACGTGGCCTGGGCAACCTCATCCTGTTCTACGTCAATCGCCTCCAGCCCGAGCAACTCTGGGGGGCACTGGCGTTCTCGACACTGCTGGGGCTCTTTGCGTTCGTCATGTTCGGCTGGCTGCGGACCAGACTGACGGCTTCGTGGTACGAAGGGTCGGAAACCTGATCGCAACACCCCA
Organism: uncultured bacterium; assembly: GCA_963753285.1. GTDB lineage: Bacteria > Actinomycetota > Acidimicrobiia > Spongiisociales > ZC4RG35 > JAHEDH01. The sequence continues at coordinate 382,129 of CAVWBT010000001.1, forward strand.
GATACGGGTATGTCGATCGCATCAACTTCGATTCCCCGGGGTACCGAGATCGCACAAACAACCAACCAACCAAAACGGAGATTGACACCCATGAACCAACGATTGCTCTGGATCGGCCTGGCCGTCGTAGCTGTGCTCGTGGTCGTCGTGGCCGTTGTCGTGAGCGGCGACGACGACACCACAGACGAAGCCGCCACCACGACGACCACCGAAGCAGCTTCCACGACATCTGTGGAGACGACCGCCCCGACCGAGACGACCGAGACGACGGCCGAGGACACGACGACCACCGAAGCAGCGCCTGAGCCGGCTGGCGACCTGTCGCAGTGCCCAAACCCGATCGTGATGCAGACCGACTGGTTCCCCGAGCCCGAGCACGGTGCGCTCTACAACCTGACCGCAGGCGAGGGATCGGTGGACCCAGAGAGCGGAGTCTTCACCGGACCCCTTGCTGCAGATCCGTCGATCACGGTCGAGATTCGCGCCGGCGGCCCGTACATCGGCAGCCAGCCGACGGTTTCGCTGCTGTACTCCGACGACTCCATCTTCCTCGGCTATGTGAACACCGACGAGCAGATCGCCACGTTCGCCGACACCCCGACCATTGCGGTCATGGCACCGCTGGAGAAGAACCCGCAGATCCTGATGTGGGACCCCGAGACCTACGACTTCGAGAGCTTCTCGGACATCGGTGAGTCCGGGGCGATCGTCAACGTGTTCGCCGGACAGTTCTACACCGAGTATCTGGTGGGGACCGGCCAGCTCGCTGCCGAGCAGATCGATCCGTCCTACGACGGTGGCCCGCAACGGTTCATCGCCGAGAACGGTGCGCTCGTCCAGCAGGGCTTCGCCACTCAGGAGCCGTACAACTACGAGAACAGCTTCGAGGACTGGGGCAAGCCGGTCGACTTCCTGCTCATCCACGATTCGGGCTACGAGATCTACCAGGGCGCCCTCGGCATCCGTCCCGACAAGCTCGACGACGCGGCACGCGCCTGCCTGACGGCCTTCATCCCGCTCGTCCAGCAGTCCGCCGTCGATTTCCAGGCCGAACCGTCGACGACGAACGCCGCGATCCTCCAGGCCGTGACCGATCTCGACTCGTTCTGGGTGCTGAGTGAAGAGGGAGTTGCAAACACGGTGATGATGATGGACTCGCTCGGCATCGTGGCCAACGGCACCAACGGCACGCTGGGCGACTTCGATCTCGATCGGATCGACACGATCATCGAGCAGGTCGCCGGGATTCCCGCGTTCGGTGTGCCAGATGGATTGTCGGCCAGTGATCTCGTCACCAACGAGTTCATCGACCCGTCCATCGGCCGCTGACCCGACATGGATCCAACCGGGGGGTGCCGTGAGGCTCCCCCCGGTTACCGTGATGCCGTGAATCCCCTGTTCGAGATCCCAGAGCTCTGATGGCCACACGCTTCGTCAACGGCCAGTTCCCCGACGGCGGCCTCGCCGAACTGGTGGCCGATCGGGGTGTCTTCGTCGCCGACCCCGGTGACGTTCCCGAAGAGATCGATCTCGACGGCCGCCTGGTGCTGCCGGCGTTCGGCGAGCCACACGCCCATCTCGACAAGGCCTTGCTGGCCGAGCGCTTCCCGAACCCGACCGGCGATCTGCTCGGAGCGATCGAGGTGATGCGGGTCGGGTGGAGCACGATCGAACCCGACGACATCGTCGATCGGGCCACGCGGACCATCCGCCGGCTCGTCGCGGCCGGGACCACCCTCATCCGCTCGCATGCGGACACCAATTCGTATGCCGGGCTCAAGTCCATCAGATCGCTTCTCGCCGTCCGTGATGCGGTCGAGCCGCTGTGCGACCTCGAGGTGGTGGCGATGGCCTACCCGCTCACCGGACCGGAAGGGCGTGAAGGGCGGCGCATCCTCGACCAGGCGCTCGAACTCGGCGCAGACGTGATCGGCGGCGCACCGCACCTCGAGGACGACCCGACGGCTGCGATCGATCATCTGCTGAATCTCGCCGTCGAAACCAGGCTGCACGTCGACCTCCACGTCGACGAGGTGCTCGAGCCCGATTTCGACACGCTCCGAGATCTCGCACGCGCCGTGATCCGACACGGGCTGGAGGGAACGGTCAACGCTTCCCACTGCGTCAGCCACGGACTGAAATCGGCGGAAGAACAGCACGAAATCGCCGCTGCCCTGGCGCACGCCGACATCACCGTTGTCACACTCCCGAGAACGAACCTGTATCTGCAGGCCCGCGGCCTCCACCAGGCGCCACCGCGGGGCACGGTCGGCGTCCAGGCGATGCTCGACGAGGGAGTGACCGTCGGCGGGGGTGCCGACAACTGCCAGGATCCGTTCTATCCGATCGGCAAATGCGACCCCCTCGAGACATCGAGTCTCCTGGTGTCGGTGTGCCACCAGACACCAGAGCGGGCGTTCGAGATGGTCGCGAAGGACATCAGGACGATCACGAGCCGTCCCCAACTCGACTTTCGCCCGGGCTCACCGGCCGACTTCGTGGCCATCGACGCCGCCTCGATCCGGGCGGCGATCGCCGATCAGCCGGCGGGTCGGACGGTGGTGCACCGTGGCCGAGTCGTTGCGGAGACCACCGTGGATACCTGGGTGGCAGACTGAGGTAGCAGCGACATTCATGTCGCCCGCTGCGCAACGGATCGAACCAGTCGATCACCTGCAGGCGCGAATTGCGGGTTCGTTGGGGGTGAATGTGTTCTTGGGTCAGGCGCGTCCGACCGGCTGGTGGTGGTCACGTGGTCTCGACGCCAGGTCCTGACCCAAGAACGGTCCTCCACTCGATCTGTGTTGGAGTCGCTGCCGCCGCCAACCGCTCGGGCTGCCCTCTGTTCTTGCGTCGTCACCAACCTCAGGGGCGCGAGGGGTTCCCCGTGTGTTCGTGAGCTCTGCCGACCCAAGAACATCGGTAGGAAATGACGGCCAGACTCCCCGCAGCCGCGTTGATACGGAGGGCGCAGAGCGCAAGGCGCAGGTCAATGCGCCTGGGTGAGGGTTCCCAGGTAGAGCTCGATGACCTTGGGGTCCTTGAGCAGATTGGCGCCGGTGTCCGTGTAGGCGTTCCGGCCGGAGTCGAGCACGTAGCCGCGATCGCAGATCTGGAGGCATCGGCTGGCGTTCTGCTCGACCATGATGATGCCGACCCCACTGCGGTTGATCTGCTTGGTCCGGATGAACGCCTCGTCCTGGAGCGCAGGTGACAGGCCGGCAGAGGGCTCGTCGAGGAGGAGGACCTCGGGCTCCATCATGAGCGCTCGGCCCATCGCCAGCATCTGACGCTCGCCGCCGGACAACGAGCCGGCACGCTGCTTCATGCGTTCTGCCAGACGGGGGAACATGTCTCCGACGACACTCATCCGCTCTTTCATCTTCTCCGGACGCAGATACAGGCCCATCTCGAGGTTCTCTTCGACCGTCAGGCTGGGAAAGACGTTGTTGTTCTGCGGGACGTATCCGATGCCGCGCTCGACGAGCTCGTGGGCCTTGAGCTTGATGATGTCGTCACCCTTGTAGGTGACCTCGCCGCTGGTGACCGTGATGAGACCGAACAGCGCCTTCAACATGGTCGACTTGCCGGCGCCGTTGGGACCGATGATGCCGACGAGTTCACCGGGAGCGAGTTCGAGGTTCACGCCGTTGAGAATCGGGACTCCGGGTGTGTACCCGGCGACGACGTTGTCGATGACGATGAGTGGCTCTGTCATGCTTGCTCCTCGCCGAGCAGGTCGGCGTCGAGGTCGAGGGCCGAGTCGTGGTGGGAGCCGAGGTATGCATCGATGACCTGCTGGTTGCTCCCGATGGAGTCTGGGGGCCCTTCCGCGATGATCCGTCCCTCCGCCATGACGACGACCCAGTCCGAGATGTCTCGGACGACGTCCATGTCGTGTTCGACGAACATGACCGTGATGCCCTCGTCGCGGAGGCCCTTGACGTGTTCGAGGAGAGACTGGGTCAACGCCGGATTCACGCCGGCCATCGGCTCGTCGAGCATGACCAGCGTGGGATCGGCCATCAGCGAACGCGCCATCTCGAGCAGTTTCCGCTGGCCGCCGGACATCGTGCCTGCGTACTCGTCACGCATGTGATCGAGCTTGAAGCGCTCGAGCAATGCGTCCGCACGTGCCTCGATCTCCTTCTCCTGTGCGCTCCACAGCGGCGAGAACAGCGCGGCGAAGAAGTGCTCGCCTCGTTGGTGGGTGGCTCCCAGCTTCATGTTCTCGATGACGGGCAGCTTCGTGAGTGCCTTGGTCAGCTGGAACGTGCGGACCATGCCGTTGCGCGCCAGCTCGTGTGAGGACTTGCCGGACGCCACCTCGCCGTCGAACACGGCTTTCCCGGTGTCGGGCAGATCGAAGCCGGTGAGCAGGTTGAAGAAGGTCGTCTTGCCGGCGCCATTCGGCCCGATCAGGGCGGTGATGACCCCGCGCTGAACCTCGAGATGGTCCACGTCGACCGCTTTGAGACCCCCGAAGGCGCGGGTCACGTCGTCGACGATGAGGATGGGATCCGGTTTCGACACCCCGGGTTCGGGGGCGACGGTGGCGAGCTGCTCAGCGGGCGTCAAGAGCCATCTCCTCCTTCGAACCGAAGAAGCCCTGCGGTCTGAACACCATCAACAGCGCGAGAGCCGCACCAACGATCCAGAACCGGATCTGGTCGATCTGGCTGGTGTCCATGATCGACGTGGGGATCAGGCCCTCGTCGACGAGCTGGCGGCCCGTGTTCTGGATGAAGGTGATCATGAACCAGTACACGACGGCGCCGAACACCGGCCCCCACACCTTGCCGACGCCTCCCAGGATGAGAACCAGCCAGAAGAAGAACGTGAGCGGGGCGACGAAGAAGTCGGGCTGGATCGTGGCATTCCCAAGGGCCTGGACCATCCCACCGAGACCACCGATCACACCGCCGAGGATGAGGGCCTGCAGCTTGTACCAGTAGGCGTTCTTCCCGAGCGCCCGGGCGGCATCCTCGTCTTCGCGAATCGCCTTGACGACACGGCCCCACGGCGAACGCATGAGCTGAGCGACGAGCAGCAGTGCGAGGGCGACGAGGACCCAGCCCACGACGACGGCGAAGAACTGCGAGCCGCGCCAGGTGATCGGACCGATCCCGTAGGTCGCACTTGCCTCGAAGGGGCTGAGATCCCGGAAGGGGCCGATGAACTCGTTGAGGCCCTCGGCACCGCGGGTGATCGGACGCATGACGGTCGATCGTGCGATCAGACGCACGATCTCGGCAGCGGCGATGGTGACGATCGCCAGGTAGTCGGAGCGGAGACGAAGCGTTGGCAGCCCCAGGATCAGAGCGAAGATCGCCGCGAAGATCATTCCGACCACGACGGCCAGGAATGGATTCAGCTGCCAGAGCGTGATCGAGAGGCCCATCCCGTAGGCGCCCATGGCCACGAATCCGACCTGACCGAAGTTCAAGAGGCCCGCATAGCCGAAGTGGACGTTGAGTCCGATGGCCGCGAGCGCGTACACCACTGCATTGAAGTCGATCGCCTGGGTGACGGACTGAGTGAGGATGAATCCCCAATCGATCGCAGCGAAGGTCATGACCACCTACCCGATTCTCTCGGCTCGGCCCAGGATGCCCTGGGGACGGAAGACCAGTACCAGAATGAGGAGCGCCAACGCTCCCACGTTCTTCAACTCGGTCGGGATGAACAAGGTCGAGATCTGGATTCCGACGCCGACGACCAGCGCTCCCACGAGGGCACCGAACGCCGTCCCGAGCCCGCCGAGCACGACGGCGGCGAAGATCAGCAGCAGCATCCGGAACCCGATGTTCCAGCTCACCTGCTCACTCAGCCCGATGAACACGCCACCGAGCCCCGCCAGCGATCCGCCGAGGACCCAGACACTGCGGATCACCCGCTGTACGTCGATGCCCGACGACTCGGCGAGGTCGCGGTTGTCCGCGACGGCGCGCATCGCCTTGCCGAGCTTGGTCCTCAACAGCAGCATGCCCACACCGACGAGAATCAGGATCGAGATCCCGGCCGTCACGAGGTCCTTGGGGGTGATGTCGACGACCCCGATCGTGATGGCCGACTGGGCGGTGTAGTCGGCGAAGAAGCGTGGTGACCCGCCGAACACGAAGAGGAACACGTACCGGAGGATCAGCGACAGACCGATCGTGACGACCATCTGCGAGATGAGGGACACACCGCGCTCACGGAGCGGCAGGAAGATCCACTTGTCCATCGCATACCCCAACGCCGCGCCACCGGCGATGGCGAACAAGGCGGCGAAGGCGAGATTGACCCCGGCGCCGAACGGTGCGGGCCAGCCCGCCATGAACCCGAGGAACCCGGCGAATCCGTAGAAGTTGAACAGATACGCCACGAGCATGCCCCACACGATCATCTCGCTGTGAGCGAAGTTGACCAGTCCGGTGGTGCCGAAGATCAGGGACAACCCGATCGCCCCCATCCCGAGGAACAGCCCGAGCTTCAATCCCTCGACGGACAACTGGAGAATCTGCCGGAGCGAGACTCCGTCGTCGGTGTCGATCGTCACGTCTCCTGAGATGAGCGAGAAGATCACCCTGCCGACTTGTCCCTCGAGCACTTGCGTCTCGGTCGACAGCCGCTCGGGATCGCGAAGGGCGACGCCTTCGGGCAGTGTCTCGGGGTCGAGCGTGAGCACGTAGTTGCCCGGGCCGGGCACCGGGATCTCGACGTTGCCTTCGGCATCGCTGAAGCCTTCGGCCACGACTTCGCCGTCTGCGGTCGCAACCGTGACACGGCCTCCTTCGACGGGAACCCGGTCACCCTCGACCGTCTCGTAGCGCAGTCGCGTGGCGACGCTCTCGCCCTCTTGGGCGACGGCGAGGCCGGGTCCCCAGATCATCAAGACCGACGCGACGAGAAGGAGAATGCCGAAGAGTCGTCTCCGATGATCGGTATCGAGGGTCGCGAGGAACGTTGTCACTGGCGGGGAACCTTACACGCAGATCGGCGCCCGCCTCCCCTCTGAGGGAGGGAAACCGTGACGTCACATCAGGTCGGCTTCACGGATCCCGAAGCTGGGGTGGCGCAGCCGGCACAATGCGAGCTTCTCGAGTTGGCGGATGCGTTCGCGGGTGAGGCTGAACTCCTCCCCGATCTCTTCGAGGGTCCGCGGCACCCCGTCGTAGAAGCCGTAACGCAAGGCCAGGATGCGGCCTTCACGCTGCGGAAGCCGATCGATGGAGGTCCGGAGCGAGTTGGCGACGTCGCTCTCCTCGGTGATGGTCACCGGGTCGGCCGCCTCCTCGTCCTGGATGAAGTCGCCCAACTGGGCTCCGTCTTCGCCGATCGGCTGCTCGAGCGACACCGTGTCGGCTACCCCGAGCGCCAACTCGACCCGATCGACCGTCACACCGGCCTCTTCGGCGATCTCCTCCGGCTTCGGATCGCGACCGAGTTCCGCTTTCAGACTCGACTGGGCGGAGCGCACGGCTGCCAGCGTGTCGTGGAGATGAACCGGGATCCGCACGGTGCGCGATTTGTCGGCGATCGCTCGCGTGATCGCCTGTCGAATCCACCAGGTGGCGTAGGTCGAGAACTTGAAACCCTTGCGCCAATCGAACTTCTCGACCGCCCGGATGAGACCCAGGTTGCCCTCTTGGATCAGATCGAGAAAGTCGATGCCCGAAGTGTTCGCATAGCGCCTCGCATTGGCGACCACCAGCCTGAGGTTGGCGGTCAGGAATGCATCCTTGGCCTCACGACCCTTTCGCTCCAGGCGGCGGAGCTCGAGTTCCTCTCTCTTGGAGTCGAAGTCCGATTTCTCGAGTCGCTCCAGCGCGCCCTCGCCCGCTTCGATCATCTGGGCGAGTTCGACCTCCTGCTCTGCGGTGAGCAGGTCGTATTCACCGATGGCGGTCAGATACTGAGAGACGAGGTCGGTCGTCAGACGGCCGCGCTCGTCGGTCAGCTTGCTGACGACACTGTTCCGGGTGGGTGTCACCACAGTCGCTCTCCTCGATCGTCGCCACGGTCGTCCGTCTGGGCGATGAGTCCCGCAACGAGGGCGGTCATCGGAACGGCGATCCGTCCCACAATATGCCAGATGTCCTTCATCATGTGAACCCCTCGTGCGGTGTGACCAGCGGAGACGCAGCGTTGCAGCTGCCGGGGAGGTGTCGGAGAGGTTTCCCCAGGCCTGTCCCCAGACTTGTCCACAACAACCATGTCTTGTGGGTATTTGTTCCAATGTAGATCGGATACCCCGGACAACCGTTCCAGAAACCCGGGAACCCGATGGGAACCCACGACGTCACATACGGGAGTGGGCGGGGAGATGTCCCCAGCCGGTGATTCGGCACACACGGCCCACTCCACCACCGCCGGTCGGTCGTGGCCCCTCCCACGACCCACCGGCGGTTTTGGTTCATGTTCCTCACGCAGTTGGGAAACGTCCCTCGCGCAATGTTCCCCACGCAGTGGGGAAAGGTCCCCGCCCGGCGAGGAAGGAGCCGGGGAGGTAAGGGCCAACTCCGCGGAGCCGGTGGCGCGAACGAGGATGAAATTGGAGTTGTCCCCGTACCTCCGAACCACCTCGCGATGGACCGCCGCTGCCCGTTCTGCGCGACTCTCAATCCGCTCGTAGGCGGTTCGCAGGGACCTTCCCCCGGCAAGCTGGGGGACACCTACCTTGCTTCCGCCGTTAGGTTGACCGCATGCCGAATCGTCTCGCCGAATCGACCAGTCCGTACCTGCGCCAGCACGCGGACAATCCCGTCGACTGGTGGGAGTGGGGCGAAGAGCCGTTCACCGAGGCCCGGCATCGTGACGTACCCGTCCTGCTGTCGGTCGGGTACGCGGCGTGCCATTGGTGTCACGTCATGGCGCACGAGTCGTTCGAGGACGACGCCACCGCCGAGATCATGAATCGCGACTTCGTCAACGTGAAGGTCGACCGAGAGGAACGGCCGGACGTGGATGCGGTCTACATGGAAGCCGTTCAGGCACTCACCGGCCGGGGTGGCTGGCCGATGACCGTGTGGCTGACCCCCGAGCGCGAGCCCTTCTTCGCCGGGACGTACTTCCCGAAGGAGGACCGCCACGGGATCGCCTCGTTCACTCGGGTGCTCGAGTCGATCACCCGGGCGTGGCGAGACGATCGCGACACGATCACCGATCAGGCGGGCAAGCTCACGGAGGCCATCAGCCGGGAGATCCCCGCAGGAGACATGCCCACCGAAGAGACCATCCGCCGCGCATACGACCAGGTGATCGGCTCGGCGGATCCGATCAACGGTGGATTCGGCACCGCCCCCAAATTCCCGCAGCCGCCGATTCTCGAGTTCCTGATGCGCGTCGCCGACCGACCGTGGGCGGACAGGGCGAAGCCCGTCCTGCGGCAAGCACTGATCAGGATGGCCCGGGGCGGGATCTACGACCACGTCATCGGCGGCTTCGCTCGGTACTCCGTGGACGAGTCGTGGCTGGTCCCCCACTTCGAGAAGATGCTGTACGACAACGCCCAACTCGCGCGGATCTACCTCCGAGCCGGCCAGGTCCTCGCCGACCCGTCGTTGTGGACCATCACGGACGAGGTGATCGCCTACATGAACGATCACCTCCGACACCCCGACGGCGGCTACTACTCCGCCCAGGATGCGGACTCGGAGGGCGAGGAGGGCAAATTCGCAGTGTTCGATCACCGCGAGTTCGTCGAGGTGACAGGCCAGGACTCGGAGATCGCCGCACGTGTGTTCGGTGTGACCGAGCGCGGCAACTTCGAAGGCAAGAACATCCTCCACCGCGCCGCCAGCCATGCAGAGGTGGCCGAGTCGCTCGGATTGGGTGTCGATGCCGTCGACGCTGCCGTGGGGCGCGCGATCGAAGCGCTGGCGGAGGCCCGGTCCCGAAGGGCACAGCCGCTGCTGGACGACAAGGTGGTCACCTCTTGGAACGGGCTCGCCATCAGGGCGCTCGCCGAGGCGGGTGCCGTTCTCGGCAACGACGAGCACATCGAATCAGCTCGAGCGTGTGCACGCTTCGTCCTCGACCGGCTCGTCGACGACGGAGGCCGGCTCCTCCGATCGTGGTCGCAGGGCAAGGCGAGCACCCCGGGCTTCCTCGAGGACTACGGGGCGATGACGACGGGTCTGCTCGCCCTCTATCAGGCGACCGGCGAGTTCGAGTGGTACGGGTCAGCCAAGCGGCTGATCTCCGACGCGATAGACCTGTTCACCGACGAGTCCGGCGGTGCGATGTTCAGCACCGGTCGCGACGCCGAAGCGCTGATCACGCGGAAGAAAGACCAGATGGACAATCCGTTGCCTTCCGGTAACTCGCTCATGGGCGAGGCGCTGATGATGCTCTCCGCCTACGAGGGCGAAGGCGCGATGACGGCGGCTTCCGATGAGGTGATCGCTGCGGGCGGGCTGTTGGTCGACCGGTATCCGAGTGCGGTCGGGCACCTGCTGGCAGTCTCCGTATCCCGGCTCTCGGGCGTGAAGGAAGTGGCGATCGTCGGCCCCGACGCCCATCAGCTCGCCGACGCCGTATGGGGAGGATTCCATCCCGACGTTGCGCTTGCCGTGTCCGTCACCGATGCCACACCGATCCCGCTTCTCGAAGGTCGGTGGGCTGAGGGCTCGACGCTGGCCTACGTGTGCCGCGACTTCGTCTGCGATCGCCCGGTCAACACGGCGAGTGCGCTCACGGCAGGTCTGCGAGGCTGACTCACTCCACCATCGACATCAACAGATCGCGGTCCAGCGGCACGGAGGGCTCGGGGACAGCAGGCGACTCGACTCCGCCGCTTCTGCCCACGGTGAGGGTGAGTCCGAGCGACAGTTGGGTCGACAGCCAGTCGGCCTCCCAGTTCGGAACCCTCACGCACCCGTGAGACGCCGGATAGGCAGGGACCGAGGACGACCCGTGGATGGCGTACCCGCCGTAGAAATACCAGGGCTTCCAGAGAGCTCCCAGATAGCTGACTCGTAACCCCGGCACATGGCTCCGCAGCCGGAACTCACCCTCCGGCGTTCGGGCGGTCACCAGACGTCCGCTGCTGTTGACGAAACGCTCGCCGTTGCCGGAGCTGATCGGGATGATGGCGACGTCGTCCGGGCCACGGTGGTAGTAGAGCAGTTGACGATCGAGATCGATCTCGATCCCCCGCTCCCCCCGATACGCCAGCGGTTCGAGGGCTTCGAGGTACCGCCAGTCGTCGGGCTGCCAGGAGAACGAGCGCTCCAGCCCCAGGTGTTTGTGGAACGCCATCACGGCCTGGCTGGTCATCGGCCCGAATTCACCGTCGAGCTCACCCCGGTAGAAGCCGTGTTCGGCGAGTTGACGCTGGAGGTGCTGTACGAGATTCGAATGCACTCCGGGATCGATCGGGTCTGCGGCGACCGGGAGCGCCGCCACCGCCGTCAGCAGGACGGCCAGCGTGAACGCGACGATCCGTCGACCCCTCATGTCGGTGAGACGAGACAGCGCATGTGAAGGTTCCCGTCAGACGGCTGCCATGGCCAGGGCGAGCGCGCCCGCAACCCCGGCATCGTCACCCAGCCCAGGGGGTACGACGAAGTCCGAACGGTGGTCCGCCAGGACGGCGTAGCCGGACATCTGCTCCACGAGCGCGGCGTTCACACGCTCATGGAGCCCCGGCAGCTTCGCGACTCCGCCACCCAGGACGATTCGTTCTGGAGCGAGGACGTAGACGATCTGGCGCAGTCCAGCTGCGATGGTTGCGGCCTCGGTCTCGACCATCCGGTCGGTGTCCTCGACCTCTTCGGCCGGCCGGCCCCAGCGAGCCTCGATCGCCGGACCGCATGCCATGCCCTCGAAACAGTCGCCATGGAACGGGCACACTCCCTCGAAGTCGTCGCCAGGGAGCCGGGAGATCGACACATGACCCATCTCGGGATGCACCAGCCCTCCGATCGGTCTTCCGTCGATCACCGCCCCGCCTCCCACACCGGTCCCGACCGTCAGGTACACCGCGTTGCGGAGCCCTCGGGCGGCGCCCCATCGCACTTCTGCGAGGGCGGCACCGTTCACGTCGGTGTCGATCGCCACGGGGACACTCAGCTGCTCGAAGAACGGAGCGACCAGGTCCGTTCCGCTCCACCCGGGCTTGGGCGTCGTGGTGATGCGGCCGTGGTCTGGGTGTGACGGTCTCAGCTCGAGGGGGCCGAACGAAGCGATGCCGAGGGAGCGGATCGGTGCGTGGCGGGTGAAGAACTCCAAACACTCGCTCAGGGTGGTCGACGGGTCGGTCGTGTCGATGCGCTTGCGTTCTTCGATCTCATCGGGACCGCGCCCGACCACGCACACGAACTTCGTCCCGCCGGCCTCGATCCCACCAAACAGCTCGTCCATGCCCCAAAGCTAGCCCCCTCGGTTGCGGCGGCGGTGTGTGAGCCGCGGGACGCGGCTCACCAGAGCGTCTTGCCGAGGACCCGTTCGGTCGCCTCGTCGACGGTCCCGCTGAAGACCCCGGTCGAGAGATACTTCCAGCCGGCGTCGCACAGCACGGTCACGACCACCGAGCCGGGGGCGAGTCTCGATGCGACCTTCAGGCCGGCATGGACTGCGGCGCCCGCCGACGGGCCGATGAACCAGCCGAGTTCTGCCATCACCCTCCTGGCCATCGCAATCGAGTCGCGCGTTCGCACCAGGATCTTGCCGCCGAGCAACGACGGGTCGAAGATCGGCGGGATGTACCCGTCGTCGAGCGACCGCAGCCCGGCGATCAACTCGCCCGAGGGCGGCTCGGCGGCGACGATTCGCACATCGGGCATGATCGGCTTGATCGCCCGGGCGACGCCCGTCACGGTTCCACCGGTGCCGAGCGTGGCGACGAAGGCGTCGATCCGATCGTGTCCCAGCTCGGCGATCTGTTCGATGATCTCAGGTCCGGTCGTCAACTCGTGGGCGCCCGGATTGCCCGGGTTCTCGTATTGATGCAGCATGAGATACCCGCCCTCGGCGGCGAGACGCTCGGCACGGCGCACCGCACCGTTGGAGCCCTCGTCACCTGGCGTGAACACGAGATCGGCTCCGTACGCCCGGAGGATGTCGATCCGCTCGGACGAGACGTTGTCGGGCGCGACGACCGTGAGCGGAATGCCCTCGATCGCGGCGATCCGGGCCAGCGCGATACCGGTGTTGCCCGAGGACGGCTCCAGCAAGCGTGTGCCGGAGTCGATCAGCCCGTCACGTCGGGCTCGCGCCACCATCGATGCGGCGATCCGATCCTTCAGCGACCCGGTGGGAAGGTGCCACTCGGCCTTCCCGTAGAGCGACACGCCGGTGGGCGCGAGCGCACTCAGGTCGAGCAGCGGAGTCGGCGTGATGCCGTATCCGGTCAGGTCTTCGCGGAGTGCGGTCTCGATCATCGCCCTCCAGCCACTGCGGGCAGGATCGTGATGTCCGAACGATCGTCCACCGGCGTGTCGAGGCCGTCGAGATAGCGGATGTCCTCGTCGTCGAGGAACACGTTGACGAACACCGGGAGGCCGCCCTCAGGATTGGTGAGCTGCTCACCCAGTTTCGGGTATTCGGCTCCGACGGCGGAGAACACTTCTCCGACGGTCCGGCCACTGGCGGTGATCTTCTTTGCGCCTCCGGTGTGCTGGCGCAGGATGGTCGGAAGGTTGATGGTCGTCATGGTCGTCTCTCCTCGAATTCGAGATGTACTTCGGTGATCGCTCCGTCCCTGATCCGGAATCCCCGAACGGTCGGCGCCTCGTAGTCCTCCATACCCACCAGGACGTAGAGCCATGTGGGGTCCGGTGCCAGGCTCACGTCGGTCACCGACGGGTATCCGATCGTGTGAGGATGTGAGTGGAAGACCCCGATGATCTCCATCCCCGCGGCGTCGGCTGCCCGGATCGCCGAGAGGTGCTCCTTGGGATCGATCGTGTAATTCGTCGACGAGTGGAGGATGTTGGTGGTCGGGAACACCTGCTGGACCTCTCCATCGTCAGGACCTGCGAGCAGGCCGCAGGACTCCTCGGGATGGCAGGCGTAGGCGTGTTCGACGATATGTTCGCGGGTCCCGGCCGCCATTCGGATCGTCATGCGACGCTTCGGGCCAGTGTGATCAGTTCCGGCATCGCCGTGACGACGGAGCGTCCCGATCGGCGTGCGATCACCTGTCCTCCGGCATCGATGACGAAGGCCGTCGGGATCGATCTGATGGTCGGATCCGCCGCATCGCCGATGTCGACGATCGACACGGGGATCCCGGGGTCTCCCAACGCGGTCAGCGCCTGTGAGCACAGCGCGCAGTCGGCGCCGGTCACCAATGTGAGCCCCGACGCCAGCGGGCGCGCCGACAGGCCCGGCCTGCGCTCCCACAGCGCCACGGCGAGCCAGGTGGCTCCGATCACGGCGACCAGCAGCGCGAGACGCCAGATCATCGCACCACCGCCCGCTCGTAGAGGATGCAGCCGACACAGATCCTCGTTGCAGCCGCCAGCGTGGCGAGAGCCGTCACGACCAGTGTCAGCACCCAGCCGAGGGTCTCCCAGCCGGCCACCAGTGCAAACGAGGCGGCACCGAGGACGATCGCTCCCACCAACTGGGCAAAGCGGGGAGGGGCGGCCGGTTCGAACTCGCCCGGCCCGTCCGGCTGGAGACGGGGACGGACGACCCGGATGTAGAGCTGGGTGAGCGGCGCAACCGAGGGCCCCGCCGTCCACGACACGGCGAGGATCGCAAAGGTGAGCACCACCAACCATGGCTGTTGGAACACGAAGCCGACCGCAGTCAAAAGTGCGACGGCGGCTTGATTGAATCGAGGGACGTTGACGTCCACGGTGGACTCGGTTGACGGTTCTGGGTTCATGGAGACTCCTGGAGCGAGCGAGTACGGCCAGGCAGCCGAAGCTGCCGATCGATCGGGCCGGAAGGCGCTCAGCTCGTGCGTGCGACCGTTCCGGCCGGCATACACAGATCGTCGTACTCGACGATCACCGGCGGCTGGTCGCGGTCGCCGCACGCAGGGCAGTCGGGGTTGCGACGCAGCTTCAACTGGCGGAACTCCTGTTCCAGGGCGTCGTAGGTGAGGAGCTTGCCGACGAGAGGCTCGCCGATGCCCAGGATCAGCTTGATCGCCTCCATCGCCTCGATCGACCCGACGATGCCGGGGAGCACGCCGAGGACACCGGCCTCCGCACACGACGGGGCGAGTTCGGGCGGTGGAGGCTGGGGGAACAGGCATCGGTAGCACGGGCCCTCGTAGGGCTTGAACACGCTCGCCTGTCCTTCGAACCGGAAGATCGCCCCGTGAACGACCGGGATCTCGAGGTGGAGGGAGGCGTCGTTGATCAGATATCTCGTGGGGAAGTTGTCACCACCGTCGACCACGATGTCGTACCCGGACATGATCTCGAGGATGTTGTCGGCCGAGAGCCTGACGTCGTGCATGTGGATCTTCACGTCGGGGTTGAGCGCGATGAGGGTCTCCCGTGCCGACTCGACTTTCGGCATGCCGATGCGATCGACGTTGTGGAGGATCTGTCGCTGGAGGTTGGAGGAATCGACGACGTCGAAATCGACGATGCCGAGCGTCCCGACGCCGGCCGCCGCCAGATAGAGCGCAGCCGGTGAGCCGAGGCCCCCGGCCCCGATCAGCAGCACCTTGGAGTCGAGCAACTTCGCCTGCCCGGCCTCGCCGACCTCCGGGAGCAACGTGTGCCGGCTGTACCGGATCTTCTGTTCCTTGGTGAGGGTCACCGGCTCGGACCATTCCCGTCCTTCGGCCTTCCACCGCCCGAAGCCACCGGCCATCGACACCACGTCGGTGTAGCCCATGTCTTGGAGTGCCTTGGCCGCGAGCGCCGAACGCGCCCCACCGCGCAATACACGGCGATAGGAGTGGATCGATCAGGGATGTGCATGCCGATGTTCGACTCGAGCACACCTCGAGGGATGAGACGGGCACCCCGGATGGCCCCCTGTTCGTACTCGTCGGCTTCGCGACAGTCGATGATCGCAGTGCCGTCGTCGAGCCGGGCCTCGAGGGTTGCCGTGTCGATCTCGGTGATCTCGGCCTTGGCCGCCACGATCATCTCTTGATACGTCATTGCCATGGTGTTCACATCCCGGAAAACACAGAGTCTATGAACTGACAGGAACAAAGGAAACGGGCGGGCTATTCCACCATCACGTCGGAGCGAGCCTCATCGGTCAGCAGTTCCACTCCAAGCCACACCCAGGCGATCCACAGCAGATCGGCGAGGAGGAGATGGACCAGTTGGATCGGAATCGGCGTGAGTGTCCAGACATTGATCACCCCGACCACGAGTTCGGCGAAGACCACAGCGACCACCACCCGAGCTGCGGTTCGGCCGGATCCCCCGATTTCCCACACGTTGGCGCGAACCCAGCGTGCCGCGCCGATTCCGATGAGGATCGCTGCAACAGGATGGAAGATGCGCAACCGGGTGAGCCACGGCGATGTCGCCGAGAAGTCCTCGGTGATCCCCTCGATCACCGACTCGGCGGGATACAGGGTGTCCGCCAGAGCGGTCACGGCGCCGGTGGCAGCGATGACGAGCATGCCGATCGCGAAGCCGAAGATGGGACGCGAGATCGGACGGTCCAGCTGGACGATCCGATCCCGATCGACCCAATAGACCACGAGCGTCAGGCCAGCCAGCAGGATCAAGGTGTTCACCAGGTGGACGGGAACCGAGATCGCTCGGGCGAGCGAGGCGTCGTGCTCCACCCATTCGTAGATGACGATGACTGCGCCGATCAGCGACTCGGAGATGATCCCGACCCCTGAGAGCACTGCCGCCTTGCGGACTGGGGTGCCCTTCGCATTCGTGCGAAACACCCGAAAGACGAGCCATGCGAGGAGAAGCAGGGCGACCCCGGACGCAGCCCGATGGGTGAACTCGACGGCGGTCGCACCCTCCAACTCGGGGACGATCACACCTTCACAGGTCGGCCATGACGCTCCGCATCCGGCCCCGGAACCCGTCGCTCTGACGAGCGCGCCGAGCAGGATCACGACGATGTTCCAGACGAGCGCCGTCCATGCGAGCCGACGTGTGCTGATCACGACGGGAGGATACCCGACCCCTACAGCTCCCCTGAATCGCCCGACGTCCGTCCGTTCTCGGCGTCGCCGGAGGTCGGACGACGACCGTCAGATGGTGGGATCGCCCACGCCTTCGATCGACTCGAGACAGTGCGCCGCCCAACGGTGCACGTCCCAACGATCCACCCGTCGCCGGAGCATGCGCATCGACGATCGCTGTTCGGAGAGATCCGAGTCGATCGAAGCAGCGAGGGCTTCGGCCAGTCCGTCGACGTCGTAGGGGTTGACGATCGTGGCCCCTTTCAGCTCCTCGGCGGCGCCCGCGAACTCCGAGAGCACCAACGTGCCCGTGTCTCCCGTCCGCGATGCGACGTACTCCTTGGCGACGAGATTCATTCCGTCCCGCAGCGGAGTGACGAGCATCACGTCGGCTGCCATGTAGTGAGCCATCAGCTCGGCGCGCTCCAGGCTGCGGTAGTAGTAGTGCACCGGCACCCAGCCCGCCGCTCCGTACGCCCCGTTGATCCTGCCGACGATCCGCTCGATCTCTTCCCTGATGACCTGGTATTCGCCGACGTTCTGACGGCTGGGCACGGCAACCTGCACCATGACGACCTTTCCATGCAGATCTGGTCGATCGGCCAGCAACGTCTCGAATGCCTTCAGGCGCTGGTCGATGCCCTTGGTGTAGTCGAGTCGATCGACGCCGAGGACGATGACATCCGGGGCACCCAGTTCGGCCCGCAACACCGTGGCGGCGTGCCGCGGCAGCGGGGGTGTTCGCCTCGGCGGCATACTGCGCCGAGTCGATCGAGATCGGGACCGTCTCGGTCGTGACCGTGCGGCCCTCGAACGACAGGGTCTCCGCCGGCCCGGTCGCCGACGTGAACGCTCGCGCCGATCGACCGAAGTTGACGAGCGATCGGTGGGTCTGGAAGCCGATGACGTCGGCTCCGAGCAACCCCTCGAGGATCTCCTCCCGCCACGGAAGGCGACCGAAGATCTCGACCGGCGGAAACGGGATGTGGAGAAAGAAGCCGATCCGATTCGTGACCCCCATCTCACGAAGCAATCCCGGGACCAACTGCAGCTGGTAGTCCTGGACCCAGATCGAGTCGGCGGGCGACGACCGCCCCGCGACGACCGAGGCGAAGCGACGATTCACGTCCACGTATGGGCGCCACCAGTGCCGGTGGAGCTCCACGGGCCGGATGGCGTCGTGGTACAGCGGCCAGATCGTCCCGTTGCAGAACCCTTCGTAGAACAGGTCGATGTCGGATTCGCTCAACGGCACCGGCACCTGGTTGATCCCATCCACCGTGAATGCGTCGGGTGAACCACCGGCGACACCCGGCCACCCGACCCAGACTCCGCTCCTCGCCTGGAGCACCGGGCTCAACGCCGATACCAACCCGCCCGGGCTGGTCACCCATTGCCCCGAATCGTCGTCCCATCGGACGGGAAGGCGATTCGCCACGACGATGAGGCCCCCTCCTCGATGGAGACCCGGCGCGTCGACATCGAACGTGCTGTCATCCATACGCCCGACGATAGGGGACGGGACCACAGATGTGGGAAGTTCGCCCTGCGCCCCCGTCGGTAGGCTCTCGGGATGGACATCTTCGAGAACGTCGTCGAGGCGATCGGCAACACCCCGCTGGTCCGCCTGGCACGGATACACCCTCCGGGCAACCTCATCGCCAAGGTCGAGCACATGAATCCCGGAGGCTCGATCAAGGAGCGCATCGCCGTCTCGATGATCGATGCCGCGGAGGAACAGGGCCTGCTGCGGCCGGGCGGGACGATCATCGAACCCACGTCGGGCAACACCGGGGTGGGACTCGCGTTGGTCGGCGCCGTGCGTGGATATCGGGTGATCTGCACGGTTCCCGACAAGGTGTCTCAGGAGAAACGGGACCAACTGGCCGCCTACGGCGTCGAGGTCATCATCACGCCCACGGACCGCCTCCCCGAGGACGACGACAGCTACTACGGCGTCGCTCGAACGCTCACCGCTGAGATCGACGGAGCCTTCAACCCGAACCAATACTTCAACCCGGCCAACCCGGACGCCCACGAAGCGACCACGGGGCCGGAGCTGTGGACACAGACCGATGGCAGGATCGATGTCCTCGTCGCCGGTGTCGGCACCGGAGGCACGATCACCGGGGCGGGCCGCTACCTGAAAGCGCAGAATCCGAACATCGAACTGGTAGGCGCCGACCCTGAGGGCTCGATCTACACGGCCGGGCCCGATGGCGACATCCACCAGTACTACGTCGAGGGCGTCGGCGAGGACTTCTACCCCGACACCGTCGACCTCGATCTGATCGATCGATTCATCGAGGTGAACGACGCCGAGTCGTTCGCCATGACCCGCCGGCTGGCGCGTGAAGAGGGCCTCCTGGTCGGAGGCTCCTGTGGCATGGCCGCCCACGCCGCCATCCAGGTGGCCGCCGAAGACACCGACAGGCTGGTGGTCGTGATCCTCCCGGACTCGGGTCGCGGCTACCTCTCGAAGGTCTTCAACGACGATTGGATGCGCGAGCACGGGTTCGGGGAGATCGTCGACGGGTGAGGCGCGTCACGCATCACGTCACACGTCACCACGTCACCACGTCACACGTCACACGTCACACGTCACACGTCACACGTCACACGTCACACGTCACACGTCACACGTCAAAGGATGCGATGTGCGTCACGGCGACGTGCGCCGTGAATCGTGTGCAACACGCGAGGTAGGGGCGAGGCTTGCCTCGCCCGCGGCGCATCACTTCATTCCTCGTAGCTCACCTGCAGGCGCGAAACCAAAGACCAACTGCCGACACTCCGATCCCCAACCCGGTACCTCGCAGTAGCGATGTCACAAGAACACACTCAACCCCAGCGAAACGCGACTTGCGGCCTTTGGATTCGGGCGACCGCTCCTACCGGTTTTCTTGGGTCGGCACGACCACACGATCGAGAGCCAAGGGCCGGCCTCAGACCTGCGCGAGGGCTTGCTCGAGGTCGGCGATCAGGTCTTCGGCGTCTTCGAGGCCGACCGAAAGACGGACCAGGCCGTCGGTGATGCCCACTGCGGCCCGCTCCCCCGGCGTCATGTCGCCGTGGGTCATCGTCACCGGATGCGTGATGAGCGACTCGACCGATCCGAGGTTCTCGGCGAGAGACCAGAGCTCGACGGCAGCCATCAGCTTCTTCCCTGCGTCGACGCCGCCCTTCACCTCGAACCAGGCCATCGCCCCGAACCCGCTCGCCTGTGTCTTGGCGAGCTCGTGCTGATCGAAGGACTCGAGCCCGGGGTACGCCACGGACTCCACCTTCGGATGGCTCTCGAGGAACGATGCCACCTCCATGGCGTTCGCCGACTGGCGATCCATGCGCTCAGACAGCGTCTTGACGCCCTGGAGCGTGAGCCAGGCCACCTGCGGTGACATGATCATGCCCGCCGACTTCTGGATGAAACGCAGCTTGGCGTGCAGCTCTTCGGTCGCTGCCACCACTGCTCCACCGAGGGTGGCGTTGTGTCCATCCATGTACTTCGTCGTCGAATGGATGACGAGGTCGGCCCCCAACTCCAGGGGCCGCTGAAAGTAGGGCGTCAGGAAGGTGTTGTCGACGGCGTGCGGGATCGCTCGGGCACGGGTCACCTCGGACACCGCCGCGAGATCGGTGAGCTTGAGGGTGGGATTGGCGGGAGTCTCGGTGAAGACCAACTGCGTGTTGTCACGCATCGCCGCCTTCACATTCGCTGCATCGGACGTGTCGACGAACGAGAACTCGACGCCAAATCGTGTCATCACCTGGGTCGCGAATCGATGCGTGCCCCCGTACACCACGTCGGAGACGATGCAGTGGCTGCCGGCGTCGAGCAGCGACAGCATGACGGCGGTCGTTGCAGACATCCCGGTGCCGTAGGCGGTCGCACCGGCCCCGCCCTCGAGGACGGCGAGCTTCTCCTCGAAGGCTGCGACGGTCGGGTTGCCGGCACGTGAGTACGAGAAACCTTTCGCCATGTAGTCGTCGACCGAGTCCTGAACGAACGTCGTCGACTGGTAGATCGGGGTGAGAATGGCTCCGGTGACCGGATCAGGCGTCACGCCTGCGTGAATCTGCTTGGTACGAAATCCCATGGAGCCCATTCTGCCGCGGCGCGGGCGCTTTGGCCGAACACGGGTCGAGCCCCCGCCGGAGCGGGGGCTCGACAAACCTGTGGAACGATGACGGCGCGAGCCGCTGCGGGGGGACCAACTCCGCAGATTCCAGAGGCCGGTGGTCCGAGGTTGAAGTCGCTACCTGATGCCCATCGGACGAGTAGCGCCTGTGATAGCCGGTGCGCTACTCAGCGCTCGGCCACCTCCAGAGTCCCAAAACTACCTACCAAAATGGACCACCTCCTTTCTCTGGTGACCACATTCTGCCATCGATCGCGCGCTTTGGGGCGGAATTTGCGGAACCGAACGCGACTCCCCGGAGCTCGGCCCGATCGACGTGGCCGGGGGTGCCCGCCGATACCGGAGATTCACATCTCGGCCGTAGGCTCGTACCGGTGTTCGAGGTCGGTCTCACTGCTCAGGAACTCGCCATCGGAGTCGGCGTCGTCGTGGTCGCGGCCGCCCTCCAGGGGTCCATCGGATTCGGGCTAGCCGTGTTGAGCGTTCCCATCCTCACGGTCGTCAACCCGGTGTTCACCCCGATCCCGACGCTGATCCTCAGCCTGTTCGTTGGGATCGGAACGCTGCTCCGTGAGCGCGGCGATCTCGACCTCGAGGGACTCGGATGGGTCATCACCGGCCGAGTCCCCGGCGCGATCCTCGGCGCGTGGGTGCTGAGCATCGCAACCGAACGCGCGCTCGGGATCGTGATCGGAGTCATCGTGTTGCTGGCCGTGGCCGTGCTCGGCAGCGGGCTGAAGGTTCGATTGTCGCGTGCATCCCGATTGATCGCCGGGCTGATCTCGGGGTTCAGCGGGACCTCGGCAGGGATCGGCGGACCGCCGATCGCGCTGCTCTACGGTCGACAGGCCGGGCCGGTGGTGCGGTCGACCCTCGGGGCGATCTTCACGATCGGCATCACGATCAACCTGGTCATCCTGACACTCCTCGGAGTCCTCACTGCAACCGACATCGGCGTCGCCCTGATGCTGACACCCGCCATGGCGGTCGGATTCCTGATCAGCGGACGACTGCGGCCACACGTCGATGGCGATCGGGTGCGAATCGGCATCCTCTTCGTCTCGTCGCTCGCGGCACTGAGCCTGCTCGTCAGCTCGCTCGCCGCGTGATCAACTCACCCGGTTGACCCACGAGCCCGTGCCATCGAGGGCCTCGAGGTTCCTTCGGAAGATCCCCAGGAGCCTGGGCCCGTACTCCGGAGACAGTCCTGCGGTGTGGTTGGTGATCACGACTCGAGGATGTGACCAGAGCGGCGAGTCCTCGGGCAGGGGCTCGGGATCGAAGACGTCGAGCCCGGCTCCGGCGAGTGCGCCGATCTCCAACGCATCGAGCAGGACGCTCTCTTCGACGGCCGTGCCACGCCCAACGTTGACGAACCAGCCTCCATGCATGGCCGAGAGGCACTCGGCCGTCACGATCCCGCGGGTCGATTCGGTGTCGGGCAGCACCGAGATGACCGCATCGGATGCCTCGAACACCGTCAGCGTCTCCGCCGGCGGGTACACCCTCCGGGCGGCGCCGTCGTACTCGGCTGGGTTCGACTTGGTGCCGATCACGTCGATGCCCCAGGCGACTGCCTTCTCTGCGATCGCCTCACCGATCGTTCCCAGTCCGAGGATCCCCACCGTCATCTCCGAGATCTCGATCCCGGGAATCGGTTTCCACAGCCGCGCTTCGGCGTTTCGCATCGACCGACCGATCCCCCGGGTCAGGGCGAGCAGCAGACCGAACGCATGCTCGCTCACCTGCGGACCATGGCATCCCCGTGCCGAGGTCAGCACGACCCCGGCCCTTCGGAGCCGCTCGATCGGGTACTGGTCGACCCCCACCGAGATCGACTGGACCCAACGGAGCGAAGCCGTCAGATACGAGTCCTCCCAGTGATACGTCACGAGCACATCCGAGCCGGCAAGCGTGCCGGCGACCTCGTCGATTCCAGGCGTGAGGAGGTCGAGATCGGATGCCTGCCGGAACGCCTCTCCGACAGACCGATTGTGGGCTGGATGCAGGACGATTCGAGGTGGGATCACAGGCCGGCTGTGAGAGCGTCCCAGACGTCGCCGACGGCGCCGAGCAGTTCAGACCCCGCCCAGATCAGGATGAGGCCGAGAGCACCGACACCGGCGACTGTCAGGATCGAACGGATGCGGTAGCTCCAACGCTCCTCGACATCCTCCATGTACGACAGGGAGTTGAACGGCCGCTTGCGGTTCGACTGCGCCGCGACGGGCATCGGCGCCGAGCTCATGATCGGCTGCTGTCGAGACGGAGTCTGTGGGCGACCCCTGCGGCGCTTGTTCGAATCACCGACCGACTCCGTGACGGATTCGATCGCGGTCCTCAGCCGATCGAGTGCGGATTCCCTCCCCCCGAGCTTCTCCTCCTCGACCGAACGAGCATGCCGTCCGCCGCCATCGGCGGGGGCATCGGGGATCTCGACCTGCTCCGTGGCACGTTGAGATGCCGAAGGTGCGATGGCCGAGAGGGTCTCCTCGAGCGAGAAGGGGGCAGAAGCCCGCGGCGGCTCCATGCCGGCGGCGACGAACAACTCCCCTTCGTCGATACCGAGCACGGCTGCGAGCGAACTGACGACGATCGGATCGTCCGGCCGGGAACGGCCCCGCTCCCACGCACGGACCGTCCCGGGTGACCGACCGACCAACTCGGCGACGCGACTGCTCGAGAGCCCGAGTCGTTCCCGGTGCTGGGAGATGAGAGATCCGAACTGCGCCATGCCTTCAGGCTAGCCCTGACGCCGCATTCAGCCTGAGTCCGCTCACGGCGCCGATCGCGCCATGGGCGCCGCTCGGCCGTCCTCGGAACTCCCCTAGGATCGTGCTCGCAGCTCACTGCATGGAGGCGTCCGGACGCCTGGTGGGTCCCGCAGTCTTCAAAACTGTCGAGAGGCTGAAAGGCCTCTGGCGGGTTCGATTCCCGTCCGCCTCCGCCGTTTCCCGTCGAGCCCGATCAGGGGCGCGCGCCGTGACAGCCCGGTCAGGCCGCGGGGAGTGCGAGGGTGAAGTGAGCCCCATTCGGTTGTGCATCCTCGTAGACGAGCTCGCCGTCCATGAGATGCGCCAACCGACGACTGATGCCCAAGCCGAGTCCGTAGCCGGTCGACAGGTCGGCGTTCTCTCCCTGCGCGTAGTCGTCGAAGAGCTGGTCCTTGAGTGCCGATGGGATTCCGTCTCCGTCGTCGACCACCGACAGGTGCAGCGTGTCACCGCGGAGCTCCGACGTGATCTCGATCCGCGTGCCGCCGTACTTGATGGCGTTCGTGACGAGGTTGCGGATCACCTGACGGATCCTCGCCCCATCGCCCACGGCGGTGTGGGCGGGATCGATGTCGATCACGACGTCGTTCCCACGCGCCATGTGAGCGAGTGCCAACATGATCTCGTCGGCGGCTCTCCTGACATTGACGTTCTCGGCGGCCACATGGAGGTTCCCGGACTCGAACCGAAGGATGATGAGGATGTCGTCGACCAGCGTGTTCAGGTTCTCGGCCTCACGCTCGATCAGACCGTGGATCTCGGCCCGCTCATCGGCCTCGAGCAACGTCTCGTTTTCCAGAAGCAACTGGGCGAAGCCTCTGATCGACGTCAGCGGCCCCCGGAGCTCGTGGCTCACCATCGAAGTGAACTGACGCTGCATCGACAAGCGCCGTGCACCTTCCTCCACCATCGACGCCTGCAGGACGAATCGATGCTTGATCAACGACGCAGCCAGAGGCATGACGGAGAGAAACGCGACGATTCCAACGATCATGGCGAAGACCTCGGCGTACCTCAGATTGCTCGCAGCGACGGGAACCAAGGGAACGATGACACCCGAGCCGAGATAGGAGGAGCTGATGGCCACGCCGATCGCTCCGATCACCACTCTCCGTTGGTACCCCTCGTACAGCAGGATCGCCGAACCCAGATGGGTCGCCCAGAGGAAGCCCATGGAAGCGGGGCCCATCCCGCTCCTCAAGACGATGAGCGCCATCAGGAGCGCATCCATCGCCAGGATCACGTGATCCCACCCCCACCGACCGGTGAGATGCGACACGGGGACCATGAGCGCCAGTCCTATGGCGATGGACCACAGCCCCTCGGTCTGAAATCGGAGGACGAGATACGCCGCGACGATCGAACCGAGGCCGTACAGCCAGGGCCTGGTGACCCGCAGCGGGTCGACGTCTCGGAGTTCGTCCAGAGACTCGATCTGCTCAATCGTTCTCACACAGTCGTTGTCGGCAGCAGTGCCGGGCCGAGTAAGGCCTCAGTCGCGACGTTGCGCGTCCGCAACCGCATAAGCGGTCAGGTTCACGACGTCTCCGACCTCGGCGTCGCGCTGGAGCACATGGACCGGCTTCGCCAGACCCGAGAGAATCGGACCGATGACTTCGGCGTCGCCCAGATGATGCAGCAGCTTGTACGCCGCGTTGGCAGCCGTGAGCGTCGGAAAGACCAGCACGTTGGCCGACCTGTCGAGCGTGCCATGCGGGCGCCGCTTGTGCATCAGGTCGGTCACGACGGCCGTGTCGGCCTGCATCTCGCCGTCGGCCGGCACATCGGGATGCATCTCACGAAAGATCTCGACCGCCTGCCGGACCCGGGCGGGCTCGTCGCCCATCGCCGAGCCGAAGTCGGAGTACGAGAGGAACGCCACCCGGGGCTTGCGGTCGAACTGGTGCTCGGCGATCTCCACGGCGCCTGCGGCGATCTCGGCCAACTCGCGTGCATCCGGCTCGATGTTGACGGCGCAGTCCGTGAAGAACAACGGCGTTCCCTTGGTGACGACGACGTATAGCGCCGACGCGATCGTCCGACCCTCCTGGAGCCTGATGATCTGGAGTGCCGGCCTGATGGTCTCCGGATAGAAAGTGGTGAGTCCGCCGAGGACGGCGTCCGCATCTCCCTGTTCCACCATGAGCGCAGCGAACACATTCGGATCGAACACCTGACGCTCCGCGGTCGCCTCCGACATGCCTTTCGACCGTCGGAGCTCCACGAGCCGTTTCGCATACCGGGCGCGCAGACCTGCGTCGGTGACGGGATCGATCACCGTCAGGCCATCGAGGCTGATTCCGAGCTCGGTCCCGAGCTCCTTGATCACACCGGTATCACCGAGAAGCACCGGGGAAGCGATGCCTTCGTCGAGCACGCGGCGGGCCGCACGCATGATCCGGAGGTCGTCACCATGCGGGTAGACGACGGTCTTGGGGCGAGCCTTCGCCCTCACCGTGACCGACTGGATGAGGCTGTAGCTGGATTGGAACCTGGCCCGAAGGGCTTCTCGATAGGCATCGAGATCGACGATGGGATCGCGGGCGAGCCCTTCCTCCGTTGCGGCCTGCGCCACGGCCGGCGCCACCGTCCAGAGCACCCGGGGGTCGAACGGCTTGGGGATGAGGTAGTCCCGTCCGAACTGGAGACGGTCCAGGTTGTACGCCTTGAGGACGGACTCGGGCACGGGCTGGCGCGCAAGATCGGCAAGGGCCTTCGCCGCAGCGATCTTCATGCCTTCACTGACGCCTTTCGCCCGCACATCCAGCGCTCCCCGGAAGATGAACGGGAATCCGAGCACGTTGTTGACCTGATTGGGGAAGTCGCTGCGTCCGGTGGCGACGATGGCGTCCGGCCTCGCGGCCTTCGCGTCGTCGTAGGCGATCTCGGGGTCGGGGTTCGCGAGCGCGAACACGATCGGGTCGGACGCCATCGACTCGACCATCTCCTTGGAGACGGCATCCGCGACCGACACGCCGACGAATGCGTCCGCACCTTTGAGTGCGTCGGCCAGCGTCCTCGCCTCGGTGTCCCTGGCGAACTCGAGCTTGATCTCCGACAGGTCTTCTCGTCCCGTGTGGATGACACCGCGAGAATCGATCATCAACAGATTCTGCGGATCGACGCCGAGCTCCTGGAAGAAGCGGGCAGTGGCGATACCTGCCGCCCCCGCCCCACTGAACACCACCTTGACGTCCTCGATGCGCTTGCCGATCAGGTCGAGGGCGTTGACGAACGCTGCGCCCCCGATGATGGCCGTGCCGTGCTGGTCGTCGTGGAAGACCGGGATGTCGAGACGCTTGCGGAGGGTCGCTTCGATGTGGAAACAGTCCGGAGCCTTGATGTCCTCGAGGTTGATTCCCCCCACGGTCGGTTCGAGGAGTTCGCAGAAGCGGATGACGTCCTCGGGATCGGAGGACCCCACTTCGAGGTCGTACACGTCGATGTCCGAGAAGCGTTTGAAGAGGACCGCCTTGCCCTCCATGACGGGCTTCGATGCGAGTGCGCCGATGTTGCCGAGCCCGAGTACTGCGGTGCCGTTCGACACGACAGCGACCAGGTTTCCGCGGTTGGTGTACTTGAAGGCGTCGAGCGGGTCGGCGGCGATCGCAAGGCATGGCTCGGCGACCCCCGGCGAGTACGCCAGGCTCAAGTCGGCCTGGGTGGCGGTCGGCTTGGTCGGGCGGATCTCGAGTTTGCCCGGCCGGCCCCGCCGGTGGTAGTCCAGGGCTTCGCTGAAGGATGAAGTGTCTGACATCTCGTACCTCGTTGGCGTGACGCTGACCCTACCCTCGGGGCCGGTCGCCGCGGTGCAGAAGGGCTCGTCACGACGTGGATATCACAAGGTTTCTCAAGCTCGCCTCGTGGGTGGCGGTGATCGGCTTCATCCTCACCGTTTTCGTGCTCGGCAGTGCGGCCATCATCGCCCTGTTCTGATCGATCCGATGTTGGGCAAATCGGAGACACGTGGCACACTCAACGGCGATGGCGGATCGCAGCGAGGAGAACGGTTTCCGGGTGATGACTGGCTGGCGCGTCGGCTTCACGCCCGACGAGGCGACGACCAAGTCCGGCCTGCTTGTGCCTGCAGGAGCCAAAGAGGGCAACGACGCCCTGGTCCTGGTCGACGTGAAATCGGGCCAGCGGTTCTGGGCAGTCCCATCCGGCGCGTGGCGATTCATCTGGCCTCCGACCGGCAAGCCCGTGACGGCCGTTCGTGAATCTCAGATCATCGCCGAGGAGGAACTCACCCACGTCGGCGACGAAGGCCAGTACCTCTAGGTTTCGGGTTTCGGGTTTCAAGTTCCCAGTCTCGAGTTCCAAGGTTCGAGTTTCACGCCGCACGTTGTCGGGAGGAGTTCTTGTGCCGGAGCGCCGAGACGAAACCAGGGTCACCCAAGCCTCCAGACCTGGAGCGGAGGAACAAGAACGACGGCACCGGCACCCAAGCCCTCAGCCCGACACCGCAACCCGCGGCGGCAAACCCGACCGTGACCGCGCCCTGAGCTTCTCGTTGCTGGGGAGCACCTCGACCGCACTCCACCTCCACACCGCCAGGCGCCAGAGCCTGCGACAAGAAGGCAATCACCACCAACCAACACGCAGCCGGCGGCCCACGCCGAGATAATCCGAGCGACACAGCGCCACCGCACCGTTAACTTGAACCCCATATGACCTATGACCACCAAGGACGGCGGGGCAGGCGACTCACAGCAACGGTGACCGATCTCGACGTCGAGGTCCAGAAGGCGTTTCTGATCGGCGTGCTCCTCCCAGACTCCACACTCGAAGCAGAGGAGCGTTCGCTCGACGAGCTCGAGCTGCTCACCGACACAGCCGGATCCGATCCCGTCGGTCGGGAGCTGGTTCGCCGCGACGCCCCCGATGCCGCATACTTCATCGGATCGGGCAAGGCCAAGGAACTCCGCGGCGTGACGAACGCGCTCGACATCGACGTGGTCGTCTTCGACAACGAGCTCTCACCAGCCCAGCAGCGCAACCTCCAACAGATCTTCGAGTGCGACGTCGTCGATCGCGAAGCACTGATCCTGGACATCTTCGCCCAGCACGCCACCTCGCGTGAAGGCGCGCTTCAGGTCGAACTGGCGCTCCTCCGCTATCGACTGCCGCGATTGCGGGGCATGGGAAAGCAACTTTCACAGCAGGGTGCAGGCATCGGAACCAGAGGCCCTGGTGAGACGAAACTGGAGACCGACCGCCGCCGCATCGAGAGCAAGATCGCAAAACTGGTTCGCGAGCTGAAGGCCCTGACCTCGACACGGACGACCCAGCGCAAGGCGCGCCGACGCGCAGCGATGCCGCAGGTCGCGCTGGTCGGATACACGAATGCCGGAAAATCGACGCTTCTCAACCGGGTGACCGAAGCCGACGTCCTCGTCGAGGACCGGCTGTTCTCGACCCTCGACTCGACCGTGCGCCGGGCCGACCTGCCCGAAGGGCAGACGGTGCTTCTCTCCGACACCGTCGGGTTCGTCCGGAGGCTGCCGCACCAGCTGGTCGAGGCGTTCCGATCCACCCTCGACGACGTCAAGGGAGCCGATCTGCTGCTCCACCTGGTCGACGCCTCCGACGCCGATCCGGAGGGTCAGATCGCCGCGGTTCACGAGGTCATCGAGGAAGTGGGCGCCGAGAACGTGCCGGAGCTGATTGCGTTCAACAAGATCGATCGGGCGGACCCGATCGAGCTCGGGCGACTGAAGCGCCTCTATCCCGACTCGCCCATGATCTCCGCGCTCACCGGTCAGGGCGTCGAGGATCTCCTCACGATCATCGGCGAGCGTCTCCAGGCCGAAACCGTCCTGCTGCGTCTCTCGATCCCCTACGACCGTGGCGACGTGCTCGCAGCGGTGCACCGACTCGGCGAGGTCTTGGTCGAGAAGCACGAAGACACTGCGACGGTCGTGGAGGCGAGAATCCCGACGATCGACGAGAGCCGGTTCTCCGACTTCGTGACGGCATGAGGGGCGGGATCGAGATCCCGCCCCTCATGTCCACTGAACGCTGATCAGGCGGCGTCCGACTCGACGATCTCGGCGAGCAGATCGGCTGCCTGACGGAGCGTGTCCCGAGCGGTGCGGTAGGCCTCACGACCGTCGAACATGTCGTCCCGGGCTTCTTCCATGATCGCTCGCGCCGGGTCGGGGACATCCTCCGGCTCCAGAGGAAGCACGGTCTCCGCCACCGGATCGACGAGTCCGAGCCCTTCGCTCGTTGCGCTACGTGCCTCGTCGATGAGCGTCTCGACCTCGCTCACGTCGTAGCCGGCATCTCCCGCCCGTGCTGCAGCGTCGGCCAGTCTCTGGGCGACGGTGTCGAGCCGGTCGGCCACTGAGACGCCGAAGTCGGAGGCGAGCACCAGCCAGGTCTGGGGGGTTCGCAGGGCGAAGATGCGGTGTTCGTACACCATCTCGTCGACGATCGCGCCGAGTTCCTCAACCGTCTTCGCAGACTGAGCTCTTGCGACCAGAGCGGTGAGCTGGCCCTGCGAGGCCGAGAGGTCGCCGGTCAGATGGGCTGCGTTCTCGGGCTCGACCGTATCGCTGGCGTTGATCTCGAACTGGAGACGATCGATACGGTCGAGGCGTCGGTCCAGCGCGTTGAGCACCCGCTCCCGGAACTGCTCGATTCCGTGCTCGATGCGCTCCTGGGCCGTAGGTGTCTCCGTTTCGGTCTGCGCCGCCGCCGGCAGGGCCGCGGCGAGCATCAGCACGGCGACCAGGCTCGCAATGACTCTCGTGGTTCTCTTCATGGCGTTTCTCCTTCGTCCAGGTCGACCGAACCGATCTGGCTGTCGAGATCCCCGAGCAGTGCGTCGAGGGCGTCGAGGGCGTCTCGAACCTCTTCGAGCGCTATCGGTTCGGCCGGATTCGTCGTGGTCGAAGCCGGCCCGTCTGCGACGAGCCTCGTCGACGTGGTCGACGAGTCCGGCTCGACGTCCTCCACCACCGTCGGAACCGGTTGCGGCGCCATCGTCGTGGCTCGGCTGCGGGTCGCGGGTCGTCGGCGTCCCGACCGAGGTCGTCGCCGTTTCCGCCACCGTCGGAACCGACCGGCTCTCGGGCCGAGCGACGCCACCGCACGCGCCAACCACCACTGCGGCGGCGAGCACGAACGCCAATCCCTTCGATGTCATCCACGGTCCTTTCTTCAACCGTGAACACCATCGCTCGCCGTCATCAGAGAGGGATGTGGGAGATGTAAGAAGAGTGTTCGGGGTTCGACGGGATCAGCGACGGGTTGCGGCCATGGCGGCGCCGATGATTCCTGCCTCGTTCTCGAACTGGGCGGGAACGATCTCGACGTCGACCCCCAGGAGAGGGCCGATTCGGTCCCAGCGACGGGACACGCCTCCGCCGAACACGAAGAGGTCGGGGGTGAACAGCCGGTCGAGATGATTGAGGTAGGCACCGGCACGCGCCGCCCACTCCTCCCAGGTCAGGCCTTCTTCCTTCTTGACCTTCGCGGCAGCCCAGTCCTCGACTGGCGCATGTCCCTGGAGCTCGAGATGACCCAGCTCGGTGTTCGGAACGAGGGTTCCATCGACGAACAGGCCTGAACCGATGCCTGTGCCGAATGTGACCATGATCACGACCCCTGCTCGATCCTTGGCGGCGCCGAACTCGACTTCGGCGATCCCCGCTGCATCTGCATCGTTCAGCATGATGAAGTCCGTACCCGGCGAATGCCGCTCGAAGACCTCCTCGGCGTTGGTCCCGATCCACGACTCGTCCACGTTCGCCGCACTGAGGGCGACGCCGTGACGGACGATGGCGGGGAAGGTGCACCCGACGGGGCCGCGGTATTCGAAATGCTCGATCATCTCGACGATGACATCGGCAACGGCGTCGGGAGTCGCTGGCTGCGGTGTGGCGATCTTGTACCGCTCGGCTTCGAGATTGCCGGTGAAGGGGTCGACCAGATTGCCCTTGATTCCTGATCCGCCGATGTCGATGCCGAGAACTGCCATGAGGCGAGGATAGAACGTGCGGCGGACGGAGCCGACCGCCGATCGACGTTCAGCCTGCGTGGCATCCATGAATGGAGAAAGCCTCACCACGGGCCAGCAACACTCCCGGCCCGCCTATTCGAGGCACAACGGCCACTTCGTGGCCCGGAAGTCCGATACCGAAAGCGCCGCAGGGGATCGGTCGCTCTCCGGCGTCCG
This sequence comes from uncultured bacterium, assembly GCA_963753285.1. Classification (GTDB taxonomy): domain Bacteria; phylum Actinomycetota; class Acidimicrobiia; order Spongiisociales; family ZC4RG35; genus JAHEDH01. Next base: position 414,289 of record CAVWBT010000001.1, read on the forward strand.
GGCCCAGCCCGAGCATGGACTTGAGCAAACGTACATCGTATGTAAGACTGTTCTCTCGCTGACTTACAGCGTACGTCCATTCAGGAGGAATCACATGCCACTCTCGATGAGCCGGCGGATGAAGGCAGACCGTCGAGGCGTGTTGTCCGCACTTTGGGCCTTTGTGTTGTTCAACATGCTGTTCCGCGACATCCATGAGCTCCTCCGGCCCGGCGCGATCGAAGAGTTCATGTCTGCGACGGTGTCGGAGGCGACGTTGCTCGCGTCCGGGGTCGCGCTCTCGACCTTGATCTCGATGGTCGTGCTCAGTCGGGTGCTCCCGCACCGGGCAAATCGCTGGGCAAACCTCGGCGTCGCCGTTCTCGCCCTGGGGTCCATGCTCGCGCTTCCACCGAACGACCTCGACGATGCCTGGTTCCTCGGCGTGGAGATCGTGGGATTGGCGGCGATCATGTGGCTCGCATCGACCTGGCGGGCGGAGGCGGCGGTCACGACCGAGCCTGAGCGAGCGTCGACGGCTTGACCTGGTTCGCACCCGGCGATCGAAGCAGCTGGACAGCGGTACCGAGGATGGCAAGCGCACCTGAAGCGGAGGGACGCCGCTCTCCCTCGACGACCGACTCGTGATCGCTCCAACGCCCGACTGCTACGACGGCGCTGTGTGGGGGGCGGTGCCGATGCCACCGCAACCGACTGCGCGTCGAGCTGTATTTCGGGAGATGCAGACAAGCCCTGTCGGCAGATAGGGTGACGCCATGGCATCTGACATTGGATTGATCGGGCTGGCCGTCATGGGCCAGAACCTGGTGCTCAACATGGCCGACCACGGGTACAGCGTCTCCGTGTACAACCGGACCACCGAGACGATGACCGAGTTCATCGACGGTCCGGCGAGCGGGAAGTCGGTGGTGGGAGCCGAGACGATCGAGGAGCTCGTGGCATCCCTCGCCCTCCCCCGACGCGTCATGCTCATGGTGAAGGCCGGCCCCGCCGTGGATGCGGTGATCGAGTCGCTCGTGCCGCTGCTCGACGAGGGCGACATCATCATCGACGGCGGCAACTCGCAGTTCACCGACACGATTCGGCGGGCGCATGATCTCGAGGACAGAGGGCTTCGGTTCGTCGGCACGGGTGTATCCGGCGGCGAAGAGGGCGCCCGACATGGACCGTCGATCATGCCCGGAGGCAGCGAAGCAGCTTGGCCGTTCGTGAAAGACGTCCTCCAGAGCATCGCCGCCAAGGTGGCAGACGGCACGCCGTGCTGTGACTGGGTCGGGGCCGACGGCGCCGGGCACTACGTGAAGATGGTGCACAACGGCATCGAATACGGCGACATGCAGGTGATCGCCGAGGCCTATGCCCTCATGAAGGCGACAGGCATGAGCCACGACGAGATGGCCGGGACCTTCCGAGGCTGGGGTGAGGGTGTCCTCGACTCGTTCCTCGTCGACATCACCGCCGACATCCTGGCGTTCCGGAACGAAGACGGTGAGATCGTGCTCGAGCGAATCCTCGATGCGGCCGGCCAGAAAGGCACCGGCAAGTGGACGGCGATCAGCTCCCTCGAGCTCGGCCAGCCTGTCACGTTGGTTGCCGAAGCCGTGTACGCACGCATCGTGTCGGCGCTCAAGGAACAACGGGTCGAGGCGGCTCCGCTACTGACCGGCCCCGACCAGACGGTGGGCGAGCTCTCCCTCGACGACGTGGCCTCGGCGATGTACTGCTCGAAGATCGTCTCCTACGCCCAGGGCTTCCTGTTGATGCGGGCTGCGGCCGACGAGTACGGCTGGGACCTCGATTACGGACGCATCGCGTCCCTCTGGCGCGAGGGTTGCATCATCCGTGCAGCGTTCCTCGACGACATCACCGCGGCATTCGACCGCTCCCCCGGCCTCACCAGCTTGCTGTTGGACGAGTTCTTCTCCTCGGCAATCGAAGAGCATCAGGCGGGATGGCGCCGGGTCATCCAGACGGCCGTGGCGGCCGGCATCCCAGTCCCGGCGTACTCGTCTGCGTTGGCGTTCTACGACGCCTACCGCAGCGAACGACTGCCGGCGAACATGATCCAGGCTCAACGCGACTATTTCGGAGCGCACACGTACGAGCGGGTCGATCGCGAACGCGGCGAGTACTTCCACACGAACTGGACCGGCACCGGCGGCTCCACGACCGCCGGCTCCTACGACGCCTGACGCACTGAGGCGAACCCAGGGTTCCACGCGCCATCTGGTGTCGATCTCAGGTCAAGGTTCGGACTGCGACGGGTCAGAGCTCACATCGGAGCATGCGCCTGACAGTGTCGACTACACGATCGGGACGCTCGGTCACATCAGCCCAGGTGAACCTCACCACCCGCCAACCGTGCTCCAGGGCCGACCGATCCCTTCGACGATCCACCTCGAACGCGTCCCGCTGTCCGTGGTACCTGATCGAATCCCATTCGATGGCGAGCTTGTGGGTGGGGAATGCATCATCGAAGCGGCGCCTCTTCGCCCATGGGATCGGGAATTCGCTTCTGAACCCACAGGCACAGCTGGCTCGCCTGAGGAGCGCCCGTCCCCTCCGTTCAAGTGGCGACTCACCCGTGGATCGCTGATCCCCGGTGTCCAGACTCTCGAGTAGCTCGCGCATGCGTGCAGTACCCGGCTTGCCGCGCCGGCCGATATCTGCGACCACCCGTTCCAATGCGCCGAGCTGGAGACGGCCGTCCCGGGCCAGTTCGACGGCCATCCATGCGAGCTGCCCAACACCCGTCGTTGAAGCGAGGTCGAAGAGGGTTCTCTCGGGTGTCGTGACGCGGCAACTTGTCTACCAGCGTGATGTGGCCGTCCAGCAGATCGTGACATCGGTGTACGAACACGCCTGGAAGTGTGTGCGTCGTGCGCGAGTGCACCGACACCGCGGGAACATCTGGCTGCGTGTCGGTGAGCCGGTGGATGAATGCTGCGGATCCATGGGAGACGACCGCGTCCGGAAGAAGCACTGTGGCGGCGCGGAGGTGGTGGTCCTCGCCGGATGCCGGAATGAGCCGGTAGCCCAGGTCGCCGATCCGATCCCACCAGCCACTGGAGAGTCGATGCGTGATCTGGCGGCTTGTGAACCCAAGGTCGAGCGCTTGCTGCCGCGTCACGACGCCGCCCTGGTTGGCCGCGACGTCGATGGCCTGCTTGTCGATGTGCACCATTGACCCAAGGTGCCGAATACGGTCGCATTGTGGAAGACCCTCGTGAACCGCGACCTGAGTTATACATCAGATGTCGTCACGAACCCTGGGTTCGCCGACTCAGTCCCAGATGTCGGAGGAGGAGAGGCCGAGGAAGAAGAGGATGGCGTCGAGATAGGGGACCGAGACTGCGGTGTCGGCTGCTTCCTGCACGATCGGCTTGGCGTTGAAGGCGATCCCGAGTCCGGCAGCGGCCAACATGTCGAGATCGTTCGCTCCATCCCCAACGGCGACGGTCTGTTCGAGCGGGATGCGCTCGGCCGAAGCCACGATCCGCAGCACGTCGGCCTTGCGCTCTCGATCGATGACATCGCCGACGACCTCACCCGTGAGCACCCCATCGACGATCTCCAACTCGTTGGCGAAGGCATGATCGAGGCCGAGTTGGGTCTTCAGGTGGTCGGTGAAGACCGTGAAACCGCCCGACACGATTCCGACCTTCATGCCGATCCGTTTGAGGGTCGCGATGAACGTCCGGGCGCCTGGCGTGAGCCGCATCCTGTCTCGAGCGGCGGCGATCGCAGATTCGTCGAGTCCGGCCAGGGTGCGGACCCGTTCGCGCAGAGATGTCTCGAAGTCGATCTCGCCCGCCATCGCGGAGGCGGTGATCGCTTTGACCTCGTCGGCTGTGCCCGCCGCTTCGGCGAGGAGTTCGATCATCTCGTCCTGAATCAGCGTCGAGTCGACGTCGAGCATCACGAGGCGCTTCGATCTTCGATTGATCCCCTCGGCCTGAACCGCGAGATCCACCTGCTCGGCTCTGGCGACCTCCACCAGAGACGCCCGCATTTCGTTCAGGTCACCGTCGGTGACCGCCAACTCGTAGCTCGTGACCGGCTTGCGAGAGAGGCGCACGATCCGGTCGATGTTGCCACCTGCCTCGGCGATCGCGTGTGCCACTGCGCCGAACGCCGCAGGGCCGATGGAGTCACCGATGAGCGTCACCACCGAACGGGACAACACTTCGGCGGGCTCGTCTTCCACGACATCGAACTCGACGGAGAGACCGTTCTCCCACCCGTAGAACAACAGGTCCTTCACGGTCGCTTGTCCCTCCACCACCGAGATGAGCACATCGAGCGAGAGCCGTCCCCGAACCAGCACCTGTTCAACATCGTGGATGTTGGCGTCGTCTCGCGCCAACACGGACATCAGCCCGGCGGTGATTCCGGGTCTGTCACGCCCCGAAACGCGTACGAGAATCGTCGAATCCATCCCGGAGAGGTTACGCCGAGACGCCGGGGCCGAAACTCACTTGGGGCCGCTCGCCGGTGTCCCGTACGATGTCCGGCGATGACCATCACGACTGAGAGCGCAGACACCCAGAACCCCCACCGACTCCCCCGGTCGGTCGTCCCCTCGAGGTACGAGATCGAACTTGCCCCCGACCTCGAGACCTTCACCTTCACGGGACGTGAGACGATCACGGTCGAGATCGTCGAGCCCGTGTCTGACTTCGTGCTCAATGCGATCGAGATCGAGATCGAGTCCGCGGTATTGACGGTGGGCGATACCGCCCACAGTGCGTCCGTCTCGTATGAAGAGGAGATGCAGCGCGCAACGCTGAGCTTCGACGAAACGCTCCCGGCGGGTCCCGGCAGGTTGGAGATCGTCTTCCGCGGCATTCTCAACGACCAACTGCACGGCTTCTATCGGTCGACGTTCACCGACCTGGAGGGGACCGCTCAGGTGATCGCCACGACGCAGTTCGAAGCCACCGATGCCCGCAGGGCGTTTCCGTGTTGGGACGAGCCCGATTTCAAGGCGGTCTTCTCGGTGACGCTCGTGGTGCCGGAGGATCTGTTCGCCGTGTCGAACACCTCGGAGATCTCGAGGGAGCCTGCCGGCGACGGACGGGTGCGGATCGCCTACGCCGACACGATCAAGATGTCGACGTACCTCGTAGCCTTCGTCGTCGGGCCCTTCGAGTCGACCGACACCGTCGACGTCGACGGTGTCCCGCTTCGCATCATCGCTCCCCGCGGGAAGGGTCACCTGACCCAATTCGCGCTCGAGTGTGGCGCCTTCTGCCTGCGATACCTCCGTGACTACTACGGGATTCCCTACCCCGGCGACAAGGTCGACATGATCGCCATCCCCGACTTCGCGTTCGGGGCGATGGAGAACCTGGGTGCGATCACGTATCGGGAAACGGCGCTGCTCGTCGACCCGAGTCAGGCCTCACAGGCAGAGCTCGTGAGGATCCTCGACGTCATCGCCCACGAGCTGGCCCACATGTGGTTCGGTGACCTGGTCACGATGAAGTGGTGGGATGGGATCTGGCTCAACGAGGCATTCGCGACCTTCATGGAGATGAAGGCCACCGACGCCATGCGGCCCGAGTGGAAGCGGTGGCTGGCGTTCGGCGCCACCGAGCGCCCGTGGGCATACGGGACCGACTCCCTGGCGTCGAGCCGACCGGTCGAGTTCGAGGTGATGTCCCCGGACGAGGCGAACGAGATGTTCGATGCGCTCACCTACGGGAAGGGCTCCTCGGTGCTCCGGATGATCGAGCAGTATCTCGGCGAGGAGGTCTTCCGCAACGGTGTCGGTTCCTACCTCCGCACCCATTCCTACTCCAACACCGTCACTTCCGACCTGTGGCACGGGCTCGACACCGCATCGGGCTTGGATGTCGGGGCGATCATGGACACCTGGATCCTCCAGCCCGGATTCCCCCAGGTCGAAGTCTCACGGACCGCCGACGGACTCAGGCTGCAGCAGCGCCGCTACCTCACGATCCCCGACGAATCGGACACGACGCTCTGGAAGATCCCGATCGTTCTCCGGGGTAGCGCTTCGGGCGCCCCGTTCGAGCACCGGCTCGTCCTCGACACCTACTCGACCGAGCTCCCGCTCGACGGGGAGGTCGACTGGGTGGTGGCGAACGCAGGGGGACACGGCTTCTACCGGGTCGACTACGTGGGTGATCTCTTCGAGGCTTGCGTGAGCAATCTGACCGAGCTCGAGGCGCTGGAGCGGTTCTGTCTGATCGACGATGCCTGGGCGTTCGTCGAGTCCGGCCAGCGGTCCGCCGCCGACTGGATCGCCCTCGCTTCCTCCTATCGAGAGGAGCAGGAGCAGGCGATCTGGAATGCCGTCCTCGCCGGGATGGCAGGGATCCGCCACCACATCGTCAGCGACGAGGATCTGCCCGAGTTCCGTCGGATCGCGTTCGACCTGTTCGAATCGAGCGCACAGCGGTTGGGCTGGGATCCGAATGACGACGATTCCGACCTGACTCGCAGACTGCGGGGGTCGATCATCGGAGCGATGGGGCGTCTCGCCGACGACCCGGACACGATCGAACGATCCACGGAGTTGGCTGAGCGCTGGATCGAGGATCCCGGATCGGTCGATCCGGACGTTGGACAGGCGTCAGTCTTCACAATGGCTGCACACGGAGACCTGAGCACGCTCGAGCGGATCATGAAGGCCTACGACGATGCTTCGACGCCTCAGATCCGGCTTCGACTGCTCCAGGCCGTCACGTTCCTCGACTCCAATGAAACCGTCGACGCAACGTTGGATGCGGTTCGATCGGGCCATATCAAGAGCCAGGATGCCTCCTGGGTAGTGGCGCGTTTGTTCGGCGGCCGCGATTCCGGCCGGCATGCCTGGCAGGAGGTTCGCAAGAACTGGGACGAGGTCACTGCAGCGATGCCGACGATGACACTCAGGCGTCTGATGGAAGGCCTTCCGGGCCTGTCGCACGCCGACATCGCCCAGGACGTGGAGGCCTTCTTCGCCGAACGGTCACTCCCCGTCGTCGAGAAGACCGCCAAGCAGAACATCGAGCGCCTGCGGGCGAACGTCCTGATGCGGGAGCGAGAAGCCGGACGCTTCTCCGACCACCAGTCCGGCTGACGCCGGCCGGCGGCGCCAATCTGGGCGCCTCGTCTCGAGACCTGAGACAACGAGGCGCCCGGCCGATCGGCCGGGCGCCTCGTCTGCATTGAACAAGCTCAGCTGGCTACTTGAGCTCGATGGTGGCTCCGACGGCCTCGAGCGTCTCCTTGGCCTTCTCGGCGGTGTCCTTGTCGACTCCCTCGAGGATTGCCTTCGGGGCACTGTCGACCAGATCCTTGGCCTCTTTGAGTCCGAGGCTGGTGAGCCCGCGGACTTCCTTGATGACCTTGATCTTCTCGGCACCGGCCGAGGTGAGCATGACATCGAACTCGTCCTGCTCCTCCTCGACGGGAGCAGCAGCAGCTGCACCCGGTGCCGCGGCGACTGCCATTGGTGCGGCCGCGGTCACGTCGAACTTCTCCTCGAACGCGTCGAGGAAGTCCTTCAGCTCGAGCACTGTCATCTCTTCGAAGACCGACAGCAGGTCTTCCGTCGTCATCTTTGCCATTGTCATTCCTCCTCGGCCGCAGCGGCCGGTGCTTCATCGGCGGCGTCGGGCGCAGCGGCGCCGACGAACTCGCCAGATTCCTTCTTGTCGAGCAGTTGCGAGAACACGCTTGCAGCGTTCCTGTTGAACGACGCAAACATGCCGGCCGCCTTGAACAGCGGTGCCTTCGCCCCGCCGGCGATCTTCGCCAGCAGGACTTCACGGGGTTCGATCTCAGCGAGCTTGGAGACCTGCTCTGGTAGCAGAATGTCCCCTGCCATGATGCCTGCCTTGAGGACGAGCTTGTCGTTCTCCTTGGAGGCATCCTTCAGGGCCTTCGCGGTGGCGACGGCGTCGTCGTGCGCGAAGGTCAAAGCCGTTGGGCCGACGAGATGCTCTGAGATCCCTTCGATCCCGAGTTCGTCGGCTGCCCGCTTGGCGAGCGTCATCTTCACGACCTTGTAGTCGGCTCCCGTTGCACGTAGAGCTCTCCGCAGGGTCTGAAGCTGAGACACGGTGAGGCCGCGAAATTCGGTCAGATAGACGGCGCGGGCGCCCTCGATCTGCTCCTTGATTTCGGCAACTGCCTGAACCTTCTCAGGTCTCGGCATTCTCGGCTCCTTCTTCTAATTGAACAAACCTCCCTCGGCACACGACCAGGGAGGCTCTCGAGAGCCGACCTGCGTTGGTGGGAACACCCATTATGCGAAGCGCCAACGGTCTTGGGCCGAGGAATGAATTGTGGCCGTCACGATACGCCTCGCCGTGTCCCGAGGCAAAACGCGACCTCGGTACTGTCGGCGATCAGCCATCGAGTCGGGGACAGCCGATGGCCGAGAGCCGACGGCACCGCTCGCGAGAGAAGCCGCAGCTGACAAGATATTCCTGTACACGCGCACTGGTTTGCGCGATGGTGTTTCGAGGTCAGGGGATCTCCGAACGACAACCTGGGCACTTCAGACCAAGCCCACGATTCCCGGGCCCGGACCGTGCGGTACGGGACATGCGGTGATCGCCACCGCCAACCCGTCGACAACCTGGCACACGTCGCCACCGCCGGCCTGAACCGTGGACTCGGAGATCCCCTATTCGTAGAGAAGGCCCCGGAGTCTCGAACTCCGGGGCCTTCTCAGTTCATCGAGGTGTGCGAGTTCGGTTCAGATGGCCTTCTCGGCGGCATCGACGAGACGTGCCGTGTCGACCCGAACGCCGGGACCCATCGTCGAGGACATCGAGACGCCCTTGATGAACCGACCCTTGGCGGCCGCCGGCCGGGCCCGAACGATCTCGGCACCGAGCGCAATCAGGTTCTCCTGGAGTGCCTCGGGATCGAAGGACGCCTTGCCGATCGGCACATGAACATTGCCGTAACGATCATTGCGATACTCGAGCTTCCCGGCTTTGAACTCGGAGACGGCCTTCCCCACGTCCGGAGTGACCGTGCCGGCCTTCGGATTGGGCATGAGGCCTCGAGGGCCGAGCACTCGTCCGAGCTTGCCGACCTCCGCCATCATGTCGGGGGTTGCGATCATCAGATCGAAGTCGAGTGCGCGCCCACCGGCGATCTCCTCGGCCAACTCCTTGCCGCCGACGAGATCGGCACCGGCCTCGGTCGCCTCGGCGTGTTTGTCGGCGGGGGCGATCACGGCGACCCGGACCTCTTGTCCGGTCCCGTTGGGGAGGGCGACGGTGCCGCGGACCAACTGATCGGCCTTGCGTGCATCGATGTTCAGCTTGAAGACGACGTCGATCGTCTCATCGAACTTGGTGGTTGCGAAGCTCTTGACCAATCCGACCGCCTGATCTGGCGGATACTCGGCGAGTCGGTCGTAGCTGCGTGCGGCATTCGCATACCGCTTTCCCTTGCGTGCCATGTCGTCTTCCTTCTGTGGTGCAAGCGGTGAATGGCTCACCTCCCACGTCGACCGGACGAGACGTCCGGGGGTATTCGTGTGGCTCTCAGCCCTCGACGAGCAGTCCCATCGAGCGGGCGGTGCCCTCGACGATCTTCATCGCGGCATCGAGATCGTTGGCGTTGAGATCCGGCATCTTGGTCTCGGCGATCTCCTTGACCTGCGCCCGAGTCACCTTGCCGACCTTCTCCTTGTTCGGCTCCGACGATCCCTTGTCCACCTTGGCGGCCTGGCGCAGCAGCGCAGCGGCGGGGGGCGTCTTGAGGATGAACGTGAAGCTGCGATCCTCGTAGATCGAGATCTCGGTCGGGATGATCTGGCCACGGCTGTTGGCAGTGGCGTCGTTGTATGCCTTGACGAAGTCCATCAGATTCACACCGTGCGGACCGAGGGCGGTACCCACGGGTGGCGCCGGTGTTGCCTGACCCGCAGGCAGCTGCATCTTGACGACGGCAGCGAGCTTTCTCTTACCCATTGTTGTGTATCTCCTGACGTGCGGCGGTGCGACGTGTCGCAGCGCCGTGTTCTATGCCTTCTGGATGTCCCCGAACCCGAGGTCGACGGGGGTGTCACGGCCGAAGATGTCGACGAGGACGGTGACCTTCGACTGGTCGAGGTCCATATCTTCGATCTTTCCCGTGAAGTCCGCAAATGGGCCGGTCTGTACCCGGACGATCTCGCCGATCTCCCAGTCCGGACGGAACTGCGGCTTGGGCTTGGTTTCCTCTTCCTCCACTCCGAGGAACCGCTCGACTTCGCGACGAGAGAGGGGCGTCGGCGTGTTCGAGCCGCCAACGAAGCCGGTCACGCCGGGCGTGTTCCGCACGGTGAACCACGAGTCGTCGTCGAGGTTCATGCGAACCAGGATGTATCCGGGGAACACCTTCTTGGGGACGGTGACCTTCTTGCCGTTCTTGATCTCGACCACGTCGGTCATGGGGATGTGAACCTCGTAGATCCGATCCTCCATGTGCATCGACTTGATTCGGGTCTCGAGGTTGAGCTTCACTTTGTTCTCGTACCCCGAGTACGAGTGGATGACATACCAGTCGCCGGGGAGGTCGTAGGGGCTCACCGGCTTTGGCGGTGCGGGAGCCTCTGCTTCCTCGAGGATGTCGACGTCTTCGGCCACGGTCACAGTCCTCCGAGGACGATGAGCACAGCCTGCTTGAGGGCGACGTCGAGCCCGAAGATGAGAAGGGTCAGTGCGGCGCTGGTGATCACGGTGACGGCGGTGAAGGCCACCATCTGCTGCTGGGTGGGCCAGGACACCTTCTTCATCTCGAGACGAACGTCGTGAAGGAACGACGTCAGCCGCTTCCAGAGCGACTGGCGCTCGGAGGGCGCGGCGGAGACACGCGCGGTGGCCTGCTCCCGGCGCGAGGTTCCTTCTTGGCTCTTCTGTCGCCGCTCCTCACGTTCCATGAGTCGGCGCTGTTCTCGGTTCATGACCTGACTTCCTCGCACTGAGCGAATCGAAATCTCTGTGACAAATGACCCGCAGGGGCGGAGGGACTCGAACCCTCAACCTCCGGTTTTGGAGACCGGCGCTCTAACCAGTTCGAGCTACACCCCTCCATGCAGGGACACTTGAGTATACGAACATTCCGGGGTCGTTGGAAAATCCGTTCAGTGCGGGAGCGTCCGTCGGAGCCCGACCACACCGATCCCGACGGCCACGGCTGCTCCGACGGCGCCGAGAACCAGGGGCCGCCGGAGCGTGGAGCGCTCCTCGACCTGGGGTGGCGATCCGAACGCCGGCGACGCCTCCGGGACCGTGGCGAGCTCCTCGAGGCTCCGCCGGAGGCGACGCTGTCTGGCGATACTCGCCTGACAGTAGAGACAGGAGTCGATGTGGTTCCTGGCGGGACCGAATGACACGTCGTCACCCGATCCGAGCGCAGTGACCCAGGGCGCCGCGAGCCGACAGTTCACCGACGTCACAACACGCCCTCCAGATCACGGCGCAGAGCGGTGCGCCCACGATGGAGCCTGACTTTCGCAGCCGTGACCGTGATGCCGAGTGCGTCCGCGACCTCGGCATGCGACCACCCGTACACGTCCTTGAGGACGACGACCGCCCGATTGGCCGCCGACAGTGACCAGAGTGCCAGCGCAAGCTCTCGGCGGATCCCGAGCCTCTCGGCGTGGAACTCGAATGGATCATGTGCGGGATCCTCGACGAACTCGATCGGGGTGGTTGCGTGCCGCTTCGCCCGTCGGCGAAGCGTCCAGGCCGTATTGACGACGATGCGATGTGTCCAGGTGCTGAACATCGACTCGTGTCGGAAGGATCCCATCGACTTCCAGGCGCGGATCGCCGTCTCCTGCGTGACGTCGGCGGCAACCTCGCGGTCGCCGAGCAGGCGGAGGGCGAGCGTGAACCATCCGTCGCGATGGCGCCGAACCAACTCCGAGAACGATTCGGCATCTCCCTCGATGGCGCGTTCGACCAGATCAGCGTCGGCGACGGGATGAGGGGTCGGGAGCGCCATCAGCGGCGCTCGAACGTCGCGGTGACGTAGTCGATGTGACCATCGGTCACCCGAGCCTGGGGACGGTCCGTGTCGCCGTCCACGATCACGCCCACCCCGACACCCGGAAGCAGCGGCGCGCGGAACCGGAACCGCGCCGCCTGGACCGGGCCGGTCGCCTGAAGGATCCACGCCGATTGCAGGAGGCCGTGCACCACGACACCCGGCAGACCCGCAGCGACAGCAGTCTCGTGATCCCAATGGAGCGGGTTGTAGTCGCGACTGGCGCCGGCGTACTTGACCAGACCTCGCCGACTGACGGACCGAAGGATCGTTGCGCCGGAGATGGATGCTTGGGCCGTGTCGTCGGTGGCAGGCTCGTCCCGCTCCGCATGCCCGGACGCAGCCGACTCGGAGCCGGAGAGAACGAACGTGGATTCGCCCTCGCACATCGAGCCGGCATCGTCGCCGACGGTGAGTGAGAACCCGAGGAAGGCGACTCCGCCTCGCTCCCGGAGCTTCGACACCTCTCCCTTGACCGCGATTTCGGTGCCGTATTCGAGTTGCCGGTGCCACCGGAACGACTGGTCTCCGTGGATCACCCCGTGGCTGTGGGTGGCGAGGTCGGGATCGGCGAGCAACGCAGGTGCCACGGCGAACAGGAGTGCCCCTGCGAACCCCTGGGGGGCCGCGTCGGTGTGCAAGGCAGGATCGTCCCCGGTGGCGTCGATGAAATCGGCGACCTTCTCTGGGTCGAGTCGGTACGAGACCGGGCCGTACTCACGGCCTGTGATGTCAGCGAGCGCCATATGGAGGGCACGCTACACGTCTCACGTCTCACGTCTCACGTCAACGTCGGGTCGCTGGGAAGGCGTGCAGCGTGTTGCATGTTGCGGTTGGAACGCGAGAGGGCCCGGGACATCCGTCCCGGGCTCCTCCGTCTCGAACCGATGAACGAGCACCGGTCACCGAACACAGGCGGGCGACGCCCGTCCTATCGGGTCTCTCGGTGTGCGGTGTGCGCTCGACACCAGCGGCAGAACTTCTTCAGTTCGAGCCGGTCCCTGGTGTTCGCTTTGTTCTTCGTCGTCACGTAGTTGCGGCGCTTGCACTGCTCGCACGCCAACGTGATCGGCGGTCTCTTGTCACTTGCCATTGTCGCTTCGCTTCCGTCTCACGTCTCACGTCCCACGTCTCACGCCGTTGTTCGTGTGGCGTGGGACGTGAGACGTGTGGACAGGCCGCCCTCCAGGGCGGCCGCTACTTGTTGATCTTGACGACCCGACCGGCACCAACCGTCCGGCCACCCTCACGAATCGCGAACCGCAACCCCTCATCCATCGCAATCGGATTGATCAACTCCACCGTCATCTCAGTGTTGTCACCCGGCATCACCATCTGCGTCCCCTCCGGCAACGTCACATTCCCCGTCACATCCGTCGTCCGGAAATAGAACTGCGGGCGATACCCAGAGAAGAACGGGTTATGCCGCCCACCCTCCTCCTTGGTCAAGATATACACCTGCGCCTCAAAATCAGTATGCGGCGTGATACTGCCGGGCTTGGCCAACACCTGACCACGCTCAACATCATCCTTACCAATCCCACGAAGAAGCACCCCGACGTTGTCACCGGCCTGACCCTGATCCAACAACTTCCGGAACATCTCGATCCCCGTCGCCGTCGACTTCTGCGTCGGACGAATCCCCACAATCTCAACCTCTTCGTTGACATTGAGGACACCCTGCTCGATCTTCCCAGTCACCACCGTCCCCCGACCAGTAATCGAAAACACATCCTCGATCGGCATCAAGAACGGCTTCGCCGTATCCCGATCCGGCTCAGGAATATAGGAATCAACCGCCTCCATCAACTCCATGATCGCATCCTGATGCGCCTCATCACCCTCCAACGCCTTCAACGCCGAACCACGCACCACCGGAAGATCATCACCCGGGAACTCATACTCAGTCAGAAGATCTCTCACCTCCAACTCGACCAGATCCAAAAGCTCCTCATCATCAACCATGTCCGTCTTGTTCATGAACACCACAATCGACGGCACACCAACCTGACGAGCAAGAAGCACATGCTCCCGAGTCTGCGGCATCGGACCATCCGTCGCAGACACCACCAAAATCGCCCCATCCACCTGAGCAGCACCCGTGATCATGTTCTTGATGTAATCAGCATGACCCGGCATATCCACATGCGCATAATGACGATTCGCCGTCTCATACTCCACATGAGAAATCGAAATCGTGATCCCCCGCTCACGCTCCTCCGGAGCCTTATCGATATTCTCGAAATCCGTGAACACGTTCTGACCACCAACACGCTCAGACAACGTCTTGGTGATCGCCGCCGTCAACGTCGTCTTCCCATGATCAATATGACCCATCGTGCCAACATTCACATGCGGCTTCGTACGATCGAACTTTGCCTTTGCCATGATTTCCTCTTGTGTCGACGGTGCGGACGCTCGTCCGCTTTGGGGACGTAGCGGCGGGCAGACTTGAACTGCCGACCTCTCGATTATGAGTCGAGCGCTCTTACCGACTGAGCTACGCCGCCTGGGAGCGACCATTGTGGTCGCTCAGAGCCTCCTCGGGGATTTGAACCCCGGACCCCTTCCTTACCATGGAAGTGCTCTACCCCTGAGCTAAGGAGGCATGTTGGTGGTGTCACTGGCGACACCTGGTGCCGGGAGAAGGATTTGAACCTCCGAAGGCATACGCCGGCAGATTTACAGTCTGCTCCCTTTGGCCGCTCGGGCATCCCGGCCAGCCCGGAAACCTCCGGGGGCTTCGGAACTATACAGATGCGCTGGATGGCGCACAAAGCGAAACAGCTGGTCGATCAAGCGTCGGGAGCGTCGAGCAGCAGCGCCGTTCCGACCAGCACGAGGCCCATCAGGACTGCGATCCAGCCGATCGCACCGAAGCCGACCGAGATCGCGCCGAGGACACCCATGAGAACCCCCCCGCCGATGAGGTAGCGACGAGCCCGCGAGATGATCTGGGTGCGGCGTTCGGCGCCGATGTCGACGAAGCCGTCGAGCGTCTGAAGCCGGTGGAGGTTGCGGAGCAGTGAGGCCGATAGGAACCACACCGTCGCAACGATGTAGACGAGTGAGAGGCCGAGCCAGATCGGAGAGAACACGACTGCCGCAACGAGCCCGAGACCGATGAGAGCAGGCCAGAGCCTGCGGAGGCCGGATAGGTGCTCGAGGGCCCACTCGGGTCCACTCGTGGCCGAGCGAACACTCAGGTTCGCACCCCAGCCGACGGCCACCACGGCGACGAGCCCGGCGACAGCGATCGCGGCGTCGGGACTCAGGCCGATCATGTCGTGGCCGCCGGCGCCGGACGGAAACTGGACTCAGACCCGATAGGCCATCTCCTCCAGCTCCCTGACCCGCTCCTCGGTCGGAGGGTGGGTCGAGAACAGCCGGCCGAAGGTCGCCCGTCCGCCGAACGCCTTGAGCGGGTTGTCGATGTAGAGGGGGGCTACTGCGCTGTTGACCTTCATCGGGACGCGGGACGTCCCAACCGAGATCTTCTTGAGCGCCGAGGCGAGATGGAGCGGCTGGCCGGTCAGCTGGGCTCCAGAGCGGTCGGCTTGGAACTCCCTGGTACGGGAGATCGCGAACCGGATGAGCATCGCAGCGATGGGAGCGACGATGAGGGAGATGATGGCGCCGATGGCGGCGGCCGGGTTCTCGCGGTTGTTGCCACCCCCACCGAAGATGAAGATGCGAGACATGATCGTCAGCGCCGCCGCCAGCATGGCGGCAATCGAACTGATCAGGATGTCACGGTTTGCGACGTGGGCCAGCTCATGGGCGAGCACGCCTTCGAGCTCCTGCTCGTCGAGCATGCCCATGATCCCCGACGTCACGGCAACAGCCGCGTGCTTGGGGTTCCGACCGGTCGCAAAGGCGTTGGGCTGAGGCGAGTCGATCAGATAGATGCGTGGCATCGGCATGTTCGCCTGCTGGGTGAGCCGGCGCATGATGTTGTACACCTGTGGGAGCTCGGCCTCGGTGACGGGCTTGGCCCTGGAGGCGGCGATCGCCAGCTTGTCGGAGAAGAAGTACATCCCGAGGTTGAAGATCGCGGCGAAGAAGAGGACCCCGCCGAAGCTGATCCCGAGCGCTTGACCGCCGAGGACCAACAGCATCGTCATGAAGGCCAGCAACGCGGCTGTCTTGATGTTGTTCATGAGCCAAATGGTACCCCGAAGCGGCCGATATCAGTCCTGGACGGGACACACGTCCAAGACATGCGATCGGCGCCGAGAGCATGTGACTATTTCGGGAATGACACTGGAGCGGCCGCTCAAGAAATGACTAGCCTCCGACCCGCCTCGCGGCACAACCACCGGGAGGCGAGTCGGCGTCGAACCCGACGCCAGGGAGAGTGGAGGAATACTTTGAGACGACTCATCGTGATGATGAGCACGATCGCGCTGCTGGCAACGATGGCACTCCCATTGGGAGCCCAGGTCGGGCCCGACCGCGCGGACCGTGCTCTTCCAGAAAGCATCGAGGAACTCCGGTTGGACAGCCCGGCCACGGCCGACGGAGTGACCCTCGGCAAGCTGGACCCGGCCCTGCGCACAGCAACCGGCGACCAGCGGGTCATCGTGCGGCTGGTCGGCGACTCACTCGCCGATTCCGGCATCACCAACGAGAACCAGGCAGCCCGTCATGTGCAGAGCGTGGCCCGCAGCCAAGAAGCCCTGATCGACCGTGTCCTCGCACTCGATCCGAATGCGACCGTTCTCGGACAGGTACAGCGCGTCCTGAACGCCGTGTTCGTGCAGGTGGACTCATCGAGCCTCGACGCAATCGCCGCCGACGCCGAAGTCCTGCGGGTCACACCGGTCGGGAACTACCAACTCGATCTCAGCGAAACCGTCCCCTACATCGGCGCTGCAGCAGTCCAAGCAGACGGCGTGGACGGCAGCGGTGTGAAGGTCGCAGTCCTCGACTCCGGCATCGACTACACACACGCCGATCTCGGCGGACCCGGAACCCTGGAGGCGTACGAGGCTGCATGGGGCACGTCGACAGCCGATCCACGCAACACCACTCGCGATGGGCTCTTCCCAACCGCGAAGGTCGTCGACGGATACGACTTCGTCGGAGAAGACTGGCCCAACTCCGCTGAAGCCCCCGATCCCGACCCCATCGATCTCGAAGGTCACGGAACCCACGTCGCCGACATCATCGGCGGAGTCAACGGGGTCGCACCTGGTGTCGATCTCTACGCCGTCAAGGTCTGCTCGGCTGTGTCGAGCTCCTGTTCGGGCATCGCGCTCATCCAGGGCATGGAGTTCTCGGTCGACCCCAACGGAGATGGCAAGGTCAAGGACCGCGTCGACATCATCAACATGTCGCTCGGCTCGCTGTACGGCCAGCCCTTCGATGACGACCTGTCGGCTGCGGTCGACGGAGCCACTGCGCTCGGTGTGCTCACCGTGGCATCCGCGGGCAACTCGAGTGATCTGCCGTTCGTGACCGGCTCGCCGGCTGCAGCGAACACCGCACTCTCGGTGGCTCAAACCCAGGTCCCCTCGGCAGCTCTTCAGCTGATCGATGCGGAGACCAGGACAGGGATCCCGGCGGTCTTCCAGCCGTGGTCGACGCCTCTCGCATCGACGATCAGCGGACCGCTGCAGTACGGCGATGGAGCTGGCGGCAACCTCAATGGCTGTGCGCCCTTCGCTCCGGGAAGCCTCTCCGGCAAGGTGGTGCTCGTCGATCGAGGCGCCTGCAACTTCACGCTGAAGATCAAGAACGTCGCCGATGCAGGTGGAGTGGTCGGAATCATCGGACTGGTTGCGCCCGGCGCCCCGTTCTCGGGTGGCGATGGCGGCGACCGGCCAATCGACATTCCTGGCTACATGATCGATCAGGCGGACTCGAATGCGCTCAAGGCACGACGCTGGCGAGACGGTCACGGTCGATCCCGACAACCAGTTGCCGCTCGTCGGCCAGATGGTCGGTTCGTCGTCTCGTGGGCCTCAGTTCGACGACCTGCGGATCAAGCCAGAGATCGGTGCGCCTGGCGCATCTGTCTCGGCGATCGCCGGTAGCGGCACCGACACCGGACCGTTTGGCGGCACCTCGGGCGCAGCCCCGATGGTCGCCGGATCGGCGGCGCTCGTACTCGATGCGACTTCGGCCACCTCGAATGCGCCGGCGAATGGCAGAGCGAACGGCAACGCCGTTGGCCAAGGCCTGAGCCCGCTCGAGATCAAGGCATTGCTGATGAACAGCGGCGAGACCGACATCGAGATCGACCCGTTCAGCGGCCTTGCCGAGATCACTCGGATCGGTGGCGGCGAGGTGCGGGTGGACCGCGGCTCGACGCACCAGCGCTGGCCTACGTCGAAGACGGGTTCAGCGGCGGTCTCAGCTTCGGCTACGTCGATGTCGCTGACGAGACGATCAGCCTGACACGGACCGTGACGGTGAAGAGCATGGACGGTAAGCGTCACACGTTCGACATCACCCCCGGATTCCGTTTCGCCGGCGATGCAGCCTCTGGAGCGATCACGGTGGATGCGCCTTCAACGGTCACCATCCCTGCCGGAAAGGGCGCAACCCGAAGCTTCGATGTCACGATCACCATCGATGGCACCAAGCTCTCCGGCAACCCGATGAACTCGGGCAGCCAGGGGTGCAGACCCGAAGGTACTGACGGCAGCCGAGTTCGACGGATACCTCGTCCTCGCCGATGGTTCGGATGAGATCTCGATGCCGTGGCACGTCCTGCCGAGGAAGGCCGCTCGTGTCGTTGCGGACACGTACACCCTCGAAGGTGGCGGCTTCCCAGAAGTGGTCGCGCTCGAGAACACGGGTGTCGGCACGGCGCAGCTCGATCCGTATGCCCTGGTGGTGACGGATGAGAATCTGCCCGAGGGCACTCGAGGCGAACAGGCGCCAGTCCCGGACATCCGGGGTGTTGGTGTCAACACCTTCCCGGTGCCCGCCGGCTTCTGTTCAGCCGGAACCGTCGTTCCTTTGGGCGTTCGCGTTCGACAACTGGGAGCGGCAGACGCACGCAATCGTGCCCGGCATCTCCTGGATCGATCTCGACACGGATCAGGACGGCACCCCGGATTACGCGGTCTACACCTACTCACTGGCCGGTCTCGGCACCATCAGTGATGGACGCGCAGTCACGTGGGCAGCGCCCTACCTGTCGTACCCGACGACGCTCGGAAGCTCGAGTGCGTTCTTCTTCGCCGAGCATGCGACGGAGACGGGGAACACGGTCATGTTGATCTGCGGTGAGCAGGTGGGCCTCACCGGCACGGACATGCTGAACACCAACGTGACGTCGACGGCGTACGCCTTCGACATCTACTTCGGTGGGCCCGATGACGAGATCGAAGGAGTTCGGATCACCCCGCTCGGTGAGCGGTTCTTCGGACTCAACAGCCGACATCGCCGGCGGTGACTCAGGAACGCTGAACGTCTTCGACTTCGGAACGTTCCCGGGTAACACCGAGGAACTCGGCGTGCTGTTGTTCACCAACGGGGATCGGGGCGCCGGTAACCGAGGTGGCTCAACGGAGGACACGGAGGCCCTTTACTTCCTCACCGAGTGACTCGGTCGGATCGAAGCCGAAGGACAGCGCCGCGGGAATCGCCCGGGGCGCCGTCTGTTCGTCACGTGCGATGCGATCTCGGCCAAGCCCACCAGTATGGACGCCGTTCGGGATCACTCACCCGGAGTGCGCAGGGCGAGTGACCTTGCGTCAGAGGCTGTCCAGGGCCGGCCGACGTTGAGCCGGAATCGCCGTGCGGGGGTGTGATCCGAGACCGTCTCGCAGAGCTTAAGAGCCGTTCTCGGGCCCGACCCGGTAGTCGAGTGTACGTGTCACCAGCAGCCCGTTCGACCCAGTATCCGGGTGTGCATCCCCGGTGTAGGGCAGCCGAGCGAACCGTGGTCCGGACAACCGAGTCGGCCCGGATGACTGTCATGGCCGACCAATCCGTACCGTGTGCGCCTCTGCCGGAGCACACCGCGCCTGACGATCGGATGGCACCACCAGTCGTACTCGATGCGTCGGTCAGGCACAGCTGCGTGGCGCAGATCGGGACGAGTCGTCGTCGTAGGCACCTCACCTTGTTCGGTCACGTCGTCGTCCAGATTCCGCTGGTCGGGACCGTCGTGGTCGTCCGCCGTTGTCTGCAGCACTCTCGCCAGCCCGGTGCTAGCGGAGGCAGCACTCGGTCGCTCGCGCGCCTCCACCGTTGCCCTCGTACCATCGGTCTCACCACTCGTGGAGTCGACGACCCCAGGAGATGCGCATGCACCGAGCACGACCGCTGCAATCAGAACTGTCTTCCTCATCTTCTGGTTCCTTCCCCCGCACGTTCATCCGAGAGTGCAGCGACGTGATCTCTCCAATCAGACAACCATCAGGCGTGCTGTGGTGCTCTTTCGTAATGTCGCCCCAGATCCTCGCTTGTTACCGCCGCTCGACGCGACTGGACGCCTCTTACATGAGGGCTATCGTGTCGATGAGTGGGTGCGGGCCTTCGCACCAGGGAGAACAGGGAGATACTCATGAAGCGGAGACTTCGCTTTGTCGTCGCAGTGATCGCCGTCATGGCGTCGCCGTTCCAGCAGGAGCCATCACCGACGGTCGACCGGAAGATGGGGCGACCCTGGGGCCAGCTCGTCGTCTACGTGCCGGACGACGTCGATTCACGGTTCGACGATCGCGGTGCTGGTTCGAACTGTCGGGAACACTGCTCAGTCCCACGGTGGTGCTCACCGCCGGCCACTGCACGTACGGGGTCGGCCTCGATGGTGTGTCGACGACCGAGGGCGGCGGTGACGGGACCGGCGGCAACGATGTGTGGCTGTCGTATCAGCGAAGTGCCCGACTACGACGGAATCAACCCGAGCGGCGACTACGCCCGTGACGAGAACCAGGAGTGCTTCGACGACAGGGTGGCCTGGATCGAAGGCAACGACGACGGGTCAGTGGAACCGCCACGTCCCTCTGAATACGACGACAACGCCTTGTTCCTCTACGACCTGGAATCGTGTCTCGCGAGCCTGTGACACCGGTGGCAGTCCGGCGAACTCCCGAGGAGGGAGACATCGACTCGTTCTTCGCCCAGCCGAAGAACGAACAGCGATTCACGCCCGTGGGGTACGGCCAAGCGCATGACCCGGGAAGATCGAGTCGGATGAGCACTACAAGTCAGAAGAGATGCCCATCAACACAGTCGGCGTGTTCGGGATTCCTGCCGGCGTCTCAGTGACCTTCTCGAACAACAACGGAAAAGCTCACAAGGGTGGGACGTGCTTCGGCGACTCTGGCGGGCCGACCTTCGAGTCCGGTTCGTCGAAGAGGGGCGATCAGTCGTTCGGCAGCAGCTACTCCGCCGGCACCGAGGGCGGCTACCGGATCGACAAGGCTGCGGACCTCGGTTTCATAGAGTCATTCCTCGGAGACTGACAGTTCGAGCACCTGATCGAGGTGAGGGAGTGGCCAGCCGGCCACTCCCTCTCTTCGACTCCGCGAGGGCGTTACCGGCGGGCCACCAGCACCCGGAAGTCCCCGAGTCCGCGAGGATGGATCAACGTCTCGGCCTCGGTACGGAGCGTGCGCACCTTCAGGCGCTCCATCTCGTCGCCGGACCGGGCGAGGTCGAGTTCACGGTGGCGCATCTCCGAGATCCGATCGCGAACGCCCAGTTGTGCGAGGTAGTCGTCCTGACGCCAGATCTTCGCATCCCACCCGGCCTCGACCGCAACCGCCTCGAGTGCGGTGAAATTCACGTCGGCGGTGATGTCGGTCGCACCCGGCTCATCGAGCGGGTGCGGCCCCAGATGGTGTGAGCGATACGTGCGCAGCGTCCCGTCCTGACGGCGAGGCAGCAGATTCTCGGTGGTGTCGCCGTAGTCGAACAAGACGATTGAGCCAGCCTCGATCATCGACATGGCGGACCGCAACCACTCGGCGGCAGCCATTTGAACCTCCACCATGCCGCCGTCGGGAACGGGGCCGGCGTAACGGTCGAGCCAGTCGAGAACCTCTGGACGGGCGTCGGCGTCGATCAGTGCCAGCTCCCCACGATCGGCACCGACCCAACGCTCACGCCATTCACCGCCGACCCGTTGGGCGATCGCCATCGGCAGGTTGTCGACGAGCTCGTTGGCCACGATGACACCGCGGAACGGCGACGGGACCTCCTGGAGCGAGTCGACCACGCGCTCTGCCGGCAGGATCTCCGCCAGCGCCGCCTGGGCAGCGGGGGAAACCTCGACTGCCCACGCCTCGATGTCGTAGTCGACCGAAGCGAGCAGGGGCCGAAGCAACGAGCCCGAGCCGGCGGCCACCTCGACCAGACGGAACGGCACACCGACCCGCTCGATCTCGGCCTCGACCAGACGACCGACCGCCTCGCCGAACATCGGGCTCACCTCGGGGGACGTGAGAAAATCGCCGCCCTTCACCGACTTGAGGTCGCCCGAGCCGAAGAATCCGTTCTCTGGGTCGTAGAGCGCGTGCTCCATGAACACCTCGAACGACATCGGCCCGGACTGTTCGATCCGAGACAGCAACTTGGTCTTCACGCTTCCCAGGATTCGTCGAATCTGACGGAATCCCAAATCCGGAGAGCGGCCCGAGCCGATACAGTCGAGGCATGGACTTCGGCATCAACTTCTTCCCGACCGACACGACCCTGCAGCCGGTCGAGCTTGCTCGAGCTGTCGAGGAGCGAGGCTTCGACTCGCTCTGGTTCGCCGAACACAGCCACATCCCGACGTCGAGAGCAACGCCTGCAGGGGGTATGCCCGGGGCCAGGCCCCTGCCCGAGAAGTACTGGCGCACGCACGAACAGTTCACGGCACTCGCCGCCTGCGCCGTCGTGACGTCGACGATCCGCCTGGGAAGCGGGATCTCGCTGATCGCGCAGCGCGACCCGATCTGGACGGCCAAGCAAGCAGCGACCGTCGACGTGCTGTCCAACGGGCGGTTGCAGTTCGGGATCGGGTACGGATGGAACGTCGAGGAGATGGCCAGCCACGGCACCGACTACTCGCAGCGCCGGGCGTTGACCCGGGAGAAGACACTCATGATGAAGTCGCTCTGGACCGACGACGTTGCCTCGTTCGAGGGAGAGCTGATCAGCCTGGAGCCCTCCTGGGCATGGCCTAAGCCCGTCCAGAAGCCACATCCGCCCATCATCATGGGCGCAGGCGCAGGCCCGAAGACAATTGCACACATGGTGGAGTTCTGTGATGGGTGGATCCCGCTCGGCCGGCACGAGATCGGGCCGAAGGTGGGCGAGGTCCGACACGCGCTCGAGGATGCCGGACGTGACTCGGCTGCGTTCCAATTCATCAACTACGGGACCAGAACCGACGCAGGGCTCGTCGAATCGCTGGCCGAGATGGGCTTCTCGGAGGCCGTGTTCGCTGTCGAGTCCGATCCGCCCGAGCAGGTGATCGAGACGCTCGACGAGATCTCCGAGTTCGTGGAAGGGTATCGATGAGGATCCTGTTCGTCTCCTCCGAGGTCCATCCGTTCGCCAAGACGGGCGGACTGGCGGATGTGGCGGCAGCGCTCCCGGCTGCCCTACGTGCACAGGGCGAGGACGTCGTCACCGTCATGCCGCTCTATCGGAGCGTCGATCGCAGCGATCTGAGACCGATACCCCAACTGACAGACGTCGAGCTCACGTTCGGCCCGAACAGCGGCACATGGAGCGGTCTGGCTCACGATGCCACCCGGACGATCCTCATCGACATCGGGGTGTTGTACGACCGCGACTACCTGTACGGCCACAGCGAGATCGAGCCGATCCGATGGGCTGCGCTCGCCCACGTGAGCCTGCAACTCCCGACCGTGCTCGGCTGGCAACCGCACATCGTGCACTGCAACGACTGGCAGACCGGGCTGATCCCGCTGTTGATCGAGGGGCGACGCCACGAGCCGATGCTATCGAGAGCCAAGACGGTGATGACGATCCACAACCTCGGATACCAGGGCCACTTCGGCTCGCTGGCCGTGGGTCGGCTGGGACTGGAGGGACTCGAGCACCGGCTTCACCAGGATCATCTCGACGACGGCTACATCGGCTTCCTCGAGACCGGCCTGCTTCATGCCGACGCCATCACCACCGTCTCACCCACCTACGCCGAGGAGATCCAGACCCCCGAGGGCGGAGCCGGCCTCGACTGGCTGCTGACCCAGCGCTCCGACGCCGTGACGGGCATCCTCAACGGCATCGACGACAACGAGTGGAATCCCGCAACCGACTCACTCGTCCCGGCCACGTATACGGCCGAGGACATGACGGGAAAGCAGACCAACCGCACGGCCCTCCTCGAAGCGTTCGACCTCGACACCACTCCGGGCCCTCCAGTGGTCGGGGTCATCACCCGTCTGGCGTACCAGAAAGGCGTAGAGATCATGGAGGCGCCGCTTCGCCATTTCCTCCACACCTGGGACCTCAGGATCGTGGTGCTGGGGTCCGGCGAACAGAGATACGAGGAGATGTTCGAGCGCCTGGCCACCGAGTTCCCGGACAAGGTGGGCTTCTACGCCGGCTACAACAACGAGCTCGCTCACCTCATCGAGGCGGGTTCGGACGTGTTCCTGATGCCGTCGCTGTACGAGCCCTGCGGTCTCAATCAGATGTACAGCCTGGTGTACGGGACGCTGCCGGTCGTTCGTCGGGTGGGCGGTCTGGCGGACACCGTCATCGACGTGTCCGAGCCCGACGGGAACGGCTTCGTGTTCGACGAGTTCTCCGAACACGCTCTCGGAACCGCACTCGGCCGAGCGCTCGACCTCCACACGCGCCCGAAGGAGTGGCAGAAGGTCGTCCGCCGAGCAATGGCCGGCCACTTCGCGTGGGCGGAGCGGGCCGATGAATACGTGGCGCTCTACCGTTCGCTCGAGTGACCCACCACCTCGCCCAGTACAACATCGCCCGGCTGCTCGCTCCGCTCGACGACCCCTCCATCGAGGACTTCGTGTCCGCGCTCGAACCGATCAACCGTCTGGCAGAGGAAGCCCCCGGGTTCGTCTGGAGGCACCAGACCGACGAAGGCGACTCCACTGCCCTGCGGCCGTACGACGACGACCGGATCATCATCAACTTCTCGGTGTGGACCGACCCGGACTCACTGTGGGACTACACCTACAAGTCCGACCACATGGACGTATTCCGGCGTCGGAGAGAATGGTTCGAGCGCAACGTCGAGTCCCACCTGGTGATGTGGTGGATTCCGGCGGGCCACATCCCGTCGATCGAGGAAGCCGCCCGTCGGCTCGAGAAACTACGGACAGAGGGCCCGACACCCGAGGCATTCACGTTCCGGCATCGATTCGATCCCCCGCGCTCCTGACACGGCGATCGAGCTAGCGGGCGAACCGGTCCAGGAACGTCACCATCTGCGCACGCGTGACGGCGTCCCCGGGATGGAACAACCCGTCCGGGTAGCCCGATGTGATGGCCTCGGCGGCGAGCCAGTCGACTGCGTCCGCGAAGTACTGGCCGGACACGTCAGGGAACCCGGCCGGGCCCGCTGTCGGCTCGCCAACCAGTCGATGGAGGAAGACCGCCATCTGACCTCGATCGACCGCCTCACTCGGGGAGAAGGTGCCCGGCCCCGTTCCCGAGGTGATCCCGGTCCCGACCAGCCAGTCGATGGCCTCGGAGTAGTACTGCCCCGCCGGGACGTCACCGAACGACGCACCCGAAGAGACCTCGGGTGAGCACGAGAGACGCCAGAGGAACACGGCGAGTTGGGCACGGGTCACCTCTTCGCCCGGCCGGAACGTGCCGTCGGCGAACCCGGTCGTGATACCGGATGTCACTGCCCACGAAACCGGGGCGGTGTAGAACTGACCGTCGGGCACGTCCACGAATCCGGCGTTGCCGGTGGCGTCGGAGAAGCAGAACCGAGTTGGCAGCGGAATCGTCGGACCGGGAAGCGGTTCGACGCCGAACGGCAGCGGCCCCGGCTGGAACCACGACGTCATCGGCCAGACATGCTTGGTCGTGACCTGTCCCATACCGGCGGCGAAGCCGGGTGCGAGCGTACTGCCGGTCCACATCCGCCAGTCCGTCTCGCGATCGAGATTGAAGTAGACGAACCCGAGGCCGTTCGGGTCGTTCGCCACGAACGTGAACATCTCGGTGAGCCAGGCGTCCCGGTCTCCGCCGAACCGCGAGCTCGCCGTCTGCGAGAGGAGATACGGCTTTTCGGGGGCGTAGGTCCGAGCCTCGGCGAAGACGCCGCCCATGACCTCGAACACCGAGGCCCATCGGTCGAGTGTCGAACCGAAGTTGTAGGCGGAGAACCCGATCACGTCGACGCGGTCGTCCCCGGGGTAGTAGTCGACCTGCGAATACGGAGGCGTCGACCAGCCGTTTGGGGCGAATACCCACCTCACCTGGGTCTCGTCGACGCCCAGCCCGCCGAAGATGTCCTGGATCCGGGTGTATGCCAGCTTGAAGTTCCCGGGATCCATTCCGTACGGGACCCAATCGCCATTCATCTCCTGGAGCGGGGCGATGAACATCGAGCGACCGCCGCCACGATCGAGCCATGCCTTGACGCGGCCGGCCCAGGCGGTGATCTCTGCGTCGTAGCCGCCGGAGGCGATCGTGAACGCCGACACCGTCACTTCGAGATTGGCGAACGGCGTGGCCTGGCCCTGCCAGACCTCTTCGAGGAGGGTCTCGGTGTTGAGCGCCCAGTTGGACCCTTCGGATTCCAGCGGATGATGGAACGTCCCTCCGAACGTCATCCGCTTGCCTGCGGCGTTCGCGAACGCGTTCAGGTCGTCGGTCGAGAAGAACTCCGAGGAGTACATGCCTGCGTAGACGGTTCCCGACGCGTCGATGCCCTCGGCCGCCGACACCTTCTGGCCGGCAGGGAACAGCGAAGTGGTGACGGCGAGCACCAGGAGGGCGAGCAGGCGGTTGCGCATGGGAATCCTTCGGTCGTCCAGTTCCCAGGCCCGGAGACAGTATGCCAGGCGCGTGCAGTGGCGCGAAACGGCCCTGCAGGACCTGGCGCAACGAGCCTGCCCGTGGAGCGGCGATAATGCGCCGATCACCACCAGGAGCAGGATGCCGACACCTCAGGACAGTTCACACTCCGGCGAAGTGACCCGGCTCACGCGTATCGCCCTTCGGCTCGAGTACGCCACAGTCGGCTGGAACGTCGGCGAGGCGGTGCTGACCATCGCACTGGGGGCGATCGCGTCGTCGCTGGCGCTGATCGGGTTCGGCACCGTCTCGATCGTCGAGGTCTTCGCCTCGGTCGTGATCGTCTGGCACCTGCGACCGGGCCATCAGGGACACAACACGAGTCGGACTGCACGCGCCCACCGCATGGTGGGGACCGCCTTCGCCGTCCTGGCGGCGAGTCTGCTGGTGGTCAGCACCCGCGACATCTTGACCGGGCGGCGGCCAGGCGAGTCGTTCTGGGGAATTGTCTATCTCGCCGTCACGGCCCTCGTCATGTTCGGGCTGGCGTTCGCAAAGCGACGGATCGCCGCCCGGATCGATTCGAGCCCACTGGAGGCGGAGGCGAGTATGACGTTCCTCGACGGCATCCTGTCGACGGCGACGATGCTCGGACTACTTCTCAATGCCACGCTCGGATGGTGGTGGGCAGATCCTGCCGCCGCCTTCCTCGTCGGTCTCGCCGCCGCCAGCGAGGCCCGCGAGAACTGGGAGGAGGCGTCAGAGCTCGAGCATTCGCAGCCAGACGATGTTGAACGGGAAGCGTGAATCGAACCCGCTCACCACGTGTCGAGCGGTCGCCCCTCGAGAAAGCCAGCCTGTGACTGGATCCCGATGACGGCTCGCTCGTGGAGTTGGTCGATGGTCGCCGCACCGGCGTAGGTGCAGCTCGACCGCACGCCTGCGATGATCGCGTCGAGGATGTCCTCGACACCCGGCATGTCCGGATCCAGGTACATCCTCGACCGTGAGATGCCCTCTTCGAAGAGCCCTTTCCGGGCGCGCTCGAAGCTGGACTCGTCACGGGTCCTTCCACTCACCGCACGAGACGAGGCCATGCCGTAGTTCTCCTTGTACAGGCGCCCGGACGGATCGCGCATGGCGTCGGCCGCCGACTCGTAGGTACCCGCGAGCCACGACCCGATCATCACGCTCGACGCCCCGGCTGCAAGCGCCAGCGCCACGTCTCTCGGATGACGGACCCCACCATCCGCCCAGATGTGCCGGCCCTGCGATCTGGCGGCCTCTGCGCAGGCGAGCACCGCCGAGAACTGGGGTCTTCCGACCCCGGTCATCATCCGGGTCGTACACATCGCGCCGGGACCAACGCCCACCTTGACGATGTCGGCGCCGGCGGAGATGAGATCGTTGGTGCCGTCGACCGTGACGACGTTGCCTGCCACCAGCGGATGGTCTGGGGCCGCAGCTCTCGCTGCCTTCACAGCCTCGAGCATCTTCTCCTGATGGCCGTGGGCCGTGTCGACGACGATCACGTCGACACCGGTCTCGACGAGTTGCCGCGTCTTCTC
Organism: uncultured bacterium; assembly: GCA_963753285.1. Taxonomy (GTDB): domain Bacteria; phylum Actinomycetota; class Acidimicrobiia; order Spongiisociales; family ZC4RG35; genus JAHEDH01. The sequence continues at coordinate 442,791 of CAVWBT010000001.1, forward strand.
ATCGACGTCACCATTGATCCCGACGGCGGCCGCGACCATGAGACGCCGGTGGTCGTCCACCGCAGGCTGGTACAGAGCGGATCGCAGAGCGCCCTTCTCGGTGATCACGCCGTGCAGGCGGCCGCGATCATCGATGACCGGGGCGAAATGGACGCGGCGTTGAGAGAGCTCCTCGAACATCTCCTCGATCGAGAGTTCGCGGTTGATGGCGATCGGCGAAGCGGTCATGACCGACCCGAGCGGACTGAAGCGATCCACGCCGTCGGCGTCGCTCTCGGTGAAGATGCCGACCGGCTTGTGGTCCTCGTCGACGACGATCACGGCCCGATGGGAGCGCTTGTGGATGAGGTCGAGGGCCGTGTTGACGGTTTCGGATGCGAGCAGTGTGATCGGCGTGTCGACGACTCGATCGGCGTCTTTGACGGCGGCCGTCATGTCGGCGACCGCCGCCGGGCTGATGTCTTGGGGGAACACTGCGAGCCCACCTCGGCGGGCGATGGTCTCTGCCATTCGACGTCCTGCCACCGCAGTCATGTTGGCGACGACGATCGGGATCGTGGTGCCGATGTCTTCCGGTGGCGTGAGATCGACCGACATCCGCGAGCCGACGTTGCTGAACGTCGGGACCAGGAAGACGTCGTTGTAGGTGAGATCGAACTGGGGAGTCCGGTCGTCGAGGAAGCGCATCAGGCGATTATGCCAGCCGAGACGGTCTGTTCACTGAGTGCTGTCGGCGATTGCGAGTCGGAGCGCTTCGACCGCGTCACCTTCACCGGTGACCGTGAGGTCGTCGACCGGACCTCTCCCCCACAACCAGAGGTCCATTGCCTCTGCAGGGCCACTGACGATGGCATCGGGCAGTCCGTACTCCGCCCGACGAGCGAGGGGTGGACTTGCTCGAGCAGCTGTGGCCGCAGACGTGGATGCGGTCGCCGAGGTCGAGATCGGTACTCGATCATGGGCACGCGGGCATCCTCGTGAGACAGAGGAGTCTCGTCGCAGTCGAGGGTCCGGACTGCAGATTCCCGAAGTCGACTCGACCCGTCGTCGACCGCTTCAAGCCAGGCCGCGCAGGCGCTCGTTCACCTCGGCCAACCACTGCCGAGGTTCGTCGTCCGACGCATCGAGCCGCCCCGCCTCCAGGATGTTCAGGACGAAATTCATCCCCTTGTAGAGGTCGATCCGGACCGGGTCGCCGCTGGCAGCGAGATCCTCGCCGTAGCCGTCCCAGAACGGCTCGGGGACCCCGTAGAGGATCAACACCCAGTCCGCGAGCGGGTCTCCCCAGAACGCCCGCTCGCCGTCGATCACGGCGGCGATCCGGATGTCCGACCCCTCGCCTTCGATCAGGACGTTGCGCGGCCAGAGGTCACCGTGCAGGAGTCGCGGGGTCGTCACCTCGTCGAGGTGCTCGCGGAATCGAGGGAGCCGCTCCACAAACTCGTCGACCTCGCGGTACAGGCGTCCGTCACGGCGGCAGTCCTCGACCAGGCCCTCCGTGTTCCGTTCGATGAACCCCGACCAGCTCGGCGCATCGACGAACGGCGCCGGGTACCCGAAGCGATCGCCGGTCTCCGAGTGGACCGTACGCGCGAATGCGCCGAGCTGTCGCCAGAGCGCCGCGTTCTCCTCCTGCGTCAGCTCCGACTCGACTGAGTGCCAGAGTCGCCCGCTCACGAAGCGCTGCAGGAACGCGCTCCGTCCATCGACCTCGAAGAATGCCAGATACTCCGGCACGAGCGGGTGGGCCGCACGGAGTCGCGGCGCGATCGTCCGCTCCCTCTCCATCAGGTGCCGCTCGACGAAGTACACCGGGGTCTCGGACCGCGGCGCGACCTTCAGGACGAAGGCGCTGTGGTCGGTGTCGATCCGGTAGGTGTTGTTGAATAGACCCGAGTCCAGTTCGACGACCTCCCGGACCGACCGGCCCGGGAGTGCGTCGACGACGGCGCGACGGAGCGCCACCTCGTCGACGGGCTGCTGGAAGTCCGTCGACGAGCGATCGATCTGTCGGACGCGCACGGAACCTACTCGTCCTCCGGCCAGCGGTGTCCCCACCAGGCCGCGTTGTTTCTCAGCTGCTTGTCGAACCACGCGAAGACCGACTCCGACCAGCGCTTGCGTCGGTCGTACTGCAGGATCCAGGGCAGCCCGGCGTCGTTGCGGATGTGCTCGACTTCCTTCCCGAGCATGCGGAGCGCCGTGTACATCTGCTCGCTCTCACCGGGCGGGACGTTGTTGTCGATCGCACTGTGCAGCAGCAGCGGGCTCACGACCTTGTCGGCCGCGAAGTGCGGCGACGGCGGTCATGTTCGCAACGATGATCGGGAGCGTCGTGCCGATGCCCTCGGGTGGCGTGAGGTCGACGGACATCCGGGAGCCGACGTTGCTGAACGTCGGGACCAGGAAGACGTCGTCGTAGGTGAGATCGAACTGGGGAGTCCGGTCGTCGAGGAAGCGCATCAGGCGATTATGCCAGCCGAGACGGTCTGTTCACTGAGTGCTGTCGGCGATTGCGAGTCGGAGCGCTTCGACCGCGTCACCTTCACCGGTGACCGTGAGGTCGTCGACCGCACCTCTCCCCCACAACCAGAGGTCCATTGCCTCTGCAGGGCCACTGACGATGGCATCGGGCAGTCCGTACTCGGCCCGGCGTGCGCCCGGGAGATCGAGGTAGACATTTCCGGACTCCGGCCCGGTTCCCGACAGCAACCCCACGGTCATGAGCGTGGCCACATCGAACTCGTCTGCGTCGATTTCGACGAGCCATTTCGGCTCGTAACTCATCCAGGTCGGGAAGTCGCCGAGCATGATGTCGATCATCTCGGCGATTCCATCGACGGCCGTCTGCTGGTGGAGATGTGGGAGCCGGCCCGTCGCCAGCTCGAGGTCGGCGAGGTGGATCGCAGCTTCGTGATGCTGGCGCCTCGCAACCCAACCCACGGTTCCGCCGGTCTCCGACCAACTCCAACAGCGATCATCCGGGGCGGCCTCACGAAGAGACGAGCTGAGCAACCGGTGGGCATTGTCGAACAGATCCACGAGCGAAGGGTCTGCCGGCCTCGGCTTCTTCTCCACACCCCCAGGGTCGTCGAGCCGTCCGGCGACGATACTCGCCCAGAAGTGCTGGACCTCGGCGAGATGATGGACGAGGTCTGACACGGTCCAGCCAGGGCAGCTCGGCACCAGTGCATCCAGGTCCGCTGCCCGAGCGAGCTCGAGGAAGTCCTCCGAATAGTGATCGAGGAGGTCGACGTGATCGACGTATTGCATGCTCCGACCCTACGGGCAACGCCAATGCCGAGTACGTCGAAATCGCAACCTTGACCTGAGATCGACACCAGATGTCGTCAGCAACCCTGGGTTGCCGGCCGGACGCGAAGGGAGGGACCCATGCGGGCCCCTCCCTTCGATGCGTTGGGATCTGATCGGGAGATCAGAAGTCCATGCCACCGCCGTGACCGTGGTCACCGCCGCCGGCAGGAGCGTCCTCCTTCACCTCGGCGACGAGCGCCTCGGTGGTGAGCAGCAGAGCTGCGATGGAGGCTGCGTTCTGCAGCGTCGAGCGGGTGACCTTGGCCGGGTCGATGACGCCGGCTGCCATCAGGTCCTCGTACTTGAGGGTGGCGGCGTTGAAGCCGTGGCTGCCCTCGGCGTTGCGGACCTGCTCGACCACGACGCCGCCTTCGACGCCGGCGTTCGTGGCGATCTGGCGAAGCGGCTCTTCGAGCGCACGGCGCACGATCGCACGACCGGACTTCTCGTCGTCGGTTCCGCCACGGACCTTGTCGACGGCGGGCTGAGCACGAAGCAGCGCCACGCCACCGCCGGGCACGATGCCCTCTTCAACGGCTGCACGGGTCGCCGATACGGCGTCCTCGATGCGGTGCTTCTTCTCCTTGAGCTCGACCTCGGTGGCCGCGCCTGCCTTGATGACGACAACGCCGCCGGACAGCTTGGCGAGACGCTCCTGGAGCTTCTCACGATCCCAGTCCGAGTCGGTGTTCTCGATCTCACGCTCGATCTGCTTGATGCGGGCCTTGACGTCGCCTTCGGCGCCTGCGCCGTCGACGATCGTCGTGTCGTCCTTGGAGATCACGACCTTGCGGGCACGGCCCAGCATGTCGGTGGTGACGCCGTCGAGCTTGAGGCCGACTTCCTCGCTGATGACCGTTCCACCGGTGAGGATGGCGATGTCCTGCAGCATTGCCTTGCGGCGTTCGCCGAACCCAGGAGCCTTGACCGCAGCGGAGCTGAACGTGCCGCGGATCTTGTTCACGACGAGCGTGGCCAGAGCCTCGCCCTCGACGTCCTCGGCGAGGACCAGCACCGGCTTGCCGGTCTGCATGATCTTCTCGAGCACGGGCAGCATGTCGTTGACCGAGCCGATCTTCTGGTTGGCGATGAGGATGTAGGGATCCTCGAGCACGGCCTCCTGGCGATCGGGGTCGGTGATGAAGTACGGGGAGATGTATCCCTTGTCGAACTGCATGCCCTCCGTGAACTCCAGTTCCAGACCGAAGGTCTGGCCCTCTTCCACCGTGATCACGCCGTCCTTGCCGACCTTCTCGAAGGCTTCGGCGATGACCTTGCCGATGGTGAGATCGTTGTTGGCGGAAATCGAGGCGACGTTGGTGATCTCCTCGCTGGTCTCGATGTCCCGGGCGAGCTCGGCGAGCGACTTGACGACTGCGTCGACTCCACTCTCGATCCCACGCTTGAGGTCCATCGGGTTGGCGCCGGCGGCCACCATGCGCAGGCCCTCGCGGACCATGGACTGTGCGAGCACGGTTGCGGTGGTGGTCCCGTCACCCGCGACGTCGTTGGTCTTGTTGGCGACTTCGTACGCGAGCTTGGCGCCCATGTTCTCGTACGGGTCGTCGAGCTCGATCTCCTTGGCGATGGTCACACCGTCGTTGGTGATCGTGGGTGCGCCCCACTTCTTCTCGAGCACGACGTTGCGGCCCTTGGGGCCAAGGGTGACCTTGACCGTGTCGGCGAGCTTGTCTACGCCCGCCTGAAGCCCCTTGCGGGCCTCCTCGTTGAAGCGAAGATCCTTCGCTGCCATGTGAAACTCTCCTTCTCAGTTGACGATCGCGAGCAGGTCACGCGAAGAGAGGACGAGATGGTCCCCACCCGCGAGCTTGACCTCGGTGCCGGCGAACTTCGAGTACAGGACGACATCGCCGACCTTGACGTCCATGGGCATGCGCTCGCCGTCTTCGTCGAGCGCGCCCGGGCCGACAGCGATGACTTCACCGGTCTGTGGCTTCTCCTTGGCCGTATCGGGGATCACGAGACCGGACGATGTCCGCATGTCCTGATCCTCGTTCGGCTTGACGACCACTCGATCGCCGAGAGGCTGAAGCTTCATGTAGCTCCTCCTACGTAGAGTTCTCCGTGGGTGCAATCCAAAACCGGGACTCTCATCCCGGCTTGATTGGCACTCTCACTTTGTGAGTGCCAGGCCAATCTAGCACTCATGACGGGAGAGTGCCAAGCCCTGATCGCTGGCGCCAGTGACGAGCGGCCCGAGGCCGATGGCCTTCGACCCTGGTTCCACGCGCCCGGTCCGATCATCGTGAACGCATGACCGTCGAACTCGATCGCCGCCCATTCCCTGCCGAACGCCGCATCGTCCTGGGAGGACTGCGATCGGGGAAGCGAATGGCGACGATGACCGCCCTGGTCCAGGTCGACGTGTCGGACGCGATGGAACGAGTGAAGTCCGAGCACCTCTCTCCGACGGCGTTCGTACTGGCATGTGTGGGCCGCGCGGTTGCCGCCCACCCCGAGGTCCATGCCTACCGGGGCTGGTCCGGGCGTCTCGTGATGCATCGACACGTCGACATCGCCACGATGGTGGAGGTCCACACCCCCGACGGGGTCTTCCCGCTCGCCCATCCGGTTCGGGACGCCGAGTCGCGCAGCGTGTCCGACATCTCGTCCGAGCTCCAGGCGATCCGCCATGACCCGACCACGAGCGTCGAGTGGTCGACTGCTGATGCACTGGGGCTCGAAGGTGAGCCAGGTGCCGGGGCTCATCGGGCTCGGCTATCTCACCGCCCGACACTCTCCATCGGTGCGACGTCGCACGGGAACGGTGACGGCATCCTCTGTCGGCATGATGATGGGAGGCAACGGCTTCGCGATCGGAACGCCGACCATCTCGACACTGACGGTCATCATCGGCGGCATGGGTGAGCGACCCTGGGTGATCGACGGCGAGCTCACGGTCCGGACCATTCTCGATCTCACGGTCCAGATCGACCACCGCGTCGTCGACGGCGCCCCCGCCGCCCGCTTCGGCGCCACCCTGCGCCAACTCCTGGAGCACCCGGAACTGATCACGTGGTGACGGCCTTCGCCGCGAGTCGATCTCAGGCGGGAACGAACCACAGACAGGACGATGATGCACGACACCACTCCCCGTCGTATTCAGGCCCGAACGGAGCCAGAACGGGGATCGCGTCGCGCTCCATGATCACCATCTGAATCGACCCACCAGGTGACAACGGGCATGTCGTGTGAACGAGGACCGGGTCATCGAATCCTGAAACCACACCCTCCGGCACATCCCAGATCTCCGTCTCCGAGAGACCACAAGCGCGTGTCGTCGACCGAGTGGCCGCAGCCTCCCCATGTACTCGTTCGCCGGTATCGAGGACGAAATCGATGGTCGAGTCTGATAGCTCGATCCGGTCGACCGGGTTCTGGTCGAGTGCTGGATCATTGGCATCCTCATACCGGCCGGCTGCCGTGACGCCGGATGTGAAGAGCAGACAGCTCTCGGAAGGTAGGCACGAGACGACAGGGCCGCGGTCGTCTGGGTCCCATCGCTTGACCGTCACCACCGGGCTCGTCTCGAAGCTCCCCGGCCAGATCACCGGCTCGGCGATCGTCAGGTCATCGAGCGTCAGTGGCTCACCACCGAGCACCAGGATCTCCTTCTCCGCTCTGAACGGCCCCGACCCCTCGGAATCGCGGATCACTGGCCGCTCGATGACTTGGCGTTCCGTTGCGATCTCACCATCGAGGAGGAAGGCAACCTCATCGCCCGACACACGGAGCTCGATCAAGTCGATGCCGGCTCCGCGGAGTGCGCCGAAACCACCGGGCAGCGCTTGACCGTCGTCGGACTCGAGTTGCTCGAACGACGGCACGACCGCCAGATAGACACCAGGTTCGACCGTCTCGACCACGGGCCGGGCGCATCCGCCCACGATCAGACACAGCGCCACGATGCGACATCCCGACAACTCGGACCTCCAAGGCTGCTCACAGTCGAACGCGATACCGTCACAGCTTGAAGTGCCAGAAGTCAGTGAGAGCCAAGGCCCGACGACATCAGAGTGGGTCGTCGGTGGGACGACCGCTGAGGGCAGCGCCGGACGAGCGACTCGTACCGGTATCTCGCTACAGGCTGCGGCCGGGGTCGACGACGGCGTCCCAGCTCGAGATGACGTTCTTGTCGAGCCAGTGGACCGCCGCGGCGCCGATCATGGCGCCGTTGTCGGTGCACAGCTCCGGGGTCGGTAGATAGAGCTCGACACCGCGGTCGGCGCAGCGCTCGGCGAGCCTCTCGCGGAGCCTGCGGTTGGCGAGGACCCCGCCGCCTCCACCGACCACCGTCACGCCGGTGTCCTCGACTGCGTTCATGGTCTTGTCGACGAGCACATCGACGATCGCCTCCTGCAACGAGGCAGCAACGTCAGGCAGCGGTGCGAGATCGCCGGATGCCTCCGCCTTCTCGATGTAGGTCATCACCGAGGTCTTGAGCCCGGAGAACGAGAAGTGGTGTCGGCGATCCGGGAGGGCGCGGGGGAAGGCAATCGCCGTAGGGTCACCCCCATCGGACGCCGCGTCGATCGCCGGGCCACCCGGGAAGCCGAGCCCCATGACGCGGGCGAGCTTGTCGAAGGCCTCTCCGGCGGCGTCATCGATGGTCGACCCGAGCACCTCGTAGTCGCCCCAGGCCTTGACGTGGACGATCTGGCTGTGGCCACCCGAGACGAGCAACACGACGGCTGGCGGCCGGTAGTCGGGGTGCTCGAGGATGGGAGCGAACAGGTGGCCTTCCATGTGGTCGACGCCGACGAACGGGAGCTGACGAGCCCAAGCAGTCGCCTTTGCGAACGCATGCCCGACGAGGAGCGCCCCGACCAGGCCCGGGCCGTCGGTGGCTGCAACGGCATCGAGATCTGCAGGGTGCACGCCGGCCTGCTGGAGTGCTCGGTGAGTCAGTCCGCGGATCGCCTCGACATGTGCACGCGATGCCACCTCGGGAACGACGCCACCGAAGCGGGCGTGGAGGTCGACCTGCGAGGACAGGACGTTGGAGAGCACCTCGGTGCCGCGAACCACGGCGACGGCAGTCTCGTCGCAACTGGTTTCGAAGGCGAGAATCGTCGGAGTGATCATCGGAGCGATCCCTCGATCTCGGCGATCCTGTCTGCGAACTCGCTTCCGTCGATGTCGTGTACCCACATGATCATGGCGTCCTCGTCGTGGTAGTACTTCTTTCGCACACCGACCGGTGCCATACCGAAGCGGCGGTAGAGCCGTTGCGCCGGCTCATTGGAGGCTCGCACCTCGAGTGTCATCGACTTCGCCCCCTGCTCGATCGCTTCGGCAGCGAGAGCGAGCATCAGCCGTGTGCCGAGACGGTCTTCCCGCCGGTCTGGATCGACGACGACAGTGGTGACGTGTGCCTCGGTGCCGACGACCATCAGACCGGCGTACCCGAGCACGGTCGTGTCGTCCTCGATCACCACGTAGGTGCGCGTGGGCTGTTTCAACTCGTCGACGAACACGTGGGAGTTCCACGGCTGGGAGTAGGCCTGGGCCTCGAGGGTCGTGACCACGTCGAGGTCGGTCTCTCTCATCCGCCTGAGGTTGAGGGCAGTCACCGGTGTCATTCCCCCTCCATCCGCGCCCACGGGCCACGATCGTCGATGATCGACCAGTTGATCGAGACGTCGGGGTCGCGCAGGTACATCGGGCGCACCTCGTCGGGGTGCAGGGTCGCGTCGGAGAGGAGTTGGCCGGCGGCCGCCTCGGCGAGGGTCCCCGCACTGGGGTATCGCGGGCGCCCGATCTTGACTCGATGCATTCCGGTCAGCAGTTCCTCGGGCAGGGTCTGGGCATCGCCGACCAGCAGGACGTCCTCGGGCTCGGAGTCGAGCATCGCCCGCACCTCGGGAGCGGTCATGATCTCGGGACGACCATCTTTGACCACTCCCCCGGGAACCGGGTTGTACCAGGCGGCGGCATACTCGCCGCGGCGCACATCGACGAGTGCCAGGATGCGCCGTCGCCCGGTGGCGGCGCGCAACGCGATGGCATCGAGTGAGGTGGCGGGCACGAGGGGGGCACCGATGGCGGCGGCGATTCCCTGCGCTGTCGACAAGCCGACGCGGATCCCCGTGTACAAGCCGGGACCGATGTCGACGACTACGGCATCGATGTCCATCGGTGTCCATCCGGCCTGATCGAAACAGAAGTCGATGGCGGGCACGAGGAACGCCGAGTGACCGCGTGGATCGATACGGCTGGCGGAGGCGACGACCTGGCGATCCTCGGTCAGCGCGACCGAAGAGGCCGGGGTCGATGTGGTCATGCAGAGAACGCGCATCAGGCCTCGATCTCGCTGAGCTGGCGGGTGATCCAGGATCCGGATGGGTGGATCCGAACAGTTCGGGACTCGTCGGGGTTTCTGATCAACTCGATCTCCAGTCGGTCCTTGGGAAGGGCAACCGACACGGCACCGCCCCATTCGATGACGACCACGCCATCTTCGGCGCTCTCGATGGCGGCGAGATCTTCGAACTCGCCGATGGAGCCGAGCCGGTAGGCGTCGACGTGGAAGAACGGCAGGAAGCCGGATCGGTAGGCGCGCATCAGCACGAATGTGGGGCTGGTGACCGGCTCGTCCACCCCGAGCCCGTCAGCGAGACCGCCGGCGAAGGCCGTCTTGCCCGAGCCGAGGCGCCCGTTGAGCACGATGACGTCGCCCGGTCGGCACAGTGCAGCGAGACGGCGCGCCGCAGCGCGAGTGTCGGCATCGGTTGGACAGTGAATCTCGATCACGGGTGGTCCTCGATCGTCCATCTACAGATTAGGCCCGCTCGGAGGGCTCGCCGTCGTCGCAGACTGCGGTTCGATCGCTCCCGTGTGGTCGAACGCTCCGTCAGCCGGCGGCGCTGGTTCGCACGGCGTCCTCGATCGCCCGCCCCACCGCCTCGAAGGCGGCCTCGGATGCGATGTCGACGGCGTATTCGCCGTCGTGGGTGCCGCACGAGACAGCGAAGCATGCGTCACCGTCGTAGCGGGTGTGCGAAGGCCGAAGACACACCGAGTAGGCGTCCTGGCCCCGCACGGCGAGCCTCGTCAGCTCGCTCCGCCCCATCTTCACGTTGGTCGCGACCACGGCGAGGGTCGTGTTCTGACCGGTGTCGGGGAACAGGTTCGGCGGCCCGGGAACCGGGCTTCCGCCGGTGAGCGGTTCCCCTTCGAGCGTGAAGGCGTCGCCAACAGCATTGACCACGGCGATCGCCCCCACGACGACGTCGCCGACACGGACCGAGGCCGTGCCGACCCCTCCCGGCTGCATGTGCTCGAAACCGCGCCACTTGGCGACGGTGGCGCCCGAACCGGCGCCGACCAAACCCGTCTGCACGGACGGTCCGGCAGCCCGATAGGCGCTGGCGCCGTCCTCGGAGCCGGGCCGATGCGAGCCGCGTCCGAGGTCGAAGATCACTGCGGTCGGTACGAGCGGCACCCGGCCGGCGGGTGTGACGTGGCCCCGGTCGTCGGCGAGCAACTCCCGCATCACCCCGTCCGCGGTGGCGAGCCCGAAGGCACTTCCGCCGGTGAGGCAGAGCGCTTGCACCTGCTCGACCCGCATGCCCGGCTGGAGGAGTGCGGTTTCCCGCGACCCCGGCGCCGCTCCCCTGACCTCGACCGTGACCACGTTCGGTTCGGGGAGGACGACGACGGTGCACCCGGTCGGTTCATCCGGGTGGCTCCAGTGCCCCACGGTGATCCCTGCGATGTCTGTGATCGATCCGGCCATCGGACGACTGTATCCGGGAGCACTGTGTCTCGCACGACGCCCCCCTGGCCGTCCGAGAGGGCAGCCCGTGCCCCGAAGGAGGGACGAGCAACCCGCACACACCAAACGCACGAACCAACACACCCCTGGCCGCCTCTCGGCGGCCCGTCAGCGCCAAGGCGGTGTCGTTCCTCGTCAGTAGGAACAGCTCTGAGCCAGCGAGGCATCGATCGTCTGCACCCGCCCCAACGGCCCGTTGCAGCCCGGGGCTACCTGATGTATCGGCGGGGAAGTCGCTCGCCCATCCGGGTGACGATCTCCCAGCTGATCGTTTCGGTGCGCTCTGCCCACTCGTCGGCCGTGATCTCCTCGTTCCCCTGCCGGCCCAACAGCACGACCTCGTCACCCACCTCCACCGGATCGTCGCCGCAGTCGATCACGATCTGGTCCATGGTGATGGTGCCTGCGAACGGACGCCGTACCCCACCGATCAATACCTCGCCATTTCGTTGACTGAGCAGCCGGGGGACGCCGTCGGCGTATCCGATCGGGACAGTCGCCACGGTTGCGTCCGCCGGTAGCGGCCGACGCCGCCCATACGACGGGCGAGCGCCGGCCGGCAGGCGCTGGGTGAACCCGACTCGGGACACGACGCGCATGACGGGACGGAGTGAGACGTTTGGCCGCTTCGGATCGGGGTGCAGCCCGTACATGCCCAGGCCGACCCGAGCCATGGTCGCCTCGGCACGGAGGTGCAGCACGCCGGCGGAGTTCGACAGGTGGAGCCTTCCCGGATCGATGCCCGCCACCCGGACCCGCTCGGCGACGGACTCGAATCGCTCGATCTGATGCCGGGAGAACTCCTCGTCGTCTTCTGCCACCGCGAAATGGGTCCACATCCCGGCGAGCCGAAGCGATGGCGACCCGACGATCCGCCGCGCCAAGTCGACCGCCCGCTCCGGTGCCACACCGACACGGTGCATCCCGGTGTCGACCACCATCTGCACATCGATCACCTGGTCGGAAGCCTCCGCGAGCGCATCGACGAACTCGGGGCGGTAGACGCTCGGGATCGAGTTCCAACGGCGGACCTCTCCGGCATCGGCGATCGGCGGCTCGGAAAGCAGCAGGATCGGCGCGTCGACACCCGCCTCCCGCAGGCGGGCGGCTTCCTCGACCATCGCCACCGCAAGCCACGAGGCGCCGGCTTCGAGCGCCATCTCGGAGACCGGCACGTCGCCGTGCCCGTACGCATTCGCCTTGACGACGGCGATCACCTCGGCCGGTTCCGCTCGGGCGGCGAGCATCTCGACGTTGTGGCGAATCGCCGTGAGGTCGATCTCGATCCGGGACGGCCTCATCGCGAACCGCCGATCCCGGCGTAGCGGGCGACGTGCTCGACGAGCGCGTCCGCAGTGACGGTCCGACGCTCGCCGAGATCGGCCGCCGCGACACCGTGCCAGTGCGCGGCCGAGGACGCTGCAGTCGCGGCCTCGAGTCCCCGAGCGATCGCTGCGCCGATCATTCCCGCCAGCACGTCACCGGTGCCGATCGACGCCAGTTCGGAGCCATTCGAGATCACAACGCGAGGCGCGCCCGAGCTGCACACGAACGTCGGGCTCCCCTTGAGGAGGACCACGGCTCCCGCCGAGTCGGCGAGTGAGGCGGCAGCGCGCCAATCCGGCTCGGCAGCGGTCAACCGCTTCAGCTCTCCGGCGTGAGGCGTGAGCACCGTCGGACCACTCCGCTCGGCCAGTCTCGCCGGCAGATCGGCGGTCAGGGCGTCGGCGTCCATGACGATCGGCCCCTGGTGGGCCAGCACTCGAGCGACCAGTTCGGGGGCGTCGCCCATGCCGGGCCCGACGACGATGACGTCGAACCGGGACGGGAGGTCGGACTGGTCGTAGGAGAGGATCTCGGGAGCGAGCAGGGCGGCGGTTTGCGACAGGTCTCGAGCAACGGCCAGCCCGACGGCGCCTGCGCCGAATCGGAGAGCGCTCTTGGCGGTCATCACCGCTGCGCCGATCATCCCCGACGATCCCCCGACGACCAGAACGGACCCGGCCGACCACTTGTGTGCGGTGCGAGGTCGCACGGGCAGGGCGGCATCGGAGTCGGTGACGACCTCCAGGGTCGGGTTCCCGCCATCGAGCCCGATGTCGGCGACGGTGACGTCGCCGCAGAGTTCTGGTCCGACGCCGAGGAGATGACCGGGCGAGAGCGCGTGGAAGGCCACGGTTCGCGTCGCCCGAAGCGTGCCGTCGGCGGCCGTCCCGGTGTCGGGATCCAGCCCGGAGGGCACATGCGCCGCCACCACTCGCTGCGCTCCCCGCCACGCCAGGAGTGGGTCGGGTAGGGCTCCGCGGATACCGCTGCCGAAGACCGCGTCGATCACCACGTCGGCTTCGACGGTCTGGTCGAGCGTCGACTCGATCACCCCGGCGGCGAGCGCCTTCGCTCGCGCGTGGGCCGAGGCTTCGGTTCTCGAAACGCCGAGCCGATGGACCGTGACGCGACAGCCTCGACCGGCGAGCCGCCGGGCGGCGACCCAACCGTCGCCGCCGTTGTCACCTGGACCGGCCAGGACCGAGATCTTCGAGCCGTACCCGACTCCGAGCTCGATGGCGGCGCCTGCGACGGCCCAACCGGCGCGTTCCATCAGGATGCTGACAGGCTCGGCCGCCTCGCGGTCGAGCCGCCTGGATTCTGCGGTGGACAACACCGGGATCATGACACGACTCTACGCCCGAGCCGACCAGACGAACTGCGGGGAGGGGCCGATTTGGCCCCTCCCCGGTCGTCCTTCCTCGAACAGTCGAAGTTCGCTCAGTCCAAGTCGAAACGGTCGAGATGCATGACCTTCGACCAGGCTGCGACGAATTCGTCGACGAACTTCTGCTCGGCATCGCCCGAGCCGTACACCTCGGCGAGCGCACGGAGCTCGGAGTTCGACCCGAAGGCCAGGTCCACCCGCGTGCCCGTCCACTTCACTTCTCCGCTGGCACGGTCGCGACCTTCGAACGTGTCTTCGGCCTCCGACGTGGGCTTCCATTCGGTCTCGAGGTCCAACAGGTTCACGAAGAAGTCGTTGGACAGCGTTCCGGGGCGATCGGTGAACACCCCGTGCGCAGAGTCGCCGGCGTTGGCTCCGAGCACCCGCATCCCGCCGAGGAGGGCGGTCATCTCGGGTGCGGACAGCTTCAGCATGAAGGCCTTGTCGATCAGCATGTGCTCGGCCGCCATCGGGGCGCCCTTCTGCAGGTAGTTGCGGAACCCGTCTGCCTTCGGCTCGAGATACTGGAACGAGTCGACGTCGGTCTGCTCCTGGGTGGCATCGGTCCGCCCTGGCGTGAACGGCACCGCCACGTCGTACCCGGCGTTCTTCGCAGCGGCCTCGACGGCTGCACAGCCGGCAAGGACGATCAGATCGGCGAGCGAGACCTTCTTGTCCCCGCTCTGGGAGTCGTTGAACTCACCCTGAATGGCTTCGAGCTTGCGGAGCACCGGGGCGACACCTGCGGCGAGGTTGACGTCCCACTCGGCCTGCGGCGACAGTCGGATGCGGGCACCGTTTGCGCCCCCACGCTTGTCCGTGTCGCGGTAGGTGGACGCTGCCGCCCACGCAGTCGACACGAGCTGTGAGATCGACACGCCGGAATCGAGGATCGTGGCCTTGAGCGATGCGATGTCGGCGTCGTCGATCAGTTCGTGGTCGACTGCGGGGACCGGGTCCTGCCACAGCAACTCCTCGTCCGGTACCCAGGGGCCGAGATAGCGGCTGACCGGGCCCATGTCCCGGTGCAACAGCTTGTACCAGGCGCGAGCGAACGCGTCGGCGAACTGATCGGGGTTCTCGTGGAACCGCTTGGAGATCTCGCGGTAGTTGGGATCCTCGATCATCGACAGGTCGGTGGTGGCCATCATCACCGGGACCTTCTTCGACGGGTCGTGCGCCATCGGGACGAGAGCGTCCTCGCCCGGGTCGACCGGATGCCACTGCCAGGCACCGGCCGGGCTCTTGGCCAGCTCCCATTCGTAGGTGAACAGCAGATCGAAATAGCCGTTGTCCCACTGGATCGGGTTCGACGTCCAGGCACCCTCGAGCCCGCTGGTGATGGTGTCATCACCCTTGCCTGTGCCGAAGCTGGATGTCCATCCGAGACCCTGCTCGGCGAGACCGGCCCCCTCGGGCTCCGGCCCGACATACTGGTCCGGGTTGGCGGCGCCGTGGGTCTTGCCGAATGTGTGGCCACCGGCGATGAGCGCAACGGTCTCCTCGTCGTTCATGGCCATCCGCCCGAATGTCTCACGGATGTCGTGTGCGGCTGCGACCGGATCGGGGTTGCCGTTGGGGCCTTCGGGATTGACGTAGATCAGGCCCATCTGAACGGCGCCGAGCGGCTTCTCGAGCTGTCGGTCGCCGGTGTAGCGCTCATCACCGAGCCAGGTGGTCTCGGGACCCCAGTAGACGTCCTCTTCGGGAGCCCAGATGTCATCGCGTCCGCCACCGAAGCCGAAGGTCTTGAAGCCCATGGTCTCCATGGCGCGGTTGCCGGTGAGGATCAGCAGGTCGGCCCATGAGATCTTGCGGCCGTACTTCTGCTTGACCGGCCAGAGCAGCCGGCGGGCCTTGTCGAGGTTGGCGTTGTCCGGCCAGCTGTTGAGCGGGGCGAAACGCTGTGCACCGGAGCCGCCGCCTCCGCGACCGTCTTCGACCCGATAGGTGCCGGCGGCGTGCCAGGTCATCCGGATGAAGAAGGGCCCGTAGTGGCCGTAGTCGGCGGGCCACCAGTCCTTTGAGTCGGTCATGACGGCGTCGATGTCGGCAGCGAGTTGGTCGAAGTCGAGGCTCATGAACTCGGCGGCGTAGTCGAAGTCGCCACCCATCGGGTCTGCCCCGGGGTGGTTCTGGCGCAGGATCCGTAGGTTCATCTGGTGCGGCCACCAGTGCTGGTTGGCGGTGCCCCCGACACGCTGATGGTCGGTGTGCATCACCGGGCACTTCGCCTGATCCGGCTCATCGCTGGTCGTGGTCGCTCCGTGGTCGGTGGTGTTCTCGGCGCTCATTGCTCTCCTCCGTTGCTCATGTCTCCGAACCTATCTCTTCGATCGACCGGGTGGGGACGGTTGTTCGGCAGTCCGGGCATCGCCCCCAGTAGATGACCTCTGCCTCGTCGATCTCGAAGCCGGCGTCGTCGGCTGCCGTGAGGCATGGCGCCGAGCCGTGGGCACATTCGACGTCGACGATACGGCCGCAACCCCGACAGACCAGATGATGGTGGTTGTCGCCGGCGGCCTGTTCGAAACGGGCCGGTGACCGTGCAGGCTGGATCCGCCGCAAGAGACCCTTTTCGCCGAGCACGCCGAGTGCGTCGTACACGGCCTGACGCGAGATCGCACCGATCTCGTCTCGTACGGCGTCGGCGACTTCGTCGGTGGTTCCGTGCGGCAGGCGCTCGACGGCGCGGAGCACGGCGAGACGCTGAGCGGTGACCTGGAGGCCGTTGCGGCGGAGCAGCTCGGTCGGGTCGATCTGGGGCTGCTCGGACATGAAGCGATGATGGCTTCAATAATGGATCTTGTCAAGAATTGGGACCAATCCGACCGCAAGGCGGCATGTCCCGCCGCAACCACATCCATCCTCGTAGCGTTCGAGTCATGACAGCCATCCGATTCGAAGATCACGCCGGCGTCCGGGGCTCATCCTGGCCCGCGCAGAGGCGCCGGTGTGAGCTTGGTTGTCCGAATCGTTCAGGAGGCGTGGAAGCGACGCACATGACCGTCGAAGGCCTCGCAGCCGCTCCCTGATCGATCTCCGCCCTGCCTGAAGCACGAGCGCTCAATCGTCAGAGCGATTCCGGTGCGAGGATGACGAGACCGACGAGCGCCGCCACGATGCCTCCCCCCGCGTTCTGCCAGACGATTGGGTTGGCTTCTCGTCGCTTGATCTGGGCAATCGCAGACCAGGCGTGGAGCGAGCCGACAATCGTGAACGTCCCGCCGATCCATTCATTCTGGATACTGGCTCCGCAACGCCCTAAGCCAGGACTCGGGCCACCGTCGAGGCGAGGTCCGCTGCGTAGAAGTCGGCGCGTTCCTGACTGGGGGCTTCGACCATCACACGGACCAGCGGCTCGGTTCCAGACGGGCGGATCAGCACCCGGCCGTCACCCTGCAACTCCTCCTCGACCCGTTTGACGTGATCCCAGAGGGGCTTGGCAGCGTCGAGCCCGCCTTTGTTCTCGACCGAGACATTGGTGAGCACCTGCGGGTACGCAACCATCGCCTCGGTGGCGAGCTCGACAAGGGGCTTTCCGGTGCCGGCCATGACCTCGAGAACCCGAACCGCCGTCAGCAGTCCGTCCCCGGTGCGTCCTCGATCGGCGAAGATGATGTGGCCCGACTGCTCCCCACCAAGGATCGCCTTGTTGGCGCGCATCGCCTCGACCACGTAGCGGTCACCGACCTTGGTTTCGATCAACTCGATACCCGCTTCCCGCATCGCTCGCTTGAAGCCGAAGTTCGACATGACCGTCGAGACGACGAGGTTGTTCTTGAGACGATCGGCGCGCTTCCAGTGCAACGCCACGATCGCCATGATCCGGTCGCCGTCCACGATCCCGCCCGACTCGTCGACTGCGATCAGACGGTCGGCGTCTCCATCGAACGCGAATCCGACCCTTCCCTGCACGCGGCTCGCCACGAACTCGGGATGAGTGGCACCGCACCCGTCGTTGATGTTCATCCCGTCCGGAGTGGCAGCCAGCACCTCGACTCGGGCCTTCAGGCGCTCGAACAGCAACGGCCCTGCCTGGAACGCAGCCCCGTTGGCGCAGTCGAGCACCAACTCGGTGCCCTGAAAGGAATAGTCGGCGTCACCGGCCAGGGCACCGACATACCTGTCGAGCGCGTCGGCCCTGATGAACCGGGTGCCGACGGCGGCTCCGTACGGAACTCGACGAGAGCCCGGCTTGCGCATCCTCGCTTCGATCTTGTCCTCTTGGGCATCAGTCAGCTTGGTGCCGGACTTGCTCAGGAGCTTGATCCCGTTGTCGGGCGCAGGATTGTGCGACGCGCTGATGACGACACCCATCTCCGCAGAGGTCTCTGCGGTCAGGTGGCTGATGCCCCCGGACGGGAGCACGCCGACGTCGATCGTGTCGATCCCGGCGGAATGGAACCCGGACTGGATGGCCGAGGACAACATCTCTCCGGACCGTCGCGTGTCGCGGCCGATCAGCACGGGCCCTTCACGAAGCGTCAGACCCGCAGCCCGCCCCATGTCGAGGGCGAACTGCGGGTCCAGTTCGAGATTGGCGACACCCCGCACCCCATCGGTGCCGAAGAGCCGTCCCGGCCTCGAGAGCAGGGGGTGGTCGCCCAATCCGATCAGCGCTTGGTGTACTGCGGTGCCCGCCGTGCTTTGCGGAGACCGTACTTCTTGCGCTCCACCCGTCGGGCGTCGCGGGTCAGCATGCCCGCCTTCTTCAAGGTCGGGCGAAGCTCGGGGTCGAGCTCGATGAGCGCACGGGCGATGCCGAGGCGAAGGGCATCGGCCTGACCGGTCGTGCCGCCACCCTCGAGGGTGGCGGAGATGTTGTAGCGACCGCTGCTCTCGGTGATCTGGAGCGGTTCCATGACACGCATTCGAGCGGCCATCGTCGGGAAGTACGCTTCGAGCTTCTTGCCGTTGAGCGTCATCTCACCGGTGCCGTCGTGAAGACGAACCCGGGCAACGGATGACTTGCGGCGACCGACGGTCTGAACCAGTGGCTTGGTCATCGGGCCTCCACCTTTCTGATATCGAACTCGAGCGGCTGGGGCTGCTGCGCGGCATGGGGATGATCCGGTCCGGCGTAGACCTTCAGCTTCTTGCCCATCGCACGTCCCAAACGGTTCTTGGGCAGCATGCCCTTGACGGCACGCTCCATGACGGCCTCGGGCCGCCGCTTGATGAGGTCCTCGAAGGACTCTTCCTTGATGCCGCCGGGGAATCCCGAGTGGCGGTAGTAGATCTTCTCGGCGCTCTTGCCCGACGTCACCGCCACCTTCTCGGCATTGACGACGATGACGAAGTCACCGGCGTTGACGTGCGGGGCGAACGTGGGCTTGTGCTTGCCGCGGATGATCTGGGCGATCTCGGATGCGAGTCGGCCGAGCGGCAGATCGGAAGCGTCGACGACCCACCAGGCTGCGGTGGTGTCCGCCGGCTTCGGCGAATACGTCTTGTTGTTGGTCATGAAAGTCCTCAGCGGCGCAGGGCCGTACTTCGTTGGCTGGTGACCGGGGTGGCGTGGGAAAGCTCCCGGCCGGGAGCGCCTGTCATGCTACGCCATACCGCTCCGAGTCGCCAATTCCGGACTGCCTCGCTGCGCTCGCCTCGCCCGTTCTCGGTTGTCAGTCATCGGTTCACAGTTGTCGGTTGATCGATCCCGAAAGGAGCTCTTGTCGGGAGGAGAGATCGAACGCGATCTTGGAACCACCACGAATCGGGCGGGCTCCCGACTGACAAGAACGACGGTCGAGTACGTGGGTGGGCGACGGCAGCACTCGTCGCAAGCCGCAACCTGACCATTCGATCGTTCTTGGGACAGTGAGAACTCCTCGGTTCCAACCCCACCAACAGCAGCTTGGGGTGGTCGCTGTCCCCAGAACGAATGCACCCCCAGCGAACGCGAACCCGCGCCTTTGAATCCCGCCGGCAGCGCAGCCCCGCGCCAGATCGCGTCTCTTCCTCAAGTATTCCGAAGACCCCGTCGAATCTGGAAGGCGGGTGGCGTCTTTGCTCTCGAACCACCCAAGGAGTCACTCATGAAAACACGCCTTGCGATCGCCACCACGCTCGCCATGCTCACCGCACTCGCGCTCACGGCGACGGCGTCGGCCAGCGAACCACTGGAGGACGGCGACTACTCGATCACCGTCGCAGAGGGCGTCGTGATCAGCTTCACGATCGCCGACGACGGCAAGACGCTGACCGACGTCGAGTTCCCCGAGCCGTTCAGCATGTCCGAGGACGACTCGTCGGATGGCGACACCTTCGAGATCACGGACGGCGAGGTGACGGTAGAGATCAAGACCGGTGACGACGGCAAGATCGAAGTCGACGGCGTCTCGTTCGCAGAGACCACCACCGTCAGCGCAACGCTGCCAGGAGTCGGGGTCGTGGACATCACGATCGACGGCGAAGATGTCGTGGATGTCGATCTCGATGCCGCAACGGGCTTTGCTGTCATCGACATCGACAACGACGACGACGAGGTCGAGGTGTACATCTCCGATGGAGAGCGCACCTTCGAGATCGAAGTCGACCTCGAGGACGGCTCGGTGGAGTTCAAGCTCACCGATGACGACTCGTCGAGTGAGGACGATGCCTCCGACGACAACGAATCCGGTGACGACGAGTCAGAAGACGAAACGACCGAAAGCTCGATCCTCGATGACTCGGACTCCGACGACGACGCATCCGATGACGACGACTCGTCCGATGACATGACCGACGCGACGATCGCCGAGCAGGAGACGACTGAGACCACTGCACCTACGACGACCACGACGACTGACGACGACGACTCGTCGGACGACGATGCCGAGTCGGATGATGACGAGAACTCGGATGACGAGTCGAACGACCGCTCCAAGGACGACACCTCCGAGGATGACCGTTCGGACGACTGAATCTGGAAGACTGTCTGGGGTGCGGCTCTCCTCCGCACCCCAGACACCCGCACACGAGGAATCACCGATCGGCTCACGCATCGCAGACCACACACTCGTATCGAGGATCGGCTCGGGCGAGGCCATGGCGTTCACCGAGCTCTACGAGCTCTTGGCGGAACGCCTCTTTCGCTTCGCGTACCGCATGCTGAGAGATCGGGGTTCGGCGGAGGACGCCGTCCAGCATGCGTTCCTGGAATTGGTGAGAGCGCAGCCACAACTCGAGGAGGATCGGTCGCTCGAGGCCTGGATGTTCAAGAGCGTCCGCTTCACCTGTCTCGACGAGATCCGGAGACGGTCCCGACGCCCCGAGCTGCCGAGTGACGAACTGCCGGATCCGGGAACCGAGGATGTGGTGTTCCTGGTCGACCCGGAGCTCGAACAGGCGCTGTCGGCGCTGACTCCAGAACAACAACAGGTGCTCCACCTCAAGCACGTCGAGGGGTACGACGGAGCAGAGATCGCAGCGATCATCGACTCGAACCGCACAGCCGTCTACGCAATGGCGGCCCGAGCCGAGGCCCGCCTGAAAAAGCTCCTCGACCCCGTCGAATCCGAAACGGATCCGGCGTCTTCACCCGAGAGAGAACCATGAACGACGAACAACTCACACAACGCATGCGGGCGGCATCCGACGCCATCGAGATGTCGGACACCGCCCAGGCTCAGCACCTCGAGGCAATCTCCGCTGCCCTCACGACCGGAGCCGATACCTCCGACGACACCGTGGTCCCCCTGTCCAGAGCGAGCCGCCGCCGTCGCATCGTTGCCTCGGTCGTCGCCGCCGCCGTCATCGCCCCCGCAGGCCTCGCCGCCGCCTCGGAGGGTTCGATCCCCGGCGATGCGCTCTACCCCGTCAAGCAACTCTCCGAGCGAGTCATCGTGCTGTTCGATTCCGACGTGATCGCACGCCATCGCATCGAGGAGATCGAAAGACTCGAAGCTTCCGGCCGATTCGACCCCGAGTTGTACGACGATGCCCGCGAGGCCCTCACCGAACTCGGAGAAGGCCACCCACTGTGGGAACGGCTCGCCGCATCCTCCGATGACTACGACCGCCAGAGCCCACCGATCGCCCAGGACGACGACGAACCCTCCGAGCAAGCGGCATCGCCTACGACGGTCACGCTCACACTTCCCGACGGGAGTCGGGCGACGCTCACGATCGCCGACGGCGAGCTGACCGACATCTCGCCGCCCGCCGGTTGGACCGTCACCGAACTCGACGATGACGGAGCAACGATGCGGAGCGACGACCTCGAGGTCGAGGTGAAGGTGCGCGACGATGGCTCGGTCGACAGCGAGATCGTCGACCGACTCGATGACGACGAACCGTCGAAGGCCGAACACGACACGACGGTCACCGACGACGACACGAGCAACGATCGCGACGACGATGCGGTGCGACCGTCGAGCGAATCCGACGACGACGACGATCCTTCGGAACCGGACGGCGGCGATCACGACGACAGTGATGACAGCCCGGGCGAGGACGACTCGTCGATCGACGACTGACCCCTCAATCGAACGCGACCTCCCAGAGCACCAGGCCGAGCGGAGGGGCGATCTGGGGGCAGGCATGTCGATCACGGGCCTCGATGATCCCAGGGACGGCATCGGGATCGATTCGTCCCCTTCCGACCGCCACACCGAGGCCGGTGATCGAGCGGACCATCTGTTGACAGAAGGCTCGGGCCGACACCCGCAACTCGCACACGTCGTCGAGCCGTTCCCACGACGCGCTGAGCACGGTTCTCACCGACGTCCGGTTCGGTGCCTGACGGCAGAAAGAGGCGAAATCGTGCTCGCCGAGCAGATGCGCTGCGGACCGATTCATCGCACCGAGATCGAGATCGACCGGCTGGTGCCATGTGGTGAAGCGTCGGAGCGGGTCAGGTTTCGGGCTGGTGAGCACCCGATATCGATAGGCACGCATCGTCGCCGAGAACCGTGCACTGAAGTCGTCGGCGACCACCATGGCGTCGAGCGCGACGATCTCGGGCCCGAGCATGGCAGTGAGCGAACGATGGATCCGGTTCGTGTCCATCGAGATCTCGGACGAGAAGCTGATCACCTGATGACGGGCGTGCACGCCGGCATCGGTCCGGCCGGCAACCACGGTGTCCACCGAATGTCCGAACACGGTGGCGAGTGAACGCTCGACCTCGGATTGGACGGTTCTGACGTCGCGATTCTTGGCGTACCCGTGGAAGCCGGTCCCGTCGTAGGACAGGTCGACCCGGTAGGTCGGCATCAGCCGAACGCGGAGAAGAAGCCGAAGGGGAAGCGCAGCACCGACTGGAGGATGAAGAGGATGGCAGCCCCGAGGATCACGCCGATGAACCCTTCTCGCAGTTTCAGCTCCATGACCTGTGCGGTGCCGACGCCTGCCGCTGCAAAGTACCAGATCGAGCCGACGGCCGCCGCGATCGGCGAGAACTCCAGCGCCGCACCGAGGATCATCGGAAGATAGGCGATGCCGTGCACGCGCATGATGGCCTGGGTCTGTTCGAAGCGGCGCCAGTAGTCGCCCTGCGGCTTGAACAGCCTCGATGTGGCGAACCAGGTCGCGACTGCGAGGAACAGCCACCCCGCCACGTTCGAGATCACCACGTTGAGCGCTGCGGTCACGAACGACGCCGCTCGAAACCCCTGTCCGACGAACAGGCCGAGGAGCACCGTCAACGAGACGATCGCCACCAGCACGACTGCGTCGGCGGTGGCGTTCCCATCCCAACGGACCTCATCGAATACGCTCTTGTCGAATCGGGCGGCTCTGAGTGCACGTTGAAAGATCGGTCCCATCAGTGAGGCCGGAGGGTACCAGCCGCGTCCATGGCCTCCAGCCTCCGCGCCGGCCGGGCGAGGGACTCCTCCATCTGCTGCATCTCGCTGAAGCTCGCCCACCTGACCCCGTTCGATTCGCCGCTGTCGACGAGCTCGTCGGAACCGGCGACGAACCCGATCCGAACGTCGAGATGGAGGTGTTCGGGCTGGTCGGCTCGCTCGGGGAACACGTGGACGTCGACATCGGTCACGCCGAAGCTCACGAGCCGTGAGACTCCGACCTCCTCCTCCACCTCGCGACGAGCCGCCGACTCGATGTCGACGTCATCGGGCTCGACATGGCCGCCCGGTTGGAGCCAACGCCCGAGTTTGCGGTGCCTCATCATCGCTGCGGCCGGCTCCGAGGGATGCACCACGAAGGCCGACGCGGTGATGTGGCCCGGTCGGTATTCGGTGCGATCGAACGCCGTCGGCTTGGTCGACAACAGCTCGAGGATCGAGGCGAGATGCTCGGCTTCGGCGGAGGTCGAGGGTCGGTACGCCTCGAGCAACCGCTGCAGTCCCAAGTGCCGTGGGGTCATCGGCGGCGCAGGCGAACCCGCTCCACTCCGTGATCGAAGCCCTTCTCCAGGATCAACGTCGCCCGGTCTCGGGTGTGGAGGATGTTCTCATGGAGATTCACCTCGTTGATCTCCTTCCAGATGCGATGCGCCTCTGCAGTGGCGTCGGCGTCGGAGAGATCGGCGTAGCGATGGAAGTAGGCGTCGGGTTGGCGGAAGGCCGTGTCTCTCAACGTCAGAAATCGGTCGATGTACCAGGTCTCGATGTCGGCGGGGTCGGCGTCGACGTAGATCGAGAAGTCGAAGTAATCGGACACGAAGGAGCCGGGTCCGCCTCCCTGGAGGACGTTGAGGCCCTCGAGGATCACGATGTCGGGCTGATCGATCACCCTTCTTCGGTCCGGTACGACGTCGTAGGCCTGATGCGAGTAGATCGGGGCTTCCAGTGGCGAGTCTCCACTCTTGAGCGACTCGACGAATCGCAGCAATGCTCGACGGTCGAACGATTCGGGGAAACCTTTGCGATCCATGATCCCCCGCTCTTCGAGCACGGAGTTCGGGTAGAGGAACCCATCGGTCGTGACCAGGTCGACTCGCGGGTGGTCGGGCCAGGTCTTCAACAGTTCCTGGAGGATTCTGGCGATCGTCGACTTCCCGACCGCGACCGAACCGGCGATCCCGATCACGTACGGGACACGTTCCGACGGCTTGCCGAGGAACGTGTCGGTGACGGTGAACAGCTGCTGCGACGCTCGGACGTAGAGGTTGAGGAGCCGGGACAGCGGCAGATAGACCGCCTCGACCTCCGGTACCGACAACTCGACGTTGATGCCCTTGATCCGATCGACGTCCTCTTCGGTGAGCGTCATCGGAGTGGCGGCGCGCAACCTCGCCCACTCATCGCGAGCGAAGTCGAGGTATGGGGTTCCGTTGCCGTTCACGCCGGAAACGCTAGCGCCGGCGAGCCCCTGCTCCACACGCGCCACGTCCCACGTCATGAACCTGACGTGGGACGTGAGACGTGAGACGTGGGACGGTTGTCAGACCAGTTCGATGACTGCCATTTCGGCGCCGTCGCCGCGGCGTGGCCCCAGCTTGGTGATCCGGGTGTAGCCACCGGGACGGTCGACGTACTCGGGCGCCACCTCGTCGAACAGCTTGGTGACGACCTCGTTGTCGGTGATCGTTCGCAAGATGACTCGCCGCGAGTGCAAGTCGCCCTTGCCGGCCTTCGTGATGATCTTCTCGGCGAGCGGACGAACCGCCTTCGCCTTGGCCAGGGTGGTCTCCACCTTGCCTTCGGCGATCAGCGACGTGGCCAGGTTGGCGAGGATCTTGCGCTCGTGCTGAGGGGAGTTCCCGAGACGAGCGCCCTTGCGTGGACGGGGCATCAGTTCCCCCCGTCGGCCAGCGAGAGGCCGAGTTCGTCGAGCTTCGCAGTCACCTCTTCGAGGCTCTTCTGTCCGAAGTTCGTGATGTTCAGGAGGTCGTCTGCGGTGCGCTGAACCAGCTCACCGACCGTCTTCACCTGAGCGCGACGCAGACAGTTACGAGGACGCTCGGACAGGTCCAGGGCCTCGATCGGGAGGTCGAGATCCGGCGAGCTGGAACTCTCCGTCTGGACCTCACCGAGCTCGAGCCCGACACCCTCGCCCATGTCGGCGAAGAGGGTCATCAGCTCTGCGAGCGTCTTGCCCGAAGACGAAACGGCTTCGCTCGGAGTGAGCGCTCCGTTGGTCTCCACGTCGAGCACGAGGCGGTCGAAGTTGGTGATGTCACCGACCTGAGTGTTCTCCACCTGATAGGCGACCTTGCGCACGGGCGAGTAGATCGCATCGACGGGGATGACGCCGATGGCGCCGGTCGTCAGTGCCGCGGCGGCGGTTCGGTACCCCACGCCCGGACCAACGGTCAGCTCCATCTCGAGCCGGCCGCTGGCCGACAGGGTGGCGATCAGCTGGTCGGGGTTGACGATCTCGACCCCGGCCGGGACCTTGATGTCTCCCGCGGTGACCTCGCCCGCGCCCTTGGCGGACAGGTACAGGGTCTGGGTGTCGACGCCATCCATCCGGATGACGATCTGCTTGACATTCAAGATGATGTCCACCACGTCCTCGACGACGCCGGGGATGGTGGTGAACTCATGCTGGATTCCCTCGATCTGGATCGAGGTGACGGCAGCGCCGGGAATCCGCGACAGCAGGGTGCGGCGGAGGGTGTTGCCCAGCGTGTAGCCGAAGCCCGGCTCGAGTGGTTCGACGATGAACTTCGAGCGGTTGTCCGACAGCTGCTGCTCTTCGATTTGTGGACGTTGAACGATCAACACGATGTGGTGCTCCTCTTCGAAATCGGGCTACTTGGAGTAGAGCTCGACGATCAACTGCTCGTTGATGGCGGTGTCGATCTGGTCACGTCGTGGAAGGTCCCGGATCTCGACCTTGCGCGCATCGTGATCGACGCTGAGCCAATCCGGGATCGGGTGGGACAGCGACTCGATCGAATGCTGGATCGCAACGAGATCCTTCGACTTCTCCTTGACGGTCACGACGTCGTCGGCTCGCACCCGATACGACGGGATGTCGACCTTCTTGCCGTTGACCTGGAAGTGGCCGTGGTTGACGAGCTGGCGTGCCTGCGGCCTCGTGGCAGCGAGCCCCGAGCGCCACACCACGTTGTCGAGGCGGGACTCGAGGAGCCGGAGCAGATTGTCACCGGTGATGCCGGGCTGACGGTCGGACAGCTCGTAGTAGCGGCGGAACTGCTTCTCGAGCACGCCGTACATCGTGCGAAGCTTCTGCTTCTCACGCAGCTGGATCAGATAGTCCGACTCGCGGATGCGACCGCGGCCGTGCTCTCCGGGTGGATAGGGCCGGGTGTCGACCGGGCACTTCTTCGACTGGCACAACGGGGTGCGGGCACGCCGGCACGCCTTGTGACGAGGTCCTGTGTAACGAGCCATGGTCAGCCCCTCCGACGCTTCTTGAGACGCACGCCGTTGTGGGCGGTCGGAGTGATGTCCTTCACCCCGGTGACTTCCATCCCCATGTTCTGGAGCGTGCGAACTGCGGTGTCACGACCCGACCCGGTACCCGACACGATGACGTCGAGCTTGCGGATACCGTGCTCGCCGGCGCGCCGGGCTGCCTCTTCGGCTGCAACCTGGGCGGCGTACGGCGTGGACTTGCGTGATCCCTTGAATCCCACCGAGCCACCCGAGGTCCACACGACGGTGTTCCCGGCCTGGTCGGTGATGTTGATGATCGTGTTGTTGAACGAGGCCTTGATGTGCGCCTGGCCGTGAGCGATGTTCTTCCGCTCGCGGCGCCGGACGCGCTTGGCTCCCTGTGCTGGTTTTGCTTGGGCCATTGGCTATCCCTACTTCCCGACCTTCTTCTTCCCTGCGATCGCCGTGCGCTTGCCTTTGCGCGACCTGGCGTTCGTGTGCGTGCGCTGACCGCGCACGGGGAGACCGCGTCGGTGTCGGATGCCCTGATAGGAGCCGATCTCGATCTTGCGACGGATGTTCTGCTGCACCTCGCGACGCAAATCGCCTTCGACGGTGTAGCTGTTGTCGATGTACCGCCTGATCTTGGCGGCCTCGTCGTCGGTGAGGTCACGGACCTTGGTGTCGCGATCCATTCCGAGCGCATCGCAGATGTGCTGCGCTCGGGTCAATCCGATGCCGTAGATGTAGGTGAGGCCGATCTCGACCCGCTTGTCGCGTGGGAGGTCTACTCCAGCGATACGAGCCATGTCAGCCCTGCCTTTGCTTGTGGCGAGGGTTCTCGCAGATCACCCAGACCCGGCCTCGCCGGCGGATGATGCGACACTTCTCGCACATCTTCTTCGTGGAAGGACGAACCTTCATGTGTTTCTCCTTGTCGGTCCAGAGGACCGCCGCCATGTCGACTACGTGTCATTCTCGGCCTCCAGTGGTGGCCCGGCGGTAGGCTCGCCCGAACCTCGACCCGGGCACGATGGCGACGAGAAGAGATGTGGGGTCGATGGACCACGTTCGCAACGATGATCGACGTGTTGCACGAAGGCATCCGCCTGGTCACAGGCGCGAACGACCGGAAACCGGACCGTGATGATACGCCACGGATGGCCAGGAACGCAAAACCGACATTGGAGTCCGCCGGCTGTACCGCATTCGGGGCCCGCGCCGGGCCCGGGGGCCGCTGGAGAATCAGCGTCTCGAGGTGACGATCGGCTGCGAAGTCTCGACGTAGCAGGGCACCGACATCTCGAACCTGGTGGTGCCATCGACCCGGGAGTAGGAGAGGTCGCCGCCCATCATCCGGGTCAGCTGCCGCGCAACGGACAGTCCCAAGCCGACCGAGCCCGGCTGCGTCGGCTCTGAGTGCGCCCGCTCATACGGCTCGAAGATGGCTTCGATCCGATCGTCGGGTACACCGTCACCATCGTCCACAACCGTCACCGTCACGAAGCTCCGGCGGGTGCCGACCTCGACGTAGACGTTCTCGCCGCCGTAGCGCCGGGCATTCGTCAGCAGGTTGCGAAGCACCTGGCGGAAGCGCACGCCGTCGGCGAACGCATTGGGGCCGTCACCAATGATCGGCAGCGGGTTGGTCCCGGCGAAAGCGAGCGAAGGAGAGACGAGTGCCTCGACCGTTGCCATGACGTCGAGACGCTCGGGTCGGACGGCCAGCGTTCCGATGTCGGCGCGTGCAGCCACGAGCAGATCCTCGATGATGTGAGAGAGCTCGGTCGCTTGATCGGAGATCATGTGGATGAACTCGGCGACGTCCTCCGCCGAGAACATGTGCATGTTGCGATCGAGTTCCTGAGAGAGACCGACGACTGCGGTCAAAGGTGTGCGCAGTTCGTGACTGATCGAGGCGATGAAGCGGTCCTTCGATTCCACCAACTCCTCGAGTCGTTCCTTGAGCTCGGTCACGGCCGCGAGCGAGGTCTCGAGCATCCCATTGTCGAGTGCGACGCTGACCTGCTTGGCGACGCTCTCGAGCAGTCGAGCGTCTCCGCGGTCGAAGGAGCTCACATCGCCCAATCGATCGGCCGCGAGGAGGTAACCGTGGATCGTCTCGGCTCCGATGATCGGGACGACGATCACATCTTTGTGGATCGGCGGCGCTGCCGTGACGGCAGAACTCCCCTCGCGATCCATGAAGGTGCTTGCTTCGCCGAACACCCGAGGCCACCATCTCACGAGCTCGGGGCGGATGACGGTGGGCACCATCGACATCGTCTCCGAGTCGTCGTCGTACGTCCGCAGGGCACGGAATCCACCGGTGACGACGACGATCTCGACCCACGTCGCCTCGACGAGCCGGCGGGCACTCGACGCCGCTGCGGCCATCGCCTCATCCACGACCGGTGCGGTGTGAATCGATTCGGTGACTTGGTGCATGGACTGGAGACGCTCGGTCTGGTTGCGCTGTTCTGCGTGACTCCGATAGGCGATGTACATGATCGCCGGGGGTACGGCGCCGATCCAGACGGCCCATGGCGCAGCGACCGCGAGGACGACGACGAGCAGGCCCAGGGTTCCAGACAGTACGGTGCCGAACAGTCCGAGACTCATCGTCTCGAGCACATCCCTCGGCTTCATCTGCCCTCCGGTCAGCAGAATGACCGCCACGATCGACAACTCCGAGACGATCAGTGCTGTGGAGACGGCGGCCAGGGTGGCCACCACGGCTCGTGGCTGCAGTGGATCGAGATCGGAGAGCATGCTGCGGAAGACGAAGACGGCAACGCCCGTGTTCAACGCATATTGAGCGATGTTGAAGGACATCTTGAGGAGCGTCTGTCGACGACTGAAGACGAGGGCTGCGGCGGAACCGACGATGACGCCCGCCAACGTCGAAGCGGGGGACGCCGAGAAGAGTGCGACCACCAGGGCGATCTCCCCCATCGAGAAGGAATGGGCGTCTTTCCGGTACTCGAGATGGATCACGAGCGACTCGGCGGCGAACCAGATCAACGCAACGAACCACCACGGAAGGTCGAAGCCGACTCGGATCTCTGCGGCAGGCACTGCAAGCCAGATCGCAGGTGTGAGCACAGCCAGGATGGCGGTGAACATCCAGCCCGCACGGAGCGGATTGTGTTGTGTACGAACTTGGACCGCTACGTCTGTCATCTCACGTCCCCGTCGGCAGATCGAGCGCGCACTGAAGCCCAAAGATCGGGAAGAACTGCACGCCCTGCATACGCTTCTCATCGGCATCGGCCATGGAATCTGTTGGGGTATTGAAGGTCGCTCAATGGACTAGTTCCTTCTTGGCCAGGGGTCATGGGCCGGGAACCCGAGCCCGATCTCGGTCATGACCACACCGATCGTGAAAGCCCTGCACTCGACCTGGGTCGCGCCGGCCGAGCGATGTCTGTTGCCGGGGGTTGGCCTTCGGGCGCAACCCCGCTCCATCGCTGCGGCCACCGGAATGCGGGCGTCATCGAACGCCTGTTCGGGTCGACTCCGCTCCATGTCCGGGACGCCGATCCTGCACTGTGACCTCGATGCGTTCTACGCCTCGGTGGAACAGATCCTCGATCCGTCGCTCGCCGGTCGCCCGATCCTGGTGGGAGGTGGGGTGGTCGTCGCCGCCAGCTACGAGGCGAGAGCGTTCGGCATCTCCGCTCCGATGAACGTCAGACGCGCCCTGGAGCGATGCCCCGAGGCGGTCGTGGTCTCTGGATCCTTCTCCGAGTATTCGGAATACTCGGACCGCGTGATGGACATCCTCCGCGACTTCACGCCGCTGTTGGAACAGATCTCGATCGACGAGGCCTTCCTCGACGTGTCCGGGTCGACGCATCTGCTCGGCGAGCCCGCCGAGATCGCACGAGAGATCCGACGGCGAGTCCGCAACGAGACAGGCCTACCGATTTCGGTGGGGGTGGCGTCGTCGAAGTTCCTCGCAAAGGTCGCATCCGCGGCCTCCAAACCCGACGGCCTGCTCGTCGTCAACCCCGACGACGAGATCGACTGGCTCCATTCACTGCCGATCCGCGTGATCTGGGGAATCGGCCCTGTGACCGAACGCAAGCTCCACGAACGTGGGGTCAAGACCGTCGGAGAGCTCGCGGCCACGCCGGTCGAAGCCCTCGGCAGATGGCTCGGGCCCGGTGCAGGCCATCACCTCCACGCCCTCGCATGGAACCGCGATCCACGCCCCGTGCAGACGACTCGGCGGGCCAAGTCGATCGGGGCCCAGTCGGCTCTCGGGAGAGGCCTGACGGACACCGAGGAGCTGAGTGGGGTCCTGCTGCACCTCGCGGATCGAGTCGGCAGCCGCATGCGCAAGAAGCACAAGGTGGGCAAGACGTTCACGCTTCGGGTCCGATTCGACGACATGACATCTGCGACCCGCGCCACGACCTTCGACGCGCCGCTCAACACGACGGCGGCGATCCATCGAGCGGCGATGTCGCTCCTCGACGACGCCAGGGGTGATCACGGCGGGCCGCTCACCCTGGTCGGCATCAGCATGTCGAAGCTGGCAGACGAAGGAGCCGTGCAGATGGAACTGGCGCTCGATCAGGGCGACGTTGCGCACGCCGGGTCGGCGGCAGCCGACCACCAGGCCGCGATCGACGAGCAGATCGACCGTGCTCGCGCGCGGTTCGGGCGGGATGTGGTCGGCCGGGCCTCCGACCTCCTCAACAAGGACGGCCGTAGAGTCGACGATGGCTTCCGCAAACTGGCAGAGAAGGACTGAGGACTGACAACCGACGCCGGTCGAGACGAGCCGCTAGGCGAGTCAGACCCCGGCCGGGCGCGGAGAAGTCCCGAGCCGTTGGCGCAGCTGCTCGGGACTTCTCGACTTGGGGCTCGACCGGCATCGGGGGTGCTCGGCCGAGCCCACATCGTTGGAATCACTCGTCGAAGTAGATCTCCCCTGCTCTGTACAGGAACGAGGCCATCTGGCCCCTCGTCACGGGTGCATCCGGACAGAAGGAGGCGTTCCCGCAACCGTTGCTGATCCCCGTCTCGGCCAGCCAGGCGATCTCGGCACTGAATTGGGAACCGGGCGGGACATCCGTGAAGCCGGCCTCTCCGGTGACCGCACCGGCGGCGAAGACCCGATACAGGAAGGCTGCCATCTGGCCACGGGAGATCGGCTGATCGGGGCAGAATCTCGACGCGTCGCACCCCCGGGTCAACCCGGTTCGAACGAGCCACGCGATGTCCTCGGCGAACGGTCCGGCGGCGCTCACGTCGACGAATCCGGCCGGATCCGCCGCGACCGGCACGTCCGGCGCGAAGCGATGGAGGAACGCCGCCATCTGTCCTCGGGTGACCGCCTGGTCCGGACAGAAGCGCCCGGTGTCACAGCCGCGGGTCACCCCACGGTCGGCGAGCCAGCCGATCGCTCGAGCGTGGGGACCCTCGCCATCGATATCGGCGAAGCGGATGGCGACCTCTCCAGTGCCAACATCGACACTCGGGATCCGTTCCACGAACGAGGAATCGGCGACGTTCCAGTGCGAGTACAGCCAGCTTCCAGGAGGGGGATCGGGGTGGAAGTAGTCGTCGTTGTTGCAGTCGAGCAGCAGCTCGCCCTGACGGTTGTTGCAGACACTCGATGTGCTGATCCCCGGGCCGTCGACGTAGCACATGAGGTCGTACTCGTCGGTGCAGTGTCCGTACGGCGTCGCGTTCGGGGCCGTGGGTTGGACCGCGCCGAGTGTGTGTGTCACCTCGTGGGCGACCACTGACCCCTGATAGCCCCAGCATCCGCGGTCGATGCGGGCGTAGCCGGGATGGTGACCGTCGTTCCGGTTCTCGACCTTCGAGTCGTCGATGCTCACCGCGGCGATGCCGCAGTAGATGGTCGCGTCCGTCCACATGATGTACTTGCGGTCCGGTCGATCGTGACCTCGATCGGAGACCGCCTGAATGGTGGCGGCGAAGTCGGCGAGGCTCCCTGGCGTGACATGCACGACCTCGATCGAAGGCTCACACTCGGGTGAATGCACCCAACGGGGCACGAGATCGACGTCGGCCACGGCGCGGGACGATGTTCGGTATACGGACTGCACGTTGACCATGCCCTGGGTGATTGCAGACCTGTCTGCAGATGTGAGGGTCGCCGCGCCCTCGGTGACGAACACGGCCTGGAGCCGGTTTCCGTCGAACCCCGAACCGAAGCATTCCAACGCTCGGGCCTCGGCATCGATCGAGTAGAACGAAGTCGGGCGAGTGCTCCCGAACGGCACTCCGTCGGCGTGGGCGCACTGCGTCGTGTCCCCGACCGTCACCTCCTCGTATCCCGGTGGGCAGGTTCCGGCGTCGGCGCTCTGGGAGCCGGCAACGCCAACGGCCATCCCGACAAGGAGCAGAAAAGCGAATGTCTTGCGCATCGTCCGTGATGCCTCTCGGTCTCGATTCGGCCGTTCCGTGGCCTCGGGACCCCTGTCGTCTCCGCACGCTCGGCATTAAGCGGTGAGTGACAGAATCCGCCATGAGCGTTTCACGTCTTGCGTTCCACGTGGCACGTTGGCGCGCCTCACACTGGGCGGCGCTCCACAGGGCAAAACTGCGGTGCGAACGTGGAACGTGGAACCTGAAACGTGGAACGGGAGGGGCTCAGCCCATCGGCACCGGTGGCTCGACGCCTTCGGGGAGGGTCGTCACGATCACACCGCTCTTGCGGGTGATGGCGACCGTGTGTTCCCAGTGCGCCGAGAGCTGGCCATCGGCGGTGCGGACCGTCCAGTTGTCGTCGTCGACCGTGGACGATGCGGTACCGAGGTTGAACATCGGCTCGATGCAGATCGCCATGCCTTTCCGAAGCTTCATCCCCTTGCCAGGCGTCCCATAGTTCGGGATCTGGGGCTCCTCGTGCATCGCTCGTCCGATCCCGTGGCCCACGTACTCGCGCACGACGCCGTAGTCCTCTCGCCGTCCCACCGCCTCCACGGCTGCTCCGATGTCGCCGACCCTGGCGCCGTGCTTCACCACCGAGATCCCGGCCCACATGCCTTCCTCGGTGACGTCGATGAGCCGCTGAGCCTGCGGGGAGATGTCGCCGATCCCCATGGTGAATGCTGCGTCCCCGTGCAGCCCCTCATAGATGGCACCGACGTCGATGGCGATGATGTCGCCATCCCTCAGCGCGTAATCGGTGGGGATTCCGTGCACGATGACATCGTTCGGGGAGGCGCAGATCGACGCCGGATATGTCCCCTGGTAGTGGAGGAACGAAGGCTCGCAACCGCGATCACGAATGATCTTCTCGGCGATCTCGTCGAGCGCTTTCAGTGTCACTCCGACCTCGGCGGCGTTGCGTATCTCCGCATGGACCTCCGCAACGACCCGGCCGGCGACCACCATCTTCTCGAATTCCGATTCCGACTTGATGGTGATCATGAGCGGGACTCCGTCTCGCTGGAGATGACAGATGACGGATCAAAGATGACAGTTCCGAGGAGTCGGCTCCGCCGACGCCGTTCGATCAACAGAACTCCGACCGAAGGGGCTTCTGTCATCTGTCGTCTGTCATCTGTCATCTTCAACCGGACCGGCAGTCACTCCGACTCGAGAGAAGCGAGAACGCGCGCGGTGATGTCTTCGATGGAGCCGGATGCGTCGATGTGGGTGACGATTCCGCGAGAATCGTAGAGCTCGATCAACGGCTCGGTCTGCTCGCGGTACACCTCGAGTCGGGTGCGGATCGTCTCTTCGGTGTCGTCGGCCCTGCCCCGATCGAGCATGCGCTGCACGACCTGGTCCTCATCGACCTCGAACAGCACCACTCTGTCGAGTCCGTCTTCGCCGAGGAAGTCGTCGAGCGCCTCGGCCTGCGCCGTGGTCCGAGGGAAACCATCGAGGATGTAGCCGTTCTCGGCATCCGACTGGGAGATCCGACCCTGCAGCATCTCGATCACGATGTCATCGGACACGTATCCGCCTGACTCCATGATCGCCTTCACGCGCTTTCCGAGATCGGTCTCTGGATCGAGCGCCCGGAACATGTCACCGGTCGAGACGTGGGCGATGTCGAGTGCCTCGGCGACCCGCTGCGCCTGCGTTCCCTTCCCCGCACCCGGAGGCCCAACGAACAACAGTCGCACTACGTGCTCCTTTCGCCGCACGCCACACGTCGCACGTCACACGAACCACGTGAGACGTGAGACGTGAGACGTGAGACGACGTGAGCGAGCGCCAGCGAGCTCATGTCAGGATTCCTTCGTAGTTGCGCATCGTGAGCTGGGATTCGATCTGCTTCATCGTCTCCAGGGCGACACCGACCACGATGAGGATCGAGACACCCGAGAAGCTGATGGCGATACCCCAGACCAGACCGGCGATCGCCGGCAGCACCGAGATGATCGCCAGGAAGAGAGAACCCGGCAGCGTGATCCGACTCAGCGTGTTCTGCAGGTACTGCTGGGTCTGTCGCCCCGGTCGGATACCCGGGATGAATCCGCCCTGACGCTGAATCATCTCGGCCTGGCGGACCGGATCGAACTGGATCGCCGTGTAGAAGTACGTGAAGAAGATGATCAGGAAGAACAGAGCTATGACGTACCAGATCGACGTGGCGCCTCCTCCGGCACCGAGGTTGGTGTCGACCCAGGTTCGCACCTGCTGGATGAACCGACCGTCGGACGGGATGGCAGTGACGACGAGTGCCGGGAACAGGAGGATCGACGTGGCGAAGATCACCGGGATGACGCCTGCGGTGTTCACCTTGATCGGGATGTAGGTCGACTGTCCGCCCATGACTCTGCGGCCGCGGACCCGCTTGGCGAACTGCACGGGGATCCGCCGCTGCGCCTGATCCATGTAGATGATCGCCACGATCATCACCACGAAGATCACCATGATCGTGATGAACCGGCCCCACAGTTGGGCGGCGGCCGTCTGTCCCCAGATCTGGGAGATGACGAACGGGAACTGGCTGATGATGGACACGAAGATCAGCAGTGACATGCCGTTGCCGACTCCCCGCTGGGTGATCAGCTCGCCGAGCCACATGACGAAGGCCGTTCCGGCCGTCATCGTCAGCACGATCAGCGACACCCGGCCCGGGGTGTAGTCGGGGATCAGGGAGATGCCGTTGGTGAACTGGCCGGTGTTGAAGAGGAAGGTGAACCCGGTCGACTGGATCAATGCCAGCACGACGGTGAGATAGCGGGTCCACTGCGTGATGACCTTACGACCCGCCTCGCCTTCTTCCTGGAGTTGAGCGAGCTTCGGGATCACGACGGTCAGGAGCTGCATGATGATCGACGCCGTGATGTAAGGGAGGATGCCCAGGGCGAACACCGAGAACTGCTCCAACGCGCCACCGGAGAACAGGTTGAGGAGACCGTAGATGCCTCCGGCCGACTGCTGTTCCTGAACCAGCCTGACCCGGTCGAGGTCGACCCCCGGAACCGGGATCGCCGCTCCCAGGCGGTAGACGGCGAAGATGAAGAGCGTGAACAGGATCTTCCGACGGAGATCCGGCACCGCAAACATGTGGCGATAGATGGAGAGAACGTTCATGGCCTCAGATGGGTTCGGGAACAGGTGGAAGGGTAACCGTCACCCCCGGATAGCGCCGCGCTGACACGACTCGGGGGTGACGGCACACCTCAGGACTCGATGAGCTCGACGGTGCCGCCGGCAGCTTCGATCTTGGTGCGGGCGCCACCGCTGATTGCGTGGGTACGAACGGTGAGCGACTTCGAAAGGTCGCCCTCTGCGAGCACCTTCACCCGGCCGCGGTGCTTGATGAGGCCGCGACTGCGCAGGTCCTCCGGTCCGACGGTGGCGCCGGGGTCGAAGATCTCTTCGAGAACCCCGACGTTGACGATCGCGAAGATCTCCTTGTTCGGGTTCTTGAATCCGCCCAGTTTCGGGATGCGACGAATGAGCGGCATCTGGCCGCCCTCGAATCCGGGCCGAACGGTGTTGCGGGCCTTCAGGCCTTTTGTGCCGCGACCGGCGGTCTTGCCTCGTTTGCCGGACTCGCCACGCCCGACCCGCACCTTGGATCGCTTCGATCCCGGCGCCGGGGCGAGGTGGTGGAGCCTCAGCTGCTCTCTCTCTTTGTCTGCCATATCAACTTCCTCGACTCTCGCGTCTCGTCCCACCCACCCACGCGTGACGTGAGACGTGAGACGTGAGACGTACTACTTCTCTTCGACCTCGACGAGATGCCGCACCTTGTGGAGCATCCCTCGAACGTCTGGGGTGTCGTTGTGCTCGACGCTGTGGTGGAGTTTGCGCAGCCCGAGGGCACGGACGTTGGCCCGAGTCTTCGGCTTCTCGCCGATGACACTCCGCTTCAGCGTGACGATGAGTTTGTCTGCCATTTCGCGACCTCTCAGTTGTTCGATGCGG
This sequence comes from uncultured bacterium, assembly GCA_963753285.1. Classification (GTDB taxonomy): domain Bacteria; phylum Actinomycetota; class Acidimicrobiia; order Spongiisociales; family ZC4RG35; genus JAHEDH01. The sequence goes on from CAVWBT010000001.1 coordinate 480,232, forward strand.
CCCGGACCGATTCGGTCCCGCGATAGGCGGCCAGGAGTCCGGGCGGAACGATGTCCTCGGCCTGCTTGCCGCGCAGTTTCGCCACCTGATCGGGGCGACGCTGCCCGGTGAGCGCCTCCATCGTGGCGCGAGCCACGTTGAGATGCGTGCCCGAGCCCATCGACTTGGCGAGGGCGTCCTTGACACCGGCAGCTTCGAGGATCTGGCGGACCGCCCCGCCGGCGATGACACCGGTACCGGGAGCCGCCGGCTTCACGAGCACCTTGGAGGCGTCATGACGGCCGATATGGGTGTGAACGATCGTCTGGCCGGCCATCGGGATGAGGACCATCGACTTGCGGGCGATCTCCATGCCCTTCTGGATGGCGGCCGGGACTTCTTTGGCCTTGCCGTAGCCGATACCGACCTTGCCTTCGCCGTCTCCGACCACCACGAGTGCGGTGAAGGAGAACCGGCGGCCACCCTTGACGACCTTGGCCACGCGGTTGATCTGGATGACCCGCTCGTCGAATTGACTCTGTTCGTCTCTGCGTGCCATCAGAACTCCAACCCTGCTTCGCGGGCCGCATCGGCGAGTGCCTTGATGCGACCGTGGTACTTGAATCCGCCTCTGTCGAAGACGACAGACGAAACGCCGGCGTCCTTGGCTCGCTCGGCGACGAGCTTGCCGACTTCGGTTGCGGTGTCAGACGAGAGCGTTTTCGACCGGAGATCCTTCTCCTGAGAGGAAGCTGCCGCCAGCGTGTGCCCACTGTTGTCGTCGATCACCTGGGCATAGATGTACCGGTTGGACCGATACACCGCCAGCCGCGGGCGGCTCGCGGTGCCCGCCAGATGCTTGCGCACGCGGCGGTGGCGACGCTGGCGTGATGCCTGCTTGGACACTGCCATCATCTACCTGCCTTTCCTGCCTTGCGGCGGATGTGCTCGCCGGAATACCGGACACCCTTGCCCTTGTAGGGCTCGGGGGGTCGGATCTTGCGGATGTTTGCTGCGACCTGTCCGACGAGTTCCTTGTCGATCCCTGAGATGACGATCTTGGTCGCCTCCGGCACTTCGAAGGTGATCCCATCCGGAGCGGCGAAGTTCACCGGGTGGCTGAACCCGAGCTGCATCTCGAGATCCCGACCCTTGAGGGCGGCGCGATAACCGACGCCGACGATCTCGAGCTCCTTCTTGAAGCCATCCGAGACCCCCTCGACCATGTTGGCGAGGAGGGCACGGCTCAGACCGTGGAGCGCTCGGCTCTCGCGGGAGTCGTCGACCCGATCGACGATGGCATCGCCCTCGTCGATCGAGATCGAGACCCGCTCGTTGAAGTCACGATGCAGCTCTCCCTTGGGCCCCTTCACCTTCACGCTGCGCCCATCGACGTCGATGGAGACGCCGGAGGGCATCGCTACGGGCATCTTTCCGATTCTGCTCATGTCACCAGACCTCACACACGATTTCGCCGCCGAGGCGGCGACGACGCGCTTCGCGGTCGGGCAGGAGCCCCTGCGATGTCGACACGACGGCGACACCCAGACCACCCTGCACTCGCGGGATCTCGGACGCACCTCGATAGATGCGGTGACCGGGTTTGCTCACTCGTGTCACACCGGTGATCGCCGGGCTGCGGCGATCGCCGTAACGCATGACGAGCGTGAGCTGTTTGCCGGCTCCGGCATCTTTGACCTCGTAGCGGTCGATGTATCCCTCGGAAACGAGGATCTCGGCGAGGGACTCTTTCATTTTCGACGACGGAAGCACGACCGTCTTGTGCCCGACGGCAGCAGCGTTACGGACACGGGTCAGCATGTCGGCGATTGGATCGGTCATCATGATTTACCACGAAGCCTTTCTGACACCGGGGAGCTCACCGCGACTGGCGAGCTCACGCACACAGATACGACACATTCCGAAATCCCGCAGGTATCCACGGGGGCGTCCGCAGCGCTTGCAGCGGTTGTAGCCACGCACCTCGAACTTCGGCTTCCTCTTCGCCTTGGCGATCATTGATTTCTTGGCCACGGTCGAACCTCCTTACACCTGAGCGGCGGTCTTGCGGAACGGGAACCCGAACGCATCGAGCAGCGCCCGTCCGCCTTCGTTGGTTTCGGCCGTGGTCACGATCGTGATGTCCATGCCACGGGTGGTCGAGACGTCGTCGTAATCGATCTCCGGGAAGATCAACTGCTCGTTGACGCCGAACGTGTAGTTCCCACGCCCGTCGAACGACCTGGGATTGAGACCGCGGAAGTCTCGGATACGCGGGATGGCGATCGCCAGGAGGCGATCGAAGAACTCCCACATCCGGTCGCCGCGCAACGTCACCGACACACCGACCGCCTGCCCCTCACGGAGCTTGAAACCAGCGATCGACTTGCGAGCGATGTTGACTCTCGGCTTCTGACCGGAGATGGTCGACAGTTCGTTCACGGCCTGTTCGATCTGCTTGCGATCCGTGATGGCCTCGCCGATCCCCATGTTGATGACGATCTTCTCCAGACGCGGCACCTGCATGGGGTTCGCGAGCCCCAGATCGGACTGGAGCTGCCCCTTGACCTGTTCGTGATAGCGAGTCTTCAAACGCGGCGCAGTCACTTGAGATCACCTCCGCACTTGCGACAGATCCGATGCTTGCCTCGGTCGTCGAAGCGGTGGCCGATGCGAGTCGGGCCGCACTTCGAGCAGACGATCATCACGTTGGACGCGTCGATCGGCATGTCGCGGTCGATGATCCCGCCGGGGGTCTGCTGACCGAGCGACCGCTGATGCTTCTTGGCGGTGTTGACCCCTTCGACCAGGATCTTGCCCTCGTCTGGGTACACGCGCTCGATGACGGATTCGGTACCGGCGTCTTTGCCGGTGATGACCATCACCCTGTCTCCTGTCTTGAGCTTCATCACAGCACCTCCGGGGCGAGCGAGACGATCCGCATGAACTTGCGGTCGCGCAGCTCCCGGGCGACGGGCCCGAAGATGCGGGTGCCGCGAGGCTGCAGGTTCTCGGCGTTGATGATCACGCAGGCGTTGTCATCGAAACGGATGTACGTCCCGTCGGGTCGACGCGACGCCTTCTTCGTCCGGACGACAACGGCCTTCACGACCTCGCCCTTCTTGACGTTGCCACCGGGAGTGGCATCCTTGACGGTGGCGACGATCACGTCGCCCACACCGGCGTACCGGCGTCGCGAGCCCCCGAGCACACGGATGCAGAGCACCTCGCGGGCACCGGAGTTGTCGGCCACCTTGAGCCGGCTCTCCTGCTGGATCATCGGGCACGCTCCACGATCTCGACGACCCGCCAGCGCTTCTGCTTGCTGATCGGCTTGGTCTCCATGATCCGAACGGTGTCGCCGACGTTGGCGTCGTTGTTCTCGTCGTGCGCGTGGAACTTCGAGCTGCGTCGAACGATCTTGTCGTAGCGCGGATGCTTCGACGAAGTCGGCACTTCGACCGTCACGGTCTTGTCACGCGCATCGGAGATGACGACACCGACGCGCAGCTTGCGTCTTGCTCGCTCCTCCATCACGCTTCCTTCCCTGCGGCCTGCTGTGCATGCCACGCTTCGATTTCCTGTTCACGGATCACGGTGCTGATCCGTGCGATTTCCTTCTTGACCGCCCTGATCCGGGCGGAGTTGTCGAGCTGATTCGTCGCCAGCTGGAACCTGAGGTTGAAGAGCTCCTCCTTGGCCTCGTCCAGCTTCTCGACGAGCTCGTCGTGCGCAAGATCGCGCAGATGTGCAGCGCTCACAGTTCCTCCCGCTTCACGAACCGGGTCTTGACCGGCAGCTTGTGACCGGCTTTGCGCATGGCCTCGCGGGCCAGATCCTCATCGACGCCGGCGAGCTCGAACATCACACGTCCGGGCTTCACGACGGCGACCCAGAACTCTGGGTTGCCCTTGCCGGACCCCATCCGGGTCTCGGCGGGCTTCTGCGTGACCGGCTTGTCGGGGAAGATGTTGATCCACACCTTTCCACCACGCTTGACGGCACGAGTGATGGCGATACGAGCCGACTCGATCTGGCGACTGGTGATCCAGGCCTCCTCGAGCGCCTGAATGCCGTACTCACCGAAGTTGACCTCGGTACCGCCCTTCGCAGGGCCCCTTCGGCGCCCGCGATGCACTTTGCGATGCTTGACACGTTTTGGCATCAACATGACGACTACTCCTCTTCGCCGTCTGCCGCGGCGTTCTCTTCAGCGATCCGCTCGTTGTCGGCGATCACGTCGGCGGCGAGCGTCGTCGGGTCCTCTGTGACGTCGACCTCGGCGATCTCGACTTCCTCCACCGCAGCCTCGACGGCGTCGGGTGTCACCGAATCGGGATCGACCGGCGCCTGTTCGACCGTCACGCCCTCGGGGGCGTCTTCAGCCTGCACATCGATGTCGACGTCGATCTCTGACAGCACCTCGTCGGCGCTCTCGAGCGTCTCGCGCTCCTCGCGGTACTGGAGTTCTGCTTCCTCGGCGCTCGGGCGACGTCCGCCGCCCGCCTCGATCAGGCGCTTGCCGCCTTCACGCTTGCCGCCACCGGCCTCGACGAGCCGCTTGCCGCCACCGGCCTCGATGAGGCGGGGCACCTTGGACTCGCCGGCGGCCTGCTCGGCCACGGCCTTCGCTGGGGCCGCCCGACCACGGGAGGCCGGACCGCCACTGGCGAGTGCGGCCTCGGCGGCGATCTTCTGGGCATCGGTGGCTCCAGGGACGACGTCACCCTTGTAGACCCACACCTTGATGCCGATGGCGCCCACGGTGGTCCGAGCGGTGGCGGTTCCGAAGTCGATGTCGGCGCGCAGCGTATGGAGCGGGACGCGACCCTCGCGGTACCACTCGCGGCGACCCATTTCGGCGCCACCGAGACGGCCCTTGCACTCGACCCGAACGCCCTGCGCGCCCGACTTCATCGCCGTGGTGACCGCCCGCTTCATGGCACGACGGAACGCAACTCGGTTCTCGAGCTGGTCGGCGATGCCCTGTGCGAGCAGCTGTGCGTCTGTCTCGGCGTCCTTGACTTCGATGATGTTGAGCTTGACCGGCTTCGACGCCATCTTCTCGAGGACACCGCGGAGCCGCTCGGCCTCACTGCCTCGCCGTCCGATGACGACACCGGGACGACCGGTGTGGATCTCGACGACGACCCGATCGCGGGTCCGCTCGATGTCGATCCGCGAGATCGCTCCACGACGCATCTCCTCACGGAGCCAGTCGCGGATCGCGGCATCCTCGTTGACGAGTTCCACGTAGTCCTTGTCTGAGTACCACTTCGACTTCCAGTCGTAGACGACCCCGATCCGGAAGGAATATGGATGAATTTTCTGACCCATCAGTTCACCTCCCGGGTTTCTTCGAGACCGTCACCGACGACGATCGTGATGTGGCTGGTTCGCTTGTCGATCCGGGTCGCCCGACCTCGGGCACGGGGACGGAAACGGCGGAGCGTCGGGCCCTCGTCGGCATACGCCTCGGCGATGATCAGATCCTCGGCATCGAGCGCGAAGTTGTGCTCGGCGTTGGCGATCGCCGACTTCAGCACCTTGGAGACCGGCTCGGAGGCGCCGCGGTTGAGGTGCGATAGCACGACCTGGGCGTCGGAGACGGGCATGCCTCGAACCATGTCGAGCACCCGCCGGACCTTGAACGGTGATTCCCGGATGTACTTGGCCTGTGCCTTGACCTTCATCGGCGGGCACCCTTCTCTTTCTTGGCGACGTGGCCCCGGAAGGTGCGCGTCGGGGCGAACTCCCCGAGCTTGTGGCCGACCATCGACTCGGTGATGTACACCGGGATGTGCTTGCGGCCATCGTGCACACCGATGGTGTGCCCGATCATCTCGGGAACGATCGTCGAACGGCGGCTCCAGGTGCGGATCACGCGCTTTTCGTTCTTGGAGTTGAGGGCTTCGACCTTCTCGATCAGATGATCGTCGACGAAAGGCCCCTTCTTCAGACTGCGAGCCACGTGCTACCTCCGGCCCTTGGCATTGCGGCGACGAACGATGTACTTGTTCGACGGGTTCTTCTTCTTGCGGGTTCGACCCTCCGGCTTGCCCCACGGGCTGACCGGGTGACGGCCACCGGCAGACTTGCCTTCGCCTCCACCCAGGGGGTGGTCGACGGGGTTCATTGCGACACCGCGGGTCTGCGGGCGCACGCCCTTCCATCGGTTGCGACCGGCCTTGCCGAGGCTGATCAGCTCGGCTTCGGTGTTACCGACCTGTCCGATCGTCGCGCGGCAGTCGAGCGGAACCTGGCGCATCTCACCCGACGGGAGCCGGAGGAGGGCCATGTTGTTCTCCTTCGACATCAGCTGGGTGCTGGTTCCGGCGGAACGGGCCAGCTTGGCACCGCCTCCAGGACGCATCTCGATGGCGTGAACGGTGGTACCCGCAGGGATGTTGCGAAGCGGAAGGGCGTTGCCCGGCTTGATGTCCGCCCCTGCTCCCGACTCGACCATCTGGCCGACCTCGATGCCCACCGGCGCCAGGATGTAACGCTTCTCGCCGTCCACGTAGTGGAGCAGTGCGATGCGGGCGTTGCGATTGGGGTCGTACTCGATGGAAGCGACCTTCGCCGGCACGTCGTCCTTGTTGCGACGGAAGTCGACGATGCGGTACTTCTGCTTGTGGCCTCCGCCCTTGTGGCGGGAGGTCACGCGGCCGTTGACATTGCGTCCCCCGGTCGAGGACTTCTTTGCGATCAGCGACTTCTCTGGGTCGTTGCCCTTGGTGATCTCCGCGAAGTCGGAGACCGTCTGGAAGCGGCGGCCTGGCGACGTCGGCTTTCTCTTCTTCACTGCCATCTCAAACTCCGAACAGATCGATCGACTGACCCTCGGCGAGGGTCACGAGGGCACGCTTGTTGTCCTTGCGCTTGCCGAGCGTGTACCCGGTTCGCTTGACCTTGCCCTTGCGGTTCTGGGTGTTCACGTTGATCACGTCGACGTCGAAGATGGCCTGGATCGCCTGCTTCACCTCGGTCTTGTTGGACCGCGGATCGACGATGAACGTGTACGTGTTCTGATGCTCGATCAGGTCGTAGGACTTCTCCGACACGACCGGTTCGATGATGATGTCACGAGGGTTCTTGGCCATCAGCTGTCACCTCCCTGTGTGCTGGCTGCGGCTTCTTTGACGAAATCGCTGTCGCTGACGTCGAACCCGGCCGGGTTGGCGAGCGAGTTGAGCGTCGACGTGCTGAAGACGAGATCCTCGGCCCACATCACGTCGTAGGTGGTGACGTGGCCGGCCTCGGCGAGGCGCACCCTGGGGATGTTCCGGAAGGCCCGTTGAGCGTTGACATCGCTCTTGTCGATCACGACCAGGGCCTTGCCTTCGACGCCGATCTGATTCAGTAGCTGTGCGGCGGCCTTCGTCTTGGGCGCGTCCCACGAGAAATCTTCGACGACCTTGACCGCCGACTCCGATGCCCGGGCGGACAGGGCCGAAGTGAGCGCCAGGCGCTTCATCTTCTTGGGAGTGCGCTGGGAGTAGTCCCGGGGCTTGGGGCCATGGGCGATGCCGCCTCCGACCCAGTGGGGTGCACGGATCGAGCCCTGGCGGGCACGTCCGAGTCCCTTCTGGCGCCATGGCTTGCGGCCGCCTCCCCGCACCTCGGCGCGGGTCTTGGTCGAGTGGGTGCCACGTCGCCGGCCGGCGAGCTGAGCGGTCACGACCTGATGGATGACGGGGATGTTCGGCTCGATGCCGAAGATCGAGGAGTCGAGGGTGACCTCACCCTTCTCCTTGCCGTCGATGCTGAACAGTGGTGCTTTGATCTCAGGCACGAGACTTCACCGCCCCTCGAATGATCACGACCGAGCCCTTGGGACCGGGGACGGCGCCACCGAGAACGAGCAGACCGTTCTTGATGTCGACGTCGACGATCTCGAGGTTGAGGATCGTGGTGCGATCGCCACCCATCCGGCCTGCCATCTTCATGCCCTTGAACACCCGTGCGGGGGTTGCGCAGGCACCGATGGACCCGGGGGCTCGATGCTTCTTGTGATTTCCGTGGCTTGCCCCCTGGCCCTTGAAGTTGTGACGCTTCATCACACCCTGGAAGCCCTTGCCCTTGGACACGCCGGTCACGTCGGCCCGCGCTCCCTTGGTGAATGAGGCACCCAGGTCGATCGCCTGGCCGACCTCGAAGCCGTCGGTCGAATCGACCCGGACTTCGACGAGGTGGCGGGCCGGCGCAACGCCGGCCTTGGCGAAGTGCCCTGCGTCGGGCTTGTTCACCCGGCTGGGCTTGACCCCGCCGAAGCTGATCTGGACGGCGTTGTAGCCGTCGACGCCTTCGGTCTTGACCTGGGTGACGTAGCAGGGGCCGGCCTTGATGACGGTGACGGGCACGGCGCGGGCATCCTCGGTGAAGACCTGGGTCATGCCCAGCTTCTCGCCGACGATTGCGGTGAGTTCGACGAGCGAGTCACCCGATACCTCTTCGACCTCTTCGACCTCATCCTCTGCGGGAACATCGTCGGATACGGCTTCCTCCGAAGCCGCGTCGGCGCTCTCTTCGGTCGCCTCTTCGGCGACTTCTTCTTCCTTGGTCACGGCATCGCTCATGAGCGAACCTCCAGAACGTGAGACGTGAGACGTGAGACGTGAGACGAGTTCACAGCTTGATCTCCACCTCGACGCCGGCAGGCAGGTCGAGACGCATGAGCGAGTCGACCGTCTTGGGAGTCGGATCCATGATGTCGATCAGACGCTTGTGGATCCGCATCTCGAAGTGCTCGCGGGAGTCTTTGTCGACGTGCGGCCCGCGGATGACGCAGTACCGGTGGATGTCCGTGGGAAGGGGGACCGGGCCCTTGATGGTGGCCTGTGTCCGGATCACCGTCTCGGCGATCTTGCGCGCCGACTCGTCCACGACTTGATGGTCGTAGGCCTTGAGTCGGATGCGGATCTTCTGCTGGTCGTTGTCAGCCATGTGCGCCTTGTCTACTTTCGCTTGCGGGTACGTGCGCGAGGCAGACGGCAGCACCGGACGACTGTGTCCGATCCAATCCGACCACCTGGCGAGAGGTACCCCGTCCCGAACCTTCCTGGTTCGACGGGTACATCGCGGGTTTGGCCGCGGTGTGCCGGGTTACGACTCTGTTCCGTCTCTCGACGCGCAGAGCGACCCGACCAAACATGTGTTGGGGTCGCATGCGCAGGATTGCGCAGTGCGAACGAGAGTGTACGAAACCTGCGTCGGAGACGCAAACCGAGCTTCCTCAGGGAGCGACCGACGTGACAGACACCGATCCGACCAGCAGACTCTCGTCGTCCGGCGCCGACAGATATCCCCAGGCAGTGATCGCAAGCACGTTCGCGGCCAGCGCGACCAGCCCGAACACGAAGTCGGCGTCCGACGAGTTCTCCATCGAGTTGCGGGCGCGTTGGCCCCCGCTGGGCGGTGGAGTGGGACCGCTGATCATCTCCCACCCGCGAGCACATCGAGGGACTGAGTGGCATCTCGTCCCCCGCCGAGCCAGCGGAAGAACATGACGAGCCCGATCATCATCAGAACGAAAGCGACGACGGCGACGATCGTCGTGATGGGATACAGACGCTCGTCGTCGCTCGACCGCTGCACCGGCTTTCCACCCGGCGGGAGCGAAGGTCCCCCCTACACCGCTAGGAAGTCCAATCGAGGACGAGCGGCCCGCCGTCGAGCTTGAAGCGTGCGTAGGCGGCGATCCGACGGGTCTGGCGGCCGCTTCGGCCGATCCGGCTGGCGATCATGCCGCAGTTGTCGCCGGCATCGAGCGCGTCGAGCACGACTCGCTCGACAGGCCGGAGCACGTCGTCGGAGACGGAGGCATCTCCGATGCGATCACCGTGATCGAGCAGCCTGCGTACGGTGCCCGGTCGTCGTCGCACCCGCGTTGCCATCTCTGCCAACGACACACCATCGGCCTCCATCCTGCGGAGGACCGCAACCAGAGCCGAATGCCCCTGAGTTCCGTGCGTCCCTGTCATCTCTCGTCCCTTCGCAGCTTGATTCGACCCTAGCGAAGGGTGTCCGACAAGCGCTTCAGAGCAGGCGAACGACTCCGTGGCTCTCGGGACCGGGGCTCGGCTCCTCCTCGGGCGAGCCGAGGATCCACGCGAAGAACAACAGCGCAACGATCAGCACGGCCCCTGCCGCCACGGTCGCCCACAGCCTGAGCGGACCCTCAGCCGACTCGAGTCGGTGATGGACCACCGGTGAGTTGAGATGCCAAGGCTTCTGGGGCGGCCGGTTCACGTCACTCCTCTTCGGGGGTGCGGGCTCCGAGTTCGCGGTCCATTTGCAGCAGCGTGGGGCCGTCGTTGCCGGCCAGCCGAAGCCGGTCGATGATCTCGCCGACGGCGGCCTCCTCTTCGACCTGTTCGGTCAGGAACTCCTGGAGGAATGGCAGGGCCAAGACGTCGGCGCCTGCCTGGGCAGCTGCGTACATGTTCGAGATCGAGGCCGTCACCTTCTGCTCCTGGGCGAGGGCGGCGTCGAACACGTCGGCCACCGACCCGGTCGGCCGAACCGGAGCGTCCATCGCACCGATCACCACGTCGTTCCCCCGATCGAGGGTGAACTGGAGGAACCGGAGCGCATGGGCGTGCTCCTCGTCGGACTGGATCCGCATCCACGTGCCCATGCCGCTCAACCCTTCGTTCTCGAGGTGAGCCGCCATCTGGAGGTAGGTGACCGAGGAGGCGAGCTCCATCGTGATCTGGTCGTTGAACAGCTTGGCGAGATCGTCGTGCATCTTCATGATGCTGACGCTACCAAGTCGGCAGACAGACGCCGAAGCGAGCAACCCGCGGGTTCGTGGCGCAATACTCGGCGCATGACTGCTGACCTGCTCTCGACGCTCGACTTCGCAAAGGCCACCGAGCCCGACCCCGACCTGGAGATGCGCCTCCTGCTCATCAGCTGGCTCGACTATCAACGTCACGAGTTCCTGCGAAAGCTCCGCAATCTCGATCCCGAACAGATCGTCCAATGGTCGGTGCCGCCGGTAGACCTCTCCGTCATCGGGCTCGTCAGACACATGCAGCAGATGGAACACGTGTACCTCGCCTGGGGCCTCGGCGGCGGGGAACGCCACATGACCTACGGAGAGGACGACTACGCAGGTGGCTCGGTCGACACGATCGACGAAGATCTCGCTCGCTATCTGGCAGAGGTCGAGCGTGCCGACACTGCGATCGCCGCCCTCGAGTCACTCGAGCAGGTCGGGAGCGGCCATGGCCGGCCGCTGGGCGCAACGTTGATCAAGATGATCGACGAGTACGCCCTCCACAGCGGCCAAGCCCACATGCTGAGATTCGCCGCTCTCGGCGAGGTGATCCGTTGATCACATATCAGCCGCCTGCACGGCCGCGTTCCGTTGGCGAGCTGATGATCGCCTCGTACTCGGCAGTGGTGAGAAAGCTCGGCGCGTACTCGCCGCCCTGGTTCTTGAGCGTCCGGATGAACGCCCGCAAGTGGTTCCGCGAGCCCTTCTCGAGATTCGCAAAGACCAGGTCGATTTCCTCGACTCCGGTCCTGCGGAGTTGGAGATCGAGTATGTCCATGTCCTCGATCGTGGCGCCGACGATCAGCGCGTCCACCACGGACCGAGATCCCTGCTCGACGAGGTCGTCGTACAGCTTCTGGATGGCCGGATCGACGAACACCCCCGCAGCGTCTTCTGCCATCGGGTCTGGGAGGTCGTATCGGTCGAGAAGGTCACCGACGGCGTCGGTGTGGGCCTGCTCGGAGCCGGCGATGTTGGCGAAGATCGGGAGGTCCCACAGCTCCGACAGTGCCAGATACACGTCTCGAGCGAGCTTCTCCTCCTCTCGCATCCAGAGAAGGCCGTCCACCGCGCCCTGGTCGAGCGAGCCGGCGGAAGACTCGGTCGAGTTGTCGAGAGTCGTCACCGTTGTAGGCACATTGCCCTCGGACGTGGTTGTCGTCGAGTTCGGTGCTTGCGCCACAGAACTCGCCATTGTCGTGTCTTCGACGATCGTCGTCGCGTCGCGTGCCACAGCGGAGACGTCGTCGGCCGACGGCACGACCTCGGTCTGCGCTGTCGCAGTCGAGTCGGACACCTCATCGGGATCGGGGGCCGCCAGGATCGGGTTTCCACAGGCAGCCAGCGCTACCGAAAGCGCCAGAACGGCGATCCATCTCGTGTTTCGCTTCATGGTTCATCTCCTGATCGGCCGGCCGGGGGCTGTGGTGGACTCGGTGGCTCAAGAGGCGCTTGGTCCATCACGGTGTCCCGGTCGGTCTGATGCGCGCCCGGGTCGTCGTCATCGGTCAGCAGCTGCGCCCCAAGCGCCGCGACCACGAGAACGATGATGACCAACACCACCAGCACACGTTGCTTCTTCATGAGGTCAGTACAACGCCGGTGTGTGAAGCACGGTCGGTTTGCCGAATGAAGTTGCGGTGAAGACTGCCGCCAGGGTTCAGACTCCGCCGCGGGAAGCGTCCAATAGCGCAATTGGCAGAACAGCATCGACACCAGCGGTGCGCAGCAGATGCCCGACCGCAGTGATCGTCCACCTCGACGACACGAGATCGTCGACCAGGAGGACCGCCCCTGGAAGTGGGTCGTGGACCTCGAACGCACCTCTGACGTTGGCGAGTTGCTGGGCGGAGTTGTACATCTCCGATTGTGGCGGCCGCTCGGCAACGCGCACGACTGCGGGAGCGAACGGCAGCCCGATCCGCTCGGCCAGCCGTGCAGCGAAGTCCGACGTGCGGTCGCTCACTCCCGAGTTGGGAACCGCCGTCACCCACGCAGGCCGTGCCTCGGGATCCCATTGCTCGATCAGCGTCGCCGTTTGGTCAACGAGTGGTGCCGGGAACCCGATTCCCTGCCTGATCGCCTGGGCAGCGGCGGCGCCGGCGCCTGGATCACCGCGATACGCCAGTGCTCGGCCTTCCTCGTTGCCGAGTTGGGAGAGGCTGCCCCACTTCACTCCGACGGGCCAGCGTTTCCGAGGTTCGATCACGATCGAGGTTCGCCCCATGAACTCGAGGGCAGCATCGCTGAGTGCTGGATCGATGTCGATCGGCGCGACGTGCCGCCCGAGGCAGTTGGCACATCGACCACATTCGGTGGACCCCGTGTCGTCGAGCTCGGTACGGAGGAACGCCATGAGACAGGCCTCGGTCTCGGTGTATCGCTGCATCGCCTGCTGTTCGCGTCGTCGCTCCTCGGTCACTGCAGTGACGCGCTCGCGTGGGTACGACCAGGGGGCCTGGGATCGTCGCCATGTCGAGCCGTCTTTGGTGATCGCTCCCTCGACCTCGAGGATCTTGAGGAGTCCGGTGAGCCGGCCACGCCCGAGGTTGACTTCACGCTCGAGTTCGGTCAGTTTCTTCGGCGCCTCGCGCAATGAGCCGATCACAGCGTCCGTGAGCCGTTCCGACGGGAACGCAGAGTCGATGAAGTAGTCCTGGATGTCCGTGTCCTCCGCACCCGACATCAGCACGCCCACTGAGTGCCCGACGGCGCGACCGGCTCGGCCGACCTGTTGGTAGTAGGCGATCGGGCTGCCAGGAGATTGGAAGTGGATGACGAATGTGATGTGCGGGTTGTCGTATCCCATGCCGAGCGCCGACGTGGCCACGACGACGTCGAGATCGCCGGCAGTCAGCCGGTCTTCGATGCCGAGCCGCACGTCGGGATCGGTGGCCCCGGTGTAGACCTCGACTTCGATGCCCTGGCTCTTCAGCCATCGGCCCACCCGGTAGGCGTCGGTGATGGTGAGGCAGTAGACGATTCCAGAGCCTTCCAGCGTCGGGACGTGCTGGGCCAGCCATGCCATCCGATCGGTCTGCCGGGGCAGGTCGAGCACCTGGAGCGACAGGCTCTCGCGTTCCAACGTCCCCCGTTGGATCGTGAGATTCGCTCCGAGTTGGCCGGCAACGTCGCTCACCACCCGATCGTTGGCGGTTGCCGTCGTCCCGAGCACCGGGACACTCGCCGGCAGCGACTGGACCACCTGCGAGAGACGCCGATAGTCGGGACGGAAGTCGTGGCCCCAGTCGGAGATGCAGTGGACCTCGTCGACGACCAACAGCCCCATGTGGTTCACGAAGCTGGGGAAAGTCGATTCGAGAAACGCCTGGTTGTTGAGTCGTTCGGGCGAGATCAGCAGCAGGTCGATGTCACCGCCGATCGCACGGTCGGCGATCTCGTCCCAGCGGTCACGATTGGTCGAATTGACCGTCGCCGCCTGCACTCCGGCTCGTTCGGCCATCTCGATCTGGTTGCGCATCAACGCGAGGAGAGGAGACACGATCAGGGTCGGCCCGCCGCCACGCTCCCTGATCAGCCGGGTGGCAATGAGGTAGACCGCGCTCTTACCCCACCCGGTCCGCTGGACGACCAACGCCCGACCGGATCGCTCGACGATCTCCGAGATCGCCTCCCACTGCCCCGATCGAAAGTCGACCGGGCGGCCGGCGATGTCGTTGAGGAGTTGCTGGGCTCGTTGCTCTACGGAAGTCTCTGTCACACACCCAGTATGGGGGCAGCCTGTGACGGGAACCGCATGCCAGACGAGCGGTAGGCGAACCTTGACCTGATATCGACAACAGATGTCGTCAGGAACCCTGGGTTCGCCGACCGCGCTACGGGACGGCCTCGACCTCTACGACTCGGAGGCCGTCGTCGTCGACCGTGATCACCACTGGCGGGCCGGTTTGCGCCAGCAGCGAGTTGATCTGCTCGGCGATGTCGACCGTGATCGCACCGTGACCGTCGGACCTGGTGACGAAGTGGACACCGTTTCCGAGCGGGCCGCGATCGCCGGCGATGACGATCGCCTCACGAAGCCGGGCCACCTCTGGGCGAGCCTCACGATCGTCGCGAATCTCGCTCAGCAGGTGCCAGATCAGCGGTGCAGTGGTCAACACGAGCCCGATGACGAATCGGCCGTCGAACAGCACGTCCATCCCGAGCGTTCCCTCCAACGCTGCCTGCACGAACCCGAACAGCGCGATCACCAAAGCGATCCCACCGGTGAGTCCGCTCACGATCAGCAGGCCGGTGAGGTAGAGGCGGCGTGGCAGCGACTCGCGCTCACCGGGAATGGTGACATCGGCCTGGCTCCAGGTCATCCACCACAGACCTGCGCCGATCCCGACCGCCAGGATCGCTCCGAGCGTGACGGAACCGGCGCCGTCGGTCTCGACGATCGTGTCGGATGCGACCGCTTCGAGCGCAACCGAAATCAGAGTGACGAGGCCACCGGCCACAAACCCGACGGCCGTGGCAGCGACTCCGTAGCCATACGCGCGGGTCCCAAGGCCCCGTCGCGGCCTGAGCAGATCGACGTGATGGAGCCAGGAAACCGCCCCGATCACGCCGGCGGCCACGGCGACCGGCAGCGGCTCGAACTGGGACGATGCGGTGTCCGCACCCAAGCCGAGCACCCATTCGAGAGCGAGGAAGAGAATCACGCCGATGCTCGAGGCGAGGGCGGTGAGCGAGCCGTACGACACGACGGCGGCATATCCGTTGCGGAACCTGGTCTCCCGGGTCGAGAGGTCACGAAGCCAGAACCACCACAGGACGGGGAGTCCGACGACCAGCATCACGAAGACGGTTCCGAGTCGTTCGCCGACCGACCGATCGAGTATCACATCGCCACCGACTCCGAGCATCTCGGTCAGCGCAGTCTCGATCAGCAGGACCAGACCGGAAACCGTGAGCCCAAGTCCGACTGCGGAACCTGTCGTGGGCCGAAGGTCGGACACTTCGAACGGCTCGGTCTCCGCCCGGCGGAGCCACTCATAGCCCGCCCAGGCGGCTCCGAACGCAACGAGCGTCGAGAAGGACTCCGGACGGAAGCCGTCACCGGTCGCCAGGCTCCGAGCGAACCCCACGAGGGCGAAGAGCGACGTCGCCATCGCGATGGAGAGACCACCGATGACGGCGAATCGCCTGGCGAAGTCCTGGGTCTTGGCGAAGAGGGCCCTCCAGATCACGATGGCCACCGGCACGGCCACGACCAGGGTTGCGACGGCGAATGCCACGACACGGGTCGTGTCCTCGTAGATCTCCCTGGTGGAGACCACGAGGTCGATGAGCGAGCGCACCGCTGTGACCGCGGCGATGACGACGCCGATGTGGGCGACCGCACCGACCGTCCTTGCGACGGGTGCGTCGGAGCCGGATTGCGTCCTGCGAAGGAAGAACCGCACCACCAACACGATCAGCGCCAGCGGCAGCAGTAGCGAAATCAATCCACCAACAGGAATCATGGCTCATCCCATCTGCACGGGAAGTACGGCCAGGACATCTCGTCGAAGATCCAGCCGCCTTCATCGACCAACACGAACGTGGCGTCCTCGTCCCACGTGGACGTCGAGAGCGGGTCGTCTGCGCTGGAGTGGGTGATGACCACATCCACCACCGCGACGTCACCACTGATGGACACGTCGTCGATGCCGACCCGGGAGATCTCGTCGACTCGGCCGAGCGACAACTCCGACAGGGTGCAGCGTTCCGCCAGATCCGCACTCAGGAACGAGCGGACCTCTGCCCAGTCTTCGTCTGCGACGGCGGTCACGTATGCCTGAACCACTCCTTCGGGGGTGTCGGGGTCGAGAACGACCGGTTCGTCACTGAGCGCGGCAACGATCACCGCGATGAGCGAGATCGCGGCGATCGAACCGATGATCAACCCGAGCTTGGTGTTCCGTTCCATGTCACCAGCATCACTCGGCGGGCCGGCGAAGGGAATGGGTGAAAGCCCCTATCGGCGAACCAGGGTCATCCCTGCCTCGGCGGCTCTTCGCCGGACCCGAGTGGGCCGATCTCGATCTCTGCGGTCGGCTCCTCGGCACCGGTGTTCATCCGGTCGATCATGCGCTGCTTCGACTCGTCGGTTCCGAACGCCGTCACGACGTCGCCCGAGCGGAGCACCGTTCCGCCATCGGGCACCATCACGTCGGTGCCGCGCCGCACCGACACCAGCGTCGAGCCGGCGGGCCACCGCACGTCTCGCACCGCCCTGCCGTCTGCGATCGAGCCGGGCGGCACCCGGAAGTCGTAGTACCCGGCATCGGGCTCGACCCGCTGGCGGAGGCGGTCACGCTCGAGATGGCCGCCCGTCGACTCGGCCAGAGCATGGTGATACGCCCTGATCGCATCCACCCGACGGAACATGCCGACCAGTCTCCGATCGTCGGCAACCACGGGGAGACGCCCGACGTCCAGCACGGCCATCCGCTCCATCGCCTCCGAGACCGGGGTGCCGGCGTGCACCGTGACGGGACGGGACGTCATGACTGCCGTCACCGGGGTGCTCTGGCGGTCTGTGTCGATGCGGCGAACATCGGTGATCGAGACGATGCCGATGAGCTCGTCGCCGTCGACGACCGGCAATCCGTGGTGGCGAAGCCGGTCCATCAGCTCGGTCGCCTCGTCCACGGACATCGAACTGTTCGCAACGACAGTTGCCGGGCTCATCACCTCTCCGACCGTGATCGAGTCGAGCAGATCGATGTCGCCGGACCTCCGCAGGCTGATCCCCCGACGAGTGAGCGGCATCGTGTAGACGCTTTCGGGGTGCACACGATCGGCCACGAACGTGGCGAACGTTGCAGACAGCATCAACGGGAGGATCAGTTCGTAGTCGCGCGCTCCGGTGACCTCGAAGACGATCAGGATGGCGGTCAGTGGGGCGCGGGCCACCGCGGCGAAGACCGTCGCCATCCCGACGACGGCGAAGGCTCCTGGTCTGAGATCGGTGATGGTCCAGAAGCCGTCGGCGAACTGGGCGAATCCGGCACCGAGCGTGGCCCCGATGAACAGCGACGGCATGAACGCGCCGCCCGATCCGCCGGCCGCGATCGTCAGCGACGTCGCCAGGATCTTGCCGAGCGCCAGGAGCAGCAACAGCGAGGTCCCGAAGCCGACCACACCCATCTGTTCCCCGAAGTCCTGGGTCTCGAGCAGTTGGGAGACGAAGGGCTGGCCGGTGCCGAGCACCCGAGGCTCGAAGATCCCCAGCACGGCGATGAGGAGACCCAACGCAACTGGACGCAGCCAGGCGGGCCGGGCGGATCGGGCCTCGGAGGCGCGCTCGACGAGGTCGAGCAGTCGAAGGAACAACACGGCTGCGCCGACTGCCAGCACCGCCAGACCGGCATACAGGAACAACTCCCTCCAGTCCTGGAGCCGGTAGAGGCCACCACTCAGGAGTTCCGTCTCGGGCACCAGGCTCCGGAATGTGATGGCCGCAGAGATCGAGGAGAGAACCACCGCCGACATGTGCCTGACGGCGAACGAGCCGAGGATCACCTCCAACCCGAAGAGCATCCCTGCGATGGGTGCGTTGAACGAAGCACCGATTCCGGCCGCGGCGCCGCCGGCGAGCAGGCTGCGGACCTGGTCCTCGCTCAGGCCGAACCGGCGGGAGATCGAGGAGCCGATGGCTCCGCCGATCTGCACGATCGGCCCCTCCCGACCGGCCGAGCCGCCGCCTCCCAGGGTGAGGGCGGTTGCGATGATCTTGAGCGGGATGGATTTGGTCGACAGGTACCCGGCGCGGATCGCCAGCGCAGCGGTCACCTCGGGCACACCGTCGCCGGCGACCTCGCTGGCGAACCGCCGGGCGATCCACCACGCCGAGAGGAGACCCAGCGGCACGGAGATGAGAACGAACCACGATCCACCGCCGGCAAACACTTCTCCCAGCAGGTGGAAGATCGCTTCCACACCGTCCAACACCCAGATCAGCGCTGCGGCGGCGAGGCCGACCGCGACCCCGACGATCAGAGCGATGCCGAGGAACAGCCCACCGTCGCGATCGCGGAGCGCAGCGAGGCCTCTCGCAGGGAGTCTGGCGAAGCTGTCCATGCCGCGCAGGCTAGACAACCGAAGAGACGATCGGGTTCGGCCGGTCTGCCTGGCGCCTCAGGTCTCGTCCCGAAGGAATCCGTCGATGCTGCGGGCTGCGCGACGCCCGGCACCCATGGCCAAGATGACCGTGGCTCCTCCAGTCACGATGTCCCCACCGGCGAACACTCCGGTCTTCTCTGTCATACCGGTCCCCTCGTCGGTGACGATGGTTCCCCGGCGGGTCATCGTGAGGCCGGGAGTGTTCGCGAGCATCGGATTCGGGGCATTTCCGACGGCGACGACGACGGTGTCGACGGGCACGTCGACTTCCGTACCCTCGATGGGTTCGACGCCTCTGCGCCCGTCCTCGCCTGGCTCCATCTGGCGCATGCGTACGAGCCTCATCTTCTCGACTCGGTCACTGCCTTCGAAGCCGACCGGATTGAGCAGGAATTCGAAGTGCACACCCTCTTCCCTCGCGTGGCGAATCTCTTCGTTGCGGGCGGGCATTTCGTCCTCGGTCCGGCGGTAGTACACGGTGGCGGAGTCGGCACCTGCCCGGAGGGCCGTGCGGACCGCGTCCAGAGCCGTGTTGCCACCGCCGATCACCGCCACACGTTTTCCCACCAGCACCGGCGTCTCTGCGTCTGAGCGGTTCGCACCCATGAGGTTGACCCGGGTGAGGAACTCGTTGGCAGACTGCACGCCGACCAGGCTCTCGCCCGGGACGCCGAGGAACCGCGGGAGCCCAGCACCTATCCCGATGAACACGGCATCATGACGATCGAGGAGGTCATCGACGCTCTCTGCACGGCCGATCGGCGCGTTCAGCTCGAACCGGACTCCGAGCTGTTCGAGTCGCCCCACCTCGGCGGCGACGACCGCCTTGGGGAGTCGATACTCGGGGATCCCGTACACGAGGACCCCACCCGGCTCGTGGAGTGCTTCGTAGACGGTGACCTCGTGACCGAGACGTGCCAGGTCTGCGGCGCAGGCGAGACCGGCGGGCCCGCTTCCGACGATCGCAACGCTGTGCCCGGATGGCTCCGCCTGCGGCTCGTTCTCGGCGCCGTTCGACCGGGCGCGGTCTGCGACGAACCGCTCGAGGTGGCCGATGGCGATCGGCGACGATCGGCGGCCCATCACACAGGCTCCCTCGCACTGGCTTTCTTGCGGGCACACCCGACCGCAGATCGCCGGGAGCGAGTTGTCATCGGAGACGATGCGGGCGGCCTCGTCGAACCGCCCACCTGCGACGGCGGCGACGAAATCGCCGATCTGGACCCCGACGGGGCAGCCTTCGACGCAGACGGGGCGGGCACACTGGAGGCAGCGAGACGCTTCGAGGATGGCCAGCTGATCGGTGTACCCCAGGTTGACCTCGTCGAAGTCGAGCGATCGTAGGCGACCGTCACGCTCCGGCATCGGGGTCCGGGGCATCTGCATGCGCTCGCGGCGGGTCAGCTCCGTCACGTCTCCCCCATCTCCGCCAGACGGCGCCGTTCGAACTCGCAGTACGAGGCGTTGCGGGCCGCGAGGAGGTCGAAGTCGACGCCATGGGCATCGAACTCCGGCCCGTCGACGCAGGCGAACTTGGTCTCACCCGCAACGGTGACCCGGCATCCCCCGCACATCCCGGTGCCGTCGACCATGATCGGGTTCAGCGACACGACGGTCGGGATGGCGTGAGGGCGGGTGAGCGCCGAGATCGCCGACATCATGGGAAGCGGCCCAATGGCGATGACCCGGTCCACCCGTTGTTCGGCGATGACGTCCGCCAGCGCATCGGTGACGAACCCGGACCTGCCGGCGGTGCCGTCGTCGGTGGTGACGATCACGGTGTCTGCCACGGCGTCGAGTTCGTCGAGCAGGATCAAGAGGTCGGAGGTCCTGGCTCCCACGATCGCCACGACCCGGTTGCCTGCAGCGGCCAGGGCGCGGGCGGTCGGATAGGCGATCGCCGTCCCGACGCCGCCTCCGATCACGACCACCGTCCCGAACACCTCGATCTCAGAGGGGCGGCCCAACGGCCCAGCGACGTCGGGGATCGAGTCCCCTGCAGAGAGGGCGTTCAAGGTGCGCGTCGTCTTGCCGATGCCCTGCACGATCAACCCGATCGTGCCGGCCTCCGGATCCGCCTCGACCACGGTGAGGGGGATGCGTTCGCCGTCCTGCAGCGCTCGCAGGATGACGAACTGACCAGGTCGCCAGTAGCGGGCGACCCGCGGGGCCTCGATGACGAACCGCTTCACGTCGGGAGCGATGAAGTCTGCATTGACGATGCGATACACGGTGTTCATGCTCACCGTCGATCGGGGCGCGCGGGAAGGGCCGTTCGTCCCCACTGCGGACTCCACCCGTCCCCGGATGCAGCACTCAGCCCTGACCGCCGATGTCCTCCGAATAGGCGGCATAGACGAGGTCGGCGCCCTGCTGACGATGGTCGACGAGATCACCCATCAGCTCGCGCGCCATCGACCTGATCTCGACGGCGTCGGCACCCGATGCGACCGAGATGATCTCGTCGCAGCTGTCGAGCAGCCGGCGGTGGTCGCGCTCGAGGATTCGCACGAGATTCGAGAGCCTGGGAGCATCTCTGACGAGTTGCGGAAGCAACCCGTCGCTCGCTTCGACCTCTTCGATATGGGCTTCGATTGCAGTTCGGACGTCGACGAGCGCCCTGTTCACCGTGGACCGCCAGGCCGGCGACGATGCTGCCATCGCCAATGCCTGTTCCAGGGTGGTCAGGGCATCCCGCAGCGCCTGTCGACGCTTCTGGGCATTCTCGAATTGGACCGGAAGCTCCATGGCTTGATGCTGCGGATGTCGGCGAACCCTGTCAAGGGACGAAGGTCACCCGAATCAACGCGCGACATGCGACATGCGACATGCGACGAAGTCCCATCCGACATCTCAAGCACCAAGTCGCAGATCGCACAGCGCAGAACGCAAATCGCACTGCTACGAACGGCGGCTCTCGTTCCTGTCACAGGGCATCGGTACGCTCTGGACTATGTGCCGCAATATCAGAACGCTTCACAATTTCGAGCCGCCGGCGACCGAGGAAGAGGTGCATGCCGCTGCGCTGCAGTACGTCCGGAAGATCAGCGGGAGTCGAGATCCGTCTCGCGTCAACCAAGGGGCGTTCGACCGTGCCGTCGCCGAGATCGAATCCAGCACCCGCGTCCTCGTCGACTCGCTGGTCACCGCCGCCCCAGCCAAGAACCGCGAAGAGGAAGCCGCAAAGGCCCGCCAACGCTCCGCCGACCGCTACCGCTGACAGGTGTCGGTCGGGACGACCGTCGACGCGCCTCCTCGATCTCGTCAGGCCTCAGGCCCCTCGAAGCCGAGGATGTCGCCTGGCTGACAGCCGAGCACTTGGCAGATCGCTTCGAGCGTTGAGAATCGGATCGCCCGCGCCTTGCCGGTCTTGAGGATCGACAGGTTGGCGAGAGTGATGCCTACCGCTTCAGACAGTTCAGTGAGAGTCATCCCGCGCTCCTCGAGCACCGTGTCGAGGGTGACCGTTATCGGCATTCAGATCGTCGCCTCCTCGAACTCGCGTAGTCGAACCGCTTCGGCAAAGACCTCAGCGAGAGCGAACAGTCCGATACCGACCACGAGCAGCGTCAGCCAGCTTCCTTGATCGACCGAAACCGAGAAGGGCACATCGAGTTCGACGGTCCGGGCGACGACAGCGTTCCCCAGTCCGGTCACGATCGGAACGGAAAGGACTGCGGCGCCCAGCCATCGCAGATGGCCGGGGTTCTGAGAGGCGAAGGGCCGACCATCTCGCGCCGATCGAACCAGTCGACGCAGGCTGATCAGCCCGATCCACGCCGCTGCAAGCCAGCACGCGAATATCGCGATGACGATCGCCCGAGAGTCCAAGTCCGAGTCCGACAGTCTGAGCGACGCAACGACCGACGGTGGCGTCGTCAGGGCGTGGGATTCCTTGTCGATGGCGAAGTTCTCGTATGCCGTGGTGTTGCCGCCCACCGAGATGGAACGCCCATCGTCGAAGCCGACGCTGAACGGAGTATCGAGAACGCCGGAGACGGAGATCGAACCGGTGCCGATCGAGGCCAGCACGATCAGCGGCACAGCGATCACGGTACCGACGACGAGTAGAACTCTGAGGCCATTGACGGCCAGATCGAGGGTTCGAATGCCTCGTCCCGGCGCAGAGGTGTGTTGTGTGTTCATATCGAATAACGATAACTGATTCGTTATCGATAATCAATAAGAAGAATCCACGGATACGGCGCCACGACGCGGTCGACCAAGATGCGCAACGTCGGCATGGACGCGAGAAGGTCCGGCCCCTCAGGACCGGGCCTTGCTCGTTCGGAAGATGACAGTTCACAGATGACAGATGACAGTACGGATGGTGTCGGCTCCGCCGACGCTCACACCGTTCTCAACCAACAGACCGATCACGACCAATCTGTCGTCTGTCATCTGTCATCTCACTTGTTGATCTTGACGACCCGACCGGCACCAACCGTCCGGCCACCCTCACGAATCGCGAACCGCAACCCCTCATCCATCGCAATCGGATTGATCAACTCCACCGTCATCATCGTGACAGCGTCACCCGGCACAGCACGAGACCCGGCCCAACCAGACCGGGTCTCAACGTGCACCGAACACCGACCACCGATGACGGCGGGCGGCCGCCTCGCGCCTGCGGGTGCATCACGGCTTGACCGTGGTGCGCTGCGGGCGAGGCAAGCCTCGCCCCTACTTGTTGATCTTGACGACCCGACCGGCACCAACCGTCCGGCCACCCTCACGAATCGCGAACCGCAACCCCTCATCCATCGCAATCGGATTGATCAACTCCACCGTCATCTCAGTGTTGTCACCCGGCATCACCATCTGCGTCCCCTCCGGCAACGTCACATTCCCCGTCACATCCGTCGTCCGGAAATAGAACTGCGGGCGATACCCAGAGAAGAACGGGTTATGCCGCCCACCCTCCTCCTTGGTCAAGATATACACCTGCGCCTCAAAATCAGTATGCGGCGTGATACTGCCCGGCTTGGCCAACACCTGACCACGCTCAACATCATCCTTACCAATCCCACGAAGAAGCACCCCGACGTTGTCACCGGCCTGACCCTGATCCAACAACTTCCGGAACATCTCGATCCCCGTCGCCGTCGACTTCTGCGTCGGACGAATCCCCACAATCTCAACCTCTTCGTTGACATTGAGGACACCCTGCTCGATCTTCCCAGTCACCACCGTCCCCCGACCAGTAATCGAAAACACATCCTCGATCGGCATCAAGAACGGCTTCGCCGTATCCCGATCCGGCTCAGGAATATAGGAATCAACCGCCTCCATCAACTCCATGATCGCATCCTGATGCGCCTCATCACCCTCCAACGCCTTCAACGCCGAACCACGCACCACCGGAAGATCATCACCCGGGAACTCATACTCAGTCAGACAGATCTCGCACCTCCAACTCGACCAGATC
Organism: uncultured bacterium; assembly: GCA_963753285.1. Taxonomy (GTDB): domain Bacteria; phylum Actinomycetota; class Acidimicrobiia; order Spongiisociales; family ZC4RG35; genus JAHEDH01. Next base: position 504,537 of record CAVWBT010000001.1, read on the forward strand.
CAAAAGCTCCTCATCATCAACCATGTCCGTCTTGTTCATGAACACCACAATCGACGGCACACCAACCTGACGAGCAAGAAGCACATGCTCCCGAGTCTGCGGCATCGGACCATCCGTCGCAGACACCACCAAAATCGCCCCATCAACCTGAGCAGCACCCGTGATCATGTTCTTGATGTAATCGGCATGACCCGGCATATCCACATGCGCATAATGACGATTCGCCGTCTCATACTCCACATGAGAAATCGAAATCGTGATCCCCCGCTCACGCTCCTCCGGAGCCTTATCGATATTCTCGAAATCCGTGAACACGTTCTGACCACCAACACGCTCAGACAACGTCTTGGTGATCGCCGCCGTCAACGTCGTCTTCCCATGATCAATATGACCCATCGTGCCAACATTCACATGCGGCTTCGTACGATCGAACTTTGCCTTTGCCATGGAGTTTCTCCCTCTCCTCGGTCACTCGCCTCGGCGGCTTGCGACGATTTCTTCTGAGATGTTGTTCGGGACGTCCTGGTACGAGTGGAACTGCATGCTGTAGTTCGCCCGTCCCTGCGTCTTTGAGCGCAGATCGCCGACATATCCGAACATCTCGGACAGCGGCACGAGTGCCTTCACCACCTTGACGCCGGTTCGGTCGGACATCGACTCGATTTGACCGCGACGTGAGTTCAGGTCGCCGATGACATCACCCATGTAGTCCTCGGGGGTGGTGACCTCGACTTCCATCATCGGCTCCAGGAGCTTGACGCCCGCCTTGCGAGCACCTTCCTGCAGCGCCATCGATCCGGCGATGCGAAAGGCCATTTCCGAGGAGTCGACATCGTGATACGAACCATCGACCAGTGTGACTCTGAGGTCGACGAGCGGATATCCGGCGAGCACGCCGTTGTCGAGGGCGTCCGCGACGCCGTTCCCCACCGACGGGATGTACTCACGGGGGACACGACCACCCTTGATCGCGTCGACGAACTCGAACCCGCCACCGGGGCCGGTCGGTTCGAGATCGAGAATCACGTGGGCGTATTGGCCCTTTCCACCGGTCTGCTTGGCGTACTTCAGGTCGACCTTCTCGATCGGGCGTTTGAGCGTCTCGCGGTAGGCGACCTGGGGCTTGCCGACGTTTGCGTCGACCCGGAACTCACGGAGCAAACGGTCGACCAGCACTTCGAGGTGCAGCTCGCCCATGCCGGCGATGATCGTCTGGCCGGTCTCCTCGTCTGACCGGACGACGAACGTCGGGTCCTCTTCGGCGAGCTTCTGAAGCGCCTCGGAGAGCTTCTCCTCGTCGGACTTGGTCTTCGGCTCGATGGCCACCGAGATCACCGGGGCAGGGAAGGTCATGGACTCGAGCTGGATCTCCTTGTTCGAGTCCGACAGGGTGTCCCCCGTCTTGACCGTCTTCAGACCGACACCGGCCACGATGTCGCCGGTGAATATGGTGTCGATGTCCTCGCGGGTGTTGGCGTGCATGCGCAGCAGCCGCCCGATGCGCTCCTTCTTGCCGTTCGTGGTGTTGACGACGGTGTCACCCTTGTTCATCGACCCCGAGTACACCCGGAAGTACGTGAGCTTTCCGACGTGGGGGTCGGACATGATCTTGAAGGCGAGCGCCGAGAACGGCTCGGTGTCGTCGGCCTTGCGAGATATCTCGTTCTCCTCGTCTCCGGGCTTGAAACCAGACACCGGCGGGAGGTCGAGCGGGCTCGGAAGGTAGGCGACGACGGCGTCGAGGAGCAGCTGCACGCCCTTGTTCTTGAATGCCGAGCCGCAGAACACCGGTGTGAACTCGTGTGCGAGCGTGCCCCTGCGGACGCCATCGCGGATCTGCTCGGGGGTGAGGTCACCGTTCTCGAAGAACGCCTCGAGGAGGTTCTCGTCGACCTCGGCAACCGATTCGACGAGCTCGGAGCGGTATTGAGCGGCGCGCTCGGCGAGGTCTTCGGGGATCTCGGTGATCTCCCACTCCTTGCCCATGTCGTCGAGCCAGATCTTGGCGTTCATCTCGACCAGGTCGACGACACCGTGGAACTCTGCTTCGGCCCCGACGGGGAGCTGCATGACGAGCGGCTTGGCTCCGAGTCGCTCGATGATCGAATCGACATCGGCGTAGAAGTCCGCACCGGTCCGGTCGAGCTTGTTGATGAAACAGATCCGGGGCACGCCATAGCGATCGGCCTGCCGCCAGACGGTCTCCGACTGCGGCTCGACGCCGGCGACTCCGTCGAAGACGGCGACGGCACCGTCGAGCACGCGCAGTGAGCGCTCCACTTCGACCGTGAAGTCGACGTGCCCGGGGGTGTCGATGATGTTGATGGTGTGACCGTCCCACTGGCAGGTGGTGGCGGCCGACGTGATGGTGATCCCGCGCTCCTGCTCCTGCTCCATCCAGTCCATCGTGGCGGCGCCCTCGTGGACCTCACCGATCTTGTAGTTGCGGCCGGTGTAGAAGAGGATCCGCTCGGTCAGCGTCGTCTTGCCCGCGTCGATGTGGGCCATGATTCCGATGTTGCGTACCTTGTCGAGGGGCGCACTTCTCTTGCTCATTGGTCTCTTTCTGGATCAGGTCGTGAATCCAACAATCCCACAACCGCGATGGAAGTGGGACTGCTGGGCGTCAGAACGTTGGGCGGACTACCAGCGGTAGTGGGCGAAGGCCCGGTTGGACTCCGCCATCTTGTGGATGTCCTCTTTCCGCTTGACCGCGGCGCCGGTGTTGTTGGACGCATCCATGATCTCATTGGCGAGACGCATGGCCATCTGGGGCTCGCGGCGCTTGCGTGCGAAGTTCACGAGCCACCTGACTGCCAGCGTGTTGGAGCGGCGGGGCGGAACCTCGACGGGAACCTGATACGAAGACCCGCCGACCCGGCGAGACCGAACCTCGACCTGTGGGCGGATGTTGTCGACGGCGCGCTTGAGGACGATGGTGGGATCCTGGTTCACCCGGCGCTCGACGATCTCGAGTGCGTCGTAGACGATCTTGCGGGCGGTGTCCTTCTTGCCCTTGAGCAGGACCTTGTTGATGACCTGGCTGACCAGGACGCTCTTGAAGACCGGATCCGGCTCGATCTTGCGCTTCTGTGCTGGGGCGCGGCGCATGTCAGGACTCCTTCTTCGTTCCGTAGCGGGAACGAGCCTGCTTGCGATTCTGCACCGAAGCGGCGTCGAGGGCACCTCGAACGACCTTGTAGCGGACGCCGGGGAGGTCGCGAACGCGACCACCGCGGACCAGCACGATGCTGTGCTCTTGGAGGTTGTGACCTTCGCCCGGGATGTAGGCGGTCACTTCCATGCCGGAGGAGAGACGCACGCGGCAGACCTTGCGAAGGGCGGAGTTGGGCTTCTTGGGGCTGACCGTGTAGACGCGAGTGCAGACACCGCGACGCTGCGGGGCACCGGCGAGACCAGCGGTCTTGACCTTCTTCTTCTTCTTTTTCCGGCCATCGCGGACGAGCTGCTGGATCGTCGGCAAATCCTTCTCCTGACGTATGAGGAGCACGGCACTCGTGCCCACTCCGAGTTCTCGATGTTCCGCTCCCCGGACGCAGCGCTGGTCATCAGCAACTCACCGAAAGAGAGGGAAGTAGTTCAGCGCAGCATTGCACGGATCTACGAGCCGCCAGTATATGGCCCCCTCCCCAAACGGTCAAAACGCAGGCTCGCTGCGCTCGCCGTTCCACGTCTCACGTCTCACGTCTCACGTCTCACGTCTCACGTGGAACGTGGAACGTGGAACGTGGAACGTGGAACGCTACTCGGTGTTGAGGATGTCCTCGACGGTGCGGTCGACCATGCGGGCCCGGAGCTCCGATTCGAGGGCGGTGAGCTGCTCTTGGAAGACGGGATCGTTCATCCGGCGGTAGGCGGTGCGCTCCGACATCCCGGCTGCCTTGGCGGCGTCTCGAATCGTCATCCCACGGGACAACGCCACCTGAAGTGTGAGGTCCTTGCCGCCGGGTTTGGGGCGAGGTTCGTGACGGCCCGTTGTCGACTGGTCCCTGCTGGCGCGCACGGCGTAGCGGATCGTCCGACTCAACAGATCGCCTCTGGCGTCGTCCTTGAGAACGAATCCGGCCGCACCCGCCTCGAGGGCTGCGTCGTCGATCTCCTGAGATTCAAGCCCGGTGATGAGGATGACCGGGACGCCGGGATGCTGATTCACGGCATGTCTGAGGAACTCGAGACCGGTGCGCGCTCCGAGGAGGTGATCGACGAGCACGGCATCGAACGGGCGACTCCCGAACGCTTCGACACCGGCGTCGAAGCTCGGCGCCCACTCGACTTCGATGCCGTAACGCTCGAGTTCGCGTCGCACCAGATACGCGTCGTCAGAGTCGTCGTCGATCAGGAGAACGTTCACACCTGCAACGTTAGTTGTCCGATTTCGGCGGGTTATGGCGCGTTAGCGTCACGGTTGGCTTATGATTGTCAATGTCTGCCAAAGCACTAGCCCCTCCGTTCGGTGCGCAAATGACGTGCGCGAAGTTGTGCAACATCTCAAATACATGCCACTATGTCGCCCGCCTCCCCCCAGAGGAGGCGAGCATCCAGTCAAGGTTGCTCCGACGGGATACCCGATGTCTGCGCTGTCGGTCCCTCGGAGCACACGGGCGGCCGGACCACCAGGTCCGGCCGCTTCGTATTCGCCCCTGGTTGAAATGATTGCCCACTGCAAACGATTGTGGGTTGCGTCAGGATGGTCATATTGTGCGGGTGCGCAGACATCGAAAAGGGCCGGGGCAGATATGCCCCGGCCCTTTTCATGGTCGCAGAGTCGGTCACTCTTCTTCGGATTCGTCCTGACTTCCCAGGCTCGCCAACCACTCGGCGGGGTTCTCCGGGAGACCGAGGTCGGCACCTTCCCCGGTCGGCATCTCTCCGAGAATGCCGAGGGAGGCAACCGTCGTCGCACCCGGGAGCGCCGGCTGGAGCGACTGGTATTCGGGTGAGCCGGTCCCGGCCGGGATCAGCTTGCCGATGATCACGTTCTCCTTGAGCCCTCGCATGTAATCGGACTTCCCGCCGACAGCGGCGTCCGTCAGGACACGCGTGGTCTCCTGGAACGAAGCAGCCGACAGCCACGAATCGGTGGCCAGCGACGCCTTGGTGATCCCCATCAGCTCGGGGCGGCCCTCCGCCGGCTGCTTGCCCTCGCCAACCAGTTCACGGTTGGTCTCACGGAAGCGCTGGTCATCGACCAGCTCGGCCGGGAGGAACTCGGCGTCATTGGGGGACACGACCCGGATGCGCTTGAGCATCTGGCGCACGATCAGCTCGATGTGCTTGTCGTGGATCTCGACACCCTGGCTCCGGTACACCTCCTGCACCTGATCCACCAGGTATTGCTGGGCGGCCCGGACACCGCGGATCTCCAGGACCTCCTTGGGGTCGAGCGGACCCTCGGTCAGCTGGTCGCCGGGCTCGACGATGTCACCGTCGGACACCCGCAGACGTGACCGGCGACTGATCTTGTAGACGACGTCGCCTTCCTTGGTCTCCACGACCAGGCGACGGCCCTCTTCGTCGTCGATCTCGCGGATCGGACCGCCCTCTTCGGTGAGGGTGGCCTTGCCCTTCGGCGTCCGAGCCTCGAACAACTCGACGACACGAGGCAGACCGTGCGTGATGTCGTCACCCGCCACACCACCGGTGTGGAAGGTACGCATCGTGAGCTGGGTACCCGGTTCACCGATCGACTGGGCGGCCATGATCCCGACCGCCTCGCCGATCTCCACCGTCTTGCCGGTGGCCAGCGACATGCCGTAGCAGGCTTGACACACCCCGACCTGGGTGTCGCAGGTGAGCACCGAGCGCACCCGAACCGTCGTCAACTCGGTCGCAGCGGCCTCGACCGCGATCAGCGCCTTCGACGTGATCACTTCACCTGCCCGCAGCTTGACGCCGTCACGGGTCTCGACCAGCTTGCGATCGATCTTGATGTCGTCGGCGAGCACACGGCCGAAGATGCGGGACCGGAGGTTGCGGATCACGACACCCCGGTTGTCGAGGAGCGAGATCTTGATTCCCTTGTCCGTCTCACAATCTTCCTCGGTGATGATGAGCTCCTGGGAGACATCGACCAGACGACGAGTCAGGTAGCCGGAGTCGGCCGTTCTCAGCGCCGTGTCCGCAAGACCCTTGCGGGCACCGTGCGTCGAGATGAAGTACTCGAGCACCGACAGCCCTTCCCGGAAGTTCGAGATGATCGGGCGGGGAATGATGTCACCCTTCGGGTTGGCGACCAGACCACGCATACCGGCGATCTGACGCAGCTGCATCATGTTCCCTCGGGCGCCCGAGCCGACCATCATGTCGACGGAGTTGAACGCCTCCTTCTTCATGTGTTCGGTCATCGCGTCCTTGACGGTGTCGGTCGCCTCGGTCCAGATCTCGATGAGCTCCTGGCGACGCTCCTCCTCGGTCACGACACCCTTGTTGTAGAGCGACTGGACCTTGTCGGCGCGCTCCTCGTAGGCGGCGAGGATCTCGGCCTTGTTCGGCGGCGTCTTGACGTCGTCGAGTGCGATCGTGAGACCGGCCTTCGTGGCGTACTGGAACCCGAGGCTCTTGATCGCGTCGAGCGTCTCTGCGACATCCGAGCGCGGGTACCGCTCGATCACCGCTTCGACGATCCGGCCGATGTCGGACTTGATCACCGTCGCATTGACGTACGGGAAGCTCTCGGGCAGCGCCGTGTTGAAGATGGCTCGACCGAGCGTGGTGTCCATCAGCTTCGTGCCGTCGACGGGCTCGTCGGTGAGGTGCTTCGGGAGCGTCTCGATCAGGTCGGCATGCATCTCGGGCGTGCCGGCCAGGTTTCCGACTCTCAGCCTGATCGGGGCGTGCAGGTTCAGCTCGCCGAGGTCGTAGGCCATGACGGCTTCGTCGACCGACCCGAAGAATCGGCCGGTGCCCTTCTCTTCGCCGACGGCTTCGGCGGTGAGGTAGTAGACACCGATCACCATGTCCTGGGACGGCGTGACGATCGGACGACCCGATGCAGGGCGCAGGACGTTGTTCGTCGACAGCATCAGCACTCTGGCCTCGGCCTGTGCCTCAGCCGAGAGCGGCAGATGGACGGCCATCTGGTCGCCGTCGAAGTCGGCGTTGAACGCTTCACAGACGAGTGGGTGGATCTGAATCGCCTTGCCCTCGACGAGAACTGGCTCGAAGGCCTGGATACCCAAACGGTGAAGGGTCGGCGCACGGTTCAGGAGCACCGGATGCTCCTGGATGACCTCACCGAGCACGTCCCAGACCTGGGGGCGCTGGCGCTCGACCATCCGCTTGGCGGACTTGATGTTCTGGGCGATGTCACGGTCGACGAGTCGCTTCATGACGAATGGCTTGAACAGCTCGAGCGCCATGATCTTGGGCAGACCGCACTGGTGCAGCTTCAGCTGCGGGCCGACCACGATGACCGAACGGCCCGAGTAGTCGACGCGCTTTCCGAGCAGGTTCTGACGGAACCGACCCTGCTTGCCCTTCAACATGTCCGACAGTGACTTGAGCGCCCGGTTGCCCGGACCGGTCACCGCCCGGCCGCGACGGCCGTTGTCGAACAGCGCGTCGACGGCCTCTTGGAGCATCCGCTTCTCGTTGTTCACGATGATCTCGGGCGCACCCAGATCCAGCAGTCGCTTGAGACGGTTGTTGCGGTTGATGACCCGGCGATAGAGATCGTTGAGGTCGGAGGTGGCAAAGCGCCCACCGTCGAGTTGCACCATGGGGCGGAGATCCGGCGGGATGACCGGGATCGTCTCCATGATGAGATCGGTCGGGAGGTTCTTGCCCTCGTAGAACGGCTTGACGACCTTGAGTCGCTGCGTGGCGCGCTGGCGCTTCTGGGCGGAGTTCGCCTCCAGCATCTCGGCCAGGTACTCCATCTCGGCATCGAGGTCGATGCGGCTGAGGAAGTCCCGGATCGCTTCGGCACCCATGCCGCCGGTGAAGTACTCGTTGTACCGCTCGTAGATCTCACGCCACAGCTGCTCGCTCTCGACGAGCGACTTCGGCTCCAGGCGCTTGAACATGTCCAGAGCGTCGGTGATCAGCATGATCTCGCGCTCGGAACGCTCCTTGCGGTCCTTGATCTCGCGCTCGACCTCGCGACGGCGTGCGCTGATCTCCTGGGTCTTGGCGCCGCCTTCTTCCATGCGGGAGAGCTCGTCCTCGAGCGCTTCGAGGCGAACCTCGTGCCACTCCTCGAACTCCTCGTTGACGAGCTGGATCTCAGCCTCCATGGCCTCTTCGAGCTCGGGGAGATCCTTGGTGCGCTTCTCGTCGTCGACCGAGGTGATCATGTACGACGCGAAGTAGATGACCTTCTCGAGGTCCTTCGGCGACATGTCGAGCAGGTAGCCGAGACGGCTGGGCACACCCTTGAAGAACCAGATGTGGGTCACGGGAGCGGCGAGCTCGATGTGGCCCATTCGCTCGCGGCGGACCTTCGAGCGGGTCACCTCGACGCCGCAGCGCTCACAGATGATCCCCTTGTATCGGATCCGCTTGTACTTGCCGCAGTAGCACTCCCAGTCGCGCTGGGGCCCGAAGATCCGCTCGTCGAACAGACCCTCCTTCTCGGGCTTGAGAGTGCGGTAGTTGATGGTCTCGGGCTTCTTGACCTCACCGAAGGACCATTCGCGGATCTGGTCCGAGTTGGCGAGGCCGATCTTCAGTTCATCGAAAATCTGAGCGGGCACGGTGCTCCTTGTCTGTCAATTTCGAGGGCGGCTGGGCGGGCGTGTGTCGACGAAGCCACCGGGCGCCGTATGGGCGCCCGGTGGTTCCGCATCAGACGTTGGCTTCTGGGCGTTCAGGTCGGGAGAGATCGATGCCGAGCGACTCCGTGGACCGGAATCCCTCGTCTTCGAGGTCACGCAGCTCGACTTCCTCACCGGCGGACAGCATCTCGACGTTGAGGCAGAGGCTCTGCATCTCCTTGACCAGCACCCGGAACGACTCCGGTATTCCCGGCTCGGGGATGTTGTCACCCTTGACGATCGCTTCGTAGACCTTCACACGTCCCTGCACGTCGTCGGACTTGATGGTCAGCACTTCCTGGAGGGCATAGGCGGCGCCGTAGGCCTCGAGGGCCCACACCTCCATCTCTCCGAACCGCTGGCCACCGAACTGCGCCTTACCACCGAGCGGCTGCTGGGTGATCATCGAGTACGGGCCGGTCGACCGTGCGTGGATCTTGTCGTCGACGAGGTGGACGAGCTTCAGGATGTACATGTAGCCCACGGTGACCTGAGTGTCGAACGGCTCACCGGTGCGACCGTCGTACAGCGTCGCCTTGCCGTCGCCACCGACCAGCTTGACACCGTCGCGGTTCGGCTTGGCGTACTCGAGCACCTTCATGATCTCGTCCTCGCGGGCACCGTCGAACACCGGCGTGGCTGTCTTCGTCCACGGCTCTGCCCCGACCGCAGCCGGGCTGTCGCCCTCGAAGGGCTCCCAACCGCGTGACGCGGCCCAGCCCAGATGCACCTCGAGCACCTGACCCAGGTTCATTCGGGACGGCACGCCGAGCGGCGAGAGGATGATGTCGACGGGCGTTCCGTCGGCCAGGAACGGCATGTCTTCCTCGGGCAGGATCTTGGCGACGATGCCCTTGTTGCCATGGCGGCCGGCCAGCTTGTCTCCCTCGGAGATCTTCCGCTGACTGGCGACGTAGACACGTACGAGCTCGTTGACACCGGGTGGGAGGTCGAAGCCCTCGGCACGTTCGAAGACCTTGACGGCGATGACCTTTCCGGACTCACCGTGGGGGACCTTGAGCGACGTGTCGCGGACCTCTCGGGCCTTCTCACCGAAGATCGCCCGCAGCAGGCGCTCTTCGGGCGTCAGCTCGGTCTCACCCTTCGGCGTCACCTTGCCGACGAGGTAGTCGCCTGGGCCGACCTCGGCACCGACCCGGATGATCCCGTTCTCGTCGAGGTCTGCGAGGACCTCGTCGGCGACGTTCGGGATGTCACGGGTGATCTCCTCGGCACCGAGCTTGGTGTCGCGGGCGTCGATCTCGTGCTCCTCGATGTGGATCGAGGTGAGCAGATCGTCCTTGACCAGCTTCTCGGACAGGATGATGGCGTCCTCGTAGTTGTGGCCGTTCCACGGCATGAACGCCACCATCAGGTTGCGCCCGAGCGCAAGTTCGCCCTGGTCGGTGGACGGGCCGTCGGCGAGAACGTCGCCGACCTTGACCTGGTCGCCCTCGCGGGCGAGCGCTTTCTGGTTCATGCACGTGCCTTGGTTGGACCGCTCGAACTTGTCGAGCGGATACACGTGCTTCTTGTTGGCGCCCTTCTCCTTGACGATGATCTCCGAGCCGGTGATCTCGACGACTTCGCCGTCGACGGCCGACAGGACCATGTCGCCGGAGTCGATGGCGGTGCGATGCTCGATGCCGGTCCCGACGAGCGGGGCATCGGCCTTGAGCAGGGGCACGGCTTGGCGCTGCATGTTCGAGCCCATCAACGCCCGGTTGGCGTCGTCGTGCTCGAGGAACGGGATGAGTGCCGTCGAGACCGACACGATCTGCTTCGGCGACACGTCCATGTAGTCGACGGCGTGGGAGTCGATGATGTCGACTTCTCCGCCGGCCTGACGGACCAGCACCTTGTCGTTGGTGAATCTACCGTCGGCCTCGAGCGGGGCGTTCGCCTGTGCGATGACGTAGCGCTCCTCCTCGGTGGCGGTCAGATAGTCGATCTGGGACGTCACGACGCCCTTCTCCACCTTGCGATACGGCGTCTCGATGAACCCGAAGCGGTTGACGCGGGCATACGTGGCCAGCGAACCGATCAGACCGATGTTCGGGCCTTCCGGCGTCTCGATGGGGCACATCCGGCCGTAGTGGCTGGAGTGGACGTCGCGAACCTCGAAGCCGGCTCGCTCACGGCTGAGCCCACCCGGGCCGAGCGCCGACAGCCGGCGCCGGTGGGTGAGACCCGCCAGCGGATTCGGCTGATCCATGAACTGACTCAGCTGGCTGGTTCCGAAGAACTCCTTGATGGAGGCGGTGACGGGCCGGATGTTGATCAGGCTCTGCGGTGTGATCGCCTCGGGGTCCTGGGTGGTCATCCGCTCCTTGACGACCCGCTCGAGCCTGGTGAGGCCGACGCGGATCTGGTTCTGGATGAGCTCGCCGACCGTGCGGATGCGACGGTTGCCGAAGTGATCGATGTCGTCGGTGCGGACCGGGATCTCCACGCCCAGATGGGTGGTCATCGTCCGCTCGCCGGCGTGCATCTTCACCAGGTACTTGATGGCGTCGACGATGTCCTCGTCCCGGAGCAATTGCAGTCCCTCTGCCCGGTAGTCGTCCGGTACCGGCGCCTGGAACTTCTGGCTCAGCTTGTAGCGACCGACCCTGGTCAGGTCGTAGCGCTTGGGGTTGCGGAACAGCGTCTGGATGAGACCGCGGGCGGACTCGACCGTGGTGGGCTCACCCGGACGGAGCTTGCGATACAGGTCGACGAGGGCTTCTTCCTTGGTGTCGGAGGGGTCGCGCTCGATCGAGTTGCGGATGGACTCGGCGCCGTCGAACAGGTCGAGGATCTCCTCGTCGGTCTCGGCGATGCCGAGCGCACGCAGGAACCCCGACACGTACTGGCGACGCTTCCGATCGACGCGGACGCCGATGGTGTCCCGCTTGTCGGTGTCGAACTCGAGCCACGCGCCGCGCCCGGGGATCATCTTGCCTGCGTAGATGAAGCGGTCGGAGGTCTTGTCCGGCGTCGCATCGAAGTAGACGCCCGGCGACCGGACGAGCTGGGACACGACGACGCGCTCGGTGCCGTTCACGATGAACACACCGTCGTCGGTCATCATCGGGAAGTCACCGAGGAACACCTGCTGTTCCTTGATCTCGCCGGTGGACTTGTTCATGAAGCGAGCCGTGACGAAGAGCGGCATCGCGTAGTTGGCGTCACGCTCTTTCGCCTCGTCGAGCGTGAGGAGCGGCTCACCGAAACGGTGATCGGTCAGCTCGAGTGCGAGCGAGCCGGTGAAGTCTTCGATCGGGGAGATCTCGTCGAAGATCTCTTTGAGTCCTTCGTCGAGGAACCACTGGAAGGATTCGTGTTGCACTGCGAGAAGGTCTGGGAGTGGAAGAACCTCAGGGATCTTCCCGAAAGAGAAGCGCTGAGCGACGCGCGAGGACAAGGTCTGCCTCCTATTGAGAATGGGTCCGGACAACCAAGGAAGGCACAGTAACACAATCGGTCACTAGCCCGCAAGACGAGTACCACTCAGTTGTAGACCCATCGAGGGGTGCTGAGACCCACGCCGATCGGCTGATCGACACTCTACGCCATGACCCCGAGACGTGTCAACGAACTGGCTCGCTCGCTGCGCACACGTCGCCGTTGTCGGTTGTCGGTCGTCAGGTGTCGGTTCCACTGACCGGGCGGCCGGGTGACCGTCGGAGGTCTATGCGGGACGTCCTCTCCGTTCGGATGTTCCAGGCTCGGGTTGGGCGGGCTGGAGTGAAATCGAGGCACCGACGAGGCTCACGGGGATACGCTCGGTCGATGGGATTGGAACGGCTTCGGTTGTGTGACGACGTGTATCCGGCGCAGCGGATCGTCGATTGCATCAACCCGTTTGCGAAGGATGTCGGGTCGATCGTGCCGTAGGGCTTCGAGGCCTACGCCCGCATCGTTCATCCGGCCGCCCGGAACGAGGGCGGCGGGACGGTGTCGGTCCGATGGTCGGAGGTTGCCGAAGCCAACGGCCGGACCGTTCACCCGGAGATGCAATGGCCGGCAATCGCAATGCGTGAACCCTATTCCCTTTTGAGACACCCGGGCCTGTGGGATCACGTGCCAAACGAGGGCTCCTTGCCGTCCGACCTTATCCCCGGGATCGTCGAGGTTCTCCGTCGCCACACCACGACGCCCGACCGAGTCTGGTTTGCCGTTTGGAACGGCTACTCAGGCCTCGTCTTCGACGAGAGCGGCATCGGCACGACCGATCTGCGGGCCTGGCCGGAGTCGAGTATCGAATCGGGAAACCGACTCCGGTCGCTCGACGCACGGCCTCAGCCACCCTCGGCTCCGACATTCGAGCTGCCCGGGCGCCGCCTACTGGCTGCTCTCCGGTCCGATCGACGCGGCGGGCGAGTCCCTGGGGCATGGGCGGTGGGAGCAGTCGGCCAATCTGTGGTGGCCCGAGGACCGGTCGTGGTGCGTGGCGACGGAGATCGACTTCAGCTGGACCTACGTCGGCGGCACGGAATCGCTCATCGAGGAACTGCTCGCCAACCCGGCGCTCGAGGTGATGCGCGCCGAACTCTCGCACGGCGTCACGTGGGACTCCGATCACCTCAACCGATGAAACGAACCGATCGCTGCGCGGCGTGAAGCGTGAAGCGTGCGGCGTGAAGCGTGAAGCGCTACAGGATCCAGATCAACCCGTAGACGACCGCTGCGACCAGGCCGAGCGTTGCCAGGGTGGCGGCGGCGATTGCTTCCCGGGTGAACCTCGGTTCCTGCCTGAATGCCTCATACGCGTCGATGCCGAACCCGATGCCGGCCGCGAGTCCGCCGGCGGTTGCCAGACCGAGTGGCCAGGCTTCGGCCATCGTCGCCACGTCGAAGTCCCAGAAGAACACGGTGAGGGTTCCGCCCGCCGGGGCGTAGAACATCCAGATCCCGATCATGGCGGCGACTGCACCCACCAGTCCGACGATCCTCTCGACCGTCGAACCCGAGGACCGAACCTGCTCCTCGACCTGCTCTCTCTCACGTACCAATACCACGGCGGACCTCCTCACTCGCGTCGCCGTTGGTGACCCGTCTACACACGCCCATCCGCCCACCACACTCCTCGGCGTGGCACCCGGCGGCGTGCATCGAGGGGAGACCCCCTTCGGTCTCCCCTCGAAACCGCAGGATCAGAAGATCCAGATCAGGGCGTAGACGACCACGACCACCGTTCCGATGAAGGCCATCGCGCCGGCGGCGAAGGTCTCCAACGTCACCTCGTCATCACGGAAGAACATCTTCTGAGCCATCGTCCCGAAGCCGGCTGCGGCTGCGAGCCCACCAAGGGTGAGCAAGCCGAGCGGCCAGGCCTCGGTCAGCGTCGCAACGTCCCACTCCCAGCCGAAGAATGTCAACGTTCCGGCCTCGGGAGCATGGAACATCCAGGCGCCGATGAGCGCAGCGATTGCTCCGATCGTGCCGAGGACCCATTCGGTTGTGAAGCGGACGGGGCGGACGGTGCGATCGATGTCTCGCCGTTCACGGAGCATCGTCACGATGCCACCTCCTTTCGAGTCGCACTGCGACTCGAGTCCACTTTCACTCGGGGGGCGGCGATCCGTCCAGAGGCGCAAGGGGGTTGTTTCTGTGGCTTTTGCCCGAACGGGGCCCACCGCAGACACGCAGCGGGCCGTCCACGTCAGCCAGAGACGTCCGATCGGGCTTGGGCTTCTGGGCCCGGTTCGCCGGCCTTCCCACTGCGCAACCGGACTGCGGCTGCCGCAACCAGCAAGGCGAGCGCTCCCGCGACGACGAGTGGGCGCTCTCGAACGAAGCCGGTGATCGACGACGACAGCCTGTCGACCCAGCGGACGAGCCCACTCTCTGCGAGGGCGATCGAGCCGCCCGAGAGCACGGTCACCCAATACCAGACGATGAACGCACCGGCGCCGACCAGCACGATGCCGGACACCCTGGTGACATGTCTCGCCGAGGATCGAACGAATCCGACGATCCGATCCTGGCCGTAGGCCATCGTCACTGTGACGGCGGTGATCACGAGCGACATCCCGACCGAGTACGCGACGAACGCAGAGATCCCCTCGACGACGGTGGATCGGACGAAGGTCCCGGCGACCAACGACAGAAAGATCGGGAGCGTGCAGCTCAGTGACGCCACTGCATAGGAGATCCCGAACCGGAGCACCGACGATCGGTCGACCCGACCCGATCCGAGAGAGAGCGTCACGTAGTGACCGCGGTACGTTCGGATCCCGAGCACCACCAACCCGGCTCCGACCACGAGGGCGAGCCACGGGATGAACTCGACGATCGCCTGGACCCCGAGTGTCAAGAGGATCCCGGCAGTTCCGAAGACGATGAGGAACCCGGCAGCCATCAGTGCACTGACCGACATCGCTCGCCGGATGAGCCGCCGCACCGAGTGTCACCGGCACCGGCCCCGAGGAAGTAGGACAGGTAGGCGGGGAGCATCGCGAAGCCGCAGGGATTCACGGTGGCCACCAATCCGGCGGCGAACGAAGTCACGAGGAGCGCACTCATTGTCTCAGGGACAACCCTGGTCGGGGCCCAGGCATTTCGCCACTGGCCGGACTTCCGACATTCGCGTCAGTCGAGAAGCTCCGCTGTGATCTCGATCGTGGTGATCGTTCGCACGGAGAACGGCGCCGCCGGATCGGTGCTGTTCACGTCCTGGATCGACTCGCTGACCGCCGAGATCGGCATGCCGATCGAGAGGCCCCAGACGGCGGTCCCCGTCGATGTGCCCTGCAGCTCGATCGGCCCGAGCGCAGCGACGTCCGAGTCGGGATCGAAGGCCGACATCGCTTCGATCTCGATCGTGAGCACGTCTCCCTGAATGTCGATGATCCGAGTGGTCACGGTCTGAACGAGCTGGATGCCCTCCACTCCGATGACCTGCTCGGCGGTCCACACCGCACCGATGCCGATCGCCTCGGTCGGAAGCGGAACGGCGATTCCTCCTAGCCCGTTGCCGAGAGCATCGCCCTGGCCCAGCGCCTCGACTCCGGCCTGGGCGATGATCGCACCGTCGGGCCGGGTCAACTGGTAGACCTCGACTCCGATCAGGGCCCCATAGGCCGCCTCGAGAGCGGACTGGCTGAGCGGATCCGAAGCGGAGACTTCTGTCGAATCGAAGACCGTCCGCGACACGAAGCCTTCGTCGGTCAGAGCGACGATCTCGATGGTCGAGTCGATCGTGGCAGTGAAGTCTGTATTCGTCGGCTCTGCCCCACCGGCCGTCTGAGTCGATTCTGAGCCGAGTGTCGTGGTCATCGCCACCACCGTGCCCACTGGAGGTGCCCAGGAGCGGACCTCCAACGGTTCTGCTCCCGCATCGACCAACTCGATGGTGGCGAACGAAGCGGGGTCGAGGTACTCGAAGTCGAGGCCTTCGATCCCCGATGGCGCATCGGGGGTTGTCGTCGTTGCGGTGGATGCTTCCGTCGTGGTCGGAAGGACGGTGGTGGGAGTCACAGTGACAGGGGAGGATTCCATCGGAGTGGATTCGCCAGTCTCCTCACTGCAGGCGACGACCACGACGAGCAGCAGCACGAGAAACAGGGCGCGACGACTCGGCATCAGCCGAGCGTACCGACCCACGTCGGCGCTCTCGGGGATACGCTCGCCTGCGAGGAGGCGTCATGCGTTCGAAGGTCAACATCTCAATCGTGGGCTGTCATGCCGAAGGCGAGGTCGGTGATGTGATCGTTGGCGGCGTGGCTCCCCCGCCCGGGGACACGATCTGGGAGCAGTCACGCTGGATCGCATCCGACGGCCGCCTCCGCGATCTCGTGCTCAACGAGCCGAGGGGCGGTGTGTTCCGCCACGTCAACCTCCTGGTGCCTCCCAAGCACCCGGATGCCCACATGGGATTCATCATCATGGAGCCGGTCCACACGCCTCCGATGTCCGGGTCGAACTCGATCTGTGTTGCCACGGTGCTGCTGGACACCGGCATCGTCGAGATGGTCGAGCCGGTCACTCGACTCACGCTCGAAGCGCCGGGCGGGCTGGTCGAGGTCGCGGCCGAGTGTCGGGATGGCAAGGCCGAACGGATCACCATCACGAATGTCGCCTCGTTCGCACAGCACCTCGACCATCCATTGGAGGTTCCAGGGATCGGGACCCTTCGGGTCGACACCGCATACGGAGGTGACAGCTTCGTCATGGTCGACGCGGCCGATGTCGGTCTGGAGATCGCTCCCGAGCGGGCAGGGGAGATCGCCCGGCTCGGTATCGAGATCGTCCGATCGGCGAACGAGCAGATCGGGTTCTCCCATCCGACCAACGCCGACTGGACCCACATCTCGTTCTGTCAGTTCGCAGGGCCGCTGACGATCGATCCCGATACCGGCGAGCGCACCATGACGAATGCCGTGACCATCGATCCCGGCAAGATCGATCGCTCTCCCACGGGGACGGGCCTCTCGGCACGCATGGCCGTGCTGAGAGCACGAGGACTGATGAGTGTCGGCGACCGTATGACGATGCGATCGATCATCGATTCCCGCTTCGACGGGCAGATCCTGACGGACACCGATGTCGACGGCACCCCGGCGATCGTGCCGACGATCAGCGGCCGTGCCTGGATCACCGAGACCAAACAGATCCTGGTCGACCCCGACGATCCTTGGCCGGGCGGCTACCGAGTCGGCGACACCTGGCCGATGCCCTAACTGCGGTCCTCGGCGGCGACCCGGGCGATCGCCTCGCGGTCGAGCACCGTGATCCGCCGATATCCGGTCTCGACGGCACCGAGTTCCTTCAGGGTGGCCAGTGACTCGTTGACGGTCTGACGGCTGGCGCCGAGCAGGGTGGCGATGGCCGCCTGCGACAACTCGACATCGGGCTTCGACTTCGACTCTTCGTGCAGCAGGTCTGCCACCTGGGCGAGCACCGTCTTGTGCATCAGATGGATGACACGCCGCTGGGTGACTTCGAGCTGGCGGAGGCCGGCCACGAGCCAGCGCAGGCAGAGGGCCGGATGCTTGGCGAGCTCCGGCAGCAGTCGATCGCGATCGAACCTGAACGCCCGCACCCGACCGACGGCCTGGGCAGAGGAGATGTATTCGCCGCCACCGAACATGGCGATGTCACCGAGCACGGAGCCGGGCCCGACCCGACTCACCACGCGCTTCTTGTCGAAGGCGGTCCGGTAGATGTCGATCTCTCCGGCTTCGACCAGGAAGACGGCGTTCGCCTCCTGCCCTTCCTTGAACAGGTGGGTACCCGGGTACTTCGAGATCACCTCGGATGCGTCGTCGAGCAGCCTGAGATCGTCGGAGGTGAGCGGCAGGTAGTCGGGCCGGCCGAACGACCTGGCGATCCAGGCGAGGTGCTGCTGATCGGCTGTCTGCATGTCGCTTCCAACAGTCACCCAACCGACATTGTTCCAGTATTGATGCTGGCCGCGACGCCAGGTCGGCCAGGGCTGCCCCGCCTCGACCCCCGTGTGCGGCACAGCTCGACCAGCTGAATGGGCTGCGCCTCGCCTCAGCCGTTGTCGGTTGTTGTCGGCCGTCGGTTCTGGGGTGTCGGCTTTCAAGGTTCAGGTTCAGGTTTCGGGCCTCAACAGAGCATCTGTCATCTGTCATCTGTCATCTGTCATCTCGCTCTCACCTCTGCATTCCACCAGTCGGGCACGGAAAGGCCGAGGGTGCTCGTGGCCGACAGTGAACTGTCAGTCAGCTGCCTCGGCAGCCGCTTTGAGACCGTCGGCGAACTGTTCGAACGACTCGGTCATGTCCGGGATGGTCTTGGTGATGAGCGGAGCAAGCAAGCCGGTGTACTCCTCTGTCATGGAGAACACGGTCGAGGTCCCGTTCTCGACCAACTCATAGCTGCGGTCGCCTCGGAACAGACCGAGTGGCATGCCATCGGACCACACCATGCGATTCGGAGCCTCCATCTCGGTGACCTTCAACTTGAAGGACCGCTTCGGGTTGACGATCGACACGAGCGCGATCGTACTTCCGAGCTCGATCTGGCCTTCGATGCTGATGACTGCCGGGTTCCAGTCGTCGTAGGTGGTTGACTCGGTCAGCAGTGCCCAGACCCTGTCGATCGGCGCTGAGATGCTCCGCGAGACGTGATAGCGCATCAGATCGCTCGCATTCGGTTGTTGCGGGCGTTGTGCTCGACCTCGGCGAGACCGAGTATCTCCATCACGGGGGGCACGTAGTTGCCGAAGCGGCCTCTCAGTCCCTTCTTCAAGCCGTACCAGCCGCCGACCGGGTTGTCTGCCGATCGCGCCCACGCCTCGACCGTTCCAGGCTTGGCCTCCTTCTGCTCGTCGGCATTCCCGAGCGGCATCCAGTCTCCGTGCTCGACGAGCATTGCGTGCAGTTCGTCGAGGCAGCTGAGGTGATAGCGCAGCTCAGTGGACCCCACCTGGACGACCAGCGCCGGTGGATCCGACTCCTCATCCCGGAACGCTTCGAACTCCGATCTGCCCGGTGGAGTGGTCAGCAGCCACGGGTCGTCTCTGGTGCCGGCGCCTTCGACATGTGCCATTCGTTCCTCCTCTCGTTGCCGACCAACCTATCCACGCATATATGACATCATTTGTCATATTCACGAGGAGTCGGCAGGATCGCTCCTGATGCGCGCGGAACGATTGGTCACGACACTCCTCATTCTCGAGCGGCGGGGTCGGGTGACGGCGTCGGCGCTGGCTGAGGAACTGGAGGTGAGCGAGCGGACTGTCCTTCGCGACATGGAATCGCTGCAGGCCGCCGGTGTCCCGATCTACTCCACTCGGGGATCTGGCGGCGGCTTCCAACTCGTCGACGGGTACATCTCCGGGTTGGCCGACCCTGACACGTGGCGTCCATCGAAGAACCGACCCGGCTCACCGAGGCGGGCACGCGTGAGAGTCTCCGTCGATGCAGCGCGCCGAGCAGCGTTGCTCGGCCGACCGCCTTCGCTGCGGATTCGAAGAGCCGAACCACCAGACGGGGCCGGCCGGGTGGCGGCGACATTTCGATTGGAGTCGATGGAGAGCGCCATCGCCGACGTGATGGCACTCGGCGCCGAGATAGAGGTTCTCGAACCAGAACCGCTCAGATCAGCTGTTGCCGAGCGGGCACGGAGCATCGCTGAGCTCTATCGGTCCTAGCGACCGAGACTCATCCGAGACTCATGTTGGTGTGCCACCATGGCGGCCATGGACAAGTCGAAGGTGCTCGTGGTCGAGGATGACCAGCCGATCAGGGCGTCGATTCGCCGTGCGCTGGCCTACGAGGGCTATGCGGTGACCGAGGCAGCGGACGGCGAGAAGGCGCTGGACATCGTCCGGATGAGCCCGCCCGATCTGATCCTGCTCGATCTGAACCTTCCGGGGATCGACGGGATCGAGGTATGCAAGCGGATCCGGGAGGCAGGGGACGCCATGCCGATCATCATGATCACCGCCCGGGACGCCGTCTCGGATCGGGTCGTCGGCCTCGACTCGGGGGCCGATGACTACCTGGTGAAACCCTTCGATCTCGCGGAGCTCACGGCGCGGGTTCGGGCAGCGCTGCGAAGGCATGAGCCCGGTCCGGAGCGACTCGTGGTCGGCGACCTGGTGGTCGAGGTCGAGTCGATGCGAACCTCGATCTCGGGCCGGACCGTGGACCTCACCGCCCTCGAGTTCCGCCTCCTCGAGTACCTCGCTCGCAACGCCTCCATCGTGTTGAGCAGGGACCGGATCCTGTCGGCGGTGTGGGGTCTCGACACCGAGACGAGCTCCAACATCGTCGACGTCTACATCGGATACCTCCGGACCAAACTCGAAGCCGACGGAGAGCTCCGCCTGATCCACACCATTCGGGGAGCCGGATACGTGTTGAGAACCGAGCCGTGAGCTTCCGCCGCCGCCTCACGCTGTATGGCACGGCGATCGCCGGGGTCACGATGTTGATTCTCTGGGTGCTCTTGCTGGTGCTGACCAACCTCGGGGCCCGGGGCGATCAGCGAGCCGAACTCGAGGCCGCAAGCCTCGCCGCTTCGGAGGGCGACGTGGGGCAACGAACGGAAGTGGATCTCGCCGAGAGCACCGACGTCGTCGCTGCGATCGTCGTCGAGAACGGCACACTCGATGCCCCATGGATCACGGTCGGCTCGACGCCCATCACGATTCCACCGGATCGCCTCGCCCCGTCGGGTGATGCCGCACCACGAACGGACTACTTCACATTCGAGGTCGATGGGACCGAGATCGCCGCATCACTCCGAACGAGCCTGGACTCCGTCGACGTCGTCGCCATGCAGTCGCTCGCCGTGGTCGAGCAGGCCGTCGCCGAGTTCGTGCCGGTCCTCGTGATCGCTTCTTTGGTGATCCTGATCGTGGCCTACCGCGCCAGCTCGGTGGTGGCGCGCCGCGCGATCACCCCCCTCGAGCAGATCGCGACGTACAGCACCGAAGTCACCGAGACCGGTGACACGTCGCGCCGGCTGGAAGTTGGGCGTCGCGGCCGGGAGATCGACGACGTCGTCGCCAGTTTCAACACAATGGTCACCCAGTTGGGGCGTTCCCGGGATCGAACGGCAGCGGCGCTCGAGTCACAACGCCGATTCGTTGCGGATGCGTCCCATGAGCTCCGGACTCCCCTCACGACGATCCGGACCAACGCCGCCTTCCTCCGGGACCATCCGGACGCGGCCGGGGCCGATCGGGATGAAGCGCTCGCAGACATCATCTCCGAGAGCGAACGGATGTCGCTGCTCACCGGCGAGCTTCTCGACTTGGCCCGTGCCGACGCCGACGTCCTGACACTCCACCTCGAAGACTTCGATATCGGCGGTGTTGCCGAACGGATCGCCCGCCAGGCCACGACACCCGATCGGTCCGTGCGAGCCGGCGGATCGGCGCAGGTCCGGGCCGACCGGGAGCTCTTCACCCGGCTGTTGTGGATCCTCGTGGACAACGCCCTGGTGCACGGGCAAGGCACGGTCGCGATCGAATCCGATTCGACGGCGGCGTCGGCGATCGTCACCGTGAGTGACGAGGGCCCCGGCATTCCGGCTACGGACCGCCACGTGGTGTTCGAGCGATTCCACCGCGTCGAAGGCACGGCGGGACGCGGGTCGGGGCTCGGGCTCGCGCTCGCCAAGGAGATCGTGACGGCGCATGGGGGAACCATCTCGATCGACGACTCCAACGGCGCAGTCGTGCTGGTGCGGATCCCGACCGGCTGAGGTCTCATCGAAGTCTCATTCGGGCCTCGTCATCACCTCATCGCGCATTGCGATGGTGTGCCCATGACCAGATATCGAGAACTCGTCAGACCGGTGCTGTTGCTCCAGACCGGCATCCTCTCACTCAGCACGCTCGAGGCGACGGTCGTGGCCGCGGTGGGCATCGGCTCACCCGTGCCGGTGCTGCTCACCGCTGCGGCAACGGTCTTCGTCGGCACGGCTGCACGAACCGGAGGACTGAGCCAGTCGCTGCGCTGGACCGAACGGCTGATCGTGGCGACATTCATCGTCGACACGGCG
This sequence comes from uncultured bacterium, assembly GCA_963753285.1. Classification (GTDB taxonomy): domain Bacteria; phylum Actinomycetota; class Acidimicrobiia; order Spongiisociales; family ZC4RG35; genus JAHEDH01. The sequence goes on from CAVWBT010000001.1 coordinate 526,781, forward strand.
ATCGCCCTCTTCACCTCGGGCGCCGCACTCGAGCCGATGGTGTGGATCTCGCGCTTCATCCTCCCGGTGTTCGTGCTGCGTGTCGTTCGAGCGGAGCGAAAGGCCGATCAGGCACGCTCCGACACGTTGGAGCCAGTGGCGGTCCCGGCGTGATGCAGGTCGAACGCAGAGGCATAGAGGACTACGTCATCAGCCCGATGTACACGGTCAATGACGAGCACGGGCTCGGCCTCTTGGTTGCACTGGTCTCACTCGCAGTCGGCTGGTACCTGCTGCGTCATCGATCGATCGGCACGCGGGCCTCGATCAGCCTGCTCGCTGCGACCGGGGCAGGTCATCTCGGGCTCGCGCTCGGGCACGAGCCCGAGTTCAGAACCGGCGCATTCGTGGCGTTCGGCATGTGGGCGCTGTACGCGGCGAGGCGCTGGGCGACCAGCGGGGTCCGTGTGCGGGGCACCGTTGCCGGGCTCGCTCTGTCGGTGCTGGCCTATGTCGGGGTGCTGCTGTCTGGCGAGGCTCCCGATCAGGCCGGGCTCATCATGAAGGTCCTGGAGATCGGGGCGCTCGGGCTGATCCTGGGCCAGGCGGCCGAGACCAGGACCGCTCGACTACGGCAATCGGCGACCGTCGTGTCGATGATCATCGTGCTCGGGGTCACCGGGTGGATCGGAGCCTTCGCTGGGCGGCGGCCACACCCACGAGCTGGGCGAGACGCCTGGGCCGGGGCTGGCCCTGCCGAGGCTGGAGCCGACGCCACCGAGCGCCGCGGACCGGGCGGCCGCCGACCGGCTGTTCCGAGAGACGCTTGCGAACATCTCGAGATTCGAAGACGTGAACGTGGCGGCAGCCGAAGGCTACGACGTCGATTCGATGGGCAGGCTGGGAGGCCACGCCGACAATCCGGCATACAAGGACGACGGGAGGATCCTGGACCCGACCCGACCCGAGACGCTGGTGTATCACCCGGGACCGGACGGTCCGGTGCTGTTGGGCGCGATGTATCAGACGGACGAATCGGGAGAGCCCGGGCCGATGGTGGGTGGGTCGCTGACCGTCTGGCACGGGCACGATCACGTGTGTTTCGGGTTGCTGCCGCCCGGGCTCGGGTCACTCGGGTCGCCGATGGGAACCTGCCCGCTCGGGACCGTCACCGTGGCGTTGACGAACGAGATGATCCACGTGTGGACGGTCGAGGGCGCACCGAGCCGATTCGGAGATCTCGACGAGGAGTGGCTGGAGGAGAACGTCGGCTCCTGACCAACGTCCGGACCATCGGATGCAATGGTCTCTGCCCGGACGCGTGACTCGGTTCGTATGATCGTCTGAACTCGTAGGAGATCGATATGGACATCCCGTGGGCAGCGCTGGCGCCGATCATCGTGGCCGCCCTGGCATTCGTCGGCTACTGCTGGTTCGACATCTCGCGGAATGAGGTGCGCTATCTGCCGAAGTGGGCTTGGGCGCTGATCTGTCTGCTCTCGGTCCCGATGGGCGGCATCGTCTATCTCTTCGTTGGGCGCGGCCCCGGGGGATCGGCGTGATTCAGACGACCGGCATCGTCAAGCGGTACGGCGCCACCGAGGCGCTGAAGGGGGTCGACCTGAAGGTCGAGCACGGCAGCACCTACGGCCTCGTCGGGCCGAACGGGGCCGGCAAGACGACGCTGCTGGGCATCCTGGCCGGGCTTCGCCGGCCGACCTCGGGCTCCGTCACGATCGACGCCGATCGAAGTCGCATCGCCGTGCTGCCCGACACCCCGCGATTCGACCCCTGGCTGACTGGCCGAGAGGTGGTCGCACTCGCGCAACGTTTGACGACGGGCGCCGAGGATCGAGTGGAAGGCGTCCTGGCGGACGCAGGCCTCGCCGATGCGATGGATCGCACTGTCGGCGGCTACTCGCGTGGAATGCTCCAGCGACTCGGCGTGGCGTGCACGATCGTCGGGGAGCCCAGCTTGGTCCTGTTGGACGAGCCCGCCTCAGCGCTCGACCCACTCGGCCGGCGGGAGGTGCTCGATCTCATCGGGCGCCTCAAGGGGTCGGCGACCATCCTGTTCTCCAGCCACATCCTCGCCGACGTCCAGGAGGTCTGTGACACGGTGGGCATCCTCGACCACGGCGACCTCGTGTTCCAGGGCTCCGTCGAAACGCTGCTCGTCGGCCGAGCCGTTCCGCGGTATCGAGTGCGGGTCCGCCCGCCTTCGGACGCGATTGCACTCGCACTGGAGCAGCACGACTGGGTCCAGGACGTCGAACGAAACGGCGCCGACGAGCTACGGGTGACCGTGTCCTCGCTCGACGATGCCGAGTCGAAGCTCGCCGGGGCACTCGACGCCGCCTGCGCCCGCGTCGTCTCGATCGGGCCGGAGGCCGTGACGCTCGAACAGGCCTTTCTCGAGGTGACCCAATGAGCCTCTGGAGGCTGGAGTGGATGCGGCTGACCCGGACCAAACGGTGGATCGCGCTCGTCGGTGTCTATCTGTTCTTCGGGCTGCTCGGTCCGCTTACGGCCAGGTACCTCGGTGAGATCCTGGATCTGGCAGGTGGCGATCTCGAAGGGGCCACGATCGTGCTCCCGCCACCGGTCCCGGCCGACGGCATGGCCCAGTACGTGGGCAACGCCCTTCAGATCGGGACGCTGGTCGCGGTCGTCGTCGCAGCGGGCGCGCTGGCGTTCGACGCCATCCCAGAGATGGGCATCTTTCTGCGGACCCGCGTTTCAGACATGCGAGCCATTCTCGTGCCGCGGTTCACCGTCACGATCGCGGCCGTCGTCGGGTCGTTCGTCCTGGGCGGGCTCGCAGCCTGGTACGAGACGTGGGCACTGATCGGCGGGCTGGATGCCGGCGACGTGCTCGCCGGCCTGCTCCTCGGTTCGTTGTTCCTGGTGTTCGTCGTCGCACTGGTGGCTGCCATCGCCGGTCGGGCATCGTCGGTTCTCGGAACCGTGATGGTCTCCATCCTGATTCTGCTGATGATGCCCATCGTCGGGTTCGTCGACACCATCGGGCGCTGGCTCCCGTCCCGCCTCGGTGGAGCGTTGGCCGCGATCCCGGCAGGCACCGAGTCGTTCGCCGACTACCTGCCCGCCACCGCCGTGACGATCGTCGCAACCGTTGGCCTGCTCATGCTGGCCGTCCGATTCGCCGCCTCCCGAGAGCTCTGACCGCCGCTCATTCCGGCCCCCGGGTAGCGAGAAACCCCCCATGGCTTGCTGACGCAAGCCTGTTCCCCCTCAGGGGGAACACACAACCCGCCACACGCCCGCTCACCGTTTGTCCCCTCATCGGGTGACACCGCGCCCCGCCATACGGTCGCTCATTGTTTGTCCCCTCTTCGGGGGACAGGGCGACGTTCGTGTCTGCAGGTGACGGCGTCGGAACGACGCTGCAGCCACAACGTCGATACCCGCCAGGGCGGCCATGGGGCGTCGTCATCGTTGTTTGGGCCGATCGATGCCCCGTGGATTGTCGACGAATTGTCAGCCCCGGTCCCGCAGATGAGTGGACGTTCAAGCCGGAGCCCGACCTCGAGTGTTGGCGATGTGGTTGCGGTACCAGGTGTAGCTGGCTTTGGGGATCCGTTCGAGGGTGTCGTAGTCGACCCGGACGACACCGAACCGCTTCGAGTATCCGAACCCCCACTCGAAGTTGTCCATCAGAGACCACACGAAGTAGCCCTTCACCGGGACACCACGATCGATCGCCTCCGAAACGGCAGCGAAGTGGCGGTCTAGGTAGGAGATCCGGTCCTGGTCGTCGACGTAGCCGCGCTCGTCCGGCTCGTCGGGGTACGCAGCTCCGCTCTCGGTGATGTAGATGCGCTCGTAGCCGTAGTCGTGCATACGCTCGAGCAGCGGGATGGTGCCTTCAGGTGCGACCATCCATCCCATCTCCGTGTACTCCGTCGGCTCGGCGACGACCTCAGTTCGCTCTGTCTCGGCCACGGCATCCGAGCGGACGATGCGGATCGAGTAGTAGTTGAGCCCGATCAGATCGATGGGGGCGGCGATGACTTCGAGATCGCCGGCCTGGACGACGGCCATGTCCCAGCCGTAGTCGTCGACTGCATCTCGTGGATATCCACGGCCGGAGACGGGATCGAGAAACCAGCGCCCGAACTTCTGGTCCTCGAGATCGGCTGCGGCGTGATCGGCGGGGTGTGCGGACGCAGGCACCATGTGGTCCATGTTGAGGACGATCCCGACATCGCAGCCTGCGGCTCGGATGCGCGGCACAGCGAGCCCGTGGGCCAGCAGCAGATGGTGGGCTGCGTTGAGACCGTTCTCGACACCGGTGAGGCCCGGAGCGTGAAAGCCGGCCATGTACCCGAGGAGCGATGAGCACCACGGTTCGTTGAGGGTCATCCAATCCTCGATGCGATCACCGAGCCTGCCCACCACGACCTCGGCGTACTCGGCGAACGCTTCTGCGGTGGCGCGATCGAGCCAGCCGCCCTCGTCTTCGAGCGCTTGCGGGAGATCCCAGTGATACAGCGTGGGATACGGGGTGATGCCCACCTCGAGCAGCCCGTCGACCAGCCGGTCGTAGAAGTCGAGACCGGCTTGGTTCACGTCCCCGACTCCGTCAGGGATGACCCTCGGCCAGGCGATTGAGAACCGGTAGGCGTCGACACCGAGTTCCTTCATCAACCCGATGTCCTCGGGCCACCGGTGGTAGTGATCGCAGGCGACATCGCCGTTCTCGCCGGTCAGGATCTTCCCGGGAGTGTGCGAGAAACGATCCCAGATGGACTCACCCCGGCCACCTACGTCGACCGCCCCCTCGATCTGATACGACGCAGTGGCCACACCCCAGATGAAGTCGGCGGGGAACACGCTCATGTGGAGTGACTGATGGGCACGACGGCATCGTATCCGCTCGCAGTCCTGCGGCTCCCCATAGGCTTTGGCCGATGTATCTCGAACCGACCCAGGACAGCGGCCGCGCTCTCGTCGAACGGGGCATCGATGGCCCCGTGACCATGCTGAACTTCCTCCGCTTCCGCGATGTCGCCGACTACTCGTCTCATCCGGGACTGGCGCCGCCGACTCCGATCAGCGGACGAGAGGCCTACGACCGATACGTCGCAGAGGCCACTCCGCTACGTCGCTGCGGCTGGGAGCAAGGTGACGTTCGTCGGTGACGGCGGGCGCTATCTGATCGGACCGCCCGACGATCGGTGGGACCTGGTGATGCTGGTGCGTCATCGAGAGCGTGGAGACCTTCTTCTCGATGGCCCAGAACGACGCATACCTCGCTGTGCTCGGGCATCGCACCGCCGCAGTCGAAGACTCCCGCCTCCTCCCGATCGCCGAGCGCCCCCGATTCTGACTGATCGACTGACGACCGGCAACGCCGAGGCGAGCTCCAGCGAGCCAGGCTCAATCCCGGAAGTTGGTGAACTGGACCGGATAGTCCAGCTTCATCTGCTTCACCGCTGCGATGACTCCCTGGAGATCGTCGCGCTTCTTGCCCGTGACGCGCAGTTGGTCGCCCTGGATCTGAACCTGCACCTTCAGCTTCAGATCGCGGATCTCTTTCGAGAGCGCCTTCCCGGCCTCGGACTCGATGCCCTGGTTGAGGGTGAACACCGCTTTGGATCGCGCTCCTCCGACGGGTTTGATCTCTCCCCCGGAGATGGCCTTGACGTCGACGTCGCGCCTGACGAGTCGGGTCTTCAGCACCTCGATCGCCGCCTCGACCCTGCCCGGCGAATCGGACTCGATCGAGATCTCGCTCTCGGAGAACCGGATCTCGGTGTCGGTGCCCTTGAAGTCGTACCGGTTTCCGACTTCCCGCATCGTCTGGTCCACGGCGTTGGTGACTTCCTGTCGATCCACTTCTGACACGATGTCAAACGTCGGCATCGCGTGTCCTCCTTGCGGCTGCGGGGATGCGGCCGCCTCGATCGCTTCTCGGGCCACACTATCTCGATTCGGATCGTGACCTCAGCCGGCGTTCGCGGCGGTCCAGCGATTGATCGTGACCACCTCACACGAAGTCATGGTGGTGGCCGCATCCCCCAGCCAGGCATTCGCATCGAACGTCGCCGTCTCCGCCGAATCGATGTCACGGATCCAGGCGCTCTTGTCACCGATACGAACGTCGCCCGCGTAGAAGCCGATCACCACCTCGTAGCTGCTGGTCCCCGTTGCTCCGTTACGGACCTGCCCTGCACCCGTGACCCATCCCCACTCGCCGACCGAGCAGTCCACTTGCCCCACCAGGTCCCGCTGTGGGGGTGCCTCCTCGGATGGGGTGTTGGAACCGATGCCGTCGACTTCGGACCGTTCGCATGCTCCCAGCAACGTCGCCAGAACGATCAGAACAATCACTCCGCTGCGTCTCATGTCCATCATGCGAACACGGTATGGGGCCGACATGAGCAGACTCCGTGATCGAGATGAGCGACAGATGAGAAGGAAGCTTCGTTGCTAGCGTCGGCAGCACCGACCTGAGTGGAGCCCAATGAACGTCAAGGATCAGCTCGTCTTCGTGACCGGGGGCGGCAGCGGCATCGGCGAGGCGCTGAGCCGCAGGTTTGCCGCCGAAGGGGCGGCCACGGTCGTGGTGACCGACCTCGACGGCGGAGCGGCCGAGCGCGTGGCCGCCGACATCGGAGGGGTTGGGCTCCAGCTGGACGTCAGCGACGAGTCGGCGGTGACCGACTCGATCGAGTCGATCGAATCGGATCACGGGCCGATCGGGCTGCTGGTCAACAACGCCGGGATCGCCACAGGCGGCTCGGTCGACGTGCCCACCGCTCTGTGGCAGAAGACGTGGGACGTCAACGTGATGGCACACGTCTACGCGATCCGTGCGGCGCTCCCGGGCATGCTGGCGCACGGTTCGGGGTACATCCTCTCGACAGTGTCTGCTGCGGGACTGCTCACGAACATCGGTGCGGCACCGTACGCCGTGACGAAGCACGCTGCACTGGCTCTGGCCGAGTGGGTCTCGATGACGTATGGCAAGCAGGGCATCGGGGTCTCGGCGCTTTGCCCCCAGTTCGTCGACACGCCGATGCTGGACCTGTTCGGAGAGTCCGCCAGCCAGGAGTGGGTCAGGAGCATCGCGATCACTACCGAGGATGTCGCCGACGCCGTCATCGATGGGCTGGCCTCCGAGCGGTTCCTGATCCTGCCGCACCCCGAGGTGGAGACGTTCTTCCAGAACAAGGCCAACGACTACGACCGCTGGCTGGGCGGGATGCGCAAGCTCAACGAACAGCTCAACAACCCCGAGTTCGGCTGAGTCACCACTCCTTGAGGAGCCAGACCTCGGGCTCGTAGGAGCCGGGCTCGACACCGATCTCGGCGAAGATCGTGACCGCCGTCTTGAGTTCGCCCATCGCCGCTTCCTCGTCACCGATCGTGTGGAGCATGTCGGCCAGGGTGTCGTGGAGCGCCGCGATCCGGTGCCGATCGCCTGACAACTGCGCCTGCTCGAGTGCTTCCCTCGCTCGAGCGATCGCGCCGGACGCATCCCCGGCGGCCGCCAGCGCGAGCGCAGAGTTGTTGAGCACGGCGGCCCGCACGGCGGGAACGGTCGCGAGCGCCAGACCCCGGGCATAGTGCGACGCCCGATCGGATTCATCCTCTGAGAGCAGCCCGGCCAGGTTGTGTGCGAGCGCCTCGGCATCGGGGTCGGCGGCGACATGTGCGGACTCCAGTGCCTGGACCGCCAGCGACCGAGCGGCCTGCGTATTGCCTCGCCGCTGCTCGACGAATGCGAGGTTGGCTGCGACTCGAGACCGGAGAGCCGGGTCATCGGCGGTCGCGAGCGCCTCTTCGAACGAGACGGCGGCGACATCCCAGCGGCGCAGTCGCCGGTACACCTCGCCGATCGAGTTCGCGATGACGGATGCGTCCTGGGCTTCGACCGTTGTTCGAGCAGTCTCGTAGGCGGCGAGCGCTGCTCCGTAGTCGCCCGTGAGAGTGCGGAGGCCTCCCAGTCTCGACAAGACCGAAGCCCGATCGGGGTGGCCGAGTGCGAGAGCGTTCTCGAGATGGCGGATCGCATCCTCGAACGCGAACACCTCTGCTGCGAGGTCGCCCGCACGCTCAGAGAGCTCGGCGGCGGCCGCATCGTTTCCCGCAGCCCGGTGGTGACCGGCGGCCATTGCCATCGAACGATGGTCGGCGACGGCTCCCGGACGCGACGAGAAGTGCTCGGCTGCTCGACGATGGAGCAGGCGGCGTCGATTCAAGCCCGTGTCCTCGTAGGCGACCTCTCTCACTTGCTCGTGGACGAACTCGACGACGCCATCTCCACGCTCTCGCAACATCGACCGGCGAATGAGCTCGTCGAGGCCCGTGACGATCTCGTCCTCGCTTCGGCCAGAGACATCCCGGATCGCTTCGATGTCCGCCGAAGCGCCGATGACCGACGCGGCCGTGAGGACCTGACGGGCAGCGGCATCGACTTCTGCGAGCCGACCCAGGACGAGCCGCCGGACCGCATGTGGGATCTCGGTCAGGCCGTTGCGCGCCGAGTCGAGGTACTCGATCACGAAGAACGGCAGACCCCGCGTCCGCTCGTAGACACTGTCGACGTCGAGCCCTGAGATGCCGGACGCCCGGACCAGCTCGGCGACGGAATCGCGATCGAGTCGTTCGAGCCGGATGATGTCGGCGTCCGACGAGAGATCCTCGACCAGGACCGATACGGGATGATCGACTGGCGTGTCCTCCGGTCGCCTGGTCAGAATCATGACCACTCCCAGGCGCTCGAGGCGGTGGGCGATGTATCCGATGAGCTCCAATGTGGCGCCGTCGAGCCAGTGGATGTTGTCGATCACCAATGTCACGGACTCGCCCAGATCGGCGATGGCCTGCGAAAGCGCGTCGAGGAACCTCGTCCGCGCAGCACCGTCCGAGGGATCGACCGGGGTCGTTTCGCCAAGGGACGGCAGCAGCCTCGCCAACTCCCCCCGCACGCCAGACGGCAGCACCTCGATCCTGGCGCGGGTAACCGGCGCTTCGAGAGCTGTCGACAGCATCGACTGGATCGGTCCGTAGGCGACTGCGCTCTCGCTCCGGTGAGCCGCTCCGATCACCAGCGTGACGGCGGAACGCTCCATCTGATCCGCCAGCGCCTCGATCAGGCGCGTCTTGCCGACGCCGAGCTCGCCTTCCAGGATCACGAGACCGTGGTGGGCGTCCACGGCTGAGAGCAGCCGACCGAGCGGTTCGCTTCGACCCACCAGCGGGTAGCCGATCACGTTTGGCAGCTCGGCGACTTCATGCCGTCGCGGCGCCGCGGGTGCCCGCGGAAGATCCTCTTCGGCGATCGCCTCGTACAGTTCGGTCGTCTCCTCGAGTGGTTCCACCCCGAGTTCGCGATCGAGCACAGCGACACAGGAGCGGTAGGCGTCTATCGCCCCCGATCGGTCACCGGACCAGGCATGGAGGAGCATGTTCGTACGGTGCGCACGCTCGTGAAGGGGATCGGTCTCCAGCCAGCGTCGAGCGGCTTCGATCGCCTCTCCGTAGCGGCCCTGCGACGCATACGCCGTTGCGAGCCGCTCGTACAGCGATGAGACTCGCCGCCGGACGTGCTCGGCCTGGGCGATCATCCAGTCGTCGAACTCCGGACAGCCTCGGAGCGCGAATCCCTCCATGAAGTCCCCCCTGATGGCGCCGGCCGGTCCGGCAAGCGAGTCGATGCATCGGGTGCACCCGTCACTCGGTTCATGGCCGTGGGTCTCGGCAACCGCGGTCAGAAGGTCCACCACGTCGACGCGAACACCGGCGGCGCGTATGAGGGCAACCGCCGATCGGTCGGCATCGACCCATCGGTCTCCCAGCCCTGTACGGAGTGCTGAAAGCGTCCGCCGAAGCGTCCCCCGGGCTCGATCAGGGTCGGAGTCCGGCCAGAAGAGATCGCCGAGGTGGTCCCGGGACTGTGGCTTCTCGGTCAGCGCGAGGTAGGCAAGGAGCGCTACGGCCTTCTTGGTGTCCACTGCGATCGGTCGGCCGTCGACCAACACGTCGACCGGGCCGAGCAGGCGGATGTCCAAACGTGACGAGATCGAAGCCATGGGAAGATCCGTAACGATATCGCCCGTAACGATCGCGTGACGCCGAGGTCGGATGGTCTCTTCGAACGAGAGGAGCAGTCCATGACATCGACGTTGCAGACGACCGGAGCCGAGACAGGCAAGGCGAGGGTGACGGCGGCACGAGTGATCGCAGGCGTCGCCGGCCTCGCCCTGTTGTTCGTCCTTTTCCAATTACTGGTGGCACTCTTCTCTGAAGAGATCGCCTCTCACCGCACCCATCTGTCGAGCCTTCTGGTCTGGGCGGTGACCCTGGTGGTCGCCGGTCTGGTCGCCGTTGCCATCCGGCCGGCACTTGCCCCCGGGGCGCTGAGGATCGCGATCGTTGCGATGGCCACAGAGACTGTTGTGACGGTCGCGACCGCGCGCTTCGATCCTTTCCCCTTGGTCGTGCTCGGCGTCGTGGCCATCATTGGTCTGATTGGCGGCTTCGGCGTGTGGCGCGGGCCGTGGCTCGCGAAGAGTCCGCTCTTGGTGCTCCCCGGCCTGATGGTGGTCGGGTCCGCATCGTACGTCTGGGAGCAGTTCGGACTGCAGATCAATGGCTCTCCATTGGACGAGCACGTAGAAGGTGGCCACTACGCGGGCATGGTGACCGTGTTGGTATCGGTTGCGCTTGTCGGGATGTTGGCCTCGGCTCAAGTTCGTGGTCGCTACTTCGCCGCAACGATGGCGGGCCTCGCAGCCATGTTGCTCGGGATCGGATCGATGATCACCGGCCAGGTTTCGTCGTTCGGGCTCACAGGCGAGTTGGGGCTCATCGTCGGGGGGCTGATCTTCATCGGACAGGCTCAGACGCACCGCCTGACAAACGAGGCGATTTGACCGGCACCGTGGCTCGCATGAGACGACGATGACCGGCGTGACCAACGCCACCGAGCGAAGTGAGCGACCTCAGCCGCTTCGCCGCGCCCGAGTGATTGCCCCGGCCCGTGTCCGCGATGACGACCGCTCTTTCGCTCGCCCGACCCTGAGGTCTGCAACCATCGACAACTTCGAAGCCGCGTGTCATCTCGACTCGATCGGGCGGAGGGTCCGCACCGAGGCGGACCCTTCCACTCTCGAGGATCTTCACCAGAAACCGGTAGCGACCACCGTCGCGCCGGACAGCGTCGGGCGGCGGCTCGCATGACGATTTCTGGATGGAAGACGAGAGGCGCGAATGGCCCTCCTGACGGCGTTCGTGATGGGTACGTTCCTCGCCGCAGGGTTGTCGATCTTCAACGAGCGACTCGGCGCCATCAACCTCGGGCGCCCAGACGCACTGTGGTGGTTCCCGGTGGTGGGCGCATTCCTGTTCCTCGTGCCCGGAGTGGTGGTGCTCCTCCGTTCAGATTGGCATCCGGTGGGGTGGTTGATGGTCAACCTCGGATTCGGCTTCCTGTTCTCGTTCGGCCCCGACATGTTGTCGATTTCAGGGCTCTCGACCGTCGAGCGGTGGTGGCTGTGGTTGACCGGGACGTCGGTGAGCGCAGTGTTCTGGACGGTGTGGACTGCGCTCATCCTCGTCTTTCCCGATGGCCTCGTCCTCTCGTCGCGGCCGGCACCGGCTCCTCGCCTGGAGCGTGCTCGGAATCGATACGGTGTGCATCGCTCTCACCGCCTTCCGGACCACGCTCGCCCCCGATCTCGATGGCGGGATCCCCAGCCCAATGCCCCTGGCGTTGATCCCGATGGATTTGGCCGGATGTCGCAGCACTGCTCCCGAACGTGATCGTGCTGATCGCAATCATCGACTTCGTGGTCCGGTATCGCCGAGCGAGAGATCCGGTTCGCAGCCAGTACCGATGGGTCGTGTGGGCGTTCCTGTTCGAGGTGGCTGCCCTGGCAGTCGCCATCGTGGTCTCGGCGGCGACGAGCGACCCCCAACACCCGGCCTGGTTGCTGGCGATCGTCGGCTACCTCCTGGTCCCCGTGTCGTTCATGGTGGCCATCCTCCGGTATCGCCTGTACGACATCGATCGGATCGTGTCACGGACGGTCGCCTACGCGCTCGTAGCGATGACGCTGGCGCTGGTGTACGCACTCCCCGTCGTGATCGCGCCCCGCCTGCTCGGGGAGTCGAACGACCTGATCGTGGCCGCCTCGACCCTCGCCGCCGCCACCCTCTTCAATCCCATCCGCCGGCGGACCCAACGCCTCGTCGATCGGCGCTTCAACCGCGCTCGCTTCGACGCCGACCAACAGGTGGATCTGTTCGGAGAACGGCTGCGATCCGAAACCGACCTCGCTTCCATCGAGACCCACCTCCGGCAACTGATCGCCGAGACCATCGCCCCGGATCGGAGCGCCCTGTGGATCCGAGGTTGAGCCATCGGCCGCACGGCGGGTCCAGCGACCTGATCATCGCTGGTTCCACTCTGGCCGCGGCGGCGGTATTCAACCCGATCAGGCGCCGGATCCAAGGCCGCGTCGACAGTCGATTGAATCGGGCTCGCTACGACGCAGATCAGGCGTTGCTCACCAAGGAACTGGGCTCGACGGCGACCTTCGACAAGGTGTCCGACATCCTGACGAGGCTCGTCAGCCGCACCGTCCAGCCCGTCGCTGTGGCGTTGGGGGTCCAGGAGTGGCCATGACCACGCTCGAGCCGACAGGAGACACCCAGACCGGGAACACCGGGCTGAAGCTCATTCGCATAACGACTTGGGTCTGGCTGTCGATCGTGCTCACCGCCGCGTCTGCCGGGCTGGCATCTGCATATCGCGACCCGTCACTGATCCGCATCGAAGAGTTCTCTGCCATCTACCAGAGCGTCGGGCTGTCCGATCGAGTCATGATGACCGCCGTGCTCGTGCTGCCGCTTGTGGTCGCTGTGGTGACTGGTGGGCTGATCGCCGTCCGGCGTCCTGACGATCGGGCAGCCCTCGTCCTGGCGATGTGCATGGTCGGCCTCTACTACTTCACATCCGGGGTATATGCCGGCATCGAGACTCGATGGATCCGAAACGGTTCGGCGTCTCTGGCTGTCGTCCTCATCGCAGTGTTCCTGGTCGCCTTTCCGAGCGGCACGTTCCGGCCCAAGTGGTCGGTCGCCGCTCCGTTGACTGCACTCACGATCGCCGTGTTCGAGCCCTCGCTCGCTGCCGACACACGGGTGTTGCTCACGAAGTGGCAGCCAGATGAGGTGCCGTTCGCTGCGTGGGCCGGCTGGTCGCTCATCATCGGTGTCGCAGCGGTCGCCCAGATGACGAGATATCGAGTGATCTCGACCGATGTCGAGCGCCATCAGGCGCGCTGGGTGATGCTGGGTGCCTTCTGGATCGTCATCGGACCGGCAGCCCTGCTCGTACTCAACGCGCAGGGCCGGGGAAGCCCGCTACTCGCCGGACTCCTGGCTGCGCTGAGTTCCGTCGGGTCGTATCTGCTCCCGGCCACGCTGCTGATCGCGGTGTTCCGGTACCACCTCTACGACATCGATGCGGTGATCTCCCGAACCGTCACATACTCGATGGTGGCGATCGTGGTCACCGCCGCATTCGTAGTTCCTGTTTTGATGCTCGGATCGATCCTGGGAGAGTCCAACGACCTGGTGGTGGCAGGCTCCACCCTCCTGGCGGCCGCGGTCTTCGCTCCCGCCCGACGCCGCATCCAGCGAGCGGTCGAGCGTCGGTTCAATCGAACCACCTACGACACCGAACAGGTGATGGACGGTTTCACCGCCGGCCTTCGAGCTGATCTCTCCGTCGAATCTGTCGCCACCCGATTGGAGCGGGCAGTCGACCGCACGGTGCAGCCCACAGGGACGTCGATCTGGATTCGGGAACGGCAGTGACCGGCACCTCGACCACACGGCTTCCTCGTGAGGACACGGCCAACGTCGGCAGATGGGCGGGCCGCGCGGCTCTGACGATCATCCTGGTCATGGTCGCGCTGGCGATCGCCACCAGCGTCCATTTGCGGACTCCGGCGGTGAGCATCGTTCCCGCGCTCCCGTTCTACATCGCCGGCTGGGTGATCCTACACCGGGTCGGAACGCACCCGATCGGGTGGCTCCTGTGTGGCATCGGTGTGATCCTCCAGGTCGCCACCTTCGAGTCGCTTCCGTGGCTGTCCCACCTGTGGATCACCTGGCTGGAGACCTGGGGGTTCTCGGCGATGTTCGCCATGTTCACCTGGCTGTTCATCCTCTTCCCCGATGGCGACGCGTCTGGCAGATGGCGGACGGTGGGATGGATCGCGTCGGTCCTGGTCCTCGGAGGTGTGCTGACCCCGACGATCACCGACACCGGAGACGCGACCATCACACTCGGAGCCAACCCGATCGGGCTCTCGTGGCTGCCGGAGTCGACGAGCGTCTTCTCCACCATGTCGATCACCGGGCTCCTTGTCGTTGCCGCCATCGGCGTGGTCATCAGAGGGCGACGGGCAGCCCGAGAGCTCCGACCCCGGTACGCACCGATCCTGGCCACGATGACCGCGCTCGGAGTGTTCATTCTCGCGCTGCTCATGGCGTTGCTCGCCGACCCGACCTTCACCGACTCCGACCGATTCGGCAATGTGGTCTGGTCGATCGCCCTCATCGTCTACATGCTCATCCCGGCCTCGTTCGGTGTGGCCATCACCCGATACCGCCTCTACGACATCGACCGCGTGGTGTCGCGCACGGTCACCTATGGCTTGGTGGCCGCGGTGGTGGCAGTCATCTACGTGTTCCCGGTCGTCACGCTTCCAGGCCTTCTCGGCGAATCGAACGACCTCGTCGTGGCCGCCTCCACCCTCGCCGCCGCCGCGGCGTTCAACCCGGTCAGAAACCACATCCAGCGACGAATGGACCACCGATTCAACCGCTCGCGCTACGACAGCGAACGGGAGGTGGCTGCCTTCGCTACCCGACTCGAGGGCAACGTCGATCTCGATGTGCTCACCGACGATCTCGCCCTGGTCGTCGACCGCGCCATCTCCCCTGCACTGTGCGCGGTGTGGCTCAGGCGGGTCGAATGACCCGGTTCGTCCGCTGGACTGCGCTCGTTCTGTTGGTGGCGATCGCGGTCATCGCCAATCTGGCACCGTTCTTGTTCGATGATCAGCCGGCCACCGTCGGCGCAGTGCTCCAGACACAGACCTTCTGGTACGTGATCCCAGGACTGGTGGTGATGGCGAAGCGACCCTGGCACCAGGTCGGCTGGCTCCTGATCCTGCTTGGCATGGGTCTGGCGTTCACCAGCCTCCCACCCACTCCGCCGCGCCATCGACCCGCGCTGGCATCCATGGTTCACATGGGTCACGGGAAACTGGGGCGGCTACTTCGCGTACACGACCATGGGTGCTCTGTTGGTTGTGTTCCCAGACGGGCTCTCGCACCGGTCCGAGCGAGACCGACGAATCGGCAGGGGCATCATCGCCACGCTCGCAGGCCTCACCCTGTTGTCCGCCGCTTCGAGCCCGGTCGAGGCCAGCGACTACGGAGTGACAGGCCGGTTCCCCAACCCCCTGGGTTTCGACCTGGTTCCCAAGGCCGTCTCCGACGTCGGATTCATTCCGGTCATCTTCATGATGCTCGGGTGCGTCGTGTGGCTGGGGCGCCGCCACGGCCGCGAACACGGCGAGGTCCGTCGTCGATACACCCTCGTCCTCTATGCGTTCTGGCTGCTCGTGCTCGGACTGGTCTTCGGGATCCTCCTCTCCGGCGTGATCGGCGACCGCGCATGGTTCGGGGCCCTCATCGGATGGCTCACCCTCCCCGTCGCTTTCGCCTTCGCCGTGGTCCGCCAAGGGCTCTACGGAGTCGACCGCCTCGTGCGCCGAAGTGTCAGCTATGGCTTGGTCGCCATCGTCGTCACCTTCGTCTACGTGATCCCGGTCGTGCTGCTCCCGCGCCTCCTCGGCGAGTCGAACGACCTGGTCGTCGCCGGCTCCACCCTCGCCGCTGCGGCCGTCTTCAGCCCCGTCCGTCGCCGCATCCAGCGCGCCGTCGACCATCGGTTCGACCGGGCTCGCTACGACGCGGAGCGGGAGATCGACATCTTCACCGAACGCCTCACCGACGAGGTCGCCCTCACCGCGGTGGTCGAGCAGCTACAAGGCGTGATCCACCAGACCGTGGCGCCGTCCATCGCGGCGGTCTGGCTGCGAGAGCCCCGAACCGAGGCCGACACCACGTGAGACCGTCGAACGTCTGCCTCGTTGCGAGTTCGGTCACGGTCGGCGAGAACGACGTGCGCTCCCTGCTCGACCGGGCCGCCCCGCCCGACCGTAACGTTGCCGGAACGGGCGCCGAGTAGACAGAGGGACGTGCAGATGGTCAAGCCCTTTCGCAGATCGGCCAAACGAGTCGACAAGGTGGAACCCGAGATCCCGCGAGACCCGGTTCCGGCCGTCGAGCCCATCCCGATTCCCGACCACGACCCGCTCATGGGCTATCTCCTCGGAGCGGGCGGACCTGTCGACATCGACAAGGTCGAGCTCGACTCGCCGGCGTTGCGCGAGCTCCGTGGGGCAGGCGTCCACCTCGTCGTACCGCTCGTCAGCCAGGGAGAACTGATCGGCACCCTGAATCTGGGACGCCGCCTGTCGGATCAGCCGTATTCGACCGACGACCGAAAGCTGCTGCGCGGCCTCGCCTCGCAGGTCGCGCCGGCGATTCGCCTCGCCCAACTGGTGCAACAACAAGAGGCGCAGGCCCAGGAGCGAGAGCGCATCGAACAGGAGTTGCGAGTCGCCGCCCTCATCCAGCAGACGCTGCTCCCCAAGGAGTTACCGGCATTGGCAGGTTGGGAGATCGACGCCTACTACCGCCCGGCGCGGGCCGTGGGTGGCGACTTCTACGACTTCATCCCGATGACGGGCGGCAGGTTGGGGCTGGTGATCGGCGACGTCACCGACAAGGGCGTCCCCGCTGCCCTGGTCATGGCCACCACCCGCTCCACCCTGCGGGCGGCCGCGCAACGAGTTGACGACCCAGGAGCGATCCTCGCCGAGGCGAACGAGGTCCTCGTGAAAGAGATCCCGCCTGCGATGTTCGTGACGTGTCTGTTCGGTGTCCTCGAACCGTCGACCGGCACACTGACCTACGCCAACGCCGGGCACAACCTGCCATACGTCAGGACCGGCGGCGAAGTGATCGAGCTCCGTGCGACCGGCATGCCGTTGGGTTTGATGCCGGCCATGCCATACGACGTGCAGACGGCCGTGCTGGCACCCGGAGCCGCGATGTTGCTCACCAGTGACGGAATCGTGGAGGCCCACGCACCCGACGGATCGATGTTCGGGTTCGATCGGCTGATGCGTCTGGTGGGCGAAGACGAGCCGAAGGAGGGGATGATGGCCGCGGTGCTGACGCAGCTCGATCGGTTCTGCGGGCCCGGCCACGAGCAAGAAGACGACGTCACGATGGTGGTCGTTCATCGGAGATCGTCTGCCGCCGAATCCGCCGCGGCGTTCGATTCCGCGCTCGACGAAGTCGAGCGGTTCGCCATGCCGTCGGCAGAAGGCAACGAGCGCCTGGTGATGGAACGCGTGGCGACCATCGCGGCGGGACTGGGAATGGGAGGTGACCGTCTGGAGCGCCTCAAGACCGCCGTGTCGGAGGCGTCGATGAACGCCATCGAGCACGGCAACAGATTCGACGCGTCGCTCCCCGTGGACGTGACGGTGTTTCGCACCGCCTCGCGGCTCGTGGTCAGGATCGAGGATCACGGCTCGGGGCCGGCGATCCCGGACGCCGAGCTGCCTGACATCGACGCCAAGCTGGAAGGCCTGCAATCACCGAGGGGGTGGGGGCTCTTCCTCATCGAGGAGATGGTCGACACGCTGCGCCATCGCCAGGAGAACGGACGGCACGTGATGGAACTCGAGATGACTCTGGAAGGAGCGAACTGATGCCCGGAACCCCATTCGACGTCCGGGTCGAGGATGCCGAAGGTGCGGTCGACACTGCGGATGTCCGGAGACGTGAACCGGACTGCTCAGGAGAGACTCACCGACGCCTACGAGTCGGCAGGTCCCGGGCCGGTTCTGCTCGACTTCTCCGACGTCGACTACATCAACTCGACCGGGATCGCTTTGATCGTCGGTGTGCTCGCCAAGGCTCGGGCGGCCGGCCGCCCGGTGCGGGCGTTCGGCCTCACCGACCACTACCGGGAGATATTCCAGATCACGAGGATCGCCGACTTCATGGCGATCTTCGATGACGAGTCCGCCGCCGTGATGGCGAGCTGAAGGAGAGATACATGCCACAGGCACAGGTAGCGATGACCGTGCGGGACGGAGTCGATGGATCCAAGGTGATCGACATCGACGGCGAGATCACCGCATTCTGCGAAGGCGTCTTGACCGACGCCTACAACCAGGCCGCGCAGCCCGGGACCGACGTGATCGTGCTCGATTTCGAGGACCTCGACTACATGAACAGCGGCGGCATCGGGCTTCTCGTGACGATGCTCATTCGAGCCCAACGCAACAACCATCGGCTCGCGGCGTTCGGCCTCTCCGACCACTACCGGCAGATCTTCTCACTCACCCGACTCGATGAGGCGATCGGAATCTATGACACCGAGGCCGCGGCGATCTCGGGCATGTGATTTCGAGCGGCGACGTTCGTCCGTAGCGAACCCGTAACGACGCTCAGGCATGGTGAACGCATCCAGACCAGGAGGAACACCGTGACCGAAGAGCGAACAGAAGCGACAGGCCCTCGTGAGACCCGCGACCACGGGAATTGGGCGCCCCACGTCGAGCACCTCGCCGCAGACGGCGGAGTCAATGTGGGCGGCCGCAAGCTCACCGGCCCCCAACAGGGATTCGGGCCGCTCTGGCAGAAGACCTACCGAGTCGGCATCCCCAATGTGACTCCGGAGAGGGTCATCGCCGAGTGGAAGGCGAACTACGGCGACTTCTGGCCGGCGGTTGCGAAGTTCAACGCCCCGCTCGCCGGGATCAAGCCCGGCGAGATCGGCAACATCAAGAGCATGCAGGTCATGTCGACCGGCGTGATGGTGCTGTACTCCGACGACACGTCGTTCAGCTTCATGACGCCGGAAGGGCATCCGTTCGCAGGCTGGATCACCTTCTCGGCCTTCGAGGAGGGCGAGACCACGGCCCAGGTTCAACTGCTCATCCGAGCCAGTGATCCGCTGTGGGATCTCTCGTTCTTCTTCGGGGTCGGCAAGGGTGAGGACTGGATGTGGCAGCACACGCTCCGAGCCCTGGCCCGTCATTTCGACATCGAGGCTCAGGTTGCCAGCGAGCTGGTGAAGGTCGACCGTAAACGGCTCTGGGCGAACGCCCGCAACATCAAGAAGAACGCCGCCATCGGCTCGATGGTCGACATGACGAAGGCACCGTTTCGGGCGCTGCGTGGAGCTTGACCGTCGACGAGCGCTAGCCCCGCTAGCTGAAGACGAAGATCGCCTTGCCCATGACCGTCCGGTTCCCGAACGCGGCGAACGCCTCTTCGTATTGGTCGAGCGTGAAACGCCGGCTGACTCTGGGGTGGATCACCCCGGCGTTGGCGAGTTCGGTCAGTTCGACGAAGTTCTGGAAGGCCCGCTGGGGCTCCTCGGAGAGTGAGCGCCCCCAGAACACCCCCACCAGCGAGGCACCCTTGAGCAGCGCCAGGTTGATCGGTAGCTCCGGGATCGGTCCGGCGGCGAAGCCGACGACGAGATGCCGGCCGTTCCAGGCAAGCGAGCGAAATGCCTGTTCGGTCATGTCGCCGCCGACAGGGTCGTAGACCACGTCGACGCCCTTCCCCCGGGTCAGTTCCTTCAGCCGTTCCCTGAGGTCCTCGGCCGTGTACTCGATGAGGTGATCGGCCCCGAGATCCGACGCGAACTGGAGCTTCGCTGGTGTCGAGGCAGCTGCGATCACGGTCGCTCCGAGGTGCTTGCCGATCTCGATGGCCGCACTCCCGACGCCACCAGCCGCACCGAGCACCAGCATCGTCTCCCCCGGCTGGAGCCGTGCCCGCTGCACCAGTGCGTGATACGACGTCCCGTAGGTGAGCCCGAACCCCGCAGCCGACTCGAAGTCGAGTGCATCGGGGACGGGGATGACCCCGGTGGCCGGGACCGCCCACTTCTCGGCGAACGCCCCATACGTCGAGAGGGCGATGACACGTTGGCCAACCGAGAGGTGTGAAACCCCCTCGCCAACAGCGGAGATCACACCCGATGCCTCTCCGCCAGGCGTGAACGGGAGCTCCGGCTTGAACTGGTACGTGCCCTCGATGATCAACGTGTCGGGGAAGTTGAGGCCACCAGCCCGGACATCCACGACGACCTCGCCGGCGCCGGGCTCGGGATCGGCGATCTCTTGGACGGACAGCCTCGATGCCGGCCCCAGCTCGCTGCAGACGATCGCCTTCATCGTTGTCTCTTTCGTCGGGTCGGATGACGGTACTGCCCCGTCGGCAGGCACCGCCGTCATGGCCACCATCGCCCTCGTGGCGTCGCTCTCCATCGCCGCCGCGGGCCCGGCACCGGTCACCGCAACCGGCACCGTCGCCCTCGTCGTTCGCGAGGCGAAGGGACCCGGAGATTCGGGTCCCTCACTTCATGCGTCTGGTCATTCGTCGTTCAGGCGACCTCGAACAGCCCGGCTGCTCCCTGACCGCCGCCGATGCACATGGTCACCACGACGTATTTGGCTCCGCGGCGCTTGCCCTCGAGGAGGGCGTGACCAACCATCCGGGCGCCTGACATCCCGTAGGGATGACCGATCGAGATCGCGCCGCCGTTGACGTTGTAGATCTCGTTGTCGATCCCCAACTCATCGCGGCAGTACAACGTCTGGACGGCGAACGCCTCGTTCAACTCCCACAGATCGATGTCGTCGATCGTCAGGTTGTTCCGCTCCAACAGCTTCGGCACCGCATAGATCGGCCCGATCCCCATCTCGTCCGGGTCGACCCCGGCGACGGCCATCCCCCGGTAGTAGCCGAGCGGTTCGAGGCCGCGACTCGCCGCGTCTGACGCCTCCATCAGCACCAGCGCCGCTGCACCGTCGGACAACTGGCTGGCGTTCCCGGCCGTGACGTTCATCCCCTCGCCGCGAACCGGCTTGAGCCCGGCGAGCCCCTCGAGTGTGGTGCCCGGTCGGTTGCCCTCGTCGAGCGACAGCGTCGCCTCCACCTTGGAGATCTCCCCGGTGTCGCGATCCTGGACCGCCTTCATCCGCGTCACTTCGATGATCTCGTCGTTGAAGAGGCCGCCTGCTTGCGCCTTGGCGACCCGTGTCTGGGACTGGAGGGCATATTCGTCACACGCCTCCCGCGAGATGCCGTACCGCTCGGCAACGACCTCGGCCGTATCGATCATCGGCATGTAGGCAGCGGGATGGGCATCGATCACTGCAGGGTCGACGGTCCGGAAGCGGTTCATGTGCTCGTTCTGGACCAGGCTGATCGATTCGAGGCCGCCGGCGACGACGATCGGAGCGTTGTCCATGACGATCTGCTTGGCGGCGGTCGCGACTGCCATGAGCCCAGAAGAGCATTGACGGTCGATCGACATGCCTGCCACGGTCGCGGGCAGTCCTGCGGCGAGCGACGCCAGTCGTGCGATGTTCGGCCACTGCGTGCCCTGCTGCATCGCGCACCCCATGATGACGTCGTCGACTTCATCCGGATCGACCCCGGCCCGCTCGACGGCCGCTGCGATCGCGAGCCCACCCATCGTGGGCGCCTCGGTGTCGTTGAACAGGCCGCGATACGCCTTCCCGATGGGTGTGCGTGCGGTCGAGACGATCACTGCTTCTCTCATGGGTCTCCTGTCGGTTCTTCCTCGAGTATGGCGGGACTTCGGAGACGAGGAGCCGCCGAGCATGGCGGCATTTCCATGGAGTGGACCGGACGAGGTCCGGCTTCGTCGGAGATCCGTTTTCGCGGTGCGGCTTGGACTCGGGATCCCGACAGCCGAGAACGAGCAGGGAGCGAGCGAAGATCTCACTCTCCGTGGTATTCCGCTCAAGAACCTCGCACAACGTGTCGATCGAGACGATGGATGAGTGGGTGGACGAGAACACTGAAGCGAGTGACCCTGCTCGTTGGCCTGTCGATGGTGGCCGCCGTCCCGGTGCAGGCGGTCGGCGGGTTCGGCGACGTGCCCGAAGACTCCTACTACACCGCGCCGGTGCAGTGGATGGCGGACGCCGGGATTTCGAGCGGCACCCGCCCCGGATGCTTCGACCCCGACAGCACGGCGAGCCGAGCGGAGGCCGCCACGTTCATCCATCGGGCGTTCGGATCCCCGCTGGCTCCTCCGGCCGATTTCTCCGACGTGTCATCCTCGGACTTCTTCTCCCCTGCGGTCGGCTGGATGGTCGCACAAGGAACAACCACAGGAACCGATGACGGGCGCTTCGAGCCATATCGCGCCGTGACCCGGGGCGAGATCGCAACGTTCCTGCATCGGGCGTACGGTTCTCCGTCGGCGGGTGGCGCGGTGTTCGCCGACGTGCCGGTCGACGCCTACTACGCCGAGTCAGTCGGCTGGATGGTGACGGAAGGCATCTCGACCGGAGTGACACCGACGACGTTCGAGCCGAACCGGGCCGTGACGCGAGGTGAGATCGCGACCTTCCTCTACCGAGCGGCAGGCTCACCGACCGTCTCGATCGACTACTCGGGCTTCTGTGACGCCTGGCCGGACCTGTCGGAGGCCGAGGCTGAGTCGTTCAGGCTGCTCAACGAGCTCCGCACAGGGCTCGGCCTGACCCGGCTGACCCGGGATCCATCGCTCGACCAGGCCGCCCGGGACTGGTCACGCACGATGGATCAATCTGGCTTCCGGCACAGCTCGCTGCCCTACTACGAGAACATCGCCTGGTGGTCTGCCAGCTGGGCAGTGCCCGAGGGTGCCGCACTCCAGATGCACGACATGTGGGTGAACAGCCCCGGCCACTACTCGAACATGACCCGGCCGGGACACAGGATTGCGGGCATCGGCTTCTGGCGGAGCGGGGACGGCTGGCACGCCACCCACCTGTTCTCCGGTTGACCCCACACGGGCGGACGAAGACAGGTCGTTCGGCACTTCATCGCTCTCGGTCTCGCTCGTAGGTTCGAGCGAATGAACCGAACGGTCGCCGCTTGCGCGATTCTGACGCTCATCGCCGCGTGCTCCGCGCCCACCGCAGGGAGCCCTGCAGAGACCACGACTACGCCACCACCCACCACGCCTGCGCCGGCACCTGCCACAACCGAACCACTCGCACCGGAGCCGGAAGGCCCCGAGTGGGCGATGCCCGGGCTGAGGTTCATCGCTGCGCTCGGCTCGGCGATCCAGAGCGGGGACGCGGAAGCGGCGCTCGCCTTCTATCACCCCGACGCTCGACTCTTCGCAGCCGATGCCGGTGGCGCCGCGACCGGCTGGCGACAGATCAGCGAGGTGCTCGAGCAGGAGACACCACGACCGGACGGAATCGACGCGGTCCTGATCGGCGACGGTCTGGCCACAGTGCTGTACGGAGGCGCCGACGACTGTGACGATGCCGCGTGTCCCGGGCCGGGGCTGGACGTGTTCTGGATCTGGGACGGGGCGATCGGGGTCCAGCTGCACTCGAGCGAGGCCGAGATGGCTGAGGACGATCCGCTGCTTGACCTCTACTTCGGCTCCGCCGAGGCGTACTCGGCGCACGATGTCGACGGCATGCGCTCGTTCTACTCCGACGCCGTGTTCGCACCGCTGTTTCCGACCGAGGAGTACGAGACGCTGTTCACCGCCTTCCCGGATCTGGCGGCCGCGCCGGTCACGCTCTCGGACCTCGGTGTCGGCGACGACGACCGCCCGGCATTGTTCGACTTGGGCTCGAGCGACGCCTCGTCGAACCGGTCGCGCACGGCCGTGGGGGTCTACGAGGTGACCTTCGATCCCGAGGTGACCACGATCGCAGCCAGTCTCTGGCGCCTGTGGGACGGGCGAATCGTCGAGGCGGCGACCATGTTCGATCCGAGCGGCTGGGATCGAATGCTCGAGTTTGCGGGCCTCGAGCCCCCACCGTCGTGGTTCACTTCGATCGAAACGCCCGAGCCTCGCATCACCGAGCGCACCCACGTCCTCGATGTGGGCGACGGCACGACGATCGAGCTGTTCGATGCAACCGATACGGTGGCCGAACTCGTGGATTGGTCGCTTTCGAGATTCCGGGCTGCGGGCCTCGGACCTCCCCATGTCGATGCCGTCTACCTCGAGACGGAGCGCACCTGCCTCCAGGAGAGTGCCTGGACCCACCTCAATTCGGACTCGGCGATCATCCGCTTCTGCCTCGACGTCGATGATGTCGGAGACGGTGACTCTGTCAGCCTGGCGGCCGAGTTCACGATGCTTCACGAACTCGCCCACGTGTGGACGGCCGAGTACCTGTCGGAAGAGGAGAAGGAGGCGTTCACGTCGCTACGCGGACTCGCAACGTGGAACGACGCCTCAGCGGGCTGGTCGGATCGCGGCAACGAGCACGCATCCGAGATCATGGCGTGGGGTCTCGCCCGAGATGCGATCGACCTCGTCAGGCTCGGATCTCCGGACTGCGTCGAATTGACGGAGTCGTTTCGGTCACTGACCGGCGCCGAGCCCCTGCACGGTTGCTGATCAGCGGACGGGCCGGCCGGCCGGGGCGTCTCGCCGTTCGGAGAGCCGCAGCCGATCGAGTCGGCGAATCCCGGCGTCAACCTGATCGTGACGAGGGGGTGCAGGAAGCCGAGCGCACTCCGAATCGTGAGCGCCGTTCCGCGCACCTTGCTGCCGGTCACCTCTGTCACGATCACCGAGAACCGTGCGGAGTCGGCCACGACCGCCGTTCCCCACAGGGGAATCATGCCGTCGGCGACGGTCATCAGTTGCCGAACAGCTCGCTGATCCGTTGCCGCAGGTCATCCTCGAACAGGGTTCCGGAGTGGACCTCCACCACGTTGCCGTCGCCGTCGAGAAACACCGTCGTGGGCATGGCGATCCCGCCGAACTCGGCGTACAACGCTCCAGCGTCGTCCTCAGCGAGCTGATAGGTGACGCCGGTCTGCTCGATCAACGCCTCGGCGGCGGCGCGGTCGTCGGGAAGCACGTTCATCCCGATGAACGTGACCTCGTCGGCGAACGCTTCGCTGACCGCTTGGAAGTCGGGCAACTCGACCACACAGGCCGGGCACCACGACGCCCAGAAGTTGACGACAAGCGGGCCGTCGAAGTCGTCGAATCGCGCCGGTGTCCCGTCGTAGAGCACGAACTGGGCGGCAGGCTCCGTCGCCGCCCCGGCCGGTCCGTCGTCGGTCAGCACCGGGTTGTCCCCGGCACCGACGGAGCGAAGGAAGAGCCATCCGGCGGTGACGAGGACGATCGCGATCAGCAGGCCGATCAGCCATTCGGGGGTGCGCTCGCTCGGCGCCGGGTCTCTGCGGTGGGTCATGTCGTCTCGTGCAACGTACCGGAAGCCGCGCGTTGCGCAACGAATGTCGTCGATTCGACGATTCGCGGCACCTCAGATCGTCGGGCCATCTCCGAGGATCAGATCG
This sequence comes from uncultured bacterium, assembly GCA_963753285.1. GTDB lineage: Bacteria > Actinomycetota > Acidimicrobiia > Spongiisociales > ZC4RG35 > JAHEDH01. The sequence goes on from CAVWBT010000001.1 coordinate 552,287, forward strand.
AGTGCTACCGCCTCGAGATCGGTGCGTCCGAGCCGAACCCTCACATGCGGTCGATCTCCGGAGTCGCTCCATGACAGGTACACGCCCTCAGATGTTCCATTGACCGAGACCGCCAGATCGAACGACGCTCGATCGGCGTGGGCGGAGCGGAGCAGGACGGTGTGCAGCGAGCTGTCAGCGAGTTCGTCGGCGTCGGGTGCGAGGTCGTCGCGATGCACGGCTCGGACGGGGCGATCCGACGTACGCCCGGCCGTTCCGTGACGGTCGAAGATGGCGGCGAGCGCCCCGGCGGCCGATGCAGGACTTTGGAGGATGAAGTCGTGGAAGCCACCGTCCGCCACTTCCTCGGTGAGCACGAGCGATGGCGAGACCAGGCTGAAGGCGTACCGGATCGACTCGTCCCCCGGAACATCGAGCCGGAGCCGCGTCACGATCTGCGCACCCGATCGGAGATCTGCGAGCACCGAGTACGCCCCGGCGAACTCGAGCGCCGTCGGGTCGTCGGGATCGACATCGACCATGCCTTTGGCGATCAGCGATCTGAGACCCGAATCCGTCGCCACCTGGCGGGACCGTTCGTCGAGGCTCGACAGATACGGCTCGTCCATCGCAGGATCGGGGGTGGCTTCCCCCTGGCGAAGCCAGAACAACTCCTCGTCGGTCAGACAGTCGATGAGCACGTCGCCGTCGAGCACGGCTTCCTCGAGGTCCGCAAGGGACACGTCGCCATTCGACGACACGATCGAGAACAGGGAGTTCATGTGCAGCGCAACGGTATCGGCCAGGGTGGTCGAAATCGTGGACCGCCCGGTAGGAGCTCATTCGGGATTCCGACGGTCGCCTTCCCATCGGAGCGGGTCCTGGATCACGTTGCGAATCGTCGGATAGGCCAACTCGACGGTCTGCTCGGCGGCGAAGGCGTCGAGGATCGCACGCCACAGTTGGTCGGTCACGTGGCGTCGCTGTCTGGCGGGCACCAGGTATCGCCCGTAGATCATCACACCGGAGTCCTTCACCGTCACGTATGTGTTGGGTGTGAGGTGTGTGTAGCGGATCAAGTAGTTGTGGGCGGCCTGGCGAATCGCTCGAGCGATCGTGCCATCTGACGTGTCCGGTGCATGCGCTGCCATCGCCTCCCGGACGATCTCCTCGGTCCGCCTCCAGTCGGACTCGAACGTGACCATGACGCCGATCTCGTCCCAGATGTAGGGGAACCCCTCGGTGTAGTTGGTGATCTGTTCGGAGAAGACTTTGCCGTTCGGCACATGGATGAGTCGACCGGTCGACTGGTCGGCGTCGACCCATGCGCCGATCTCGAGCATGGTGAACCGAAACACCCGAATGTCGACGACGTCCCCTGACCGGCCCTGAACCTCGATGCGGTCGCCGACTTTGAACGGCCGCCGAATGACGATGAACGCCCATCCGGCGAGGTTCTCCAGCACGTCTGCGAGGGCGATGGCGATACCGGCGGACAGGATCCCGAGGTAGGTCCCGAGGCTGCCGGCGCGGTCGGTCCAGATCGTGAAGATGGAATATGCGCCGATCCCGAACGCCACGTAGGCCATCCACTTCCGTGTCCTGAAGTACGAGGCCGAGTCCTGGAGCCGTCCGTGGACTGCCCGCAGGACGAGCCAGCGGACCAGCAGCAACGTCGTGATGACGAAGATCGTCTGCACGATCTTCGTCGAATCGTTCATCTGATCCCGGAGCCAGTCGAGCACGTCCACGTGAGCGATGGTATCGACACCGGGCTCCGATACCGACAGTCCCAGCCCACCTCCTACGCTGGCAACGATGAATGCTCCCATCGCTTCCCGCCGTCCGGTGCGCCGCGAACTTCACGGAGAGTCGACCATCGACGACTATGCGTGGTTACGGGACCGTGAGGACGCAGAGACACTCGCCTACCTGCAGTCCGAGAACGAGTTCACGGAAGCCTCACTGGCTCACCTCGCCGACCTTCGTGAGACGATCTTCGGCGAGATCCGCTCCCGCGTCCTCGAAGACGACATCTCCGCTCCCGCCAAGCGCGACGACTGGTGGTACGCCTCCGAGACCGCCGAGGGCTCGCAGTATCCCACGCTCGTGCGCATGAAGGGTGGCCCGAACGGGGAGCGCCACGTGACGCTCGATGTCAACGCCCTCGCCGAGGGCCACGAATACACCCAGCTCGGCACGTACAACGTGAGCCCGACACACCGCTATCTGCTCTATTCGGTCGACCATGACGGCAGCGAGTCGTACGAGCTGCGCATTCGTGATCTCGAGACCGGGATCGACCTCGACGACACGGTCGAAGGCACCTACTACTCGACGGCCTGGTCCGCCGATGAGACACACGTCTTCTACACGACGGTCGACGCCGCCCATCGTCCGCATCGCGTCTGGCGGCACCAGATCGGGGCCGACTCGTCGACGGACACGATCGTCATGGAGGAGCCCGACGACCGGATGTTCCTTTCGATCGGCACGACCCAGGACGACCGCTACCTCATCATCACTGCCTCGTCGGCGGAGACCTCCAGCGCGTGGTTCCTCGACGCCGACAACCCGACCGGAGGGTTCGCCGAGGTGCTCCCACGCACCGAGGGCGTCGAGTACTACGTCGAGCATCGCGACGACGCCTGGCTCGTGGTCACCGACCATGGCGCCCCGAACGGCCGGCTGATCTCGATCGATATCGACACCGGGCACGAACGTGAGCTGATCGGCCACGACGACCTCAAACGAATCAACGGTGTGTTGCCGCTCGCTCACCATCTGGTGGTGTTCGGGAGATCGAACGGGCTCCGGTCGATCGAGATCATCGACGATGCCGGACAACTGCAACCGTTGACGTTCGACGAGGACGTCCATGCCGTAGGGGGATCGAGCAACCTCGAGTTCGACACCGACGTCCTCCGGGTTGCGTATCAGTCGATGGTCACGCCCGCGCAGATCATCGACATCGATCTGACCACAGGCGAGCGAACGCTCGTCAAGGAGACGCCGGTGCTCGGCGGGTACGACCGTGACGGATACACGTCACGTCGGGAGTGGGCCGAGGCGGCGGACGGCACGCGCATCCCGATCTCGATCGTCCATCGCTCCGATCTCGACGTCAGGGTGCCCCGCCCCATGCTGCTGTACGGCTATGGCTCCTACGAGGCATCGATGGATCCGACCTTCTCGTCTGCACGGCTCTCGCTGCTCGACCGCGGCGTGATCTTCGCGATCGCCCATGTCCGGGGCGGTGGCGAGATGGGCCGGCTGTGGCACCGCAACGGCAAGATGGCGTCGAAGGTCAACACGTTCACCGACTTCATCGCCTGCGCCGATCATCTGGTCGATGCCGGATACACCGAACCGTCGATGCTCGCTGCCCGCGGCGGTAGCGCCGGCGGCCTGCTCATGGGTGCGGTGATGAATCTGCGACCGGAGCTGTTCAAGGCGGTGATCGCCCAGGTCCCGTTCGTGGATGTCATCAACACGATGCTCGACGAGACGCTGCCGCTGACCGTGATCGAGTGGGAGGAATGGGGCAACCCGGCGATCCCGGAGCAGTACGAATGGATGCGCTCCTACTCGCCGTACGACAACGTCAAGCCAGTCGAGTATCCGGCGATCCTGGTCACCGCCGGCCTGAACGACCCACGCGTCGCCTACTGGGAGCCCGCCAAGTGGGTGGCAAAGCTCCGTTCGACGGCCACGTTCCGCGGACTCCTGCTGTTGAAGACCGAGATGGGCGCCGGCCACGGCGGCCCATCCGGTCGCTACGACGCCTGGCGGGAAGAGGCACTGATCTACAGCTTCCTACTCGACCAGATCACCTGACGACCGCCGGACCCCTACTGCGATCACGGGGTCACCAGACGCGGCTCGGCGTCCCGATCCCTGTTGAGACGGCCGAGCGCGGGCAGATCCGGCGCACACGGCGCCGTCGGGGAAGGCGGAGGAATCGAAGGGGTACGGGCCTGCCCGCCCGTACCCCCCTTGCCCCGAAACCGCTTGCCGATCGATGCGTCCCCCCGGGTGACCGCAGGCGGCTGATGACGCCATGTTGCCGGACGCCGCTCACAGTCACCTCACAGTTTCGACCGCTCACTCCTCGGAGTCGATGAGGCCGACACGCGCCCTGAACCCTTCGAGGTCGAGCACGGTCGCAACGGTGGGTTCGATGGCCCGAACGCTGGCGGTGCGGCGGACTCCGAGCGTGGCGGCCAGTTCGCCGAAGTACTGACCGGGGCCCAACTCGGCGACGCGTTGCGCCCGTCCGCGCTCGTCGACCTTGACGATCTCCACTGATCCGCGCTCGATCCAATACACCGTCGTTGCGGGCTCGCCCTCTTCGACGATCGTGGCACCGGCAGAGAACCGCACGGTCTCGGCCATCTCGCCGTCGCCGTCGGCGACCGAGCTCCGATTCCGCAAGGTCGGGTCGTGGACGAGGATCCGATCCTCGAGCTCCACGAGAGCGGGCGACGGCTCCAGTCCGAGCTCCTCGCCGAAGATCCGGCGTACGCGTTCGAACGCCGCCAGCGCGTCCCGCTGTCGGCCCGCCCGGTATAACGCCAGCATCAGCAGCGTCCACAGTCGTTCCCGGTAGGGGCTGACTTCCACGAGGCCCGTCAGCTCCGTGATCGCATCGGCGTGCCTGCCGGCATCGAGCTGGGATTCGATGAGCTCCTCGACGGCCAGCATCCGCTCCTCCTCGAGCCGACGAGACACCCGTTCGATCATGTCGAAGCGGCGGACGTCGGACAGGGCGGGACCCCGCCACTCGCGCAACGCCTGGGACAGCGCTTCGACGGCGGCGACATGCTGCCCGAGCGCGTGCATCTGCCGCCCGCGCCGCACCAGTGCCCGGAACCGGCCCAGGTCGATCGAAGCTTCCTCGACGGCCAGGCGATACCCACCCGGAGTCGTCTCGATGATGTCTTCTCCGAGGGCGGATCGAAGCCGACTGATCGACATCTGCAGTGCAGACTCGGGCTTGGTGGTGTCCAGATTCCCCCCACAGCGCATCGACGATCTCGTCGGACGTGACCATCTCCGGCGAGCCCAGGGCGAGCATTCCGAGCACGGCTCGAATGCGTTCCCGCCCGACCGATATCTCCGAACCGTCGGCGGATCGGGCCTCGATTCTCCCGAGCACACGGATGTCGACCATGCCGAAACGATATCCGCCTCACGATCGCCGTGTCAGGGCACGATGGGTGGAAGGTCGAGCTTCGCCCTCACACACAGCGAGGAAGCACCTCTCCTGCTTCGTCCTGACACTCCCACAACGCCTCTTGTTTCTCTTTCGCCGGCATCAACGCACCTACGTAGACGCCGGCGAGCACCAGCGCGGCGCCTGCCAAGAACGCCGGGGTGATCGACTCCCCGGCGACGGTCGCGGCGACAACGATCGTCACGAGCGGAATCAGCACGACGTCGTATGAGGTGCCAGAGCCGTCCAACTTCCGAGGACGAACATGTACAGCATGAACGCAACGACAGTCACGAAGAACGTCAGATAGACGAAGGCGATCCAGGTGTCGGTTTCGGTCGGGATCGTCCAGCTCTCTCCATTGAGCAGCGATGCAGCCGCCAGGATGATGGTTCCGGTCGTCATCGCCACGGCGTTGGTCATCATCGGAGGGTTCTTCGGGAAACGCTTGATGACGACGCCTCCCTCGGCAACGAGCACCGCCGCAATCAGGATGGCGATGATGTGGGGAATCGAGATGCCTGAGGCGTCCGTTCCGGCGACGGTGACTGCGATGCCCATCACTGCCAGGACCGACCCGATGATTCCCCTTCTCGTGATCGCCTCGACGCCCTGGAAGGAAGAGAGGAAGAGCGTCGCCAGAGGGACCAATGCCATGAGGATCTGATAGACGCTGGCAGGCGTCTCGACCAGGCCCCAACCGATGAGGACGAACGCGAAACCGACCGTGAGGGCTCCGAAGAGAACGGCCCCGAGCAATGCTCACCTCGCGGCAGCGGCAACTTGCGGGCAACGGCCAACCCCCAGAAGATCAGGGCAGCGAGCGAACCGTGAGGTCGCCGCCCAGAACGGCGCCATCTCGCCGTACGTGATGCGAATGGCCACCGAGGCCCCACCCCCGACCACGACGAACGCGACGAAGGCGACGAGCACGTTTCTCGCGGGAAGCGTCACCGATCTCGTTGCCACCGCTGTCACATATCACCTCGGATTGGGAGGCCAACCTAAACCCGAGCTCTGAGAGTGTGCGGCGGAAACCGCGCATCGTCTGGTGATCGGACCTCGCCGTCGCAGCGTCGCGCCAGTGGTGACGTAGCATCTGGCCCCGATGAGCGGATCGCGGTGGCCTCCCAACACCCGATCGAGATCATCCTCGCCCGCCAATGGGCGTCGACCATGTCACATCCGATCTGGATCACCGACGATGCCGGGAATCTCCTCTTCTACAACGTGGCGGCCGAAGCGGTACTCGGGGTGCGCTTCGACGAGGCGGGAGAGATGCCCGCAGAGCAACTCGACAAGCTGTTCGAGACGGCGAGCCTCGACGGGTCGCCGATGCCGGCAGAGGAACTGCCGCTCCTCAAGGCATTGACCAATTGGACGCCCGCCCACGGCCCACTCAGGATCCGAGGACACGACCGCACCTGGCGCAACATCGAAGTCACTGCCATCCCGCTGATCGGCGAGGGGGAACGTCGACTCGGGGCGCTCGCCATGTTCTGGGAGCTCGACGCTTGAGAGTGAAGCTCAACGGCACCCGCGGTTCGGTGGGCCGGGCAGGACCGGAGACCGTCCGCTACGGCGGTGACACCTCGTCGGTCGAGGTCACCTCGGACACGGGAGCGACACTCATCCTCGACGCCGGCTCGGGTGTGGTTCATGCCGAAACTGCGACCAAGAAGACCGGCCGGATCGACATCCTGCTCACCCACCTGCACATGGATCACATCCAGGGTCTGGGGTTCTTCCGTCCGCTCTTCGAGCCCGACGTCGAGGTACACATGTGGGGGCCGATCTCAACGACGAAGTCGCTCACCGCCCGTTTGGGCCGCTATCTCTCTCCCCCGCTGTTCCCGGTTCGCCTGAGGGACCTTCCTTCGCTCACCGTCCACGACCTGGCACCCGGAACCTTCGAGATCGGCCCGTTCACGGTGAACGCCGAGTTCGTCGTCCACCCCGGTCAGACCTTCGGCTACCGAATCCGGGCGGACGGTCGCACGCTGACGTACCTCCCCGACCACGAGCCGGCGTTGGGCACCGGCCAGATCCCCGACGAGCCGACATGGACCTCGGGCTACGCCCTCGCCGATCACGCCGACGTCCTCATCCACGACGCCCAGTACACCGACGCCGAATACCCCGACCGCATCGGCTGGGGCCATTCGACGTTGACACAGGCCGTCGACTTCGCCGAACTGGCAGAAGTCGGGCGACTCGTCACGTTCCATCACGAGCCGAACCACTCCGACGCCGAGATCGACCGCCACCACGCCGAGGTGGCCGAACGTCGGGCGCCCTCGATCCGCTTCGAGGCAGGCCTGGCGGGAGCGACATTCCAAGTGTGAGACCGTAGCCGCCGTGATGACCCTGCCGTCCAAGCTGTGATTCGATGCGAGTAACGGCCCTTTTTGGATCGTTTCTGGATCGAGCAGGCGGATCCTCGACGTGAGAGACGTCGAAAGGAGCGTCGCGATGCTCAAGCGATACGGCGTGTGGCTGATGGCGGTCACACTCTTCACGGCGATGGCGGTCCCCGCAGCGGTCGCCGGTCCAAAGGGAACGGATCGCCCGCTCAGTGGCGATGCGGTCGGATTCGCCCTGTATGGGGCGAATCAGGACGGAGGTGGCACCGACGGGCTGCTCAACGTCTTCGACTGCGACGAGGCGGCGGGCCTTCCCGCTGACTTCCCGTATCCGCCGGACACGACCCCTGAGGAGTTCCGTGCGTTCTTCCAGGTGACCACCTTCACCAGCGCCGACGGCCACATGACGCACCTTGGCGAAATCCACATGGAAGCGGTGCACTGCCCTGGCCTCATGGGCCCCGTGAATGGCCAACTCGCCATCGAGGCTGCGAATGGTGATGTGCTGTACGGCGAATACCAGGGCATGGGAGATGACGGGATCGCCATCACCTTCATGCCCGCGAGCACGATGGATCGCGCCTGCGAGCTGCTGAACGGCATGCCGTGTCGGAGCACCGGCCGGTTCGCCGATGTCGAAGGGATTGCGACGTGGTACGCAGATGCGATGCCCGGAAGCGAGACAGACCCCTTCGTGCCGTGGCCGTGGTGGGGCGAGTGGATCGGGGAGCTCAGCTACTGAGGTCCGATCCGATCGACGGGGACAACTGGGACCGCCCGTCACGGGCGGTCCCACATCGTTGGAGCTGTGATGAGGACTAGGGTCGAAACGAGAGATGCGTTACGAGTTCCTCGGGCCTCTCAGGGTCCTGGACGGCGAACGAGTGGTCGAGCTCGGCGGGCCCCGCCAGCAGCGGGTCCTTGCCGTGCTGCTGGCCGCAACACCCGACAACGTGACGGTGGACCGCCTCATCGACGAGGTATGGGGCGACGACCCACCGGACACCGCCTCGCATGTGATCCGCACATACATCTCGAACCTCAAGCAATCGCTGGACGGGCGGATCCAAAGCGACGGCCGGCGCTACCGACTGGCGCTCGACGGAGACGAGAGTGACGCATCGGCTCTCACCGAGGCAGTCCGATCCGCTCGTTCACTGGTCGAGGTGGACCCAGGAGCAACCATCGACCGGCTCGATTCGGTGCTCTCGGTCCAGCGCGGCGAACCGTTCGAGGGGCTCGCCGACGATGCCGCGACCATCCGCATCCAGGCGGATCGGCTCGAGGAACAGCTGGCTTCGGCACGGGAGCTCCGCATGGAGGCGGCGCTCGAAATCGGCCGTCACGACGAGTTCCTCGCAGACATCGAAGATCTGGTCGGATCCCACCCGCTCCGTGAGCACGCATCGGAGCTGTTGATGATGGCGCTGTACCGCTCGGAGCGTCAGGCCGAAGCCCTCGCCGTGTACCGAAAGCTGCGCAATCGGCTGATCGAAGAACTCGGCCTCGAGCCATCCCGTCAACTGCAGGAGCTGGAAGAGCGCATCCTGCTCCAGGACCCGGCACTCGATCTGGCACCGCCTCACAACCTCCCGACACCGACGTCGGACTTCGTCGGACGGGTCGACGAGCTCGGACAAATCGGAAAGGACCTCCAGGCATACCGGTTGGTGACACTCGTGGGGGTGGGGGGCGTCGGGAAGACCCGCCTGGCGCAGGAGGTCGCGTGGCGACTCCTCGACGAGTTCCCCGACGGGGCCTGGTGGCTCGACCTCGCCCCTGTGGAAGAGGGCGATCACGTCATCGAGCGCGTTGCAGAGACACTCGGCCTGGCGGCGCAGCCGGGCATCTCGCTCCAGGAGCTGCTCAGGCGCTACCTCGCACGCCGAACGACACTGGTGGTGCTGGACAACTGCGAACACGTGGCCGAGCCTGCCGGGCGCGCCGCAGCCATGCTGCTCGACTCAGGGCCCGGGGTGAAGGTCATGGCCACGAGTCGCAAGCCGCTGAACGTGAGCGGTGAGGTGAGGTATCTGGTTCCTCCGATGAGCGTCCCCTCTCCTGGGGAGGCCATCACCGGCGTTTCCGACTGCGAGCTGCTGTTCCGCTCACGGGCCCATCAGGCGGACCCTTCTTTCGTTCCCGACACACAGGCCGAAGACATCGCCCGCATCTGTGTGCGGCTCGACGGACTGCCGCTGGCCGTCGAGATGGCTGCGGCCCGAGTGCGCCTCCTGTCCCCGTCCCAGATCGTGGATCGACTCGAAGCGGACGGACCGCGACTGCTCGGATGGAGTGAGACCGATCGCAGCAGGAGACAGCTGACGGTCGAGTCCACCATCCAGTGGAGCTACGACCTGTTGAGAACGAACGAGCGACAGGTCTTCGATCGACTGTCGGTCTTCGTGGGTTCGTTCGACATCGACGCGGCCGAGGCCGTTGCCGGCTTCGAGCCGGTCGAACCCGAGACGGTCCTCGACGAGATCGGCTCGCTGGTCGACTCTTCCATGCTGGCGACGGCCCGTACCGGCGCCACCGTGCGCTATCGGCTCCTCCAGACGATGCGCGAGTTCGCGGCGCGCCGCCTGGCGGAGTCCGACGATGGGTTCGAGACTGCCCGCCGCCATGCCAGGCACCACCTCGATCTCGTGCGGGAAGCGGGACGGGCCCGCATGACGCGTGACTTCGCTCCGGCCGGCGAGCAACTCGATGCGGTGCGAGACGACCTGACTGCTGCGCTCGACTGGCTGCTGGAGCACGAGCCGGGTGTGGCGATCGAGGCGGCCCCGGGGCTCACCGAGTACTGGAGCCGGCGAGGCGACCCGGCGCCGGCCTACCGGTACGGCAAGCGGATGCTCGATGCCGCGCCGAACGCTCCCGACGAACTGCGAGCCGACGCACTGCTCTGCGCTTCGTTCGGCGCCGCCCTCGGCGGAGACTTCGAGCTCGCGGCGACGGGTCCCGCCGAGGCCGTCGCCCTGGCGGTCGACGCCGGCTGGCAAACCCGCCTCTGGGCGCTGCACGCGCTCGGAAACATCAGCACGATCCTCGGCGACCTCGAGACCGTTGAGTCCGCAGGACAGTCGATTCTCGAGCTGTGCGAAGAGGAGGGACTCGAGCTGCCGCGCGCCTATGGCACTGCATTGCTGGGATTGGCCGAGTTCTTCCGTGATGGCGACTACGAACTAGCGGGCCGGTATCTCGACGACGCCGTCGAAGGCATGCGAGGTCTGCGGGACTACGGCGGCATGAAGGTCTACGGACTGGTCACGGCCAGCACGGCCGCTGCGCTGCGCGGCGACTACGAAGCTGCCGAGCGGTATTCGTCCGAGGCGATCTCGCTGCCCGGTGCGGCGTGGAGCGCCGCCGCCTACATCGTGCTCGGCGGCTACACGCTGCATCCGCAGGGCGAGTTCGAACGCGCCGGGAAGGTACTGGCCCGGGGAACCCGCATGGCGTACGAGGCGGGCACCGAGATCTGGATGCGGACCGGGTTCTTGTTCCTCGCCCGGCTAGCGGCTGCTCTGGAGCGATGGGAGACGGCCGCCCGGTTCTTCGGAGCGTGCCGGCCGAACCTCCCCGCCTGGGGACAGCAGCCTCGCTGGTGGGATCTGGAGTCGACCGTTCGGTCGGAGCTGGGCGACGCCGTGTGCGATCGGCTGGAGGCGTCCGGCGCATCGACCCCACCGGACGAGATGCTCGAATCTGTCGCGGCCGTCACGGGCTGAGCCTGGTCGTCGAGTTCGACACCTGTCAGCCGTCTCCGAGTGCGATCAGGTCTCCCCGGGCGGTCGCAACGACGATTGCGTGATCGACCACCGCCACCGGCGCCCGGATCTCGGATTCGAGGTCGATCGGGCCCCAGGCGAGCGTTCTAGAGGGAGCGTCCACTCCGACCAGATGCCCTCCCTCCGTCGCCATGATCAGCGTCCCGTCGCCGGTCATGACCAGCGGGCTGGTGATCACTCCGCCGACCTCGACCACCTCGATGGCACCGGTCTTGGCATCGAGTGCAAGGAGCAGTTCGTCGGCCCCGACCCAGACGACCCCGTCGTGGACCATCTGGGCGTGCTTGATCGGGACACCGACCTGATGATTCGGCGACAGACCAGCCGGGGCGGCACCACAGTTGCCGGGCTCGAAGACCGCGATGTTCCAGACGCTCGTACCGACGAAGACCGCCCCCTCGGCGACCACGGGATGGGTGACGACATCGGTGCGGGCTGCGAGGTCGACGACGCACTTCTGCTCGAGCGTGTCGAGGTCGATCATGTAGAGGTCGCCGCCACCGACGGCATACAGAAGGGAATCGTCTGCGGCGATCGCCTCGGTGAAGCCCCCCTCGACGGGTGTCTCCGGGAACCGACCGACTTCGAAGCCGCTGGGACCGTCGACTGCATAGACATGTCCGTCTGCGCTGGCGAAGTAGACCGTCTGGCCGATCCGGATCGGCGGCCCGGAGATCGGTCCACCGGTCGGGAACCGCCAGACGACCTCGCCGGTGTCTCCGAACGTCCGGGCAGTCAGCGTCCCATCCGCTGCGAAGAACGCCAGATTTTTCGACTGACCGCCCTCTCCGAACCCCGGCACCGTGAACACCCCCGCAGCAGCCTCGAACGGACCGTCGGCAGTCTCTTCGAACGTCGTGGTCCCTTGTCTCAGATCGATCGAGTAGAACCTGCCCTCCGAGCTTCCAACGAATGCTGTGTTTCCGAAGATCACAGGCGCCGCACGGAACGACCCGCCGACTGCGAGATCCCAATACACGCCGACCGGCTCCCCAACCGAACCTTCAAGGAGGCCGATTCGAGCGGGTCCACCCGCAAAGGGAGAGGATCCGGACAGGTCCCGTTCCTCGAGGAAGGGAAGGTCACCGTCAGGAAGGAAGAAGACCACGAAGACGATCAGCACGACGATCGCCGCGACCCCGGTCTGAGCCATCGTTCTGAACGCATTTCGAACCACCCGCCGACGTCGCACCGCCCCGCTGGTGATGCGTTGCGCCGGGCTCAGTGCAGTGGCAGCGGAGTCGAGTCCGCCGAGTGCACGTTCGACATCCGCACGCAACGCCTCGGCAGCCCGTTCATCGTCGACGAGGTCGACCGCCAGCCCGGACCGGACCGACGGCAGTTCCAACCAGTTGCGCAGCCATGCCTTGGGAAGATCGAGTTCGACCTGACGCAGGTGATTGGCGACGACTGCCGACCCCGGCGTGAACCACAGCTTCCCGACCTCGAGCGCGTCGGCCGCGAGCATCGGATGGCCGAGTCTGTGTGCGAGCGCCGCGGCCTCGGCGGCGAGCTCAGGATGCCGCTCCTTGCGGGCTCGGATCAGCATGAACTCGGCAGCCGTCTGGAGCCAGTCGCTGTGGATCAGGAGATCGGTCAAGTTCTCGGCTTCATGCTGGTTCCACTCCTCGGAGCCCGCCGCCATCGCCCAGGCTCGGAGCCAAGACCGGAGCCGCAGTCCGTCGGCGCCTCGTGGGGTCTCCGCGAGCGCCCGGGCGATCACGGCACGCGCCTCTTCGTGCCTACCGAGCCCGATCAATGCGATCGCCCGGTAGCCGTCTGCGCGGTTCCGCCAGGCGGGCAGAGCCGTCTCTGCGGTCTCGACGAGGCGGTCGCAGATGGCGAGAGCACCTTTGTAACGATGAAATGCCAGCAGACCCTCGACCAGAGCGATGTCGGCGAGTAGGTCGACGGCGAAGGCCCCGGAACGTTCTGCGACCGCCTTTGCGTGATCGACGAGTTCCAGCCCGGCGGCGACGTTTCCCCCCAGCAGAAGCGCCCGGGCCAGGTTCGCCTCTTGGCTCGCAACTACGACCTCGTTCTCGATCCTCTGAGCGACATCTCGGAGATGCTCGTATGACACTGAAGCGGAGCGGACGTCTCCGGTGTCCAGTTCGGTCCGAGCGGCGTTGACGAGCGTGTAGAACCGTTGGACCTCGGTGCCTTCGGCGTCGGCGATGGCCCGTCCCGCCGCCTGCTCGGCCTCGGCCTCTCGTGCGAACCCGAGGCGTGCCAGCTCACGTGCGTGCAGCGACAGCAGCGATCCGAACTTCGGGTGGGCGTCCAGGCGGCCCGCTTCGAGCATGGCCATGGCTGCCCACCGCTCTGCTTCTTGGGGACGCTGCCGATCGTCGGCCAGCACCGAGGCCAGCGCCAGCGCGTCGACCAGGCGTTCGCCGCTCAGGCGACTGATCGCTTCGGACGCGTCCTCGAGCGCGAGAAGTGTCATCCCCAGGCTCCGTCGACGCCGTGCGCGTGCAAGGAAGAGACCCCCGACGTCGTCGCGCGTAGCGTCATGAGGCACCGAGTCGATCGCCATCGACAGGAGCTCGATCGCCCGGTCGTGGTCGAGCGGCGCGTCGAGGGTTGCGGCGACCAAGTAGTGATGGGCGAGGTCCGGGCGGCCGCCCAGAAGGTGTAGCCGGCCGAGCCGCTCCGACCCGACCTCCGGCTCCGCGAGCGCTTCGGCGAGCCGTCCGGCGAGCAGCGTGCGGCGGGCGTGACTCACTTCGAGGGGTTCGCCGTCGATCGCCAGGCCGTCGACGTTGTCGAGAATCAGCCCCGCCTCGATGAGATCGTCACAGACCGCGACAATCGAGTCGGCGTCGGAGTCGAGTGCTGCAGCCAACTGGGTGACGGTCAGTGGACCGCCGATCGCAAGGAGCGCCCGAATGTCATCCGCGAGGACCGGCATACGAGGCTCCTCTCAGACGGTGGGCGACCTGCCGGTGCCCTGGCCTGTTCCCATGTTCCGTGCGGCAACGAGGCGCTTCCATGGTCGATAGGCCCTTTCCTGGAGGTTGCTCGCCGGCGCGGAGTGACGGACCGTCAGCGGCTTGCCGGGCGAGCGCATCGAACCCGATTCGTGCGTGCAAAACGGGGTGAGCACCCCGGCCACGAAATCCGCAAGCCGAGTGGGTTTCGCTCGGTCGTGAACTGCGATGTCCGATACTCGCACCGGTACCGACGGTGTTGGATTGCTCGAGGTGCGTGCGTGAGATACATGATGTCGGGCCCTTTCTCGAGGCTCCAGGCCAAGATGACGCACCCAGCTATCAATCCACCAACGGCGAATCGGTCGATTGGCATGCGACGGAGCGGGCCGTGACCTGTCAAGGTGGCTGGGCGACCGCCCGGTAGCGCCGACCGAGTGGGCTGGTCCACTCGTGGTCGCCTTCATCGGTTCGGCGATAGCTCCAGCCGGCCCCGTGACGCACCATGTGGTCGTGCCGGCAGAGTGGAGCGAGGTTGTGGAGGCTGGTCGGTCCGTCGTCGGCGTGAGGCGTGGTGTGGTCCAGGTCCGATTGCGTTGCAGGCATGCGACATCCGGGGAAGGCGCAGGTCGGATACAGCGTCTGGATGGTCCTGCGCTGTGCAGCGGTCGGCCGTCGACGGGTGATCCCGCCGACGATTGGTTGGCCGCCCGACCCGGTGACCACATATCGCCACTCGGCGTGGTGCGACTCGTCTGCCACCTGTCGAGCGATGTCGGCGATGACCGGGCCGTAGCCCCCGAGGTCGCCTGCCGACTCGGCCAGGCGGGCGAGGGTCGAGAGATCGACCTTCATGACGACGGCACCCCGACGTGGTCTGGCTTCCGACACGGCGGGATCGAGGAGATCCATGATCACGTCTGCTCGGAGCTGATCCATCGTCCTGGTTTCACCGCCCCGTCGAAGCTCTCGGGCGGCTGCGTCGATGCCTTCGCGGATCCGGGCAGCACGGTCGGGAGGCAGGTCCAGCAGGTGGAGGTGGGCCGTGCCGTCGCCGCCGGACTCGAGCACGACGCGTCGGGCATCGACAGCTTCCTCGTACCGCAGCTTCGCATCATCGGGGTCGACTTCGACTCCAAGCCGCTTGAGCAGGGCGGTGAGCTGTCCGGTGGTCAGGTCCGGTGCCATCTCCAGGGCACGGTTTGCGACCTCTCGAGCCTGTGCGATGGAGAGGTGGAAGGTGCGATGGATGATCAGGTTGGCGCGACGGCGATCGATGCGGCCCGAGGCCAGTGCCTCCCAGACGGCCGGCAGCCGCTCACGGAAGCCTCGAGCGATGGCGAGTTCGCTGTCGGCAGCCCGTCGAGTCAGCTTCAGCGCAGTGCGGATCTCTGCTGCGCACGCATCTTCGACGAGAGACAGATCACCGTCTGCGTCTTCCCCCACGGTCTCGGCAACCGCCTCGGCGACCGAGGCCATCGAGGCGTAGAGCATGGCCTGGTAATGCGAGGCCATGCGCTGGAAGGCCACCATGACCGAGACACGCTCGCTGCCCGAAAGAGAGTCGAGATCGACCGAGTCCAGCGCTGCGGCGAGCATGATTCCGGGATCGAGGCCGGCGATCTGTGCCGACATGTCGGGTTCTCGTTCGTCTGCCCACGATTCCCACAGTGCTCGGAGCTCACTCTGGCCGGCACCTTCGAGCCACCGAGTCATTCCGAGATCACTGCCTTGATCGAACATACGTTCGTATCATATGGGCGGGCTATGACAGAAAACGGTTGCTTCGACCGCCAGACTCGAAGGGCTCCACCCCGGGACGAGCCTGGATCACCCAGCCATTGACGCAACCAGATCGACCCATTGCTCCAGCGCCGAACGACTCAGCCCGAAGCGTTCCTGACCGACGCCGAGCCCGAGCTCGTCGATGATCTGGCTCGCGCTGCAGCCCCCGGCGTCGAACATGGTATAGCTGGGCGCGTTGGGTGCATCGGAGACGAAGACACCGAGGTCGTTCACCCAGTAGCGATTGGGTTTCTGATCCGGCGCAACGTCGGGCAGCACGGTGCTGGCGCACAGGTCGGAGAGGTCGAGTACGCCGTCGGCGTCGCTATCGGCTGTAGAACCGTCCGGGCCGCCGTAGGCGCCCATCGTGTTGCGCGTCCCGTCGGGATTGGCGAACGCCGGATCCGGGTTGCCGGCATGGATGCACGGAGAGTCACCGGAATAGCGGAGATCGAGGTCGCTGATGAACCTCGGATCCTGATAGAGATTGCCCGAACCCGGAGTGAAATCGTCTGTGTACGGACCCGCTCCGTTCGCCCAGAAGTCGTTGTAGGCGAACTGGGCAGCACCGCCCTCCCCGACCAAACCGAAGTCGCCGTTGAACGCGAACACGTTGTTCTCGACGATTGCCTGCGACCCGTCGATGAGGTTGATGCCGCTTGCACCGTTCGACACGAACGTGTTGTTGCGGGCGGTGAGATCGCACGCCGACGCATGGATGCCGTTGTGAGGTTGATCTCGCACGACGCTGTTCGTCACCGTCAGCTGTGCGTCGTAGCAATGGATCCCCGCGGTGTCGTCGTCGGTCACCGTGACGTTGGAGAGCCTGGCACCCGTGATGTCGATGGCGAACACGTTGCCGTCGACCACCGTTTCCCCGGCACCGGCCCCGTCGACCGTCACGTCATCCGTCAGGTCGATCCTCTCTTCACAGGTGCCGGTCGCCACGTCTACGACCCCGCCGGCGCCGACGTTGTCGATGCCGTCTTGGAGGCTGGAGTAGGGATCGTCCGGGCCCCCGGAGCCGCCGGCTTCGAGCCCACAATCCACGGCGGCGATCGGAACCCATCCCGTGCCGTCCGGGTCGGGAGCAAGGTTCACCTGAACAGGCGTGTCACTGGTTATCAGGATTGCCCGACTGAGCTGGATGTCTTGATCGGTGGCCTCGAGCAACCATGTGTCCTCGTAATTGCTTCGCCCGAACTCGATCTCGAAACTCGCCGTACCGTCCGTCGCGGTCGTGTCGCTCCATTCAACAGATCCATCCTTGGTCAACTGGAGACCGACTCCAGCCATCGGCGACTGCGTGGCCGCCTCGACGACTTGGAGGGTGTACTCACGGGTCATGAACGAGTCGGAGGTGAACAGCGGCGAGGTGCCGATCATGTCGACCGTCCCCTCCATGCGGAACACCGAAGCCTCGAACACCTCGAAGCCGTTTGTCATCGAGGAATCGGTGAGACGGATCGTGCCCGTGTAGTGCCGAGGGTCGAACTCGTTGATCGCCGTGTTCACGATCGTCGTGTCGCCGTTTCCTACCGGCCACAGCCAGACGCCATCGGAGTCTTCGACGAGAAGATCGCCGTTGGAGACGAAGATGCCCCATTGACCGCGAATCTCGGTGTCGACGAGCTCGACGTCGCCGATGCTCTGGGAGACGGGCTCACTCCGCTGCAGGCCGGAGAAGCTCACGTTCTCGCCGTCGAACCCGACGACCAGCTTGTTGAGGACCGAGTTCCGAATCGTCAGGTCCGCATCGGCGGACGTGAACACGTTCCATCCCAATTCGAAGCCGCCCGAATAGCCCGGGTTCTCCATCACGGTGGAGCGTTCGAGCGTGAGGTTGTACGCCAACCCGGCGGCGAGCGCGTCGCGAGCGCTCCAAGACTCGAAGTAGCCGGAGACGAGTCCATCGATCTCCATCGGCAGCCCGACCGGGATCTCGAGCCCGAGGGCGCCGACGACGGAGTCGACGATGCGCACGTCTGCTTCCTCGCCGAGCTGGACCAAGCCGAATCGGTCCTCGAAGATGCACGAGTTCTGGATCGTCGCCTCGGCCTGACCACCGACCTGCAACAGGTTGATGAGGAACACACGGTCTGCGACCAAGCTCGACTGATCGAAGAAGTGGGTGTGCAGGAACCCGGAGAAGACCGAGTTCTTGGCGGTCACGACCGCGCGTTCGGAGGCGAAGATCTCTTGGCGCGGGTAGTGATCCACCACCAACTCGGCGTTTCGGAGCTCGAGTTCTGCGTCACCGCTCAAGTAGACGTTGCCTTCGACGATGTACTTCTGGTTCTCGATCACCAGATGGTCGGTACCCGTCAGGACGAGATCTCCTGAGTGGACGACGGTCGATTGGAGATCTGGCTCGGGATATCCGTCGCCGCACGGATCGGCATCTCCAGTGGAGGCCGGTAGCGCAGCCATATTGAACGTCATCAGCAGTGTCACCACTACGACGGTGAGGAGAACGCGGCCACGACGAGGGCCCGTTGCGCGGAAGAACATGGGTCCACCCCTTTCCTCCCCGAACGTATTCGTGCCCCGACGCGGCCCATAGAGTCATTCGGCTCATCGGACGAAGCGCCGCGCTGAGGGCTTCGAGGTCGAGCAGATGCTGGGCATGGAGCTGCCAGACCGATCGAGCATCATCGGCGTCGGAGGTCCTCCAGAGACGGACACGGATCGATGCGAAAGGTCGTGCACTCGGCAGCCGTGAACCCACGGGTTGCTCCAGCGGCGGCCGAGGCGATGAGGTCTTCTGTCCGAAGCGACACCTTGGCCCAGATGCCGTTGTTCGTCCCCACGACGACGGTGTCCTCGTCGATCCAATGCATGTCGGAGACGATCGGCAGCGGGATCGAGGTGATCGGCTCGCCTGTGGCGAGGTCGAACACGTCCAGCCCGTCTGGAAGCACGAATGCCGACGTCCATACACTCACGAGGGATGAACGAACACGTGGACCCACGCATCGAGCGCACCCAGGCGGCGATCCTGCAAGCCGCCGAGGAGTTGCTGATGGAAGGCGGACCGGACGCCATAACCCACGCGAACGTCGCCGAACGGGCCAATGTCTCCCGGACCACCGTCTACACCCACCACCCGACCCGCGAGGAGCTCCTTCGGGTGACGGTCGAGTCCAGTCGGCCCGACATCCTCATCGAACTCACCGGCGACCTCCGCTCCGACCTCCTGGCCGGCCTCAACGGACTGGCGAGGGACCTCGGAGACGAGCAGCGCAAGCGGATCTTCGCAACGGTGTTGGAGCGATCCCACCACGACCCGGCGATGGCGACGGTCCGCAAGGAGTCGGTAGGGCGCGCGTCAATGCTGTTCACGGGACTACTCCGACGGGCCATCGAGGAAGGCAAGCTCAGATCGGACCTCGATGCGGACCTCGCCATGGCGTCACTGGTCGGGATCTTCTTCTTCAAACGGTTCCTGCTCGACGAGCCGGTCCCACCGGAGATGGTCCAGAGGATCGTCGACGACTTCATCCGGACGAACGCCCCCCGCTGACGGCGCCCACCGAACAGTCAGCCGCTCGAGTCGTCGTCTCCCGGGTTCTCGTCCAACGAGTCCGCCGCGTCATCCTCGGACCGGTCGTCGCCGAACGTCGCTACGAGGCCGCCTTCGAGCGCTGCGATCTGTTCTGCGCTCAGCCGCGCCTCGGGGTGGGTCAACGTGTACTGCCACGGCGGCATCGAACCGTCACGCACAGTCTCGGCCGCATCGTCGCCGTCCTGATCGAGATGCCACTCCGAGAAGTTGAGCGCTTCACGTCCCTCTTCGACATCACGCTGCAATGCCCACGAGATCGGAGCGACATTCGAGTACCACGGCCAGACGGTCTCGTTGCTGTGACAGTCGAAACAGGCGCCCACCGCCAACTGTCGGGTCTGCGTCGAATCCCAGGCGGGCTCCTCGACCACCGGAGGGTTCGTGTGGTCGCGGCCATAAGGCACGAGTTGGATGACCACCGCCAGCACTGCCAAGCCCATGAGGCTCCGCCTGATCCACACCGACACCGCGACCTCCATCAGTCTGCTCCGCTCATGCTGCGACGAGCTGCAGGCGAGAGCCACCTCCGGATGTCACACTCCTCGAGGTCGCGTTCGGGCCGTCCGCGACAGCGCTCGGAGGAGGCCGCCGACGACCATGAAGTTAACCCTCTCCTCGAAGGAGACGGACGCCGTTCGACGCACGCTTGATGGTTCCTCACCGACGACCTTGGGCTCTTGCGGTACCCCACATCCGCGCAGGATCGTGACGCATCGAAGAGTAGGCAATCGATGGCCAGTGTGGAGTCGCCCAAGTGCGGTCGCTCCCCTGAGGCGGGGACGTCCGAGGGTGGGATCGCCGCTGCTGTCCTCTACACCGTCATCGACGGCTCCGGTTGATCGAGATCGCTGAGACCCATCTCACTCGAGACTCCACCAACGGCGAATGCCAGATGTATCTGCTCGGTTCGTGTCCGGAGCGGTAGGAATCGCGGTTGGAGCCGAGTTGGAGGAGGCCGACGAAGGAGGAGCGGCTCAGGCGGGGGTCACGTCGTAGACCGTGGAGGTCAGCGAGCCGTTGGACGTGTCGATGGTGCCTTCCTCCAGGCCGAAACGCTTGGTCAGCCACCGGAACTCGGGGGCATCCGTCCACCACTGAACCGACCCGACGAACCGCCGGAATCCGGATTCGTCGGGCTCGAGACTGAGCCCGGACATCCGATACATGATCGCCGCGGCGCCGACCCTGATGACCCCGGTGACGTTCGGAGTGAAGAGACCGTCCGGCCGGAGTACCGGGAAGTTCGTCCACTCGATCGTCCCGGACTCGCCGTCCCAGTCGACCGAGCCCTCGCCCCTCCCGTAGAGCTGAAGCGACGACTCTCCGGTGCCGGCAGTGACGATCGTGTCGGACAGATACGCCTGCGATGTCGTGTACAGGAGTTCGCTCTGCATGCTCGGCCTCTCGATGAACCAGGTGCGAGAACCTAGTCAGGAGCTCACCAGCCGATCGGCCGAAGCCGACTTCACTGCTTGCGTCTCAGGCCCGAGTCTTGCGAAGGATGGGGTCGATGGCAGCGAGCACCTTGTCGGCTGCGTTGAGGACCACGCCGGAGGCACCCGGGCTCTTCGAGTCCACCAGGTTTCCCATCACCTGGAGCGTGATGTTGGCGATCGCCTGGGTGCCGACCGCCAGCCGCAGCCCGGCGTTGAGGATCCACGGGTGGCCGATCAGGAACGAGAAGCGACGTCCGGTCCGCAGGAAGCTGTCGAACAACTCCCCAACCTCGACGTCATAACGCTCGGGTGCCGTCGACGGGTCTTCGAGGAACAGATCGGCGGCGAGCATCCCCGACTCGAGTCCGTAGTCGATGCCTTCGCCGTTCATCGGGTTGACGAGGCCGGCGGCATCACCGATCGCCACCCACCCATGACCGTGCCGCTTGACCGCACTCATCGGCAGTCGCCAGGCACGGGGCTTCTCGAGATAGGGACCGAGCTCCCAGGACTCGTCGACCTGGGAGTGATACAGATCGAGCAACGTGTTGAGGTTGAGGCTCTTGAAACCCTTCATGGTCGACAACGCCCCGACACCGATGTTCACCGTGCCGTCGCCGGCAGGGAACAGCCAGCCATACCCGGGAACGGAGTTGCCGTTGTGATCACGCATCGTGAGCGTCGCTTCGAGATGCCGAGAGTCGTGGCGGGGCGACTCGACATACGACCGGATGGCGATGCCGTACGGCTCACCCTCGACCCTGGTGGCACCCAGCATCCGAGCCACCTTCCCCGGAGCGCCGGTGGCTGCAACCACCATGCCGGCGTTCCAACGCTCGCCGCCGGCGTCCACACCCGTCACCCGGTCGCCGTCGATGACCGGCAATGCCTCGGTCTCCCAGACGATCGCGGCACCAGCGTCGTCGGCGGCGTCGATCAGCGCCTTGTCGAGCCTCCGTCTGGGCCACACCGCCCCGTGGCCGGGGAAACGGCTGGTGCCGGGCCACTGCAGTTCCCGGACGGTCTTGTTGGCGATCATCCGCAGGCCCTCGATGTAGTGGGCGTCGGACATGTCGATCTTCAACTCGTTCAGCGCACCGACCGCCCTGGGGGTGAGGCCGTCTCCACAGACCTTGTCTCTCCCATACCCAGCCTTGTCGAACACGACGACACTCGCCCCCGAGCGCGCGGCCCGGATGGCGGTGGCGGCACCGGCCGGCCCGGCGCCGATGACGGCGATGTCGACGTTCTTCACACCGCCATGGTGCCTGATTCCGGTCGGAATCGGTATTCCGAACCGACCGATTCACCAGCCCCGCAACGCCGTCACGTGATCGACGAGGAGGACTGTCTCGAGTGTCGCCAGCTCGGCGGTGGGAACCCAGCGCGCATCGACGGTGCTTCCGTCGACCTCGATCACTTGTGGCTCACCGCGTGCTTCGACCTCGTAGATCATCTGGATGACATGCAGATCCGGCCTGGGAAGGAACGAGATCACGTCGACGACGCCCCCGACCGTCGGGATGAGACCGGTCTCCTCGTGGAACTCTCGGACCAGGGTCTCATGCGGAGTCTCACCGAAATCCATACCACCGCCGGGAAGTGTCCACTTCCCGGCGTCGCGGTCACGGCGAGAGAGCTGCGTGAGCAACACGTGCGAACGATCCACTGCTATCCCGTAGACACCGACTCGCACTCGACGATCCATCGTCGCGAGCGTACGCGAAGCGTTGCGCACATCCCGACCTGATCCAGGGCCAGACGACCCATCGAGCGCGTCTATGGTCGTGGCGTGCCAGATCCTGTGTCGCAGAGTCCTTCGAGGCTCGTGCTCGACTCGCTCGATGACGTCGAACATGAGACCATCACCTATCCACCCGGTGCGATCATCCTGAACGAGGGAGACACCTCCGACGACGTCATCCTCATCGCGTCCGGCACCGCACGGGTCGTCGCTGGAACCTCCGGTCACGATCTCGCCACGGTGAACGCCGGAGACGTCATCGGCGAAGTATCGGCGCTGGCGGGCGGATACCGCACTGCAACCGTGACCGCCGAGAGCAAGGTGACCTGCCATCGCTTCACCAGTGAGGCGTTCAAGGTTCTGCTCGAAGCCGAGCCGGCATTCGCCGAACAGGTCATGGCTCAGGCAGCACACCGGCTGGAGCGCCGGCACATGCTCGCCTTCCTCGAGCGGCTCGTGGGCCATCTCGACGCCTCGGTGATCGCGGACTTCGAACTCGCGATGGATTGGATCAATCTCCGGGCGGGCGAAACCCTCTTCAATCGTGGCGAGACCGCCGACGCCGGCTACTTCCTGATCTCAGGACGCCTGCAGGAGTCCGCTCCCAACATCGACGGCGAGATGGAGCTCGTCCGGGAGGTCATGAGAGACGAGGTCGTCGGAGAGGTCGGGCTCTTCCGGAATGAGGCGAGGGAGACGACCGTCGTGGCCGGTCGAGACAGCCGTCTCGTGAAGATCGACCTCGCGAGATTCCTCTCACTTGCGAATCGACACCCCGCGGTCCTCGTTCCCGTCGTCGCAGGCCTGGCGCGACGCCAGCCGGCATCCAGACAGAACAACCGCCAGAGAACAATCTCGCTGTGCGTCACTGCCGACGTCGACAGCCGGATGTTCACCTCCAGGCTCGTCGACGGCATCGCCGAGCTCGGCAGCACCGCCCACCTGTGGGCAGCGAAGGTGGATGCCGCACTCGGTAGGTCAGGGGTTGCGCAGGCGACCCACGGCGCTCCCGGCGACGCTCGAGTCGCTGAGTTGATCCACGAATACGAGCTGGACCACACCTACCTGCTGTGCGAGGCCGAGCGGCGCCCGAGCGAATGGACGAGGCGGGTCGCCCGTCAGGCCGACTGGGCGGTCGCAGTCATCGATCCTGCACCCGACGAGGCTGCGGTCGCAACCGTCGACCACTTTTTCGGCGCCGCGGCACCCCAGTCGACCCGGGTCGTCGTCGTGCTCCACCCCGGAGGGACCGAGCGCCCGAAGAACACCCGTGCAGCGGTGGAACGGTGGAGTCCGCATCACATCGTGCACGTGCGGGCGGGATCCACCGAGCACATCGAACGCCTCTGTCGCATCATCTCTGGCCACGCCACCGCGTTGGTGCTCAGTGGCGGGGGTGCTCGCGGATTCGCACACATCGGCGTCCGGCGAGCGATGCATGAGCTGGGGATCCCGGTCGACCTCGTCGCAGGAAGCTCGATGGGCGCTCCACTCGGGGCGGGAATGGCGATCGACCATCCCGTCGAGCAGATCACCGACTACATCCACGAGCTGTATTCGGGAGTCGTCGACTACACCATCCCAGTCGTGTCGCTCGCAAAAGGCGAACAACTCACCCGCAGCATCACGACCGCACTCGGCAGCTGGGACTTCGAGGATCTGTGGAGACCGTTCTTCTGTATGTCGACCAACATCACGCAGGCAACCGAAGTGGTGCACGACACCGGCGGGGTAGCAAAGGCCGTGCGAGCGAGCGTCTCGATACCGGGCGTCTATCCCCCGGTCGCATTCGGCGACGACCTACACGTAGACGGCGGCGTGCTCAACAACCTGCCCGGCGACATCATGCGGAAGCGACATCCCACCGCAACGATCATCGGCGTAGATGTCGCCCCTCCCCGCGGCCCCCGGGCGAGAGGAGACGATCCCGCCCTGTCCGTCTCTGGATGGCAGGCACTCCGGACGGCGGCCTCCAACAAACGAAACGAGCACCCGGGCATCGCGGCGATGCTGATGCGCACCATGATCACCGCGTCGGTCAGGCAACGGAAGCGGAGTGTCGAACGTGGCGACATCGATCTGTATCTCGACCTGGACCTGAGCGGGATCTCGCTCCTCGATTTCGATTCCGCCCACCAAGTGGCGCCACTCGGGTACGAAGCTGCCATGCCGCGCCTCGAGGCCTGGCTCGCCGAACGGGAGCAGCGCTGACGTGTGGCTGCTGACCATCCTCGACATGAGATACCGGGCGGTCCGGTTCGCAGTCGTCACGATCGGAACGGCCCTGGTCTTCACGCTGTTGTTCCTCATGACCGGGCTGATCGAGCAGTTCAACCAGGAGCCGTTTCTCATGGTCGATCAGGTCAGCACAGACGACTGGGTGGTACCCGAGGGCTCATCTGGTCCCTTCACGTCGTCGCAGGTCCTGCGACCTGATCAGGTGCAGGCGATCGGCGCACCGCGATCGGTGGTCGTGGCACGCGGCACCACGGAGATCGACGGTGTCGCCAGCGAAGGCATCGTCCTGGGGCTCGGTCCCGAGACGTTCGAAGGCCTACCACTCGCCGCGGGGCGTCTCCCCGTTGCAGAGCTGGAAGCGGTCGTCGACGAGACGACCGGCCTCGAGCTCGATGATCTGTTCGACATGGGGGGAGCCTCTTTCGTGGTGGTCGGTCTGACGTCCGATACGACCTTGCTGGCAGGCCAACCCGCGATCTTCATCGGCATCCTCGACGCGCGCACCGTGATGTTCGAAGGTTCCCCGGTCACGATGGCCGTGCTCGTCGAGCCGGGAACCGCAGACGACTTCGCAGGCACCGTCGTATTGAGCGCCGATGACGTTGCCGAAGACGCACTCGGCCCGCTCGAAAGCGCCATCTCGTCGATCGACCTCATCCGGATCCTGCTTTGGGTGGTCGCCGCCATCATCATCGGCGCCGTCGTGTATCTGTCGGCGCTCGAGCGCCAGCGCGACTTCGCCGTGCTCCTCGCGGTCGGAGGACGGAGCAGGCAACTCGCCGGTTCGCTCGCGATCCAGGCGGTCTTCGTGGCGCTCCTGGCCGTCGGAACGGCTGCCGCGCTCCAGTCGGTCGTCGCCCCTGTCTTCCCGCTCGAGGTCCGCGTACCGGCAGCCTCGCTGTGGCAGCTACCGACCGTTGCCGTCGTGGTGGCGCTGCTCGCTGCCTCCGCCGCCATGCGCCGAGTGAGAAGGACCGACCCGGCGGCGGCGTTCGGAGGACCGGCATGAGCGATCGGCTGGTGGTGACAGACCTGGTGGTGGAGTTCATCCACGAGAAGTATGCGATCCGACCGATCGACGGCCTGTCCTTCGAAGCGCCACGAGGCGAGATGACCGTCCTGCTCGGCCCGTCCGGATCGGGCAAGACGACGCTCTTGTCCTGCCTCGGCGGCATCCTCACACCGACCTCGGGCAACATCCGGCTCGGCGATCTCGACGTCACGGCCATCGGCTCGGGAGCACTGGAGGCCTACCGCCGGGATCACGTCGGGTTCGTGTTCCAGGCGTTCAACCTGATCCCCTCGCTCACCGCACTCCAGAACGTCGCCATGCCACTCATCCTGACGGGCTCGAAGAAGTCGGACGCATACGAGCGGGCCGCCGCGGTGCTCGACCGGGTCGGAATGAGTGATCGCAAGACGCACCTTCCGGCACGGCTGTCGGGCGGACAGCAACAGCGGGTGGCCGTTGCACGAGGCATCGTGCACGAGCCGCCACTCCTGCTCGCCGACGAACCGACCGCCAACCTCGACCACATCCAGGCCGAATCGATCATCGCCCTGCTGCGGGACCTGCGTGAACAGGGCAGCATCATCGTGGTCTCCACCCACGACGCCCGCCTGGTCCCGGTCGCCGACACGACCGTCCAGATGGCTGAGCACGCCGACGTCGTCGAGTCCGCTCCCCAGCGAGTCAGGTACGTGGCAGGCGAGACCGTGTTCGAGCAGGGCGACCGGGCAAACCTCGTCTACATGATCGACGAGGGCACCGTCGACGTCCTCCGCGTCAACGCCGACGGCACCGAGGAGCTCCTGACGAGCCTCGGCCCCGGCCAGTACTTCGGAGAGCTCGGCGCCCTACTCGGCTACCCGCGATCAGCCTCGGTCCGGGCGACTGCCGACCTCGTGCTCACCGCCTACGGCCCCCAGACGTTCCGTTCGACGATCCTCAGCGACTGACGAAGCCGCGGGTGGCTCCGCTGGAGAGCCCGGAGACCCCCTCGGCAGAGCTGCTCTGGCCGATCAGGACCATTCCAGAGACGTGACCTGGTGCGCATCGGAGAGGCCTTTGAGCGTCACGATCCGGGTCTCTCCGGCCGTGACCCCGGGAATCGAGCCCATGACGTCGAGTGTCGTCGAAGACACCATGATCTGGTGGGGGCCAGCCGCCGAAGCGACTCGGGCGGCCTTGTTGACAGTGAGTCCGAGGAGGTCTTCGCCGGTCCGGATGATCTCACCGGTGTGGATCCCGATTCGAACCGCGAATGGCTCGTCCGCGGCCGACTTCTGGATGCCCACCGCGGCTCGCACCGCCGCCCTGGCCGACTCGAAGGCGAGCATCGCCCCGTCTCCCAACAGTTTCACCACCCGACCACCGTTGGCATCGGCGACCGACGCGACGGCATCCCCGTGACGCGCCATCAGATCCGCCCACGTGGCGTCTCCGATGTGCTCGGTGAGCATCGTCGAATCGACGATGTCGGTGAAGACGAGCGTCATCGTGCCTTCCGCTCCGGTCGCAGCGGTCACGTCGGTCACGTCTTTGATCAGTGCGCTCACGAGATGGTCGAGGGTGGTCGTGAGATCGACCCCGAACACCTGTTGATTCGGGACCGGCACCGAGTTGTGCCAGGCGATCGCCTTCCACGCTCCCGCCTCGAGACGTAACACGACCGAGGTGCGGACGGACGACGTCAGGTGGTCCTGGCGGATCGTCGAGAACGCCGTCGCCCAACCGAACGAGCCTTCTTCGAACGCCTCGACGCTGTCGACGTTCAACGCTGTGACCCCGTCGACCTCACCGCCCTGGGTCTCACGCAGTTTGAGGAACTCGTCGTAACCCCACCATTCGTCGGCGTCGAACCCGAGCACTCGCAGCGCAGGGTCCTTCGACATCAGATTGGCGAGCGTTGACGAATCACTGGCTGCATACGCCTTCAACGCCCGTCGCACCACGGCCTCGAGTTCGGAGGATCGGGTCGGCGGCATGCGCGGGAACGATAGCGACCGGGTAGTGCCGGGGAGCGGCCTCCACCCGGGGACTCGGGGTACCCGGAGCGACAGATCGGGGGTGCCCCCGGTACACCCGCCGAGCCATCCGTTCGACGATGTCAACATGCAGACACCCACCAAAGCCCGCACCCTGGCAGAAGCCACACCGGACAGCCGCAACCGTTACGTCGACTTCCTCCGAGCCTTCTCGATCCTCGTGGTCGTCTTCGGCCACTGGCTGATGGCCGGCCCCGAGATGGTCGACGGAGAGCTCCGGATCGGACACCTGATCGCCGAAGCGCGGTGGGCGCAGTGGGCCACCTGGCTGCTGCAGGTCATGCCGATCTTCTTCTTCGTCGGTGGCTTCTCAAACGCCGGTTCGTGGCGGTCCGCCCAGCGACAGGGCACCACCTATGCGACGTGGCTGCGGGACCGCCTCCGCCGCCTGATCCTCCCCGTGCTTCCCGTCCTCGCAGTCTGGACCGGCATCGCAGTAGTGGCCTTGCAGACCCAGATCGACCGCAACCTGTTGACGGTCGGGTCCCAGGCAGCGCTCGTCCCGGTTTGGTTCCTCGCCACATACGTGCTGATCGTTGCCGCCGTCCCGATCTCGCTTCGACTCTGGGACCGCTTCGGATGGGGTGCCTTCGCCGGCACCGCCGCCATCGCCGCATTGATCGACTTCGCCAATCTCGGCATGGCGGTGCCGCACGTCATGTGGCTCAACTACATCTTCGTCTGGAACGCCGTCCACTTCCTCGGATACGCCTGGGTCGACGGTCGGATCACCTCGATTCGGCGCAGCCTCAAGATCGCCGCCGGAGGGCTCGCCTCACTCGCCACGCTGGTTGCGCTGTTCCCATATCCGCTGGCGATGGTCGGTATCGACAACACCGCAGTGACCAACTCGAACCCGCCCAAAATCACACTGATCGCACTCGGAGCGTTCCAGTTCGGGCTCGCCATGACGATGGCACCTGCCGTCCGTCGGTGGCTCGCCGACCTGAAGCCCTGGACAGCCGTCGTCGCCGTCAACGGCTCGATCATGAGTCTCTACCTGTGGCACCTGACGGCGATGGTCGGCGTGATATGCGGGTCGTATGCGCTCGACGGGTTCGGGCTCGGCTTCGCCGTCAACACCCCGGCATGGTGGGCAACCCGGCCGCTGTTCCTGCTCGTACTCATCGCAGCGACGGTCCCGTTCCTGGCACTGTTCGGTCGGTTTGAACGCCCCCGCCGCGACACCCGGCCGACGCCGCCGGTCTGGAAGCCGGTGGTGGCGACGATCGCCGTGTGCGGAGGCCTCGGCCTGCTTGCCCGCTACGGCGTCGCAGACGAAGCCGGGCTGAACGGTCTGGCCCTCTCACTCCCCTTCGTCGGGATGGTGGCCGGCGGCGTGATCGGCGGCTCGAGTCAGACCCGCAACGTGAGCGCAGCCAGATAGCGGACATCGTCCTCGGCGACCTTCTCCGCCTGCCAGCCGGTCTGCACCGCCAGATCCGACAGTTCCTCGAACGAGCTGAACAGGTAGTCGAACCAGGGGCCGATCGAGCGCTTCGCCCGGATCCTGAGCACGATGTGGCCGCCACGCCGACCCCGCACACGGTTGGCTTCGTGATACTCGAGATGCGTCGGATCGTCGGTCGCATACGGGTCGAGCGACGTGCCGAGGATCACCGCGCCCGGCGCCGCCATCGCAGCCATCCGCTCCAATGACCTGACCGGGTCGGGCGCCAGCAGGCCAAGGTTGTGACCCATCATCAGAAACGTGTCGAATCGTTCATCCGGCCGGTATGTGTGGAACGACTCGTTGACCAACCGGTTGACACCGCGGCGGCGACACACCTCGATTGCACCTGCAGAGTCGTCCAGTGCCACGACGTCGGCTCCGCGTTCCTGGGCGGCCAGAGAGAACCGGCCCGCCCCGGCACCGACGTCGAGAACCCGCTCGCCGATCCGATCGATGGCCTGCTGCTCGATCCGGAAGAAACCGTCGGGGCCGCCGAGATAGGGCTCGACCGTCGACATCCCTTCGACGAGGCCATCGTCGCGCTCGACGACATGGGCGCCTGGACCGCGCTCTTCGAAGTATTCGAGGAGCGCCTCACCGAATGCATCGCCGTGCTGAGCCATACCTGGAGGATGGCGCAGTAGCGCCATCCTTTCCAGCGATTATCGGTCGACGATCAGAAGATCCAGGGCTCCAGACGCTGCAGCACGTAGAAGAACCGCAGGCTGCCGGGCTCGAGTTGGAGCTGCTTCTCGTCGTCTTCGACTTCGACGTTCTCGATGGCGGTGTCGCCGCATGCTGTCGATCCCACGATCGCGTTGAGCACCGTCGAGTCGTCGAGCGCGTCGGCGTCGGCAATGCCATACAGATGGAGAGTCGCCCGACTGTCGCCCTTCTTGATCACGATCGAAGAAACGGCATCCCCGGCGCCGTCATCGGCGTCGGGGACGACGACGGCGACGCTGGTCTCGAGCACGAGTTGGACGGTGACGTCCTGCGGCGCGAGTTCGGTGAAGAAGACCGTGAACGGGGTCGTCTTGCCTTCCTCCACTTCGAACGGCCCGTCCGTGAGCTCAACATCCATGTGAACGGAGACACCGACCGAGTCGTCGTCCGAGGCGCCGTCGGGGTCGTTCACCTCGAGCTCGAACCGATAGGTTCCGAGCCGGTCTGGGTCGACGCTCGCCTGAGCGGATGTCCGGTTCGAGATGTCGGCGTTGACCAGCGTCGATACCGTCGGGCGGTTCTCCACCCTCCAGAGGAATGTCAGCGTGTTGCCATCGGGGTCCGACGACGACCTGCCGTCGAGGGCGATCTGGTTGCCGTACGCCAGGCACTGGTCGGCTCCGGCCCGTGCGATCGGTGCCCGATTCGCTCCGGTCGGGTCGTCGCTGCTGTCGTCATCGTCGTCGACCTTCCCGGGGCGCTCGACCGGGCAGGGCCCGAGCGTGTCGCCGTGAGCGAGGTGCGCACTTGCGGCGTTGCCGCCGACAGTGATCGTATGGGCGTTGTCCGGGTTTCCCGGTGGGATGTGGCACAGCTCGGTTTTCTCTTTCGGCCCCGCGGCGGCCGCCAGGGCCGGCACCATCAGCGCGAGCACGATCAACAACGACAGCGACGAACGCAGTCTCATCTCCACTCCTGTCTCTCCTTGGGTCAACCTACGACGATCTGCGGCACGTGGCAAGGGTCGCTCGTCGAGCGTCTGCGGCACTGAACGTCGCCCTGATCGTCTACGGCGCTGTTGGCCCTCTTGACGGCACCCGCCGACCACGTTCGCCGACGAGACGAACGCCCTGGTTGCCACGCTCACCACGCTCGGCGGTCAACCACCCGTACTACGGTTCGCTCGTGTCGCACACCACGACGATCACGGTTCGCTTTGCCGATCTCGACCCGTACGACCATGTCAATCACGCCCGCTACCTGACGTACTTCGAATCGGCCCGCGTCGAGATGCTCGATTCGGTCGGATACGGGATGCTGCGGATGAAACGGGAGGGCTTTCAGATCGTGTTGGTGGAGGTCTCGGTGCGGTTCCACGCCGCCGCGAGCCTGCACGACGAACTCGCGATCACGACGGACCTGCTCGAGAGCGGTCGGGCCAGCACCCGATGGCGCCAGCAGGCCCGGGTCGATGGGCGTCTGATCGCCGAACTGGAGGCGCGGGCAGCCTTCACCGACTCGACCGGAAGACCGATCCGGCCGCCCGAAGGTTTCGTTGATGCCGTCGCTCGCGCCGTCCGAAACGGCTGACGGCGACATAGGGTTCGTAGGAGACCTCGAGCCGAGACGGGAACCGAAGTGACCAGCGACACCGACCGCTATCGCGCCAACTACACCGACGAAGTCAACGCAGCGTTCCTGTACCGGGTCGCCGCCGAACTGGAGGACGATGTGGCGATCGCCGGCGTCTACGTCCGGCTGGCAGAAACCGAAGAGAAGCACGCCGACCTCTGGGCCGACCGCCTCCGAGCTGCCGGAGCAGATGTTCCGTCGAGCGACCCGGAGCTGCGCTCGCGGATCCTCGCCTGGCTGGCGAGGAGGATGGGCCCCGGAGTGCTCGCCCAGGTGATGGCGTCGACGGAGATGTCGGGCCGAACCATGTACGACGATCAGCCCGAGGCCGAGGGGACGTCACTCCGGACCGACGAGCGATCGCACGCCGTCGTGCTCGACGCCCTCAGCAAGGACGCGTCAGGTGTCAAGGGCGGTGTGCTCGCCCGACTGGAAGGCCGCCACCGGGCGGTGGGCGGGAACGCCCTCCGGGCAGCAGTGCTCGGAGCGAACGACGGCCTCGTGTCGAACACGTCGCTGGTCATGGGTGTCGCCGGCGCGGCGTTCTCGGCGTCGGCGGTGCTGCTGTCGGGTCTCGCCGGATTGCTGGCAGGCGCGGTGTCGATGGCGCTCGGCGAGTGGCTGTCGGTGCAGAGCTCGCGGGAGTTGCATCAGTCCCAGATCGAGAGCGAGCGCCAGGAGATCCTGGAGATGCCCGAGGCAGAGGCAGAGGAGCTCGCCCTCATCTACCAGGCGAAGGGAATGCCCCAGGCCCAGGCCGAGCAGGCCGCACGGGAAGTCATGAAGGACCCGGATGCCTTTCTCGACACCAAGGTTCGAGAGGAGCTGGGGATCGACCCCGAGGATCTCGGTGGCTCGGCATGGGAGGCGGCGATCGCCTCGTTCTTCCTGTTCGCGGCCGGAGCGATCATCCCGGTCATCCCGTTCTTCATCACGACGGGCGGCGCGGCGGTGCTCTGGAGCCTCGGACTGGCCGCGGTCGGACTATTCGGCCTCGGAGCCGCCACGGCACTCGTGACGGGCACCCCGGTGGCCAAGACCGGGCTTCGCTCACTCACACTCGGACTGCTCGCAGCCGGAGTGACCTACGGGATCGGCAGCCTGCTGGGCGTGACCATCGGAGGCTGACCCACACGCGAGAATGCCCCGGCGTGATGCCGGGGCATTCGTGTCGCCTGAGGGGAGGGACTCAGCTGGTGAGGACTCGGTCGCTGACCCCGATCGAGATCTTCCGTGGCTTCGCCTGCTCGGCGACCGGAATCGAGATCGTCAACACACCGGCGTCGTAGCCGGCCTCGATCTTGTCGGCATCGAGTCCCTCACCGAGGAAGAACTGGCGTGAGAACGTGCCTTGGGGACGCTCGCTCAGGATCACCGTGGTGTCCTCGCCGTTCTCCCACCTGCGCTCGGCGGTGATGGTGAGCGTGTTCTTTTCGACTTCGAGATCGATCGAGTCCTGATCGACTCCGGGCAGGTCGACGTGGAGCCAGAACCGGTCGCCCTGCCGATAGGCATCGACGGGCATGAAGCTGGTCCCCGAACGGCCCATCATCTGACGGGACAGACGGTCGAAATCGCTGAATGGATCGAATCGCATCAACATGCAATCACTCCTCGGGTGTCGGTTGGCCTGGTTGAGCGGAGCGATCATGACGAGGTCGTCTTCTGTCATGACCCTCAGCAAGTGACTACCCGTATTGTGCATCAGCAAACCTGATATGTCAAGACTCAAGTTTATGTCGAGATGTTCAGGTAGATTCGAAGCGCTGGATCTCGACGAGGTACCCGTCGGGATCACGCACGAAGGCGTGGGTGATGTCGTACTCGGGCGAGTAGCGGGGCTCCTGCTCGAACACCACGCCACGCGACCCCACATCGGCACACACTTCTTCGACCCGATCGGTGACCAGCGTGAAGATGACGCCGTCCGGTGACGGCGTGCGGTCGCCGCACAGCCCGACCATGAGGGTCCCGCCCGATCCGAGGATCCGGCACGAGCCCTGGTCGATCAGCACCTCGAGACCGAGCGACTCGTAGAACTCGGTGGAGCGGTCGAGATCGGTGACGAACAGGAAGACGAGCGAACCGGTGTAGCTCACAGTGCTGCCAGCGCTTCGAGCAGCCGGTCGACCTCCGAGTCCGTCGTGGTGTTGACGAACCCGATGCGTGTGAGCCCGCCCGATTCCAAGAGCCCAAGCCGACGCATCGGCTCCACGGCGTAGTAGTGGCCGGACCACACACAGATCTCCTGCTCTCCCAGCAACCGTGCGACCTCGGAAGGACTACGCCCTTCGACGGACACGGCGAAGGTCGGAACCCGACCCTCCATCGACGGCATCCCCCAGACCTTCACGTTGTGAGGGAGCTGGGAGAGGAATCGCCGACCCAGCGCCGCCTCGTGTGAGCGGATGTCCGCGAAGGCCTCGTCGAGTCGCTCCTTGCGCGTCGCTCCCTGCCCGAGCGAGGCCAGGTGATCGATGGCGGCCGTCAGCCCGGCGAGCAGGGCGAACGACGGCGTTCCGGTCTCGAACTTTCCCGGGGCGTCTGCCGGCGCCGGTCGCACCTTGTAAGGGTGGATCCCGTCGAGCCACTCCCGCTTCGCCCAGAGCACACCCACGTGGGGCCCGTAGAACTTGTACCCCGAGCACACCACGGCGTCGACGCCGAGAGCGGACGCGTCGATCCGCTCGTGGGGAGCGAGATGGACGGCGTCGACGAACACCCGAGCGCCGGATCGGCCGGCGATCTCGACGACCCGACGCAGGTCGGTGACGGTGCCGAACGCATTCGAGGCCCCTGCGACCGCGACGAGGCGGGTCCGATCGCCGATCACGCGCTCCAGCGAGCTCAGATCGAGTTGGACGTGTTCATCGGCGAGCTCGATCCAGTCGACCTCGATCCCGAAGTCTGCGGCCGCCCGGGTCCACGTGGTCACGTTGGCGTCGTGATCGATCCCGCTGACCACGACGCGGTCGCCCGGCTCGAAGCCGGACAGCACGGCTCGCGCAAAGGCCATCGTGATCGTCGTCATGTTGGGACCGAACACGATCTCCTCGGGTGAGCCGCCGAGGAAGTCCGCCGCCGCTCGCCGGGCGGCCTGGACGACGACCTCGGAGCGCCAGCTCGCAGCGAACTCCCCACCCACGTTCGAGGCGGCTCCGACCAAAGCTCTGGATACCGACTCGACTACGGAGTCGGGCACCTGCGTACCGGCCGGCCCATCGAAAAACAGGGTGTTCGACTCGCGGATGGCAGGGAACCGTTGACGAAGATCATGGACATCGAAAGACATGACGACGACCGTAACGTGTATCGCATGACCGAGCAGCACCATCCCGATGTCGAGCGGCTGCTCGGACCCGATCGCCGGACGCTCGGCTTGGCGTGGGTTCCGGCGATCCTCGGGCTGATCGTGATCGTGGGCCTGATCGCACTGTGGCCGAAGACGGACCTCGACGTCGACTCCGAGCTGCTCGGGCTCGCCAGCGAGGTGTATCGCGCCGAGGTGACCAACGTCGTCGACGGGAGCTGTTCGTATGCCCCGGACTCGCCGTGCACCCTGGTCGTCTTCGAACTGCTCGAAGGCCCGACCCCCGGCGGCGTGGCCACCCAGGAATTCGAGGAGCTCCCCAGCACCCCGCGATTCGAGGTCGGCGACGGAGTGGTCATGAACTACCTCCCGCAGTCCGACCCCGCCTTCCAATACCAATATGCCGATCGCGAGCGCCGAGGGCTGTTGATCGGCCTCACCGTCTTGTTTGCGCTGGCCGTCGTCGGGCTGGGGCGGCTTCGTGGACTGGCGGCGCTGGTCGGGCTCGGCCTGAGCGTGATGATCCTGATCGCCTTCATCGTCCCGGCGATCCTCGGAGGCACCGATCCAGTGCTGGTCGCGGCCGTCGGCGCCCTGGCGATCGCCATGGCGTCCCTGTACCTCGCGCATGGCTTCACCGACCTCACCCACGTCGCCCTGCTCGGTGCCACCGGAGCCCTGGTGATCACTGTGATCCTCTCGTCGCTCATGACGAATCTCGCCCAGTTCTCCGGACTGGCAGGCGAGGAGTCGCTCTATCTCACGCTCTTCGGCGGGATCGACGTCGCCGGCCTCCTGCTGGCGGGAATCGTGCTCGGCGCACTCGGCGCACTCGACGATGTCACGGTCACCCAGGCCTCCACGGTGTGGGAGCTGCGACGGGCGAACCCGGCACTGGGCGTCGGCGAGTTGACGGCTGCCGGCCTGCGGGTCGGCCGCGACCACATCGCCTCTACCGTGAACACGTTGCTGCTCGCCTATGCCGGGGCGTCGATCCCACTTCTGCTGCTGTTCGGGCTCTCACAACAGTCGCTTGGCACGATCGCCAACTCGGAAGTGGTCGCCACGGAGATCGTGCGTACCCTGGTCGGGTCGATCGGGCTGGTGACAGCGGTCCCGATCACGACATGGCTGGCGGCGCGAACCGTCATCCGTATCCCGCCGCAGGAGTTGACTGGTGGCCATTGAGCAACCGAAGAAGCAGCCGAAACCGAGAGCGAAGCCGAAACCGAAGCAATTGCCGGTCGTGGGCTGGCGCGAGTGGGTCTCGCTCCCCGACCTGGGTGTCGGCACGGTGAGGGCGAAGGTCGACACCGGTGCCAGGACCGCTGCGCTCCACGCGTTCGGCCTCGAGACGTTCGAACGCGACGGCATCACCTACGCCCGATTCGCCGTCCATCCCGAGCACCAGCAGCCCGGGCCTGCCGTCGTGACCGAGGCTCCGATCGTCGGTGAGCGGAGGATCAAGAGCTCGAGCGGCACCGCCGAGGAACGCCTCGTGATCGCAACGAAGATCGCTATCGGACCACATGCCTTCAAAGCCGAGATCACACTCACCCGACGCGACGAGATGGGCTTCCCAATGCTGTTGGGGCGCCAGACGGTCAGAAAGAGATTCCTCGTCGACCCTGGCCGCTCCTACCTCCTCGGGACCCCTCCCGGGCCCGAAGACACATGAGGATCGGGATCCTCTCACGGAACCGCCACCTCTACTCGACCGAGCGGTTGCACGACGCCGCCATCGAACGCGGACACGACGTCACGGTGGTGGACTACCTCCGGGCTTACATCGACATCACCTCGGCCAAACCCCGGGTCCTGCTCCGCGGCGAAGAGTTGACCTTCGACGCCGTCATCCCCCGTATCGGCGCCTCCTACACGTTCTATGGCACGGCCCTGGTGCGCCAGTTCGAGATGATGGGTGTCTATTCGATCAACTCGTCCTCCGGCATCACCAAGTCGCGTGACAAGCTCCACGCCATGCAGCTGCTCGCCCGGGCACGGGTCGGCCTTCCGGTGACCGGGTTCGCCCACGCCACTCAGGACGTCCCCGGCCTCCTCGACGTCGTCGGCGGGGCGCCCGTGGTGATCAAACTGCTCGAAGGCACCCAGGGCCTCGGCGTGGTCCTGGCGGAGACCAAGAAGGCTGCGGAGTCGGTGATCGGAGCGTTCCGACAGCTCGACGCCAACTTCTTGGTCCAGGAGTACATCAAGGAGTCAAAGGGCGTGGACATCCGGGCGTTCGTCGTCGGCGGCAAGGTGGTTGCAGCGATGAAACGGACCGGCGCTCCCGGCGAGTTCAGGTCCAATCTCCACCGCGGAGGAACAGCCGAGCCCATCGCCCTCACCCCGGCCGAACGCGCCACCGCCGTCAAGGCGACCAAGACCATGGGGTTGAACGTCGCCGGGGTCGATCTCCTGCAGTCGAGCCGGGGGCCGGTCGTCCTCGAGGTGAACTCGTCGCCCGGCCTCGAAGGGATCGAGAAGTCCAGCCAGCGAAACGTGGCGAAGACGATCATCGAGCACATCGAGCAGGCCGCCAAGAAGCGCCGATCGTCGAAGGGCAAACCATGACGTCGCCCAAGAACAAGCCGATCGCCATCGGAGACGTGACGGTCGTCGCTGGAAGGCGCAAACGGTTCGACATCCCCGTGGCCCGACTCACGACGGGGTCGCCGCTCTCGATGCCGGTGGCGGTGGTGAATGGGCGAAGGCCGGGACCGACCGTGTGGTTGTCCGGCGCGATTCACGGCGACGAGATCAACGGAGTCGAGATCATCCGGCAGGTCCTGCCCCTCGTCGATGTGCGGACCCTCCGGGGTGCGATCATCGCCACACCGGTCGTGAACGTGTTCGGTTTCATCGAACAGTCCCGATACCTGCCGGACGGAC
Organism: uncultured bacterium; assembly: GCA_963753285.1. Taxonomy (GTDB): domain Bacteria; phylum Actinomycetota; class Acidimicrobiia; order Spongiisociales; family ZC4RG35; genus JAHEDH01. The sequence goes on from CAVWBT010000001.1 coordinate 590,334, forward strand.
GAGATCTCAATCGGTTCTTCCCCGGCTCGTCTCGCGGGTCTCTCGCCTCGCGGCTCGCCAGGATGTTCATGAACGAAGTGGTCGGGCAGGCGGACCTCGGCATCGATCTGCACACTGCGGCCGGCCATCGGGTCAACATCCCGCAGATCCGCGCAGACCTGGACCACCCCGAGACGCTCCGACTGGCCAACGCGTTCGGCGCCCCGTACATCATCGACGCCCGACTCCGGGACGGCTCGCTCAGGATGGCCGCAACGAAGCGCGACGTCCCCGTGCTGCTGTACGAGGCCGGCCAGATCCACCGTTTCGACGCCGACGCCATTCTCTACGGGGTCGAAGGGATACTCCGGGTGATGCAGGCCATGGACATGGGGTCGTGGGACCTCCTGCGAGTCCGGAGGAGGCCCACCAGACTCGCAACCTTGCGTTGGGTCAGGGCCCGGCGATCAGGCATCGCAACGCTCCAGGTCGCCCCGGGAGACAGAGTCACCAAGGGACAGAATCTCGGTGAGATATCCGACGCATTCGGTCATCGACCCACGAGGATCAGCGCATCCATGGACGGGCACGTGATCGCCATCACCCAGAATCCGCTGGTGTCACAGGGGGATGCTCTGGTCAACGTCGGCCAGGAGTTCCGGGATTCGTGACAGGCCCCCTCGGGAATCGATACCCGCTGGGTGCGGTCAGGACGCTCTGCGCAACTCCTTGAGCCACTCGCGGCGGATGCGGGCGCGCTCCTTGACGGTCATCCCGCCCCAGATGCCGTCGGGCTGATTGGTCTCGATGGCGAACTGGAGACACTCGTCTGCGACCGGACAACCCGTGCACACGGCCTTCGCCTCGTTGATGGCGACGAGGTCGTCGGGCATCGGAAAGAAGCTCACGTCGGTGCGGTTGTTGCACGCCGCCACCTCCCGCCAGGAGTGGACGGCGAAGTCGGTGTCGAAGAAGTATTCAGGAGTGGACATCAGGCCCCCAATATTGGTGTCTCTGGTTAAACGCCCGGTAAAGCGATTTCGTTCCCCTGATTACGAGATTACGTTTCACGTCCCACGTCCCACGTCCCACGTCCCACGTCCCACGTTTCACGTTTCACGTCCCGTTCCTGAAGCAGTTCTTGTCGGGAGCGGCGAAGACGCGGCCGGTTCGCACAACACAGGATCTCGTGTCAGACGACTGACAAGAACGACGGTCGGGCACGCAAGTGATCGGCGGCAGCACCCTTCGAGACAGCGGTTGACCATTCGATCGTTCTTGTGACAGTGCGAACACCATGGTTCTGAACCCACCACAACCAACTTGGGGGTAGAACAGAAACACCCCAGCCTGCGCGCAACCCGCCCCCAGACCTCGTCGCAAACCGCCACTCCGCGGGAGTCGGCCCCTCACCTCCCGCCTCCTCCGTCGGCGGCAGGGACCTTTCCCCACTCCGTGGGGAACACCCGACGCGAACCACCGCTCCGCGGGAGTCGGCCCCTCACCTCCCGCCTCCTCCGTCGGCGGCAGGGACCTTTCCCCACTCCGTGGGGAACACCCGACGCGAACCGTGCGCGCAACCCGCCATTGGGCCCATGGCGGCGCGCGTTGGGCGGGATCAGTCCCCGAAGTTGTAGGGCTCGGGGACCTGGCCGGGTTCGTAGCGGCCGATCTCGGCACGGGCGACCGAGCGCTTGTGCACCTCGTCGGGGCCGTCGGCCATCTGGAGCCAGCGACCCATCGAATAGAACTCGGCGATCGGGAAGTCGGGTGTGAAGCCGGCCGCGCCGAACACCTGGATCGCTCGGTCGGAGACATAGGTCAGTGCCGCCGGGGCGACGACCTTGATGGCGGCGATCTCGACTCGGGCACCCTTGGCGCCGACATTGTCGATCATCCACGCCGTCTTCAAGACCAGCAGGCGGGCCTGTTCGATCTTCATCCTCGACTCGGCGATCCAGTCCCTCACCACCCCCTGTTCGGACAATGGCTTGCCGAATGCGACGCGGGCCTTGGCCCGCTCGACCATCAGGTCGAAGCAGCGCTCGGCGGCGCCGATCGCCCGCATGCAGTGGTGGATCCGGCCGGGGCCCAGCCGTGCCTGGGCGATGGCGAAGCCTCCGCCCTGCTCACCGAGGAGGTTCGAGCGTGGGACCCGGACACGGTCGAAGTGGATCTGAGGGTGGCCGCCACGGTCCTGATAGCCGAAGACGAGGGGCTCGCGTTCCACCGTGACACCGGGCGCGTCCATCGGAACGATCACCATGGACTGCTGGTGATAGGGGTCGGCGTGGGGGTCCGTGATTCCCATCACGATCGACACCTTGCAGCGCTCTGACGCCGCGCCAGACGAGAACCACTTGCGGCCGCTGATCACGAAGTCGTCACCATCGGTCTCGATCCTCGTCCGGATGTTGCGGGCGTCCGACGAGGCCACATCGGGTTCGGTCATCGAGAAACAGGAGCGGATCTCGCCTTCCAATAGCGGATGGAGCCACTGCTGTTTCTGGGCGTCGGTCCCGAACATGTGAAGGATCTCCATGTTCCCCGTGTTCGGGGCGTCACAGTTGAGCGCTTCGGGAGCGATCGAGGGGCTCCGCCCGGTGATCTCGGCGAGCGGCGCGTACTCCTGCACGCTCAGGCCCGCCCCATGCTCGGCGTCGGGTAGGAACAGGTTCCACAGCCCTCGGCTCCTGGCCTCCCGCTTCAGGTCCTCGAGCACCGGCGGATGAAAGTGTGGGTTCCCCGAGTCGGCCATCTGCTGTTGGTAGACCGGCTCGGCCGGATAGACGTGGCTCTCCATGAAGTCGGTGAGCTCACTGCGCAGTTGTTCTACCTTGTCGCTGTATGAGAAGTCCATGCGACTCAACCTACCCCTTCGGCTGATCCGCGGCCGCGGCAGGTGGGACAGAATCCTGCGGAGGCTCCACGAGGCCGAACGCCCGAGCGACTTCAGCCGCGAGCACGAGGGCGGCGAACACCGCGATCGCATACAGACCCGACGTCAACGCGAGGATGCCGCCCGCCAGCGTCACCGACGGGAGCACGACGTTGGCGATGGTCGTTCCGGTGCGACCGAGCCACGCCTCGAGCGCACTCGAGAGCATCTGCCCGCCATCCAGTGGCCGGACCGGGATCCAGTTCAGCGCACCCCACACCAGGTTGACGTACCAGAAGTTCTCGAGCGCGAACACGAGCACGGTCGGCTCTGCCGGAATGAGGCCGGCCCGGAATGCCAGCCACACTGCGCCCCCGAGGATGAAGCCGGCTGCGGAACCGGCCGCAGCGATCCAGAACCGGCCCTGAGGTCGCACGCCCCGTGACGTCCACGTGGTGAACCCGCCCAGCAGATACAGCGTGATCGAGACCTCGGCGCCCTGCCGGCGGGCGATCCGCGCATGGGCATATTCGTGCACCAGCACCGTCACGAAGACGACGAGCAACCAGGCCACCACGAACGGCCATGCTCGAGGCCGAAGGATCAGCCGGTACGGCAGCGGAACGACCAGGAGCGCCACCACCCAGAACGACCAGCGGACGCTGATCGGGATCCCAGAGATTCGGAAGTGCACGGCGCAACGGTAAGCCAGGTGAGGAACCATGCGGTATGCGCAGTGCGGAACCGCGCAAAGCGCATGGCGCATACCGTGAGGCCGCCAGGCCGAACCAACCGTGAGGCCGCCAGGCCGAACGCCCAGAGCGTGGTGGCGAGGCCCCCTGGGCCGAGCCGCCACACAGAGCGTGAAGGCGCCAGCCTGAACCAATTAGCCTCGCTCGCCATGGCGGATCTCACATCGAAGGTGCACGAACTCATGCCCGGTCTGGTGGCCACACTGCGGGAACTCATCGAGATCCCATCGGTGAGCGCAGGCGGCTACCCCGAGTCCGAAGTCAGACGGTCTGCGGAGCGTGTCCGCGATCTGCTCGCGGATGCCGGCGCGTCGAATGCCGAACTCCTCGAGTATCCCGGAGCCCATCCCGCGGTGTTCGCCTCGGTCGACGGACCCGCGGATGCTCCGACCGTGCTCCTGTACGCCCATCACGACGTTCAGCCCCCCGGTCCGAGTGAGGAGTGGGAGACCGAGCCGTTCGTACCATTCGAACGTGATGGCCGCCTGTACGGGCGCGGGTCGTCGGACGACAAGTCCGGGGTCATCATGCATCTCGGGGCGCTTCGCGTGTTCGACGGCAACCCTCCCGTCAACATCAAGGTGTTCATCGAAGGCGAGGAGGAGATCGGGTCGGCCCACCTCCGCGGATTCCTCGACACGTATGCCGAGAAGCTGCGAGCCGACGTCATCGTGATCGCAGACTCGGGCAACTGGAGGGTCGGCGAACCCGCGTTGACCACGTCGCTGCGGGGACTCGTCGCATGCGTCGTCGAAGTCCGCACCGCCGAGAAGGCGGTTCACTCGGGGATGTTCGGTGGTGTGTTCCCCGACGCGGTGACCACCATGGCGCGGCTGCTCGCGACGCTGCACACCGACGACGGCGACGTGGCGGTGCCAGGGCTGGTGTCCGGCGAGTCCGATCCGCTCGACCTGACCGAGGAAGAGGTCCGCTCGGCGATGGGTGCCGTGCCGGGACTCTCCGCGCTCGGTTCGGGCAGCCTGACCGGGAGGATGTGGACCAAACCCGCCATCGCGGTGCTCGCTGTGGACGCCCCGCCGCTGGCTCAGGCCATCAATCAACTCGTGCCCGTGGCTCGCGCCAAGGTCAGCATGCGGATCGCTCCCGGCCAGGACCCGAACGATGCCATGAACGCGCTCCGGGACCACCTGATCGCCAACATCCCGTGGGGTGCGCAGGTGACCATCACAGGCGTCGAATCGGGCGAGGCATTCCAGCTCCCACTCCACGGGCCGGCGGTCGACGCCTTCCGCGCCTCGATGGAGCAGGTATGGGAGACCGACGTCGTCGAGATGGGCGTCGGTGGCTCGATCCCCTTCGTCGCCGACTTCTCCACGCGCTACCCGGAGTCGGCGATCCTGCTCACCGGTGCCGGCGACCCGACCTCGGCGGTGCACGCACCCAACGAGAGTCAGGACCTCGATGACCTGGAGAAGGCGGTGCTCGCCCAGGTTCTGGCGCTCGGGAAGATCGGAGTCCGGTGAGGCTCGTCATCGCAGAGTGCACGGTCGATTACGAAGGCCGGCTGACGGCCCATCTCCCCCGCGCCCAACGTCTTCTGATGGTCAAGGCCGACGGCTGCGTGGCGATCCACAGCGACGGCGGCGCCTACAAGCCGCTCAACTGGATGAACGCCCCCAACTCGGTTGTCGAGACGGAGTCCGAGTGGGTGGTGGTGAACCCGAAGGGCGAGAAACTCACGATCACGTTGCACGAGGTCATCTCGGACACCGAGCATGCGCTCGGTGAGGACCCAGGCCTCATCAAGGACGGGGTCGAGGCACACCTCCAGGAGCTGCTCGCGGCCAGGCCGTGGGTGATCGAGGAGGGGCTCGAGTTGATCAGGCGGGAGTACCAGACCGACATCGGTCCGGTCGATCTGTTGTGCAGGACCGAAGCGGGCGAGACGGTCGCCGTCGAGATCAAGCGACGTGGCGAGATCGACGGCGTCGAGCAACTCGCCCGGTACGTGGAACGGCTCGACAACGACCCCCGGCTTGCACCCGTCCGGGGGGTGTTCGCCGCACAGATCATCAAGCCGCAGGCGAAGACGCTCGCAGAGGCACGCGGGATCACCTACATCGAGGTCGACTACGACGGCCTACGCGAAATCGAGTCCCGCGAGCTCAGACTGTTCTGACGGCACGGTCGCCTGACAGCCGACATCGACCCATGGACAGTCGCGGGCGTTCTCGCCCCGTATCAGGTCGTGGAGTCTCCGTGCGAATCAGTCAGGTAGTCGGCGGGCAGCGACGTCGGGTCGATCAGCGCGTTCTTCGGCTCCGGGATCGCCATCGCCATGTCGCTGTTCGGCAGCTTCGTGTCGGTCTTCATCCCCGTGATCGGCACGTACATCGGCGGAGCGATTCCCGTCGTGCTCACGCCGGCGCTGAGCGGATTCACGAGCACGCTCATCGTTTCTCGCTCACATCCTGGTTTATCAGCAGGTGGAGAACTACTGGCTCAGCCCGAAACTGAACTCCAAGACCATGTCATTGAACGGGGGCGTTGCGTTCGGCGCAGCTCTGGCAGGAGGCGCGATCGCCGGGCCCATGGGCTCCTTCACCGCCCTGCCCATTGCAGCCCTTATCAGCTCGTTCATCTCGAACTATCTGGCGAGCAACGCCGTGGTCTACGAGTCACCGGACCGGGCCTCGACCACCTCCACGAGGAGAACGACACCGACAACAGGGCGACGTGATCAGGAGCCGGGACCAGTTCAGCCGCCCTGCACAGGCAGGCGATCGTCGGACGCCGCGCAGAAACCCGGGAACGTGAGACGGATCAGGTGGCGGCCGAGATGCGACCGTCGTCCGGAAGGAGAACGCCGAGGAGCCACCCGACCACCGAGATCACGACGGCAGCCAAGAACGTCGACCACCAGAATCCATCGGAGGTCAACCCGAGATCCAGGACGCCGGGACCGGAGAGCCAGATGCAGAACTGCAGTACGAGCGCATTCACGATCATCAGGAAGAGGCCGAGCGTGAGAACGACCAGCGGGAGACTGATCAACTGGACCAACGGCTTCACGAACGCGTTCGCGATCCCGACGATCGCTGCGACGATGAGGAACTGCCAGATGGAACCGTCGAAATCGAAGCCGCCCACCAAGGCCACGGCGGCCCAGAGCGACACGGCCGTGCCAAAGAACGTAACGATGTTGAGCATTGCGTCACGATAGCTGGTGACCGTGGCCGCGTGTGATTGAGCCGGCCGGGCCGTCATCGGGCCCTGTTCGGTCAATGACCGAGCAGGAAGTTCTTGACAGCTGCCACCGTGAGGCCGAGCACCAATACCCACACGCGCCGCCCACGACGGCACCGAGCGCCCCCGTGGCCGTCTGCACATCATCGGCGTCCCCGACGAACAGTGTCGGGACGGTGCAGAGCAACGCCACCGCGGCGACAGCGGCAACTTGGGCGAGTACGACTTCGACATCGCCCTCGGTCAATCGGCTACCGCCGAAGACCCGCGCCGACAGCCTGAAGGCAAACCAATGGGCGAGGGCCAGTCCGATCGTCGTCCCCCAGATCACACCGATGAGCGCAATGCCGTGGATGCCGCTCCCTCCGGGTCTGCCGTCCCGGGATTCCGCACCGGTCGGCAGGGCGGTGAGTGTCGCCAGGAGCACGATGGACAGATACAGAGCCATGGTGGTGGCTTCACGAAGGATCTCGACACGATGGTGGTCCAAGGCTGGATTCGTCGATGACGCCGCGACATTCTCGCAGCGGGACCTGGCTCTCCGAAGTCACGACGCCGGGGTAGCCTCCACATCTTCCGGAGGGTGCACGAGTGACCAGGACTGCATATGTGTTGGGTGGGGGCGGCGTGCAGGGCGCGGCCGAGATCGGGATGCTCCAGGCGTTGATCGATCAGGACATCCTCCCGGATTTGGTGGTCGGCACGTCGATCGGAGCGATGAACGGCGCCGTCATCGCAGCAGATCCCCAGCAGGCCGCTGCTCGTTTGACGACGCTCTGGGAAGGTGTGGCCGAGGACGACACGTTCTCGGAGTCCGTGCTCGAGCGAATCGTGACTCTGGCAAGAACCCGCACACACATCCATGACGCCGCCCCGCTCCGCCGGCTCCTCGAGACGGCGTTGCCCGTTGCCCGGTTCGAGGACCTCCAGGTCCCGTTCCAGTGTGTGGCCGCCGGCGTCGAAACGGCCGCCTCTCACTGGTTCTCGGAGGGTCCGCTCATCGACGCGATCATGGCGTCGGCGGCCGTGCCGGGACTGCTCCCGCCGGTCCGGGTGGGGGACACGCACTACTACGACGGCGGACTGGTGCATTCGATCCCACTTGGAAGGGCACTCGAGCTCGGCGCCGAGGAGATCTTCGTGCTGCAGGTCGGTCGTATCGAGGCCCCACTGAGGGTTCCCGAGTCGCCATGGGAGGTCGGTCTGGTCGCCTTCGAGATCGCCCGGCGGCACCGCTTCGTCGAGGAACTCCGGGCGGTGCCGGATGACGTGACCATCCACGTCCTCCCTAGTGGCGACGCCCTCCACTTCGATGATCCTCGGGGACTTCGCTACGGAGACACGTCGGGGGCGAGGGCCCGGATCGAACGGGCCCGAGAGGCCACGGCCGCCTACCTCTCAAGGCTGGCCTGATGCTCCCACCACGCTGGGTTCGCCGGCTGGCCCTCGCTCCGGTGATCGTGTTGTTGATCGTGTCCTTCCTCGGCTCGCTCCCCGTGTTGCTGGTCGTGGCTGCGGCGGTGTCGCCACGTCTACCCGGCCGGTGGCGTCCGCTCCGTCTCCTCTGGTTCTTCCTCGTCTACCTGGCAGTGGAGGTGGTGACACTGATCGCCGCATTCGGCTTGTGGGTGGCCAGTGGCTTCGGCGCCTGGATGGACACCGACCGGATGCAGGACCGCCACTACCGCCTGCTCAGATGGTCGCTGGCTCGAGTGTTTCGCACCGCTGAAACCGTCTTCAATCTGACCTTCGACACGTCCGAAGTCGAAGAGGGGCTGCATCGCGACCCCGACCCGGAGGGGCCGCTGTTGGTGTTCTCCCGACACGCCGGGGCGGGAGACTCGCTGATCCTCGTTCACGCCCTGACCGAGGCGGGCCGCCGCCCGCGCATCGTGCTCAAGGAGAGCCTCCAGTGGGATCCGCTCCTCGACGTGATCCTGAACCGCCTGCCGACGGTCTTCGTCGGATCGGGGCCCGGTCGCCTCGGGGTCGTCGAGGGCATCAGGGCGCTGGCCGGCGGCATGGGACCAAACGATGCTTTGTTGATCTTCCCTGAAGGCGGCAACTTCACCGAGGGGCGTCGGATCCGGTCGATCGCCAAACTGGAAGAGATGGGCAGGCACGCAGAGGCCGATCTCGCCCGCCAGATGCGCTACGTCCTGGCGCCCCGGCCGACCGGTGCGCTCGCCGCCATCGAATCGGCGCCCGAAGCCGACGTGGTTTTCGTCGGACACACCGGGCTCGAGGAGCTCTCCAGCGTGGTCGACCTGTGGCGGGGACTGCCCATGGACAGCAACATCCGGGGAGCGGCCTGGTGGGTGTCCCGTGACGACATCCCCCCGCCGGATGCTCGAAGCGCATGGCTGTTCGACTGGTGGCTGCACATCGATCGGTGGATCGTCTCCCACCGCGGAACCGACGCCGTACCGGACGCGATCGCCGATCGACTTCGGGAGTCGTGATCATCCGCCATCGCGGCCCCTGAACGGCACCGGCCACGAGACGAGCGGGGCCGGATCCTGAGCTTCCTCGTTCGGTGTGGACTGCCTGAGGCTGGCCCGTCGAACGACGATCCCGTTCCGCGTTCTGCGATGCCGGCCACCGGTATGATCACCCGCCAGTTGCCCTCGATGTCGGCGGCAACCGCGCGAGCCGTGGCCGGTCCACCAGAGGGAGAGCAAGACAACGTGGCCGATCACGAGATCAGGCCCCAAGGACGAATCCGCGGCCTGATCGAGCGTTGGCTCGACTCGATCGACCGCGTCGAGCTGGTCGCAACGGTCGTCCTCGCCACGGCCGTGATCGCAACGGCCTGGTCGGGCTTCCAGTCGGCGAGGTGGAGCGGCAATCAGGCCATCCTGTTCAGCGAAGCGTCGGCCGCACGTACCGAATCCACCCGGTCCTCGACCATCGCAGGCCAGCTCGTGCAGATCGACGTCGCCATGTTCAGCGATTGGCTGGCTGCCCTCGACGAAGACATCCGGAACGGCACGATCGCGGTCGCGCCCGGCCAGCCGTACCGCCCCGATCCCGACACGCTCTCGGGGTTCCTGTTCGACCGATTCCGGCCAGAGCTCGTCGTGGCCGTACGCGCGTGGCTGTACACCGGCCCGCTGGTCGACTCGGACGCTCCCACATCGCCCTTCGAGATGCCGGAGTAAAGCCTCGCGACGATGAGATAGGCAGAGGACCTGCTCGACGAGGCGGAGGAAAAGGCGAGCTCCGCTCGCCGCGCCAATCAGACCTCCGACGAATACGTCCTCACGGAGTGCTGTTCGCCATGATCCTGTTCTTCGCCGGGACCAACTCGAAACTGCATCTTCGACGCAACCGCCTCATCACGATGGGACTGGCGATCGCCGGCCTGATCGGCAGCGTCGTGACCCTGCTCGCACTGCCCATCCAGCCGATCTTCTGACCTCGCGGCGGAGCGGCCTCAGCTTCCCGCATCCTCCTCGGACGGCACATCCCCCGACGGCTGCTCGAGCGCCGTCTCCTCGAGAGACCTGCTCCCTTCTCCGGTAGAGGTCGGACGTTCCGCCACCTGGTGAAGCCACACCGTGTGCTGGGGGAACGGGATCTGGATGCCCTCGGCATCGAACGCCTCTTTGATGCGAGCGCGGATCAGCCTCGCAGTCGTCCACTGCTCGGAGGGCGCCACCTTCATCACCAGGCGGATGGCGATGGCGCTTTGACCGAACGCCTCGATCCCCCACAACTCGGGTTCCTCGAGGATCGTGGCGTTGGCCGGCGCCTCATCCCAGACCTCGTCGGCGACTCGCTTGATGACCTGCGTGGCGTGGCCGATGTCCGTGTCGTACGCCACCTCGATGTCGAGCACGGTGCGGGCCCACTCCTGTGACTTGTTGGCCACGCGTCGGATCTCGCCGTTCGGCACGTGCCAGAGCGTGCCGTCGATATCTCTGATCCGGGTCGTCCGCAGGTTGACGACCTCGACCACTCCGGACGCCTCCCCCACGTCGATGATGTCACCGACCCCGTACTCGTCCTCGATGAACATGAAGATCCCGCTCAGAAAGTCCTTGACCAGGCTCTGCGCACCGAATCCCAGTGCCACCCCGACGATCCCGGCGCCGGCGATCAACGGACCGAGGTTCACACCGAACTCGGCAAGCGCCATTCCGATGCCGATCAGATACACCATGATCGAGGCGACGTTGCCCACGACGGTGCCGACCGTCCGCGTCCGATGCGTGCTCCGCTCCGACGACTCCCTCAGCGCCAGCGCTCGAGCCAGTGCCCGTTGCCGCAGATTCTCCCGCGGCTCGGCGGCTGCTCGCTGCTCTGCCTCGGCGGCCGCCTCGGCCGCGTCCTTCTGCTGTCCTGCGATGACACGTTCGATCGCACGGGAGATGAACCGCTGTAGGAACCTGTTGGCCAGCCAGGTGAGGGCGAGGATGATCGCTGCGTTCATCGGTCGGCCGATCCACTCCGTGGCCTGCGCCAGACCCTCACTGCCGGTGGTGCGGAAGACCAGCCAGCACAACAGGCCGGGTTCGGTACCACACACATCTGTCAGCGTCACCTGGGCGAGCACGAACGTGGACATCGGTCCTCCATGGCCGGGTCTGGTCGGAAAAACCTACCCGAAAACGCAGGCTCTACCGGTCCTACCGGAGTCGCGCGTCTCCGATGCTCCGACGATCGAGGCCCGTCGGAACCTGTCAGAATCATGCGCCCGAGGATCCCATCACTCATGACACAGAACCCACAACTCGATGTCCACATCGTCCTGGTGCATCCGGAGATTCCGCCGAATACGGGCAACGCCATGCGGTTGGCTGCGAACACGGGTGCGAGCCTGCACCTCATCGAGCCACTCGGGTTCACCCTCGATGACGCCAGACTCCGCCGGGCCGGCATGGACTATCGAGAGCGGGCAGCAGTGACGGTTCACCCCGACGTCGACACCTGGCGGTCGCAGCATCGGGGCCGAGTCTTCGCTCTCGCCAAGTCGGGAACCACTTCGTACCACGAGGTCGCATACGAACCGGGAGACGCCCTGTTGTTCGGCCGGGAGTCGGTGGGTCTCGACCAGACCTTGTTGTCCGCCGACTGGCTGGACGCTGTGCTGTCGATTCCGATGCGGCCTGGGGTGCGGTCGCTGAACCTGTCGAACTCCGTTGCGGTCGTCACCTACGAGGTCTGGCGCCAGCAGGGCTTCGCCGGCAGCGAAGCGTGACCCGAACCACGCCGACGAGGTAGGACCGGCCGGTCGTTAGCCTCCCGGCGATGACTCCAGCGGTACGGGCCGAGCAGGCCACCAAGATCTACGGCTCCGGCGACACCGAGGTGCGGGCTCTCGACGGCGTGACCGTGTCGTTCGAACAGGGACGCTTCTCGGCGATCATGGGCCCGTCCGGTTCGGGCAAGTCGACACTGCTGCACTGCACCGCCGGTCTCGACGACCTGACGTCGGGAAAGGTCTTCATCGGCGACCAGGACCTCGGGCTGCTCGGCGACCGGGAACTCACACTGCTGAGACGAACCCGAGTCGGCTTCGTCTTCCAGGCATTCAATCTCGTGCCGACGCTCTCGGCGAGTGAGAACATCACGCTGCCGCTCGACATCGCCGGCACCAAGGTCGACCGTGAATGGTTCGACCGGGTGATCGGCGTTCTCGAGATCGGCGACCGCCTGAGCCATCGGCCTTCAGAGCTCTCCGGAGGCCAACAGCAACGGGTTGCGGTCGCACGGGCTTTGGCCTCGCGACCGGACGTGATCTTCGCGGACGAACCGTCGGGCAACCTCGACTCGAAGTCCGGAGCCCAACTGCTGCAGTTCCTCCGACTCGCCGTCGACGAGTTCCACCAGACGATCGTGATGGTCACCCACGATCCGGTGGCAGCGGGATACGCCGACCGGGCCGTCTTCCTCGAGGACGGCAGAATCGTCGACGACATGCCCGGCCCGACGCCGGAAGCGGTCTTCGACAGGATGAAGACGCTCGAGGTCTGATGCTCCGCGCCACCCTCAAGGGGCTTCTGGGTCACAAACTACGGATGGCCCTGACCGTCCTGGCCATCATGCTCGGGACCGGGCTGATCGCCGGCAGCTACGTCTTCACCGACACACTCGACCGGGTGTTCTCGGATCTGTTCTCCGAGTCGTTCGCCGGGATCGACGCCCAGGTGACGAGCGCCGTCGACGACGAACTGGCCTCGTTCACCTTCCCCGAGCGACTCCCCGAGAGCCTCGTGGAAGAGATCGATGCACTCGACGAAGTCGAGGTCGCAGTCGGAACCGTCGCCGGACTGGTGACCCTGATCGACCCGCAGGGAGAAGCGCTGGGAGGATTCGGGCCACCGACGATCGGCACCTCCTGGTCGGACGAGGCGAGTCCGATCACGGTCCGGGACGGGGTCGCCCCGACCGGCGACCGCGATCTCGTGATCGACAGTTCGAGTGCCCGTCGCCTGGACATCGAGATCGGGGACGAGGTCGGCGTCATCGCCCTCGGCGAGCCGGAGCGGTTCCGCGTCGTAGGGACCATCGGATTGGGCGGGTCGTCGAACTTCGGAGGAGCGACGTTCGTCGCCGTCACCTACGGGACGGCGCAGCGGCTCTTCGATGCCGCCGGCACCGTCGACACGATCTCGGTGGTCGGCGCCGGTGACATCTCGCCGGAGCGCCTCGTTGCGGCGATCGAGGCGATCGCTCCCGAGAACACGTCGGTGGTCGACGCCGCAACCGCCGCAGAGGAGCAGTTGTCGGGATTCAAGGAGGCGCTCGACTTCGTCAACACCTTCCTGTTGGCCTTCGGCTACGTGTCGCTGTTCGTCGGAGGCTTCCTGATCTTCAACACCTTCCAGGTGATCGTCGCCCAGCGAACCCAGGAACTCGCCCTGTTCCGGGCGATCGGAGCCACCAAGCGACAAGTCCGCCGTATGGTGCTGGCCGAATCGTTCGTCGTGAGCATCATCGGCTCGCTCCTGGGAGTGGTGTTCGGCATCCTGCTCGCCATCGGCATTCGCGAGGCGTTCAGTCGCTTCGGCGGCGAGATCCCCGCCACGACGCCGCAGGTCCAGCTTCGCACCGTTCTCATCGCGGTCGCATCGGGCGTGTTCGTCACGCTCCTGTCCGCGCTCGTCCCGGCCTATCGCGCCAGCGCGGTGCCTCCGATCGCCGCTCTCCGGCAAGTGATGGCTCGCCCGAGCGGTCGATTGTTCCGGATCGTCACGATCGTCGGATCCGTGGTGTCCGTCATCGGCGCCGGGATCATCGCGGCGGGCCTGTTCCTCGACCCACCCGATCAGATCCCGCGAGCAGCGTTCGTGGGCGTCGGCGCCGCCCTGCTGTTCATCGGTCTTGCCGTCCTGTCGGCGGCGTTCGCGCGACCGCTGGGCCGAACCCTCGGCGCTCCGATTCGTGCAGCCTTCGGAACGATCGGACGCCTCTCCACGGAGAACGCCGTCCGCAATCCCGGACGTACCGCCGTGACGTCGGCGGCACTCATGATCGGTGTTGCGCTGATGGTGTTCGTCACCATCCTGGCCTCCAGCCTCGAGGCCACCACGAACCAGCTGATCGAGGACACCTTCAAGACCGACCTGGTGGTGCAGCCGATCGGATTCGGGGGTGCCGGGCTCTCTCCCCGGCTCGCCGACGAGATCGAGGCGCTCGACGAGGTCGAACAGGTCACCCGCACGCGACAGGGCCCGATGCTGGTGGAGGGGGACGTCGAGTTCATCTCCGCCGCAGAATTGTCGAAGCTCACCGACGCCATCGACATCGAGGTCCTCGAAGGGGATCTCTCGGCCGTGGGCGTGGACGGAGTCGCAGTCTCGGAGAACGCCGCCGACGACCTCGACGTGACGGTTGGCGACACACTGGACGTCGAGTTCGCCCGAACCGGAGAGCAGGTGCTCACGGTACGGGCGATCTACGCCCAGAGCGGACCGGTCGGCAGCTTCTACCTCGACCTCGACGGCTACCGGCAGAACTTCGTGGAGGACTTCGACCAGTCGATCTTCGTGAAGTTCGACAGAACCTTCGAGACGACAGCAGCACGCGAGGCGGTGGAAACGGTCCTCGACGGCTTCCCGGGCGCAACCAGCCTCGACCAGTCGGAGTTCGCCGACCAGGCGATCACCGGCATCCGGGGCTTCGTCGGACTGGTGTATGCCCTCCTCGCCCTGGCCCTGGTGATTGCGTTCGTCGGGATCGTGAACACGCTGCTGCTGTCGGTGATCGAGCGGACGAGGGAGATCGGCCTGCTGCGGGCAGTGGGGGCGACCCGCAAACAGGTCCGGCGCATGATCACCTGGGAGTCGGTCATCATCGCGGTCTACGGCGCGCTGCTCGGATCGGTGGTCGGCATCATCCTGGCCCGGGCGCTGGTCGAGGCACTCGACACCGATGAGATCGTCTTCCGGATCCCGATCGTCCAGGTCGTCGCGGCGGTGTTGCTCGCGATGATCGCCGGCGTCGTCGCAGCCATCTACCCGGCGCGACGGGCTGCCCGCCTGAACGTGTTGGAGGCGATCGCGTACGAATAGTCAGGGCTGGCGCCCTCACGGCTGGTGTTCAGGATGGCGCCTTCACGCTCTTGGCTCTGCCCTGGTTGACGCGCCTGTGGGCGGTCGTCGGATTCGGCGTGATACGTCGCGGGCGATGTGAACATCGCCCCTACCCGCACGAACACTGACATCTCCTTGGAAGCGGCCGAAGGCCCGAGAGCGCTCGCAGGGCCCTGAGCGCCGATGCGAGGCGAGGCCCGCGGCGGGTCGTTCAATCGTGCTGCGCGGTTCGGATGCGCTCCATCACCGAGACGATCGTGTCCCGCTCGGCTTCGGTCAGCTTGCCGGTGAAGTGCTCTTCGAGATCGCCGAGGTGGATGGAGAGGGCATGTGAGAGCACGGCGCGGCCCTCTCCGGTGATTCCTACGTACTGCACTCTCCGATCGGTCTCACAGCTGCGTCGCTCGGCGTAGCCGGCGTCGACGAGCCGGGCAACCATGCGGGTGACGCCGCCTGAGGTGAGTGCGACCTGGTCGGCCAGCTCACCCATCGAGAGCTGCCCACCGGAGCGCTCGATCCGGAGCAGTCCTTCGAAGAGCGACTGATTGATTCCGGCGCGCTCGCGCAGCGACCGGTCAAAAGTTCGGTTGAGCTGGGCCATCGCCTCGAGCAGCACGCCGAATGTGTAGATCCGGCTGTCACTGCAGAGGGAATCGATGGCCGCTTCGCGATTGGTCTGCTGCATCACACCATCACCTTACAACTCAATAGTTGACATCTCAATCATCTTCCTCTAGATTTGGTTGAGTACTCAGATAAAAGGCTGAGTTCTCGGATCATCACACAAAGGAGCACCACCGTGGCAGAGACCCTCACCAAGCCGGAAGTCGGAAGCTGGACCTTCGACCCCGCCCACACCTCGATCGGATTCACCGTCAAGCACCTCATGGCAGCCAAGGTCCGCGGCAGCTTCAAGAGCTTCTCCGGCACCATCAGCCAGGGCGAAGACGCAGCCTCCACGTCTGCGACCGTGACCATCGAAGCCGCATCGATCGACACCGGCGCCGAGGACCGGGACAACCATCTCCGCAGCGCCGACTTCCTCGATGTCGAGAACCATCCCCAGATCACGTTCGAAACCACTTCGATCACCCAGGCCGGCAGCGGCTTCGAGGTGGCCGGTGATCTCACGATTCGCGACATCACCAAGCCCGTCACGCTCGACATGAACTACGGCGGGATCGTCAGCGACCCATGGGGCAATGACAAGGCGATCTTCTCCGGTGAAACGAAGATCAACCGCGAGGAGTTCGGTCTCACATGGAACCAGGCCCTCGAGGCAGGCGGCTGGCTCGTCGGCAAGGACGTCTTCGTCGAGGTCGAGGTCCAGGCAGCCAAGGCCTGAATCGACTCGCCCATCCGATCGAGCCCCCCGGATCTCCGGGGGGCTCGACTCACGCCACCAACTCGACCGGTTCCCGAGTGACCAGAAGTGCACTGAGGAACACCAATGCCATCGCGGACCAGCCGGGGACATAGGTGTCGAGACGATCGACCGAGTACCCGAACGCGGGCGCGCCCAGCCCGAGCCCGAGCAGGAAGCCCGCCAGGACGATCCCGGAACCTCGCCCGGCCCGACGTGTTGGAACCGCCTGGATGATTGCGAGCATCCCCACGGCATTCCACGAACTGGCCGACAGACCCGTCGTGAACGCCGCGACCCAGACCAGCCACGGGGCGGACTCCGCCGCAATGAGCAACAGCGCCGAGACCGCCGAGAGCATCGAGATGATCCGGAGGGAGGGCATGGCACCAAGACTCCTCTCCGAGAGCCTCCCCCATCCGATCCGGCCCGCCACACCGACAGAGCCGACAAAGGCCACGACGTACCCGGCCACCGCCGCCGAGTACCCGAGAGCCTCCTCGGCGTACAGCGGCAGGTATGTGAA
Organism: uncultured bacterium; assembly: GCA_963753285.1. Lineage (GTDB taxonomy): Bacteria > Actinomycetota > Acidimicrobiia > Spongiisociales > ZC4RG35 > JAHEDH01. The sequence continues at coordinate 607,579 of CAVWBT010000001.1, forward strand.
GATCGCCGTTCCTGCGAACCCGAGGAGAAACCCGTAGATCGCCAACGATCTGATCACGGGAGGCATCCGTTCGGCGGTTGGCTCCGAACCGATGTCGGTTTCGGCATCGACGTCTGTGGGAAGACTCACGAATGCCCACAGGCCGCAGGCCAGCCCGGCGACGCCGAAGACCGCAATCGCCCACCGCCAGCCAAACGAGAGTGTGATGACAGGCAGCAACAACCCGCCGAGAAACGTCCCGGCCTGGACGCCGGACTGCTTGATGCCGGTGATGACCCCACGTTTCCCCGCAGGAACGTGCATCGAGATGAGCTTGTTGGTCGCCGGGTTGGCGATCGCCTGCCCGACGCCGCCGACGAGTGCGAAGAGCGCCACCAAGGCGAACACTGGAGACACCGACATGGCCGCCAGCGCTCCACCGGCTGCGATCAGCGTGACGATGGTCGCCCGTCGCGCACCGATTCGATCCGTCAATGTCCCCACCGAAGGCGAGATGAACGCACCCGAGATCGTCATGGCGGTGACCAGCGCCCCGACCTGCCACCGGTCGACGCCGAACTCGTCGATGAGTTCGGAGGCCAGCACCGCGAAGACCACGAGCCCGAACGTGCTGAACCCCATGGTGCCCGCAAGCAGTGCAGGGAAGCTGAACCGTGGTGGCTGCGACGTCACACCGGCACGCTACCCCTACGATCGATCGAGTCGTCGGCTCAGAAGCCGATAGGACCATCGCATGGCATCTCCTCTCCTCTTCACGTACGGCTTCGTGGCACTCCTGCTGACGGTCAACGCGCTGCGCAGACTGCGACGCCCGAACGCGCCGTTCCCGCCACTGTGGCTGCCCGCGATGCTCACGAGCTCACTCGCCCCGTTCTGGCTGCTGTCCCGCCTGGCGGCCGGCGCAGTGCTTCTGGTCGCCGGCGGGACGAGGCTCGCCATGGGGAGGCTGGGGCTCTGGATGCTCGGGCTGTCGATTGTCGGCCTGCTCATCGTGATCGCACGCGACCAACGCTCGGCTCAGAGACTGAGAGACCGGATCCGCACGCCATTGTTCTTCGAGTCGCTGCCGACGCTGTTGACCGGACGGCCGATCCCGACCCCTCCGGACATCGAACAGCTCGACGAGGTCCCCTACGACGACTCGAACACCTTCGACCTGATCCGCTCAGCCGTGCCCTCGAGCGAGCGGCCGGTGTTCGTGTATGTACATGGTGGAGGCTGGACCGGGGGCGGCCCCCAGAAGCAGGCCCGCCGCATGTATCACTCGCTCGCGCGGGCGGGTTGGGCGGTCGTTGCGCTCCGATACCCATTCGCCCCGGAGGCGGCGATTCGCGACCAAGTCCTCGCCATCAAGCGCGCACTGAGACACCTGGTCGACAACGCCGATCACTACGGCATCCACCCCCATCGCATGGTGCTGTCGGGTAGCTCGGCAGGCGGGCACCTCGCTGCGCTGACGGCGCTTCGGTCCGCAGACGACCTCGGTGGCGACTTCGCCGATGTCGACGTGATGGGATGCGTCCCGATGTACGGCATCTACGACATGGCGAACCGGAACCGGACCCGACCGAATTGGCCTTATGTGGATCGAGACGTGATGAAAGGCTCGTACCGGGAGAAATCCGACGAGTTCCACGCGGTCTCACCGCTCGATCACGTCAGGCGGGACGCTCCACCGTTCCTCGTGATCCACGGCACCCACGACTCGTTGGTGCCGATCGCCGAAGCAGAGGTCTTCGTCGACGCCATGCAGCAGGCGGGCGCCGCCGTCGACTTCGTACGCGTCTCCGGAGCGCAACACGGCTTCGATGCGGTGTCCTCGAACGTGAGCCGCCACGTCGGCGCACTGGTCGCGACCTGGGTCACCGAGTTGGTCGAGGAGAAGAGACACACCCCGGATCGCTGAACCCGCATCCGTCGCTTCGTCCAGGCGGTGACGGACTTCCGAATCAGGGCTGGGCGGCCGGCTTCGTCGGCTGGTGCAGGACGTACCACACCGCGTACACCCAAGCCACGGCCATGATCGCCAGCACGAAACCCGGAGCGTCCGACGAGGCGATGATCCACGACGAGAAGCCGATCGAGACCGTGATGGCGCTGACCGCGATCGTCTTCGCCCGGACGGTGAATCCGATGCCGTTGCGGTGATCCAGGACCGGCGGGCCGAGCACGGGATGGCTCGTGAGCCAGTTGTCGAAGCGATCAGACGACCGGGCGAAGAAGAACCCGGCGATGATGGCGTTGATCGTGGTGGGCAGCCCCGGCACGACGATGCCGACGAGCGCCAGACCGAGAAAAAGGAGTCCGAGCACGAGATACACGGCGCGCTTGACCTTGCTCGTCGAGCGGACGGGGGTCCGCACGGCAACGGCTGCTGGTGGAATCTCCTGCATGGCGAGACCGAAACTATTCGAAGAGCGATCAGACAGCACGTCGGTAACCCGCTACCTTCGAAAACGCACGCCACCAACGGAGCATCATGCCCATTGCATCACCCGAGACGTACCGAGCCATGCTCGACGCCGCGAAGGCCGGCAACTTCGCCTACCCGGCGATCAACGTCACCTCATCGGAGACCCTGAATGCGGCGCTGAAGGGCTTCGCCGAGGCGGAGTCAGACGGAATCGTCCAGATCTCGACCGGCGGAGCAGAGTTCCTGTCCGGCCTCGCCAACAAGGACATGCCGCTCGGAGCCACCGCGCTCGCCCAGTTCGCCCATGTCGTCGCCGAGCGGTACCCGATCAACGTCGCCCTGCACACCGACCACTGCCAACCGCCCAAGGTCGACTCGTACATCCGGCCGTTGCTCGAAGTCTCACGAGCGCATCACGCCGAGACCGGACGACCGCTATTCCAGAGCCACATGCTCGATGCGTCCGAACTCCCGCTGGAGGAGAATCTGGCACTCGCCTCGGATCTCCTGACCGAGTGCTCGGCCCTGGACATCATCCTCGAACTCGAGATCGGGATCGTCGGCGGGGTCGAGGACGCCATGGACAACGAAGACATCGACCGAGCGAAGCTGTACACGTCTCCGGCGGACATGGTCCGGACCGCCGAGGTCCTCGGGACCGGCGATCGTGGCACCTATCTGCTGGCAGCGGTGTTCGGCAACGTCCACGGCGTGTACAAGCCCGGTTCGGTTCAGCTGCGACCGACGATCCTGCGTGACGGCCAGGCGGCAACCGAGGAGCGCTTCGACGGGTTCCGGCATCTCCTCGTGTTCCACGGCGGGAGCGGTTCGACACTCGAAGAGGTGCACGAGACGCTCGGCTACGGAGTCGTGAAGATGAACATCGACACCGACTGCCAGTACGCCTTCAGCCGCCCGATCGTCGAGCACATGTTCACCAACTACGCAGGCGTGCTTAAAGTCGACGGAGAAGTGGGCGACAAGAAGGTCTACGACCCCCGGTCCTACATGAAGAAGGCCGAGGCGGGAATGGCCGAACGTGTGACCCAGGCGTGCACCGCGCTGAAGTCAGAGGGGCGCATGCTCGGCTGAGACAAGCCTCAGGAGAACCAACACAATGCAACAGCGCAGCGAGAGACTCCACGAGACGTGGATGCATTCCGACCGCTACATCCCGCGGCGCTTCGTTGCGCCGGTGGCGGCGTTCATGCGAGCCGAAGCCGGCTCCGGCATCGTCATGCTCATCGCTGCAGTCGTCGCAATCATCTGGGCGAACTCGGCGTTCGGCGACACGTACTTCGAGATCCTCGAGACCCACCTGAAGATCGAGTTCGGGGCCTTCCACTTCGAGGAGTCGGTCGAGCACCTCATCAACGACGGCCTGATGGCGATCTTCTTCTTCGTGGTCGGTCTCGAGATCAAGCGTGAACTCGTGCTCGGCGAACTCCGGGACCCCAAGGCCGCGTCCGTCCCGGTGATCGCCGCACTCGGCGGAATGGCCGCGCCGGCGCTGGTGTACCTTCTCTTCGTCCTCCCGCAGGGCGGCGAGGCCACCGGTGGATGGGCGATCCCGATGGCGACCGACATCGCATTCTCGGTCGGAGTCCTTGCGCTGCTGGGACGCGTCGTGCCGGCGAGCATCAAGCTGTTCCTGCTGGCCCTGGCGATCGTCGACGACCTCGGGGGGATCCTGGTGATCGCGGTCTTCTTCACCGACGATCTGGCGTTCGGCTATCTGGCGGCGGCATTCTTCGGGCTCGGAGTGGTCTGGATCGCCTCCCGCGTCGGGATCAGGACGCACATCTTCTACCTGCCGGTCGCTCTCACCATCTGGTACTGCTTCCTCGAATCCGGGGTTCACGCCACGCTGGCGGGCGTCGCCCTGGCGTTTCTGACGCCGGTCCGGCCGATGTACTCGAACCTGGAGTTGAAGGCCCGCAGCCAGACGATCATCGACGGCTACCCCGAGGACACCGACGACCTCCACGAGAACGAACTCGCGGATTTCGATTCGCTCATTCTCTCCGAGATCGCCCGGGAGTCGGTGGCTCCGCTCGCCCGCGCCGAGCGACGCCTCGTCCAGTGGAGCTCGTTCCTGGTCGTGCCGCTGTTCGCCCTGGCCAACGCCGGTGTGCGCTTCGAGGGGTCGATCGCCGATGCGTTGATTTCGCCAGTTGCGATGGGTGTGGCGATGGGGCTGCTCGTCGGAAAGACCGTGGGCATATCCGCCTTCACGTGGATCGCGGTGCGGACGGGGCTGGGCAGGCTGCCAACAGGCGCAACGTGGCGTCATGTGATCGGTGTGGCCAGCGTCGCCGGCATCGGTTTCACCGTGGCCTTGTTCATCACGGCGCTCGCATTCACCGACCAGGTGATCACCGATCAGGCGAAGGTCGGCATCTTCGCCGGATCCATCCTGGCCGGCATCATCGGAACGGTCATCTTCAAGACCGGCAAGCCGACCTCGGAGCCGACGGCCCCGGAAATGGAGCCCGCCCACGCCGTATGATCGGGGTGAGGAGGCGACATGATCCCACCACAAGAGATCGTCTGTGTCGAGTGCGGCGGAACGGCGAAACTCATCTCGTTCCTGCCTGAGGACGGCGAGGTGGAAGTCGGCGACGTCCTCGCCTATCGGTGCGGCGACTGTCTCGATCGCTGGGACGTCGTGATGGAAGACCCCCTCGACGACTGACGTCTTGGCTGTTGGCTCTTGGCCTATGGGCTGGTCGCGCTTTCCCGATTGCCGTCGGCGTTCAGGGTCTCAGGTCCCAGGTCTGAGGGCTCGGGGCCTGAGCCTCGGGCCGCGAGCGTGGAAGGTCACCTTCGGGCACGACGGCGATTCAACGAGAGTCATCGACCTCAGACAAGGGCCTCTATGCGCCGAAGCCCATGGCGCACGGCGTGTGGCGCAGAGCGCACAGCGGGCGGCGCAGAGCGCACAGCGGGCGGCGCAGAGCGCACAGCGGGCGGCGCAGAGCGCACAGCGGGCGGCGCAGAGCGCACAGCGGGCTGCCGCCAGGCCGACCTACTCGGCGGCGGGGAGCAACTCCCGGGCCGCTTGCTCGAGACCCGCGACATCGGTGATCGGCGTTGATCGCGGAAAGCTGGTCGTCAGGAAGTGCTGCGCGTAGGGAAAGACGGCCGCTTCGAACGGTTCGGCGGCGAGGTAGCCGGAACCGAAGGTGTTCCGATCGATCGTGACTGCGCCGACCGGGATCTCGAGCGCTCTGGCCATCTCGCCCGGTTCGAAGATGAGGCCGAACGGCTCCGAATCGGCATCCATGACTCGACCGCCATAGTCGACGGACAGGTTGCCCTCGATCCACAGGCGCTGGGAGAGCGGGCGCATCGCCGCACCGTCGAGGTCCATGATGTAGGCGATGGAGTTCGGTCGCTCGGCGCTCTCGACGTCGACAACCACATCGCCGGTGAACGTGGTCGTGATCACCGAACGGCTCGTCGTCGACCCTGAGAAGCCCTGCCCCGGGTCGTAGCTGATCGTGTTCGACTCGTAGTCGACGATCACCCACGACATCATCCCAGTCTTCATGTTCTGCGCGATGACGTAGAGCTCGACCCGGCTGCCCCAGAAGACCGACGTGTGGATGTTGAACGCCCCCAGGATGGCGCACGGCTTCGGCGAAGCACCGTCGAACATCGCCGCGGGGATCAACTCGTAGGGGCGCGGGAGCAGCCTGCTCGCCGCCTCGGTGTCGGTGATCTCGTACGTGAGGAATGAGCAGTAGGGCTCGACGACGAAACCGATGTACGGGTCGGCCCCTGGCGCATTCGCCACGATCCACTTCTGCACGGCCACCGGCAATCTCGCGAGCATCTCGGCGCGCTTGTACAGCGCCCCGACCGTCCTGGGGCTGACGAGCATCTCGGTGTGTTTCGCAAACTGCGCGCTTCTGCTCTCGGACATCGAGCCGTTCCTCCGATCGTTCTGCGGAGGGACGATAGATGTCCCCAGGATCTGTCGGGACCGGACGGCATGCGGTATGCGGCGTACGGAATGAGCACGTTGGTGCTCGGGCGAGCGCTTTCGACCTGCCTTCGACTGGTGGCGCGTCCCCGTGAGCCGCACAGCGCACAGCGCATTGCGGGAGGCCGCCAGGCCGACCCCAACGGGAGACGGGGATCCCGGCGATGCCGGGATCCCCGGTGGAGGACCTCCCTGTGACTTGTTCGCTCCGCGATATGCGACCTGCGCCATCCGACTCGCCGGATTCGCGTCAAGCCGTGAACGTGAGGGCGTTCACCCGAGCACTCCGTCTCCAATCCACCGCCCGCACGACCCCGCCCAAGCGAAGCGCGCAGCGGGAAGCGGTTGGACGCTCAGGCCGCCAGGCGGTCGGCTTCCGGGCCTCGTAGCTGGTGGCCGAGGTGGATGAGCCGCAGTCCGACCCGCTGACGCAGGGTCGGCCGGGTGAGCAGGATCTCATCGGCGATGTGATGGTCGTCGACCGGGGTCGCCCGGTACGTGCTCGAGAACGGTTCCATCAGATAGGTGTTCAACATGTCGCTTCCTTTCAAAACTCTGTGAGGTTGAGGTACTTGTGGAGGAGGCCGTCGGCGTCACCGAAGGCCTGTCGTCGGAGTTCGTAGGTACCCGAGTTGCTGCCCCCGATGTGCACGGTGACGAGGCCGGCACTGCGGAGAACGCCGACGTGGTGGAACGTCGAGGTCTTGGCCATGCCGATCAATTCGGACAGCTCGGTGAGGTCGGCCGGACCGAGCTCGAGCCTGCGAAGCAGTTTGAGTCGCCGGGGGTCACCGAGCGCTTTGAAGTAGTTGACCAGCCATGTCGGCGGGGCATCCGGGTCGTCCACGAGATGCTCGTCGTCCACCGGATAGGCCAGCACTACACCGGACCCGGCGTCGTTGACCATCGAGAACGGGCGGATGACGACGCTCGGGACCAGGACGAGCCTCGTCACGCCGAGAGGGATCGCGTAGTCGATGCCGTTGGTGATCCGCTCGATGAGCGCTTGCGGTTGGGAGCCAGGGACGGTCATACCGACGGTGTCTGCACTCCGCGCCAACGCCGGCGCCCACTCATCGGCGTGCATGACGAACGCCGTGTCGTAGACGGCCCGCAACGCCTTGACCAGCCGCTCGGCGTCGAGCCGTGCCAGCACTTCGACCATGACCTGACGCTTCGGCTCCTTCGAGGGGTCGAACTCCTCGACGCACTCGAGTAGCCGCTCGAGATCGGAATCGTCACCGTCGGTCACGGACTCGATGAGTTCCGATTCGGCGCCCGGGCAGAGGTTCGCAAGAAGCATCGAACGGAGATCGACACGCTCGAGCCAGTCCAGGGCTTCGGTCACGGTCTCGAGTCCGGTGGCCTCCTCGGCGAGCAACCCCATGATCAGCCACAACAACCAGTCCGTCTCACCCTTGCCGGACACGATGTCGAGCTCACTCCAGATGCTCGGGTGAATCGACTGGCGGAATTCGTCCAGCCAGTCCTCTCCGATGCTCCAGGACGAGGTCTTCTCGGAGTCGCCGCGGGCAGACCAGGTCGCAACCAGCAGGTCGAAGACGGGGTTGACCGTGATCTCGACCGTGAAGGGCCGGCGTGCGGTCCCGAGATTGAATTGTCGGTTGTTCTCGGCCATCAGCACATTCCCGCCGTGTCGTCGCATTCAACTCGATCCGAACGATTCGGTTTCTGAGCTACTCGTTCGAACTTCTTCGTATGAACTACTGTATCTGAATCTTCTCGAATGTCAAGCCACACCTCGAACGCCGCATCTGCACAGCGACCGCCCGCCGATAGGCTGCGTCGCGACCATGAGCGACCCCGGATACTTCGGACCAGACAGCATCACCTGGGAGGTGAACCGCGAGCTCACCGTGCTGTTCGGAGGAGCCAGAGCCCTGCTGATGCACGCCGCGCATCCGCTGATCGCCGCCGGAGCGCGACAGACCTCGATGTACTCGCGCGACCCCTGGGCGCGGCTCATCCGCACGCTGATGCTGCAATCCACGGTCACGTTCGGCTCCAAGGCGGAAGCCCAGGAGGCGGCCGACAAGATCAACAAGCTCCATCTCAAGGTCAACGGGACCGACCCGGTGACCGGCGGCACCTACGACGCGCTCGACCACGACCAGCTGCTGTGGGTTCACGCCGCGCTCGAGGTCTCCTCGCTCTACTTCTTCGAGCGGACCGTCCGCAAGCTGACCCCCGACGAACGGCAGCGCTACCACACCGAGAACCTGATCGCCGCCGAACTGATCCTGCTCCCCCGCGATCACGTCCCGGCCACCTACGAGGAGATGGAGGCCTACGTCGACGAGATGGTGCACAGCGACACCATGCTCCTGACCGATGTCGCCCAGGACGTCGCCGACATCATCTCATCAGGCCCTGTTCCCAAAGGCGTCAAATGGATGTGGGGATTCATCTCCTTTGCGTCGTTCGGGACGCTCCCTCAGCCGTTGAAGGAGTTGTACGGGGTGAAATGGGGGCCCTGGCGCCAGCGCTGGCTCGACCTCAACCTCGCCATGCTCGGCGGGATCAGGCCGTTCCTCCCCGAGCGGTTCCGTCTCATCGGTCCTGCCCAGATCGCCAACCGGCGGATGGCGGGCGACACCGACATCCGTATCATCGACCGGATGCGGGCCGCACAGAGGAACAGCGGTGAGTGACTTCGACGCAGTGGTTGTCGGCTCTGGACCGAACGGGCTCTCTGCGGCGGCCACCCTCGCACGAACCGGGCGAAGAGTCCTGATCATCGAAGGCTCAGACACGATCGGCGGGGGAACCAGAACCGAGGAGCTGACGCTGCCTGGCTTTCGGCACGACGTGTGCTCGGCGTTTCATCCGCTCGCGATGGGCTCACCGTTCCTGTCCGGGCTCCCCCTGGCCGAACACGGCCTCGAATGGATCCAACCGGACGCACCGCTGGGCCACGCCATCGCTCCGGGACGCTCGGTGATGCTCGAACGCGACATCGCCGCGACCGCAGCCCACCTCGGACTCGACGGCGCCACCTACCACCGGCTGATGACTCGATGGGCCGACCGGTGGCCTCAGATCGCCGAGCACATCCTGGGACCGCTGGTCGGGGTACCCAAACACCCACTCACCGTCGCCCGCTTCGGCCTCAACGCCGTCATGTCCGCATCGTTCACCACGAGACACCGATTCGAGACCGTCGAGGCTCGAGCGCTCTTCGCCGGCTGCGCGGCCCATGCCTTCCTCCCGCTCGGCCATCCTCTGTCGGCGTCGTTCGGTTGGCTCCTCATGCTCACCGGGCACGTCTTCGGCTGGCCGATCGCCCGGGGAGGATCGCAGTCGATCGCCGACGCACTCGTCTCCTACGTCACGAGCTTCGGTGCGGTCATCGAGACCGGCACCATGGTCCAGGGTCTCTCCGACATCCCATCGACGCCGATCACGATTCTGGACGTGACCCCCGGTGCCTTCGCCGCTATCGCCGGAGATCGACTCCCGAGCGGGTACATCCGAAGGGCGAACCGATTCCGCCATGGGCCGGCCGCATTCAAGGTCGACTACGCCGTCGACGGCCCGATCCCCTGGGCGGACGAGCGGCTCCGTCGCGCCGGCACGGTCCACATCGGCGGCACCAACAACGACATCGATCGAGCCGAGACCATGACCTACCGCGGACAAGCGGCCGCGGATCCCTTCGTGCTCGTCGGCCAACAATCACTGTTCGACGACACCAGGGCGCCCGAGGGCCAGCACACCGTCTGGGCATATGCACACGTCCCGAACGGATCACCGATCGACTTCACCGACACGATCACCAGACGGATCGAGGAACACGCCCCGGGGTTCGCCGAGACCATCCTCGAAACCCACGTGTTCTCCCCATCCGATCTGGAGCGCCGCAATCCCAACTACGTCGGCGGCGACATCTCCGGCGGCGCCCACAGCGCCGCTCAGCTCGTCTTCCGGCCCTTCCCCCAGGCCAACCCGTACACGACGCCCATCGACGGCGTGTATCTGGGCTCGTCGTCGACTCCCCCGGGCGGCGGGTCGCACGGCATGTGCGGGCACCACGCAGCGGTGACCGCACTCGAGCGGATGTGACCGACACCACCCAGATCGAGATCGCAGCCGAGCAGGCGGTGCCCTCGTTCACACACGTCGATCTCGGCCAGTGGCGCGCACACCTCTCCGCTGGACACATCCGTCGGATCAATGCCGTGACGCTGCACGGAGAACGACCGGAGGACGACGTGGTCCGAGAGCGATTGAAGCTGGTGCGGGACCTCTACCACCGACACGGGCTGCGCCCCCGCCTCCGAACGACCTCGATGGACGCATGGATCGATCCGGTGATCGAACGATGGACCGAAGCGGGCGACGCTCTGGTGATGACCATCGAGTCCCAGCCTGGTGAGGTCGGACCGTCGATCTCGATCGATGCGTGGCTCGCCTGGCTCTCCCCTCGCGCCGTATCCGCCGGCCGCCTGGACGAGGCCGCCTCGTCGGCTCGCCGGCTCGAGGCCGACAACATCGTCGTGACCGTGACGGTCGGGCACGAAATCGTCGGAGCCGCTCGAGCCGTGTCGACGAACGGACTCACCGGCCTGTTCGACATGACGGTGGATCCCGAACACCGCCGACGCGGGCACGCGAGGTCGATGATCGATCGCCTTCGAGGATGGGCAGCACAGCGAAACGAAGAGGTCTACCTCCAGGTGGCCGCCGTCAACCGGCCGGCGATCACGCTCTACGAGTCGATGGGATTCGTCGAGCGCTACCAGTATCGGTATCGCAGCCCGGACTGAGGTCACTGCCAGCGGTGCGGGCGATCCCGGGTCTCTCCGTCGAAGCCCAGTTCGCCACACATCGCCAGGAACTCGTCCCGGCGCACCCCGCGCCATTCCAGATCCTCGAGCGACTCGTTGAGGGGCACGTCGAGCCGCAGCCGCGTGAGATCGCGATACAGCATCACGTCCTCCACCCGTTCGGCCAGCGTGGCGGCGAGCTTCGCCGCCCCGCGCACCTGGACGTCCCAGTCGTCGGCCGAAGCCGGGATCTCCTCGAGGTGCCGATATCGGGCGAGCACCGTCGAAGACGACTTCGCTCCCCAACCCGGAAGCCCGGGAACCCCGTCGGCCGTGTCACCGACCAGTGCCAGATAATCGGGGATCGACTCCGGCTCGACTCCGAACTTCGCGACGACGTCGTCGAAGCCGTACATCTTCTGATTGCGGCGGTCGTAGGTGACCACCCGCTCACCCACCACACACTGCGCCATGTCCTTGTCCGGCGACAGAATCACCACCTGTTCGACGTCATCGGCCCACCGCGCCGCCGCAGTCGCCAGCGCATCGTCGGCCTCGAAGTCGATCATGTCCCACAACACGACACCCATCGCCGAGAAGATCCGATCGGCGAGATGGAACTGCCCGACGAGCTCCGCCTCGATGCCCTCACCGGTCTTGTATCCCTCGAACATGTCGTTGCGAAACGACGTGATCACGGTGTCGGTCGCGACAGCCAGATGGGTGACGTCGGGCTGACGCAGCAGCGCCAGCGTCGTCTCGATCAACCCGCGGATCGCCCCGACCTCTCGCCCGTCCGGCGACGTACGGGGAGGGACGCCGTAGTAGGCACGGAAGAGTTCGTAGGTACCATCGAGCAAGTGGAGACGCACGACAACGATCCTAGGGACGACGGCTTCGCCGGAGGGGCGTCGGATGAGGCATGGCGTCAGGCATCCGAGCAGTTCACCGTGCTGGGCAGCAAGCTGCGCACCCGTTACCAGGAGATCGTCGGGAACGACGGCCCGGCGGAGGAAGAGGTACGCGAGGCGTTCGCCACGATCGGCACGGCCGCACACTCACTCGTCGATTCGATCGGTGAGTCCATGCGCGATCCGGAGGTCCGCGAACAACTGAAGGAAGCGACCTCGACGTTCTTCACGGCGATCGGCAAGACCCTCAGCCAGCTGGGCGACGAATTGCGGGCGACCCGATTCGACGACACCGACGAGAGTTCCTGACTACCGGTGGCGAACACGCTGATCATCGTTGGGGCCGGGCTCGTGGTGCTCGGCATCCTCGCCAAGTTCGGGCTGATGTCGTGGTTCGGCAACCTTCCCGGTGACATCAGGATCCAGAACGAGCGAACCACGATCTTCGCCCCGATCACGTCGATGCTCGTGATCAGCGTCGTCGGATCCGTGCTCTTCAATCTCGCCAGCCGATGGTTCGGTGAGTAGGTTCGGCCCGGTGAACCCGCTGATCACCCCGACCGAGCTCTCCGCCATCCTCGCCACGCGGGACCTGCGCATCTTCGATGTCCGCTGGTACCTGGCCGATCCTGCAGCGGGCCGCATCGAGTACGGCGACGCCCACATCCCGGGAGCGGTCTTCGTCGATCTCGAAACCGACCTCTGTCGTAGCGACGGGCCAGGACGGCATCCGCTCCCGACCCCACGCGAGTTCACCGAGACCCTGCGACGGCTCGGCCTCGACAAGGACCATCACATCGTGGTCTACGACGCCTCGGCGGGGGCAACCGCCGCCCGGATGTGGTGGATGCTCCGTTCGGCAGGACACACCCGCACCCAGCTCCTCGACGGGGGACTCGTCGCATGGCGGGCAGCCGGCCACCCGACGTCCACGGCGGTTCCGGTCGTGAAACGGGGTCACTTCCCTTCGATCACCGAATGGAACGGCGTGGTCGACGCACAAGGTGTGGCGAACTGGACCGGGCCGGTGATCGACGCTCGGGCGGCAGACCGGTATCGCGGCGAGCACGAGCCGATCGATCCGGTGGCGGGGCACATCCCCGGCGCGGTCAATCTCCCGTTCGTCGAGAACCTCATCGACGACAGCCAGCGATTCGACCCGGAAGCGATCTCCAGCCGTTTCGAGGGGATGGAGGGCGCAGTCGTCTATTGCGGGAGCGGCGTGACCGCGTGCCACAACCTGCTGGCGATGGAGCTCGCCGGTGTGGGCGGCGGCGTGCTCTACGAGGGCTCGTGGAGCGACTGGTCCGCCAACCCGAGCAGGCCGGTCGCAGTCGGCCCCAACCCAGGATGAGCCTTCCGAAGACGGTGCTCGATGCCGTCGACCTCGCCGACACCGACACCCTGGTGCGGTCGATCGACGGGTTCTGCGCATCGCGCTCGTGGGACGATCTCCTCACGCTGCGCCTGCACTGTCAAGCCGCGGTCGAACGCGGCAAACAGCTCTGGGCGGTGGACGAGCACGTCCGATATCGCTTGGCGCTCGAGGGACCCGCCGAGCTCGCCGCCGACGCGGTCGCCGAGGGCCCGGCGCGATGGACGCTCGGCCCGCTGACAGAGGTCGTCGCCCAGAACCACACGTGGGTCGCGTTGGATCCCCACCTTCCACCCGGCCCAGAACGGGTCTTCGTCGCCCACGAGCGGGCCATCCGAGGCGAGGAGATCGACCCGCTGGCCGTCGACCCGATGATCCTGGAGATCCCGGTCGTACTCGGCGACTGGGAGCCCAGGTACCCGGTGGCGGAGTACAAGGCCGATCGCGCCGAGTTCCCATCGCCGTCGGTCTCCGGGATGCGACCGCTCGCACCGGTACATGCACCCCGGCACGAGTCCGATCCGGCGATCGAGGCGTTGGCCGGCATCGTGAAACCATGGATCGAGCAGTCGAGTGGCCGGGCCGACGTCGTTGTCGTGGACGGAGGCGTCGCCGAAGCGCTCGGCGCCATCGGCGTCCCCGCTCCCGCCGTCGTTCACATCGAGCTCGGCGATGCGCTCGCCTGGCTCTGCTGGGCGGCCGCGTCCGGAGCTGCGCACGGCCGCCGGCGGGGCGCTGCCGCCGGGCGCTTCGAGACGTGGTGGACACTCGCCACGATCACCGATCTCGAATTCCCGCCCGATCCCGACGATTTCGCCGAGGTGCTCTCCGACCTCGTCTTCCACTGGTGGTCGGATGGGATCGACGAGGGATGGCGTCTCAACCTGGCGATCACCGACCCCGAGATCGACCGCACCTGGGCGATCACGGCGATCGACGCTCTCTAGACGTTTCACGTTTCACGTTTCACGTATGACGTGGAACGTAGAACGTGAAACGCAAACCCACCGGGCAGTATGCGCCCAACCGCCCAGTCAGACGGTCACGGAAATGGTGTGATACCCGCTGGCGCCGTCGGGGGCGGGTGGGCGTTCGACCTCGGTCTGGACCTCGCCGGTGCCGTCGGTGGCGCGAGCCTCGATCTTGTGGCGGCCGGGTGTCGGGGTCCACGGGAGCGACCACTGGCGCCACGAGTCCTCATCGAGCGAGGCGGCGAGCTCCGCTTCCTGCCACGAACCGCCGTCGATCCGCACCTCGACACGTTCGATTCCCCGGTTGGGCGCCCACGCAACTCCGGCGATCGCCCTCGGCCCTTCGTTGATCCTGCCGGGACGGGGGGTGTCGATCCTGGTCTGGGTCTTGATCGGCGCCTCCTTCGCCCAGCCGCGAGGGATCCAGTACGCATCGAATGCGTCCCACTCCGTGAGGTGGATCTCCTCCAGCCACTTGGTCGCCGAGACGTACCCGTACAGCCCGGCGACGACGAGCCGGGCAGGGAATCCATGCTCGATCGGCAACGGCTCATCGTTCATCGCGACCGCCACGAGGGCGTCCCGACCATCGAATGCGGCCTCGACCGGGAATCCCACCGTGAATCGGTCGACGGACCGTCCGACCAGCTGCTCGGCTCCCGGCTGAACACCGGCGAGGTCGAGCACGTCTCGGAGTGGCACGCCCAGCCACTTGGCGTTTCCGACAAGCCCGCCGCCGACCTCGTTCGAGACGCAGGCGATTGTGATGTACCGCTCGACCATGTCCAGGCCGAGGAGATCGTCGTAGGTGAGCTCCACCTCGCGATCCACCATCCCGGTGATCCGCATCGACCACGTCGAAGCGTCGACGCGAGGGGGAACGAACGCCGTGTCGATCCGATAGAAATCCCTGGTCGGCGTCACGAGCGGCGAGATGCCGTCTACCTCGAGCGACATCGCCGACGCGGGAGAAGGCACGGTTGAGACGGGCTCGGGAAGCGCGACCTCCCCTCGAGCTGCGACGGTGTCGGTGGTCGATTCCGACAGATTCCGCCCGATGAGCCCGGCGAGCATCGAGACCACGAATGTCGAACCCGCTCCGATCAGGAATGCACGCCGACCGGCGTCGACCCCGCCGGCTGCAGCCGATCGACGGCCCAGGGAGCCCAGCGCACGCAAGGTCACCAGTCCGACACCGGCGGACAGGGCCCCGGCGACGAGCGAGGGCACCAGCTCACCCTCAGGGGTACGGGAGGCGGCGAGAGCCCCGAGCAGTCCGAAACCGGCGAATACCACCGTGGAACGCGAGCGCTCCGATCTCGATCCCACCCATGCGCCGATGGCGAGACCGACCAGCACGATCCCGACCCCGAGGGCGAGCTTGTCAGCCGTTCCGAACAGCGAGATGGCGAAGTCGCGAACCGGTTTGGGCACGGTGTCGATGACGAGCGTGGCCACTCCCACGATCAGCGAAGGAACCGCACCGATGAGACCGGCGACGAGTTCGCTGAAGCCGAAGGATGCAGCAACGGCGGCCATGCCCGCCACTGGCCCGATTCGCGGGGCCGGCGGCGGCACCGGCTGAGGTGGCTGCTCGGTTGTGGTCTCGGTCGCCATCGGATACAAATTACGATCGGCCACGCAAGAACCTGTAACCCGGGCCCGTCGAGTTCAGGCATTGTTCATGGCTACCGTCCGGGAGATGGACATCGTCGTCGCCGAAGATGGGCACCCGCGCTGCTGGTGGGGCGCATCGACCACCGACTACCGGCGCTATCACGACACCGAGTGGGGTTTTGGCGTCACCGATGACGCCCGCCTCTTCGAGAAGATCTGCCTCGAGGGGTTTCAATCCGGGCTGTCGTGGCTCACCATCCTGCGCAAGCGGGAGAACTTCCGAGCCGCCTTCGGTGGCTTCGATCCGGGCATCGTGGCCGAGTTCGACGACGTCGACATCGAGCGGCTGCTCGGCGACGCAGGCATCGTCCGGCATCGAGGCAAGATCACCTCGACGATCAACAATGCCGGGCGGGCCCTCGAAACGATCGATGAGCATGGCTCACTCGCCGCCTACTTCTATCAGTGGTTCGAGCCGGCCTCCAGCGCGCCCACGGAGATCGCGGCCACGACTCCGGCGTCCACGGCGCTCGCGAGGGACCTCAAACGCCGCGGCTGGTCCTTCGTCGGGCCGACGACCGCCTACGCCTTCATGCAGGCGATGGGACTGGTCAACGACCATGTCGATGGCTGCTGGGTACGGGACGACGCCGAGACGACGCGACGCAGGGCCGCCGCCGCAATTCGCTGACGAGCCCGAAGAACCGGCGGTGCGCCGCGAATCCGCAGTGTCGGCGGTATGGTCGCCGGATGATGACACCCCCCTCGCTGACGGTCGGCATCGAAGAGGAGTATCTGCTCGTCGATCCGCGCACCCGAGATCTCGTTGCGGACCCGAAGAAGGAGCTGTGGGACGAGGCGTATCAGACGATCGGCGCTCGGGTTACGCCCGAGTTCCTGAGGGCGCAGATGGAGGTGGGGACGAGGCCCCACGCCACGATCCAGGACCTCGCCGAGGACCTCTGTGACCTCCGAAGGAGCCTCGGTGCGGTCACCGCCTCCCACGACGCGGCGATCATCGCGTCGTCGACTCATCCCTCGGCCCTGTGGTGGGAGCAGAGCACAACGGACAAGGAGCGCTACCAGACGCTCGCGTCAGACCTCGGAATGGTGGCCAACCGGCTGGTGATCTGCGGGATGCACGTCCACGCCGGGATCGAAGACCCCGAGATGCGCATCGACCTCATGAGCCAGGTCTCCTATTTCCTGCCGCACCTGCTCGCCCTGAGCACCTCGTCCCCGTTCTGGGGTGGGCGCAACACCGGGCTGAAGAGCTACCGGATGAACGTGTTTCGGACCATGCCGCGCACCGGCCTTCCCGAGCACTTCGACTCGTGGTCGGAGTACCAGCGCCACGTCGACGTACTGGTCGAGGCCGGCCTGATCCCGGATGCCTCGAAGATCTGGTGGGACATCCGGCCATCGGTGCGATATCCGACGTTGGAGATGCGGATCTCCGACATCTGTACCCGCTGGCGTGACGCCATCGCGATCGCCGCCATGTATCGCTGCCTGCTCCACATGCTGTTCCGGCTCCGCACCTCGAATCAACGGTGGCGGACGTACGCCCACATGCTGGTGTCCGAGAACGTCTGGCGCGCCCAGCGGTACGGGTCGGCCGGTGACCTGATGGACTTCGGCAGGTCGAAGCTGGTTCCGTTCGACGAGCTGATCGACGAACTGGTCGAGTTGGTACGGCCCGACGCAGAGGAACTCGGATGTGTGGACGAGGTCGAGTACACCCGGGTGATCGCGAGGGAGGGGACGTCGGCCGCTCGCCAGCTCGCTGTGTATCAGCGATCGATCAACGAGGGAAACTCGACCCACGAGGCGCTGCGTGACGTCGTCGACAGCCTGATCGCCGAAACCCTCGAAGACACCTGATTGCGTTCTTGTGACGGAAATGCGTGGAATAGCGGCGTTTTCGTCACAAGAACGGATTCACTTCGTGGCGCGCCACTCCAGGAGCTCGCGAACCGGGCCCATGTCGAAGTCGGGGCCGTTCAGACCGATGGTGAACTGCGTCGAGCCGGCCTCGAGGAACGCTTCGGCCTTGTCGAAGTGCTTCGGCTCGATCCCGACGGACCGCTCGATCTTCGACGCGTCGGTGCCTTCTTTCTCGCACCAATCGTCCAGCACCTTGTTCTTGTGGGCGATGACCTCGGGCTTGCCGAACCCGTGCCAGATGTCGGCGTGACGGGCGGTGTAGCGGAGCGTCATCGTCTCGCCGCCGCCGCCGATCAGGATCGGGATGTCGCGAGTCGGCGCCGGGTCGAGCTTGGCAAACCGTGATTCGATCCGCGGCAGCGCATCGCGCAGGTCCTTGAGCCGTCCGACGGCATCGCCGAATTCGTAGCCGTATTCGGTGTAGTCCTTTTCGAACCAGCCGGAGCCGATCCCGAGGATGAACCGACCGTCGGAGATGTGGTCGATCGTGCGGGCCATGTCGGCGAGCAGCTCGGGGTTGCGGTACGAGTTGCAGGTGACGAGCGCACCGATCTCGACCCGTTCGGTGACCTCGGCGAACGAGGCCAGCATCGTGTAACACTCGAAGTGCCTGCCCGTGTTCGGGTCGGGCGACCCCCCGTACAGCGGGTAGAAGTGGTCCCAGTTGTAGACGATGTCGACGCCGAGCTCTTCGGCCTCGACGGCGGCGTTGCGAATGTCGCGATACTCGGCGTGTTGGGGGTGGATCTGGACGGCGATGCGAATCGGATGGCTCATGGGGGCAACCTAGCCCCATCCGGCTGCAATCGTTCTTGTGACGGAAACGTCGATATTGCGTGCATTCCCGTCACAAGAAGGCACTCAGTCTCGTCGGAGCTCCTGGACGGAACGTGATTCGGCGAGCACGAGATGGAACAGGGCCTCCACATGATCCGGGCGGATGCCGCACAGCTCGGCCTCCTTGCGGATGACCTCCATCAGCTCGCGCTCACGCTCCGGTGCGAAGATCGGCAACCCACGTTCGGCCTTGACGCGGCCGATCTCGAGCGACATCTCCTGTCGCTTGGCGAGCAGCCGAACGATCTCCCGATCGACCAGATCGATGTGGGCGCGCATCCGATTCACCCCGAGACGGAACATCAACGCGGCCCATTCCTCCGGTGTCAGTTGGAATTGGTTCGAGCGGGCATTCGCCGGATCGGGGTGCACCTCGAGCAGAACGCCGTCGGCGCCGACCCCCTGGGCGGCGAGTGCGAGCGGCCCCACCTTGGCAGCACCTCCGGCGGCGTGCGACGGGTCGACGATCACCGGCAGGTGGCTCAGCTCCTTCACCTCGGGAATCGAGCTGATGTCCAGCGTGTCGGCGTCACCGCCTCCGAACGTCCGAATGCCGCGTTCGACCATGACGACGTCGGGATTGCCTTCGGCCAGCACGTATTCGGCGGCCCACAGCCACTCGTCGACGGTGGCAGACGGCGCCCGGCGCAACAGCACCGGCTTGCCGGTTCTTCCCGCCACCTTGAGCAGTTCGAAGTTCTGCATCGACCGCGAGTGGATCTCGATCATGTCCACCCGCTGTGCGGCCGCCTCCACGTGCGCCGGCTCGAGCACCTGGCTCACGGTCGGCAGACCGACGGCCGCCCCGACCCGTTCGAGCATGACCAGGCCCTCTTCGCCCAGGCCCCGGAAGTCGTACGGCGAGCTTCCCAGCTTGTAGGCGTTCGCACGCAACACGGAGCCCCCGGCTGCGGCGACGGCCTCGGCGACGGTGGAGAGTTGCTCCTCGGACTCGATGGCACACGGACCTGCGATCACCGGGAAGGGGTCGTGACCGAAGCGGACTCCGCCGACGTCGACCACGGACCGCTCGACGCCGCCATCGACTCTCACTGCCTTGCGTTCGGTGGGTTCCATAGCTTCCTAGGCACGGCAAAACCCGAAGCCTCGGGCTCCGGGTCTCGTGCGTCTCAGCGCCTCACACAGACCCGGGCCCGGTGAACATCCGGGTGATCTGCGAGGTGTGAGGACGGGTGCTCATCGGTCGTGACGCTACCACGCACGCCGGAGGCACGGGCAGGATCACGCCGTCGACGGCGCATCCTGGACGGCGCCGCTGATCTCGAGGTCGTTCTCCCGTGAAGAGATCTCCTGGGTTCTCCCGTACCACACGAACAGCGCGATACCGAGCGCCGACCCGGCGAGCCCGCTCACCTGATTCCACGTGTACGACCCGACGGTCGCGTCCCCGTTGCCGAAGCGCAGGAAGTCGAGCACGAAGCGCTGGAGGCCGTACCAGACGATCCAGATCGAGAAGAGCTGCCCGTATCGCAGCGTGACCCGCCGCTCGATCTGATAGAGCAAGAAGAAGAAGAGAATTGCTCCGAGCATGTCGTAGGCGGCGACGTGGTGGTAGACACCGCAGATTCCATCGGGTCCCGCCTGGGCGGCGGTGCACTCGAGCCCGTTGTGCTGAGGGGCCACGTCGTAGCCGGGTTTGATCGCATATCCCCAAGCGACATCGGTGGCCCGACCGAGGTGTTCGACGATTCCGAGATCACCGATCCGACCGACGATCGTGCCCAGCACCAACCCGTAGGCGGCGGCGTCGAACGACGGAAGGCGCGGGAGCTCGACCTGGTTCATCCGCCACCAGGCCGCCAGGATGCCTCCGGCGAATCCGCCCATGATCGAGAAGTTTCCGTTGATGGGATTCAGGGCATCGGCCAGCGACCCCCCGGCGAGCAGCGTGGCCGGTGACGTGAGGTACCGCGCTCCGAGCAGCGAACCGACGAGCGCCCACGTCAGCACCGATTGGAATTTCTCGCCGTCGTACCCCCGACGCACGAGGTATCGGGTGGCGAGTGCACCTCCGGCGATGAACCCGATGGCGGCGAACAGCCCATGGAGGGACAGCCGGAGCGGCCCGACCTCGAAGATGGGAATCGGCGGGTAGGCAATCTGGGCGAGGAACAGATGCACGGGCGGGATGGTACAGCTGGGTGCGGGTTACGACAGGTCCCGTGTCGGAGGCCCGACTAGCCAACAGCTCAGTCGGCGCAGTACGAGTAGCCGGCCACGAGGTATCCGGAGAACTCGTCGGTGAGCTGCACCGTCAGTTGGACCAGTCCGTCGGTGTCGACGTATGCGAACTTCATCTCGCCGAGATCGGTGTCACTCGGCAGGAGCGCCGAGAAGCGCTGCCCTTCGTCGTCGAAGAACTCTGCGAGGGCATCCGCGGCCGAGGGGAGTCCGACGACAGCGCCGAAGTCGTTGGTGACCGACTCGAATCGATCGGTCCGGCAGTCGAGGCCGAACACCTCGAAGACGGTCGTCTCGACCGAGCCGGAACACCCGGCGACGGTGGTGACCATACAGGCCATCAGCAGGAGCCTTCTGATCAACGGACGAGTACGTCGACCAGCATGGCTCCGAACAGAGCCGACAGGTAGATCGGTGGAGACCCCGAACAGCTTCATGGCGCGATCGGGATCGAGGTGGGTTCGAACGGTCTCGACCATGAACCATCCTCCGGTGACCGATCGGCGGTCAGGAGGTAGATCCAGCCCATGTCCGCTGCAGGAACGAGGGCCAACGAGAACAGCACCATGACACCGGCATAGGTCATCATCTGTCTCGTCGTCGACTCGATTCCGGCGACGACCGGCAACATCGGCACCCCGGCGGCGGCGTAGTCGTCCTTGTACTTGACGGCGAGCGCCCAGAAGTGCGGGGGCGTCCAGACGAAGACGATGGCGAACATGATCCAGGCCGACACGTCGAGTGAGCCTCGGACGGCCGCCCAGCCGACGAGTGCCGGTGCGGCGCCGGCGGCACCACCGATGACGATGTTCTGCACGGTGGCCCGCTTCAGATAGAGCGTGTAGACGAAGACGTAGAACAGCAGCGCTGCCGTGGACAGGAGGGCGGCGAGCAGATTGGACGTCAGCCAGAGCACGAAGAACCCGAGCACGCCGAGCGTCCAACCGAAGACCTGAGCGCGCTCGGGCGTGACTCTCGCATTCGGCAGCGGCCGGGCGGATGTCCGAGCCATCACCTGATCGATGTCACGATCGTGATAGCTGTTGAGCGCATTCGCCCCGCCGGCCGAGAGGCTCCCGCCGATCAGTGTTGCGAGGACCAGCCACGTGCCGGGCCAACCGTCGGCTGCCACGACCATCGCCGGCACCGTCGTGATCAGCAGGAGCTCGATGATTCGCGGCTTGGTGAGGGCGAAATAGGCGGCGGCGATGTCCCGCCAGCCTGCCGGTGCCGGAACCGCGTCGACCGGGGCCGGGGACGTGTCCATGGGCGGAATGGTACCGGACACCGGATCGAAGCCGTCAGGCGACGACGCAGGCTGCATTGGGGGTGGCGGCGAATACGCTTGCCGAATGCCGTACGCCACTTCAGGCTCGATCGAGCTCTACTACGAGACGACTGGCGATCCGAGTGATCCACCGGTGGTGCTGGTGGCGGGGCTCGGACAGCAGATGATCGGCTGGGAAGACGGAGCGGCACAGGATCTGGCCGATCGGGGATACTTCGTGACCAGGTTCGACAATCGAGACGTCGGCCTGTCGACGAAACTCGACGGCGACGTCGACCTCATGGCGGCACTGTCGGCCGCGTTGACTGGACGGGTCCCCCGTGTGCCGTACCGGTTGTCCGACATGGCGATGGACATCGCTGCCGTCATGGACCACCTCCGGATCGAGCGGGCGCACGTCGTCGGCGTGTCGATGGGAGGCATGATCTCGCAGCGATTCGCAATCGAAGCGCCGCACCGTCTGGCGTCGTTGACGTCGATCATGGCGACGACCGGGTCGATCCTCGTCGGCCAGGCCACACCCGCTGCCGCCGCATTCGCATTCGGCGAGCCGGTGACCGACCGCGACGAGGTGATCCAGCGGACGGTGGACATGCTGCATGTCTACTGGGGACCGCACCATTGGGACGAGGACCGTGCACGTGCCCGAGCCGTGGCGTCCTACGACCGCTCGTTCTACCCCGACGGCAGGAACCGACAGCTCGGTGCGCTGCTGGCCGATGGGGACCGAACCCGGGAGCTGACCCAACTCGAGGTCCCGACCCTGGTGATCCACGGTGGATCCGATCCCCTCGTCGATGTCAGCGGCGGCAAGGCGACCGCGGATGCGATCCCCGACGCCAAGCTGACGATCTTCCCGACCATGGGCCACGACATCCCACCGCCGCTCTGGCACGAGATCAGAGATCTCATGACCAACCACTTCTCCGACAACCCCACATGAAGACGATCGGACTGCTCGGGGGGATGAGTTGGGAGTCCTCGGCCGAGTACTACCGCATCATCAACACAGCAGTGCGGCGCCGGCTCGGCGGGACGTCGTCGGCCGAGCTGGTCATGTACAGCTTCGACTTCGCACGGATCGAGAAGCTCCAGGCGGCGGGCCGCTGGGAGGAGGCTGCGGAGGCCCTCTGCGCTGCGGCGGCCGGTCTCGAACGTGCCGGTGCCGAGTGCCTCCTCATGTGCACGAACACGATGCACCGGATGGCCGACGATGTGGCACGCGCAGTCGAGATCCCGCTGATCCACATCGCCGACGCCACCGCCGAGGCGATCGGGGCCACAGACGTGAAGCGACCTCTTCTGCTCGGCACCAGATACACCATGGAGGCGGGCTTCTATGCCGGTCGACTGCGGGAGCGCCACGGTATCGATGTCGAAGTCCCGAACGAGGAAGACCGCTCGGTGATCCACGACGTGATCTACGGGGAACTCGTCCAGGGAGTGGTGAGCCAGAACTCGAAGGCGGCGTATCTCGAGATCATCGAGCGATCGAACCGCGCGGACGGCGTGATCGCGGGCTGCACCGAGATCGAGTTGTTGATCGGTCCCGATGACGTCACCATCCCCTATTTCCCGACTGCCCGTATCCACGCCCTGGCCGCCGTCGACTTCGCACTGACATGAGAAGGTCGTTGCTGCTGTTCGCCTTGATGGCCCTCACGTCGTGCGGTGGCGTTTCGGGGAATCTGGCGATCATCGGCTCGAGTCCCTCGACGATCGGGCTCGGCCCTCAGCGGCTCGTGATGGCGGAGGTCGACCCAGAATCCAGCGGGTTCGTTGGGGGTCCCGGCGAGGACGTCACCGTCACCTTCACAGGCCCCTCGGGGACCGACCAGACCGTCCCGGCCGAATGGGTGTGGTCCATCGAAGGTGTCAGGGGGTTTCTGATCGCACGACCCGATTTCGGTGAAGCCGGCCCGTGGACCGCGACGATCACGAGCCCGCGGGGCACCACTGGTGAGACGGCCTTCTCGGTCAATGCCGACATCCCGATCCCCGAGGTCGGCGAGCCGGTTCCCGCATCGGAAACGAGGACGTCGCCCGAATTCGAACTCGAGTCGATCACGACGGATCCAGATCCGGAGCCGGGCTTCTACGAGATGACCGTCGCCGAGGCCGTCTCCAACGGGAGCCCTGCGCTGATCGTGTTCGCCACCCCGGCGTTCTGCCAGACGGCCGTGTGCGGTCCGACCATGGAGATCGTGAAGGAGGCCGTCGGAACCAGGACCGGGTTCGATGTGGTGCACGTCGAGATCTACGAGAACGTCGACTCCGAGGGAGAGGGACGGTTGATCGAGGTGCCGGCGGTGATCGAGTGGGGCCTCCCTTCCGAACCGTGGGTCTATGTCGTGGACGCCGACGGGATCGCCAGCGCCCGATTCGAGGGTGCGGTCTCGCCCGAAGAGCTCGGTGCAGCACTGGACGAGGTGGGGTAGCGGTTGCACGTTGCACGTTGCACGTTGTGCAGGTCGGCGTGCGGGGAAGCGTTCTCTGCCACGTCGAGCACCACATCGCACGGCGCTGATCGCTCGGCGCCGATCGTACAGAGCAGATCGCACAGCGCAGATCGCACGTCGAATAAGGTCCGCAAACAAGACCCAAAACATGGGTTGGTGAACCAACGCTCAATTCCTACACTTGCGGCCATGCCAAAGCCCCCTCGGATGAGACGTTTCCCCTGGTCAGGACGCTGGAGTGGAGCGATCGGCGCCTCACTGTTCGCCCTGGTGCTGTCGTCCTGCTCGCTGATCGAGATCGAGGACGCCCCGCTCAGCGCAGTCGAACCCCGAGGCCCATTCGCCGAGCAGATCGACAATCTCTTCTGGCCGGTCTTCTGGGTGGCCGTCGCCATCTTCGTCATCGTCCAGGGCGGCATCCTGTTCTCGATCATCGCCTTCCGGGATCGACCGGGCCGCAAGGAGCCGAAGCAGATCCACGGGAACACCAAGCTGGAGATCACCTGGACCGTGATCCCGGCGCTGATCCTCGCTGCGATCGCCGTTCCGACGGTGAGCACGGTGTTCGACCTGACGGAGTGCGGCGACGACGCCATGACCGTGGAGATCATCGGCCATCAGTGGTGGTTCGAGTTCGACTACCCCGACTTGGGCATCGAGACGGCGAACGTCATGGTCATGCCTGCAGACCAGGAGGTCTGCGCCGTGATGACGTCCGACGACGTGATGCACAACTTCTGGATACCTGCGCTGAACGGCAAGCGCTATCTCATCCCGGGGCAGGAGACCACGCTACGTCTCCAGGCCGACGAGCCCGGCGAGTACTGGGGCCATTGCGCCGAGTTCTGCGGCCTGTCCCACTCGCTGATGCGCGCACGGGCACAGGCGCTGAGCCCGGCCGACTGGGATGCGTGGGTCTCCGAGCAGCAGGCGGTTGCCATCGGTGCCGGCCGAAGGGACTCCGGCCTACGAAGGCCTCCTCCTCTTCGGAACCTCTGCACCAGCTGTCACACCGTCGACTACGGCGAGGACTCGGAGTTCACGAACATTCGCACCGATGATCTGTTCCGTGGCCCGAACCTCACCCACTTCGCCAGCCGGAACGTGTTCGCCGGCGCCTACCTCCCCTACGAGGGGCTCAGCTACGACGACGCCCTCGAACAGTGGCTGGCGAACCCTCCAGAGGTGAAGCCGGGCTCGTTCATGCCGAACCTGGGTCTCAACCAGGACGATATCGACAATCTGACCGCATGGCTCGCAACGCTCAAATGATGGAAGGTATCCAACCCGTGAAGGCAGGAACATGACCACGACAGCATCCCGTCCGGCGTCGACGATCTTCCGCCGTCCCCGCGCGACCGAGGGATTCTGGTCGTGGATCACGACCACCGATCACAAGAAGATCGGGATCATGTACGGGTACGCCGCCTTCTTCTTCTTCATCGTCGGTGGCCTCGAAGCGCTTCTGCTCCGTCTCCAACTGGCCGGACCGAACGGTGACTTTCTGACCGCAGCGGAGTACAACGCCATGTTCACGACGCATGGGGTCACCATGGTCTTCCTGTTCGTGATGCCGGCCTCGGCGGCGTTCTTCAACTACCTGCTCCCGCTCATGATCGGCGCACGCGACGTGGCCTTCCCCCGGATGAACGCCCTGTCCTGGTGGATCTTCATCTTCGGTGGCATCTTCCTGTACTCGGTGATCTTCTTCGGAGAGGTCACGCCGCCGGTGGGCATCGAGGACAGCTCGGGCGTCGTCGTCTCCGGCAACATCGATCCGGCCGACGAGACGCTGCTCGGCGGACTGCCGGACGGTGGATGGTTCCTCTACCAGCCGAACGCCGGACCGGAGTACTCCCCTGGGGCGGCCATCGACTTTGCGCTGCTGGGACTCCAGATCCTCGGTGTCGCCTCACTGATCTCGTCGATCAACTTCATCGTGACCATCTTCAACATGCGCGCCGAGGGGATGCGCCTGCTGCGAATGCCGGTCTTCGTGTGGATGACGCTCGTCGTGGCGTTCCTGCTCCTGTTCTCACTGCCCATCATCGCCGTGGCGCTCTTCATGGCGACCTTCGATCGGGCGTTCGGCACGTTGTTCTTCCAGGCGGTCGGTGGCGGCGATCCAGTCCTCTGGCAGCACCTCTTCTGGCTGTTCGGCCATCCGGAGGTCTACATCCTCATCCTCCCTGCCATGGGCATCGTCTCGGAGGTCCTGCCGACCAACAGCCGCAAGCCGCTCTTCGGCTACGCGGCGGTCGTGTTCGCCGGTGCAGCGATCGGCTTCCTCGGCTTCGGCGTGTGGGCGCACCACATGTTCTCCTCGGGGATCACACCCGTCGCTCAGGCCGCCTTCGGACTCGCCACGATGACCATCGCCGTGCCGACCGGGATCAAGATCTTCAACTGGATGGGCACCATGTGGGGCGGCAGATTGAGATTCAACACCGCCATGCTCTTCAGCATCGGCTTCGTCGCGATGTTCGTGATCGGCGGACTGTCGGGCGTCACCCACTCGATCGTCCCCTCAGACTGGCAGCAGACGGACACCTACTACATCGTCGGCCACTTCCACTACGTGCTGTTCGGCGGCGCCATCTTCGGCCTGTTCTCGGGCATCTACTACTGGTTCCCGAAGATCACGGGCCGGCTGATGAACGAGAAGCTCGGCAAGGCGCACTTCTGGATCCAGTTCATCGGCTTCAACCTCACCTTCGCCCCGATGCACTGGCTGGGACTGCAGGGCATGGTCCGGCGGACGTGGCGCTACGCCCCCGAGACCGGCCTCGGCCCCTGGAATCTGGCGGTGACCATCGGCGCCTTCACGATCGCACTCGGTGTCGCCGTCTTCATCGTCAACTGGATCTACTCGAAGCGGAAGGGTGAGCCGTCCGGTCTCGACCCGTGGGACGCCAGGACGATCGAGTGGACCATCCCCAACCCGACTCCGGTGTACAACTACGCCACGCCGCCGGTGATCCACAGCCTCGACGACTTCTGGCATCAGAAGTACCGCGAGGACGAGGAGGGCCGACCGGTCCGCAAGGAGGATGCCGACGAGTTGATCGAACGGCTCGACCACGACGGTCGAAACCCGAAGTCGGCGATCCACCTCCCGGCGCCGTCGTACTTCCCGTTCATCATGGCGATGGGCCTCCCGCTGATCGCCTACGGGATCATCTACCACACCAGCATCATCGGCAAGGCCCTGTTGGTGATCGGACCGCTGATCACGATCGGCGCGCTCATCGGGTGGGGCATCGAGCCGCTCGAAGAGCCCGAGGACCACGACGAGCACGGTGACGGACAAGGCGGCGAGCTCGTCGGGGCGGGAGCCAGCTGATGGCCGACACCTTCGAGATCGAAGAGGGAGCCGGCGCTCCCGACCACCATGCCGCCGACGACCACCACGTGGTCCACGAGTCGACCGGGATCGACAACCGGAAGCTGGGCATGTGGGTGTTCCTCAGCTCGGAGTTCCTGTTCTTCGGGGCGTTCATCTCGAACTATCTGCTCTACGGGAACCGGGACTTCGACAGCGTCGTCCCCCGCGACATCTACGACATCCCGTTCACGTCCATCTCCAGCTTCGTCCTGCTGATGAGTTCGCTGACCATGGTGCTCGCCCACCATGCGCTCTCAACGGGTGACCAGAACGGCACGAAGACCTGGCTGATGGCGACGGCACTGCTCGGCTCGGTGTTCCTCGGCGGTCAGGTGTTCGAGTTCTACGAGTTCGTCACGGTGAAGGACATGACGCTCACGAGCAATCCCGGCCGCGTCGGCGTTCTACATGCTGACCGGGTTCCACGGTGCCCACGTGGGAATCGGGATCCTGATGCTGCTGTCGCTGTTCGGAATCGCCCGCAGGCAGGGTGGTCTGTCCGAACACCACGGCATGAACCTCGAGCTCGTCGGCCTGTACTGGCACTTCGTCGACATCATCTGGATCGTCATCTTCACGATCGTCTATCTGCTCGGAGCCGCCTGATGAACGAGACCGCGCACGCCGAACACCCGTCCACCGGGGACTACGTCAAGATCGCCATCTTCTTGGCAGTCCTGACCGCCATCGAGGTGGCGCTCTTCTACGTCGACGAAAGCGTGGACATGAACGGCTGGGACGGCCCACTCCTCGTGGGGCTCTCGACCATCAAGTTCATCGCCGTCGTCGGCTGGTTCATGCACCTCCGATTCGAGAACTCGTTCCTGTCGAAGTTCTTCAGCATCGGCTTCGTGCTCGCCATGATCCTGTACGGCATCGTGCTTGCGATCTTCGCCGGCTCCGCACTGCTGAACTGAGATGATCCCCGACTTCCATCTCCACGCAGACGTCCTCGCCCTGGTGGCGATCCTCGCGTTCGGCTGGTGGTGGCTGGAAACGCGGCTGCGTCCGCTCGTCGCCCCGACGGCCGAACCGGCCACCACGAGACAGCGAACTGCCTGGTACTCCGGAGTGGCGCTGATCGTGATCGCTGCGGGCTGGCCGATCCACGACATCGCCGAAGAGGTGCTGTTCACGTTCCACATGGTCGAGCACCTGATGTTGGGCTATCTGGTGCCACCGCTGCTGCTGGTCGGCGTCCCCCGCTGGATGGGCGACTACGTGCTGGGTCGCGAATCGGTGGCCCGTGTGCTCCGGCCTGTAGCCACGCCGGTCGCAGGGTTCTTCGCCTTCAACATCGCAATCGTGGCGGTTCACTGGCCCGAGGCCATCACGTGGCAGAACACCAACGAGTGGGCGCACTTCCTCATCCATCTGGCCTTCTTCACCACGGCCATCATGCTGTGGCTACCGCTCTTCAGCCCGACCGAAGCGATCCCGACCATGCAGCCACCGATGAAGATGCTCTACCTCTTCCTCTGCACGATCATCCCGACCGTGCCGGCGTCGTTCCTGACGTTCTCCGACACCCAGCTCTACCCCACGTACGGCGACCTTGGGTTGACGTGGGGCCTGACGGCGGTGCAGGACCAGACGATGGCAGGCATCATCATGAAGCTCGCCGGCGCCTTCTACCTGCTCGGCCTGATCGCCGTGATCTGGTTCCGGTGGATCGACCAGGAACGGGAATGGGAAGAGATCGAACGCTCGCTCGTACGGTCCTGATCGGCGCCGTCGTCGTCGCTGCGGTCGTTGCTGCCCTTCTGCCATCCGACTCCGGTCAACTCACCGGGATCGTGGTCTCCGTCGAAGGAGACCTCACGTCCGTCCGATCGTTCGAGGTCCTGTCCGATGGCGACCGGTTCGTGTTCGAGCCTGCGCCTGACGGCGACTTCGCCTTCCCGCTCCCACATCTCCGAGACCATCTCCGCACAGGCGAACCGATCGCGGTCGAGTACGAGCGCGTCGACGGAGACCTACTGGCGATGCGGGTCAGTGACGCCGAGTGACCTCGATCAGCATGAGTGATGTGTCGTCTGGCAGGGACAGATCTCGTTCGATTCCCATCACCACATCGGCGAGCAGCTCCAGATCGGTGCCGTCGCCGGACGAGAGCAGACGCCGAATCTCCTCGAGTCCGACGTCGATCGACTCGCTGCGGCTCTCGACCAGCCCGTCGGTGAACATCGCGAGCACCGCTCCCGGGGCGGCCTCCACACTCGAAACCGGATAGTCGACGCTCGGAACCGAGCCGAGCGCCGGGCCGGGAGAGATGTCGACGAACTCGGCAGAACCATGCGCCACGAGCACCGGGGGGAGATGTCCCGCGGACACGATCTCGAACCCATGCTCGGACGGGCGTGTCACCAACAGCGTCGAGAAGATGCCGTGGTTGAAACAGAAGCGGTTGAGCTCGAGGATGGCGTCGCCCATCGGGCGGCCGGCGGCGAAGGCGAGTTCGACTGCGGACCGTAGCCTCGCCATCCCGACGACAGCCTCGACCCCGTGGCCGGCGACGTCGCCGATCACGAAGGTCGTCCCCGAAGGGCCCTCGACCACGTCCAACCAGTCTCCGGAGATCTCCATCGAGTCGAAGCTGGGCTCATGCCGGACGGCGATCCGGTAGCCATCGGCGGTCTCGGAGACGGTTCCGAGTTGTCGCTCGAACTCGGCGACCATCTGGCGGTCGACGATCGCGGCGATGATCATCGTGATCGCAGCGGAGGACCTCACCTCGAGCACCTCAAGCGCCGCCTCGTCGACCAGATCGGCCTGTGCCTCGCTGAGTTCGAAGTCGATCTGGCCGCCGATGGTCGGCGTGTCGATGGCGAGCTCGAGGGTACGAGTCGGAGTCACCCGCTGTCCCGCCACGGTGTCCCGGCCGAACGGGTGTGAGATCGTGACGTGCACTGCGCCGTAGCCGAACAGCACGAGGTCGGTTGCCTCGAGGATCCCGGTGGCGAGGTAGGTGAGCGCAGCTTCGGGTTGGTCTGTCACGGCCAGCGCGGCTCGGCTGGCCTGGTCGATGACCCGGCTCGCCATGCTCGCGGCCTCGAACGTTCTCAGAGACGTGACGTCCTGTTGTGCCGCTGCGAAGTGGGTGATCGTGCCGCTTGGGTTGCGGATCGGATCGATACGCCACTGATTGATGAACGGTCGGCCATCCGAGCGGTAGTTCACCGTCTCTCCCTCGAAGGATTCGCCGGCCAGCAACGTCTCCTTCAATCGATCGAGAACGGCACGGTCGGTGAGCGGCCCCTGCATGATGCGCGGGGTCTTCCCGATGACGTCCTCCCGCGTCGCGTCCATGAGCGCGCAGTAGGCGTCGTTCACGAAGACGATGGTGGGTCCGGGCAGTTCGAGTTGAGCGTCGGTGATGCACGAGGACGTCGTGGACTGGAGGAGCGCAGCCGCCAGAATCGGGCTGAGATCGGCGTCGATGGACACGGTGGGACCCGACGGGTCAGGTGAGGTGGACGAGTACACCGGCTTCGGGCTCCCCGGTTTCCTCGACGCCGTGATCCTCGCCTTCCTCTTCGCCATGCCCGCCACCCTGGACCAACAGGACGGACACGAGGATCAACACGACGACGCCGACGCCGGCGACGGCTGCGATGAACTCGCCGGTGGTGATGCGCATTCCCGGACGCGACGCCGCCAGGCTGGCGAAGCCGAGAATCCCGATCGAGATGATCCCGGCGATCAGCGGGGCGAACGACGGGAACTGGATGAAGATGAACGCCATCGGCACGATGATCAGGAGCAGCGTCACGGCGGCGAGAGCAGGGATCCCGAAGGCGTTCGTGAGGCGACGCTTGACGACACCCGTCTCCTCGGACTCCAGCTCGTCGACTCCGGCAGGCACTCCGAGGGACTGCACCAGCGCTGCGATCGCCCAGCCGCCGGCGGTCCAGCCGAAGAGCAGCGACAACAACGCCGGAAACACCGGAACCACTTGGATTGCCGGGTCGAGATCGCTCGCTGCACCGGAGCCGACCACGAGCGCTCCGATGGCCGCGCCGAACAGACCGCCGGCCGTGGCGCCGATCAGACCCGAGACGAACGATGAACTCACCAATCTCATGCCGGGCGAGGCGAGACCGGCGACAACTCGGGTGGTGGCGGCGACGGCGAGGCCGACTGCGATGCCGATCAGCGCCGATCCGGTGATCACCCAGCCCGAGATCACCTCGAGAACCGTATCGAAGCCTCCTTCGACCTCCGAGGCACCGCTCCGGGGCAGCAGCCACGAGCTCGAGAACAGGGCAACGAGGACCGCCGTGACGAATCCGAGTCCTGCGCCCACGCGACCTGCCGTGCGAATGCGGTCACCCAGTGGGGCGGCCTCGACCGGCTCGGCGGTCTCGACCATGACGGCGACCGGCGCGAGCTCGGGTGCCGGCTGCGGCTCGGGTGCCGGAGCCGCCGGTGCCGGGGCGGTCGGTGCCGGCCCGGGTGCTGGAGCCTCGGGCTCGGCTTGCGGCTCGGGGCTCACATCGGCGGTGGGAGGGGGCGGAGCTGCAGCTGCAACCGATCCTCCACCGGCCCAGGCGGCGAGAACCTCGTCCGTCGAGGTTCCGCTGGCAGCGGCCCGGGCGGTCGCCGACCTCGAGGTCAGCTCTTCGGGAATGCCAAGCGCGGCAGCGGCAGCAGCAAGATCACTCATCGGGCACGAGGATAGCGGCGCGAAGACGCCCCTACTGCTCCGGAGGCCGTGATGGCGCAGTCTCGACCGAATCGGGCTCCGGTCTCGATTTCGCAGCGCGTCGCTCGGCTCGTTTCAAGACGAAGAGCGCCAGCACGACCGGGATCAGGAACCACAGCACGTCGTCGATGCCAGAACCATGGGCAAACACGATCATCACGCGTCCGATGGTATCGCAACCCGCCGCCCTACCGATCGGGCGCTAGATTCGAAGCATGAAGAAGGCACTCAAGGTCCTGCTCGTCATCGCCATCGTCGGCGTCATCGGAAAGATCATCATCGACAACGCATAGTCGATGCCGGCCGACTTCTGGACGCATGCGCCGGAGGCGCAGTGAGCAACGAGTCCAGAACAGACGCCGGTCGGCCGGGGCTTGCGCCGCGTTTCCCACGTCATGCGTCATGCGCCATCCGCCATGCGCCACACGCCGAGGTGTAGCGGCGACGCTCGCAGCGCAGCACATTCAAACCCGACGATCACCCGCAGGCGCGCCGACCACACGCCACACGCCATGCGCCACACGCCGAGGTGTAGGGGCGACGCTCGCGTCGCCCGCAGCGCAGCACATTCAAACCCGACGATCACCCGCAGGCGCGCCGACCACACGCCACACGCCACGCGCCACACGCCGAGGTGTAGGGGCGACGCTCGCGTCGCCCGCAGCGCAGCACATTCAAACCCGACGATCACCCGCAGGCGCGAGCCGGATTGAGCGACGAGTCCGGAACGGACGGCTTCCGCCAAGTCCCAAGTTCCACGTCACACCTGAAACCTGTCATCTGTCATCTGTCGAGAAGAACTCCCGCAATCGGTCTGCAATGAACTCCGGGTGGGTCCACACGACCTCGTGGAAAGCCCGGTCGATGGTCACGACGGTGGCGTCGGGCAGGCGGGCAGCCATGTCCCGCTGCCACTTCGAAGGGAGCAGTTGGTCACGGGTCGGGATCATGACGAGCGTGGGGATGTCGAGTTGTGACAACCACGATCTGCTGTCGAAGCGGAACAGCGCCATGCTCGCTGCCGCTCCACCGTCCGGGTCGCGCCGCTGGGTCTGCTCCCACATGAACCTCGCGTACTTCCGATCCACGGCTCCTGTAGCCAGGAGGTAGCCGGCACGGACCTCCGGGGTCCCTGTTCCGGTGACCCGCTCCCAGGCCCTGATCACGATGGCACCCGCCACGCGCGACCATTTCCACAGAGGCGGATGCGCCGCCACCGTTGCAACGAGCGCAAGCCGATCGACGTTGTCGGGGTGCTGATGAGCGAGTGCCTGAGCCACCGTTCCACCCATCGAGTAGCCGACCACGTGCGCCCGGTCGACCCCGACCGCCGACATGACACCGGCGACATCGTCGGCCGTGTCCTCGATGCGGTACCTGCTCGTCACCCGCGGCGACAGGCCGTGGTTGCGGTTCTCCACGATCGTGAGCCTGAAGTCGTCGACCAGCAACGGGCCGATCTCGTGCCACTCGGTGAGTGATGCCCCGCCCAATCCGTGGATGAGCACGAGGTCCGGCTTCGACGGGTCGCCCACCTGACGGACGAGGAACTCGAGATCGCCGACGAACACCGTCCGAGCGGGGATCTTCCACGGGTGCTCCTGAGGGGCCGGGAATCTCGGGGTGATGATTGGACCGAACACCCGCCATGCGGCAACGAAGCCGAGCAACCATCTGGCGAGTCGCCGCGATCACGACGCACTCCCGGAGCGGGCGAAGACGTACTCGGCGACAGGTGTTCCCCCGACGAGATGCTCGTCGATGATCCGGTCGATGACCTCGATGGTCACGGAGTGGTACCACACGCCGTCGGGATAGACCACCGCAATCGGGCCCATCTCGCAGATCCGGAGGCAGTCGGCCTTCGTCCGGAGGACGGTTCCTCCGCCCGGTGGGACCGGCGTCGCCTGGAGGGCGGACTGGCCGTACCAGGTCGGCGGAGCAGACGTGACACCGAGCGATTTCAGCCTCGTCTTCAGGTGCCGCCAGACCGCCGTCGTGTCCTCGGCCGGGGCACATCGGGGCGTGGTCTGATCGGCGCAGAGCACGATGTGGCGCTTCATCGTCGGGATGGACAGCGCGCCCGCAATGGCGTCGAGCCGTTCTGTCGGTTCCATCACTGCGACGCTACTCCGCACGCATCCCAACGCCATCTCGCCGCTGTCAGCTCCGCCTCCGAACAATCATGTCACAGCGCTAGCGTTCGGCATCGATGATCCAGCTCACGAAGTACAGCCACGGGGCCGGTTGAGCCTGCAAGCTCGGCCCGTCCGAGCTGGCGCAGGTCCTGACGCCGTTGCACAACCATCCAGCATCCAGCCACCCGGATCTCCTGGTGGGCACGTCGACCTCCGACGACGCCGGCGTCTTTCGCATCGCGCCCGATCAGGCGCTCGTGCAGACCGTCGATTTCTTCACACCGATCGTCGACGATGCCTACGACTGGGGGCGCATCACGGCGGCGAATGCCCTGTCGGATGTCTATGCGATGGGAGCACGACCGCTCACGGCGCTGCAGTTGCTCGGTTGGCCACGCGACCAGCTGCCCTTCGAGTTGTTGGGCGACGTCGTGCGCGGCGGAGCGGACGTGATGGTCGAAGCCGGATGCGTGATCATCGGTGGGCATTCCATCGACGACCGGGAACCGAAGTACGGCTTCGCAGTGACCGGAACGGTCCATCCCGACCGGATCGTGACCAATGCAGGAGCCAGGCCCGGAGATCGGCTCGTGATCACGAAACCGTTGGGCACCGGTATCGCGGCGACGGCGATCAAGGCGGGACGGTGCCCCGAACACCTGCGCGCCACGGTCACCGCATCGATGGCCTCCCTGAACGCCGGTGCCGCTGCCGCAATGGTCGCCGTCGGGGTGAACGCAGCGACGGACGTCACCGGCTTCGGACTCGGGGGCCATCTCAGAGAGATGCTCACCGGATCCGGGCTGTCCGCGGTGATCGACGTTGAAGCACTCCCGGTGTTCGAGGGCGTCAGGGATCTGCTCGCCGCCGGTCATTATCCGGGGGGCTCAGCCCGCAACCTGGCATCGATCGATCCCCACGTGCGGGGCGAGGCCGACCACGACATCCGACGCCTCATCGCGGATGCCCAGACCTCCGGCGGACTGCTGATCAGCGTCTCCGAAGCCACCTCCGACGATCTGATCTCGGAGCTCACCGCCCGGGGCTCCGACGCCTGGCTGATCGGAACCGTGGCCGACGACGGTGCGGGAATCATCACCCTTCGTTGAATCCAACAAGGATCTCAGGGGCGGTACGCTTGAGAACTCCACCCCACGGATTGATCACCATGACCGAACAGACCTTTCTCACACCCGAAGCCAAGGCCAAGCTCGACGCCGAACTCGAAGAGCTGACGACCAACGGTCGCGCCGAAATCGAGGCCCGGATCCAGGAGGCCCGCGAAATGGGTGACCTGCGCGAGAACGCCGACTACGACGCTGCCAAGAACGACCAGGGCCTCATGGAGGCCCGGATCCGCCAGATCACCCACATCCTCAACAACTCCGAGGTACGCGAGGTCGAGGACAGCGACGAGGTGGTCGTCGGCAGCCTCGTCACGGTGCTCGACGACGACGGCGACGCAGTCGAGTTCTTCGTCGCTCCTCCCAGAGAACAAACAGCCGGGGGTGCTGCTCGCGTCGCCCTCGGGCCCTCTCGGCTCGGCTCTGCTCGGCGCACGTGTCGGCGACGAGGTCAGTTACGACGCCCCAGCCGGCACCTTCACCGTCAAGATCCAGAAGATCGCTCCCTTCCGCGGCTGACCGAACGGCTGGAGCACATCGTTCGCGTCCTATCGTGAGCGCCGAACGGAGGCCATGATGCGACGAAGGCTCCTACGACCGAGGGAACTCGCCCGCCAGTTGCGTTTGCGCGCTCGACGCGAACCCGACGAGGTCGAGGAGTACCTGGAAGAACACGGCGCCGACTGGGCTGCCATTGCCGGCGCTACGCCGGGCGACGCCGCCGACATCCTCGAAGCGATCAGCGAAGCGGCAGCCGGGGAGCTGGTCACCGAGCTGTCCGTCGACGACGCCGCCGAGGTGCTAGAAGAGCTGAGAGACGATCTCGCCGCCGACATCCTGCTCGAACTCGAGCCCGCCACCGCCGCAGAGATCCTCGCCGAGATGCCGCCCGAGGAGGCGGTCGACATCCTCGAGCAGCTCGAACGAGACGAGATCAACTCGCTGCTCGAGTTGGTCGACGACGAGTCGGCCGACGAGATCCGGGACCTGCTCACCTTCGCCCCGGACAGTGCGGGCGGTCTGATGACCACCGACATCGCAGCGCTCCCGGTCGGGATGACTGCGGGCGAGGCGATCGAGCGACTCCGGCAGTTGCACGAAGAGCTCGAGGACCTCTCGTACGTCTACATCATCGACGAAGCGCAGCGACTCGTCGGCGTGCTGTCGTTCCGTGACCTGGTGTTCAATCGCCCGGGGGTCGGGCTCGAAGAAGTGATGATCCACAACCCGATCTCGGTTCAGACCGAGACCGACCGCGAGGTCGTCGCCGAGCTGACCCAGCGGTACAACCTCTTCGGGATCCCGGTGGTGACCAGCCAGGGTCGACTGCTCGGGATGGTGACCCACGAGTCGGTCCTCGAAACCGTCCAGGCCGAGGCGTCCGAGGACTTCGCCACCTCCGTCGGCGCCGGCGCCGAAGAGACCGTCTACACCGAGGTCGGCCGATCGGTCCGCGTCAGACTGCCGTGGCTGGGACTGAACCTCCTCCTGGCCCTGACGGTCGCATTCGTGATCGAATCCCAGACCGGGCTCATCTCCAGAGAGCCCGTGCTCGCAGCCCTCATGCCGGTGGTCGCCCTGCTGGGCGGCAACGGCGGAGCACAGAGCCTGGCAGTCGTGATTCGGGGGCTCGCCACCGACTCGATTCCCTCTGGCCGCAGCCGGGAGATCGTGGCGCGCCAGG
The DNA here is from genome assembly GCA_963753285.1 of uncultured bacterium. Classification (GTDB taxonomy): domain Bacteria; phylum Actinomycetota; class Acidimicrobiia; order Spongiisociales; family ZC4RG35; genus JAHEDH01. The sequence goes on from CAVWBT010000001.1 coordinate 645,410, forward strand.
CGACCATCGGGCTGTTCAACGGCCTGGCGCTCGCGGTGTTCGCCGCCGTGGTCACGATGACCCTGCTGGGTCTCGGAGTCTTCGCGACCTCCCAGGCGTCGAGTGCTCAGATCGCAACGGTTGTGGCGATCGCGGCGCTGGCAAACCTGCTGATCGCCTCTACATCCGGGACGCTGATCCCGCTCGGGATGCGCCGCATCGGTCTCGATCCGGCGCTGGCCTCGAGCATCTTCCTGACCCTGATCACCGACGTCGTCGGCTTCGGAGGCTTCCTCGTCGTCGCCAACATCCTCCTCTGAGCAGTCGACGCCGGCAAGGTTCAGCGGTCGGCCCGACGACGTTCCAGCATCCCGGGCGGAATGCGTTTGAGGTCGTCGTCGGGGAACCCTTCGAGGAGCGTCCACGCGATGTCCAGCGTGTCTGCCAGCGACCTCCGCTCCGACTGATTGACGAACCCGCGCTCGAAGGCATCCGCGAAGTCGAGGATCCGCCGGTCGGATTCGCTCAGACTGCCTTCCCCGACGACCGCGATGAGTCGACGGAGGTCCCGCCCCTGGGCATAGAGCGAGTACAGCTGATCGGCCAGCGGCCGGTGATCCTCACGCGTCTTCCCTGCTCCGATACCCGCATTCATCAATCGGCTCAGGCTCGGGAGCACGTCGACCGGCGGGAACACGTCGCGACGGTGGAGGTCACGGGAGAGCACGATCTGGCCCTCGGTGATGTAGCCGGACAGGTCCGGGATCGGATGCGTGATGTCGTCGTCGGGCATCGACAGGATGATCAGTTGAGTCACCGAGCCCTCGTGGTCGTGGAGCCGGCCCGCGCGCTCGAAGATCGACGCCAGGTCCGTGTACATGTACCCCGGGAACCCTCTCCGGCTCGGGACCTCCTCTCGGGCCGTGGCGACCTCACGCAGCGCCTCGCAGTAGTTGGTCATGTCGGTGAGGATCACCAGGACGTGCATGCCGTGTTCGAATGCGAGGAACTCGGCCGTGGTGAGCGCAAGACGGGGCGTCAGGAGGCGCTCGATCGTCGGGTCGTCGGCGAGATTGAGGAACAGCACCGTCTGGTTGAGCCGCCCTCCCTCCTCGAGACGCTTGCGGAAGAAGCTCGCCTCCCGGGCGGTGGTCCCCATCGCAGCGAAGACGACCACGAATTCGTCCTCCTCTGCCCCGACCACACGGGCGTGCGTTGCGATGTCGGCGGCGAGCTCCCCCGCCGGGAGGCCGAAGCCGGAGAAGATCGGAAGCTTCTGACCGCGCACCAGCGTGTTGAGGCCGTCGATCGTCGAGATGCCGGTCTCGATGAACTCGGTCGGGTATCTCCTCGCCGCCGGGTTGATGGGGAGGCCGTTGACGTCCCAGAACTGCTCCGGCATCGGTGGCGGGCCACCGTCCGCCGGCGAGCCCGACCCGTCGAAGATCCGCCCGAGCAGGCCGGTGCCGACCCCGATCCGGGCGCTGTCACCGCCGAGCCGCACCCGGGTGCTGGCGAGATCCAGCCCTCGAGTCCCGGAGTAGACCTCGATCACCGCACGCTCGCCGTCGACCTCCAGCACCTGCCCCCTCCGGATCTCGCCATCGGGCGTGACGACCTCGACGACCTCCTCGGCGTGCACCCCCGACGCCTGGTTGATGAACAGCAGCGGCCCGGATACGTAGGTCACCGTCTTCAGCTCGATCGTCCTGAGTCCCCGGTTGGTCACTTCGCACCGACCTCCCTCGTGAGCCGCTCGATCAGGTCCTTGGCCCGTTGCTCGACGGACTCGGGATCCCAGTATTTCATGCGGCCCAGTTCGCCCAGGGCGGGAGAGGCGATCAACTGCTCGGGATCGGCGTCCTCGGCAGCCGCCATCTCGGTGAGGCGCTCATGGGCGTGCCGGATGACCGCCAGCATCCAGAACTGCTTCAAGAGCGGGCAGTAGGCATCGACTTCGTCGAAGGCCGACTGCTGGAGGAAGTCCTCCCGGATGATCCGGCCGGTGTGGAAGGTCACCCGCTCGACGGGGGCGAGCGAGTCGGCACCGAGCAGCCGGACGATGCTCTGCAGCTCGTCCTCGCGACCGAGCAGTTCGAGGGCCCAGGCGCGGTTCCGGGACCAGTCCCGATCCACCTGCTCGTCGAACCACTCGTCCAGTTGGTAGAGGCTGTAGCTCCGATTCCAGTGGATCGCCGGGTAGTGGCGTCGGCGCGCCAGATCGGGGTCGAGCGCCCAGAACGTCCCCGCCAGGCGAAGGCTGTACTGGGTCACGGGCTCGGAGAAATCGCCACCCGGGGGTGACACCGCGCCGATCACCGTGACGGACCCCTGACGTGTCGGCGATCCGAGGGTCTCTGCGGCGCCCGACCGCTCGTAGAACTCGGCCAATCGGGACGGCAGGTAGGCCGGATACCCCTCTTCACCCGGCATCTCCTCGAGTCGGCTCGAGACCTCCCGCAGGGCCTCTCCCCACCGGCTCGTCGAGTCGGCCATGACCGCGACGTCGTATCCCTGATCGCGGTAGTACTCGGCGATCGTGATGGCGGTGTAGATGCTCGCTTCCCGGGCTGCCACCGGCATGTTCGACGTGTTGGCGATCAGGATCGTGCGGTCCATCAGCGACGCTCCGGTGCGGGGATCGACGAGCGTCGGAAACTCCTCGAGGACTTCGGCCATCTCGTTGCCGCGTTCCCCACATCCGACGTAGACGATCACATCGGCATCGGACCATTTCGCCAGCGTCTGCTCGTGGACGGTCTTGCCGGTCCCGAATCCGCCCGGGATCGCCGCACTCCCACCGCGGGCGACCGGGTACAGGACATCGACCACCCGCTGACCGGTCACCAGGGGCGTGTCGGGGTCGAGACGGGTGGCGACATCGCGCCGCACGCGGACCGGCCAGACCGTCGTCAACCCGACCGGTTCGTCGTCGACCCAGATCACCGTTCCGCTCGTCTTCACGGGGCCGTCTGCGATCTCGGTCACCGTGCCGTCACGGCCCTTGGGGAGAAGCACCCGGTGTTCGATCGCCAGTGTCTCCTGGACGGTGGCGATGACGTCACCGGCAGCGACCCGATCGCCGACCGACACGGTTATCTCGACGTCCCACTCGACGTCCTCGAGGGCCGGCATGTCGGTCCCCCGACGCAGGAATGGCCTGCCGTATTCGCTGTCCTCGTCGGCAGCCAACCGGCGGAGCGGTCGCTGCACCCCATCGAAGACCTGGCCCACCAGTCCCGGGCCGAGCTCGACGACCAACGGCGCGCCCGTATCGATGACCGTGCTCCCGACCTGAAGGCCACCTGTCGACTCGTAGACCTGGATCACGGCCGTGTCGCCGCTGAGTCGGATGACTTCACCGATCAGCCGGCGGCGGCCGACCCGAACGACGTTGTACAGGCGGACACGGTCGAGCCCGGTCGCCACCACGACGGGGCCGGCCACCCGCTGAACGACCCCTGAGTCCCGATCGTCGACCGACTCGTCGCGTTTCATGATTCGTCGTCCCCGAAGGTGATGTGATAGCCGATCGCCCGTTGCAGCCGATTGGCAAGACGGGTCCGCCGGACGTGATCGGGCTCGGTGCCGATCCCTGTCGGAAGCTCGACGACGACCGGAGAGACCGAGGCGCGCAGGCGCCGTTGGAGGTCCTCGTCGATGTCGGCGAAGAACGGGGCGTAGACCGCGATCACTCCCCGCTCTCCCTGACGCAGCAGGTCACGCAGCACAGCCTCGGCTCCTGCCCCGTCCTCGGCCACCTCGACATCCACACCCGCCAGCCGGAAGCCCGCGAGGAGCTCCTCCGGGGAGATCACGACGAGTCGAGCATCGCTGGTCGTCATCTCACCCCGATCAGGTTGTCCATCGCCTCGTCGCGCGGCAACTCGAAGACGATGGTTCTGGCGATGAAGCGGAGGTTCCGCGCCTCGGCTTCCTGCTGTCCGATGTAGCCAAGCGGGATGTCGATTCCCAGCGGGTCCCCGGTACGGAACCGCCGCACCGCCGCAGCGGCGATCTCGGACTCGATGCCGTGCTCCAATGCTCTCAGGTCCTTCGATTCGGCCCAATCCAGCAGCCGGGGACGCCAGCGTGCCGGCAGAAACGGGATCACGCGGTCGGCCGCGGCGGCAGCGTCGTCGATCTCCACCAGGTCGCGCCACGCGTGCTCGGGGGTTCGGCCGCCTCCGATCGGGGAAAACGTCGCCGTCCGTCCGGTTTCGCGTCGCTCGCTACGGAGACGGACCGCCGACATCAGGTTGAGACGGTCGACCTCCTGTCTGAGCAGGTTGCTCACCTCGTCGTCCTCCACGCCAGCAGCTTCGGCGAACTCGCCGAATGCATCATCGAGCGCATCGTCCAGCACCTCGATGTCTCCGGTCTGGGAGTAGTGGGGCAATGCCGCCCTGAGCCGCCTCACGACGATCGGTGACGGAATCCGCCACACACTCAACAGGTCGATCGCCGATCCGGGATCGCGCTGGCCGGCGACCTCGTCGAGCGCGGCGGCGTCGAGCGTGCCCGCCGCCACCAGCATGTCCGCCGCGGGTCCGACCGCCGCCCGCTGTCCGAGACTCCGGAGAATCGTCCGGACGTTCCGGATGTCCCACCGCTCGAGATAGGCGCGCAAGCGATCCGCGACGGCGCCTGAATAGAACGAGACGACGTCCGACAGTTGCGTCGAGAGATGCCACCGGACCGCCTCGTCGAGACGCTTGAGCCCGCCGTGCCGGCCGATCACGCGCTCGATGTCTTCCCCGTAATTGCGTTGTGCGAGTGAGCCCAACAGTGCATCGATCCCGTTCGATCCGACCAGGAGCCGGTAGTCGTCTGCGGAGAGCCAGTGAGTCGCCCGCACGCGGAGTCTGGTGTTGCCGTAGTCGAAGTCGCTCATGCGCTCGCCCCGGAGCCGGCGAACTCGGGAACGGTTGCGACGGCGAGCCGTCTGAGCTCGCGCTCGGACAGGGCGAGCCGGCTGTCGAAGGTGTTCCTGACGCACCGGCCGTCGGCGGTCTCCACGTCGAGTCCTCCGATGCACGAGCGCGTGGCATCGACCGTACCACCGCCGCCCCGCTCGGCGATCAGATGCTCGGCGAGTCCGCGGTCTTGCGGGCGGACCAGCACCGTTGCATCCTCGTCGGGCACGATCACGATCGCCTCCCGGTAGAGCGCTCGGAAGATCGCCTCGTACCGGGGCTCGGCAGTGAGCTCGCCCAGCATCCTCACGACGTGGGTCAACGCCTGCTGAAAGAGCTCCTCGCGCACCTCCGCCAGGCGTCGGTCCGCCTCGAGTCGGGCACGATTGACGATCCCCGCTCGTTTCCGCTCTGCCTCCTCGTCGCGCGAGCCGGCCCACTTCCGACATTCGCCATCGGCTCGGCCCTTCGCCTCCTGGGCGATTCGATCAACGGTCCGATCGCACTCGGATTCGATCGCGGCGATCTGCCCCGCGGCCTCCAACCCGATGGCCTCGACGATCGTCTCGACGCCCATCAGCCGCCGAGGAGGAGGATGATCATGGCTGCGACGGCGAAGCCCAGGATGACCAGCGTCTCCGGCAACGCGAGCAGCAGGATCACGCGGCCCGTCAGCTCGGGCTTCTCGGCGATCGCTCCGATGCCCGCGGCACCGATTCTGGCCTGGGCGTAGCCCGTGGCCAACGCCGCGAGACCGATCGCAAGGCCCGCACCGATTCCGAGTAGTCCGACATCCATCGTGGTCATCCCTTTCTCTCGATTGAACCGAAGGGACGGAATGGAGTGCCGTCACCTTCGTAGAACTTCCCGAAGAACTCGACGTAGTGCAGACGGAGCGCCTGAATGGTGGGGCTGAACACACCGAGCGCGAGGTTCAACGCATGGAAGAGCCCGGCCACGATGATCCCGAACCAGAGTGGTCCGAGCGAGCCCAACTCGTTGGCGACCCGCGCCAGATAGACGGATGCGATGCCTATTGCGGCGATACGGAGATACGAGAGGATGTTTCCGGCGAGCCCGATCAGCTCCAGCGGCCCGGTGAGCAGGCCCATCGGCCCCTCCATCGAGATCATGAGCACCGTCCCCACGACGATTGCTGCAACCGCCGGCGTCATGACGCCTGACGGCAGCCGGTCGACGGCGACACCGACGACCAGCATCGCCCCCACCAGGGCGAGCAGCGTGCCGGCCGAGGTGCCCAACCGTTTTCGGTCGTGCGCACGTCCTGCCAGCCAGACGCCGAGAACGAGGCCGAGCGTGATGTGAGCCGCCCCGAGCGCAATGGAGAAGATGAGCAGCGGTTCGAGTGCCTCTTCACGGTTGATCCAGATCGGTTCGAGACCGAACAGCCTGTGTCCGAGATCGCCGAGGAACTCGCCGAAGATGACGCCCCAGATGATCGTCCAGATCGCAGCGAGGACGAAGATCTTCGAGAACTGGGCGACACTCGGCGACGACACGATGGTCTTGTGGCGGACGACCAGAGCGATGACGAGCAGGAGGGCTCCGTAGACGATGTCGCCCAGCATCATGCCGAAGAAGAGGGGAAGGAAGATCATCATGAGCGTGGTCGGATCGAGGCTCCCGTACCTGGGCGCCGAGAGCAGGCTCACGAGCGACTCGAAGGGCCGCGCCATCGAGCGATTCGCCATCAACACCGGCGGCTGCTCGTCTTCGGCGATCGGAGCGAGTTCGACGATGGCGCCTCGACCGCCGGCCCGGGCCACCTCCCGTCGGACTTCCTCGAGACGGGGAGCCGGCACCCACCCGGACAGCACGTACGTGTGGGTCGTGGCACCCAGATGGTGGAGCGCCCCGAGCTGGTCGATGCGCTCGGCCAGCCGCGCAGATGCCGATGGCCAATCGGTATGTCGTCTGACCTCGGTGTCGATGCGGTCCTCGACCGTCTGGATCTCGACGGGGAGTTCGATCATCCGTCGCTCCATGGCCGAGATCGCGTCACGGAACGGGACGGCTTCGAACCGATGGGGCAGGCGAACCCGATTCACCTGTTGGCGGCCGAGCAGGGACTGGATCTCGGCCTTGGCACGCTTCGGCGTCACGATGACGGCGCCGACGGTGTCGGCATCCACCTCGCCGGAGATGATCTCGAAGTTGCCGTCCAACAGGTCATCGAGGGCGGCATTGAGGTCTCCCAGTGCCGACGCATGACGGGCGTCCAGGACCAGCGCCTCGGTGTCGTAGCCCTCGAGCTCGGTGAGCTCGGGAAGGAGCGGAACGAGCCGCTTGAGTGACTGGAGGTGGCGCGGCAAGGTGGCGAGTTCGGCCTCCAACTCGTCGAGCTGGCGAGCCAGCGCCTCGATCTTCGGCGCCGACTCTTCGAGGTCGGCCCGAACACGATCGAGATCGACAGTGCCGTCATCGGCCGAGGCCGGCGGTTCGGAGCACATCGCGAGCAGGCCGTCGATCCGTGCCTTCAGATAGCGGATGTCTGCGATGTGGCGCATCTGGGCCTCGTCTGCGGCCAGGGGCGGGAGCGGGACCGAGGCATCCTTGGTGACGTCGATCAGCTGCACGGCAGCGGTTCGATGCAACGCCTCGAGAATGGGCTCGAGTGTCTCCCGATGCCCGATCACATGGACCTTGGTCATGGGTACCAGCATCAGTCACCCCGCTCCGGCAGCAGCTCGGCGAGCATGGTCGCGGCGAGCTCTTCGACTCGGGGCTCGACCCGGCTTCGAAGCCGTTCGAGGTTGTCGTCGATCTCGGCGGCGATCCGTGCGGCCTCTGCTTGAGCCTGCTCGACTGCCGCTGCGAAATGCTGGTCGGCTTCGACGCGGCCGTCGGCCCGCGCCTGCTCGATGGCTTCGTGCGCCGCCGACCGGGCCTCCGCGACCCGCTCCTCGGCGGCGTCGGTCGCCTCGGACACCGACCTCGCCGCTGCGAGCTCGGCGGATCTGATCTCGGCGAGTGGGGTCTTCGACTCGGTCACAGCAACGACTCCGCAGCTCGCCGTCGGGACCGCTGCTCTTTCGCCCGCTTGAGGCGGAATCGGTCCTGGCGTTCGCGCTCGTCGAGCACGGACTGGATCACCACGGTCTCTCGCTCGAGTCGAGGGATGACGATGTTGTCCAGCGCGTTCACCCGACGGGTCGTCGTGGCGATCTCTTCGACGAGACGTCGCAGTCTCAGTTCCTTCCCGGCCAGCTCGAGGGCGAGCTCGAGTTCCGCCTCGAACGAATCCGCGGCGTCATCGATCCGTGCGCTGGTGGCGGACAGGGCGTAGCCGCGATCGAGCCGTGACCGCCTCACCGGCCCATATTCGATGTCTGCGATGCGAACCCCCATGATGTGGACGGGTCGGGCCTGCAGCGGGATTCCTGCCGCGTCGGCCAGCGCCGCGGACCGGACGGCATCAGGTCCGTCGAAGGCCTCTGCGGCGGCGAGCGAGCGACGGGCCGCTGCAGCGGCGTGTTCGAGGGCTCCTTCACCGGAGAGCACCATGTCGGCGACCTTGCGGAACTCCTTCATCAGCTCGTCCCGTTTGTCCTCGAGCAGATCACGCCCACGTCGAGCCAGATCGAGCTGGCTCCGATGGGCCAGGAGCTCTGAGCGGGTCGCACTCGTCTGTTCCACACTGCACCTTCCTCCGGTCCAGTATTGGGTTGGGACCGTCGGCCAGGATGCGGCCGGAGGTCACAACTTGGGAATCCGACCGGCCGTAGTCACGGGTACAGCTGGATGTCGGCGTCCTTCATGATCGCCATGAACGTCAGGTACTCGATCTGGGGGACGTCGAACATCAGGTCGGCAGCCGCGACGCCGAACCGGTCCAGTGAAGGAGCGCACGCGTAGATCTGCGCACCGAGGGAGACCAGCTGGCGCAGTTTGTCCTGTGCAGCGATGTGGCCGCTGTCGGCCATTCCCGACGCGGCCATGCGCGTGAACGGCCGTCGCCACCAACCGGTGAGCGTAGGGCTGAAGCCTCGCTGCAGGACACGCACCCCGGGACCCTGGAAATAGAGGTGGACGGCGACACCTTCGAGCGCTGCGGCGAGCGCGAAGCCGAGGGGTGACAGCAGTTCTTCGAGCCCGGCAGTCGAGATCACGACCGCCATCGACCGGGTCGTCTCGGGCTGCGCTCCCTTTTCGATGACGTACCGCCGCCCGTTCGAGAGCCCTTCCGACTCGATGATCCGATGGTTGCTCGCGGCTGCCCACGTGCTCAGGTCACGTTCGATCGCGGGGTGCTCGTCGGTGATGAACCCGATCCGATCGCCGACGTCGAGCGATTCGAGTTCCAACGCGATCTCGTACGCGATGAACGTCGTGATCATCTTTCCCCGGAGGTCGAGGATTGGACGTGCTGTCTGCATTGGTCGCTCCCGGTTCGCCTCGATCCCATCGAATAGACCGGAAGGCACGGTGTGAAGAGTCCGAGGTCATCGGTCGCACTAGCTTTGGAGGCGGCAGGGCGCGAGGAGAACCCATGAGCACCCTCATCAAGATCGGAGCGACCGCCGCAGGGTTGTACGCGGCGACGTGGTTGCTCGACGGACTCGAGTTCGAAGGGGGCTTCGGTGGTCTCCTGCTGGTCTCGCTCCTGATCGTCGTCGTCAACCTCTTCGTCCGGCCGATCATCAAGCTCCTCAGCTTCCCGGTGATCCTGATCACGCTCGGCCTGTTCACAGTGGCGATCAATGCGCTGATGTTGCAGATCGTGGTGTGGCTGTCCGAGCCCGAGCGGTTCGGCCTCGGCTTGAGCTCCGATGGGTTCTTCTGGTCCACGTTCCTGGGCGCGATCATCATCGCCATCGTTCGCACGGTCATCGAGAACTTCTTCGACGACTGATCGCAGGCCCCTGGGTTAGCCTCCGCCAATGACGAAGCGACGCATCGTTGTCCCTCCGGGCTTCGGCGAGAAACTGAAAGAGGCGATCACAGCCAGGGTCTCTGCCAGCCTGTCGGAGCAACTCAGGGATCAACCCGAGGCTCTCAGGAAGCTGGTCGAACTCGATCTCATCGACCCTGCTCTGCTCGACGATCCGGATGCATTGGACCTGACGGACACGATCCGCCGGTTCCGTGACCTCATCGCCGAGCGCGCTGCGACCGAGCCGTCGGTCCTGGCACAACTCGAGATCCGACCGCTCGAGGTGATGCGGAGCGAGGAGCCCCTCGGGCTGCCGGCCCCGGATGCCTCACAGGTTCCGCTCACGGTGGTCTTCTCCGATCTCGAGGGCTTCACCAGCTTCACCAGCGAGCGGGGCGACCTCGAGGCGAGCGCACTCCTCACCGACCACTACGACGTCGTGGAGGCGATCACACGGAGCCGCGGGGGCCGGGTGATCAAGAAGATCGGAGACGGGCACATGTTGTCGTTCGGAGAGCCGGCTGCCGCGGTCATGGCCTCACTCGACCTGACGGCAGCGGCACCGCATCCGCTTCGCCTCAGGGCGGGCGCCCACCAGGGACCGGTCGTCCGCACCAAGGACGATCTCCTCGGCCACGTCGTCAATGTTGCATCCCGGGTCGCCGATGTCGCGTCCGGCGGGATGTCACTCGTCACCGAGCAAGTCAGGTCCGCGGCCGGGCCGATCCCGGCCGTGCTCTTCGGGGACCCGCGCACCGTTCAGCTCGATGGCATCTCCGAACCGGTGCAGATCAGCGAGATCTCCGCAGCCTGAGTCCGTTCTTGTCACGGGAACACAGGAAATCGCGGCACGAACGTCACGAGAACGGGTCAGTCGGTCAGGGCGTAGAGCGCAGCGAACGCCTCACGGAGCCGAGTGGTGAACTCGGTCGTCTGCGGTTCGAGATCACCGCACCGGGCGACCGTCGTGACCTGTTTGACCGTTGACATGGCGATGACGTCGGTCGCCTTCTCGAGCCGGTCGAGATGAAATCGACCCTCGACGACGCCGACCCCGAGTGAGTGGGCGAGCTCGATCGCCTGGGCCCTGGTGATCGAAGCGAGGATGCCGAGGTCGAGCGACGGCGTCTCGAAGTAACCGTCGACGAGCCAGCCGATACAGAACGTCGGCCCTTCCAGGATCGTGTCGTCGTCGGAGACGAGCAGGGCATCGGCGTAGCCCGCCCGATGAGCCACACGGGAAGCCGCCAGATTGGGGGCATACGAGAGCGTCTTGACTCCTGCCAGCTCCCAGGCGCGACCCCCCGGATGCCAGGGGGCTCGGTGGGGCAGGACGGTGAAGGGCTCCGGTATCTCCGGAAGTGGCTGGGACAGCACGACGGTCCGTCCACCCGAGCCATTGTCCCCTCTGGTCACCAGGATTCGCACCAGCGCGTGACCTCTCGGTTCGGCTGCCTGACGGACCCACGCCCGTAGTCGCTCGCGATCGACGGTCTCCAGCTGCATCGCTTCAGCGCTCCGTTCGAGACGATCGAGGTGCTCCTCGAGCGCGAACGGCCGACCCTCCGCGGTTCGGAGCGCTTCGAACACGCCGTCGCCGCGCTGGACCACCGAGTCGGTGACCGGGATGTGCTCCGATGGCTCTCCGTCGACCAGGATCACGGCCGGTAGTGGTTGGTGATCGGCAGCCTGCGATCGCGGCCGAACGCCTTGGTCGTGATCTTGACGCCGGGGGCGGCCTGTCGACGCTTGTACTCGTTGCGGTCGACGAGCCGGGCCGTCCAACGAACGATCTCTGGGTCGAACCCCTCGGCGATGATCTCACCGGGGCCCATGTCGTCTTCGATGTAGCGCTCCAGGATGGCGTCCAGGAGCTCGTACTCGGGCAGGGAGTCCGAGTCCTTCTGGTCGGGTCGGAGCTCGGCGGACGGGGGCTTGTCGATGGTGTTCTGAGGGATCATCTCGCCGTTGCGGTTGCGCCATCGCGCCAGATCGAACACCACCGTCTTGAACACGTCTTTGAGCACGGCGTAGCCACCGGCCATGTCTCCATAGAGGGTTGCGTACCCGGCCGCCATCTCACTCTTGTTGCCGGTGGCGACCACCATCGGTCCGTGCTTGTTGGAGATCGCCATCAGGAGCGCGCCACGGATACGCGATTGGATGTTCTCCTCGGCGACCCCCATCTCGGTGCCCTCGAACACCGGTTCCAGCGCCGAAAGGTAGGTCTCGAAGATCTCGTCCATCGGGATCACGTCGAAGCGCAGCCCGAAGTTCGCAGCCAGAGCCTTCGAATCGGTGACGGACCCCTCCGATGAGTAGCGCGAAGGCATCGAGATCCCCCACACGTGTTCGCCGCCGAGCGCGTCGGCGGCGATCGCCGCGGTCAGCGCCGAGTCGATCCCGCCGGACAGGCCGAGCACGACGTCGGTGAAGCCGTTCTTGCGGCAATAGTCACCGAGGCCGGTCACGAGCGCTCGGTAGATCTCCTCGGTCGGATCCATCAGCGGAGCCACGTTGGCGACGACACCCGGCGCGTCGCCGAGTGGGACGTCGAGGACGAACAGATCCTCCATGAACTGAGGTGATCGGTGGAGGATCATGCCGGCCGCGTCGATCACGACGCTGGTGCCGTCGAAGACCAATTCGTCTTGTCCGCCGACGAGATTCACATACACCACCGGAACACCCGACGCCCGTGCGCGGGCGGCGAGCATCTCCTCGCGGTCCCTCGCCTTCCCACGATGGAACGGTGATGCGTTCACGTTGAGGATGATTCCCGCCCCTGCTTCCGCTTGAACACGGGGCGGACCGTCGGGAATCCAGATGTCCTCGCAGATCGAGACCCCCACGGTGTGCCCGGCCACCTCGAACACCTTGTCGGAGTCGAGGCCGGCGGAGAAGTAGCGATCCTCGTCGAACACTCCGTAGTTCGGGAGCAGCACCTTGTGGTACACGCCCTGGATCTCGCCGTTGGAGAGCACCGCCACGGCGTTGGCAACACGACGGTCCACTGCGTCGGCCGCCGCCCGCTCGCCGGGGGACGCATGGTCTACGAAGCCGACCACCGTGGTCGTCTCTCCGGAGCGGCGGGCGAGACGGCGCACCACGGCGATGTTGTCGTCGACGAACGAGGGACGGATCACCAGGTCCTCGGGTGGGTATCCGGTGACGGCGAGCTCGGGCAGGAGCAGCACGTCAGCGCCCTGGCCCTGGGCCCAGTCCATGGCGGCGGCGATGCGCTCCTCGTTCCCGGCGAGATCTCCAACGGTCAGGTTGAGCTGGGCTCCGGCGACTCGCAGCGACATCCCGCCAGGCTACTGCAGCGGTGTCCGCCGCCGTTCGCCCCGATGCCCGACAGGCGCCGGCGGGTTAGCATCGGCGACCATGAGCCAGGCGGACAGCATCTCCCGATCCGACATCGATCGTGTCGTCTCCGAGATCCTGCCGACGGTCGTCGAGGTTCGACGGACCATCCACATGCATCCGGAGTTGGCTCACGAGGAGTTCAACACGACCGAGCTGCTCGTCGATCGGCTCCGATTCGACGGGCTCTCCCCCAAGCCTCGCACGCCGCGGACGGGACTGACCGTGGATGTCGGCTCGCACGGACCGATGGTTGCGTTCCGAGCCGACATCGACGCGCTGCCGATCACCGAGCCGGCCGGCCTGGCGTACGCATCCAAGATGCCGGGTGTCATGCACGCCTGCGGGCACGACGCCCACACGGCGATCGGCGTGGGCGTTGCGATGGCGGTGAAACGGCTCGGCCTCCCCGGCAGGGTCAGGGTGCTGTTCCAGCCTGCGGAGGAGGCCTTCCCGGGCGGCGCCTACGAGATGCTGAAGGATGGCGTGATGGATGGGGTTGCCTCGATCATGGCGTTCCATGTGGATCCCGGCCTGCGTGCGGGTCTGCTCGGCTTTCGGGCGGGTCCGATCACGAGTTCGGCCGATCGATTCTTCATCACGCTGGAAGGCCCGGGCGGTCACACGGCCAGGCCACACAAGACGGTCGATCTGATCTCTGCGGCTGGTCACGTCATCACCCACCTCCCTGCCCTGCTCGACCGGAAGATCGATGCTCGGTCCCCTCTCGTCATGACGTTCGGGAAGGTGCACGGCGGTTCGGCAGACAACGTCATCCCCACGATGGTCGAGCTCTCCGGAACGGTTCGGACCGCCGATCGGGACCTCTGGGAGTCGGTGCCGACGTTGGTCGACAAGCTCGTCGGGGAGATCATCGCTCCATTCGGCGCCAGCGGGCTGGTCCACTACCAGCGAGGCCTGCCTCCGGTGGTCAACGATCCAGGCGTCACCGCGACCGTTTCGGCGGCAGCATCCGCCCTGCTCGGCCCGAGAGCCGTCACGGACACCCACGTGAGCATGGGCGCCGAGGACTTCGCTCGCTACGTCGAACTCGCCCCGGGCACACTGGTGCGGCTTGGCTGCGCAGAGAACGACGCGAACACCGACCTGCACTCGGCGAGCTTCCGCCTCGACGAAGCCGCCCTCGAGGTCGGCGTCAAGACCGCAATCGCCTCCCTCGACGCCCTGCTGAAGTCGGCCTGAAGTCGGCCTGAAGTCGGCCTGAAGTCGGCCTGAGGTCGGCCTGGCGGCCTCCCGGCCCTCCGAAGTCCGCCATGCGACTTGCGACGTGCGACCGATCTCCCTACTTGGGGCCTCGACGCCCTATTGCGCAGATCGGATATCGGAAGGCGGAGAGCTGGGTCAATCGAGGAGCGAAAACCCCTGCAGACGGAGGGCTTCTGCGAGGCGGTCGGCCTCGTCGGGGCGGACGCTCAGCGTCAGCACGCCGCCGCCACCGTGGGTGGCGTGCCGGAGCTGGAGATCGCGAAGATCGACGCTCGATGAGGACAGGGCGGCACCGACCAGCGCCATCTGCCCGGGGCGATCCTCGAGCACCAGGCGAACCCCGACCACCGGAGCGGCCATCGACCGCCTGATGTCCGCGGTGGCGTCGAGTCGGCGCGAGATCGCATCCCGTTCGCCGATGCGGAGCTCGTCGGCGATCGAGGAGAGTCGCTCGGATAGTGCGTCGATTGCGTCGATCACGGCGAGGCGATTCTCGACCAGCACGTCCGGCCACCACTGGGCCTTCGACGCCGCAATCCGGGTCAGGTCCCGGAACCCCCCGGCTGCCACCGCAAGCGCGTCCGGATCGGCAGCGACCGTTTCCACCAGGGCGCTCGCCGTGAGATGTGGAAGGTGGCTCGCCAGAGCCACGGCGACGTCGTGTTCCGCAGCGGTCATCCGGACCGGCACCGCCCCGAACGCCTCGACGATCTCGGTGACCTCGTCGAGGTCCTCCGCCGAGGCGTGGTCCGTCACGATGACCCACGTGGCTCCCCGGAACAACGAGCCCGAGGCGCCCTCCGGTCCCGATGTCTCGGCACCCGCCATCGGATGGGTCGCAACGAAGTGCGAGAGGCGGGCGCCGGCCGCGGCGATCGGAGTCTTCACGCCTGCCACGTCGATCATCAGCGTGTCGGTGTCGAGTGCGGCCAGCATCTCGAGGGTTGCCTCGGCAGGCACGGCCAGCACCACGAGGTCCGCACCGTCGATCGCATCGTCCTGTGATGAAGCACGCCGGTCGAAGGCGCCGATGCTGGACGCTCCGTCGAGATGCGAGGGGTCCCGATCCCAGGCGACGACCGTGAAACCTGCAGCGCGGAGGGCGACACCGATCGAAGAGCCGATGAGCCCGGTTCCGAGGAGCGCTGCGGTGCGGTCGCTCATACCGATCGCCCGATCGCGGCGGCCACGGCGATGACCGACTGCATGAGCTCGTCGAACTCGTCGGGAGGCAGAGCCTGCTCGCCGTCGACGAGCGCCTCGTCCGGTTCGGGGTGAACGTCCACCATCATCCCGTCTGCGCCGACGGCGGTAGCGGCACGAGCCAGCGGAGCGACGAGATGTCGCCTCCCACCCGAGTGGGATGGATCCACCATGACGGGGAGATGCGACATGCCTTTGAGCACGGGGACGGCGGTGATGTCCAACGTGTTGCGGGCTGCCGTCTCGAACGTCCGGATGCCGCGCTCCACCATGATCACCTGGTGGTTGCCTTCTTTGAAGATGTACTCCGCGGCGTTCAGCCACTCCTGGATGGTGGCGGTGAACCCGCGCTTCAGCTGGACGGGCTTCGGTTGTCTCCCGACTTCCTGCAGCAGGGTGTAGTTCGACATGTTCCTCGTCCCGACCCGGAGAATATCGGCGTACGACGAGACCAGTTCGACGTCTCGGGGGTCGAGCACCTCGGCGACGAACGGCATGTCGAAGGTGGATCGCGCTTCGTCCAGCAACTGGAGCCCTTCCTCCCCGAGTCCCTGGAACGAGTACGGCGAGGTTCTGGGCTTGAAGGCATCACCACGGAGGACACGCGCCCCGGATGCTCTGACGGCTTCGGCGGTTCTGAAGAGTTGGTCGCGCGACTCGACGGCACACGGCCCTGCGACGACCACGAACTGATCATCGCGGCCGATGGGCACTCCCCGAACGTCGATGACCGTGTCCTCCGGCTGGAACTCCCGACTCACGAACTTGAAGCTGTCGAGCACCGGGACCGCCCGCTCGACTCCGTCGAACGCCTCCCAGGGGACCTGCTGGATGACCGATCGGTCACCGATGGCGCCGATCACGGTGCGGAGTTGACCGTGTGAGACGTGCCCCTCGCTTCCGACCGACTCGAGCTTCGCAACGACGGCATCGATCGAGGCGTGGCTGGCTCCTCGCTTCATGACGATGATCATCGGCTTCCCTTGTCGACCGCCGAGAGCCTAGAGCAGTTGGCCTGGCGGCCTCACGCCTGGTGCTCGCTCGCTGCGCTCGCATCAGGCTCTGGGTCGCCACTCGGCCGAGGGGGCATCGCAGCGACGCCATGGTCACTCGGTCTGGCGGCCTCACGCGCTGTGGGTGCTTCGCGCGGTTTGGGCTGTGCGCCTGCGGGTGATCGTCGTGTATGCCGAGCTGCGTTGCGGGCGATGTGAACATCGCCCCTACCGGCTCAACACGGGGACTCTCTGGGAGCGGCCGAATGCCCGAAAGCGCCCGGAGGGCCCACAGCGGCGATGCGAAGCGAGCCCTCGGCTGATCCGCGTGGCGCGCCGACGGGGCGTGCCGGAGACCGCCAGGCCCGAACCGGGCATCGAACCGCGCGACCAAGGGTCCATCGACTCCGTACGAGTCACGGGCCGGTCCGTACACTTGCGCAGGTGAACGCAGAAACGACTCGAGCGCCGGAGGAGGAGCACGTCGGCGAGACACGCCAGTACTGGCGGGACATGATCCTCGGGGTCAACGACGGCCTCGTCTCGATGTACCTCCTGGTGGCCGGTGTCGTCGGTGGCGGGCTTGCGACCGCTCAGGTCTTCCTCACCGCTATCGCCGGCGCGATCGCCGGCGCCGTGTCGATGGGTGCGGGTGAATACCTGGCCACCAAGTCTCAGGAAGAGGTCCTGACGTCCGAACTGAAGCTCGAGCGCCAGCACATCGCCGACCACCGGCAGATGGAGCTCGATCAACTCCGTGGCATGTTCGAGGACATGGGGATCCTCGAGGACGACCTCGAAGGGATCGTGGCTGCGTTCGACCGATCGGACGAGGCGATGCTGAATGCCATGAAAGCCCTCGAGTTCGGTGTCGTCGACTCCGAGCGGCGTTCCCCATTCCGCGCCATGGCGTTCTCCGCTGCGCTGTTCGCGCTTGGTTCGCTCTCGTCGGTGGCGCCGTTTGCGTTCGTCGCCGACACGACCACCGGACTCATCTGGGCATCGATCCTGAGCGCCGTCGGCCTCTTCGCCGTCGGCGTGGCCAAGACCATGGTCACCAGGACCAACCCGATCCTCGCCGGCCTCGAGAACCTCGTCATCGCCGGCATCGGCGGCCTCATCGCCTACTACATCGGCGCCCTGGTCGGCACACCGGTCTGACGCTTCACGGTCCACGCCCCACGCTTCACGCCGCAGACCCCCAGACCTGAAGGAGTTCTCTTTGGGAGGGGCGGAG
Organism: uncultured bacterium; assembly: GCA_963753285.1. Classification (GTDB taxonomy): domain Bacteria; phylum Actinomycetota; class Acidimicrobiia; order Spongiisociales; family ZC4RG35; genus JAHEDH01. Next base: position 663,224 of record CAVWBT010000001.1, read on the forward strand.
ACGCAACCACAGAGAGCCGCCACGAGGACATCTGCCTCCGCCGACCGAAGAGAACGACGGTCGAACGGCGACCCCCGGCGGCAGCACTCGTCGCCGACCGCAACCCGACCCATTCCACGTTCTTGGGACAGTGAGAACACCACGGTTCTGATCCCACCACGATCAACCAGTAGTGGTCGCTGTCCCAAGAACAGAACCACAACAACGAGACTTCAACCCACCGCCCGGTCCACGCGCCGACTGACAAGAACGACGGTCGAGCACGCAACCTCCGGCGGCAGCAATCGTCGCAGACCGCAACCCGACCATTCGATCGTTCTTGGGACAGTGCGAACACCACGTTTCTGACCCCACCACAACCAACTTGGGATGATCGCTTTCCCCCAAGAACATACGCACACCAAGCGATGCCAACACGCGGCCCGGACCTCATCGGCCACCGCAACACGCTCCACGCCTCACGCTTCACGCCCCGTTCCGTGAAGGAGTTCTTGTTGGGAGGAGCGGTCACGCAACCAACGCGAACCGACCGGGACGCACACACGCGCCGACTGACAAGAACGACGGTCGAGCACGCAACCTCCGGCGGCAACCGCAACCCGACCATTCGATCGTTCTTGGGACAGTGCGAACACCACGGTTCTGACCCCACCACAACCAACTTGGGATGATCGCTGTCCCAAGAACGCCATCACTCCCAGCGAGCACGCAACCCGCGGCCCGAGGCAGGCGCGCCGACGCACTGGTGCTTGCACTCTCCCCCCGTGCGCTTGCAATAGTTAGCAGCTTGCGATATATTGCGGTTGTGAGCAAGAGCAAGCAGCAGGAAGCCGAGGACGCCACCGGGCTGACCAACGGCGAGAACGAGGTCGGAGACTTCATCCGCGAACAGCGCGAACGAGCGAATCTCTCGCTCCGACGCCTGGCCGAGCGGGCGGGTGTCTCCAATCCGTACCTCAGCCAGATCGAACGGGGCATTCGGAATCCGTCAGCCGAGATCCTCAAGCGCCTCTCGCGGGCACTCGAGATCTCGGCGGAGACGCTCTACACCAGGGCGGGACTCATCGAAGACGGCCCTGCTGCGCCAACGGTGGTGGAGGCGATCGAAGCCGATCGCAACCTCACACCGAGACAGAAGCAAGTGGTGCTCGATCTGTATCGAGCGCTGGCGGAAGCCGGCGCCGCTGCAGAAGACGCCAGCGAGTGACGATCAGGAGATCGAACATGGAAGCCAAGAAGTACATCTACGCAGCAGTCGGCGCACCGGTCGTCGTCGCCAAGAACACCCAGGAGCGCGTCGAAGAGGTTCGCGCCAAGATCGAAGAGAACCTCAAGTCCTTCGGCACCGATGCCCAGAAGCGCATCGACACATGGGCCACCGAGGGCGAAAGCACCGTGGGCCGTCTGACGGATGCCAAGAGCATCGATGAGCTGACCACCCGTGTGGACTTCGATCAGGTTCAGGAACAGGTCAACAAGCTGCGCGATCAGCTCGAGGACCTCGTCGCCACCTGGCGCTCGAACTTCCGTCCCGCCACCGAGGCTCCCGCCAAGGTCGAGGAGAAGGTCGAGGTCGCAGCCAAGGCACCCGCCGCCAAGAAGCCGGCGGCGAAGAAGCCCGCTGCCAAGAAACCGGCCACCGCAGCCGCCAAGAAGCCCGCTGCCAAGAGCACCGCTGCCAAGAGCACCGCTGCCAAGAAGCCCGCAGCCGCCAAGGCCAGCTGAGCAACCGAGATAAGCGAACTGAGGGATCCTCTCGAGGGTCCCTCTGTTCGCGTCTTGAGGTGCTGTCGGCAGTCGGCGGTCAGCTATCAGTCGATGAACCTGAGAGCTGACCGCCGACAGCTGATAGCTGTGAGGGCGCCAGCCCGAGCTAGTACTTGACGGCGGAGTCCATCGTCTTGGCCTGCTCGACCCAGGCGATCACCATCGCCTCGGTGGGCAGCCGGCGAACCAGGCGCTTCTTCTCGTTCACGTCGACCATCGCTGCGGTGAGGTTGATCGGGTTGCGACGGCGCAACTCCTTGACGGTGTCGCAGCCGGCGGTCTCGAGGAGATCGGCGTACTCGGCGCCGACACCCTTGATCCTCATCAGATCGGCGCGATTGACCCAGCCCATCAGTGTCGAAGCGGCGATCCCGGTCTCCTCCGCCAGCGCCTTCCGGCCCTTCGAGGTCGCCGCGACCTTGATCAACCCCTCGGTCGTCCGAACACCGGCCTTGCGCAGCCGTGTGGCGCTCTTGGGGTCGATGCTCTCGACATCGCCGATGGTCGCCATGACGTTCTCTCCTCTGTTCCGCCAGACCTCCGAAGATAGCGCACCCGAGGCGAGGGCAACCAGGAAGAATCAGGGGTATTCAGGATCAGGTTCGGCGGGGACGCAACTCTTCCACATCGGCCTGCGTGTCGATGTCTCTCGGAGGGAGCGAATCGAACCAGACCTCCTCGACCCACTCCGAGTGGGCCTGCAGGAGCCGCTGGGCGCCCTCGTCGCCTTCGAGCGACATGAGTCGAGGCCAGAGGGCCCGATCGATCAACACAGGGTTGCCGCGGCTGTACCGATACTTGGGGACGATGGCCATCGCGGAGCTGCGACGGTGCTTCTCGATGAGCGCCGTGACGACATCGGCTCTCACGGCCGGCTGATCGGCGAGGAAGACGAGGACTCCATCGGCTTTCGACAACTGGGTCAAAGCGTCGAGGCCGACACGGAGCGACGATGCCAGCCCGGTCTCCCAGTCGGGGTTCTGGATGATCCCGACCGGGCGGGAACCGATCTCGGCGACGACTCTGTCGAGGTCGGATCCGACGACGACCCAGGTCTCATCGACGGGAAAGGACTCTACGAGGTCGATGACATGACCGAGCAGCGACGTGGAACCCCAAGGCTCGAGCTGCTTCGGTCGCCCGAGACGCCGCGAGCCACCGGCGGCGAGGATGAGAGCGGCGATCATGTCGACCAGCGTAGGGGGACGCCGGCAGTCGAATGTCAGAGGTATTCGGACTTGGCGAGACGCTGGACCTCACCGACGAGTTGGAGATCGGAGCCGGAGCCGTATCTGGACGCCGTGAGCTCCGCCAGGATCGATACGGCGATCTCGGCGGGCGTGACCGCCCCGATGTCGATGCCGATCGGGCCGTGAATCCGTTCGACGGCCTCCGTCGGATAGCCCTCGGCCAGCAGCCGTTCCCTCCGGGCGGCCGCGGTCTTCCTGCTCCCCATGGCTCCGATGTACCGGACGGGGGTGTCCAGCAGCATCGGCCACAACGGATCCTCGTAGCGTGCGTCGTGGCTCAGGATCACGACGAACGTGCGGCGATCGAACACCAGCCGATCACCGAGGTCACCCGGCCATCCTGGGAGCAGTTCGTCTGCATCGGGGAACCGCTCGGCGGTGATGAACGCGAGACGGGCATCGGAGATCGCCACGTCGAACCCCATCAACTGCGCCATCGGAACCAGCGCCTGCGCGACATGCACGGCGCCGAACACGAGAAGCTTCGGCCGCGGGGCGATGACCTCGAAGAACGCCTCTTCCCCCTCGTACCGAACGGTCGTCGTCCGCTCCACCGACATCAACGCCAGCGCATCGGAGATGAGACTGCCGGCGAGATGCTCGGGTAGCCGGCCCGTGATGTAGCCGCCGTCGGCGTCGACGACGGCGGACGTGAACTGGTCTGGTCCGGACACCATGACGATCCGGCACCCGAACTCGTCGGCGTCGACGAGGTGGCGAATCGCCGCGAGGGTCGGGTCGTCCATCACAGCGCCAGCCTCACGACCAGGGGGTTCGATCAGGACGGAGATCGATCCTCCGCACGCGAGCCCCACCTCGAACGCCGTCTCGTCTGCGATCCCGTAGTCGACGATCTTCGGCCGACCGGATTCGATCACCTGCTGGGCGTGGAGGAAGACATCGTTCTCGACGCACCCGCCCGACACCGAACCCGCCATGTCCCCATCGGAACTCACGACGAACTTGGCCCCGGCCGGTCGCGGGGCGCTGCCGCTGACCTTGATGACGGTCGCAACGGCGACGGACTTGCCCTCGGCGACCCAGCGGTCCCGGACCTCGATCTCCGTTCGCATGGTTCTCCTTCTAACGCGCCGGAACGGACTCTAGGAGGCCCACGAGCGTGCGGAGGTCGTTGAAGTTCCCGCCGGGGAGGAAGTCGTCGACGTGCGGCAACGCCGCCTGCATCCCACGCGTCTCGGGCCGATATCCCTCTCGGCCGGCGAGCGGGTTGACCCAGATGACCCGCTTCACGGACCGGGCCAGCCGGTCCATCGCTGCGGACAGGACTTCGGGCTCCCCTCGATCCCATCCGTCGGAGATGAGGATGACGATCGGTCCGCCGCGACACACCCTTCGAGACCAGTCCCGGTTGAAGGTGGTGATGGCGTCACCGATCTTGGTGCCGCCCGACCAGTCGTGGACGGACTCCGACACGCGAGCGATCGCATCCGACGGTGATCTCCGCTCGAGGTCCCGGGTGATCCTGGTGATCCGGGTCGAGAACACGAAGGCTTCGAGCCGGCCGAGACGGTTGCGCGCCGCGTGAGCGAAATACAGCAACATCTCCGAATACCGCTCCATCGATCCGGAGACGTCGGCGATGAAGATCACCGGCCTTCGTCTCAGTTGCCGGCGGGTGGTCGCGATCCTCATTACATCGGACTCCGCCCCGACCGCACTGCGAAGCGTGCGCCGCATGTCGGGAATGTCTCCGGATCGGGCGGGTCTGCGCCGACGTGACACGGCGATCCCCGGGGCCCAGACCATCTCGGCGATCATCGTCCGGATGCGCTGCTCTTCCTCCGGCGTCAACTCGGAGAAGTCCTTTCCAGCGAGACGTTCGACACCCGAAGCGCCGACGGTGATGTCGACGTCGACCGCATCTCCATCACCTTCGCCCGCGCCGTCCTCGGGCTCGATGCGCCACTCGCGCGCCTGGGCCGGACTGAAGGCCATGAGGGTTCCCTCGGTGTCTCGACCGAAGAAGCGGACGAAGACCCGATCGAAGATCGGAACATGTTCGAGCCTGCGCACGGTCACCGCCCGCATGCCCCAGTAGACGTCCTCTGCGTTGGCGACGTCCACCAGTTCGAGAACGTTCAGTAGTTCGGTTGCCACTCCGGGACCGAGGGGGATCCCTTCGTCGCGAAGCTCGCGAGCGAATCTGGTCAGCGGTGCGGCCGTCAGCGGCACGGACCGGCGCGCTCCACGATGGTCCACGACACTCCCGGGATCCGGGACGGCGCGAGCGTCGTCGCAGAGCAGCTTCTCGCTTCCGGTACGCCGATTCGCGCCCACTCGAAGTGCATCCCGTCCGGCCTCAGCCAGCCGGCTCCCCACGAGAAACCCCAGTCCCGGAACGTCTGTCCGAACTCCTCTGAGAGGCTCACGTCTCCCTCGTAGCGGTTGGTGGACGGATTGATGTCGATGGCGATGCCCCACGAGTGGCGCGAGAGTGCGAAACCTCTGTCACCACCGCGGATCAGCCGGGCATTGAAGCAGCCCCCGGCGAGCTGGAAGTCGGCGGGATCGACCTCGGCGAGGAGACCGCCGGACCGGAGATCCTCGATCGCCGAGCGGATGTAGGGAACGACGAGTCGATGACACTCGAACAGGCCGAGTGGCTCCATGTCGACCGTCACGATGTTGGCGTCCTCCCATGCGGGGTCGATCTCGATGGAGTCCCCTCGCGTCGGCCGGAAACTGAACTCGCCGAATCGCTCCTTGACCATGACCGTCGGGAGCACGAAGTCGGTTCGATCGACATCATCGCCCGGTCCGGTCACACGGACCGGGAGGTCGGCGAGTCGACTGCGCAGCTCCGCCGCATCGTCGTCGTCGCCGGGAGTGGCGACGAGCGAGACGCGCGAGAGCCCGAGAGACTCGGCGACTACGCGGTTCATGACGAGCTCAGCCCATCCCACATCGGCGTCGGCGACGATTCCGACGATCTCCAGCTCGACCAGGGCAGCGTTCCACCCCTCGAGAACGATGGTGTCCCCGACTGCCGCACCGCGGAGTGCGGCGCTTCGCTCCGACATCACGACCCCGTCGAGAGCGAGCAGCATCGGCACCGGTTGCGGCAACAGCGCTGCGGCCGCTGCCGGGTCCCATGACGAGACGCTCATCGGGACCCCCATGCCGGGAGGAAACGCTCTGAAGCGGCTCATCGTCTCGGGTGACGGCCATCATCCTGAGCGTGCCGCCATGTTGCTCGTAGACCGCTCCGCCGAGGTCGCCCACCTCGGCAAGCGTACGTTCACCGATACCACCCGACTCGAACACGGTGACCAGTGCCGTGGCTTCCTGTCGTGCACCGACGGCCGTCGGGACGAGCACGGCACCCAGCGCCACCGCGAGGCCAAACGTCATCCACCGCAGCATGCGGCCCGGGCTGCGCTTCTCGATCATTCGCCGACCAGTTGCTCGACTCCCCGGCGGAGCACCAGGTCGACGTCCTCTCGATACTTGAGCACCACGCCGAGCGTGTCCTCGATGTCGTCCGCATCGAGCCGTGACACCCCGAGCACCCTGAGTGCGTTCGCCCAATCGATGGTTTCGGCCACGCCGGGCGGTTTGAACAGGTCCAGCGATCGCAGATCGGACATGGCTTCGGTCAGTTGCCTGGCCAGCCGATCATCGAGGTCGGGGACCTTCGCCTTGACGATCTCCACCTCACGTTCGGCGTCGGGGTAGTCGACCCAGTGATAGATGCAGCGCCGTTTGAGGGCGTCGTGGATCTCGCGCGTGCGGTTCGACGTGATGATCACGATCGGCGGCTCGTCGGCGGCGATGGTCCCGATCTCGGGGATCGTGACCTGGAAATCGGACAGCAGCTCCAGGAGATACGCCTCGAACTCCTCGTCGGCCCGATCGAGCTCGTCGATCAAGAGCACCGGGCGTCGGCCTGCGGCGGACTCCTCGATGGCCCGGAGCAGCGGCCTGGCGATGAGATGGTCACGGTTCATGATGTCGGACGCTCCGGCGTGCGAGCCTTCTCCCCTCGCCTCGATCAGTCGGATGGCCAGCATCTGACGGGCGTAGTCCCACTCGTAGAGCGCGTGGTTGACATCGAGCCCTTCGTAGCACTGCAGTCGGATCAGCTCCGCTCCGGTGACCGCTGCGAGCACCTTGGCGACCTCGGTCTTGCCGACACCGGCCTCGCCTTCGAGGAAGAGCGGCCTGCCCATCTGGAGTGCGAGATGCACCGTCACGGCGAGGCTGCGGCTCGCCACGTACTGCTGGGAGGCGAACGCCTCGAGGACATCGTCGACGGTGGAGGGAATCACACCGGCACCATAGCCATGGTCGGATTGCTGGCGAGACTCCGAAAACCCGAACGACTCACTGTTCGACGGCCTGGTTCTGGAACTTCCACGCGACGATCCCGCCGCTCAGGTTGAACACGTTGTCGAAACCGGCCTGGGTGATCAGCGCATGCACGATGCTGGCGGACCGCTGGCCGGTGCGGCACTGCACGATGACCGGCCGATCCCTCGGGAGGTCCGGGTACCACGCATTGATCTGCGACATCGGCCGGAAGAGCGCCCCCGGGATGCGCTCGGTGTCCCACTCGTCCTGCTCGCGCACGTCGATCAGCATGGCGTCTTCGGCGATCAAGTCAACCGCTTCGAGTGGCGTGACCGCCGGGATCTCGGGCTGGTCGAGAGTGTGCATTCCGCGAGATTAGAAGCCTCACGACCCCAGAGCGCGCCGCCGGGGGCGCCGCGTGGCCGCCCCCGGAGTAGGGTGTCAGCTGTTGGCGATCGCCCCGAGCACTGCTCGCTTGACCATCACGGTGGCGAGATGCGACTTGTACTCGACGGAACCGTAGAGGTCCTCGAGGACGGTGACGCCCTCGGTGGCCCTTCGGGCGGCCTCGGCCACCGATGCCTCCGAACCGTCGCTCCCCACCAACGCCTCCATGACGCCGTGTGCGAGACTCGGCTTGGTGCCGACCCCGGTCAGGGCGACACGTGCGGCGCTGATGTGCCCGTCGGACATCGAGACGTGGGCGGATGCCCCGGCGACGGCGTAGTCGGTGTGTCCGCCGCGGCGCCCGAGTTTCTCGTACGCCGAGCCGCCCCCATTCTTTGAGATGCGGATGCCGGTGAGTATCTCATCGGGCTCGAGCGCCGACGTGAGCACATCGACGAAGAAGTCCTCGGCCGCGATCTCGCGCGTCCCGTTCGGACCCTGGGCGATCATCGTGCCACCCAACGCCAGGACCGCACTCGGTTGATCTGCGGAGATGTCGGCATGCGCCACGGCGCCACACGTCGTTCCCCGTGCCCGCACCTGGCGGTCACCGGTCCAGCCGGCCGCAGCCCGGAGCGCGGCCGGGACCAGCTCGGACTTGGCCGTGTCGTCGTGGCGAACCAGTCCGCCGATGGTGATGGTGTCACCGTCGTCGGTGATCTGGTCGAGACCGGCGATCCGGCCGATGTCCACCACGAGCTCGGGCGAGAGCAGTCGGAGCTTCATCATGGGGATGAGGCTCATCCCCCCCGACATGATCTTGGCGAAGTCGGAATTGCCGAGCTCGCGGACCGCATCGGAGACCGAGGTCGGGGCGATGTACTCGAATGGTCTTGGATACATGGTCTCCTCCTCAGCCCCGTGCGTCCTGCATGGCCTGCCACACCGTCTTCGGTCTCAATGGCATGTCGACGTGTTTCACGCCCAGCGGTTCGAGCGCATCGACGACTGCATTCACGATGGTCTGGGCCGAACCGATCGTGCCGGCCTCGCCGATGCCCTTCACTCCGAGCGGGTTGATGTCCGATGGGGTGACGGTCCGATGGAGTTCGAACCTCGGGAGATCGCCGGCCGTCGGCAGCGGGTAGTCCATCATCGCTGCGGTCTGCAGGTTGCCGTTCTCGTCGTAGATGGCGTCCTCGAACATCGCCTGCCCCACACCTTGGGCGATCCCACCGTGGAGCTGGCCGTCGACGATCATCGGGTTGATGACGTTGCCGCAGTCGTCCATCGCCACGTAACGGAGGATGGTCACATCTCCGCTGTCACGGTCGACTTCGACGAGTGCGAGATGCGATCCGAACGGCCAGGTGGCGTTCGCCGGGCTGAACACGGCGTGCGCCTCCAGTCCTCCGGTCATGCCCTCTGCGAGCAGGTGCGGTTGGTACGCCGCAGTGGCGATCTCCGACCAGTCGACCGACTTGTCGGGCGAGCCGGCGACGTGGGCAGCCCCGTTCTCGAACCGGATGTCCTCTTCGGAGGCCTCCAGCAGATGAGCGGCGATCTTCGCCGCCTTGGCCCGGACCTCGACCGCGGCGTTGTGTGCGGCCGAGCCGTCGACCGCGGCCGACCGCGATCCGAACGTGCCGATCCCCATCGGCGAGTCGTTGGTGTCACCGTGGTGGACCCGGATCTTCTCGACAGCAATGCCAAGCTGATCTCCGACGATCTGCGCCCACGTGGTCTCGTGTCCTTGCCCCGACGGGCCGGTTCCGATGACCACGGTGGCGGTCGCATCCGGGTTGACCCGGACGAGACCGGAGCCGTTGAATGCCGCCGGCAGCCCGTAGGCGCTCCAGGAGAACCCGAGATCGACGAGGCCGGAAGGGCCGAAGCCGCACACTTCGACGTAACTGGAGAGCCCGAGGCCGACGAGTCTGCCCTCGGCACGGGCGGCATCGCGTTCCGCCTTCAATTCCGCGTACCCGACCTCGTCCAGGAGCGCCTGGAGGTTGGTCTGGTAGTCGCCGGTGTCCATGGCGAACCCGATCGGTGAGACCGCGGATGGGAAGCTATCGGCCGGGATGAAGTTCTTCATCCTCACCTCGGCGGGATCGACTCCGACCTCCCTGGAGAAGGCGTCGATGATGCGCTCCAGGTAGTAGGCAGCCTCCGGCCGACCGGCGCCGCGGTAGGCGTCGGTGGTCATCGTGTGGGTGGTCAGACAATCCAGCTTCACGTAGCACGGGAACTTGTACTGGCCCGACGCGACGAACAATCCGAGGAACGGGATCGCCACGGTGAAGTTCTGGCTGTATGCCCCCATGTCGCACAGCGCCTCGAGCTCGTAGCCGAGGATCTCGCCGTCCTTGGTGCCGGTGACGGTCGCCGTCCCGATCCAGCCGCGGCCCTGGATCGTCGACACGGCCGCCTCACGTCGCTGCTCGGTGAACTTCACCGGCCTCCCGAGCTTCTGGGATGCGAAGCACACGAGGATCTCGTCGTTGTAGACGTTGAGCTTGGCTCCGAAGCCGCCGCCGACCTCCGGAGCGATCGCCCGGACGGAGTTCGATGCGATCCCGAACGTCTTGGCGATCGCGCCTGCGAGAGCATGAGGGATCTGGCTCGACGAGTGGACCTCGAACCGCTGGTATCCCTTGTTCCAGTCGGCCACGACCGATCGAGGCTCGATGGCGCTCGGGATCAGCTTCTGGTTGCGCATCTCGATCGACACCGTCACCGTGTCGTCGCGATCCTTCGCATCCTGGATCGTCTGTCGCGTCTGGGCGATGGCATCCTCGTCGCCGAACGGGCCTCCGATCCACGAGATGAGCGTGTTCGACTCGAGGTCGTCATGCACGAGGACCTCGTCGGTCACTGCCTTCTTGAGATCGACGATCGGCTCGAGCACCTCGTACTCGACGAAGACGGCGTCTGCTGCGTCTTGTGCGGTGTAGCGGTCGGCGGCGATGACCATCGCCACCGCCTCACCGGCGTGGTTGACGATCCCGTCGGCGAGCAGCGGCCGGGCCTTGCCGACCGCCACCTGTGCGACCAGCGGTCCTAGGTGTCGTACGTCGTCGATCGTGTAGATCGCGTGCACGCCTTCCATCGCTTGTGCCTCGGACGAGTCGATCGACGTGATCCGGGCGTGTGCGTAAGGGCTGCGCACGAAGGCGGCGTGCAGCATGCCGTTGAGCTTGACGTCGTCGGTGTACAAACCCGTTCCCTGTATCAGTGCGGGGTCCTCGCGACGTCGGACCACGCCACCGAGAACGCTCGTCGTGGCGCTCATGAACTCGTCTCCCATTCCGCCGGGGCAGGCTCTTCGCCGCGCATCTTCGCTGCGGCATACTCGACCGCCTTGACGATGTTGTGGTAGCCGGTGCAACGGCACAGATTTCCTTCGAGACCGTGGCGGATCTCATCCTCGGTCGGGTCCGGATTCTCATCGAGGAGCCCGACGGCGGACATGATCATGCCGGGGGTGCAGTAGCCGCACTGCAGACCGTGCCGCTCCCAGAAGCCCTCCTGAATCGGGTGGAGATCGTCGTTCGAAGCCAGCCCCTCGATGGTCGTGATCTCGGCACCGTCGGCCTGGACGGCCAGCATCGTGCAGCTCTTCACCGACCGGTCCGTTCACGACGACCGTGCAGGCGCCGCAGTAAGAGGTCTCGCACCCGACGTGTGTCCCGGTGAGCGATAGGTGCTCTCTGAGGAAGTGAACGAGGAGCGTTCTCGGCTCGACGTCGGCGGTGACCGCACCCCCGTTCACAGTCAACGAAACCTGCATGCAACCTCCTGCTGTGACGTACGGTCGAAGCTAGCGGATCGAGCCGACGCGCGACTCCGAGACCGAGTACCTTCCATTGCGTCAGCACGGCGACTGGAGGTCACGCATGGACATGCAGGTCGATCCAGAGCAACTCGCAAGCGTTCCGCTGCTCGAGGGCCTGGGGTCATACGCACTCGGGGAGATCGCCGAACACGCCGTCAAGACCTACGTGAGGCCCGGGATCAAGCTCGTCTCGGCAGGCGAGCCGGGCTTCAGCTTCTCGATCGTCCTCAGCGGCGCCGCTGACGTCCGCGTGGACGGGCAGACGATCGCCACCCTGCGCAAGGGTGACGTGTTCGGCGAGATGGCGATCGTGACCGGGTCCAAGCGGAATGCCGACGTCATCGCCACCTCGGCCATGGTGCTCGCCTCGATGATGATCTGGGACTTCCGAGAGATGGTCGGCAAGCATGCCGAGGTCCAGCAGCGTCTCGACCAACTCGTGGCGGAACGCACCGCCGGCTGATTCGTCGTCACACGTCACACGTCACACGTCACACGTCACACGCCACACGCACTCCGACTGAAGGAGTTCTAGCATCACAACGCGAGGCAGAGGCGGTCGAGCACGGACTTCTGTCTGCGCAGCACCGTCGCGTGAGACCGCATCGACGAGATTTCGGCATCGAGTGCGGGAGACACGACGGTCGAAACAGAACAAGCACGCCACACGCACTCCCAACTGAAGAGTCTGTGCGAGGACCGCGGCCGCGACAACCGGACACGCTCCAGACAGGCACAACGCCCGAGTGACAAGAACGACGGTCGAGCACGCAACCTCCGGCGGCAGCACTCGTCGCAAACCGCAACCCGACCATTCGATCGTTCTTGGGACAGTGAGAACACCACGGTTCTGAACCCACCACAACCAACCAGAGGTGACCGCTGTCCCAAGAACAGAGGCACCCCAACGAACGCGCAACTCGCGTGTTGGACCTCGTCGCAAACCGCAACCCGACCATTCGATCGTTCTTGGGACAGTGAGAACACCACGGTTCTGAACCCACCACAACCAACCAGAGGTGACCGCTGCCCCAAGAACAGAAGCACCCCAACGAACGCGCAACTCGCGTGTTGGACCTCGTCGCAAACCGCAACCCGACCATTCGATCGTTCTTGGGGCAGCGAGAACACCACGGTTCTGAACCCACCACAACCAACCAGAGGTGACCGCTGCCCCAAGAACAGAAGCACCCCAACGCGAACGCGCAACCCGCTGTTGGACCTCGTCGCAAACCGCAACCCGACCGTTCCGATCGTGCGAACCACGGTTCTGAACCCACCACAACCAACCAGAGGTGACCGCTGCCCCAAGAACAGAAGCACCCCAACGAACGCGCAACTCGCGTGTTGGACCTCGTCGCAAACCGCAACCCGACCATTCGATCGTTCTTGGGGCAGTGAGAACACCACGGTTCTGAACCCGCCACAACCAACCAGAGGTGACCGCTGCCCCAAGAACAGAAGCACACCCGCGAGAACGCGGAACGTTGAGCGTGCGACGCCGACAAGAAACCGTGACATGCTCCGTCGCTCCGGCGCATACTGCTTGCGTGGAGGAATACTCGGACGCCCAATTGTTGGCGGCCGCCGGTGAAGGAAACGGCGATGCGTTCGGCATCCTGTTCAGACGCCACGTGCGGCCCATCACGGGGTATGCCGTGCGGCGCTGCGACAACGCCGACGACGTGGCGGACCTGGTGTCCGACACGTTCATGATCGCGTTGAACGCAGCCCATCGATACGTGCCGCAGACCGACACCGCCCTCCCCTGGTTGTTCGGCATCGCCCGCCGGGTCCACACCCGCCAGCGGCGGCGGATGAAGAGCTTCCTGCGGCTGGTCTCGAAGAACACGAACGCTCAGCTCTCCTACGCCCACGAAGAGACGACTGCGATCGAGTCGGCGATCGACGCGGCTCGGGCAGCCGGCGAGATGCGCGAAGCGATGGCGAGGCTGTCTGCCGGCGAACGGGAGGTGCTGGAACTCGTTGCGATCGATGGGTTGACCCCGAGCGAGGCGGCGCTCGTACTCGACCTCACTCCCAATGCCGCCCGGTTGAAGCTGTCCCGGGCACGCAAACACATGCAACGCATGCTGCGCGACGAGCTGCACCCGTCATTCGAACAGGGGGTCGACGGTGCGTACTGACGTTCCAGAGACGCCGGAGTTCTGGAACCGGCTCGAATCGGAGTTGCGTGCCAAGACCCCTCATCGGAGACGCCGGCGATTCGGTGTTCCCGTGACGGCGATGCGAGCCCTCCGAACGTTCACCCGGCACGCCATGCAGATGTCGGCCGTTGCGGGATTCGCCGTCGTCGTGATCGTCAGCTGGTCGAAGCCGATCGGCGACACCGCATCGGTGACGATCAACTCGGCGTCGGACCTGCCCGCGTATCTCGTCCAGTACGGCGCATCGATCGACGCCCAGACGGTGGTGGCGCAAGCGAGGGACGACGGATACGAAGTCGCAGTGCGAAAGATCTTCACTCCCGATCCGGACCAGGACGGCCGGATCCTCGAAGAGCTCCACCCGGGCCCCATGTCGGTCGACAACGCTCGCGGGCCGCTGTTGTTCTTGATCGGGTACACGATCTCGAACGGGGACACGACGGCGAACTGAGCACCGTCGGCCGACGGTGCGATGTCGCCTACCCTTGCGGCGATGAGGATCGGATTCCAAGGAGAGCCGTACAGCTATTCGGACCAGGCAACGTCCGAAGTGTTTCCCGATGAGGAGCGGGTCGGATTCCCCAGCTTCGTTGCCGCCTTCGACGCGCTGCGCGACCGAAAGGTCGACCGGCTGGTGCTGCCGATCGAGAATTCGACGACGGGAAGCGTCCTCCCCGTTCTCGATCGACTCCTTCCCGGAAACGTGTATGTGACCGGAGAGCATCTGGTCGAGGTGCGTCACGCCCTCCTCGCCGTGCCGGGCGCCACCGAGGCGGGTCTCAAGACCGTCCGCTCCCATCCCGAGGCGCTGTCACAGGCAGAGGGCTTCCTCACCCACCATGGGCTGACTCCGATCCCCACCCACGACACGGCCGGCGCCGTCCGCCAGGTCGCCGAGCACGGAGATCCAACGGAGGCGGCGCTTGCGCCCGAACGGGCCGCCGAACCACACGGCCTCGTCGCGCTCAAGACGGGCGTGATCGATCGGGCGCACAACACGACCCGGTTCTTCATCCTGGCTCCCGGCCGGCAGCAGATCCCCGACCACGCCGACAAGACCACCGTGTCGTTCGTCACCAGCCACCATCCGGGTGCGCTGGCCCTGGCGCTCACCGAGTTCGGCTTGCGTGGCGCCAACCTCACGAGGATCGAGTCGCGCCCTTCCGAAGCCGCCTGGAACTACCGGTTCTACGTCGACTTTCGCCATCAACCCGGCGAGGCCGGCCTGAAGGCGGTGCTCGACCCACCGATGGCCACCCTCGCCGATCTGAGAGTGCTCGGAACCTACGCCGCTGCCGAGCACTGAGGCTCGCCTGGCGGCTCGCCGCAGTGAGCCATGAGCTGTGGGCATCGTGGAGATGCGTGGCGGCGCCGCCGGAGTTGGACGCAGACGCGGCGAGCCCATCGTCGGCCTAGAAGGCGCAAGGCTCAAAGCCCATGGCTCATCGCTGCAACTCGCGCCGATCCGGACCCGTGCCGTATCGCCGTACCATGACGGGTGTGACCACTTCGCCCCAGGCGCCGGTGATCGAGCCGGGCACCGACGACAGCACCGACCTCGACGAGGTCTGGAAGGTCGTCGTGTGGAACGACCCGGTCAACCTCGTGTCGTACGTGGCATGGGTGCTGCGGACGCTGTTCGGCCACTCGAAGGAGAAGGCGATGCGCTTGACCATGCAGGTCCACAACGAGGGTCGTGCGATCGTCAACGACGGGCCGAGAGAGCAGGCCGAGATGGACTGCTACCGGCTGCACCAGCACGGGCTGTGGGCGACGATGGAGACATGAAGATCGAGCGCCGGGCCGACGGGCTCCACATCGAGATGCCCGACTGGATGGTGACGTTCCTCTCGGACGTCCCAGAACTGCTGGCGACTGTCGGAACCACGGAAGCCGACCCGGCAGCCGATCGTCTCGAAGTCCCCGTGTATCTCGATGACGCCGAAGCCAACGAGGATTGGTGGCGCTGGATGGGTGGCGAGCTCGCCGAATCCAAGGCAGCCGATCGTTCCGCCTTCACCGAGATCCTGGCGGGCGCCGAGGAAGGAATCGACATATCCGAGCTCGAGGCGTACGCCATGCTGCGGGTCCTGACTGAAACCCGCCTGGTGATCGCGGCTCGGGCCGGCCTCGAGATCGAAGCCGACTACGAGACCCTCGACGATCACACCCTGGCGGTCCTCAACACCCTGGCGCTGCTCCAGGAGTCCCTCATCGAAGCCTTGAGCGAGTGACCCACCGACCGCGACGGGTTCGTCCGGGTCTCAATCGGTGTGCTGTCGGCTCTCGGCTCTCGGGTGTCAGCACTGAGCGGTGAGTGACTCCGCATGGTTTGCCGAACGTTCGATTGAATCCGTGTCCCGAGCAGCGCGGAGCCGATGACTGATCGCCGATCGCGGCGAGCCGCCAGGCGAGGGAACGGCGTGGTGGAGCCTCTATGGCTCCACCACGCCGTTGTTGTGGAGGGCCGCTCGAGCCCCGGTGAGAACCCGTAGCGGCTTTCCGACTGTCGGGCGATCACCCCGTCAGCCGAAACCGGTGCCCGTCGCCGGGTCGATGCAGCCATGCGATGTGCGATCTGCGACATCCAACACACGCAGCGCGCAGTACGACCACTGCGGCGGGCTGGTCACTCACAGTCCAACTCCAACACAACATGATCGAGTCCGCACGAAGCGCATGGCTCATGGATCATGGCGCATGGCGCCGAGCCGCCAGGCGAGGCCCCATCACTGCGAGAGCCTGACGAACGACGGCAACCCCTGGAGGTTCTGGAGGCCACTCAACGTGTCTGTGAACGGGAACGCCAGCGTGTTCCGATACGGCTCGATGATCGGAGCCGTGAACAGCACGACGTACGGCAGATCCTCGGCGAGGATCGCGTCCATCTCCTTGATCACATCTCGAGCCTCATCGACATCGGTCGTGGACTGGAAGCGTGCTGCCAGAGCATCGAATGTCGGGTTCGAATAGCCCGGATAGTTGTTCCCGCCGAGTGTCGAGTCATTGGAGGAGGCGAAGAAGTCCACGAGGTGATCCGGGAACGGAGTCAGTGACCATCCAAGGATGTACATGTCGAACGGAGCGCTTCGGTCCGTGATGGCATCGACGATCACGTTGAATCCGGTCGGCTCGGCGGTGAGTGGGATCCCGAGATCTCTCGCCCATTCCTCCACGAACAGCGAGTAGGTGGCTCGCAACGGGTCGTAGCCAGGTCCGGGGGCCAAGAGCTCGAGCTCGGGTACGGGGGTGCCTTCCGGTCCGCGCAACCCCTCACCTTTCGGCAGCGCGTCGAGGTTGTCTGCATCCCAGACCGGCTCGGTGTCCCACGTCCATCCGGCGTCCTTCAGGATCCGGGTCGCCTCGGCGAGCCGCTCCTCCTGGCTCAACCCTTCGCACAGGCGTGGGGCGTCGGGGTTGTACCAGAAGGAGTTCGCCTCCGGCACCTGGCTCCACGCCGGGATCGCCGAGCCCTGCAGCACGTTGTTGGCCATGAACTCCTTGTCGACCATGCATCCGATCGCCTGACGGAACGAGACCTCGGACATGGGGAACTTGCGGGTGTTGAAGGCCAGGTAGCGGTACGAGTTGGCCGGGTTGACGACGATGTCGAGGGTCGGCTCGGCGAGCACCAGAGACTGCAGGCCCCGCTGAAGCCCGAGCGAGTTGAGCATGAAGTCGACCTCGCCGTTCGTCAGCGCCAGCACGGCGGCGTTCTGGTCGGTGTAGATCGAGTACGTGACGTCCTCGGCGTACGGACCTTCGGTGTATTCGTAGTCGACGGCGCCCGCCCCATCGCCGTAGAACTGCTCTTGGATGCCCTCGCCCGACAGCTCATACGTTCCGTCGTCGTAGATCCGGGTGGTGGAACCTGCGAGCGGGTAGTTCTGGTTCGCCGCGTTCCGAGCGAACGCTCCGGGCTCGCGCTCGGTGAAGTCGTACGCCCACATGCCCGGAGCGCCCAGACCGGAGGCGGCGTACAGGTCCTGGGCCGAGGAAGAGTTCGCGACTGCATCGGCCCAGAAATGCTCGGGGAGGATCGGGGCCAACCCAACTCCGAACTGCCACAGCGAGAGCCCGGGAGTCTGGTTGAAGGTGTACTCGACGGTGTACTCGTCGACGGCGGTCACACCGGTGAGACCCGGCAGCGACTCGTCCTCTTCGGTTGCCGGATCGTCCTCGGAGGCAACGGGGTAGCTGGAGAACCACTGGCCGCCGAGGGCGAGATCGCGAACGGTTTCGTAGGTGAACACGATGTCGGATGCGGTGATCACTTCGCCATCGGACCAGGTGAGGCCCTGCTTGATCGACTGAGTCACGGTCCACACGTCGCCGGACTGGACCGGCTCGGCCGGGAGCCCTTCGGAGACGAGCGGGACCAGCTGAAGTGTCGGCGACGAGTACTGGAAGAGTGCGGGCGCCTGGTTTCCGAACACGTACGAGTTCCACACCGAGTTTTCCGGATCGAGATAGGCCCAGAAGTTGTCGGTGGTCAGATCCTCGAAGATCGCAATCGTGAGTTCGAACCCCTCGTCGGAGATGGTCGGCTCGGTGGTCGCCTCCGTGCCATCCGTCTGGGTGCCGGCGTCGTCGGGCGTGGTCGTGGTCGTGGTGGGGTCGTCGGTCGCGTCCGAAGAGCACGCGGCAACGATCAGCGCGAAGGCCGAGAAAAGAGCGGCCATGCGTATCAGGCTGGTTCTCATTGGATTCACCTCTCGTCATCGTGGGGGAGCCCCCGACACGAGATCCATGCGCCCGATCGACCGAGTGTGTCAGGGCGCTTCACGCTTCAGGTTTCATGCCCCACGCAACGCTCCCCAAAGGCGTTCTCGACACCCGGTGGACGCGCGGACCGATGCATGCGTGTCGGCGACACGGGGATCCGGACGAGAGCGCCGGTCGAAACCGCAACCCGCGGCGGCAGCACTCGTCGTCGACTGCAACCCGACCATTCGATCGTTCCTGCGACAGTGCGAACTCCGCGGTTCTGATCCCACCACGACCAACTAGGGGCGGCCGCCGTCCCGAGAACAGATGCACACCCGCGTGCACGCACTCGCACCACTCACCCAACAGACCGCACTCACCCAAGCGTGCGCCGTTCACCGGACTCAAGGCGACGACCGGCGCGGCCGATACACCATCCATCATGTCGATGGTTCGCTGCCCCACGTGCAACAAGAAGATCGACACGAGCTTCTACGGCGCGTGTCTCGATTGCGGGACGATGCTCCCGATCGCAGGTCAGGAGCCGTCGACTCATGCCCCCATGCCGATGCCAGAACCGGTGCCGGCTGCGACGTCACAGCCCGAGCCCTTCGAAGAGCCGGCATCGCAGGTCGAAGCGTCCGCATCGTCAGGGCCCGGCGTGGCGGCTCGCATCGGCGGCGGACTCCTGATCCGTCTTCTTCTGGTCGGGGTGTTCATCGGCGGGGGCGCGATCTGGGGGTTCTTCACGAGCGCCGACCGCGGCAGCGACGGCGCCATCGTCGACTCGGGAACGCTCGATGCGGACGAGCTCCAGGTCGGCGACTGCCTCGACTGGCCCGGGTCGGGCGGCGACGGCGTCGAGGTGTTCGAATCGGTGCGGGCTCGCCCGTGCAGTGAGCCTCACGACATGGAGGTCTATGCCGTTCTCGAGTATCCGTCGGTCTCCGGCACCTCGTACCCGGGTGACGAGATCCTCACCGACTGGGGCTTCGACAAGTGCTTCGGCGGCTTCCAGCAGTACATCGGGGCGGCCTACCAGTCGGTTCCCGACATCGACATCACCATCTTCTGGCCGAGCGAGGAAGCGTGGGATCAGGACGACCGCACGGTCCACTGTCTGATGATCCCCTATGAGGACGGCGTGAAGCTCACCGGGAGCCTGCTCGGCAGAGACGCCTGATCGAGCGCCTACCGTGGCGGTCGTGACCGATCGCTTGACACTCAGAATCGACGCCATGGCCAACGGCGGCGACGGCATCGCCCGTCGTGACGGCAAGGCCGTGTTCGTGCCAGGCGCGATCCCCGGCGACGTCGCCGAGATCGAGATCGTCGAGGCGAAGAAGCGCTTCGAGCGCGGCCGCCTCATCGCGATCACAGACCCATCCCCGAATCGGGTCGACGCGCCGTGTCGCTATTTCGGCGTGTGCGGAGGCTGCGCGTGGCAGCACGCCGACTATGAGGCCCAGTTGGAGTGGAAGATGTCGACCGTCGCTGGTCAGCTTCGGCATCTCGGAGGGATCGAACAGGTCGACGTTCGACCGATCATCGCATCGGGCGAGCCCTACCACTACCGCAACCGGATCGACTTGCACGTGGATCGGGGTCGCCCGGCGCTCGTACGAAGTGGCTCGAACGAGCTGGTGCCGATCGACGTGTGCCTGCTGGCAGACGAGGCGTTGGTTGACCTGTTCGGTCGGCTGGGCGACCTCCGGGGCGTTGATCGCCTCAGCTTGCGGACTGGTGTGAACACCGGTGAGACGATCGTGGTCCTGGACGGCGAGCTCCCGGTTTCCTCAGACGATTGGGGTGTGCCGTTCGGCGGGGACGACGTCGTGTTCCACGAGGTGGTCGCCGGCCACGTGTTCCAGATCACCGGCACGGCGTTCTTCCAGAACAACACCGCCGGTGCCGAGTCGCTCGTCGGGTTGGTCGCAGACGCCGCCACGATCGAGTCCGGAGACCGGGTCCTCGACGCCTACGCAGGGGGCGGGTTGTTCACGGCGACCGTGACCGGCGAGGCCGACGAGGTCGTTGCGATCGAGTCCGACACACTCGCACTCGAGGATCTCCTCGCCAACACCGACGTCGAGGTGATCGAGGCGGACGTCGCAGCCGGACTGGCCGAGCTCCCGGCAGACTGGGATGTGGTGATCGTCGACCCTCCGCGAGTCGGGCTCGGCCCCGCGGTCACCGGACTGCTCGCCGAGCTGAGGCCCGGTGTCATCGCTTCCGTCTCCTGCGACGTTGCGAGCTTCGCCAGAGACGCCTCCGCGCTGATCGCGGGCGGCTACGTGCTCGAATGGGTGCAGCCCGTGGACATGTTCCCCCAGACGCCGCACATCGAGACGGTCTCTCGCTTCACGCTCGCCCGCTGACCTCACTCGACATGGCGGAGGTCCGGACACGAGCCGGCACCCGGTCGCCCCGCGGGAACCTCACGGTCGGTGGTCGTCGTCACACGGTGGACCGAAGGAGGTCACCGATGAACGAGAACCGACTGAAACTGATCGTGCTGGCCGTGATCGTCGCCCTGGTGGCCGCTGCCTGCGGGGGTGACGACGACAGCGCCGAATCCATCGCACCGACGATGACCGAACAGGCCGGCACCGACACCGACTCGGGCGATTTCGCCATCGGCGACGGCGGAGCGGAACGCTCCGACGCCGACGTCGACGACGCCGGCATGGAGAGTCCCGACGCGGACCCGCTCGGATCCGGAGCGCTCACCGTCCAGGCGAATCCGATCGACCTCGGTCGCGACATCATCTATACGGCTTCGATCGCCGTCGAGGTCATCGACGTCGCCGAAGCGACCAGTGAGGCGAGCAGGATCATGCAGCGTTTCGGCGGACTGCTGTTCGGACAGGAGACCACCGGGGGGACCGAGCCACGCACGGTGCTCGTCTTCCGGGTACTGCCCGAGGACTTCTCCGCAGCGCTGGACGCACTCGGATCGATCGGCACGGTCCGCAACCAACAGGTGTCCGCCGACGACGTGACCGAGCGTGTCGTGGACCTCGAGAGCCGGATCAACACGGCGGCGGCGAGCGTCGAACGCCTGCGCACGCTCTTGGAGAACGCCACCAACATCAACGACATCGCCGATCTCGAGAACCAGCTCCTCCAGCGCGAAACGAATCTCGAGACGCTGCGGGGCCAGCTCCGCACCGTGCAGGATCAGGTCGACCTCGCCACCATCACCCTGACGATCACCGAAGCCATCATTCGGCCGTCGATCGACGTGTCTGTGACGTCGTATCCGGGCACCGCCGATGAAGGCCTGTCGTGCCCCGGATCCGTCAATCTCGTCGTCGACGAGGGGACGCTGACCACCGTCTGCTTCGAGATCCGCAACTCCGGTGACGTCCGCCTGACCGGCATCGAACTGGTCGATCCGGTGCTCGAGATCGAGCTCGACGACCTGTCGCCCGTGTTCCTCCAACCGGAGGAGATCCTCGAGCCGGGCCAGTCATCGGTCTACTACTTGGAGCTGACTGCCGACCAGACGCTGAGGTTGCAGACCCGAGTGTCGGCGATCGCAATCGATGAGGAGGGCCAACCCCTGGAGGGTCGCGGCGTCGCCGACACTGCGACGGCGACGGTCCAAGCCGCCGATCCCGGAGGGCTGCCGACGTTCCGTGATGGGATCGAGGCCTCCTGGGCAGCACTCGTGACCTTGGGCGAGCTTCTCGTGCTCGCCGTCGGGGCACTGATTCCGTTCGCGTGGATCGTTCCGATCGTCTGGCTGGTTCGGCGGCGTCGCACGACGCAGCCCGGTGTCGTCACTCGCAGTGACGAGGAGCCGGAAACCGAGCCGGACCTGGTGGACGCCTGAGTGCCGGGTCGCCCGTCGCTGCGGATCCCAGCAGCGACGGGCGACACGACGCGGTCGTCACTCGCCGAAGCCGGTGGCGCCGAGCACCTCTTGGCAGATCGCGATCGCGGCATCGAACCCCGGGGCCGTGAAAGGGACTTCGTCAGAAGGGAACGGCGAACCGACACCCGAGAAAGCCGGATCGGGATCCGGGAAGTTCTCGACCCCCTGGGCCCTGACGCATTCGGCGAACGCCGCGAGTTGGCTGACGATGACCGTCTGGAGCTCGGGATCACGGCGCAGGTCGAGCGCTCCGACACTCGTCAGGATGGAGGCGCATTCCGTCAAGGCACGGCGGAACTCGACGCTCGACGTGTCGATCCCTGATCGGAGGTCATCGAGAACGGGCCTTCCCTGCGCATCGAGGCGGATCTCGGGGGTGTCGAGCCCTTGGGCGCGTATACACGCCTCGAACTCGAGGGTGGCTTGCTCGATCCCGAGCCGTCCGAGCGTTGTCGTCGTCGACGCTGCCGGTTCGATCGACCCGCCGTCACCTCCCGGATTCGGAGCGTCACCAGGCTGTTGCACACAAGCCGACACCAGCACGGCGATCACCAGAACGTGAAAGGGACGGGGCATGTGGGCAGCGTAGAGCCGCAAGGAACATGTCCAGAGCCGGACAGCATGACGGGGCGACCCATGGCCGCCCCGCCTTACTGCCCCGATGCCTCTCAATCAGCGGCTGTGCCGAGCTTGACCGAAGCCCGCCGGCGCTAGGAGGTCCGATTCTGTCGGCCCACCAGCGAATATCGATCCTCGATTCCCCGATCCGAACAGCCCCGGGTTGGCGCCGGAAACCGTCTTGTCGGAGATGTCGAGTTCTACCGCTCCGCACTGCCTGCATGTTGACCTTGCGATTCCCACACCCACCGCAATCGGTGCGGAGAGATCGTGCCGGCCAGCCCTGCATTCTGTTGTCGCCCGTGGCATCTCGATAGCCCTCTTGTCCCTGCCCTTACCCAAGGATCAATGTACAAACACTCTCCGTGAACTTGAGCACCATTCGGATTACGCGCGTTTGAACTAGTCACCCACGTCGGCCCGACCTGAATCGCACGGAACGAAGGGTCGCGTGGTGCGATCGAATCAGATCCGCGGAATGCTCACCGAGGTCGCTCAGAGCGCGCAACTTGCTCAACGTCTCAGGTCCCAGGTCTCAAGTCGTCGCACCGAGGAACTTTGAACCTGGAACCTGCAACTTGGAACTTCCCGCTACTCGTACCCGTCCGTCATCAGTTGGGCGACGTCGCGGACACGTACGTCGTCGCCGCGGCCCAACTCCTTGACGCCGTCGTCGATCATCACGTAGCAATACGGGCACGACACGGCGATCTCGGTGGCCCCGGTGGCGAGCGCCTCCTCGGCGCGTTCGATGTTGACCTTCTTGCCCGTGTGCTCCTCCATCCAGAAGCGGGAGCCGCCGGCACCACAACACAAGCCGCGGGTTCCGTGCCGAGGCATCTCGACCATTTCGACGTCACCGGAGGCGGCGACAACCTCCCGGGGCGCGACGTAGATGTCGTTGTGCCGTCCCAGGTAACAGGGGTCGTGGTAGGTGACCTTCTTCTTCGACCCGGATCCGTTCGACGAGCCCTTGAGCCGATCCTGACGAACCAGTTCCGCCAGCACTTCGGTGTGATGCACCACCTCATAGTCCCCACCCATCTGCGGATACTCGTTGGCGAGCGTGTTGAAGCAGTGCGGACATTGGGTGATGACCTTCTTCACGCCGAGGTCATCGAAGGTCTCGATGTTCTGGAGCGCCAGTTGCTGCCAGATGAACTCGTTGCCCGACCGCCGCGCCGGATCGCCGTTGCACATCTCGCGGGGGCCGAGGATGGCGAAGTCGATCTCGGCTTCGTGCAGAAGCTTGGCGAGGGAGATGGTGACGTGCTGGTTTCGATCGTCGAAGCTGCCGGCGCATCCCACGTACCAGAGGTACTCGGCGGAGTCGACGCCGTCCTCGCCCAGGATCTTGACATCGAAGTCGAGCTTGGACGTCCAATCGGCTCGGTTGTGCTGGCCCATGCCCCACGGGTTTCCCTGGTTCTCCATGGCCATGTATGCCTTGCCGAGCTCCGACGGGAAGTTGGATTCCATGAGCGACAGGTAGCGGCGCATGTCGAGGATCTTGTCGAGGATCTCGATGTTGACAGGGCAGATCTCGTCGCACGCCCGACAGGTCGTGCACGCCCAGACCTCCTCGGGCCGCACCCGCTGGAACACCGACTCGCCGTCGATGACGATCCCGGGCTCCATACCGACCGGTGGCGACACCACAGGGCTGCCACTCGCCGTCATCACCTGGCCGGTCTTGAGCACCATCTCCCTGGGGTCGAGCGGCTTGCCGGTGATGTTCGCCGGGCACACCGACGTGCATCGCCCGCACACGGTGCAGGCGTCGGTGTCGAAGAGCTGCTTCCAGGTGAACTCGGAGATGGTGGAGGCGCCGATGACGTCGATGTCCTCCGCTTCGAGGAGGTTCGGCATCTGCTTCATGGCGCCCTTGGGGCGGTCTTTCGGCGAGAGGAACATGTTGGCCGGCGAGGTCACCATGTGACGCAGCTTGGTGGTGGGAAGGACCACCAGGAAGGCCGCGAACGACAGGGCGTGGGTGACCCACAGTGCCTGATGCCAACCGGCGGCGGTGGCCTCGGGAACCAGCGAGGACAGCGGATATCCGACGAACGACCAAACCTCGAAGTCGGGCTGGCCCATCACCCGGATACGAGCGGCCTCGGTGGCGAGCCCGGTGACGCCGATGATCGCCAGCGTGGCGAGGATCCATGCGTCTTCGGATCGGGTCTTCGATCGGAGTCGCCAGGGACGCTGCAGGTAGCGGCGGGCGAACGCCCAACCGAGCCCGCCGAGATACACGAGTGAGGCTGCGTCGAGAACCGCCGAGTACCCCTGATAGAACGTGCCCTGGAGGAACTTGAGGTTCGACGGCAGGAGGTTGTCGATCTCGAGCGTGACGGTCCCGATGAACAGCACGATGAACCCGAAGTAGACCATGGAGTGCATCAGCCCGGCCTGCCGGTCGCGCATGAGCGTCTTCATCGACACACCGCGCTCGAAGGCCTTGTAGCGCTCGAGCCAATTGCCGGTTCGCCGCTCGGACTGTCCTCGCGACCAGTTCTTGGCGCGCAGGGAGAACAGATAGAACGTGACGCCGACGGTGATTCCGGTTCCGATGTAGAACGACGCCTTGACGAACCCGGGGATGTTGCCGAACACCTCTCGTCCGACTTCGGGCACGAATTTGGCGCTGATCGAGCCGAGCGGCCACGCAGCCATGATGGCCAGGGCCGAGAGGACGCCCAGAGCGAGCAGGATCTGACTGGCGCCGGGGCGCCGGAAGCCTCCCGATCCGGACTCTGAGTTCTCGTCTGTCTCTGGGCGCTCGGCGGTCGCAGTCATGGCGCATGGAGTCTACGTCGCAGGGCCCCTCCCACTCAAAAACTTGAACGAAGACTCAAAGATCTGGTTGTGGCCGCGACTTGGCAGAATCCCCACGGTGTTCGATCAACTGCTCTCCCACCCTGACGTCTCCGAACACGTCGAGCTCGCTTCGTCCGTGGGCGTGATGGCGCTCCACGGTGGCATCGAGAAGGAGACGGACGCGATCGCAGCCGAGATCGCCTCGCGAACGGGTGCGTCGCTCTATCTGGTTCGCCAGAGCGAGCGCCTCCGCTGGCACGTCCCTTCGATCCACTGCGACCCCGGGGCGAGCGAGCGGCTGGCGTCCTTCCTCGACCATGTCGACGTGGTGGTGTCGGTCCACGGCTTCGGTCGACGCCACCTCAAACGCACCGTGCTCGTCGGAGGGGCCGCCGACGGCCTGGCAGCCGACATGTCGCGACGTCTGCGGAGCGCCACCGGCCTCAATGTGCTCACCGGCGACGAGATCCCGCGGGGGCTGAGGGGACGACATCCGGCGAACCCGGTGAATCTGCCACGACACGGTGGTGTGCAATTGGAGCTCTCACAAAGCTGCCGTCATGAGCCGCACGTCGAGTCGCTCATCTCCACCGTCTCGAGTTTCGTGCGAGATCGACAGTGATCGTCAGTCGAGCTCGAGGAGACTCTCGAGCCTGCCGACGTGCCCCTTTGCTCTGACGTTCCTCAGCTCATGGAGGATCGTGCCGTCGGCGTCGATCACGAACGTCGACCGGATGAGGCCCTCGTACTCGCGTCCGTAGTTGATCTTCGTTCCCCACGCCCCGAAGGCCTCTGCAACGACGTGGTTCGGGTCGGAGAGCAGCGGGAAGGGAAGACCGTGCTTGTCGCGGAATGCCTGGTTCCGCTCCGGCTCATCTGGGCTGATCCCGATGATCCGGTACCCCGCCTCGGTGAACATCGAGTAGTCGTCACGGAAGTCACATGCCTCGGCGGTACAGCCCGGGGTCATCGCCGCCGGATAGAAGAAGATGATCAATCGGGATCCGAGCAGATCCTTCAGTGAGACGGATCCGCCCTCTGAGTCGGTGAGCGTGAACCCCGGCGCCTGCTGCATCATCGCCGACCGACCAGCGCTCGGGCGAAGAAGGTCAGATTGGCGGGACGCTCGGCGAGTCGACGGGTCAGATAGGCGTACCACTCGGAGCCGAACGGCACATAGATCCGGACGGGGGTCCCGGCGTCGGCCAACTCGGTCTGAAGCGCAGGGCGAACGCCGTACAGCATCTGCATCTCCCACGGGCCGGACCGTCGGCCCGCCAGCTTGAGCGCCAGGTCGATCAGGCGCCCATCGTGGGTGGCGATCGCCGGCCTGACCTCGTCTGCTCCCATCAGCCGCTCGAGCAGACGGGCGAACGCAGCATCGACATCGTCGTCGTTCTGGAAGGCGATTCCCGGCGGCTCGACGTAGGCGCCCTTGCACAGGCGAATGTGGCCTCCGAGTGGGATCAGACGCTCGAGGTCCTCGGGGGTGCGATGCAGATACGCCTGGAGACACAGACCGAGGTTCCCGTGGTTGCGTTGGGCGCGCTCGTAGACCTCGACGGTCGCATCGGTGAACTCCGACGCCTCCATGTCCACACTCACCGTCGAACCGATCTCCCCGGCGCGTGTCGCCAGCCGCTCGAGGCTCTGTGCTGCGAGACCACGGTCGAACGAGAGGCCGAGTTGGGTGAGCTTGATCGAGACGTTCCCGGCGATCCCATCGGAAGCGATGCGGTCGATCGACTCGACGTATCGCGCCGCAGCGAGCAGCGCCGAGTCCCGGTCGTGCACTTCTTCCCCCAACAGGTCGAGCGACACGGTCAGGCCGCGCTCGTTCAGCTCACGGGCCGTCCCCGCCGCCGAGTCGAGGTCGTCCCCGGCCACGAAACGCTCTGCCACCGCTCGCCCGGGCGCGGTTCCGGTGAAGGTCTTGGTGACCAGCGGATGCTGGGTTGCGGCCAGCACGACTCGCGAGAAGACGCTCATTCCGTCAACCTACACCGTGGCCGGCTCGGGGTCACTCGCCGGAACCGAGCTCTCTCGATCGTTTGGCGGCGGCCCGGACGGCGTCTTCCACGAGGGCCCGGAAGCCGCGCTCCTCGAGGACATGAACCGCCGCTGCCGTCGTCCCCCCGGGGGAGGTCACCTGGCTGCGGAGCCGGGGCGCCCCGACCCCGGTCTCGGTGAGGAGATGACCTGCTCCGCGGATGGTCTGATGCACGAAGGTCTCCGCCACTCGGCGCGACATACCCTCGCGGATGGCCGCTTCGATCAGTGCCTCTGCGAGCAGGAAGACGTAGGCCGGTCCGGTGCCCGAGACGGCTGTCACCGCGTCGAGCACCGTCTCGTCGAGGACCTCGACGGCTCCGACCGCTCGCAGAACGGAGATCGCCCGTTCGAGTTGCTCGTCCGTGGTGTGATGTCCCACGGCTGCACCGGCGACGCCCTCGCCGACGATCGCCGGGGTGTTCGGCATCGAGCGCACGACTGCCTGGTCGACGAGGATCGCCTCGATCGATTCGAGTGTCACACCGGCCGCAACCGAGAGGACGACGGTTTCGGGATCGAGATGACCGGCGATCGCCTGAAGGACACCGTGGACATCCTTCGGCTTCACTGCGATCACGACGACCGCAGAATCCGGGATCACCACTGCGGGATCGACATCGACGCGGATGCCGAGGCTCTCGGTCAACTCTGCCGCCCGAGTCCCGGTTCGAACCAGGGCGTCCACCGAACCCGGCTCCCAGCCACCTGCGAGAAGTCCCCTCACGATGGCTTCACCCATCGCTCCGACTCCGACCACGGTCACGCTCAACGACATGACAGAGAGCGTAGACATCGGACTCGGCTCGATGAGCCGAGTTGGCGATCAGGTGAACCTGGCGCGCATCAACTCGATGATCGTTGCGACCGCGCCGACCCGCATACCCCCTGGAATGATGATGTCGGCGTGCCGCTTCGAAGGCTCGACGAACTGGAGGTGCATCGGACGCACGGTGGCGAGATACTGCCGGAGCACCGAGTCAGGCGTGCGGCCACGTTCGGTGAGGTCACGTTCCAGGCGACGCGCCAGCCTCAGGTCCGCGTCGGTGTCGACGAACACCTTGAGATCCATGTGGTCTCGCAGCCCCGGTTCGGCCAGGACCAGGATGCCCTCGATCACGACCACGGGAGACGGCGCGATGGCGACCGCAACATCCGATCTGAGGTGGTTGGTGAAGTCGTAGATCGGCTTCTCGATCGGTTGACCGTCGCGAAGCATGTCGAGATGCTTGACGAGCAGGTCGGTTTCGAGCGAGTCGGGGTGGTCGTAGTTGAGCAGCGCGCGCTCTTCGAGTGTCAGCTCGGGCAGATGCCGGTAGTAGTCGTCATGCCGGATGAACGTCACCCCGTCGATGGCATCGGCGAGCGCCTCGGCGATCGTCGTCTTCCCCGAGCCGCTGCCGCCACCGATCCCGATGACGAGCGGAGAGGACTTCGCCCATCCAGATGGATCGAAGTGCGGCGGTGGGGGGAGAGCCATCGCCCTCAGGCTACGCCTCCGGGCGCACGGACACCATGTGAGATGTCAGTCTTCGGAATCGGAAGCCGCGGCTTGCCGGAATCGGGCGGTCAGATCGCCGAGCCCGCTCGGGGATGTCCCCTGTGGCGGGGACACGAGCGACTTGACGCTCCGACGAAGCGAGCCGACGTGGTCGTCCGGTGCCCCGTCGTCGTGGTTTCCTCCACTCGCCGCTTCGGACAACAGCCTCGCCTCATCGTCGGACTGGACCGCAGCGCCGGCAGCAGCGCGAATCGCCGCCGACAGCGACGAGGCCCCAGGCGTGAGTCCAGGTGCGACCGGTTCCGCCGGTTCGTCCGCTGATTGCTCATCTGGCAGGACGATCGAGTCGTCGGGAGCGTTCGCGACGATCTGCCGGATCTCTTCGGACTCGTGCGGAAGGATCTGATCGAGGGGGTGACCCCCGTCGTCCTGAGCGTCGAAGGCAGGCACGAACCCGGCGTCGGGCTCGGGCGACGGATTCGTCCACGAGCCGTAGTCGTCCTCGGGGGCCGGCGGGACCCAGGGCTCGTCTGCCTGTTCGGGCGGAGGCGGAGCCCAGGAGTCGGCGAAGACATCGGCGAGCTGTGCGTCGACGTCATCGTCTGAGACCTCGAGCAGGTCACCGAAACCGTCGTCGATGGTCGACAGAAGCTCCACCGGCGGAGCCTGTTCTACGTCATCGAGCACGGCCTCGAGAATGCCGAGGTCCCGGAACTGCTCCACTGTCGACACTGCGGCCGCCCGACCGAGACGCGCCTCCAGTTCGGGAAACGTGAACGCCGGGATCGACGCCGAGATCGCATTCCACACCTGCTCGGACAGCATGATCGGCTCTTCGATCTTCTGCGCCAGTCTGAGTCCTCTCGCGGCCAGGAGGCCGGTCTCGTCGAGGTGTCGCTCGGCTTCGAGGTGCAGGCCGGCGAGCTCGAGCGCTTCGGACACGGCGAGGGGCTCCACCGTGCGAGGCGGGACTTCGTTCTTGATCTCGAACGAGCCCTCGTCGAGCAACTCGAGCACGTACACCGCCTCGACGACCTCGTCTCTCGCGTCGCTCTTCGGTCCGCCGCCCAAGCTGACCTCGGCGTTGACGATCGAGCCGTCTTCGAAATAGACGACGCCGGAACGGTCGGCGCCATCGATGTGGAGGGACGCCGACTTCTTCGTGATGTGGAGCATCTGCAGGAGGTCACCCACACTCCAGTCGGAAAGGTTGCCTGAAAGCATCATGCTCGGTTCTCCTCGAATACCGGTGTGTTGATCTCATCGGTCGGGGCGCAGAGCCGCTTTAACGACAAATGCCGCGAGCGCGAGAGCGGTTTCGGGCGAGATCACACGAGGCGAGGATTACCGTCGCCGAAAGCGATTCAGGAGCGCACAGATGACCGGCCCGACCAAGATCCTTCTCGACGAGGCGGAGATGCCCACCCAGTGGTACAACATCATCCCGGACCTGCCGTCGCCTCCCCCTCCCCCGCTCCACCCGGGGACGCATGAGCCGATCGGGCCCGACGATCTCGCGCCGCTGTTCCCGATGGCGCTCATCGGCCAGGAAGTGTCTGCCGAGAGCTACATCGACATCCCCGGAGAAGTGCTCGACGTCTATCGGCTGTGGCGGCCGTCCCCGCTGTACCGGGCCCACCGGCTCGAGAAGCTGCTGGATACGCCCGCACGCATCTACTACAAGTACGAGGGGGTTTCCCCGGCGGGGTCGCACAAGCCGAACACCTCGGTGCCGCAGGCCTTCTACAACGCCGCCGAAGGCGTCAAGAAGCTGACGACCGAGACCGGTGCCGGCCAGTGGGGCTCGGCGCTCGCCTTCGCAACCGCCCAGTACGGCATGGAATGCGAGGTGTGGCAGGTGCGCGCCTCCTACGACCAGAAACCGTACCGAAAGACGATGATGCAGGTGTGGGGGGCCACGGTCCACCCGAGCCCGTCGGACGTCACCGAGGCGGGCCGTGCGATCCTCGCCCGCGACCCCGACTCACCAGGCAGCCTGGGGATCGCCATCTCCGAGGCCGTCGAGGCGGCGGTCGCCGATCCGGACACCAAGTACGCGCTCGGCTCGGTGCTCAACCACGTCTTGTTGCACCAGACGATCATCGGCGAAGAGACGCTGCTCCAGCTCGCAAAGGTCGGGGAGACTCCCGACCTGCTCGTCGGATGCACCGGCGGCGGCTCGAACTTCGGTGGCCTGTCGTTCCCGTTCCTCCGGGAGAAGATGGCCGGTCGGATGAACCCGACCATTCGCTGTGTGGAGCCTGCAGCGTGTCCCTCGCTCACCAAGGGCGAATACCGCTACGACTTCGGCGACACCATGGGGATGACCCCGCTCGTCAAGATGCACACCCTGGGCCACGACTTCATCCCCGATCCGATCCATGCCGGCGGCCTGCGGTATCACGGGATGTCACCGCTCGTCTCCCACATCTACGACCAGGGCCTGGTCGAGGCCGAATCGATCCACCAGAACGAGTGCTTCGAGGCGGCGGTCATGTTCGCCAAGACCGAGGGCATCGTCCCGGCACCGGAGCCGACCCATGCGATCGCATCTGCGATCCGCGAGGCGAAACGGGCGAAGGAGACCGGCGAAGCAACCGTGATCCTCACCGCCCTGTGTGGGCACGGCCACTTCGATCTCAAGTCATACGAGGCGTTCCTGGCGGGCGAGCTGGTCGACTACGACTACCCCGAGGAGAAGGTCGCCGCCGCCATGGCCAACGTCCCTGTGATTGCGTGAGTCGTTCAGCGTTTCACGTTTCACGTTTCACGTCCCACGTGGGATGTGGAGTGTGGGGGGTCCCGTTGGTCACGCACCGTTGCTGCCACACCCGGCGTGTAGCAGCGGGCGGGCCAGGCCCGGGGGTCTGGCGACTCGACCCCAAACGCGTCGCCACCCGATCAGACGGCCACCGTTGCTGCCAGATGAACCTCACTGCGCGGGGCGAGCCAGGCCCGGGGGTGTGGCGATCACAGATCAGACGCGTCGCCCGAGGTCAAATGATCACCGTTGCTGCCACACCCGGCGTGTAGCAGCGGGCGGGCCAGGCCCGGGGGTGTGGGGGTCGCCCCCCACAAGTCGCTGCCCGGGGGTGTGGGGGTCGCAGCTCAGACGCGTCGCCTGACGATCACGAACGCACCGTTGCTGCCATACGGACCGTGCACTGCGGGGCGGGCCAGGCCCGGGGGTGTGGGGGTCGCCCCCCACAAGTCACCGAGCTTTGACGCAGAGCACCGGGACGGGGGCGTCGTGGAGGATGTCGAGTGCGTTCGAGCCCAACAGCAGCTTGCCAGTCGCCGAACGCTGGCGGATCCCGATCACGATCAGCTCGGCCTCGTAGAGCCTGGCTGCGGCGACGATGTCCTCGGCGGGCTTGTTGCCGCGGACGTACTCATGAGTCGAGTACTCCACGCCCGAATCGTCGAGCAACTGCTCGACACGCTCGATGGCCTCGGCGGAGGCGAGGTACTCCGACCCCTTCTCGTGGCCTCCACCCTGCATCGAGTGGAGGATGACGATGCTGCTCGATCGCAGCTTGGCCTCATCGATCGCCGACTGAACGGCGGCGTTCCCCTCCGGTGTATCGATGAATCCGACGACGATGCTCACGGGGATGACTCCTTCTCGTACCTGCCCCACACTCTATGACCTCTCGTCCGCGGTGGCTGCGATCGTCGGTCCCCTTCTGGGGAACGAATGTCCTGCCCGCAAACCCGCGTTCGCCCGAGCAGGTTCGTTCCGAACGGGTAGTTTCGAGCGAATGAGTGACCCTGTCCCGGCTTCCGCCCCGCTCGAGGGCGTCCGCGTGGTGGAGTTCGGCAACCTGATCGCTGCCCCATTCTGTGCCATGTTGCTCGCCGATCTCGGTGCAGATGTCGTCAAGGTGGAGCCGCCGAGCGGGGACCTGGGCCGGGCCTTCGGCCCCTACATCAACGGGGAGTCGGCCTTCTTTCTCTCCGCCAACCGCGGGAAGCGATCTGTGGTCGTCGACTTCCGAACCGCAACCGGGCGCGCACAGGCGTTCGAACTGGCCGCCTCGGCCGACGTCGTGGTGAACAACCTCCGCCATGGTGCAATGGACCGACTGGGTCTCGACGAGGAATCGGTCCGGGCGGCGAACCCGGACGTGATCTACGCCGTGGTGTCTGCGTTCGGAGCAGACGGGCCGTTCGCGGATCGAACCGGGATCGACGTGATCTTCCAGGCGGAGTCGGGAATGATGTCGCTCACGGGCAACCCCGGCTCGCCGCCCGGCAAGACCGCCACGACCATCGGCGACTACGTGGCCGCCACCAACACGGCGCTCGGGATCTGTGCGGCGCTCGCAGGTCGGGCGTCCGGCGGGGGCGGTCGGCGTGTCGACGTCTCGCTGCGAGACAGCCTGATCGCCGTGCAGGCCGGATGGAACGCCATAGCGTTCGCCACCGGCAGCCAACCCGAGAGGACGGGCACCGCCTCACCGTTCCTGGCACCCAATCGCATGTTCGACACCTCCGACGGCCACTTCGTGATCGCCATCGTGTCGGACCGCCACTTCCGCACCATGTGCGAGGCTCTCGGCCGGACCGATCTGATCGACCCGTTCATCGGAAACGACGCTCGACTCGCCCGGCGTGGCGAGCTCGAAGCGATCCTCGAGCCGATCTTCGCATCCCGCCCCACCTCCCACTGGATCGGTCTGTTCACCGACGTCGGGCTGCCGTGCGGTCGGGTCCTCACCCTCCCCGAGGTCTGGGACGACCCTCAAGTCCGACACAACGAGATGGTCCACACATTCGAGCATCCGGTCGCCGGCACGGTCCGCGGGCTGGGCTCACCCATCAGGATCGACGGTCGCCAGACCCGTTCGGACGTTCCCCCACCACCGCTCGGCACCTGACTTCGCTTCGCAAGCGTGTCATCCGGCGCAGAGCGCCGAAGCGTGTCATCCGGCGCAGGGCGCCGGAGCGTGTCTTCACTTCGTGAGCGTGTCCGCAGCCTGCAAGCCCGAGAGTACTGCGGGGCGATGATGTTCAGCGCGTCTACCTCAGCCGCCCCAGAGACACAGCCCATCGATAGATCGCGGACACGCCGCCGAAGGCGAGACACGCTCCGAGCGCCAGCGAGGAAGAGACGCTCAGGCCGCCAGGCCTGAAGACACGCTCCAGCCGCCAGGCTGGAAGACACGCTCCAGCCGCCAGGCTGGAAGACACGCTCCAGCCGCCAGGCTGGAAAACACGCTGCGAGCGCAAGCGAGCGCCGGCGCGTATCGTGAATCGAGTGCCGGCCACGATCAGAACCGACGACGCAATCGCAGATCTCCTCGACATCGACGAAGGCGTCGTGTTCCAGGCGACCGAGGTCGACGACGACTGGGGCCACGTCGCGGCGGAGCTCCGCGCTGCCTTCGACGCGACCAAGCCGGCGGCGATCGACGGCCGACCCGTCGTCTACATCGTGTCGTCCGATGCGTTGCTGGGAAGAACCGGCACCGGGAACGCCATGGTGGCAACCGGGCTGTTGTCGGCGGCCAGGACCCTGGCGGTCGAGATGCGGCGGGATGGCGTGCCCGTCAATGTCCTCGGCATCGCGCCAGACACCCCGGCCGGCGTCATCGTGGCCTGGGTCGGGCACCTGCTCGAGCCGGGCGGCCCGACCGGCGAACTCGTCCAGCTGGGTGGGACGCAGATCGGCAAGGCGTTGCCGTGAGGACCGGAATCGTCACAGGAGCAGCTCGTGGCATCGGCGCTGCGATCGCCCGGCGGCTGGCCTCCGAGGTCGACCACCTCGTCCTCGTGGACCTGGCTCCGGAGCTGGCCGACACCGCCGACGAGATCGCCGCGGCGGGGACCGCCGCGTCCCCGGTCCAGGTCGACCTGACGTCCGATGCCGGCATCCACGCCGTGGTCGACGCGATCGGGGACGGCTCACTCGATGCGCTCGTCAACAACGCGGGGATCACTCGAGACGCTCGCCTGGTGAACATGACGGCCGAGGACTTCGCCGCCGTCCTCGATGTCAACCTCGGCGCCCCCCACCGCTTGATCCAGGCCGTGGAGGATCGCTTCTCGCAAGGCGCCGGCATCGTGAACATCGCGTCTCGGGCGTACCTGGGCAACTTCGGACAGTTCAACTACTCGATGTCGAAGGGCGGGATCGTCGGGCTCACCCGGGCCCTGGCGATCGAGCTGGCGCCTCGAGTCCATGTGAATGCGGTTGCCCCGGGACTCATCGCCACGGAGATGGCGATGAGCATCCCCGAGGACATCCGCAACCGGATGATCGAGGCGATCCCCATGAAGCGGATGGGCGAGCCGGCGGACGTCGCCGAGCTCGTGGCGTTCCTGGCGTCGCCACGAGCCGGATACATCACCGGTCACGTCCACGTGATCGGTGGAGGCAGGAGCTTGACGTGACCGCGCCGAATCGCCGACCGAGGGTGCTGATCGCAGACAGGATCGCCGATCCGGGAATCGAGCTGCTCCGCGATCACTTCGACGTCGACATCGATCTGGGCCCCGACCCCGACCATCTGCTGTCGATCATCGCCGGCTACGAGGGGCTGGTCGTCCGCAGCGCCACCAAGGTCACTGCCGACGTGATCGAGCGAGCAGCAAACCTCAAGGTCATCGCCAGGGCCGGAGCAGGCCTCGACACGATCGACGTGCCCGCTGCCCTGGAAGCCGGCATCGAGGTCGTCAACAGCCCCGACGCCAACACCATCGCCGTGGCCGAGTTGACTCTCGCCCTGATCCTTGCGCTCGCTCGAAACCTGCCCCAGGCCGACGCCTCGCTCAAGGAGGGCCGCTGGGAGAAGTCCGCTCTGATGGGGACTGGGCTGTCGGGGAAGACGCTGGGAATCATCGGGTTCGGCCGCATCGGAAGATCGGTCGCCGAGCGGGCCCGAGCATTCGGCATGGAGATACTCACGAACCAGCGCCGCCCCACTCCCGAGCTCTATCTGGAAGCAGGGGTCTCCCCGGTCGATCTCGACGAGCTCCTCGTCCGTTCCGACTTCGTGACGATCCACGTGCCCGCCACCGAGGAGACCGAGGGGCTGGTCGACGCGGCGTTCCTCGAGAAGATGAAGGAGTCGGCGTGGCTCATCAACACGTCCCGGGGTTCGGTGGTCGACGAGCGTGCGCTGCTCGCCGCACTCGACGACGACCGCATCCGAGGCGCAGCGCTCGACGTGTTCGCAACGGAGCCAGTGGTCGATTCCCGCCTGGCGAGGCACCCGAAGGTGATCGCCACGCCGCACATCGGTGCCTCGACCAAGGACGCCCAGACGACCGCCGCGATCGACGTTGCCGAACAGCTCATCGAGTTGCTCGGCGAGATCGAGCCCCGCACCGTTCTGCCGGTTCGGGTCATCGAGTCGGCCAAGCTCGTGCCTCACGAAGCCCACGACGACAAGCGGGTCGAGGCACTCGCCGCACGACTTCGAAGCGAGGACACGCTGCGCAACCCGCCGATCGTGACACCGGTCGAGGACCACTTCGTCCTCCTCGACGGTGCAACCCGGTCCGAGGCGTTGAAGCGTGCCGGGTTCGAGCACCTGGTGGTTCAGGTCGTCCACGCCGACGAGTCGCTCGGTCTCGAGACCTGGAGCCATGGCCTGTTGGAGACGACCTATGCCGATGCGGTTGCGGCAGTCGAAGGGACAGACGGCTTGTTCACCGAGCCGAGCCGGGCGGCCATCGCTCTCGACACCCTGCTCGAACAGGGCGGCGTCTGTGCGGTACTCGATCCTCACGGCGATGCCGTGATCGTGTTGGCAGAGCATGGTGTCAACCGGTTCCAGGCGGCGGAGCGTGCCACCCGGGCCTACACCGACGTGTCGGTCGTCGCCCGGACGCTCGAGCGCGATCTGGCGAACGTGGTCGCCGAGTTCCCCGAGCTCGCCGCCATGGTGGTGTTCCCCCACTACTCGGTGGAACAGGTGCTGCTGGCGGCGCGTTCGGGACATCTGCTCCCGGCCGGGGTCACGAGGTTCATCGTTCCCGGACGGGTGTTGCATCTCGACGTCGACCTCGACTGGCTCGCATCGGACACACCCATCGCCGACAAGAACCGTGAGCTCCACGAGCAACTCCAGGCCCGCCACCACAACGGCGAGATCCGCTACTACCGCGAGCCCGTCTACTTGCTCGACGAGTGACGGCAGTGGCGAGGCGCAGCCGAGCCAGCCCCTCATCGAATGGACGAAGGACCCCCCGGTCGGGTTCTTCTCCGTTGCTATGTTTGCCGCAGCTGTGAGATCGTGAGAGAGGATCGAGCCCATGACACCCCGTACGGAAGCGCCCGCCGAGCTGTGGGAGCCGCTCCACCTCCGATACACCGCTATCGCATATGCCTGGTCGTGGGTTCTTTGGATCGGCGGCTGGCTCCTCGCGCGTGCTCTCGACGCCGGCGACGTCCTGTACAACGAGAACCTCGTCGAGCGCACGCTGCTGACGCGTGACGTGGCCGGTGATCTGATGTTGGTCTCGGCTGTCTCGCTGATCGCGGTCTGGGGTCCGATGCTGGCCGGCATCTACACCAGCCGGATGGATCCGGCGATCCCCGCCGGAGATCTCTGGAACCGCATTCGTAGGGTGAATGTCGGCTGGCTCGAATACCTGTGGGTGCTCGGTGTTCTGGTTGTCGTCACGGTTCCGGCGCTGCTGGTCAGCGTTCTGGCATTCGACCAGGCCGACGATGCCCCGGCGATCGGAACACTGGCGTGGTTCCTGGTCGTCTTCTTCGTCTTCCAAATGCTCACGTCGGCCACCGAGGAGATCGGATGGCGCGGATACCTCCTGGAGAAGCTGTTGCCGGGACGGAATTTCTGGGATGCAGGGTGGTTGCTGGGGTGGGTGTGGGCCGGCTGGCACCTACCCGTCGTGATCTTCATCTTCATGCAGCAGGGCATGGCCCTCGCACCGATCATCGGATCTCTGGCCGGGTTCACGATGGGAATCGTGGCGATGTCGATCTTCCACGCATGGTTCTACGACCGAACGAGGAGCGTGTTCCTCAACATGGTGATCCACGCTGCGTTCAACACGATCCCCCTCACGATCGTGCTGCTGTATCCGGAATCCCCGGCAGCCATCGCAGCGAACCTTCTACTGTGGGCCGTCGTCTTCTACTTGAGAAGACGAGAAGGCCTCGATCAGCCACAGCCCCAGGGCTCGCTCGCCTAACGGCGCTCATTGCCCGTGGTCGGTTCTCAGTGGTCGGGCATCGGCTGCACCGGCGGTCGCGTCACCAAGGAGTTCGTACTGACGACTGACGACGGACAACGGCCGAGGCGAAGCGCCACGCGAGCCAGGCCCGCGTAAGGTGTTGGCGATGCAGGTGCTCGGCTCAAATCTGGACCTCCGCAGCGAGGACTACCTCGCGAACCGTGGCGCCATGCTCGAGAAGCTCGACGAGTTCGAAGCGTTGCAGGCCCGCACGCGCATGGGTGGCGGCCAGAAGTACATCGACCGCCACCGCAAGCGCGGCAAGATGCTGGTCCGTGAGCGCATCGAGCTGCTCATCGACCCAGACACCCCCTTCCTCGAGTTCTCGACGCTGGCGGCCTGGGGCTCGCAGAAGCCGCTCGGCGCCAACGTGGTCACCGGGATCGGTGTGATCGAGGGAGTCGAGTGCGTCATCTCGGCCAACGACCCGACCTCCCAGGCTGGGTCGTCGAACCGCTACACACTGGCCAAGACGCTACGCGCCCAGGACATCGCCCTCCAGAACCGGATGCCACTCGTGAACCTCGTCGAGTCGGGAGGCGCCGACCTCCCCGACCAGGCCGAGGTGTTTCTCACCGGCGGCAAGTGGTTCCGCAACCTCGCCCACATGTCTGCGCAAGGGATCCCGACCATCGCCCTCGTCTTCGGGAACTCGACCGCAGGCGGCGCCTACGTGCCGGCGATGTGCGACTACGCCGTGCTCGTCAAGGAAGCCGCCAAGGTCTTCTTGGGCGGCCCACCCCTGGTCAAGATGGCCACCGGCGAGGAGTCGACCGACGAGGAGCTCGGGGGCGCAGAGATGCACTCGCGCATCTCCGGGCTGGGCGACTACTTCGCACAGGACGAACACGACGCGCTGCGGATGGGCCGCCAGATCGTCGCCCATCTCAATCACCGAAAGGCCGGCCCCGGCCCGTCGATGCCGGCCGACGAGCCGGTCCACGACCCGGAGCACCTGTTGGGGATCATCCCCCGCGACCTCAAGATCCCGATGGACATGCGCGAGGTGCTCGCACGCATCCTCGACGGTTCTCGCTTCGACGAGTACAAGCAGGTCTATGGGACGTCGATGGTGACCGGTTGGGGCTCCATTCACGGCTTCCCCATCGGGGTGATCGCCAACCAGCAGGGGGTCATCTTCAGCGAAGAGGCCCAGAAGTCCACCGAGTTCATCCAACTCTGCAACCGCTACGACACACCCATCGTCTTCGTCCACAACGCCACCGGTTACATGGTCGGCCGCCAGTATGAACAGCGCGGGATCATCAAGGACGGGGCGAAGATGATCAACGCGGTCGCCAACAGCACGGTCCCCCACATCTCGTTGATGGCCGGTGTCTCCTATGGCGCCGGCAACTACGGCATGTCCGGACGCAGCTACGACCCACGGTTCGTGTTCGGATGGCCGAACCACAAGGTGGCCGTCATGGGGCCGACCCAGCTGGCAGGCGTGATGTCGATCATCTCCCGCGCAGCGGCCGAAGCTCGCGGGACGGAGTTCGACGAGCAGGCCGATCAGAACCGACGAACGGCGATCGAGGCGCAGATCGGCTTCGAGGAGCAGGCCTACTTCTCGACGGCCAGGGTGCGCGACGACGGCCTGTTCGATCCAAGAGACACCCGGACGGTGCTCGGCATCGGATTGTCGGCGGTTCACTCCGGACCGGTGGAGGGGACGTCGGAGTTCGGCGTCTTCCGCATGTAGATGACAGAGGACAGATGACAGATGACAGATGACAGATGACATGCCGGGGCCGAACGCGGTGAGTTCGTGATTTCGAAGCTGTTGGTGGCGAATCGGGGGGAGATCGCAGTGCGGATCTTCGAGACGGCCTCGAAGATGGGGATCTCGACCGTCGCCGTCTACTCCGATCCCGACCGTGATGCGGTGTTCACCCGGGCCGCCGACGAAGCCGTCTCCATCGGGGGCGCCTCACCGGCGGAGTCGTACCTGCGAGGCGACGCCATCATCGAAGCGGCCCGCGCAGCCGGCGCCGGCGCGATCCACCCCGGATACGGGTTCCTGTCCGAGAACGCCGGGTTCGCCCGCGCCGTCGTCGAGGCGGGCCTGACCTGGGTCGGCCCACCTCCCGAGGCGATCGAGGTGATGGGCTCGAAGCTGGCCTCGAAGGAACTCGTCGCAAAGGCGGGCGTCCCCACCCTGCCCAGCGTCGACGTGACCGAAGGCGGTGCGGCCGGGGCGGCTGTCGAGATCGGGTACCCGGTGCTGATCAAGGCGAGCGCCGGCGGAGGTGGCAAGGGGATGCGCATCGTCGGGGACCCTGCGGATCTCGAAGATGCGGTCGCTGGAGCGAAACGAGAGGCCGGATCGGCGTTCGGTGACGACACCGTCTTCCTCGAGAAGTATCTGGAGGCGCCCCGCCACATCGAGATCCAGGTGTTCTCCGACCACACCGGACGGACGACTTCGCTCTTCGAGCGTGAATGCTCGATCCAGCGCCGCCACCAGAAGATCATCGAGGAGAGCCCGTCGCCCGTGATCGACGCCGAGACCCGGCGCCGGATGGGTGAAGCCGCCGTGAATGCGGCGGAGGCCGTCGGCTACATCGGCGCCGGAACCGTCGAGTTCCTGTTCAAGGACGGCGAATTCTGGTTCCTCGAGATGAACACCCGCCTCCAGGTCGAGCATCCGGTCACCGAGATGATCACCGGCATCGATCTGGTCGAGCTTCAACTGCTCACGGCGATGGGCGACGAACTGCCCCCGAGGACCTGGGAGGCTCAGATCGACGGGCACGCCGTGGAGGCCCGTCTGTACGCCGAGGATCCCCTGAACGGCTATCTGCCCGTCACGGGGACGCTCGTGGCATTCGACGTGCCGGATTCGGTCCGGACGGACTCGGGCGTCACCGGCGGCTCGGTCGTCAGCGTCCACTACGACCCGATGCTGGCCAAGGTGATCGCCCACGGCCCGGACCGGACGAGCGCGGCCCGTCTGCTGTCGCTCGCCCTTCGCCGGTCCGTCGTCGCCGGCATGACCACGAACCGCGAGCTGCTCGTCGGGATCCTCGAGCACCCCGAGTTCCTCTCCGGAGACATCGACACCCATTTCCTCGAGCGGCACGACCCGTCGAGCCTGAGCGTCCCGTTCCTGTCGCCCTCCGAGCTCCACGGTGCCGCCATCGTGGCCGCCCTCGATGCGTCGCTGAGGCGCCGCCAGCAGACGCGGGTGCTCCGGTCGATCCCGTCCGGCTGGCGGAACAACCCGTCGGCGATGCAAACCGTTTCGTTCCGGTCGCCTGGCTCGCCCGAGCCGATCGAGGTGCGGTACGTCTCGACCGGGCCCGACACCTTCTCCGTGGAGGTCGACGGCGACCTGCTCGATGCCAGATTCGTGCAGGACTCGCCGGCGATCTTCGAGCTCGGCCGGAGGATCACCCGACCGGGGATCTCCTGGACGGGCGACATCGCGCACGTGGTGACGTTCGACGGGGTCGCCGAGTTGCACATGCTCCCGCGCTTCGCTCCTGCGGCGATCGACATCGACCCTGGGAGCCTCCAGTCGCCGATGCCTGGCAAGATCCTCAAGGTGATGACCGAGGAGGGAGCAACAGTCGAACAGGGAGAGGCATTGATCGTGATGGAGGCGATGAAGATGGAACACACGCTGCGGTCTCCGACTGCCGGGACGGTCACATCGGTCCTCGTCGAGGTCGGCGATCAGGTCGAAGGAGATGCGGTGCTGGCGATCGTGGCCGAGTCGTGATCGGCTTCATCGGAATGGGGATCATGGGTTCCGGCATGGCAGCCAACCTCGTCCGTTTCGGCCACGAGGTCGCGGTCTGGAACCGCACACCCGAGAAGGCGTACGCGGTCGAGGGCGTCACCGTCGTCGAGGAGCCATCGAGACTCTTCGAGCTGTGCGACACGATCATGATCTGTGTGTCGGACACCCCCGACGTGGTCGATCTGATCGAAGGGAGCCACCGGCTGATCGATGCCGTCGAGGAACGCCATCTGATCGTCGACCATTCGACGATCAGCCCCTCAGAGACGATCCGGCTCGGTGAGCTCGTTGCCTCCCGGGGAGGAACCTGGCTCGATGCCCCGGTGTCAGGGGGAAGCGAAGGGGCAGCGAACGGGACGCTCTCGGTCATGGTGGGTGGCGACGACCATGCCTTCCACGGAGCCAAGGGGATCCTCGAGGCGTATGCCACCACGATCACGCATGTCGGCGGCCTCGGCGACGGGCAGACCGTCAAGCTCGTCAACCAGATCCTCGTCGTGATCAACCAGCTCGCCGTCTCCGAGGCGCTCGTGTTCGCCGAGGCGGCAGGCCTCGACCTCCAGCGGACACTCGACGCCGTGTCCGGAGGGGCCGCCGGATCGTGGATGCTGTCGAACCGGGGACCACAGATGATCGCCGACGACTGGCGACCCGGCTTCACCATCGACCTCCAACAGAAGGACCTCCGGCTCGTGTTGGAGCGGGCGGACGAGCTCGGAGTCCCTGTGATCGCCACATCGCTCATCTATCAGTTGTACCGCACACTCCAACAGCAGGGCCTCGGCAGCGAGGGCAATCACGCCCTGATCAAGGCCCTCTACCGGATGACCGGCCAGGGATAGATATTCCGGTCGCTCGGCCGGCGGATCGGGGTACCGTCGGGTGGCGATGCTCATCCGACCCTACGAACCATCAGACCTGCCGGCCGTCCAGCGCATCTGGAAGGAATGCGGGTGGATCGAATCCGACGACGAGGCGGCTGCGTTGGAGCATTTCTTCACCGATGCGACCGGCGCTGTGGGCGTCCTCGGCGAAGATGCCGAATCTGCTGCGACCGTGCACGAGGGAGCCATCTCCTACGCCGGAATCGATCTCCCGCTCGCAGGCGTCACGTCGGTGACCACGTCACTCATCGGCCGCAAGCAAGGGCTGGCCAAGGCAGTGACCGCCGATGTCATCGCCAGAGCAGCCATCGACGGAGCATCGGTCGCGATATTGGGGATCTTCGAACAGGGCTTCTACGACCTCCTCGGGTTCGGGAGCGGTCCGTATTCGCTCCACTACCGCTTCGATCCGGCCACGTTGAAGGTCGCCAACCCGAGCAGGCCCCCGGTCCGCGTGACCGTGGACGATGTCGAGGAGATGCACCGGGCGATGCTTCGTCGCCGGAGGGTCCATGGGGGCGTCACCTTCGAATCGGCCGACCGGTTGCGGGCCGAACTCGCATTCGAGTCAGGGACCTTTGGTCTCGGCTACCGAGACGACGACGGCAAACTCAGCCACTTCGTGTGGGGCAAGACGAAGGGCGAGAGCGGCCCGTGGCGGGTCGACTTCATCGGCTACCAGACGCCGGAGCAACTCATCGAACTGCTCTCGGTGTTCAAGTCGGTCGGCGATCAGGTGCGGGCGATCG
Organism: uncultured bacterium; assembly: GCA_963753285.1. GTDB lineage: Bacteria > Actinomycetota > Acidimicrobiia > Spongiisociales > ZC4RG35 > JAHEDH01. The sequence continues at coordinate 707,111 of CAVWBT010000001.1, forward strand.
ACATGATGGAGCCGGCCGATATCCAGATCCAGGACCTGATCAGGCATCCGAATCGACAGCGCATCGTCACTCAGAAGACCGAGTTCCAAAGCGGAGGCCGGGCCAATGCGTGGTGGCAGGTGCGAATCCTCGACCTCGAGGCGTGCGTCGCGGCCCGCGTCTGGGCGGGAGCGCCGGTCGTGTTCAACCTCGCCATGTCGGATCCGATCGTCGATGCCGACATCGAGTGGCCGGGAGTCGGCGGTGAGTACGTGGTCGAGATCGGCGAACGGTCGGTCGTCCGATCGGGCACCGATCCGTCCCTTCCGACATTGACCGCCTCGGTGAACGCCTTCTCCCGGATGTGGCTGGGGGTCCGCCCGGCCTCGTCGTTGCGGCTCACGGATCAACTGAGCGGACCCGAGCCCCTGCTGTCGGAGCTGGACGAGGCGTTTCGCCTGCCGCAGCCCAACCTCGGCATGTACCTCTAGCGCGGCCGGCCGGCTGGCTAGACATCCCACGGCTTGAACTGTCAAGTGGCTTGTTGGATTCGGTGGGCCCAGGCGGTGTGTTCGTTGTATGGGGTTTGGTGTTTGAGGCAGCCGTGGAGGATGCCGACGAGCCGGTTGGCGAGTGCTCTGAGGGCTTTGTTGTGGGTGTCGCCTCGGGCTCGCCGTTGGTCGTAGAAGGCTCTGGCGCCGGGACTGGCCGAGAGTGCGGCGAAGGCCCACAGGTAGCAGGCGTCGGCGAGTCGTCGGTTTCGGGCGTATCGGGCCAACACGACGTGGTGTTTGCCTGAAGTTCGGGTGATGGGCGACGTCGCTGCGTAGTTCTTGCGAGACTTGGCGTCGGTGAACCGGTTCGGGTCGTCCCCGAACTCGCCGAGCGCCCCGGCGCCGAGGATCATCCCGAGTCCTGGCAGGGAGCGGATGATCTTGGCGTCCGGGTGCTGTTCAAAACGGTCGGCCAACTCGGTTTCGAGCCGGCTGATCTGGATCACGAGTTCGCTGGTGACCGCCACCAGAGCCCGAACCGTGGCGCCCATGGCGTCAGCCACGATGGCGGGTGCTTCGAGCTGGTCGCTTCTCAACGCGTGCTGGATCTCGACGGCCCGGTCTTCGATGCGACGTTGCCTGCCGCCCCGCCGCAACGCCGCAGCGATTTGGGACTTCGACAGGCGTCGGCCTTCTGCTGGGGTCGGGGCGATCGCCAGCACCGCCAACGCGTCACCCGACGCCAGATCGTCGAACGCATCGAGCGCGGCCGGATAGAACTCTCGCAGGGTCGACCTGATCTGGTTGGTGTGCCGTGTCCGAGTCCAGATCATGTTCTGATGGGCCCGCGCCAACACCTTCACAGCTTCGGCCAGATCGCTATCTCCGTCGATCCGCCGATGATTATGGCCATCCAGCCGAGCGATATCAGAGAGCACTCGAGCGTCACCGGCATCCGACTTCGCACCAGATGTCGACACTCGTTGCCGATACCTCGACGTGGCGATCGGATTCACCGCGATCACTTCATAGCCGGCCCCGACCAACGCCGAAACGAACAACCCCCGATCCGTCTCCGACGCCACCAACACCTCGGAGGGATCATCCACCAGGTCAGAAACCAGCTCGTGGAAACCAGCAATACCAGCCACCCCCTCGACCAACCGCGCCGACCCCAGCCGCTTTCCGGCCGCATCCTGCACAAACACGTCATGATGAGCCTCCGCCCAATCATGACCCACAAACACCCTCACCACGAACCTCTCCGTTCCATCGCTGACACACCAGAGCCGAGACGACCCGCAGCCCGCTAATGGATCAGTGCTCGATGTGGCACGCCATCCCACCAGCCGTCCAAGTCGATCTCACCAACCGGCAAGGGCACGATCTAGCCATAGAGCTCAAACACTCCGCCTCGCACAGTGCTCACCCACCGGCGGCTCACAAACCATCCTCGCCAAAACGAGAACAATCCGCCCCCATTAGCCTCGCCCGAGATGAAACAGGTTCTCGATGACTTCCGCGCCGAGCGCGCCGAGCTGATCGGCATCCTCGACGCCGCAGGAGAAGGAGCGTTCGACCTGCCGACACCTGCGGAGCCGTGGACCATTCGCGACCAGGTGTCTCATCTCGCCTTCTTCGACGACGAGGCGCTGAAGGCCGCGACCGATTCGGATGCCTTCTTCGCCGGCGTGGCCCAGATGGCCGAGGTCGGTGCGGACGTCTACATGGACCAGCACCTCGAGCGGGGTCGCGAGATGCGGCCCGGCGAGGTGCTCGCTTGGCTGCGGACCTCCGGGGACGCCCTCGCTTCGGCGATGGAGGGCCGGGACCCCAACGAGCGCATCCCCTGGTACGGGCCGCCGATGCGGGCCAGGTCGTTCATCATCGCCCGGATCATGGAGACGTGGGCGCACGGTCAGGACATCGTCGACGCGCTCGGGGTGGATCGCCGGCTGACCGACCGGTTGTTCCACATCGCCGAGCTCGGCATCCGCACGTTCCGGTTCTCGTACGAGAACCGCGGCCTGGAGGCTCCGACCGAGCGGGTGCGGGTGGCATTGCGTGGCCCGACCGGCACCGTGAGGGTGTGGAACGACGAATCGTCGAACTCGGTGACCGGACCGCTCGAGGACTTCTGTCTGGTCGTCACCCAGCGCAGGCACCTCGACGACACGCACCTGGTGTTGGAAGGCCCGATCGCCAACGAGTGGATGTCGATCGCTCAGGCCTTCGCCGGCCCCCCTGGCCCCGGCCGCACCCCGTCCTGAATCCGTTCTTGTGACGGAAACGTCGATATTCCCTGCATTTCCGTCACAAGAAGGCGTTCACCAGTGGCCGGTGAGGGCGTCGCGGAGCAGGGCGGTGTAGAGCTCGGGTTCGATGAGGAACGAGTCGTGACCCTTGTCCGAATGCACCGTGAACCGCCGCACGGGCACGCCCGATCGCTTCAGCGTCTCGACCATGTCGGTCTGCTCGTCCGGATAGAAGCACACGTCGGAGTCGATCGTGAAGATCTGCCATCGTTGATCGCGACACCGTTCGAGCAGCTCTGGAATGGAGTCGCCGCCGACCTCGGAGACCAGGTCGAACTGCTGCCAGACCATCATGATCCGCAGATAGGTGTTGGCGTCGAACCGCTGGGTGAACTTCCGCGCCTGGTGGAGCATGTACGACTCAAGCGGATGCCCGACTTCGTAGCCGCCCACGTCCTCGTGGATCTCGATCTCACTTCGAGCGCGCTCCTGCAGCGCATCGAGCGACACGAACGTCTTGTGCCCGATCATCCTCGCCAGGCTGAGACCCAGATCAGGACCGGGGCCCGGGTAGTAGTCGCCACCTTTGAACGCCGGGTCGGTCACGATGGCGAACATCTGCTCGAAGTTGTGCAGCACCTGCAGCGCCGTCACACCGAAACCGGCGGCGATCGGCACGACGACGCGCACCCGCTCCGGATACTTCGTGGCGAACACCGCACACATGAGACCACCGACCGAACCACCGATCACGGCGTGCAGCCTCTCGATGCCCAGTTCGTCCAGCAGCCTGACCTGCGAGTCGACGATGTCGGTCAGCGTCAGGGTCGGGAACGAGGCCCCATAGGGTGAACCGGTCGCCGGGTTGATCGACGACGGCCCGGTCGAGCCGTAGCAGCCGCCCAGATAGTTGACGCACAAGACGGCGTACCGATCGGTGTCGATCCCGCGCCCCGGGCCGATGTAGCCCTCCCACCACCCGGTGTGCAGTTCCTCGGTCCACAGACCTCCGGCCTCGGGCACGGAGGTGCACTCGCCGGCGGCGTGCTGGCTGCCCGTCAGGGCGTGGAATACCAGGATCACATTGTCTCGACGGTCGTTGATCTCCCCGTACAGCTCGTAGGCCAGATCCACCTCGGCGAGCACATCACCGCCCTGCGTGGCGAACTCGCCGTCGAGCCGGTGAATGTGCGTCTGCGTCTGTCCAACCGATCGAGATGTGTGCATGCGGATCCTCGACTGAGAGGCGTAACCCTAGGTCAGCCGTCGGCCCTCGTGATGTTGGGCGCGTCCACCAGACCGAGATCCAAAGAGAAGTGGGTCTCACCGCCGATCCGTTCGTAGACGAGGTCGGCGCCCATCAGATCGGCGAGTGTCCGCGACACGTTCAGGCCCAGCCCCATCGAGCCGACGGCACCCGAACTGTCGACGTGGCCGAAGCTGCCGAACACCTCCTCGATCCGCTCATCTGTCAAGCCGGGCCCGTCGTCGATCACCGAGATCCTCACGCGCCCCCCGGCTGCGAGCACCTCGAGCCGCCGGGCGGAACCGCCGTACCGTTCGACGTTCGTGAGCAGATTGCGGAGGATCTGCCCGACGCGGATCGGATCCGCCTTCGCATACAAAGAGCTCGCGACGACGACGTCGATCGGAGTGCCGACGGTGTTCACCACGTCCTCCACGAGCCGAGTGACGTCGAACGCCTCGTTGCTCACCCTGAGCGCCGACATCTCCGCCGCTGCCACCGCCATGAGATCGTCGAGGATGTAGGAGAGCTCGCTCGCCTGGCGACTGATGAGCGTCACCATCTCCCTCACCATCTCTTCGGGGTAGTCGCCCAGGTTCTGGGCGAGCTCGAGTGAGAACCCGACCACGCCCGCCAGCGGCGTCCGCATCTCGTGCGCGATGGTTGCGATGAACTCGTTCTTGGCGTTGTCCAGACTGCGGAGCGCCGCCTGGACCTCCTTGAGCTCGGTGATGTTCATCCCTGTGACGATCGTGTGTGCATAGTCAGGCTCGCCTTCGCCCGGGACGATGTGGCGAATCCGATACCACAACCCGCCACCGCCGAATCTCGACAACCACAGGTCTCCGTCCCACTGACGCTCTCCTCGCGCGACCGCTGCGAGCCACGAGGCGGTCGCATCGAGGTTCTGCGGGTTGATACCCGACGAGGCGGCGACAGGCAGCGCAACCGCTCCGGCCGCGAGGTCGGACTTGGCGGCATGGTTCAGATCGGTGACGCTCACCCGGGAGAAGAGCCGGTTGAGCAGCGGGACATCGGACCGCAGGACGGATTCGAGGTCGGCGTGCGACTTGTGCAGAGTGGACAGCTCGCCGTGGATCGCGGAGAAGTCGAACTCGAGGATCGGCACCGACGAGCGACTGACCAATGCATCGGACCGGAGTCGGAGCCTGCGATCCCGACGGTATGCGGCCTGCATCTCGAGTTGGATCCACAGCAAGAACACGAAACCGGCCGCAAGCCCGAGCCCGAACCCGAGCCCCTGGTCGGTGTTCCACCAGACGGAGACGAGGACCAGCATCGCGGCATACAGTCCGGACAACCACATCTGGAGCCGCCGACGCAGGAAGGTCGCCGCCGAAACGCCGAGTGTGACGAGCGCCACCCCGGCAAGCGTCTCGGTCTCGGGGACATCGGAGATGCCCTGGCCGATGGCGATCACCACCGCCGACCAGGTCGCTGCGAACTCGAGCCTGAGGCCGCCGGTCACCAGCTGAGAGCCGGGCCCGAGTGCGGCCACCGCCGACGTCAACGCCATGCCATTCCATCTGGCCTGCCCGGTGAGGATCGCCGCAACTGCGAAGACGATGGCGGCAGCGACGAGGATGATGACCCCGGCTGCCAGCATTCGCCGGTTGCTTCTCGCCTGCTCGCTCATTGCGCTGCCGCCGTGACCTGAGCGAGGAACCGGACGAGTGCAGCGTTGACGTCTTCGGCCCGTTCGCGAAGCGCCATGTGACCCGCCCCACCGAGCACCACATGCGCCTCACCATCGATGAGCAGGTTCAGACGTTCGGCCGCCGCCGCTGGGGTCATCTTGTCGACGGCTCCGGAGATGATGAGCGTCGGGCACTCGACTGTGGCAACCGCCGAGTCCGGATCGAACGCGTCACAGGCGGTGAGGTCGGTGCCCAGAGACGCCAGATTGCGCTCCAGGGTCCTCCGGGAGGTGCCGGCGATCCAGGAACCTGCGCCGCGATGACCTCCGTAGCGGTGGAGGCCGGTGTGCATCCATCCGATCATCAGATCGATGGCGTGATGGTCCTGTCGGGCGGCGGCGTCGAGCAGCTCGGGATGGACCCTCATCCGATCGGTTGTCCCGAGCAACACGAGTGCAAGCGCCGAAGCGGGAGCCGACCTCGCACGCTGGAGCGCGATGTACGAGCCCATCGAATGACCGATCAGCACGGGCCGCTCGAGCCCCAGTACTCCGGAGAGCTCGCCCAGCCACTCGGCCATCTCCTCGATCGAGCCGAGGGGCGGTCCGTCGCTTCCACCATGGCCCGGGAGGTCGGGGGCGAGGACCCGATATCCGCGCCCGGCGAGGAACCTGGTCTGATACCTCCAGGCGGTGTGATCGAACCCGGCCCCGTGGATCAGCACGACGTCGGCGCCGTTGGATTCCACCGGGTCTTCGACGTGAACCGCAACGGTCCGTCCCCCGATGCCGACCTGCCTCATGACCGCCGTGAGACCTTGAGCGCCCGGGCGAGATCGGCGATCAAATCGTCTGGGTCTTCGAGACCGACGGACAGGCGGATCAGCTCCTCGCCGATTCCTGCGGCAGCGAGCTGGTCGGCCGTCATCTGCTGGTGGGTGGTCGAGCCGGGATGCACCACGAGGGAACGCACGTCGCCGACGTTGGCGAGGTGCGACCACAGCTCCAGCGTTTCGATGAACGCAGCACCGGCGGCTCGACCTCCCTCGATGCCGAAGGAGAAGATCGAGCCGGATCCGTTGGGCAGGAGGCGGCTCGCCAGGTAGTGGTCGGGATGCGACGGCAGGCCGGGATAGGCGACCCACGCGACTTCAGGGGCGGCCTCGAGGAACTCCGCGACCCGGATGGCGTTCGACACGTGCCGCGCCATCCGGACGTGAAGTGTCTCGAGCCCCTGGATCATGGTGAACGCCGTGTCGGCTGCCATGGCGGCGCCGAAGTCTCTCAGGCCCTCGGCTCTGGCACGGGCAGCGAACGCCGCCGGCCCGAACTCGTCGACGAAGTCGATGTCGTGATACGCCGCATACGGCTCGGTCAGCGTCGGGAACCTGCCCGAATCCTCCCAATCGAATCGACCGCCATCGACGAGGACTCCGCCGACGACCGTGCCGTGCCCGGAGATGAACTTCGTGGCCGAATGCATCACGATGTCCGCTCCCCACTCGATGGGCCTGCAGAGGGCCGGACTGGCGAACGTCGAGTCGACCATCAGCGGGATTCCGTGGCGGTGTGCGATCTCGGAAACGGCGGGGATGTCCAGAACCGGCATGGTCGGATTGCCGATGGTCTCGCCGTGGATCAGGCGGGTTTCCTCGGTGATGGCGGCCTCGATGGCATCGTGATCCCGGGGGTCGACGAGCGTGGTCGTGATCCCGAAGCGCGGCAGCGTATGGAGGAACAGGTTGGCGGTGCCGCCGTAGATCGCCGACGAACTGACGATGTGGCCGCCGGAGCCCATCAACGTCGCGACCGCCAGGAACAGCGCCGCCTGTCCCGACGCCGTGGCCACGCCGCCAACGCCACCTTCCAGCGCAGCCATCCGCTCCTCGAACACGGCCACTGTGGGGTTGGAGATCCGCGAGTAGATGTGGCCGGGCACTTCGAGGTTGAACAGGGATGCGGCGTGATCGGTCGAGTCGAACACGAACGACGTCGACTTGTAGATGGGTGTCGTTCGGGCACCGGTCTCCGGATCCGGCTGGGCTCCAGCGTGGATCGCGAGCGTGTCGAAGGACGGGATGTCGGGCTTCACGAGCATCGAGGGTACCGCTGGAGCGGGTTTGCGGTGCCCCGATGTCGGGGTCATCCGGGCGATCAGCGTGCCTCGACCCGCTCCTTCACGCCGAGCAGCTGGCGACGAACCATGACGAAGTCACCGGGCCCGAGCCCGAATCGGATCACGGGATCGAGCCACCCGCCACCCTCGGATGCTCCGCGAACCCGGACGAGCACGCGGGTCGAGCCTGGTCCCCATGGTCGGAGCAGATAGCTCATCGTGAACGCCAGTGGCCCCTTGGTCGCGACCGAGATGACGAGACGCTTCCCGGGTTCCGCATCGACGATGTCGAACCCGATTCCGGCCATGCCGCCCATCGACTCCCCCGGGGCGGTGATCACCCATTCGGGGTTGATCTCGCGCGCACTCTCGACGCCGCGATTGTCGATCCAGTCGTAGCTGTACCAGCCGGCCCGGCCGGGCCCCATCTGGGCGAACCACGGGTAGACCTGATCGGGTGGCGCATCGATGATGATCGCACGGGTGGCACTCATGGCAGGTCGCGCGATCAGTTCGTCACCGGGCATCGGCGTCGACGGCTCGTGCGGCAGCGTCCCCCAACGTTCGGTGAACCCCACGATCCATCGCCAGAGCCACGCGGCGAAGGCGAGGGTGGCGATCCGCTTCACGCCGGCGCAACCTCCACCGGGATGCCGTTGAGAACCGCATTGCCTGAGAGCGGATCGATGCGGCTGCGGTCTGTGAGCACGTTCGTGTTCACGCCGGGCCGCCTGGAGGCAACGCTCAATCGTGAGCCGTCCTGGCCATGGCCCCAGCCATACGGGAGGCTGACCACTCCGGCCATCATCTCGTCGTTGACCTCGACTTCGACGGTGACCTCACCGACCGTCGACCTCACCGTGGCGTGTGCGCCGTCGGAGAGTTCGAGTCTCTCGGCGTCGTCGGGATGGACCCGGAGCGTGCATCGGTTGCGTCCTTTGACCAGTACGTCGATGTTGTGCAGCCACGAGTTGTTGGATCGCAGCTCGCGGCGCCCGACCAGCACGATGCCGTCGGGTCGCCCGCCGAGCGCCGAGGCGAGACGCTCGAGGTCGGCGATGATCGGTTCGGGCGCCAACTCGACCATGCCGGACGGCGTTGCCAGCACCTCGGGCATCCGGGGCTCGAGCGGACCCAGATCGACCCCGTGCTCGTGCTCCTGCAGCCGTTCGAGGGTCCAGCCATCGGGGTCGGCGCCGAAGCCGTCGCCTCGGGCCGACGTGCGGATCATGAGGTCGAGGAACCGCTCGGTGACCTCGGGATGGATCGCAAGCGCCTCGAGGATCTCGGCCGGATCGCGACCTTCGATCGGCGAGCCGGGGGCGGCCACCGCCGACCCGACCTGGCCGGCCAGGGTTGCCTCCGCCAACGCGCCGGGATCGGCGTCGGCGGGAGCTCCACTGAGGATGGCGGTGAGGGTGACGAGGATGTCGAACTCCGACGGGTGATCGTCTGGACGCTCGTACACCGGTGCCGACCACATGGCGTAGTTGCGTACCGACAGCGTGGTGAAGGCGATGTCGTAGTGGGACTTCTCGAGTGCCGACGGCGGAGGGAGGAGCACGTCTGCATGGCGGGTCGTCTCGTTGAGATAGGGATCGACGCTGACCATGAACTCCAGCGACGCGAGCGTTCCTTCGAGCGTGTCGGCATCAGGCGAGGTGAGTGCCGGGTTGCCACCGACGGTGATGAGCGCTCGGATCTGGCCGTCCCCGGGCTCGATCATCTCGTCGATCATCGTGGATGCGGGGAGTTCGCCGAGCACTTCGGGCAAGTTGCGCACCCTGCTGCGCCACCGACCGGTGGTGAACCCGCGTTTCCGCTTGGCCGCGCCTTGATGGAGGGCGAGTGGGAACATCATCCCGCCCGGTTCGTCGAGGTTCCCGGTGAGCGCACCGATGACGTCGACGGCCCAGGAGGCGACCGTCCCGAACTCGACGGTGTGGGTGCCGATCCGGCCGTAGACCGCGGTGCGTTCCGTGGATGCGATGTCCCTGGCGAGATCGCGAATCGTCTCCGCGTCGATCCCCGTCATCGTTGCGACGGTGCCGGGATCGAACGCCAGGGCGGCGGCGGCCACCTCGTCGACTCCCTCGAGCAGCCCCTCGAGTCGCCCGGGGCGGACCAGCGACTCGTCGAACAGCACGTGGATGATCGCCATCAGCAGCGCGGCGTCGGTCCCAGGGATGATCGGGATGTGCTGGTCTGCGTTCTCGGCGGTCTTGGTGCGGCGGGGGTCGACCACCACGACTCGACCGCCTCGCTCACGCAGCGCTTCGAGGCGTCCGGGCCAGTCGGGTGCGGTGGCCAGGCTGCCGTTCGACTCGTACGGATTGGCGCCGAGGATGACGAGGAGATCGGTGCGATCGATGTCGGGCACGGGGATGGTGCTCGGCGATCCGAACATGTACCCGGCGGAGACGTGTTTCGGCATCTGATCGAGTGTCGATGCCGAGAAGATGTTGGGTGAGCCGAGCGCCTTGGCGAGCGGGCGGATCGCCAGGTTGTTCTGGTAGCTGTGGGCGTTCGGGTTCCCGATGTAGAGCGCCAGCGATTGCGAGCCGTGCCGGTCCTTCACCTCGTTGATCCGGCGATGGACCTCGGCGAAGGCCTCTGCCCAGGTCGCCTCGACGTGGACGCCGTCTCGCTTGACGAGCGGCGTACGCACCCGGTCGGGATCGTCGTGGAGACGGCCGAGCACCGTGCCCTTGGGACAGACGAACCCGTTGGAGAACGGGTTCTCGCGATCGCCGCGGATGACCTTCACATTCTCGTCGACGAGCCGGATCTCGAGACCACAGGTGGCCTCACACAAGGGACAGGTACGAAAGGCAAGGCGCTCGGTCATCAAGCGAATGTACACCAGGTCTCTCGGCCCAGTCGCCGTCGAGCCCTCGGCGGCTCATCCACCAGCGAGACTCACGAGCGGGCAACTCAGGACATTCAGCACTCGTCGATGGCTGCGGCGGGAGAGAAGCTCGCAATGAGGAGGCCTGACATGACGGGGACATTCATTCGCTCCGGCCGCTTGCTCGTGGCGATGGTTCTGCTTGCGACGATCACCACTGCCGGCGCATCCACCGCCTACCAGATGACCGAGGTCGGTGGTGGCCGAGCATTCGCGATCAACGAGTCCGGAACCGTGGTCGGCCAGACGGCCGACGATCACGCGTTTGCCTGGAGGACGGCCACTGGAGTGCTCGATCTCCATGAGCTACTCGGCCTCAGCGAAGCGGCCAGCTCGGCGGCTGACGTCAACGACAGGGGGCAGATCCTGATCGGCACTCAGAGCGGCGCTTCGTACCTGTTCAGATCTGGAGCCAGCGGCGTGAAACGGCTCGAGGAGCTTCCTCCAGATTTCTTTCCGATCGCCATCAATGATCCCGGCACCGTGCTGGGCGGTGAGATGCCTGCGGTGACCTGGACGAGAACCGGTGGCCCGGAGATGATCGCCAACCTCGCAAACGCCGACGACGTCAACAACCGCGGCCAGGTCCTCGGCACGACGAGCGCAGCGTGGGATCCGACTCTGCCGGCCGGCATCAATGTCGTCATCGTCGACAAGGGCGGCGAACTCACTCAACTCGGCGCATACGACGCATCCCCCGGTTACCCAGCGACGGTGGTGCGACCTGGAGCCATCGCCGATTCCGGCGTTGTCGTGTACTCCGTGGCCCTCTATGAAGGCCCCGGCTACCCGAGTGAACTGACCGGGTATCGATGGAGGCCTCGGGCCGAGCCCCTCGCGATTCCCAGCGTGTGGCTGACTGCAGTCAATGAGTCGGGATTGATGGCCGGAGCGACCGCAGATCAGCGGCCGATCGTGATCGACCGAGACGGCTCGATCACTTTCTTGCCGATGCCAAGCGGCTATCGATACGGCTTCGCCGAAGACGTCAACTCACGCGGCGAGATCGCCGGTTACGTAACGGGACAAGGAGTGCCGGACCTCGCCGTGTGGTGGGCGCCCGTTCGTTGACGACGGAGCCGCCCTCCCAATGAGCGTCGACACGGGGGAGGCGCGATCGAGACTCCTATGCTCGGGGCGAGACGACGGGAGCAGCACATGAAGATCACCTACGCCACGATGAACGCCTCCGACCCCGAGCTGCAGGCTGCCTACGACGCCGGTGTCGAGCAGGCCAGGGAACAGCTCGGCCAGACGCATCCGTTCTGGGTCGATGGTGAGCCTCGAACGACCACAGACACCTTTGACGAATACTCCCCCATCGATCGCGACCTCTTGATCGGCCGGTACTCGCAGGCGACGCCCGACGATGTGAACGATGCCGTTGCCGCCGCCCGTGCCGCCCAGCCCGGATGGGCGAAGACCCCGTGGCAGGAGCGGGTCGCCCTCATGCGCAAGGCGGCGGACCTGCTGGACGAGCGACTCATGCGGGTGTCGGCACTGCTCGGGTTCGAGGTCGGAAAGTCCCGCCTCGAAGCGCTGGGGGACGTCGCCGAGACCTCGGAGTTCCTCCGCTACTACGCCAAGCAGATGGAGGACCATGACGGGTTCGTGACCCCGCTCAACGCACTCGCTCCGAACGAGCGGAACGTCTCGGTGCTCAGGCCATACGGGGTTTGGGCGGTGATCTCTCCGTTCAACTTCCCGCTGGCACTGGCAGCGGGCGGGTCGATCGGAGCGATGCTCACGGGGAACTCGGTGGTGCTCAAGCCTTCGAACCGTGGCGCACTGGCCGCCCTCGAGTTCTACCGGCTGATGTCAGACGCCGGGCTCCCCAGGGGCGTGCTGAACGTGGTCACCGGCGGCGACGAGACCGGCCGGGCACTCGTGCAGGCGAATGTCGACGGGATCACGTTCACCGGCAGCTACGACGTCGGGATGAGCATCTACAAGAGCTTCGCGCGCGATGTTCCGAAGCCGGTGGTTGCGGAGATGGGCGGCAAGAACCCGGCGATCGTGATGAAGAGCGCCGACCTGGACGAGGCCGCCGAGGGCGTGGCCCGGGGGGCGTTCGGCTTCAGCGGTCAGAAGTGCTCGGCGAGCTCACGGGTCTATGTGGAGGAGTCGGTGTACGACGAGTTCGTGTCCAAGCTGGTCGACTTCACGAAGGGTCTGAAGGTCGCCAACCCGATCGAAAAGGAGGCCTTCACCGGGCCCGTCATCGACGAGGCGGCCGTCAACCGCTATCTCGACGCGGTGAACGAGGTGAAGCGGGCCGGCGGTGAGATCCTGATCGGAGGCAAGAAGCTCGACGGGGACCTCGAGGGCGGCAACTTCGTCGCGCCGACCGTGGCCGCAGTCGACGAGACCTCGTGGGTTTGGGATCGCGAGTTGTTCGTTCCGTTCATCGTGGTCGGCAAGGTGAAGAGCCTCGACGAGGGGCTCGCGAAGTCGAACGACACCGCGTTCGGTCTCACGGCCGGTCTCTTCTCGAAGGACGCAACCGAGATCGAGTCGTTCTTCGACCGGATCGAGGCGGGAGTCACCTATGTCAACCGTCGGGCCGGCGCCACGACGGGAGCCTGGCCGGACATCCAGTCGTTCGGCGGCTGGAAGGGCTCGGGAACCTCCGGTGCCGGGGGTGGCGGCCCCTGGTACCTGCGTTCGTATCTGAGGGAGCAGAGCCGCACGACGTTCAGCTGATGGAGGTCCTGGTCACGGGAGGGACGGGCGTGCTCGGCTCTGCCGTCGTGGCCGAGCTGGTCAGCCGCGTCCACGCCGTGCGGGTGCTGACCCGGCACCCCGATGCAGTCGGCGACACGGCCAAGGTCATCAGCGGCTCGTTGGCGAGCGCCGGGGCGGTTGCAGAGGCACTCGATGGCGTCGACGCCGTCGTGCACTGCGCCACCGACCCCCGCAAACACCGCCAGGTCGATCGTGACGGCACGGCGACGCTCCTGGAGACGGCACTTCGGTCGGGGGATCCGCACGTCGTCTATCCCGGGATCGTGGGATCCGACGTCATCCCGCTTGGCTACTACAAGTCGAAGATCGCCGCCGAGGAGATGATCGGGGAATCCGCACGTCCACACACGATCCTGCGGGCAACCCAGTTCCACACGCTCATCTGGACGGCGCTCAGCCGGATGGCCCGCTTCCCGCTGATGGTGCTGCCCCGCGACACCCGCTTCCAACCGATCGACCATGTCGTGATGGCACGACTGCTGGCGGACGCCGTCGAGTCGGGCCCGCGAGGTCGGATGGAAGACATCGGCGGCCCCATGGCGTACGAGGCCAAAGACCTCGCCACCTCGCACCGGGCAGCCACCGGTCACGGCAAACGGATGTTCCAGCTCAATCTGCCGGGCATCGTCGGTGCGGCGTTGCGGGCCGGCGGCAACCTGACCCCGAACCGGACCGGCGAAGGCAAGACCTGGAACGACTTCGTCGCCGAGCGCATGGCCGAGTCCCGGTCGTCCGGGTGACTGCGCGCTCGACTGACGTGTCGTCGCTCTCTGCCGTCGAGGTCTCGTGCACGCTGATTCGAAGCGCCGGTCAACTCGACGATCTCCGTGAGTCGATCCGCTCCGCCGACCGCGTCGCCATCGACACCGAGACCCCCATCGAAGGCCCGTCGGCCGGCCGTATGCGGGTGATGTCGATCGCAGTGCGAAACCCGGATGGGCAGCGGGCGTTCGTCGTGGATGCTCGTGACCTCGACCCCACGCTCCTGGCGCCGATCCTCAACGGGGTGACGGCCGATGCCTGGAATGCCGGATTCGACGCCCGCGTGATCGACGACGCCGTCTGGCAGTCTGCTGACACGACGACCGGGATCACATGGTGGGACGCCCAGCTCGCCGACGCCCTGCTCCACCAGGGACGCAGCGGCTTCACCTGGTATCACGGGCTCGCCTGGGCGACCGCTCACTACCTGGGAATCGACGCCGACGGAAAGGGCACGGTCCAGCTCTCGTACACGGCTCACGACGACCTCTCCGACGAACAGATCGCCTACGCCGCCGCCGACGCCGTCCACACGTTGTGGGTGGCCGACGCCATCCGGGGAGCGATCAGCGCCGCCCGGCTCGAGGAGATCTGCAGCATCGAACAGGCCGCCCGCCCGTTCCTCGACCAGATGGAACGCAGCGGCCTGCCGTTCGACTGGGAAGGGTGGAAGACCGAGTTGGAGGGGATCGAAGCAGATCGCCGGCAGACACTCGGCAGGCTGGCCACGCTGACGGGCGGCGGACAAGGGACCCTCTTCGACGAGGTGGTCGAACCGAACTGGAATCCGGCGTCTGACATGCAGGTGCGCCAGGTTCTCAACCAGTGGGCCGAACCCGAGGTGCGGGCTTGGATGGAGCGACGCCACGGAACCGCCCGGCTGCTCGACGACGGGGACTCGGTGCGGGCGGGTGTGCTCCGTGAGATCGGCGGGCCGCTGTGCGATGAGCTCCTCGGGTTCCGCGACCTTGCGAAGATCCTCTCGACGTACGGCGAATCGATCGGAGAGCATGTCGACGCGGACGGCCGGATCCGTCCCCAGTACCTCCAGGTGGTCGGCACGAACACCGGACGCCTCGCCAGCGTCAACCCGAACGCCCAGAACTTCACGCCCCGGATGAAGCCGCACCTGCGTCCGGACGACGGGCGGGTGTTCGTCCATGCCGATCTCAGCCAGGCGGAGTTGCGCTATCTCGCCCAGGTGGCGGACGACGAGCCGCTGCGTGAGGCGTTCGCCCGGGGCGACGACGTCCATGTCAGCACCGCGGCCTCGATGTTCGAGTTCGACCCCTCCGAGCTCCGCTCGACCGACCCCGACCGGTTCAAACGGCTTCGACAGATCGCCAAGGCACTCAACTTCGGAATCGCCTACGGCGCAGGGGCTGCGTCGCTCGGCCGCTCGCTGACCGCCGAGGGAAACCCGACGACCACCGAGGAGGCGGCGGCACTGTTGGAGACCTACCGCCGCACCTACCCCGGCACGACGGCCTGGGCCGAGCGTCGGATCGCCGAGATCAGAGAGATCAGCCAGGAGACCGCAATCATCGACTGGGACGAGTCGCTACGCCTCGCTCGTGGATTCCGCGACGTCCAAGCGATCCGGCGTGAGTTCCGCCAGACGCAGGGCCGCTGGCCGGCGGCAGGAGAGATCCTCGACCGTCATCCCGACCGGATCGGCCGGCCGGATCTCCTCGCCGAGATCGAGTGGCTCCTCCGCTATTCGGCCCCGGTGGCGCTGGTCCCCGGTGGCGAACCGTTCCGTTTCTCGAGCCGGACGCTGGCGGGCCGTCGCCAGCAGTTCGAACTCCACCTCGACCGTCTGTTCCTCAACGCCGCGATCGCAGCCATCAGGTCTCCCGAGCCCGGATTCGGTCAGGTGCGGCGGCGCTTCGAGCGAGAGCACGGCGTCGACCTGCGCGAGCGCTCCGACCACCGACTCGACCAGCTGTTCGAGGATCGATCGCTCCGAAGGGTCTACATCGAGACGCTGGCGGCCGAACTCGGATCGACGACAGCTCATTCGCATCTGGGGCGGGCTGCCAGAGAGCGAGTGTCGGCGATGGTCAACGCCTGGCGCAATGCCCCGATCCAGGGCGGTGTGGCAGACATCATGCTCGCCGCATACGGAGACCTGCACCGACGCCTGCGTGGTTTCCCGTCCGCCAAACCGGTCCAGACGGTCCACGACTCGGTGGTCATCGAATGCGATCGTTCCGACGCGCCGGCGGTGGCCGCGGAGGTGAGGGTGTCGCTCGAATCGGCGATGCGCCGCTTCTGCCCCGATGTCACGCCGAAAGCCGACGTCGACGTCCGAACCTCGCTCTCGGAAGCGGACATCGTCGCGTAGGGCCGAGGCTCGCGTCGCCCTCGGTGCATCACGGCACACCCGTCGAGCACGCGCAGGCGCGAACGGCGCCCTGCTCTCCCGGAAGGAGGGTTGTTTGTTCCCCCTGTGGGGGAACAGGCTTGCGCCAGCAAGCCATGGGGGAGTTCGCCAGGTCACCGCGACGTGCAACGCCTCCTGACCGCCCGATCACTCAATGAGACCAAGGGATTCGTCTGGCTCTCACGTGCAGGGTGGGCGGTCCGTCCTCCCGGGAGTGTGCGGACGTGGCATGCCTCTGGTCAACCGATTTCGAGGCGTTCCTCCGCGGCGTCCAGCGTCTGACCGCCATTCGCCACCGGGGTGAACAGGTCACCGACATCGGCGACTCGGGCGGCGACGTTGCCGAGGTGGACGTCTCCGTTCTTCAGTGTCGCCACCTCCGCCCACGTGATCGGGATCGAGATCGGCGCACCCGCTCGCGGCCGCACCGAATAGACCGAGGCGATCGTCTGACCGGAGGCGTTCCGGTTGGCATCCACGAAGACCTTGCCCTTGCGATTCGGGATCTTCCAGTCGACGGTGATGTCGGCCGGGTTTGCCTGTGCCATCAACTCCCCCACCGCGGCCACGAACCGCCGGACCCTGGCGTAGTCCTGCTGGCCAGGCTCGAGCGGAACGTAGACGTGCATGCCTTTCGAACCCGACAACTTGGGGTAGCCGTCGAGACCGAGGGCGTCGAGCATGGTCCGCACCATGGTGGTGGCGGTGACGACCTGATCCCAGGTCGATCCGTCGGCCGGGTCGAGGTCGAAGATGGCGTAGTCGGGATGCTCGAGGTCGGAGGCACGACTGTGGAACGGGTGGATCTCGATGCATCCCATGTTGGCGAACCACATGAGCGACTCCCGGTCCGCCGCCAGCAGGAAGTCGATCTCGCCGCCCATCGACTCCGAATCGACCTTTGCGGTCTGCATCCAGTCGGGCTGGTGTCCTGGCGATCGCTTCTCGTAGAAGGAGGCTCCGCCGATCCCGTTCGGATACCGCGACATCGAGATGGGCCGACCGGCGAGGTGCGGCAGGAGGATGTCGGCAATGCGTGCGTAGTACTCGATGAGATCGCCCTTGGTGGTCCCGTCGGGAAAGAACTCCTTGTCGATGTTCGACAGCCGCAACGGCTGCTCGGCGATCAGCGGGATCCATCGCTCGCCGTCGAAGACGACCTCGACGGCTTCGCAGTCGTTGTGTCCCGATCCGAGACGCCGGGTCTTCACCTTCGGTGCGGTTCGAGCAACCCGCTCGCCGTCCACGCCGTCGATGACGAGAACCACGTCCACCTGCTCCATCTCGCTCGCCGCTGCGAGCGCAGCGAGATCCGGCATGGATGCGACGCTGATCCGAGTCCTGATCGGGTGCACTCTGTCTGGCTGGAACGAATCGACGATGAAACGGATCACCGCTCGGCACCCCTCGACGGTCGTGGGTACGCCACCGACCGAGGACCAGTCGAGCACTGGGATCACCGGACCGTCGAGCATCGCGAGGTCGCCCACGGTCGGGAACCCGTCGGTCGACGTCACGAGACCGATTGGCCGATCGGAACTCTCGGCGAGTTCGGCTGCGCTCTCGAGATCGGAAACCCGATGCACGACGAGCCCGGGTCCGCCGGCGGACGGATTGTCGGTGAGCAGCCAGCCGTCGTCGGGGATCGGCGGTGCCCGCACCTCCCTGGGGCCGTCATGGCCCTCGTCGGTCGAGCCGAGGATCAGCATCCGCTCACCTGGGCTGCAGGTGGATCAGCGGGATCTTCCTCGTCGTCCGCTCCTTGTACTGCTCCCAGCGCTCGTCCATCGCCGAGAACCGACCCCACAGCCGGTCGTACTCGTCACCGTGGAGCTCCCGTGCCGAGACGCTCACGTCATCAGAGCCGACATGCACGGTCGTGTCGGGATTGGCCTTGAGGTTGTGGTACCAGGCCGGGTTGCTGGGTGCGCCACCCATAGACGCTGCGATGACGTACCCACCCTCGTGGTTGAGGAACATCACCGGAGTCTCTCGCACGGTGCCGGACTTGGCCCCCGTGTGCTTCAGCACGAGGACCGAGCCATCTTCGGTTCCACCGCCGAACCCACCCGTCAGCTTGACCAGCTTCGCGTGCAGGCTGGTCCCGACTCGCATCATCGTCTGTGCAACACCCATCACCGGCTCCTCGTCGATATCGCAGGGAAACTAGTTGGATCGCGCGTATTCGAATTGGTATGGGCGCGTCCTTTGGTTCCCGGCCATTCTGCCGATGGGAGTACATGGTGGACGCGGTTACGACGCCGACGGCGGGTCCGCCCGCCGCCCTCTGCGGGAGTATCAGATGACGCTTCCGCTCTCCCGCCGCGGGATTGGCATCGGAGTCGCCGCCGGTGTTCCACTGCTGGCGAGCGCACTCATCGAGATCGCCCGCAGACCGCTCGTCCGGGGCAATGCGATCGGTCCGGAGTTGTTCGGCAACCGCACGGTCATCAATTCGCCCGAGGTCGGCCCTGTGCACGTTCGCCACGTCCCCGGCAACGAAGGCTGGTCGCTGGTGCTCGTCCACGGCTGGTCGGGGTGCGCCGACGTCACCTGGCACGCAGTGGCTCCTCAGCTCGCAGGTGGACCGAACCTGTGGATCATCGACCTTCCCGGACACGGCGAGGCGCCGCGGGACGGCGGCTTCGATCTGGAGACGGCAGCACGCAAGATCGGACTGCTCGTCGATCTCGCCAAACGGGATGGCCCGGTCACACTCGTCGGCTACTCGATGGGTGGTGCGGCGAGTCTCATGGGTTTCCATCTCGGCATCCTCGGCAACGTCGACCGCTACTTCGCCGTCGCCACCGCCGACCGGTTCGCCACTCCATCACTCAGCGTCAAGCTGTGGGCGGCCCGGATCTTCGGAGCCGGCGATCGGTCACCGTTCATCCTCCGCCAGGCGTGGAAGCGAGCACGAGTCAGCAAACGCGAGATGGTCGCCTGGATCCTCCAGAACCGCCCACACGGCCGCGTCCTCGCCGACACGGCTGCGGTGATGTCGAGATTCGATCTGTCTGAGGCGGAGGTCGAGCTCCCGGAGGACAGCGAGTGGATCATCGCCGATGCGGACACGGTCATCCCCGTCGAGGAGCAGCTCTCGAGCGCAGAACGCCACGAGGTTCCGGTCGTTCGACTCAACGCCAGCCACGCCGTGTGCCTCGAACACCCCATCGACCTCGCACGCCTGCTCGTGACACAGCGGAAGGCGGTCGACCGGGATCCCCACCTGCAACTGGTCGACTGACGGGGTGGCTGGTCCCGCACAAAGGCCCTGTGTGATCGGGCATCGAACGGATTACGTTGGAAGCGGTTCCCGATTGGAACCGCTGGGTCTGACACGCATTGGAGGCGATCGGCCATGACCGCACAGAACGATTCGAGCAGCGAAGGCCTCGAGGTCTCATTCGTCATCGACGGCGCCGTGCCGCAAGCGGCGCGTGCCAGGGCGGAGGACATGATCCGCGATCTCGCCGCCAAGGCGCCGCGGCCGGTGCTCTTCGCAAGGGTGAAGCTCACCGCGGACGAGTCGAGACCCCCGAACGAGCGACACATCGCCCAGGCGGTCATCGACGTCAGTGGCGCGTTGCTCAGGGCACAGGTGGCCGAGTCGTCGATGATCGAGGCGATCAACCTGGTCGGCAAGCGCCTCGATCGCCGACTGCGCGATCTCACCGATCGGCGCGACGACGCCAACACTCGAACACCGGCTGCGGAGCCCGGCACGTGGAGGAGTGGCGACCTGCCGAGCGCGCGACCCGACTTCTTCCCGAGGTCACCCAGTGAGCGGGAAATCGTGCGGAGGAAGACCTGGTCTGGAGATCGGACCTCGATCACCGAGGCCCTCTTCGACCTCTATGCGCTCGACCACCGCTTCTTCCTGTTCACCGACATCTCCGACGGGGTCGATTCCATCGTGTACGAGGACGACGGCGAGGTGAAGCTGCGACGACTGACAGGCGACACACCCGATGGATTGGAGGACTTCGAGATCGGTGTGGTCGAGGCGCCGGCTCCGGAGATGACCGATGAGGAAGCGGCGGATCGCGTCGACTCCTCGAACGAGCCGTTCGTCTTCTACAAAGACAGCGCAACCGGGAGAGGCGCCGTCCTCTACCGCAGGTATGACGGACACTACGGATTGGTCGAGCCCCGAGCCTGAGCGCACTCGACTCCACGTGGCGATCGACCGGGTCGGCCGCGTACACTGTCCGCGACTCGACGCCGGGCCATCCCGACTCGATCGTTTCGGGTCCCTAGCTCAATTGGTAGAGCACCGGGCTTTTAACCCGTTGGTTGTGGGTTCGAGTCCCACGGGACCCACCTCTGAAAAGTCAAGCGCCAGTTGGCTTTTCGGATGCTTCCCCTTCTCGCGAATTCGATCCTTGGACGGTTTTGTCCGTCGTTTGTCCGTCTGATTCTGGGCGTAGAGACTGTCGAGGGCTTCTGCGAGCGACTCCGCTTCGGACGGGAACAGGTGCCCGTACACGTCCATCGTCACCACGATCGAGCTGTGACCGAGGTGCCGCTTGATCGCCTCGGGGTGTGCTCCCTGGCTGATCAGCAACGCCGCAGCGGTGTGACGGAGGTCGTGAATGCGGAGCCTCTCAGGCAGCTCGGCTTCGGCGATCGCCGGCTGCCAGACGTTCTTCGTGAAGTTCGAGTTCCGCATGGCCGCACCGTTCGAGGCGGTGAACACCAGGCCATCGGGGTCGGAGCCACAGAACGTGACCATGTGCTCGTTGAGCATCTCTCTGAGGAAGGCCGGGATGATCACCGTCCGGTTCCGATGGTTCTTGGTGGCCCCGAAGTGGAGATCGCCTCCCACCTCTGCAAGCGACTCATTGACGTCGACCCGGCCCCTGAGCACGTTGACCCGTTTTGCTCGCAACGCGGCCGCCTCGCCCCACCTGAGACCGCCGTACGACAGCACGTAGATCAGAGCCCGGTATCTGGGCCCGACGGCGTCGGCCAGCCGATCGACTTCGACAGGGTTGAGGAAGAGCTGCTCTCGTCGCGGCTTGCGTGGCAACGGGATGCCATCGGCGGGATTGGCAGGGATGTATCGTGCCCGCACGGCGGCCTTGAGGATCTGCGAGAGCACCCGATGAGCTTGGCGAATCCTCGAGGCGGAAAGTCCTGCCTCCTGCGATCAAACGTGTACTGCCCTGACCCGCTCAACCACGGCGTCGAACTCGGGCTCACCAGCGCGATAGCCACAGGTGGTGGAGCCGTACGGCCGCGGACGACGCCGGGCACCGTCGGTGATCGCGATATCGGAGCGGGTCGTGGCGCTGAGGAGCCTTGGTGGGCGGGGCCGATCGGCTTGGCTGCGTCGCTGATGTGCGTGTCGGGATACTTCGGCGCCCGGGCGACGAAATCGACCTCGGGTCGCGGCGTGCATCTCGAGCGGTCGCCGTGATCGGGTGTTCATCCGAGGAGCGCGAGGTCTCGTCGGATGTAGCGCAGGTGCGCCCACTCCTCTTCGAGGATCACGCGAACGCAGTCACCGACGGTGGGGTGCCAGTCCCCGCCGCCCCAGGGGTTGTTGCGCTCCTCGACGAGCAACTCGGGCGTCGCGTCGGCGAGGAAGTCGGTCACCATCTGCTGCCGATCGGCCCGCACCTCGAGGATCTCGGCGAACGCCGGCATGTCGGTCCGGAAGATCGACACGTCGAAGCCCATCTCCGATGCGCCGGCGAAGATCTGGCCGATCTCGTGGAACGGCTGTTCCATCCCCATGATCCCGCCGCGGAGCCAGGCGTCGGTCGCCAGCACGAGGTGGCGCAGGGTCTGGGCCAGCGACCACTCGTCGTCGACGTGGGCGTCGACCATCTCCGGCGGAGTGTCGGCCATCGTCGTCGCCCACGCGGCCTGCACGGCGACCCAGCCGTCCCGCAGGCCCTCGGGCGTTTGCGCGTTCTGAAGCTCGCGGCCGGGGAACTGCCGGTTGAGCTCGGCGTCGACCAACGGCACCACGTCGACGCCGTTCACGAAGAGGCTGCCGAACAACAGGTCATGGCCGTCGATGTCGAGCCCGTCGACGTCAACGCTGCGCATCGTCACCCCACTGAGGTCGCAAGATCTCAGTGTGGCGCCCTTGAAGCTGGTCCCGACGAAGATTGCGCCTTCGAACTCCTGGATACCGGAATCGTCTGTCATCGTCGCATTCTTGTCGCTCGACGTCGACAGCTGGTCGCCCTCAGCGGTGCTGCGGAACCGGAACCATTCGGTAATCCGCGAGACTGTCCGCGCGACACGGGTGCGATCGAAGCAACCATTCGGATCGAATCAGAAAGTGAGCTGTACCCATGGACATGCTGATGGGCGACAAGATCGCCGACGCCGATCTGGCTGACTGGCGCAAGTTGGCCCAAGGACTCCACGCCCGCTACCTGATCGGCGACTTCGCCACCGGCGCACGGTTCATCGCTTCTGTGGGCGAGGCGGGTGACGCGGTCGACCACTATCCGATCGTTTCGATGGGCGCCGGGTACGTCGACCTCAAGCTGATCACCGACGACGCCATCTACCGCGAAGACGACGGCACCGAACACATCGTGGCGTGGCCGACCCAACAGGACGTCGATCTCGCACGGCGGATCACCGGGATCGCAGCCGACCAGCACCTCGTCGCGAACCCGGCCGCGGTCAGCCAGATCGAACTCGGCCTCGACACCCCACACTCTGCGACGATCGCACCGGTGTGGGCCGCCCTGCTCACCGGGAACCCAGCCGCCCAGGGCCACGGATCCCCCAGCGACGAGATCCGCGACCCCACCGGCCAGATCCCGAATCTGTGGTTCGGTGGCGCCGACGATGACGAGGCGCCGCGTCAACGGTTCCACGTCGAGGTCTACGTCGCGCCCGAGGTAGCCGAACAACGAGTCGCCGCAGCCGTCGCCGCAGGCGGAACCGTCGTCGACGACACCAACTCGCCAGGGCTCACCGTCATCGCCGATCAGGACGGCAACACCGGAATCCTGTGCGTCGACACCTCCGCAGTGAAACACGACTGACCGCTCAGCCGCTGCGCGAGAGCCGACCCCGGTCCGGCCCCGGCGTCCGTCGAGTGCCCGATATTCGCGCCGTCGCCACGGCCTCGGACCCGTCCGGGAACCGGCATGTTGTTGCACCTCGCTGGCTACAGACCGTGACACTCGCGAGCACCACGCTCAGTGACGACCCGACGAGGGGCAGGCGCTCCTCGAAGTGCCGATACCGGGCACTCGGCGGACTGTGCGTTCGTGCTCCGTATTTGCTGATCGGCGCTGTTTGACCGGTGCGGAGGTCTCGCAGGGTGTCCCGTAGCTCGTCGGGATGGACGCCCGGCGGCCGGTAGCCTCTGGTGGGTGGAGATCGTGCGGTTCACCGATGAGTACGAGTTGGCGGCCGGCGTGTATGACATGGCGGCGGCTGAGCTTCGTGCCCGTGATGAGCGGCAGGATCAGCCTTTGCAGCGGTGGATGGCAGTCTCAGATGGTGAGGCGGCAGCGGCGGTCACTACGTGGTGGCGTCCCGATGACCGCACGTTCCTGTACTTCGTCGGTGCGGATCGGGCCGCGTATTCGCTTCTCACCGATACCGTCGTGGACGCCCTGGGCCGGCCGGTGCACACCTTCGTAGACGCCGAAGATGGTGAGTTGGTGGAGGCGTTGCGGTCGGCGGGTTTCGAGGTCGAAGTGGTGGAGGAGAGGTTCCGGATCAACTTCGATCGTGTGCTGGTCTGGCTGCGCCGCGCCTGGGTTCCGTCCGGCTTCAGTATCCACCCGGCGGATACGGTCGATGAGGACCGGTTGTTCATCCTCGACAACACTCTCCGGCAGGACACTGTGGGTACGGATGGCTGGCAGGGAGACCGGGACTGGTTCCACGACGAACTCGTCGAGTCCCCGCCGTTCGACCCTTCGGCGTATCTGGTTGCCGTCGACGACCGCACCGGCGAATACGTGGGGTTGGTGCGGATCTGGCGCAACCCGGCCGGACCCCGGTTCGGGCTCATCGGAGTGCTGCCCAAGTTCCGGAACACGACCATCGCCGGTGCCCTGCTGAGACAGGCGCTGCTGGCCGCCTCGGAGTGGGGTCATGAGACATTCACCGCTGAGACCAGCCCCGCCAACCCAACCATCCACCGGCGGATGCACCGGATCGGCGCCGACAGTCTGGGGCGGCTCTATCAGATGGTCCGGAACCCAACCTCTTGAGGTGTTCGGCCACCCAGGCATTCGTGCCCGGGATTTGGCGATCCGTGAGGGTTCGGATTGCAGCGGGGTGTGATCAGATCAGTGTGAGGATCTGATCGACGGCGCCCGTGGGGTCGACTGGCGTGTCAGTGGCGACGTTGACTGTCGGGCCGATGCGGAGAGGGCTCCGTCAGACTCTCGGACAGCCGGGAGAGGTCTGGGGCACCGAGACCGCCGCGGACCACCTCATCCTCATCCGCACGACGCGGTGAGCGCGCTCTCCGCGACCGAGCTCGAGGGTTGCCAGGGAGACATGACGATCGGGATGCGCTGTTCGGTGTGGAGGCGCCCACCGACCGCCGGGTGCGTCCGGCATCCCGTGTCCGTGAGCACGCACACCACCGTCACCCACTGGGGCGCCTACGACGTCGACACGGACGGCAAGGAGATCATCGGCGTCCGGCCCTTCCCGAAGGACCCCGACACGTCCCCGATCGGTCAATCGCTCCGGGCGGTGACGCGGAGCAGGGTGATGCGACCGTCTGTCCGCAAGAGCTGGCTCGACGGCGGACCCGGCTCCCACGGCGACCGGCGCGGGATCGACCCGTTCGTCGAGCTGGATTGGGATGCCGCGTTGGACCTGGTCGCCGCCGAGCTGAGTCGAGTTCGCACCGACCACGGGAATCAGGCCATCTTCGGAGGGTCGTACGGCTGGTCGAGTGCCGGACGTTTCCACCACGCCCAGAGCCAACTCCACCGATTCCTCAACGTCATCGGCGGATACACCTCCAAGCGCGACACCTACAGCCACGCCGCCGGCGAGGTGATCACACCGCACGTCCTCGGCCACGACTACTGGGCGCTCCAACAGGAACACACCTCGATGTCGATCATCGCCGAACACACCGAGCTCATGGTGTCCTTCGGGGGCATCCCCATGAAGAACGCCCAGGTGCAGAACGGCGGCATGGGTCGCCACACCCTGCGCGGATGGCTTGAGGCGGCAAAGGACCGGGGGTGCCGCTTCGTCAACATCTCGCCGATCAGAGACGACGTGATGACCGAGCTCGACGCCGATTGGCTGCCGATCCGACCCGGAACCGATGTGGCGGTCATGCTCGGGTTGATGCACACGCTCGCATCCGAAGGGATGGCTGATCTCGCTTTCCTCGACAGCCACTGTCACGGCTGGCCCCAGCTCCACGCCCACCTCATGGGCAGCGACGACGGGGTGGCGAAGACCGCAGAGTGGGCCGCCGAAATCAGCGAGATCCCGGCCGAGACGATCCGCGCCCTTGCGCCCGCGATGGTTTCCAAGAGATCCATGCTCAACATCGCCTGGGGTGTGCAACGCGCCGACGCCGGCGAGCACACGTGGTGGTCGCTCGTGGCGCTGGCGTCAGTGCTTGGCCAGATCGGCCTTCCCGGTGGCGGGTTCGGGTTCGGCTACGGAGCGGTCGGATCGATCGGCAACGGGGTCACCCGACTGCCGTTCCCGGCACTGCCGCAAGGAGAGAACCCTGTCAGCGACTTCATCCCGGTCGCCCGCATCGCCGACCTCCTCGAGCGGAGCGGTGAGGCCTACACCTACAACGGAGAGCACAAGGTGTACCCCCACATCGAGCTGGTGTACTGGGCAGGCGGGAACCCCTATCACCACCACCAGGACCTCAACCGGTTGAACCGTGCCTGGAGCCGCCCGGCCACCGTCATCGTCCACGAGCCGTTCTGGACGGCAACCGCCAAGCGGGCCGACATCGTGCTCCCGTCGACGACCCCCCTCGAACGCTCCGACATCGGCGGGTCACCACGCGAGGACTTCCTGTTTGCGATGGAGCCCGCAATCGACCGGGTAGGCGAATCAAGAGACGACTACGAGATCTTCACCGGGATCGCCGAACGCATGGGCGTCGCAGCCTCCTTCACCGAAGGGCGGACGTCCCAGCAGTGGATTCGCCATCTCTGGGCCGAGTTCCGCGAGCGCTTCCCCGACTACCCCGACTACGACGAGTTCGTCGACCTCGGGCACGTCCAGCACGAACACGTGCCGGAGGCCTAGAAGATCCTGCTGCAGGCGTTCAGGAACGACCCCGTGGGCCACCCGCTCCCGACACCGTCCGGTCGCATCGAGCTGTACTCGGACACGATCGCCGGCTTCGGGTATTCCGACTGCCCGCCGCTGCCCACCTACACCGAGCCGAAAGAGTGGCTGGGCAACGCCGATCGCTTCCCGCTCCACTTGATCTCAAACCAGCCACGCGGGCGTCTCCACTCCCAACTCGACCACGGTGAGGCGAGCACGGACGGCAAGATCGACGGCCGCGAACGAATGCGCATCAACCCCACAGATGCCGAGGTGCGGGGCCTCGTCGGGGGCGACGTCGCTCGCATCTTCAACGATCGCGGTGCCTGTCTTGTCGGCGTCGAGATCACCGAGTCGGTTCGCCCAGGAGTTGTCGAGTTGCCCACCGGAGCGTGGTACGACCCCGCCGATCCGTCCGTGCCGGGATCACCGTGCCGGCAGGGCAACCCGAACGTCCTCACCAGGGACGAGGGGTCGTCGAGTCTCGCACAGGGTCCGGTCGCCCAGAGTTGCCTGGTCGACGTGGAGCCGGCTCCCGACGCCCCGGCGCCCCAGCCTTTCAGCGGTCCCGAGTTCGTGGGGGGCTGAGGACGGCAGGCGCCAGGCCTGGGTCAGGCGTTGACGGGGGGCGCAGATCGAATGGGCCTCAGGTCTCGATCGATGGAAGCAGTTCGTCGAACAGGGCACGAACCCGCGGTCTCGCGGCCGCACCGGCCTCGATGACCTCTTCGGCCGACAGTGGAGTCGGTGAGATGCCCGCCGCGAGGTTGGTGCAGAGTGAGATGGCCAGGACGTCGGCTCCCATGTGTCGAGCCGCCGTAGCCTCCGGCACGGTGGACATCCCCACGAGTGAAGCTCCCAGCCGGCGCGCCATCTCGACCTCGGCCGGTGTCTCGAACATCGGTCCGTGCCACCAGAAGTAGACGCCCTCCTTCAGTTGCACGTCCACCCGGTCGGCTGCGGCGCGGGCGGCCGCGCGCGGACACGCGGGGTGTAGACCGTGCTCATGTCGGGAAATCGCGGCCCGAGGCGCTCGTCGTTCGGGCCTATGAGCGGACTCATCCCCGACATGTTGATGTGATCGGAGATCAGAACCAGATCGCCGGCACCGATGCCTTTACCGCACCCGCCTGCCGCGTTCGTCAACACCACCGTCTTGCAGCCGGCTGTGATCGCCGCCCGAACAGGGAACGTCACGACGTCCATCACATGACCTTCGTAGGCGTGGGGGCGTCCGGCCAGGAACAGGATCCGATTGCCGCCCATCTCGACCGAATGAGCCGTGCCGGAGTGACCCACCGCGCCCGGGGCGACGAACCCCGGCAGCTCGTCGTAGGGCACAGAAACCCGCCCGTCCAGCGTCGACGGATAGTCGCCGAGCCCCGACCCGAGCACCACCACGACGTCATGCGCCTCCCTGCCTGTTCGGGCGGCCAGCGCCGCCGCCGTCTCCTCGAGTCGCTCGAACAGTCCGTTCATGCTTCACCTCCATCGACCAGCGCATCGAGCGCAAGCCCGATCATTGCATCGACCGCCTCGGAAAGCTGAAGCTCGGCAGGGCCGGCATCGGATTCTGTTCGCGCGACGATCTCTTTGGCCGATCCCGCAGAGGGGGATCATTCACGAATCGTGATCACTCAGGTCGTGCGGGTCACCTTGCTGAGCCCGCGTGGTCTGTCGGTGTCGAGGCCCTTGATGGTCCCGAGGTGGTACGTGAACAGTTGAGCAGCCACGATCGATGGGATGGGTGAGAGCCACTCGGGCATGGCCGGGATGCGGATGGCATGGCGTGAGACGTCGGCCGCCTCGTCGCGGTTGGTCACCACAGCGGTCCGAGCCCGCCGCTCACCGGTGACCTTGGACAGCAGTTCGACCATGTCGCCGATCAACGGGCCGTCGGGAGCGACGGCCAGGACCGGGAAACCCGGTTCGACGACGGCGATCGGACCGTGGCGGAAGTCGGCGGTCGAGTACGGATGGGCGAGCGCGTAGGTGACCTCCTGGACCTTGAGGGCCCATTCGAACGCGGTCGAATGGTTGTAGCCGCGGCCGAGAACCGTGCAGGCGCGCATCTCGGCAAAATCCAGGGCAACCTCGTGGATCGAGTCCTCCGCACCGAGCACCGAGTGCACCAACTCGGGCAGCGCTGCCAACTCGTCGAACGCCTCACCGGCGTCGAGCGCCGCCGACAACATCGCAACCGCCAACAGCTGAGCCGTGTACGTCTTGGTGGCTGCGACGGCGAGTTCCGACCCGGCGCGAATGTCGATCACGGCGTCCGCCTGTTCTGCCAGTGCGGAGTCGGGCTCGTTCGTGATGGCCACCGTCGGGCGTCCCTGGCGACGACCTTCCGCGAGCACCGCCACCAGATCGGGCGAGGCGCCCGATTGGGAGATGCCCACGACCAACGCGCCATCGAGACGCGGCGGGGTCTGATAACTCGTGAACAGCGAAGGAGCGGCGAGCGCAACCGGCAGCCGATTGCGAGACCCCCACACGTACTTGGCGTAGCGGGCGGCGTTGTCCGATGTCCCGCGAGCGGCGATCAGCGCATATTCGAAGGGACGGTCAGAGAGTGAGACCACCAGCCGATCGATCGGGGCGCGGTTGGCGTCGAGGGCCTCGGCGATGACGGTGGGTTGGTCGCCGATCTCGCTCCGCATGCTCATCGGGCGCTCCCGGTGATGCCATGGCCACGCGGATACCGCACCGAGACCGCCACAGGCAGCCTGCCCGGGAACGACGCCGTCCCGAACAGGGCATCTGCCAGCGCCTCGAGGCTCGCCGGGCGAAGACCGTAGGTGCAGACGGCGGTAGGGACGGCGACGACCTCGACGTCGTAGGGCGTGCGGAGCGCCACGGCGACGATCGGGACATCGAGCCGTGCGAGCGCCTCCGCCAAGGAGACCTGTGCCGGTTCGAGTGACGCCGAGACGGTGCCCAGCACCACCAGATCGTGGGACGCCACCTGATCGCACACCCAGGCGATCTCGTCGCTCGTCGGGGAGTGTTCGACGACGAACTCGTCGACGTCGCCGTGGTGACCCCGGAGCGCCGATGCCAGGCCCGGTTCGACGCGGGCCGAGGTGTCGGCCGGCGTGAGATCGGTCGGTCGAGGCATCACGGCCGCGATGCGCTGCCCGGTCTCGAGCTTCAGGGGGAGAAGACCGGCGTCGTCACGCACCAGTGTCACCGCCCGTGCAGCCGCCTGGCGGGCAAGACCCCGATGCTCGGGGCTTCCCACGACGGAGAGATCGGGTCGGGCCGCGGCCGCGACCCGCTGTCGGAGCCGGCGGGTCCTGCCCACCGCATCGGCGAGCCGGTCGTCTGGAACGATCCCCCGGTGGTTCGCCAGTGCGATCCCCCGCTCCAACACCTCCTGGGATTCGCCCTTCAGGAGCATCAGGTCGACGCCCGCCCGGACGGCGGCGATGGCATCGATCAGCTGTCCGGCACCCTGGGAGATGGCGCCCATGTCGAACGCGTCGGTGATGATGGCGCCTCCGAATCCCAATTGGTCGCGAAGCAGACCGGTCAACACCGCTTTCGACAGCGTGGAGGGAAGGTCGGCCCGCTCGGTGATGCCGGGAATGGCGAAGTGCCCGGTCATGACGAGATCGGCACCCGCCTCCATCCCGGCCACGAACGGGACCAGTTCGACGTCATCGAGACGTGACCGCTCGTGGTCGATCACCGGGAGGCCGTAGTGACTGTCCACCTGGGCGTGTCCCTTGCCAGGGAAGTGCTTGAGGGTGGACAGGACGCCGGCGGAGCCGAGCCCCCTGACAATGGCCGCGACGTGTGCGGCGGCGATCCGGGGATCGTCACCGAAGCTGCGGATGCCGAGGCCGGGGTTGTGGGGGTTCGTGTTCAGATCGGCGACCGGGGCGTAGTTGAGGTTGACTCCAACCGCCAGCATCTCGGCACCCACGGCGCGTCCCACCCGCTCGGTGAGCTCGGGATCCCCGGCGGCGCCGAGCGCCATGTTCCCCGGGAAGTCGGTCGTCCCGACGAGGGCGATGAGCTGGCCGCCCTCCTGATCGGTGGCGACGAGCAGCGGCAAGTCGGACGGATTGGCGGCCTCGAGCGATGCGGTGAGTTCGGCGACCTGGTCGACATCGACGACGTTGTCGTAGGAGAACAGCGTGAACCCGGCGGGCGGATCGTCACGGATCCGGTCCAGGACGTGTTGAGGTGCCGTGTCGCCTTCGAACGCGCGCAGGACGGTCTCGGCGACCCGAGCGTCGTTCATCCCTTGACCGACCCGGCAAGCAGCCCACGGACGAAGAACCGCTGGAGGGCGAGGAACACGATCACCGGGACGACCATGGTCACGAACGCACCCGCCGTCAAGACGTGCCACGCCTCACCGCGGGAGCCGACGAGCTCGTTGAGCTGAGCGGTGAGGACCGCCACCTCGGAGTCGGTGCCGAGGAACACCAACGCAACCAACAGGTCATTCCAAACCCACAGGAACTGGAAGATGGCGAACGACGCAAGCGCCGGCATCGACAGCGGCAGCACCAGGCGGATGAAGGCCGTGAAGTGCGATGCACCGTCGATGAACGCCGATTCGAACAGGTCCTTCGGGAGCTGAGAGACGTAGTTGTAGAGCAGGTAGACGGCCAGTGGCAGACCGAACCCGGTGTGCGCCAGCCACGTCCCGAGGAACGTGCCGGTGAGCTCGAGGTCGGCATACAGTCGGAGCAGCGGGACCAGCGTCATCTGGAGCGGCACGACGAGCAGGCCCACTACCAGAGCGAACAAGGCCTGGCGTCCCGGGAACTTCATCCATGCGAAGGCGTATGCGGCGAAGGCCGCGAGCGTGATAGGCAGGACGGTCGCGGGAATGGTGACGATCAGCGAGTTGACGAAGGCATCGAACATCCCGTCGGCGCCGAGCACGTCGGTGTAGTTCTGGATCGTCCACTGCGCCGACTCGAAGGGGTGCAACACCGCGGTCCACCAGCCGCTGGTGGCGATGTCGTTCGGGTTGCGAAGCGAACTGATCAGCAGACCGACCGTCGGCATCGACCAGAGTGCGGTGATCAGCACGACGGCGATCCGCACCGGGGCTTTGCCGGCCCACCGCGGCGCGCCGGCCGTTTGCCGGAGACCGGGACCTGTCTGGTGGTCGTTGCGGTCATGCGCTCACCCCCTGGCGTTGGAGGTTTCGCACGTTCCAGAAGATGATCGGCGCGACAACCACCAGCAGAACGACCGCCAGGGCGCTGGCCCGGCCGAAGTTCCGGAACTTGATCATCTCGGCGAACATCCGGTTGGCGATCACCTCGGTTTCGAACTTGCCGCCGGTGGTGACGAACACGATGTCGAACACCTTGAGGATCGCCACGAAGACCGTGGTCGTGACCGTGATGATCGAACCGCGGATCGAGGGGATGATGATCCGGAAGAAGATCTGGAGCTCGTCGGCTCCGTCGATGCGGCCGGCCTCGAGCATCTCGGACGGGACCCCCTTGATGGCGGCCGAGAGTATGACCATGGCGAATCCGGTCTGAAGCCAGACCATGATCACGATCAGCGCCAACGTGTTGAGCGGGATGGTCTGGAAGAAGGCGACCGGCTCCCTGCCGAGGGCGTCGAGACCGGCGTTGAGGATCCCGATCTGCGGCTGTCCGGGCGGGCGCCACACGTAGACGAACCGCCAAACCACGGCCGCACCGACCATGGAGATCGCCAGCGGCAGGAAGACGAAGGTCTTGGCGAGCGCCTCCCGCTTGACCCGATCGACGAGCTGGGCGATGACGAGGCCGAGGACGACGCTGCCGCCGGTGCCGAGGAGGAGCCAGATCACGTTGTTGCGGAATGCGATGAGCATGTCGGGGTCCGTGAAGGCGAACCGGTAGTTGTCGACGGCGCCACCGTCCTCGGTGATGCTGGCTCGGATGGTGTTGATCGCCGGGAAGACGAGATAGAACCCGAGCAACCCGATGGCGGGGCCGACGAACAGGAACGGGCGGATCCGCTCGGCGTTCTTCGTCGAGAGGATGTCGACCACCCGGTTGGCGGCGATGAAGAGCGCCCACACGCCGGCGACACCGACGGTGATGGCGATCAGAGCGATGACGAGTTTGTTGGTGATCGGCGACAGGCCGGACGCGCGGATGGCCTCGGCGCTCCGATCGGCGCCGAAGACGTCGTAGATGGACGCGAACAGACGGGCCGGTCCCTCTTCGTCACGGAGAAAGCCGAGGCTCGCCTGTAGCAGGAAGATCACCGCCACGAGGGAGACCACCGCAATCAGGCCCGCGCCCAGCTTGCTGGACTGGACGGCAGCCAGACGGGATGGCGCAGACTTGGTTGGAGTGGTCATGTTGGGTGTCTCTCTGTGTGAGATTGGCGGCGGGGAGCCCCGGGAGGGCTCCCCGCCGGACCTGTGGGATCAGCCGGTCGGCCAGCTGGCTTCGATCTGTCCGAAGACGTCCTCGGTGCCTTCGCCGTTGGCGGCGACCCATTCGACCATGCCGGACCAGAAGGTGCCGTTGCCGACTTCGGCGGGCATCGTGTCGGATGCGTCGAAGCGGAACGTCGTGGCTCCGTTGAGGATCCTGGCGAGCTCGTCGTTCGGGTACGACCCGTACCAGTCGAGCGGGACACTCTGGTTCGGTGAAACGAACCCTCCCGCCTCGATCCATGCCTGGGCGGCTTCGGCCGTGGCCAGGTACTCCATGAAGGCGCGGACCTCGGGACGGTCGTTGAACATCATGAACTGGTCGCCACCGCCGAGCACGGGGCTCCCGAATTCGGCCTCGATCGGCGGGAAGTAGAAGAACGAGCTGTCGACGCCCGCCTCGGTCCCCTCGGGCCAGAAGCCCGGGATCCAGGCAGCCTGCTTGTGCATCCAGCACTGGGGGCCGGCTGCATCGAACATCGGAGTCTGAGTGTCGCCCACCCACGTGGCGTTGATGGCGACGTTGCCACCGAACACGTAGTCGGGCTGGAACCACACCTGCGACATGTATTCGGCGGCTTCCAGGACCTCAGGATGGTCGAACGGGATCTCGTGGGTGATCCACTGGTCGTAGATCTCGGTGGGGGCGGTGCGGAGCAGGATGTCTTCCATCCAGTCTGTGGCCACCCATCCGGATGCGTCGCCGTGCTCGATCGAGATGCACCACGGGTTGCCGTTTCCGTCGGCGACGATCTGGTCGCTCAACGCCACCAGGTCGTCCCAGGTCTCGGGCACGGTGTAGCCGGCGTCGGCGAACGCCTGGACCGGGTACCAAACGATCGACTTGAGGTCGCCCTTGTAGAAGACCCCGTAGATGTCGCCGTCGTGCGAGCCGAGGTCGATGAACGAGTCGATGTAGTCGGTCTTGAGCTGGTCGACGTTGGTCCAATCGCTGATGGCGACGAGCTTGCCCTCTTCGGCGAAGGCACGCATCTTGCCCGGCTGGGCGATCTGGGCGACGTCTGGAGCGTCTCCGCCGTCGACTCGAACCGTGAGCACGGTCTCGTAGTCGGTGATCCCCTCATAGTTGACGTCGATGCCGGTCGCGTCGATGAACGGCTGGATCGAAGCTTCGAAGTTATCTGCTTCGGCATCGAGCCACTGTGCCAGGACCTCGACTTCGGTTCCGGAATACTCACCGGCCTTGGCGCGTGCGAGATACTCGTACGGTCCCTCGAGTTCGACCTCGGCTTCGGTCGTGGTGGTCGTGTCGTCGTCGCCTGCCGGCGCGGCGGTCGTCGTCGGAGCTGGTTCTGCCTCCGTCGTGGTCGTCGCCTCGGTGTCTGCTGCACAGGCAGCAAGCACCAGAGCGAAGGCCGTCAGGAGTGCGACAAGTGCTCGCCTACTCATGGGTTTCCTCCCTTGGGGTTCGGTTGTTGCTTCTCTCCGGTCGGTCACGAGACGCGTCCGATCCGGTCTGAGATCTCTTGTTGCATCCGTTCGATGTGGCCGGCGACGTGAGCCGCCGGGTCGATCGGCTGATCGATCATCGGTGTCAGATCCATGGCGTAGATGAGGGCGTCGGCGGTGTCGACCGCGTGGCTCTCGGAAAAGGTGGCGTGAGCGAGGCGACGTCCGGCGGTGGCCAGGTCATAGCGTTTGCCGCCGCAGACCTGCGAGTCGTAGACACCCATGAGGGAAGCAGCGATGTTGGTGTGGGCGGTCACGTCGAAGACGACCTTGTTGTCGTCGGACATCCAGTCGAGATCGCGCCACACCTCGCAGCCGTACACGGCGTCGGGGCGGACATCGGCGGGGAGTCGGCGAATCGCCTCGATCGTGCGCACCGCGACCGCCACGTGCGTGTCGTGCTTGTCGGCGAGGTTGTGGGTGTAGACGACGCTCGGGCGTGCAGTTTCGAGAAGGGCGGCGAGCTCCTCGACGACGAGTTCGTTGCCTGCGCTCTTTGCTGCCGAGCTGGGGTAGTCGAGCAGCACGGCAGCCGTGAACTCGCCGACGAACGCCGCCTTCTTCTCTTCGACGACCCGCACGGCCCGCATCTGCTCGTCGCTGTAGTCGGCGTAGAGACCGGACCGGGGGCTGCCCGCCCCGTCGGTGACGGTGACACCGAGGAACCAGCGGTCTTCGCGTCCGAAGCATTCCAGGATGCCGTGGTGCGCCATGATCGGAATGTCGTCTTGATGGGCGCCGACCGCGAGGTGGGTGGTGCGTCGAATGGCCTCATCGTCCGGTGTCCCGTCCGGGACGTAGATCTGAGCGTCGGGATTGTGGAACTGCATCACGGCTGCCCCAGTTCGGGAAGGCTCGCCGCTGCGACTGACTGCCCGACCCGTTTCATTCGCTCGTCGGGTACGTGGAGTTCGATCGAGAGCTCGGGGAACTGGGTCCGGAGCACCTCCCGCGCCCGGTCGACGACGATCTCGCCTCCGCGCCCGGTGGTTACGCGCCCGAGGACGAGCACATGGTCGACGTCGTAGAACTCGGCGTAGTGGGCGAGGGCGTAGCCGAACCAGACGCCGATCGTCTCGTAGATCGGCGGAACCCGCTCGTCGCCTCCGGCCATCAGGTCTTGGACGACGACCAGCTTCTGCGCCGGTGTGAGCGCCGGGTCGAGGTGGATGCCTGCCCGGTCCGCGAGGCGGTTCACACCGGTTTGGCAGAAGTACTGGACGCCGCATCCGACATCACCGGACCACTCGTCCCGTGGGGCTTCGTCCTGGTAGTCGAACGGTGCGAACGCGAGCTCGTTGAGCCAGCGGGTGATCTGACCGGTCCGTGTGACATAGCCGACCGCTTCGCTCGATCCCATCGCCACACCGAGCACGGCGTTCGTCTCGAGGCTCATGGACCCGGCCAGCGCCGTGACTTCGCCGTCGTTGACGACGTTGAGCGGGACGCCCCACTCTTGGCGCATCCTCACGAAGAGGTCGGCGGCCTCCGAGTCGAACTGCTCCTGGGACAGGCCCCGGAACAGCGACGCGACCCGCACTCGATCATCGATCCACACGCCGGCGGAGCTGCCTCCGATGGCGTCGACCCGCGGGAGGTGGGCGGCGGCCTTGCGGAGCCCGTCGGTGATGCGCTCGTAGTGATAGGACAGGTCGTCGGCGTCCTTCGGCATCCATGGGAACTCGGCCGCCCAGACCGGGGTGCCATCGACGACGGCGCTCACCTTGTAGTCGCTGGCGCCGAGGTCGAACCCGATCCGGTTGCCGTCGAGGTGTCGGCCGAGTGATACGGTCGGCTCCCAGGCAGCCGGCATCTCGTCGACGTGAACGACCTCGAAGGGCGTCTCATAGACCCGGGTCATGAACTCGACGTCGAACGCCCGGGCGCCGTTGAGGGAGTACGACTCTGCGAGCCGTCCGGCGATCTCGGGCGAACCGGAGATGAGCAGTCTGGATGCGCCCCGCTGCCAGAGCAGGAACTTCACGAGCCGCTCGACGTAGCGGAAGTTCTCGCCGAAGAGCTCGCTGCCGTCGGCGAAGACGACGGTCTGAAACACCGAGACGGCTCCGCCCGGCCGCTCCAGCCCGACCGAGAGCACCGCGGCGTCGCCGGACGCCTCGACGGCGGAACGGAACGCCCGGTTCACGAGGACCGCGGGTCGGAAGCCCGGATCGAGAGGT
The DNA here is from genome assembly GCA_963753285.1 of uncultured bacterium. Classification (GTDB taxonomy): domain Bacteria; phylum Actinomycetota; class Acidimicrobiia; order Spongiisociales; family ZC4RG35; genus JAHEDH01. Next base: position 743,987 of record CAVWBT010000001.1, read on the forward strand.
GGCCGGATCGTCGGGAGCGTGTCGGTGAGTGTCATCAAACGACCCCGAGTTCGTGGCTTGCGACGAGGGCCGCTGCGCCCAGCCGGACGGCCCGATCCCCGGTCTTGCCGTAGCCGAGCTCGATCTTGGCGGCGAGGCTTGGCAGCAGCGCACGGTCCAGTTCCCGCCGGAGGTCGAGAAGGAGCGGTTCGCCGAGCCGAGAGACGATCCCGGTGATCAGCACTTTGTGGATGTCGAGGATCGCAACGATCGGAGAGAGGACGATCGCGAGGTTGCGGGCGGCTTCCTCGATGATGTCGAGAGCCCGGGTGTCTCCGGCGGCGGCGGCGTCACCGGCAGCAGCGAGCGCTGCGATCACGGCGTAGGGCGACGAGTCGCTCGAGCCGGACAGAAGAGCGGCGAGACGGGGGGCCGAGGCGACCGTTTCGAGACAGCCGGTCTGGCCGCAGACGCAGCGAATGCCGTCGTGGTCGACGGTGACGTGCCCGATCTCTCCGGCCGCCGAGTCCTCACCGGTGTGGATACGGCCGTCGAGGACCACTCCGGCGCCGACGCCGTTGCCGATCTTGACCGCAAGAAGGTTCTCGGCCTGGTGATCACCGAAGGAGTACTCGGCGAGAGCGGCGGCGCGACTGTTGTTGATGACGTGCACCGGGAGCTCGTAACGCTCGGTCAGCATCTCTGCGAGCGGAACATCGTGCCAATCGAAGAAGGACGCTTCCAGCACCGTGCCTTCGGCGTCGATGACCCCCGGGCTGCCGATCCCGACGCCCAGTGGTGGGGCAGGTGTCTCGGTGAGCAGCTCGTCGATCATCTCGATGAGGTGGTCGATCCCCTCCTGTCCACGGAGTGCGCCGACGGAATGCTCGGTGCGGTGGGCGGCAGTGCCTTTGAGATCGAGCACCGATCCGGTTCGCTCGCCGTCGCTGAGATCGATGCTGATGATGCTTCGGGCGCCGGCATTGAGACCATAGAGCGTGGGTGGTTTGCCGCCGGCGGATGGTCCGGTTCCGAGTTCCTTCACGAGTTGCTCGTCTTCGAGGTCGGCCATCAGGTGGGAAACGGTGGCGGCAGTCAACCCGGTCGAGCGGACGATGTCGGCTCGGCTGATCGGCTCCTCGCGGACCACGCTCTGAAGCACGAGCCGGCGGTTCTGAATGCGCTGATCGTGGCGAGTCGCCTTCTGCTGCACCCGAAGTCGCGTAGTGATGTCTGACCTCTCCCAACTAACTATAGTTATTGAACTTAGTAAGTCACAGCCCTGGCTGTCAACAGCTACCGATCAGAACGCGAAAAGTCGGCCCTTGCGTGCCGGCCGAGCGGGCGGCGGCGTCAGGACGCGGTGAGGATGACGACCGGGATCTGCCGATCGGTACGTGACTGATACACCTCGTACCCGGCATAGGCCTGCTAAGCGGCGGCATATACGTTGGACGGATGAGGACGACGCTGCATCGAACTCGCCGATGGGGAGACGGGACCGCTGCGGTCGTTCGCGAGCTCATCCACTCCGGCGTTCCTGTGACTGGTGCCGGCCTCGCCCGCTCGGCCGGAATCACCCAACCCCGAGCGGTCCAGGTGTTGGCGATGCTCTCCAACCTCGAGGCGGTGGAGTCGACTTCCTCCGGGTTCCGTGCGAAACCAGAGAGACTCTTCGACCTATACCTCGATCACACCAGGCCCCGAGTGTCCAACGAGACGGACTGGTACTCGACCCGACGGCTCCTGGACCAGGCGAAGGCCATTACCCGGCTCCCACGGTCCGAGGAGCAACGCATCGGGTTCTCGGCCGACCTCGGCCCCGACTTGTTGGCGCCATGGCGCCATCCGACAGTGGCGGTCTTGTACTCGACCACCGACCTCGACCTGCGAACTGCTGGCTTCGTCACCGCCGAGGGCGCAGCCGACGCAACGGTGGTGGTCCGCACTGTGGCCGATCACCGGCTGTTCGGCCCCTCAGACATCTGGCCATCGATGGTCGACGGGATCCCCTTGGTTGATCCCGTCCAGCAGTGGCGGGACCTCCACGATCTCGGTGGCGCCGACCGGGTCGAAGCGGCCCTCAATCTCCGCCGTACAGCCTTCAAGAGACTTCCGTAATTCTCTTACTTAGAGAACCAACAAGCCGTTAGGCTTCCTTAAGTAAAGGAGTTACAGAAGTGATATTCGCTACCCCTGAGTTGACGCCGAAAGAGGAATCAGTCATCGATGAGGTCGACGCGGTTCGGGCGCGCCTCAGGCACATGCTCCGCGAACCTCGACGATGGTACGGAACCCTGCGCCGGACCACGGTCGCTCGCAACATCCAGGGGTCCAACTCGATCGAGGGCTACAACGTGAGTCTCGAGGACGCAGTCGCCGCCGTGCAAGGCGAGGCACCGCTCGACGCCACAGAGGACGACTGGAACGCAGTCCGCGGCTACTCGGACGCAATGACGTACGTCCTCCAACTCGGTGAGGACTCCAGCTTCGCCCACTCCGCCGCTCTCATCCGAAGCCTGCACTTCATGATGATGAAGCACGACCTGACGGCGATGCCCGGACGGTATCGCCCTGGGGCCGTCTTCGTGTGGAGCACCTCCCAAGAGGAGGTGGTCTACGAAGGTCCGGACTTCGAGGTCGTTCCTGAACTCGTCGAGGAGCTGATCGATCGTCTCAACTCGACCGACACGTCGCCTGCGATCGTCCGGGCCGGGATGGCACATCTGAACCTCGTCATGATCCACCCCTTCAAGGACGGCAATGGACGGATGGCACGAGCCCTGCAAACGCTGGTGTTGGCCCGCGAGGCGATTCTCGCCCCCGAATTTTCCAGCATCGAGGAATACCTCGGTCGCAACACACCCGCGCACTACGACGTACTCGGCCAGGTCGGCGGAGGAAAGTGGCAGCCCGAGCGCGACGCTCGCCCATGGGTGCGCTTCGTGTTGACAGCCCACTATCGCCAAGCGCTCACCCTCGAGCGCCGGATCCGCGAGAGCGAGAGACTGTGGGAAGCAATCGACCGAGAACGCGTTCGAGCCGGTCTGGACGAACGCAACATGGGAACCCTGTACTCGGCGGCTATCGGACTCCGAATCCGCAGACCGGACCACATCAACTACGCCGAAGTCTCCGAACGAGTCGCCACCACCGACCTCCGCACGCTCGTCGACAGCGGACTCCTCGAACCCGTGGGCGAGAAACGAGGCCGCTTCTACATCGCCGCCGAGCCCCTCCAGCACCTACAACGCGCCGCACGGGAAGAGCGCAAGCCCATCAGGGACCCATTCAACGACTGACAGCTACTCGTCCGTCCCAGGCACGTACCTGCTTGCCATGAGCCATTCAAAGATCTCGTGGCGGAGGAAGTGGAGTTTGCGGCCGCCTTCTCGACGGTGGGCGGGGATGATGCCTTCTCGGACCCACAGGCGGATGATCTGATCCGAGGTCTGGAGCAGCTCCGCCAGTTGTTTGGCGTCCATCACCGCCGGCACCTCGGGGTACCAGCGGTCGTAGTCGAAGTCCTCATCCATCCCGTTCAGTCCCGCCCAATCTCGTCTGGTGTGTCCTCGTCTTCGGGAGCTGGCTCCCCCGGGGTGTAGCGCTTCAGCTCGCGGAGGACCTCTTCACGCAAGAATCGGAACTGCTGGCCCCACTTGTACGCTCGCAGCTCCCCGCGATGGACCTTGTCCCGGACATCACCAATCGTCGAAATGCATCATCTCGGCCACGTGCGCAGTCGTGAGGATTAACGGATACTCGGCACGGAACTGCTCGAGCACCTCATCAGGAAGACGGTCGTCGCTCATCGCTTTGGACGCTACTCGATGATATTCAGCATCTGAACAGCACGAAACGGTGAGGACGCTTGAAAGTGCCTACGGGTCGTCACTCTCGCTGGATTGGCGACTGCTGTTGTGTTGCCGGCATCCATCTTGATATAGGGTTGATTCAATATCGGTTGCAATCTATATTGAGGGCATGGCATGGGAGATCAACGGCACCGACGAATTCGCCGACTGGTTCGCTGAACTCCCCGAAACCCAGCAGAACCACGTGATCGCCGCCGTTGACCTCCTCGCCGAACACGGCCCTGAACTGGACCGGCCCTTCGCCGATCTGATCAAGGGCTCGAAGTACCACAACATGAAAGAACTCCGACCGCGAGGACCGGCCAAACACCTCCGAGTGCTATTCATGTTCGACCCCCGACGAGAGGCAATCCTGCTCCTCGGGGGCGACAAGACCGGCAACTGGGAACGCTGGTATACCAAGGCCATCCCCGACGCCGAGCGGCTCTACGAACAGTATCTCGACCAACTGACCGACGAGGGACTCCTCGACGACACGGACTGAAGAAAGGAACACAAGCCATGGGACATCGCAAGTTCAGTGACATCGTCGGCGATATCAGCCCCGAGCGCCGCGCCCAGATCGAAGCGATCAAGAACCAGTACCGGGCCGACGCCGTGGCATTCAACCTCGCCGAGCTTCGCCGACATCGACACCTCACACAGGTCGAGCTCGCAGAACAGCTCCACAGGGCCCAAGCATCGATCTCGGCGATGGAAACCGCCCCCGACAACCTGTTGTCCACCTGGCGTACCGTCGTAGAAAGCATGGGCGGCCACCTCGAGATGGTCGCCGTCTTCGACGACGAACGCATCGCCATCCCAAGCAACGACTCCCGGTGACTACTCCCCGGATCGGACTCTCTCGCGACTCTGCCCAGTCCCGAGATGGAGCCCAGACGCAGGACGGGCCGACCTGACAGGTCCGTGAACCGTGTGATGTCTTGTCCGTATTTTGTCCGTGAGAGGCCGAAAACCGCCAAAAACCGCTGAGAACTGATGAGTAAGAAACGCCAGTGCTATCAGTCGATTTCGGGGGTTTTGCCTTCTTCGTCGGACTCGCCAGAGCGAGCTTTTAACCCGTTGGTTGTGGGTTCGAGTCCCACGGAACCCACCTCCGAAGAGTCAAGCGCCAATTGACTTTTCGGGTGCCCTTTTCTCGCGGAAACCACGCTTATCCCATTTTGCCCGTGTCTTGTCCGTCTGATTCTGCGCTCGGGCCAGCGCACCGGGTTGCCGGTGATCGTTTGACCGTCGACGGTGATGGTGACGGAATGGGGTGGTGGGCCGAGGTCGACGACCCGGGCGGTGAAGTCCGTATCGCTTTCGAACCCGATGCTGGAGGCCCAGCATCGGGTTCGTCGCCGACGGAGAGATCGAGTTTGGCTGATGCTCCATTGGAGGCGGTTACTACAGCGGCCGCGGCGGGGCCCTTAAACTTGGACCGACATGACAGGAACAAACGAAGCCGAACCCCAGGTCTCCAGTTCGCTTCTTTCTGCTGTCTCAACCGTCGGCGGCATGGTTCTGCTGATACTTGCGTCGGTCGTCCTGTTCGGTGAGGGTGCCGAGGATGGACCGTTGCAGGTAGCGATGACCTTGGGGCTGACCCTTGCGCTGGTCGTCGCCATGACCTCGGGGAACTCCGCGGAAGATTTGGCAGCGGCCATGTCCAAGGGCATCAACTCGGCATTGGGTACGATCTTCGTGCTTTTGGCGGTCGGGGCGCTGATCGGTTCGCTGTTCTTGTCCGGCACCATCGCGACCGTCATCTACTTCGGAGCGGATCTTGGGACCCCTCAGATCCTGTACATCCTCGTCTTCATTGCCGCGAGCGTTCTCTCGTATTCGATTGGGAGTTCGTTCACGACGATCGCCGCCGTCGGGCTCCCTTTCGTTGCGTTGGCGCCGGCAATGGGGGTTTCCCCCGTCATCACTGCCGCGGCGGCTGTGTGTGGTGCGTTCACCGGCGACAGCCTGGGTCGGATCTCGGATACCTTCATCTTGACGGCATCGGTCGTCGGCGTCGAGCCCAAAGCTCATGCCAGAGCGCTGCGGTCGGTGCTGGCACCCGGCTGGATCGCAAGCGCTGCCCTGTTCGTGGTGCTGGGACTGCGCGATGGAAGCACCGCGGGATACGACAGCGGGCCAATCCTCGAAGCGATCGAGTCCCAGTTCGCGGTTTCGGTGATCGCGTTCGTTCCGCTGATCATCGTTCTCGTGCTTTCGGCGCGAACCACGGCCTTTTTGGCCCTGATGGCCGGGGCGGTGTCTGCGGTGGTGCTGGCGGCATTCATCCAGGGGGATCTGATTAGCGGCATGATGGCCGACGAAGGTCTCGGGGCGTTCGGTAGTTGGGCCATGCTGTCGCTCGAGTCGCTGGGGAACGGTTTTGGGCTTGCCAGCGGGGTCGAGGAGCTGGATGCGACGTTTACCGGTGGTGGCGTGGTGTCGATGCTCCCGACGGTGTGGCTCATTCTCGTCGCGGCGGCGTTTGGCGCGCTTGTGGACCACACCGGCATGCTGAGAAGGCTGCTTGCACCGCTCCTCTCCTGGGCTCGCGGTGGGGCACGGCTGATCGCCGCCTCCGCCGTCACCGGTATTGGTCTGAACGCAGCGACGGCCGACCCCTACATGTCGATCATCCTCAGCTCGGCAACCTACCGGGAACGATTTATGCAGGCCCGGCTCAAACCGTATGTCGAATCGGCTTCGATTGCCGGTTCCGGATCGATCTTCTCACCGCTCATACCCTGGAACGTTCATGGCGCCTTCGTCGCGGGCACCCTCGGTATCGCCGTCATGGAATACGCGCAGTACGCCGTGCTCCTCTGGATAACACCGATCGTCCTGGTCCTCATCGGTATCGCCAAGTTCAACCGCGATACGATTCCCAGCACGCAACTCGTCGAAGATTCGTACGGAGATGAACCCAGGGAACTGCCCGAACGTCGAACATCGGTCTGACGTCCGACCAGGACGACAGCGGTAGCAGGAACCTGCTTCTGCAAAGCGCGACAAACGAAGACCCGGCAACCAAGCGAGGTACGCGAATGTCAACTGAACACTACGACCTGGTCATCACCGGTGGCAGGGTGATCGATCCTGAGACCGGCCTCGATGCGCTGCGCAATGTCGGCATCGTTGGCGACAAGATCGTTGCCGTCACCGATGGTGAGATCGCCGGAACCGAAACCATTGACGCCACGGGTCACGTGGTCTGCCCGGGATTCATGGACATGCATCACCACAATGCAGGGTACCCGTTCGGTCAGAAGCTGGCCCTGAGGGATGGGGTGACGACGCCCATGGAGCTCGAGATGGGGGTCTATCCGGTCAAGGACTGGTACGACGCACTGGACGGCAAATCGCGCACCAACTACGGAGCTTCTGTCGGCTCGATCCCAATCCGTGAGAACATCCTGAACCCGGATTACACCGAGTTGTTCCACGGCGACATGCTCCTCGACGCTCTCGGCGATCCCAAGGAGTCGCGCACGACGATGAAGTGGTCGACGGACCATGCGACCCCGAAGCAGATCGAGCAGTTCGAGAGACTGATCGAAGAGGGCCTCCGGGAAGGTTCCATCGGAGTCGGGCATGCAGTCGGCTACATGACCGCCGGTTGCTCTCAGCAGGAGTCCGTGATCGTTCAGAGACTTGCTGGGAAGTACGGCCAATCGTCGTTCGTCCACGCCCGGTTCTCGAGCCAGATGGCACCGACCAGCGGGCTGCTCGCGCTCTTCGAGATGATGGCCCCACAGGAGGTGTACGGCGGCGGGATCGTGTTCCAACACATGTCGGCCCAGACACTGCGGGACACGAAAACGGCACTGGGGTTGCTCGATGACGCAAGGGCGAAGGGTATCCACGTCCTGGCCGAGCTCTACCCGTACGACTACGGCGCAAGCGTCGTCTGCGCTGACTACCTGGTCCCGGAGAACTACGGACCCAACATGGGCCGGAGCTACAACGAGATCATCGAGACCGCAACGCTGACGCCGCTGACAAAGGACCGGTACGACGAACTGGTGAAGACCAGCCCGATGACCTCGATCATGTTCTACAACGCCCAGGAAGCGGACGTTCTGGACGGCTTGGCGCACCCGTCGTCGGTCGTAGGCAGTGACGCGTTCCCGTACACCGTTCGCGAGACAGGGAAGCTGGCTATCGACTGGGACACAGCCTTCGATTCGGTCAACGGTCACCCCCGCGGCGCTGGCACGCACGCTCGTATGCTCGCCATGGTGCGTGAGAAGAAGGTCGACATCCCGCTCTCGCTCGCCATCTCCAAGATGACATACATGATCGCGAACTACCTGGAGGACAACGGTGTTCCACAGATGGCGAACAAAGGTCGCATCCAGGTAGGGAAAGATGCCGACATCACGATCTTCGACCCGGCGACCGTAGTGGACAACGCCACGATGCAGGACGGTGCCCTTCCCTCGACCGGCATCCCGTATGTGCTAGTCAACGGCACCGTCATGGTGAAGAACTCCGAGACGGTCGATGGAGTATTCCCCGGCAAACCCGTGCGCGGCAGCGGCGCTGAATCCTGAGAGCCGACCTGGGCGTCTCGTGACAGCACTCCGACGAGGGGCGAAGGGCCAAGAGACCACTGCATCGACGGGTAGGGCGCCCCTACCCATAGGTGTCGGCGCCGTGGTCACTCTCGTGTCTCTCGCCTCATGATGGATGTCTTCTCAGCTCTCGCACAGGCCAGCGATACGGAGCAAACCGTCAAGGAAGCTCTTGGCATTCTCCAGACCATCATGGAGTACGCCGGCACAATCGCCTTCGCCATCTCAGGAGCCCTTGCCGCTGGCCGAAAGAGGATGGACTACGTCGGCGTCGTCATCCTGGGCAGCATCGTCGCTGTCGGCGGTGGCACTATTCGTGACCTCATTGTTGGCGTGACGGTGTTCTGGATCGATGACCCGACCTACTTCATCGTTGCATCTCTCACGGCTCTCGCCACGATCCCGCTCACCAGAACTGGCACGCTCGACCAGCTCCGCAGATTCAGGCTCATCCAGATTTCCGACGCGGCCGGGATGGCGCTGTTCGTGGTCACCGGCACGAACGTCGCCCTCGCCGCCGGAGCCAACCATCTCGCGGCTGCAATCGTTGGCGTGATTTCGGGCGTTGGCGGCGGAATCCTCCGCGATGTGCTGGCCAACGACACCCCGGATGTCCTTATCGGGGGCCAGTTCTACGCTTCGGCCGCATTCCTGGGTGCAGGTTCTTACGTCCTGTTGATTCGGGCGCCGGTCTCCACGCTCCTCGTCTTCTGGATCCCGATCATCATCATCTTCGGGATCCGTTCAGCATCCCTCTACTACGGCTGGGGCGTTCCAACATTCGAAATCGACGGAGACAACTCCGCCGCACGGTCCTGACCGCGTCTGAAGGACCGAGCCGCCCTTCCACAACCGGCAACGGCGGCACTCGTCACTCGGGATGCTCAGTCCAATCGAATACGAGCTCCGCCACGCCGACCCAACCGCCCGGGATCAGGCAAGCTGACTACGCCAAACCCGGGGCACACCTGAGCCTGCAGGAAACCCGGGGAGGTTCAGCCCTTGCCAGTGAGCACTAGATTCTGCCGCTCTGACGTCGAACACCATTCAGCATCGATGTCCCCTGAGGAGGACTCGACAGCGAAGTGAAGTGAGGACGAGCGTGGCCGTTGGAAAACGTATGAAGCTGCCGTTGCTGGGTGGACCCCCAACCGACAAGTTTGGCGTGCTCTTCACTGAACTGCTCGCGCTCGTGGTGCTGGCACCTTTCTCCTCATCCAGCGGACTCTTGAGACTCGTCACGTTCGCGCTGGCAGTGGCCATCGTGCTCACAACGATGCGGTCGGTCGGGGCCGGCCTGCCGGGCTTTCGGATGATGCTCGTCGTCGGCGTTGCGGCGGTTGCCATCATCACCTGGGCCAGTGTGACGACTGTCTCGAGCGGTACTGCCTTCAGCATCGCCGCCATAGCCTGCGTGGTCGGGATCGGTCCGCCGCTGCTGGTGCGTCGGATATTTCAACGGCGCCAATTCAAGTTCGCCGACGTGGCTGCAGCCCTCTGTGCCTATCTCGAATTGGGTCTCTTCTTCAGTTTCCTGTACGGGGCGCTCGACCTCCTGACCACTAACCCCTTCTTCGCCCAGGGCCCGTCCGCCGCGGCCAGCGACTACCTCTATTTCAGCTTCGTGACGATGCTCACATTGGGCTATGGCGACCTCACACCCGCTACCGATTTGGGACGAGTCCTGGTGATCATGGAGACCCTCATCGGACAGATCTTCCTCGTCGTGTTGGTCGCCTATCTCGTGGGATCAATGGTTGGGGGCGATGGGGGAGGTCCGGACACCGATCAAGAGCCATGACCCCGTGACGCCGGCAGCCCCTGACGCACCGAATCGCCCGATGCGTTGCGCCGGTCACGTCGACGGATCGCAATCGCCGTCAATCGAATCGGCACCGGCCGAGGCAGCGCCACGATCACCAAGTCCGAGAAGTCGTTGACGACACCGGACAGATTCGAGAAAACACGAGGCCGAGATCGATGACGCGAGAACGATCAGCCCGCCCGGGAGCGCGGCGCCGGAGCACAACGAGAGCTGGCACAGAGGACGGGCCGACAGCAGCAGTCGGAAGGCGGGCCCGGCCGAGATCGCAGGCGGTCGCCCACATCCGAAGGAAGAACGACTACCGATGGGACTGTCCAGGCGTGATCCGGCGGACCTGCGAAGATGTACCACCGTGTCGAACTCATCGATTGGGCGTTGGTTTGGAGAGTTGGCCACTCGGGCCCGAACGTCGCGGCTGATCGCCGTGGTCGACGAGACGTACGACTCCTGGCGGGCAGATCGGACCATCCGATTGGGGGCAGGTCTCGCGTACTACGCCCTCTTCGGGGTTGTCCCCTTCCTGGCTTTGTCGATCGCCATTGCCGGGTTCGCATTCAGCCAGGAGGAGGTGAGATCCACGGTAGCGCAGGCCCTGGAGGGGGTGTTGGGGGTTGAGGAGGCCGCCTTGATGGCCGAAGCCGCTTCAGGTCAGCTCGCTGAGGCCGGGATGGGCTCCTCGCTGGGACTGGTGGGCATCGGCGCACTGGTGTTCTCGGCTTCGCTGTTACTCGCGGCGTTCCAGGACGCCCTTGACGTGATCTTCGGTGTACCCGTCCAGGTGGGAATCAGGAGGACGCTGCGGCGTCGCCTCTTCTTGTTTCTTCTCGTGCTGGTATTTGCCTCCGCAGTCCTCCTGTCGCTGATCCTGGGGACGGTGATCGCCTCGATTACCGGCTTGTTGAACCTCGAGGCGGTGTCCGCACCCTTGCTCACTGTGATCGGTCGAATCGGATCCTTGGGGGCCGTCGGCGGGGCGCTCGCCGTGATGTACCGGCTCCTGCCTCGAGTGGAGGTCCCGTGGCGGGCGGCCACGATCGGCGGAGCCGCCGTGGCCGTCACGGGGTGGCTGGCAACCAAGGCGGTTGGCGCGTACCTGGAGCGTTTTGGCACGTCATCGGTCGAAGGTGCGGCGGGTGGGCTGGTCCTGCTTCTCACCCTCGTCTACGTGCTCTCCCAGGTGGCCCTGGCAGGCGCTCAGCTCACGAAGACGCTGGTCGCGAGCTCGGTGCGCGGTTCGGAGCCAACGAGCGATTGATCGGCACGAGAACCGTCGCGAACGGTCAGGCGAGGTGATCGGGTGGGTCCAGCTGCAGAGACCTGCCCGGTTCAGGTTCCGCCTCGGGTTCGCTGGACGTCGTGCTCCGAGCCGGCCGCTGTGACGTGAAGCGGTGCGTCGAGCATGCCCTCATGTCGGCATGGTGCTCCCTCGACTCGACGAGTGCGTCCGAGCGCGAGAACGAACCGCGATCGACGAGCGATCGTCCATGGCCCTGTTGACCGCGCACGGCGTGCCGGGACTGGTGCTGCCGCGCAGAAGGGCTGCGCACATGTGTCAGGTCGTCTTGATCGGTGTTCGGGCGCAGGTCGATGCGAACGGTTTGGCATGCTGGTTGTGCGCTGGGATGAAGTCCATGGCCCGGTTGACCAGTTCGTCCCGGGAGTCGAGCTCTCCCCGTTTGAGAAGCCTGCGGGTGAGGATCGAGAAGAACAACTCGACCTGGTTCATCTGGGCCTCCCCCCGTACGGTGGAGACATCCACATTGAGGAGTGGGTGTGTCAGAGACACGATGGAAGTACGACTCTGAGTTCCGTGAGGGCGCGGTGCGGATCGTCCGGGAGACCGGCAAGCCGATCGCCCAGGTGGCTCGGGATCTCGGGATCAACGAGGGCACCTTGGGGAACTGGGTGAAGAAGGACCAGATCGACCGTGGCGAGAAGGATGGTCTGTCGTCCGACGGTCGCGCCAAGCTGACCCGGCTGCACAGCGAGAACGCCGAGCTGCGGATGGAGCGTGATGTACTCAAGCGATCCGTGGTCGTGTGGGTCAAGGAGGGGACGCGATGACCGTGGCATCGTTATCACCGCCCAAAGGACCGAACATGGTGTGCCCCGCGCCAAGTGTTGCCGGTGGCCGGGTGTGTCCCAGTCCTGGTTCTACAAGTGGAACAACCGGCCCCAAACGCCACGTCTGCAGCGCTGGGCCGAACTCGACGCTGCCGTCGAGGAGTCCTTCGACGAGTCGGGTGGCACGCCACACACGCGTGGGTCGCCGCGGGTGTTCGAGGACCTGTTGGCGGATGGGTGGCGGGTGTCGAGGAAGACCGTGGCCGCCTCGATGGGGCCTGGCAGGGTCTTCAGGGTCGGTCCCCGAAACGCAAGCGCCGTAGCCTGACTCGCCCGGACACGCCCCTGCGCCGATCCCCGACCTGATTGGCCGGGACTTCAACGCCGACGGGATCGATCAACGCTGGTGCGGTGACCTGACCGAGGTTCGCACCGGCGAAGGCAAGCTCTATCTGGCGACCGTGTTGGACCTCGGGTCCCGGCGGCTACCCAGCTTCGCCCTCGGCGAGCACCACTCGGAACTCGCCAGTGACATCACCGGCGTGATCTTCCATTCGGACAAGGGCGGCGAGTACGTCGGTGACCAGTTCGCCACAGCATGCTCGACGCCGGGGGTGACCCAGTCGATGGGTCGGGTCGGCTCCGCCGCTTGACAACGCCGCTGCGGAGAGCTTCAACTCGACCCTCGATCACGAGCCGCTGTCGCGCAACCTATTCGACACCAAGGAACAGGCGGGACGCGCTATCGCCCGGTTCATCGACGCCTACAACACCCGCAGGCGCCACAGCTCCTGTGAGATGATGCCCCCCGTCGCCTACGAACAGGTCCTCGCCCAACGAGCCGCCGAACAGGCCCGAAAGGAGCGGGCCGTGTGAAAACCGGCCTCTCAGATCGCTTCTGCGGCCCTCGAACCACTCGAGTGGCATCAGGATGCCGGCGAATGGGAGGCGCCATCAGCTATCAGCAACCCTCCACGGTTTCGGGGAAGCCCAACCAACCCGATCTGATGGTTCGAGATCCCCTCCGCCGCAACATCACCACCCGAGCCCGTTTCACCGTCCGCTGGTTTGTCGTATGCGCCCGTACCCGCCGTTCCAGTTCGGCACACTCCTCATCGGTCAACCCCACCACCGGCACAGTCCACACCCTCAGTCATCCGCACCACCACCTAATCACACGCAAGTAGATAATGCGTAGACAATGCGGCGATGCACTAGCATGCTCGCCGATTGGGATTCCGAGGGCCTCGAAGCGGTCGATGACATCGTGCGGGTTGGCTTCGCCGCCGAATCCGTGATCTCAGGGGAAACGAAAGCGACCAGAGAGAGAGAACCTATGCCGCTGCTCGACTTGTTCTGGACCATGCTGATGATCTTCCTGTGGTTCGCATGGATCATGGTTGTGTTCAATGTTGTGATTGACATCTTCCGGAACCATGACACGAATGGATTCACCAAGGCCATCTGGGTGGCGTTCGTGGCCCTGCTCCCTTGGCTGGGTGTAATCGTCTACCTCATCGCCAACGGTGATGGCATGGCGCAACGGGGTATGCAGGTTGCTCAGCAACGTGACCAGGCCGCTCGTTCCTACATTCAGGATGCCGCCGGCGTTTCGACCGCCGACGAACTGCAGAAGCTGAGCCGGTTGCAGTCGGAGGGCGTGCTGTCCGAGGCCGAGTTCGCCGCCCAGAAGGCGAAGCTGCTCGCCTGAGCCGACTGCGACTCGCAGAAGCCGATGATGGCGCGGCGCATTCCAACCCCGGCGTCGCGCCATCATCTTGCTGGCCCACCCCCTCGACAGAAGAGCCGTCGAACGGCCACGCACACCGAAATGCTGCTGGCGTAGCGACCTGGTTCCGCGCCGCCAGGCACTGCTGTCATTCCTCTACGCAGCCGAATCCGTGCCAATCCCCGAGCGGCGTCGCCAGTTTCGACAACGACGGAACTCACTGGTGTCAGCGACCTCGATGCATCCAGTTGGACTTCCTCCTCGACGCCTCGGTCATGCGGTAGGCGAAGGCGCCTCGTTCCGAGATCGTCCCGAGTTCGCCGCCCGCCTCTCGGAGGATCAGACGGCGATCGCCGAGATCCGCCTGGAACGGATCGGCTTGGTGTTGGCCGGGTTGTTCGAGGCCTTGCAGCGGGAGGATTTCACCGCTCGTGGGAGCGACTTCATGCAGCGCGCCACCTGTGCGAACCTGCATGCTCCATTGATGTCCGTTGCCCATCAACCAATGCCGGAGCTGCTGGATGAGTCCCATGGCGCCAGTCACCACCGGCACCGGCACCGGTGCCGAGTGCGAGCGGGCGGACAGCGATGTTCTGTACAGGTGGGACCCGAAGCGACCGCCGGCACGCTCATCCAACACCAGTTCACCGGAACGACGGCACCGCGTGGCTGCAACGAACTGCACGGCTGCCGGCCCAGGGTCAACGAAGGCGCCACCAGGGTCATCAGTATCCAGACCTACCTCGGGTGCCGCCCGATCCTCACTGGTGGAAACGCGGGATGAGATTGGGAGATGATCGAATTGGGCGCGCTGGCGGCGCTTGGACTCCTGATCGACGATGAGCGCGATCGGGCGTTCCGACTTGCTTCTAGCCCGCGTCGGAGGGACCCACGCCGCCGTCGCTGTCCTGGAAATCCTCTGCAACGAAGTCTTGCTCCACGGCGCGAACCGCCGATGCGAACACCTCTGGATCCTGGTCGCGAACCTTGTCGAGGATGACAGATGCCATGCTCTCCCCGACCTTGCCCCGAGCCTTGATCCATCGGGTACGGCGTGACTCCTCGGTCTCGAGGGCTCTGACGATGGCGGTCTTCCGCTCTTCGGAGACACCGAATCCGAGGACCGCATCGAAGAACGGCACCAGATCGGCTCGATAATCGTGGCCCTCGGCGGCGAACACCCCCGGCACCACCCTGGCGGCGTTCTTGTTGTCGATGAGTCCTTGTACGAAGCTCGTCACGGGGATCCAGCGCTGTGACCGGGGGACCGTCGGGGGTCGGGCATCGGGATCGGCGAGCCACTCGGGTGCCTGAACGGCCAGCGCGGGGCCAAAGACCGCCACGCCATCGTTGTAGTGGGTGATCATGACGTAGCGGATGTCTTTTCTTGCCGATGGGTCGAGAGCCTGCCATTCGGAGATGTCGTTGAAGACTCCGATCGCGGTGGCGTCCAACTCGGAGCGATCCGGACCGAGCACCTGATCCTTCCACTTGCTCTCCATCGGTGTTCCGATCCAGATCGCATGGTCGATGCCTGCATCGATGAGACCCTGGCTTCCCTGGCCCAGGAAGGCGTCTTGGCTCGACCACGCGCCAAGGCTTTCTCCGAACATCATCACCCGCGGTCGGCGACTTCCGGGTCGTTGGTCGAGCTTGGCCTTGATGGCATCAACCAGCATCCGCACCTGGCTGCGTCCGTCCGAGACACGATCGAGCGAGATGGGTGACGGCCGGGCGGCATATTGCATCACCACATTGGCGCAATCACCTCGAGTCAGAAACTCCAGCGTGCCCGCGGCGGCGTAGTTACCGTATCCGGTGCCGGTCGGCGTGGTGATCATCAGCCATGCACGGTCGAACGCGCCGGTTCGCTCCAGCTCTTCAACTGCGAGCGCCACCCGTTCTTCCTCGGTAGCTGCGCTCTCGAGACCGACATAGACCCGGATCGGGGTCGCAACCGCCGGTTCGCCGGTGACGGTCTGGATGATGTCGGGTGTCCTGAGAGTCCAGACGAACCGCCTGCCCATCTTGGACAGCGTCCGGAAGTCGACCGAGCTTCCGGGGCCTCCACTCACCTCCTGCTCGAGGGGAGGCACGTCGATCGCCGGTTCCACGGCGAACTGCTGACCCTCGATCATCCGGAACACGCGCTGCGATGCCGCTCGAACCCCCGACAACAAGACACCCAACGATGCGGCATGACCGACCGGACGCCACAAGACCTCCCCGCCAGGGAGGAAACGCGAGGCACCATGGGTGACCCGATCGGCGATGGTGCTCTCGAGCTTGCCGATAAGCGTCGCTCCAATGGAGACGCCCACACCCATGGCATAGGACTTGGATGGGGAGATCTCCGAGACCCTCATCCCCTGCTCCTCGAGGAGCGCCTCCCGCCGCCGGCGATCCCACTCGCGCTCGGCGGCAACGGCACCCGCGATGGCGGAGGAGGTCAGTGCCGAACGCCAGCTCAGGTCGAGGTCGTACGCCTCCTGGATCACGCCGATCGCGGCGCCAGCGGCTCCAGTCACGGCGACCGCCTGGCTGGTGGTTCGCAACGTTGCCTTGGTCAGCTTCTCGCCGGGCTTCTGCCGGAGGAGCCATCGAAGCCCCAACCCGCCCGCGGCGGCCGCCAGATCGGTTGCGATTGCGGCGCGGCTCCACCGCTCGACGTCGGCCCGGGTCGCGGTTTCGGCTCCACCCGACGCCAATAGCGCTCCCGACTGCAGCAACGACTGGATACCCGTCGCAAACGCCTGGGTGAGCGTGAAGCTCAGACCCGTGACGATCGCCTGGTCGAGGTCGCTTCGCGTCATCAGCGTCCGTTGAAACGTTTCGGGGAGGCCAACGAGCGCCACAGCCGTGCCGGTGGCCGACGATCTTCGCGCCACCATCGTGGCGAACTCACCTATGTCCACTGGTTCCTCCTCGAAGCGGCCGATCTCAAGGGCACGCGCCCCTCTCGCTGAGGGTACTAGTGCCCTGCCGTGCACGTCGCCCAGGATGCGCCCCGGGCCGCGGCAGGGCGTGGCGGTTGTTCTATTCCGACCCGTCAGGTCTTGGCAGGCTCGTGTCCGCGGGTGGCTCCGTCGCCATCCGCGGACTCAGCCGTCGGCTGAACCAGGGCCACCAACGCCCACAGGTACGCCGCCAGGAGTATTCCGAGAGAGATGACCGAGGCGAAGCTGATTCCGGTGACGAACAAGACCCCGACGCCGGCGGCGATTCCGAAGACCCGCAGCCCGTCGCCGTGAGCGGTCACGAAGCGCCCGATCTCGTCTTCATCGGGTTCAGACGAGAGCCGG
>CAVWBT010000002.1:0-200092 GCA_963753285.1 uncultured bacterium
TCGAGGTATCACCATGCCAAGAACAATCCTGATCACCGGTGCCAGCTCAGGCATCGGCAAGGCATCTGTAGCGCTCTTCGCCGACAGGGGGTGGAACGTCGTCGCCACGATGCGCAACCCCGATGACGGCGCCGACTTCGCAGACCGCAGCAACGTTCTGGTTGCCCCGCTCGACCTGGTCGACAGCGAGTCGATCACGTCAGCGGTCGCCCTTGGGGTCGAGCACTTCGGAACCATCGACGTCTTGGTGAACAATGCCGGCTATGGCGCCTACGGGCCACTCGAAGCCACCCCGACTCAAACCCTTCGCCGACAGTTCGATGTCAACTTCTTCGGTCTCGTCGAGACGATGCAGGCGGTGCTTCCGACGATGCGCTCCCAGCGCAGTGGGGTCATCATCAACATCTCATCGATCGGCGGACGGATGGCCTACCCGCTTGGTTCGCTGTACCACGGGTCGAAGTGGGCGGTAGAAGGGCTTTCCGAGGCGGTCCACTTCGAACTCGCGACGCTCGGAATTCGGGTGAAGCTCGTTGAGCCAGGCGGAGTCAACACTGACTTCGGTGGGCGGTCCTTCGTCTTCACCCACGATCCCGAACTCACCGACTATCAGCCGCTGGTCGACATGGCCGTCGCAGCGATGGAGAGCACAGATCAAAGCGGCAACCAGGAGCCTGGCGAGGTCGCCGAGGTCATCTACACCGCTGCGACGGACGATTCAACACGGCTTCGGTACATCTCAGGACAGGGAGCCGAAGATCTGTTGGCCAGCCGCTACTCGGCCGAGCAGGACGAGCAGTTCGTCGCCGGCATGCGCGCCCAGTTCGGCCTGTGAACCCAGCCCCCTACGCCCCTCTATCACTCCCCGAAAGGACCCCACCGTGACCTCAGCACTTCGGCGCATGATCGGAATCGCCCCTTCCCCCGAGCCGCACGGCCCGGGTTTCATCCCCTCCCCCCTGGGCCTACGCCTGGGCGTGGACAAGACCACGGACTACGCGCCGGTCGACTTCGGCCGCACCTACAACGGGTCTGCCAAGGTGCTGGTGCTGTGCACCGAGGAGCGCTACTTCGAGATGACGAACGGCAAGCTCTTCTCCACGGGCCACAACGTGACCGAGACAGCCGTACCGCTTCTGCATCTCACCACGGCCGGGTTCGACTTCGACGTCGTCACCCCGACCGGCGCACCCGCCGTCTTGGAGGACTGGTCGGCGCCCGTCGATGACGACGCCGTTATGGGTTTCATCACGCAGCACCGCGACCGTTTCGACGCACCTCTGTCACTGGCCGACCTCGTCGCCGACGGCTTGGCCGATGACTCACCGTACGTGGCCGTCTTCCTGCCAGGCGGCCACGGAGCCATGGTCGGGCTGCCCGAGAACGGCGACGTCGGACGCCTGATCCGGTGGGTCGCCAGCACCGACCGACACCTCGTCGCCGTATGCCACGGCCCCGCGGCGATGCTTGCGACCCGGGTGAACGACGAACAGCCCCACCCCTACGCAGGCTACGAAATGTGCGCCTTTCCTGACAGCATCGACCGTCGATCGCCTTCGCTGGGGTACCTCCCGGGCCGGCTGCCGTGGTTCCAGGTCGAGGAGCTGCAGCGACAGGGCCTGAGTGTCGTCAACGACGGTACGAAGGGCGACACCCACGTCGACCGCAAGCTGTACACCGGCGATAGCCCCCGGGCCTGCGACGAGTTGGGCCGACTCGCTGCCGAAGCATTGCTCAGCGAGTTCGTCGATAGTGCGTCGCAAAAGGGAAAGGGCGCAGCCTGAGCGCCCTGAACGACTCAGCCAGAGAAGCCATCGAGGTCGGGAACCTTGGACATCTCGTGAGGTCAACCCGGACGGCAGTCCGCAGATGTCTTGGGTAACGGAGGCCGAATTGAGCGTCAACTGCGACGGTGGTGGCCTGGCGGAGCGTCCTGGGGCGGACCGAAGGACCTGAGACGCCGCCGCCCGCCCTCGATCGGTAGCCGAAGGCAGCATCGGTGCAGAGCCTCGAGACTCATCGGCGCGTCCGTACCGCCGTTTGGTCCGCGGCTGGTCCGCGCGTGGTCCGCGAAGCAACGAAAGCCAACGATCGGCAACCACAGCCGATCAGCCTCGAGATGTCCCTATGCCACAGGGGAGATCGGAGGATTGTGCCGCCGCATTCGCAACCCCCCGAACCCCCCTGTTCTTCCCCTACAAGGAAGAGGTGGGCGGTTCGAGCCCGTCAACGCCCACCGACTTCAGTCGAGACCCCCTGATGACACCGTTCGCCCTGGTGTTGTACGACCTGCGAACATGGCCGGTTCATAGAAGAATCCGGCGTCGACGAGGTCGTCGACGGTTCTCGGAGATGTCCTTCGCGGATGATTCGGTGAACCGCGATCCGTACGCGCGACCATGCCAGTCGACTTCAGTTGTGGAGCTGTCATCGTCGCTTCACACCGGGGTGCAGCTCGACTTGGATGGCCGTCGAAGTACCATTTTGATCATGAAGTCAAGGAAGCGAACCTCACAGCTTCACGGTTTCACGAACGAATCAACCCCATTATCGACACGAACGGCGGAGTCGTTCTCGTCGGGCCTTTCTGGACCCGATCGAAAGTGATCCATGACCTTGGCTGTAGCGCTGACAGCCTCCTCCACCGCAGCGATGTGCCTCGAATCGGTGCCCGGATGTCCCAAGAGGTGTACCCCGCCTTTCAGTTCGAAGATCACCACTACCGAAGGGATCTCGGGACCGTCGTGGAAATGCTGGTTCGGTATGACGTGACGGGTGCTGTGATCTGTAGTTGGTTGGTCGACGCGAATGCGGACCTCGGCGGCACCACACCTCTCGACTGGCTCAGACGCAACCGATCAGAGAAGGCGGTTGTCGATTCGGCTCGGCGCTCGATCGAGATGCTTCAGGCTGCGAGTACAGAGCTCAGGAGCCATGAATTCTCCTACGAGCGGCATTGCGGGCTGGCCTGACAGACGCCACGTGACGCTGAGGTCTCCTCGGGCGGCGACACGCTCGGATGATGAGGGAAGGGGTCTCTCATAGGAGAGGAGCCGGTCACCTGGCGGTGATCCGTGCGGCTCGGTGACGGCGTGGGATGTACGCTCGAGGCATGGACGCTCATGAGTGGGACACTCGGTACTCCGCCACTGACACGATGTGGTCGTACGAGCCCAACGTCTTCCTCGTTCCTCGAGTCGAGGACATGGAACCCGGCAGAGCGCTGGATCTGGGTTGCGGAGAGGGGCGCAATGCGCTGTGGCTCGCATCGAAGGGGTGGGCCGTGACGGCGGTGGACTTCTCTGAGGTTGCGATCGAACGCGGGCGAGGCTGGGCCGGCCAGCGAGGCCTTACAGTCGACTTCCGGGTGGCCGATGTGATCGACCATCGACCCGAGCAGGCAGCGTTCGACCTGGTCATCATGTTCTACCTTCAGTTGCCTCACGACGAGGTTCGGCAGGTTCTCGGCCACGCCGTCGACGCGCTGGCGCCGGGAGGCGCTTTGCTCGTCGTGGCGCACGATCTCGGCAATCTCGAGCACGGCTACGGCGGTCCACCGAGTGCCGACGTGCTCTACACCACCGACCTGGTCCTCGATGCTGTCCCCGGCCTGGAGATTCTCGAAGCCGGTCCCGTGGAGCGAATCGTGTCCACATCGGATGGAGAACGGTCGGCGATCGACACGCTCATTCTCGCCCGCAGGACCAGGTAGGGATCGCCGAGGCGCGGCAGCCGGCACGTTCGCGGACGACAACGTACCCCCGATCGAACCGACGAACGGATCGGAATATCCTCCGGCGGTGAGCCGCCGACCGTCGCTGCAACTGATCTTCACGATCACGCTGACCGGCATCCTCAACAACACGCTCGTCACTCCGGCGATCCCCGACATCCTCGAGGACCTGGATGTTCCCTCGGGCATGTCGGGAATCCTGGTTGCGGCCGGATCCCTCGCCGGCATCGTGCTGGCCCCGATGATCGGGTTGCTGGCGGATCGGTTCGGGCGAAGGATCGTGTTGGTGATGTGTCTCGTCATCTTCGGGACCTTCGGGCTGGGTGGTGCACTTGCTCCGACATTCGAACTGCTGCTGGTGTCCCGGTTCTTCCAGGGAGTGGGATCTGCCGGGCTGATCAACCTCGCCGTCGTCCTGATCGGAGATCACTGGGCCGGACTCGAGCGCACGAAGATCGTCGGGAGGAACTCGGCGGTCCTGACGGTTGGTCTGGCAGCCTTGCCGCTCCTTTCCGGGACGATCACTGAGCTTGTCGGGTGGCGGGCGGCCTTCTCGATCTACACGCTGGCATTCGGCACCGCAGCCTGGGTGTGGCTGTCGCTCGAGCGGTATCGACCGGCTGATCCACCCACGCTGAGAGAACAGCTCTCGGGTGCAGGTGAGGTCGTCCGCACCCCGGTCATCGCCGTGTCGATCCTGGCTGGTTTCTTCGTGTTCGTGGCGGTCTTCGGGCTCATGCTCACGGTGCTGCCCGTCTATCTCGCCGAACGCTTCGGGCTGGGTGCCTCTGCCAGGGGACTCCTCATCTCGCTTCCAGCCATCACATCGACCCTCTCTGCGTTCAACCAGGGCCGAATCCGTTCCATGATGCCGACGAGGACCGTGGTCGTCGGTTCGGCTCTGGGCCTCGTGGCCGCCTTTCTCACCCTCGGGCTCGGAGGCTCGGTCTTGGTGGTCGCAGTCGGCGCCCTGATCTACGGGGCATCTGAAGGGGCGTTGATCCCGACACTCCAGGAGGTCAACGTGTCCGCTGCGCCGGAAGACCATCGCGGCGCCGCCGTCGCGTTCTGGGTCGGGGCGGCGCGGCTCGGTCAGACGGGCGGGGCCTTGATCGCCGGTGTCGGCATCGCCGTGATCGGCTCGCAGACGACGCTGATCGTCGGATCTTCGGTGGCTGCTGCGATCGTGTTGATCGGCTGGTTCGGCCCTTTCGATCGGAGCGTATCTGGAGCCAAGGCCCCAGCAGGGTGACCGGCCCGTTCGTGCCAATGGTCCGGAGACGGCCGGTGTATGAGATTGGGCCGCCACTGGCGGCCCAATCTCGGGTTGGACGTCGTATTACGCGTCAGCTGGTCTCGAGGATGAACGTGCTCGAGCCAGACGTGGTCGTGGTGTAGGTGTTGGTCGTCAACTCGACGCCGCCTGCGCCGTCGATGGCGGGTAGGGTCAGTTTCAGCAGTTCGGCCTCGAAGTCACCGATCAGGATGCCTTTGGTTCCGAGGCTGAACAGGTCGTTCGACGTGTCATACAGCAGCCGGTACAGGTTGCCGGTCCCGATCTCCTGGACATCGATCGCGTTCAGCGAAGCGTTCACACCCAGGATGTCGAAGGTGTGGATCCCGTCGGTCAGGTTCGGGGCGGTCTGCACCACGTAGTGCTTCTGGTCCGGCACGTCGCCGTAGTCGAAGTCCTCGGCATCGATGGTCCCGTCACGATCGAAGTCGATGCGCGCATCGATCGTGTCGATGCCGATCGTTGTCGGGGTGTACGAGACACTGGCGATCCCCGCGGAGTTCGTGTCGGCGGTTTGTGTCGCCGCATTCGCTCCGGTCACGACGAACGTGACACGTGCGTTTGCGTATCCGACTCCGAACTTGTCCACGACCTTCATCGAGAGCGTCACGGCGGAGCCCGTCAGGCCACTCATCGGTGACTGTGTGAACTCGAACGAGTCGTTGCGAGGTTCGGCGTCGTCCCATGTGACTGTGGCGGTGTCGTCGAACTCTGCGGCTCCGTCGTCGATCCCGTCTCCGTCCTTGTCCCAGAACGCCACGATCGAGTCGACCTTGGTCGGGTCGTTACCGGTCGTCGGATCCGCCGGACCCGTGTACGTCAGTGTGGCGATGCCGTTCGATCCGGTCGTGACCGTCTGGGTGATGATCTGGGTTCCGTCACGCGTCACCTTGAAGACGACCCGTTCTCCGCTGAGCGGCACGGCCAGATCCGTCGACGTGCGGAGTGAGGCGCCGACGGAGACCTGCGTCCCGTACTTGGCGGTCACGTCAGGGACGACCAGCTTCCCGACCGGGAGCGTCCATTGGATCTGAACCGACGAGTACGCCTTCACCGTGTCTGCGTCGAAGACTTCACCCGTGTCGCCGATCCAGGCGTAGACCGTATCGACCTCCTGCACGTTGGAGTGGCTCAGCGACACCGTGGCAACACCGATCGAGTTGGTCTTCGGGTCGCCCGTGTCGATCTTGCAGTCCGATCCCGTGCCGGCGTTGCCACCGGCGAGCGACGCATCCGTATCGAGGACACATCTCTTGTCGGAGTCGAGCGAACCGACGAAGAAGTCCACGTACCGGCCCGCCACCACGGTGCCGTCCGCTTCCCGCACCAGCACGGTCAACAGAACCGAGTCAGAGGTCGGGACAGTCGTGGCAGACGGACTGATACTGACGATCATCGGCCTGGCGTAGCACGCCTGCAGCTGGCGAGCGAGGAACAGCGCCATCTGCCAGCGATAGACGAACCCATTCGGTCCGAACTGGCCGGTGCTGGTGCCCTTGGAGATCCCGAGCTGAGCAAGCTGATTGATCGCCCGCCACGTCGCCTCGGGCAGCGCGGTCGTGTCGACGAACCCCTGAGTCGAGCCGCTCGGCAGGCTGAACCCGGCTTTCGAGTAGAGACGGGTGAGGAACAGTGCCATCTGCCAGCGAGGCACCGAGTCGAACGGCGCGAATGTCGTTGCGGTGACACCCTTGGTGATTCCCAACTGGGCGAGCTGGTTGATGGCAGTCCGGGCAGCAATGGACACGGTGGCGATGTCCGAGAATCCCTGATCGGTTCCGGAGGGAATCGGAATCCCGAGGTCCTCAGCGGCCCTCACGAGGAACAGCGCCATCTGCCAACGGGGCACCTCGCCTGCGGGATCGAAGAGTGTCGCTGTCACCCCCTCGCTGATCCCGTAGTAGGTGATGCAGTTGATGGCCTCGATGGTCTCACTGCTGAAACCCGCGAGGTCGCGATATCCGGCGGACGGGATCGTGTTTGGGCAGGCATCCGTTGCGGCGACGGCCGGGTTGACCGGCACGAGCACCCCGAGCATGACGAACGCCGTCGCCAAAACGACGAAACGCCGCCGCAGCGACGTTTGAGCGAACATGGCTCTTCACTCCTTGTGTGCGCGCCGCAATCTGCGGCACACGCTCACCATCACTCCGGAACGATGGATGACCCAGTGCCGAAAGGCAGATTCGCCGGCGGGCCGCTGAGCGAACCGGTGCTGGACCTTCGGTCATGGCCGACGGCGGAGGAGGCCGGAGGTGGAGAGAGGGCGCTGTCGCGCCGCGGTCAGGGCGACGACACCGGCGGGGGTGAGCCGCCCGCCCCGAGGTCGGGGTTCACGATGTCGGTCGACAACGGCATGCCGATGATTGTGCACCGGGTCTAGTCGCGCACCCCGACGGGCCGCGCCCCGATGCCCAGCACCCCACCGACGGCGTCTGCCGCCACCCGGTATTCGGTGGCGCCAGCCGTCGTCCGCTGGTCCGGATCTGCGGGGAGTGTGCCCAGCACAGCCAGGTCGGCGAGCAGGTCGGACCGTTCGGCCGCGTCGAGTTCGGGCTCGGTCACCTGAATCACGAGATCCATGCCGGCGATCACCACGTCCTGTCCATCGATCGCCGGTTCTCCGACGAGCGCAAGTTCCTCGACGTCCTGGATCGGGGTCCGATCGACGCGACCGATCACCGACATCGTGTCGGAGAACGCGAAGCCGAAGACGCCGGCCTCCTCATCGGTCCAGACGACCTCGGGGATCGTCAACGCCGGCCTACCGGCATCGAGTGCGGCCTCGTTCCACCGATCGACGAATTCGGTTCGGTCGAAGCCGAACGTGATGGGAGACTGCCTGGTCGAGACGAAGAAGAAGAAGATCGCCACCGCGACCATGGCGAACCCGAGGCCGCTGAGTGCCGGGTTGCGAGCTCGCGACTTCTGCGCCGCGTGACGCGTCACCCGGCTGGGTGGCGCGTTGCTGCGTCGAAACGCCGATCCGGCCGCTGGTCGTCTCCGTGCCATCGCCGGCAACGATACGACACCCTCGGTACGATCCCACTTCGTGAGCTCTGTCAGCGAGATACTCCGACGACTTTCGACCGAGATCGGCGGCGCCGGCGCCGCCGGCTGGGACCTGGACGGTCTCCAGCTGGGCGATCCGGCCGCCGACGTTGCGACGATCGGTGTCTGCCACGAGGTCACCGACATGGTCCTCGACCGGCTCGCCCGTGTTCCGGTCGACCTGTTGATCGCCTATCACCCGCTGCTGTTCCGCCCGGTGAGGTCGGTCACGGCGGGGCCGGGGCCGACTGGACGGGCCTTCCGATTGCTCTCGACGCACACGGCGTTGGGTATCGCACACACCAGTTTCGATGTGGCTCCGGGAGGCACCGCCGATGCGCTCGCCGATGCGCTCGGCCTGTCCGATGTGGTCGGGTTCGGTCCGAGTGAGCCCGGCCCGCAGATCAAGGTGGTGACGTTCCTGCCGGAAGACCAGGTCGACGTCGTGACCGACGCGCTGACCCAGGTCGGCGCCGGGGTCATCGGCAGATATTCCCATTGCTCGTTCCGGACACCCGGAACCGGGACCTTCCTGCCGGGCCAGGGTGCGAGCCCGGCGCTCGGGAAGGTCGGCGCGCTCAACGCCGAGGAAGAGGTCCGCATCGAGATGATCGCGCCGGGCGCCCGGCGAGATGCGCTCATCTCGGCGCTCGTCGCCGTGCACCCCTACGAGGAGCCCGCATTCGACGTGTACGAGGTGGTTTCGAACACCGGCTTCATCGGGCGGATCGGATCCTGGTCGGGGACGCTCGGCGACCTGGGCCGGCTCGTAGGGGAGCGGCTGGGCACTGTCGGGCTTCGGGTCTCCGGTTCCGGGGAGCAACCGATCTCACGAGTGGCAGTGGTGCCCGGGTCCGGCGCCGAATTCCTGTCGGCCGCCCGGTCGCTCGGCGCCGATGCGGTCGTCACTGGGGACGTGTCGCACCATCGGATCGTGGCGGCGAACGACCGCGGGCTCGGCGTGATCGACCCGGGCCACACCCCGACCGAGCGCCCGGGAATGGCCGCACTCGTTGCAGCGGTGTCCCGGGCCGTCGCCGGTGACGCCTCCGTTGTCGACCTCACCGACGCAGACCCCACCCCGTGGCGGTAGCCTCTCGGTTTCCGACCTGAGGAGTGCATGTGGAGATTCCGGCGCTGGCAGATCTGCTCGACCTCCAGGACGTGGACCTCGAGATCGATCGGCTGCTCGATCAACGCCAGAACCTCCCAGAGCTCGAGCGCTACAAGGCGGCGAACGCGGCACGGGTCGAGGCCGAGCAGCAGGCGAGCGCCCTGTCCGATGAGCTCAAGCAGATGAACCGCGATCTCGACAAGGCGGAAGGCGAACTCGAGCTCACCGAGATCAAGCTCTCGGAGACCGAGACGAGGCTCTATTCGGGTGGCATGAACGCCCGCGAGACCGAGAACATGCGTCTCGACGTCCAGCAGCTGACGAACCGCAAAGAGAAGATGGAAGAGACCGTGCTGGAGCTGCTCGACAGCCGCGAAACGCTCGAAGCCCAGCTCGAAGAGGCGAACAGCACGGTCGAATCGACCACGGCAGCCGAGCGAGCCCTGGAGGCGAGCATCGGTCAGGCGTGGAAGGAGATCGATCTCCAGGTAGGGAGGTTCGAGACACGCAAGTCGGGCATCGTCGAGGCCATCCCCGAGGATCTGCTCGCTCGGTACGAGAAGCTCCGCCGGACCAAGGAGGGGGTTGCCGTCGGCCGTCTCGAGCACGGTCAATGCGGAGGCTGCCACCTCGCCCTGTCGACGACCGAGCAGAACGAGGCGAGGGAGACCGATCCGCCGCTCTGTGTCCACTGTCGGCGCATCCTCGTCATGTGAGCGACCGCTGAACCATGATGTTCTGGCGGATCGGCGCGATCCTCTTCCTGTTTCGATGGATCTTCGGGGACCCGAAGGTCGACGTCCGGTTCTTGGTCGCCGGGGCGATCTTGCCCGACGTCGTCGATCTCACGATCGGGACGATCCTCTTCGCCGACCGTTTCTCCTCGGGCGAGATCTTCGCCCACACGCTGGTCGTGCCGACCGTCGTCGCCGTGATCATCCTGTTCGCAACGAGGCGCGGGAGGCGGCGCCGGGCGTGGATGGCGCTGATCGTGGCGTGGTTCTTCCATCTGCTCCTCGACGGGATGTGGACAACTGCCGAGACCTTCCTCTGGCCCTTCTTCGGGCTGGACTTCCCCAAAGGGCCCGATCCGTACTGGTCCGACGTGTGGGCGCGGGCATCGTCGGATCCGTGGCGCTGGGTGACCGAGGCGGTCGGGCTGGCTTATCTCGTCTGGATCTGGTTCGCCACGGACCTCAACTCGCCGGAGCGTCGGGCTCGCTTCTCGAGCGACGGTCGATTGCCTCCGATCGCAGATCGCGAGCGGACGTGAAGCGCGTCACCGCGGCCGTGATCTGCTTGGCGCTGATCGGCGCCTGCGGCGGGGGCTCCGACAGCACGACGACGACCGTCGCGGTCGAACCGGCTGCGTCGACATCGCCCGAGCTCGCCGTGTCCGCAATCATCCGGGCTATCGGCAGGCAAGACGCCCAGACGCTCGACGCCAACACGCTGACCGACCAACTGGGGCTCCTCGCCCTCGTGGAGGGTGCCTCGACTGCGGATGCGCTTGCCGCCCTCGGATTCGCCAGTCAGCAGGTCGCGTCCACCTTCTGGCGGAGCTTCGCCGGCGACATCGGCAACTTCGTCGATGCCGGCGTCGAGGACCTCCGGATCGGAGAGGTCTCGACCTTCGACGTCGGGGGAGCGAGATACGCCACCGTCGAGGTGTCCTTCCCACTCGACGCGGCGGACCGGGTGTTCGTCCTGACCGACCGTGCCGGCTGGAGGGTCGATCTGGTCGCGACATTCCCGGGGGCGTTCGTACCGAACATCCCGCTTGCAGTCGAACGCGCCTCGTCGCCGGGTGTCGATCCCGAGCTCCTCGCCTCCATTCGCCGGCAGGCGACGAGTCTCGATGTACTCGATGCCCTCGGTGTCGATGAGCGAACCTCAGAGGCCATCGCCGAAGCCCGGGAGCGGATGGGCGTGGTCGCGGGCGGATGACGAGCGGCGGAGCGGTCGATGACCCCCGCCGCTCGTCTCAGGGCCGGGTTCGGCCCGGAGCATCAACACCCTGCTAGCGGATCGACCCATCGGGTCGGCTCGCCATCTGGCGGGCGCCCAGCGCAGCGCCGCCACGAGCCGTCCCTTGGCGCGCACGGGTGGTTTGGGGAGTGGATTCGCGCCGCGTGGGTAGGGCAGACTGCGTCGAGCGGCAACGCTCCGGTGGTCGGGCTTCCGTCAGGCTCCGGCGATCGACCGGAGGCGTGGCAACACCTCGGATCCCAGCAGCTCGATCAACCCCTCCTGGTCGAGGCTGGCCATCTGAATCGTCACGACGTCGGCATGGAGGTCTTCGACCAGCGGGCGATACGCCTCGACGATGTCGTCTGCGGTGCTCACCAGCGAGTAGCGGCCCAACACCTCTTCGCGTGGGAGCTCGTCCGCCCGCTCGCGCAGGGTCTGGGGATCGACGGCTTCGAGGCGTCCGGGCGCCCGCAGTCCGCGCCACGAGTAGAGCGCCTCCCACGCCTGGTCGTCGTTGTCCGCCTTGATAGACCAGCGGGTCGCCAGGATCTTCGGGGCCGGCCGCCCCAACTCGGCGGCAGCCGCCCTCGACGGCTCGACGACCCGCTCGATCGTGTCGGCGGGGTCCTTGACCGATGTGATGATGCCTTCCGCCTTGGCAGCGGCGAGCGCTGCGGATTTGGGACCTCCGGCAGCGAGCCAGATCGGCACCGGGCCGAGCGGCGGGGAGTAGAGCTTGGCGCGATCGGTCTGGTAGTACTCACCCTCGAAGGTGAGCTTCTCGCCGTCCAACAGCCGGCGCATGATCTCGAGTGCCTCTTCCATCCGGGCTGCCCGCTCTGCGTACCGCGGGAACTCGTAGCCGAGCGGTCCCTCGTTGATGTTCTCACCGGTGCCGACGCCGAGGTTGAATCTGCCGCCCGAGAGTCGATCCAGGGTGGCCGAGGCCTGAGCGACCACCCCGGGGTGGAAACGCCACAGCGGGGTGGTCACGCCCGTGGCGAACTCGAGCCCATCGGTGGCCTGAGCCATGGCGCCGATCGTGGAGAATGCGAATCCGGCGGCCGACCGATCGTCCACCCACGGATGGAAGTGCTCGGACACGACTGCCATGTCGAAGCCGGCCTGTTCGGCGAGCACCGCATGGCGGACCAGCTCTTCGGGCTGCCACTGCTCGTGGCCGCAGAAGTAGGCGAACTTGGTCATCTCGATCCTCCGTTGCTGTGTGAGTTGGACGATAGGTCGGGCCGCGGTCTTGGGTGCATCGGGTAGGTTTCTGTCGTGAGTGACCAGGCACCGCTGCTGGATTGGATCGCCCGGCTGGCCGGGATCGCTCAATCCGGATTGACGTTCAGCCCCAACGAGTTCGATCGGCAGCGCTACGAGCAGGTCCGCGCCATCGCGGCCGAGATGGCTTCATGGCCTGCGGGTGACGTCGAGTCGGTCGAGGCGGTGTTCGCCGCAGCCTCGGGCTATGCAACGCCGAAGGTCATCTGTCGAGCAGCCGTGATCGATCGCGGTCGGATTCTGATGGTCAAGGAGACCGCAGATGGGCGTTGGACGCTCCCGGGCGGCTGGATCGATATCGGTGAGTCGCCGGCGACGGCCGCCGAACGGGAGGTGTACGAGGAGTCCGGCTACCGGGTCGGTGTTCGCAAGCTGGCTGCGGTGTACGACAAACTGCGCCACGATCACCCCGCTGCACCGCACCACTCGTACTTGTTGTTCTTCCTGTGTGAGCTGCTCGGTGGCACCGCCACCACGAGCATGGAGACGTCGGACGTCGGGTGGTTCGCTCGCGACGACCTTCCCGAATTGTCGGTCAATCGTGCGACCGCCGACCAGATCCTGCGCATGTTCGAACACGACGCCGATCCGTCACTGCCGACCGACTTCGACGTGTCGCTCACCGACCTCGACTGAGACCTCTGAGCCGGTCGCCGATCGCCGCCGAGCCGACCGCTCCACGACCGGTAGCCGTGTCCCATCCCTAGGGTGGTGGCATGGATTCCAAGCCAGCCACAATCGCCGAACTCCGATCGTCCGGATGGCGCGACCGTTCGGTCAAAGACGAGTTGCGTGAGAACCTGATCGAGCGCATGAAGACGGGGGAGAACCTGTTCCCCGGGATCGTGGGCTACGACGACACCGTCGTGCCTGCGCTCGAACGGTCGATCCTCGCCGGCCACGACGTCATCCTCCTGGGGGAGCGAGGTCAAGGCAAGACCCGGCTCATTCGGCGGCTGGTCGAACTGCTCGACCCTGAGACCCCGGTCATCCTGGGATGTGAGATCAACGACTCGCCATTCCGTCCCGTGTGTCGCCATTGTCACGAGAAGATCAACGAGCACGGTGACGACGTCGAGGTCGTCTGGATCCCCAACGACCGCCGCTTCTCCGAGAAGCTGGCGACGCCCGACACTGCCGTGGCGGACCTGATCGGCGACGTCGATCCGATCCGCGTCGCCGAGGGTCGCTATCTCAGTGACGAACTCGTCATCCACTACGGACTGGTGCCGCGCACCCACCGTGGGATCTTCTCCATCAACGAGCTGCCCGACCTGCCGCCTCGAATCCAGGTGTCGCTGCTGAACGTGCTGGAGGAGCGCGACGTCCAGATCAGGGGCTTCACGGTGCGGCTGCCGCTCGACCTCCTGCTGGTGGCGACAGCCAACCCCGAGGACTACACCAACCGGGGCCGAATCATCACCCCGCTGAAGGACCGATTCGGATCCGAGATCCGGACCCATTACCCGCTGGATCGCGACGACGAGATCACGATCATGCATCAGGAGGCCCGTCCGACCACGGGTATCGCCATATCGGTGCCGGAGTTCATCGAGGACATCGTCGCCGAGTACACCCATCAGGTCCGGGCATCGGGTCACGTCAACCATCGTTCCGGTGTCTCGGTCCGTTTGTCGATTGCGAACCTCGAGACCCTGATGGCCTCGGCGGTGCGCCGGGCGATCAGGTCCGGTGAGTCCGAGGCGGTGCCGAGGGTCTGCGATCTCGGCTCGCTGATCCAGTCGACGATGGGGCGGGTCGAATTCGAAGGCTTCGAGGAGGGTCGCGAGGAAGAGATCCTCACACGGCTGCTGGCCCAGGCGGTCCTGGCGATCTTCCGCGAGCGACTGATGGGATTCGACTTCTCCGAGCTGCTCGAGCGGTTCGATGTCGGGATGGAGATCCAGTCCGGCGACCTGGTCGCGGCCGACGATCTCGTCGCTCAGACCGACGGGTTCGACCCGTCCGACCTGCTGCTCCGGCTCGGGTTGCGGGGCGAGTCGCCCGGTGACGCGGCCGCAGCGCTCGAGTTCGCCCTAGAGGGTCTCCATCTCACCCGTCGCCTCAACAAATCCTCTCACCGCTATGCGTCGTGATATGGCGAACCCAGGGTTGCACACGACACCAGATGTCGTCAGCAACCCTGGGTTCGCACGTCTGACGGGACTCGTGACGTGAGCGTCAGTCGGTACTCGCGCTGGGACGGGACACAGAATCCGTTCGGGGCGGATCTTCCGGTCGACGATCTCGCCGCTCAGCTCGCCGAGGACGTTCTCGAAGGGTGGGGTGTGGACAACGCCCTGCGGCGCATGCTGCAGGACGGGATGGACGGCCGGTTCGACGGGCTCCGAGAGATGCGCGAGCGCATCCGCCGCCTCCGCGAAGAGCAGCAGCGCAAGACCGGCCGCCCCGATCCGCTTTCGGAGTACCGGGAGCGGCTGGAGGAGATCAAAGACACCGAGCGGGCGGCACTGGCCGACGACCAGTCCGATGACGCCCGGTTCGCCGAGATCAGCCTCGATGCGCTCCCGCAGAATGCCGCCGCCCAGATCCGTGAGCTGCGGGAGTACGACTGGGCGTCTACCGAAGCCCGCGACCGGTTCGAACAACTGCTGGAGGATCTGCGGCGTGAGATGCTCGACGCCAGCTTCAAACAGCTGTCCGAGGGCCTTCAGAGCATGAGCGAAGAGGACATGGCCGCGCTCAAGGACATGCTGGCGGATCTGAATGCCATGATGGAGCAGCGTGCACTCGGGCTCGGCCCGAGCCAGGAACAGTTCGACGAGTTCATGGCCAAGCATGGCCAGCACTTCCCCGAGAACCCGCAGACCTTCGACGAGCTGCTGGAGGCACTCGCTCGGCGAGCCATGGCGATGTCGCGATACATGTCGTCACTCACGCCCGAGCAGCGAGCCGAGCTGCAGGCACTCACCGAGGACCTCATGGGCGACATGGACCTGGCCTTCCAGATGAGCCAGTTCAATCAGAACCTCCGCCAGATCGCCGCCGACCTGCCCTGGGATCGGCCGATGGACATGGGTGGCGAGCCGACCGGCCTAGGCGAGGGCCTCGACATGATCGACCAGGCGTCCAGGCTCGAGGAGCTGGAACAGGCACTCGGCCAGGACTACCCGGGTGCCAGTCTCGAGGACATCGACACCGAAGCGGTGCGGGATGCGCTCGGCGAAGGCGGGGTGAGGGACCTGTCCAGGCTCCGGGCGATCGAAAAGATGCTCGAGGACGCAGGGGTGATCTCTCGTTCCGCGGGCAAGCTGGAGCTGACGCCTCGTGGGGTCCGCAAGCTGGGCCAGCAGGCGCTGTCACGGGTGTTCGAGCGGCTCACCATCGACCAGGTCGGGAGCCACGACGTGGCCGCCGCCGGGGGAGCGGAGGAGCCGACCGGATCTTCGCGTCCGTGGCAGTTCGGTGACTCGTTCCGGCTCGACATCAAGCGCACCCTTCACAATGCCGTGCTGCGCCAGGGGCCGACGACGGGGCCGATCAAGCTCGAACAGGAGGACTTCGAGATCGAGGAGGCCGAGAGCCGGACCCGGGCGGCCACCGTGCTGCTGTTGGACATGAGCCGCTCGATGCCGCTCCGGGGTCATTGGCTGCCGGCGAAGCGGATGGCACTCGCGCTTCACACGCTGATCTCGACGTCGTTCCCCGAGGACCATCTCGAGATCATCGGGTTCAGTGACTACGCCAGACCGATGACGCCGGGCGACCTCGCAGAGGTCGATTGGGAGCCCGTCTACGGGACCAACATGGAGCACGCCTTCAACCTCGCAAACCGGGCGCTGGCGAAGCATCGGGATGCCACCAAGCAGGTGCTGTTGGTGACCGATGGCGAGCCGACGGCGCACCTCGAAGGCGAGTACGTCTTCTTCCAGTGGCCACCGGTGCGTGAGACGCTCGAGAAGACCTACGCCGAGGCGATGCGGCTGTCGAAGTCGGGAGTGACCATGAACATCTTCATGCTGGAGCAGTCACCGGGGCTGGTCTCGTTCATCGATCGTCTGGCGAAGATCGTGGGCGGCCGGGTGTTCAACGCCACCGGTGAAGAGCTCGGCGATCTGATCGTAAGCGACTACGTCCGCCGCCACTGAACCCGTTCTTGTGACGGAAAGGTCGCTATCTCAGCGATTTGCGTCACAAGAACGGACTGTCACAGGTCGGCGGCGTCTACGGATGCGGCGAGGCCATCGAGGTCGCCGGCGGCGGGGATGTGATCCCACACCTTGACCCCCGCCAGCAACGTGGCGTACTCCTCAGCCTGGCCGGGCTTGACGACCACGCCGATCGGCACGTCGCTGCGGAGCTTCGTCTTGTAGCTCTGCAGGATCGCCCGGTGCTGATCGAGTTCGAGGTCGAGTTCGAAAACGACGCCGTGCGCGCCCTCGGCGAGTTCGCACCCCTCTCCCGTCAGGATCGGACAGACGTGGTCGCCGGGTCCATGGCACACCATCACCGGATGTCCCAGATTCTCCACGAACTCGGAATCCTCCGGCTTCCTGCCGGTCGGTATATCGAAGAGGATGTAACTCGCTGAACCGCTCTCCATGGTCGACCTCCTTTTGGTCAGCACGCCACGGCCGAGATGGAGCGACCAGAGTCGAAGGTCACCGAGCCGGTGACGTCCTGCTCGGTTGCGCCGGACCTCGACCGCCCCGAGTCCTGAGAAACCGATAAGCGAGGCCGAGGGCGAGTACGCCGGCGCCGATGCCCCAGGTGAGCGGGTCGACCCAGGAGCTCAAGAAGGCGCACGACGCCAAGCCGGCCCACGACGTCCAGCGGGGGAAACGACGCTGCTCGTCGGGGAGCTCGAGCGCGGCTGCGTTGGTGATGGCGTAGTAGAGCAGCACGGCGAACGCCGAGAACGACCAGGTCGCCCGGACGTCCCCGACCAGCGCGACGGCAGCGACCACGGCACCCGTGAGCACGACTGCGACCGTCGGTGAGCCCTCAGCCGACACTCGGCCGAGCGCCTCCGGCATGTCACGCCGCCGACCCATCGCCAGCCACACCCGGGACAGCCCGAGGATCAGGTTCAACAGCACGCCGAGCATCGCCACGATCGCGCCGATCTCGACGATCTGCGCCCACGGCTGGTTCACGATCGGGGCCAACGGCGCGATCGAGGCCGAGATGTCCGCCTGCGGATCGGCGTTGAACCATGTGGTGGCCGCGACGCTCGTGTACAACAGCGCCGAGACGGCGAGCGTCGTTACGACGGCCCGGGGGATCGTGATCGCGGGGACCCGGACCTCCTCGCCCAACGTGGCGATGCGGCCGTACCCGGTGTACGCCACGAACATGAAGGCGGTCGCGGCGAGCAGATCGGACAGGCCCCACCCGGATTCGAGCGTCAGCCGGCTGCCGGTGAAGACCGGGTCGAGCCAGCCGGCTGCGACGAAGGTCGCCAGCGATCCGAGGGTGATGGCGACCAGCACCGCGTTCACCATGGCGGTGCGGCGGATGCCCGAGAGGATGAGCGCGGTGACCAGCACGGCAGCGCCGATCGCCAGCCCGAGCCGCACCGAGTCGTCGAGCCCCAGCAGCGCACCGAGGTAGCCGGCGAAGCCGAGTGCCGCGGTCGAGGCGCTGGCCGTCTTTGCGATCAGGAACAACCAGCCTGCGGTGAATCCCCACCACGGGTTCAGGTACCGGTAGCCGTACTCGTACGTGCCGCCCGACACCGGGTGGGCGGCGGCCAGTTGTGCGCTCGACAGCCCGTTGAAGGTCGCCACCAGCGCTGCCAGCGGGACGGCGAACAGCACCTCCCGGCCAAACAGTCCGAACGCGACGGCGATGGAGACGAAGACGCCTGTGCCGACGATGGAACCGAGCCCGGTGACGACGGCGCCCCACAGCCCGAGATCCCGGCGCAATGAGTTCGCAGTCGATGAGTGGTCGGGCGTCGATTGGTGGGCCACGGCGCTCCTGGATGGTGAGCGTGGCACGGTACCGTTTCCGAGCATCAGGAGGGTGAACGGCCCCGCCCGCCGGGCCCGGCAGCGTCGTCACAGAGGAGCGCATGAGAGCCGTCGTCTACGAGCGGTACGGAGGGCCAGGTGTCCTCCGCCTGGCCGAGGTGCCGATCCCGGAGCCTTCGCTGCGGCAGGTCCTGGTCGAGGTCGTCGCCACGTCGGTGAACCTGTCCGACTGGGAGGCGCTCCGCGGTTCGCCTGTGTATGCGCGGGTGTCCGGGCTCAGGGCGCCCCGAGCAACGATTCTCGGGTCGGACATCGCCGGACGGGTGGTGGAGGTTGGAGCGGATGTCACCCGATTCGCGCCCGGCGATCTGGTGTACGGCGACAATCTGGCGCTGAAGGGCGGGTTCGCCGAGTACGCGGTCGTGCCCGACGCGGCACTGGCTCACAAGCCCGACGGTCTGACATTCGTCGAGGCATCGACCATTCCGCAGGCCGGGGCAATCGCCGATCAGGGGACGGCGGACCTCGGACCCGGCATGCGATGGCTCGTCAACGGTGGCGGCGGTGGATCGGGTTCGTTCGCGATCCAATTGGCCAAGGCGGCGGGCGCTCACGTCACTGCGGTGGACAACGCGTCGAAACTGTCCTACATGCAGTCCCTCGGGGCGGACGAGGTGATCGACTACCGCCGGACCGACTTCACACGCACCGGTCAGCGATACGACCGGATTCTCGACCTGGTGGCCCAGCGCTCGGCCGCCTCGTACCGACGAGCGTTGGCAAAGGACGGACGCTACGCCTGCGTCGGCGGGTCGGTTCCGTCGATGCTTCGCATCGCCCTCGCCGGTCTCGTGTCGAATGGCCAATTGCGGGTGCTTGCGGTCGCGCAGGGTCCGGCGCACTTCTCACGCGTCGCCGAACTGTGTGTCGATGGTTCTCTCGCCATCCACGTAGATCGTGTGTTCGGACTCGATGAGGTACCGGAGGCTCTCACCCATCACGGTGAAGGCAGTGCGCTCGGCAAGGTCGTCGTGCGGATCGACTGAGGTCCGCTCACCACATCGGCCATGGGACGGCGGGGCGGTGAGTCGGGGGGAGTGGATGTGTCTTCGCAGACAGCAATGATTTGACCCGGTGCACCGCTGCGTCCGCTTCTGCTTCGCCCAGCATCTCCGCCATCCGGTCCGCGAGACCGTTGGCGAGCGCTTCTCGGAGGCGCTCGACCGCGTCGAGCAACGCGGGTGGGATCGCCTGGCCGGCGAAGCCCCACAGCACGGTCCTGAGCTTGTCCATCGGATGAAAGGTCAGGCCCTGGTCGATGCCCCACACGCGGCCGGTTCCCGCCTCGCGGAGAAGATGCCCGACCTTCCGGTCGGCGTTGTTGGCGACGATGTCGAACACGGCAAACGGCCACAGTGAGGGTTCCAGGTCATCCTCGAACCAGGGTCGTGGGTCGAAGTCGACGTCCTCGTCGAGAAACCGCTGTGCCGAGCCGGGGCCGTACACGCCGTCCGCTTCGAGCGTGAGTGGGATGATGTCCAGCCCCATCGCGGCGCTCACTTCATATGAGATGATCTCTCGACGCGAGAGGGTTTGATAGGGGAAGTCCCAGAGCGGTGACTCACCCTGATCCGGCTTGTAGACCCACATTTCCCCCTCGGAGTCGCGCGCCAACAACGTGGCGTTCGAGGCATAGGGCAATCGCCCGACCACCTCCACGATCTCCACGGTTGCCGTCATGTCAGTCGCTGTGATGGCCGTTCCGGGCGGCGCATTGATGGCCGGCAGGGTTCATCGGCAGCTTGCACCACGGGCACGTCGGACGGCCGGCTTCGACCACATCGATGGCGACCTTGGCCATGGCCCGGAACTGTTCGGGGGCGATCACGAAGGTGATGCCGTCTTCGCCTTCGATGTCCTCGACGGTGATCGTGAGCAGCTCCGATGGGGCAAGCGCGATCGAGATCTCGCCGATTCGGAACCGCTCGCCGTCGATCCCGGGATCTTGCACATGCATCCCGGCGGCGATCAACCGGTCGACGGCGACGTCGTCCGACGAGATGCCACTGGCGTCGAGGATCGCCACGCCCTGCGTGGCGAGCGCATTGATCTGGGTCTTCTCGGCGAGCATCGTCGTGAGCTCGCCGTTGGCGGTCACCTGGAGGTAGAAGCGGCGGTTTCCCGGCTCTCCGATGGCGCCGGCGACGATCCGCTCGGCCGGCCCGAGGTCTTCTATGTCCATGTCGATGGATCCCCGTTCGTGTTGACCGCAACCACTCGCGGGATGCCTCCCGACGGCAGGTCGAGCACCGTCACCGAGGCGGGGCTGGTCCCGATCCGTTGAAACTGATCGAGGGGTGAACCGACGTAGTGGGCGACGATCGATTTGATGATGTCCGAATGGCTCACGGCGACGACGGTGTCCTTCCTGTGGCGAGCGGCGAGCTCCTCACAGGCGTTGACAGCCCGCTTCTGGGCGTCACTGATCGCCTCGCCATCGGGGAAGACCATGCGACTGGGCGTCATCTGCACCGTTCGCCATGCCTTGAGCTTGTAGAGGCTCTTCAGCGTCCGGCCGGACCAGGCCCCGTAGTCGACCTCGAGGAATCCGTCGTTGCGTATCGGTTCGAGCCCGTGAACGGCGGCGACCTCCTGGGCGGTTTCCCAGGTTCGCTCGATCGGTGAGGCGTACACCGCCTTGATCTTGACGTCGGAGAGTCGCTCCGCCGTTGCTCTGGCGATTTCGGTTCCGCGTTCGCCCAGCGAGACCCCGGGCAGTCTGCCGGTGAGCTTGGTGCCCGTCTCGGGGGTGGGGGCGTGTCGGATCAACAGGATTCTGGCCATCGGTGGCCGAGGGTAGAGGCTCGCGGGCCCAACAGGTACGGGTCGGGGCGGCTCAGAGGAGTCGCTGGACCTTGGCAGGCGCGGTGAGGTCGGGTCGGTTGTTCCGCACGCTGTTCACATCCGAGTCGACGGCATGTTCGGCGATCATCTCGTGATCGATCGGCTGAAGCAGGTTCTCGATCTCCTCGGGATCGGTGAGGTCCCGATCGAGCCACGCGTCCCACACGCTCGGGTCGAGCACCAGTGGGGTTCGCTCGTGGATGCCGGCGATCACGCCCTTGGCCTCGGTGGTGATGATCGTCGTGGTGCGGACGAACTCGCCGGTATCGGGGTCCTTCCATGTCGACCAGAGCCCTGCGAAGCCCATCGGGTAGCCGTCCGCTCGGTAGACGAAGTGAGGGGTTCGTCCCCGGTCCTTCGGTTCCCACTCATAGAACCCGTTGGCGGGGATCAGGCACCGCTTCCGGCGGAACGAGTCCCGGAACATCGGCTTCGTGGCGATGGTTTCGGCTCGAGCGTTGATCTGCATGCCCCTGCGGTCCTTGGCCCAGTGCGGGATGAAGCCCCACTGCATCGTTCCCAGCAAACGCTCGGACTCCCACTCGGCGACGGCGTACACGGGGTCGGTCGGCGCGACGTTGTAGTTGGGCTCCAGAGACTCAGTCGTGATGCGATCCACGTGAAAGAACTCGACGTAGTCATCGGCGTCACCGGCGAGCACATATCGACCGCACATGGGCTCGGAGGCTATCAGCGCTGGTCGGGATGGGTTCCCGTCACGATCTGGGCGACTGCGTCGAGACTCGTGCTGTCGGGATCCATGTACGAGGAGTGGCCGTCGACGTCCGCGGTCGAGATCTCGACCGCCCCGAAGTCTTCGTGTGCCGGGTTGAGGCCATGTGAGAGGCCCTTGATGTCTCCATCTGGGTCCGTCTTGCAGGAGTCGGTGACCCATGCGAGCGGACCCGTGACAGGGCTCACCAGCCAGCGCAGCCCGGTCAGCCAACCCGCGTCGACGATCTTCTCGGGGCAGAGGACGCTGCCCCATCCGGAGCGGCCGACGATCCAGTCGGTGTCCGAGACGCCGGCGAACACCTGTGCATCGGGTTCCAGATCCGCGTCTGCTGCGTGGTCCAGACGTGTGCCCGGACTCCCGAGGAGCACCAGGTCGTCGGCTGCGAGTCCCTGGGCTGCCGACTCCGCAGCCAGCACCGTGCCGTAGGAGTGTGCAACGACAGTCACGTGCGCGTCGCCCGGCAGGGACGCAACGAACGACCGCAGCTCCGCCTCGTGTTCGACGGCACGGCCCTTCGACACGGCATTGACCAGCTCCGGAGTGTCGTATCCCAGCCACGCCACGACCGCGGTTCGTTGGTCAATTGCCGAAGCCCCGACCCAGAGATCCTTCGCATTGCGCCCGAGCTGGTCGTCGAAGTTCTCGATCGTGTTCATGATTCCCGGCACGACCACGGCGATGTGCCGAGCTCGGGCGAGATCGCCGAACACCTCGACGGCACGGCCATCGCCGATGGGATCCCATTCGAGCATCTGCCGTCCGGGCGAGAGGAACCGCCGGTGCAATGCATGCTTCTCGTTCAGGTGAACCAGTGCCATCGACTCCCACCACGTCCGCTCAGCCCACGGCACGGCCTCGATCTCGGTGATGGCCACTCCGAGCGAATCGACGTACCGATGGATCTCCGATCTCGTGTCTGCGATCCGAGGGAGGATCCAGGCTCGATCATCTGCGGGAATGGCCATGTGGTGACCGATTGCCGCGCCGGTGATGCGGCCGAACCGCGGGGTATCGAGCAACTCGTCGAGGTGGGCGGCGACCAGCATGTCCCGCAGGTGGATGGCTTCGACGAGTTCGCCGGCCGCGTCGATCGCACGCCTGAGGCTGAGGTCGGCGTCGCGCCGAGCGTCCTCGGCTCGGTGTCGTGCGTGGACGGCAAGCTGTCGGAGACGTTCACTCTCCTCCAAGGAGGCGGGGTCGGTTCTCGCCGCGAACGTCGCCTCGAGCGCGAGTGACTCTGCCACCGCCTGGCTCGTCTTGGCGTTCGACTCGGCTGTATGCAGGGACTCGGCCAGTGCCGAGATCTGCAAACGCGTCGACTGGATCATCGGTATGAGTTGTCGGACGGCGGTCGTTGCCTGGTCGATGGCTTCAGGGACAATGTCGATGCCGATACGGATTCGATCGAATTCGATCCGGTGGGCGTTCGCTGACTGTCCCCGCCAGGCCATCGGTCGAGGGTCGGAGTTCCCGGCGCGGATGTGCGCTGCGAGCACGCCGAGCCCATCGAGGGTGTGTTGCAGTTCGTCGGGATCGAGCGCCGGCCATGCGAGCGCGTGGTGCGGGCGATGCATGAAAGGGAACATGCCGGGCTGGATCCGGCGCAACAAGGGGGTCGTGAACAGGGACCTTCTTCACGTTCGAAGTGACTGGCGGCCCTGCGACCGAGGATCCGCAAGCCTCAATGTGGCCCCTGAGTGCGACTGGGAGGTGCACATGAAGGTCACGCGTCGTGACTTCGTCAAGCTCTCAGCTGCGTCCGGGGCAGGGCTGTGGCTGAGTTCGAAGATTGGATACACCGCACGAGCGTTTGCGGCGACTCAAGGGCCAGGGCTCAGCGACCCTGCGATGCAACCCAAGTTCGCCAACTATGTGCCGAACGCGCTGGACCCTGGGTTCATCTTCCGCCCGAAGAAGGGCAAGATCACGGTTGACGTGCAGCAGACGGTCGCAGGCAACTGGCCTGGTCGGTCCGGACGGCGTGACGCCGGTGCCGACCACCGTCTGGGGATACGGCGACAAGGGGCTCAACACCTGGCCCGGCCGGACATTCGAGGTGAGGAGCTATGAGCCGCTCGAGGTGAAGTGGCAGAACAAACTGGTCGACCCCGACACGAGTCTGCCGCTGCCATTCCTGATCACCGGGAAAGACAACACCGCTATCGGATACGGGGACTACACAGGCAGGCCGGTTGTCGATGAAAGCCTCCACTGGGCGTACAGCCTCCACGGGTACGAGGGCTACTCGATCGAGAACGACGGCGTCCCGATCGTGCCGCACGTACACGGCGGCCATTCCGACTTCCAGTTCGACGGAAACCCGGAGTTCTTCTTCAGTCCGGGATACGCGATTCGCGGACCGCAATGGGTCGAGAAGAAGTACATCTACGACAACAGCCAGCCTGCCGGGACGGTGTGGTATCACGACCACGCGCTCGGCATCACGCGGCTGAATGTCTATGCCGGAATGGCAGGGTTCTTCATCATTCGTGATGACTTCGACACCGGCGAGTTCGGGAACGCGCTCGATCTCCCGGCATACCCATACGAGGCGGCGTTCGCCATCCAGGACAAGATGTTCAAGGACACGGGCGAGCTGTTCTACCCGGCCTTCCCGGGTGACCCGTTCTACGACGACTTCATCACGGGTGAGGGGGCAATCCTTCCTTCGGGCAAGTTCCCCGATGGGGGGCCGACAGGGCTCGCCGAGTTCTTCGGCGATCACATGGTCGTCAACGGGATCATCTGGCCGAAGATGGACGTGGAGCCGAGAAACTACCGGCTGCGGTTCCTCAACGGCTGCGACAGCAGGTTCCTGGCGATTCAGTTCTTCGAGGTGCCGGCCGGTGCCACGGACTTCTCGTCCGCCACGGGACCGCTGCCCTTCACAGTGATCGGCAGCGACCAGGGTCTGGCGTCGAGCCCGACCACCGTCGACACGCTGCTGTCGGAGACCGGTTCTCGCTACGACATCATCTTCGACTTCAACGCCGTCACTCTGGGCAACCGCGTGATCGTCAAGAACATCGGCGGTGACGAGCCGTTCGGCGGCGACATCCCCGGCCCGCAGGTGTTCGGCGAGACCGATCGGATCATGGCGTTCGACGTCGTGCTGCCGCTGGACGAGGACGTGCCCGACGTGACGCCGGCGGGCATTGCCGTCTATGCGGGCTCCCGGATCCTGGACTACGCCAATTACGACCAGCCCGCAACCCCGGATCGCGTCCGCAAGGTGGCGCTGTTCGAGGGCAAGGACGAGTACGGGCGACTCCAGCCGCTGCTCGGCACCGCCGAACCGGCGACCGACTACGACGGGAATCCGGTCTATTGGCCGGACGACGAGGTCTACCGGTTCGCCGGGTTGGTCGACGAGGATAACGAGATGCTCCCGATGGAGGGTTCGATCGCCTGGCACAGCCCGACGACCGAGAACCCGGCGCTCGACTCCACCGAGGAGTGGGAGATCTGGAACATGACGGGCGACGCCCACCCGGTCCATCTCCATCTCGTGCACTTCGAGATCCTCGGACGTCAGGAGATCGTGTTCGACTCCCAGGTCGACGGAGATGGGTTCATCCCGGTCGGTACCACCCCAGACGACGACGGTGTCTATCTCGTGATGCAACCAACGGTCCAGCACAACTCGATTGCCGGTGATCCGGACACCTACGGGATGGGCTTCCGGATCGTCCACCCAACAGACGCGAATCTTGCCTATGGGCCGGCGGTACCGCGGCCGGCGGAGTACGTCGAGAATGCCCCGAAGGACATGGTGACTGCGCTACCGGGCCAGATCACTCGGATCAAGGCGACGTTCGACAAGCCAGGTCGGTATGTGTGGCACTGTCACATCCTGTCCCACGAGGACCACGAGATGATGCGCGTGCTGCACGTCGGACCAGGGGCGTAGCCAGGAGGTGAGGTGCGCCTCGTCCCCGAGGTGCACGAAATCTCGAGAGGCGTCGATCGGCCGTCAGCCTCCCACCCGCCGGCTGATCGACGCCTCCACCTCCAGATAGCCCTCAGCAGCCGACCGGGTCGCATGCCCCAGCGACCCGGTCGCTGCCGCGAGTTCGGTGAGCTCACGGGCAAGCCGGCCCTTGAAGCGCTCGATCGCCACCGATGTGGCACTCGGCGTCGGTGGGATGGCGATGCGCTGAGCCGCATCGGCCAACGCCGAGAACGGTTCGCTCTGCTCGATCGCCGTTGCCAGGTCCGCCAGTTCGGTCGGGTCGACTCGGAATCCCGTCATCGGGGTGAGTCTGTGCGAAACGCCGCGGAGGATCAACCCCCTCGGCGCTGCGCCATCCAGCACGAGGCGGACGACCGATGATGTCGATTGCGGCTCAGGCGACGATCGCCGTCTGCTCCATGGCCTCCTGTGCGGGCTCAGGCGTGATGCGACCGACCGTGAAGTACAGGATCGGGCCGATGAAGCTGACGAGGGAGATCAGCCGCCACATCAGCTTGGAGCCGCGTATCTCGTCGGGTTCACGCCGGCCGATGTCGATCTGAGCCAAGGCGAAGAGCGTCAGTTCCACCACTCCGCCCGCGATCACTGTCGTGCGCTGAGGAACGGAGAGATGCCTCCACTGCTTCCTTGCCCGGCGCTGCAGGGCCTTTGTTTGTCGCTTCAGCTGTCGTTTCGTCACAGGACACCTCCAGGTCCACCCGGCTCCATCGTCTCGGTCCCGGGCCGAAAGAGGAAGTGCCGCTGGTCCCGAACGAGCGCCGGGGCCTCCGAAGAGGCCCCGACACGATTGCGAGCTCGCCTGTAAGCCGGATTCTGTCCAGAGGCCGGAGCCTCCTGGGCGATCATCCATCTGGGGCGCCCATTGCTGGACGCCTCGGTGCGACCCACCCGGGACTTGATCGACTGGTCGCCGGCGTCCCTGTCTGGTCTTGCTTCCTGTGGGGTTTACCGAGCCGCTCCCGTCACCGGGAACGCTGGTGAGCTCTTACCTCACCGTTTCACCCTTGCCTGTGCACCACGGGTGGCGCCATCGGCGGTCTGCTCTCTGTTGCACTTTCCGTCGGATCACTCCGCCTGGCCGTTAGCCAGCACAGCACCATGTGAAGTCCGGACTTTCCTCGAGCACTCGGCCCGCGATCGCCCGGCGAGCTCGCACGATCAGTGTATGTCGGAAAACGGTTCGCGACCGCCGGCTATTTCCGGCGACCGGCATAGCGCGAATGCTCTTTCGAGATGTCGGCGAACACGTCGGCGGCGATGCGGACATGGCCTTCGGCGGAGAATGCCTGTGCCAGGCCGGCGTCGAGCTCGCCCTTCAACATGCGGTCTGCGGCCGTTCGGGCATGGGCTGCGGCCCGCTCGCACTCGTCGGCGACCTCTTGGAGTTGCTTGGCGAGCGGAGCGAGACGAGCGACCGACATCGCCTCTTCTTCGTCTGCCGGCTCGGGTTTGATCCGCGGGCCGCGGGCGATCAGTTTCTTGGCGTCGGCCACGGAGAAGCGGCCGGCGGTCACCTCGCGGCCGACGATCACGCCTTCGAGGCGCCGTTCCGGCGTTCCGAGGTTGAGCATGGCCTCGAGGTGTTCGAGGTCGCTCACGCC
This sequence comes from uncultured bacterium, assembly GCA_963753285.1. Taxonomy (GTDB): domain Bacteria; phylum Actinomycetota; class Acidimicrobiia; order Spongiisociales; family ZC4RG35; genus JAHEDH01. The sequence continues at coordinate 27,601 of CAVWBT010000002.1, forward strand.
TCCGGAGGCGATGATCGGCTCATCGACCGACTCCAACGCCGAACGAAGGATCCCGAGGTCCGGGGCCGAGGACAGGACGTCGCGGCCGGTTTCGGCCACGAGAAACGCCGAGACACCCGCCGAGGCCATCTCGATAAGCACTTCCTCGAGATAGCGGCCGGAGTTCTGGGTCCATCCTCGTGTGGCGATCTCCTCGTCCGGTCGGACGTCGAGCGAAACGACGATCTTGCCGGGATGCTCTCTGCAGAGATCCCAGACCATGTTCTGGTCCTCGATCGCAGCCGTGCCCATGACGATCCTCCAGGCACCCGCCTCGATGAGGCGCTTCGCCTCCACGTGGGATCGGATGCCGCCAGCAACCTGGACGTCGATCTCGGTCTCGGAGAGGAGCTGGTCGATCAGCCGGCGATTGCGTGTGTCGCCGTACGCGGCGGCATCGAGATCGACGACGTGGATCCGGTCGGCTCCCTGTTCCGCCCAGCTCTGGGCGCGGGAGACCGGGTCGGCGTCGAGCGGGATGGCGTCGGCGACGTTGCCTCGAGGAAGTCTGACGGCGCGTCCATCGAGGATGTTGATGCGTGCGTACAGGTCCATGTGGCCTCCTGGCGGCGGGGTCGCACTGACATTACGCGCTGGAGGTCAGCGCCGTCGACCTCCGAGGACTCCACCGAATCCGCCGATCACGATCCCAAGGGCGAAGAGGAGGAGGACCTGAGTGATGGGTGCAGGGCTGCCGCCGAGCGTCGCGATGATCAGGACCAGGGCTGCCAGTCCGAGACCTGCCACCGAACCGTGGAACCGGTGGGTGTGAGGGGCCAGTCGTCCGGCGGAGTACCCGGCCACGCCGAAACCGACGACGATCGATGCGGTGAGGCCGGCGAGCGGAGCGTCCTCGAATCCCGCGAAGGCGAGCACGCCCCAGAACAGCAGAGCCAGCACGGTGGCAGTGAGACTGCCGATGCCGACTCCCAGCGCGATGGCGATGATGCGAAGTGAGGCGATCACTGAGGGGTCCGAATCGACGACCCCGAGATCCTAGGCTCGCGGCCGGACTGTCCGATCGGGTGGCTCCTGGGTGGTGGCCGACGGCCGCCCGTAGACTCATCACGATGAACTGGCCTGAGATTCTGGGAACGCTCGCCGATGGAGGCGATCTCACCCGAGAGCAAGCGCGGACCGCGATGGGGGAGGTCATGGCGGGCGACGCCACTCCCGCCCAGATCTCCGCGCTGATCGTTGCGCTCCGAATCAAGGGCGAGACCACCGAAGAGATGACCGGACTGGTCGAAGCGATGAAGGCGGCCGCGGTGACCGTCGACGTGGGCGTCCCGGTGATCGACATCGTCGGCACGGGAGGCGACCGCTCCGGGACATTCAACATCTCGACCACGGCTTCGCTGATCGCTGCGGGCGCCGGGGCACACGTGGCCAAACACGGGAATCGCAGTGCATCGTCGCAATGCGGCTCGGCCGACGTGCTCGAAGGGCTCGGGGTCAACATCGAACTGCATCCCGAGCAGACGGCGACCCTGGTCCGAGAGGAGCGGTTCGGGTTCTTCTATGCGCCGCTCTATCACCCGTCCATGCGCCATGCGGGGCCGGTGAGACGAGAGCTCGGTATTCCCACCGTGTTCAACTTCCTCGGTCCACTGGCGAACCCGGCGAACGCCACCCGGCAGGCGGTAGGCGTCTCCGATCGCAAGATGGCCGATCGGATGATCGGGGTGCTCGAGCGGCTCGGGTCCGAGTACGCGTTCGTGTACCACGGTTCCGACGGGCTGGACGAGATCACAACGACCGGCCCGACGTACATCGATCGGCTCAAGGACGGCGAGACGACGACCGCCGAGTTCACGCCAGAGGACTTCGGCGTTCCTCGAGCCACCACCGAGGATCTGCTCGGCGGCGACGCGTCGGTCAACGTCGCGATCGTCGAGTCGATCCTCTCGGGGGAGAAGGGTCCCAAGCGGGACGCGGCCGTCGTGAATGCCGCGCCCGGTCTCGTGGTGGCGGGTCTGGCGGAGGGTTTCGTCGAAGCCACCCGCGTCGCGGCCGAAGCGATCGACTCCGGCGCCGCCGCCGAGGTGCTCCGCCGTGTGGTGCGGCGAAGCAACGAACTCGCGGACTGAGTTCCCGTGTCCGAGGTCGAAGCGGGCCAGCTGCTCGATGCCCTGAGAGCCGACGGGCTCAGGGTGACGGCACCGAGGCGTGCGATCTGTCGGGCGCTCGCCCGCGGTCACGATCTTCATCTCACCGCATCGACGCTGCACGCCGCCGCCGAGGAAGTGCTCGGATCAGCGATCGACGTCTCCACGGTCTATCGCACGATCGACGCTCTCGAGCAGGCGGGACTCGTTCATCACGTCCATCTGGGGCACGGCCCGGCGGTCCTCCACCTCTCGGACCACGTGGAGCACCATCACCTGACCTGCGAGGTCTGTGGGTTCACCGTCGACATCCCGCTCGGTGATCTCCAGGGCCTGACCGAAGCCGTGGCCACCCGGCATGGATTCACCATCGCTTCCGTCCACTTCGCCCTGATCGGGCGTTGCAGCGCACACCGAGCCTCCTGAACAATGCGTGAACTCGTGTCTCGCTGCTACCGGTTCGCCGTGACCTCGCCTAGGTTGCTCCCCATGCGACGCCAACGCCTTTCCGCCCTTCTCATCGGATTCGCCCTCGTTGCGGCAGCCTGCGGCGGGGGAGCGACGGACACGGCAACGCCTGCGGAGAGCCCCTCGACAAGCCGAGCCGGCGACTCGGCCTCCACCACGGTGGTGCCGTCGACCGAACCGGAGACGCCCGCCGTCAGCGAGCAGACCGACGAGACCGCACAATCGGCAACGGAGCGGCCGGCGCCCGACCCGAACCGCGAGATCGCGCCCGACTTCGACCTGCTGTTGAGCGACGGATCGACCTTCGTGCTCTCCGAGGAAACCAGGCCCGTGTTCATGGTCTTCTGGGCGGAGTGGTGAGGCACCTGTCGACGGGAGTTGCCCGTCGTCGACGCTCTCGCCACTGAATACTCGGACCGGGTCGCGTTCGTGGCGCCAGCGTGGAAGGCGTCGTTCGACGCCACGGCGCAACAAGCGGAGCGTCTCCTGCAGTCGGGAGATGTCCGCTGGGGCCTCGATGAGAGCGAGGGGATCTTCGGGGCGTACGGGGTCCCCTATCAGCCTGCGACCGTTCTGATCGGTGCTGACGGGACCATCGTGGAATCCTGGCTGGGGGGTCGAGACGAGGATGCGATGCGCCGGTCGATCGAGGCGCTACTCGAGAGCTGAGCCTCACCGACTTCCGCCTCTGGCACCCGACTTCCTGGTTTTGTTCGATGAGGGTGATCGAACCTGGAGTCGGACATGACAACGACACGGCCCCGTATCCCCGTGGAACTCGCGACCGCCGGCCGCCGCTTTGGCTACGGCGTGGCGATCGCGATCAATCTCTTCCTCGTCTGGTTCGTCGGCGATCTGCTTGAGTGGGAACTGGTCGCCTTTCTCACTGCGGAGTTCGCCGACCTGGTTCCCCTGATCCAGCTCGGTCTGTGGGTGACGATCGCGGCCAACGTCGTGTACATCATCGATGACCGGTCGTTCTCGACCCGGGCGGCCCGGTTGGTCGTCGACATCGTGAACCTGTTCGTGACGTTCAGAATCTTCGACGTGTTCCCATTCGACTTCTCGGCGCACTCGTTCAACTGGGGCTTCGTGTTCCGAGCGGTGCTGGTGATCGCCCTCGTCGCCACCGCGATCTCGGCGGTGACCCATGTCGGGCAGCTGTTCAAGCCGGCGGAGCCCCGGACGGCACTCGTGGACTGAGCTTCCAGGGGATCGAGCCGCGTACGGCACCGAGTTCATCGCCTCGAGCCGTCGATGGCAGAGGCATCCGACCGGGCGCTCTTCCGGCTTCATCTCCGCGTTCGGTTTGTCGATTTCTCGCAGTACAGTCCATACTGCAAGCTGTTTGCAAGAAGGACATCCACGATGCACGTACCCGATGGATTCATCAACGCCGCAACGTCGGCCGGCGCAGCCGCCGTTTCGATCGGCGGTCTCGCCACATCGCTGAAGGTGGGGGCTGGGCGACTCCGTGAGAAACAGATCCCGTTCGCCGGCCTGTCCGCCGCGGTCATCTTCGCCCTCCAGATGCTCAACTTCCCGGTGGCGGCCGGAACGAGCGGCCATCTGCTCGGCGGAGCGCTCGCCGCCATCCTGCTCGGACCTTCGATGGGGGTCGTCGTCGTGTCCGTCGTGGTCATCGTCCAGGCGCTGCTCTTCGCCGACGGCGGGGTGAGCGCGCTCGGAGTGAACGTCCTGAACATGGCCATCATCCCCGCGCTCGTGGCCTGGCCGATCTTCCGGGGACTGGTGAGAGTGCTTCCAAAATCGACCGGGAGTGCGATCGGCGCCGCCGCCATCGCAGCCTGGGCATCGGTGGTCGCCTCCTCGATCGGCTTCACCGCCATGTACGCGATCGGTGGTCAGGGTGGTGCAGATCTCGGAACGGTCTTCGGTGCGATGGTCGGCGTTCACGCCTTGATCGGAATCGGCGAGGGCCTGATCACCGCAACGGCCGTCGGCGCCGTCCTGGCCGCCCGGCCGGACATGGTGACGGGCGTCGCCGATCTCGAGCTCCGCTCGACGTCCACGGCTCCGAGCCGTCGGGCGGCCGGAGCGTTCGTAGGAGTCGGCATGGCGGTGGCGATCGCCCTCGTGGTGTTCGTGGCCCCGTTGGCCAGCTCGTCTCCTGACGGACTCGAGTACGTCGCAGAGCAGACCGGCATCGCCGAGACCGCAGAGGACAACCCCATCGGCGGTCCGCTCGCCGACTACCAGGTGAGCGGACTCGAGTCCGAGACCGCGGGCACGGCGCTGTCCGGAGTCATCGGCGTCGGCGTGACGTTCGTCGTCGGCCTCGGCCTGCTTGCGCTCATCCAGCGGAGACGGGTCTCTGCGTGAGCGGAGGGCACGCGCACTCGCTGCACATCCACGGGCACAGTGCGCTGCACAAGCTCGCACCAGAGGTGAAGATCGCGGCGATGATCGGTGGCCTCCTCGCCATCGTGCTCACCCCGCGTGAGCAGTTCTGGGCGTTCGGGCTGTACGTCCTCGTCGTGATCCTCCTCCTGGGGGTCGGTGAGATCCCGCTGGGGTTCTACCTCCGGCGGGTCCTGATCGAGGTTCCGTTCGTGCTGTTCGCCTTCTTCCTCCCATTCCTCGGGAGCGAACCGACGACGGTGCTCGCCGGCATCGAGGTGTCGGTCGAAGGCTCATGGGCCGCCTGGAACATCCTGGCGAAAGCCACCCTCGGCGTATCGCTGTCGATCGTGCTCGCTGCCACGACGGAGATCCCTCACATCCTCAAAGGGTTGGAGCGGCTCCGAGTTCCATCCTTGATGATCGCGATCGCCGGGTTCATGATCCGGTATCTCGACGTGGTCACTTCCGAGCTGCAACGCGCCCGCATTGCGATGGTCGCCAGAGGACACGACGCCAGGTGGTTCTGGCAGGCCCGGCCGCTGGCGACGTCGGCCGGCGCGATGTTCATCAGGGCGTACGAGCGCGGCGAACGCATCCACCATGCGATGCTGGCGAGGGGCTTCGATGGTTCGATGCCGGTGCTCGACGCACCCGGGCTCGCACGGCCTCGCTGGGAGCTCGCCGCAGGCTTCGCCGGCGTGTTGTGGGCGGTGGCGGTCACGGCGATGGTGCTCGCGTGACCGTGCTCCAACTCGACGATGTCTCGTTCGCGTATCCGGACGGAACCGAGGTGCTCAAGGAGCTCAGCCTCAGCGTGTCCGAGGGGGAGACCGTGGCGATTCTCGGGCCCAACGGCGCCGGGAAGACCACGTTGCTCCTCCATCTGATCAGGATCCTGCACGCCGACTCGGGATCGATCACGGTGGACGGCATCCATCTGACCGATGACACCGCCCGAGAAGTGCGGCGCCGGATAGGGATGGTCTTCCAGGATCCCGACGATCAGCTGTTCATGCCGACTGTTCGGGAGGATGTCGCCTTCGGCCCGGCGAACTTCGGAAGGCGAGGCGCCGAACTGGACGAGATCGTCGATCGTGCCCTCGCACAGGTGGGCATGAGCAGTGCCAAGCACCGTGCTCCCCATCATCTCTCCGGAGGCGAACGACGGCGCGTGGCGCTCGCAACGGTTCTCGCGATGAGCCCCGCTCTACTCGTCCTCGATGAGCCGTCCTCGAACCTCGATCCGGCCGGTCGGCGGGAGCTCGCAGGCGTGCTGTCGAGCCTCGACACGACGCTGATCATGGTGACGCACGATCTCCCGTATGCGTTGGAACTCTGCGAGCGCACGGTGATCATCGACGACGGCGCGGTCGTGGCCGACGGAGAGACGGCCGACATCCTGGGGGACGAGACGCTGCTCGCGTCCCATCGTCTCGAGTTGCCGTACGGCTTCGATCCGCGCATCGTTCCCAAACGCCGGCCGTAGGAGCTTGTCGGCGGCCGCTTCTAAGCTTGCCCGGCCGCCACGAGAACCACCGAGGCATGGATGCGCACATTCGAGATCATTGAGGTGTCAATCGTGGCGCTGGCCGTGTTCCTGCCGGTGCTGTTCGCCACGAGACTCAAGCGCGGCTGGATGTCGCTCGCCCTGGTCGGGGCGCTCGTCGCACAGGGTGTGGCGGAGGGGTTCCGCTGGCAGTTGATCCCGTTGCATCTCGCAGTGGTCGGCCTCGCGATCGGTGATCTGATCTGGGAGGACCGTCGCGTACGTGGCGTCAAGAGGTTCCGTCGAGCCGTGCTCGGCATCCCGGGTGTCGCGGTCCTGCTGATCCTGCCCGTTGCGCTGCCGATTCCGGACCTGCCGACACCGACCGGGGCGTTCGACGTGGGAACCATGACGTTCGTGATCACCGATCCCGATCGCGAGGAGATCTACGGGCTCCCCGAACCCGATCCGGATGCCACGACCCAGCCGACGATCGATGAGGCCGACGAAGAGGAAGAACCTGGCGAGCCACGGCGGATCGTGGTGCAGGCCTGGTATCCGACCAACGCGCCCGAGGGCATCGCTCCGGTCGTGTGGAACCCGGATCTCGACGTTGTCGGCCCTGCGCTCGCCCGGCGCTTCGGTTTTCCCGGGTTCATGCTCAACTACACGGACGAGCTGCGTTCCAGCGCGTTCGAGGGCGCGCCGCCGCTCGACGGCCGCATCCCGGTCGTGGTGTACTCGCACGGGTGGGGTGGATTCCGGACCATCGCGGTCGATCAGATGGAGTCGATCGCCAGCCACGGCTATCTGGTCCTCGCTGCCGACCACACGTACGGCTCGGTCGCGGTCCGGTACCCCGACACCGGTGAAGTCGTGTACCTCGACGAGCGGGCGCTCCCGGACGAGGAGACCACCGACCCCGACGACTACGAGGATGCGACCGAAGAGCTCGTGAAGACGTTCGCCGACGACCTGATCCTCATCCTCGACCAACTCGAGCTCGGTTCGGAAGGCGGCCTGGCCGCGATCGCCGATACGGCCGATCTCGAGCGGATCGGGCTGTATGGGCATTCCACCGGGGGAGGTGCCGCCGCCAGGGTGTGTCTCATCGACGAGCGCTGTGACGCCGTCGCCGGTCTCGACGCCTGGGTGGTGCCGATCCCCGATCGGTTCGTCGCTCGCGAGCTCCAGATCCCCTCGTTGTTCATCCGGTCCGACGAGTGGCGGGAGCTGCCGAACGACGGGAGGCTGCGTGGAATGTCCGAGCGGAGCCCGGCCGTGTCGTACTGGATCGGGCTGGAAGGTGCCGGCCACTTCGACTTCGTGATCGTCCCGAGCTTCTCCCCGTTCGCCGACGCCCTCGGCCTGAAGGGACCGATCCCCTCCGAGCGCGTGATCACGATCCTCGACGACTACCTCAACGCGTTCTTCGATCGTTACCTGCTCGGTGTCGGCGGTGCGCTGCTCGACGAGCCCCCACCGTCCGAGGTCACGATCGAGGTCTTCGAGTAGACCTGGCACGTAAACACCCGCCATGAGTGCCTCGCCCCGACTACAACGGGTCCCACAATCGTCGCCATGGGAACCGTGAACGTTCGACCACTCGCCAAGAGCGATCTCCCTCAACTCGCCGAATACCTCGCTCATCCGCTTCTCGCCGGCCTCACCGGCCTCGCTGCCGACCGCGGGTTGACGCTGTCGGCCGACGAGATCACCGACGGTGTCGAGAAGTGGCGCACCGATGAACACAGCCTCACCCGGGTGATCGAGAGCGAAGGCCGGCTGGTGGGCCACGTGCGCTGCGGCTGGTGGTGGGATGCATTCACCCCTTGGGTGGAGATCGTCGTCCGACCCGATCACCGCAGGCAGGGGCATGGCACTGCGGCAGGACGGTGGGCGCTGGTGCACCTGTTCACGAACACGCCCGCCCATGTCGTTCACGCCTCGACGCCGGACTGGAACGACGACGGAATCAGGTTGGCGCGCCGGCTCGGCTTCGAGGAGGCCGGGGCGATTCGTCGCACCGGGATCCGCTACGGCAGGTACGTCGACAGCCTCGAGTTCGAGCTGTTGCGCACCCGATGGGAGGAGCTCCATGTCGTTGAACGGTGAGCGCGTGGGCCTGAGAGAGGTTCGCACGGCGGACTTCCCGCTACTCGTCGAGCTGCGGAACGATCTCGACACCCAAGCGTGGAGCCGCACGCTTCCGCCCGACTACACGCTGGAGATGATCGAGAAACGATACGGAGGCCGCGACTTCGAGTACCGGCGTGACTCGGCGATGTTCATGATCGAGACGATCGAGGACGGCGAGGCCGTCGGATTCATCTCCTACAACGAGCTCATCGATCGGATGGAGGCGACCATCGGCATCGTGGTGCTGCGCAAGCACTGGGGCTCGGGCGTGACCATGGAGGCATGTCAGCTCCTGCTCCGATTCCTCTTCGAAGAGCTCGGTCTCAAGGTGGTCCGATTGTGGACCCAGAGCGGAAACGAGCGGGCTTTCGGCAGTGCGCAGAAGCTCGGGTTCAGCGTCGCCGCCCGACATCGGCAGGCGATCTTCAAGGGTGGCGAGTATCACGACAACCTCGCGATGGACCTCCTCCGGGAGGAGTGGTACGCCCTCCACCCCGAGCTCGAGGACCGGCTTGTCGATCCGTTCGCTTCGACGTGACCGGGAAGTCCGAGGCGCGCTCCCGTGCCTGGCAGGCGATCCGGGACGCTGGAGTCGCCCGATTTCCCGGGGTCGAGGGCCGGATCCCGAACTTCGTCGGGGCGGAGGCCGCCGCAGCGCGGCTGGCCGCCACCGATGAGTGGAATCGGGCCAAAGCGATCAAGTCGAACCCTGACGCTCCTCAGCTCCCGGTGCGGAAGCGAGCGCTCACCGACGGGAAGACCGTGTACATGGCGGTGCCCAAGCTCGCAGACGAGCTCCCGTTCTGGAGGCTCGACCCGGACGAGATCGGCGTGCCGTTCCACCGGGCTGCGTCGATCAAGGGGGCGGCGCAGGTTGCGGTTCTGGTCGGTGTCGAGGACATGCCGCACATCGATCTCGTGGTGTGCGGTTCGGTCGCCGTCGAGCGGGGCGGCGCCCGGCTCGGAAAGGGAGGCGGCTTCTCGGACCTCGAATTCGCCATCGGGGTCGAGGCCGGGATCATCGATCGCAGCACCGTGATCGCAACGACCGTGCATCCCTGCCAGATCCTCGAATCCGGAGCGATCCCGCTCGCCGATCACGATTTCGGCCTGGATCTCGTGGTCACGCCCGACGAAGTGATCCGGACCCGCACGGCGATCCGGCGACCGCCCGGCGTGCTGTGGGACCACCTCGACGACGAGAAGCGGGCGTCGATTCCGGTGCTCGCCGAACGCTGAGCCCCGGCGCGGCTCGGGGGCGCCCGTGTGGACGCCCCGGAGCAGGTTGCCGTGTCAGTGGTGGATCAGGTCTCGATGTCGAGCCCGGCGTCGGTCCACCCGGCATAGCTGGGGGTGAATGCCACGACGTTGTCGAGTCCGGCGATCGTCAGCGAGGCGTTCGCCAGTCCGGCGCGATAGCCAGACTGGCAGTAGACCACGACCTGTACGTCGTCGGGGATGGCATCGAGGTTCGCAGCCAGTGTCCTGAGCGGTATGTTGACCGCGCCGGGGATGCGACCCTCGGCGAACTCGCTGGTCTCACGGACGTCGAGCACGAATGCGCCGGCGTCCATGGCGGCCTGCATCTTCTCGGCGTCGCCCACGGTCTGGTATCCCTCTGGGATGAGCAGGAGGAAGTCCTCGACCGCTGCGAGCAGGTCTGGTTCGATGTCGGGTGCCACGCCGGCCACCAACTCGACGGCCTCGGTCGACACTTCCTGCTCGGCCGCGGTCCAGGCGTTGTAGCTTCCGCCGAAGGCCTTGACGTTGTCGTATCCGAGAGACTGCAGTGCAGCGGTGGCCATTGCGGCCCGGTACCCACTCTTGCAGTAGACGATGACGGACTGGTCCATCGGGATCGCGTCGAGATGCTTGGTGATCTCACGGATCGGGATGTTCACGGCGCCCGGGATGTGACCCTCGTCGTATTCGGAGGGCTCGCGGACGTCGATCAAGAACGCGCCGCCGGTGTCGATGGCCGCGACCACGTCTTCTGCCGACTTGATCGACAGGTATCCCTCGGGAATCGACGCGAGGAACTCGTCGACCGTGCCGACGACATCGACGACGGCCTCCAGCGGCGCCGTGGTCTCGGGCACCTCCGGGGCAGCGGTCGTCGTCGTGGCGGCGTCACCGCCGCAGCTGACGAGAACGAGCGTCGATGCGACGAGCAGCGATACGAGTCGCCGCCTACGCAGGGTGGTTGTCATTGCATTTCTCCTTTCGGATGCGTTGGGTTTTCACAAGAAGGTCTGGAGGCCGGCGAAGAGGACGACGAACCGGAGGGCGGCCGCCCCACCGAGTTTCAGCACCGGTGCGGTCTTCGCAGCGCGCTCGGAGATGGTTTCGGTGCGTTCTGCGATCTCGATCCCCAGCGGTATCAGGAGGCCGAGCACGACGACCATGCCCCAGAACGGCACTGCGAACGCTCCCGAGACCAGCAGTTCTGCGGCCGAGCGGGATGCTTCCGTTCCTCGGTACAGCACGACCAGGTATCCGGCGATGAGCGCCGACTCGATCCCGCACAACGTCATCGAGACGGGAGCGAGGCGGCGGTGCTCCGCAGATGTGATCAGGAGACACAGCAGAGCACCGCCGCTGGCCATGCCGCTCAACAAGAACAGCGGGGCCAGGAGTGCCGAATCCCACAGCGGTCGGGCCTCGATCGTGCTCAGCAGGACGCCGGTGTACAGCCCGACTGACGCTCCGACCGGAATCGACACCAGGTCCATCAGCCGTTGCCTGGGGCGGACCCAGTCTCCGACGGCGGACACGGCTCGCCCGACCCGCTCCGGGAGACGATCGAAGAACCCGTACTCGTGCACAGTGAGTCGGAGGACTCCCACGACGAGCGCGATGAGCAGAATCCAGCTGCCCCACCACATCGCGGACGTCGGCCGGAAAGCGGTGTACAGGCGCCATGCGTTCCATCGGTTGGCGAGGTCGACCCACAACAGCAGCAACCCGACCACCAGGAGCGGGATGGTCCACAGGTCGGCAGTCGCAATGGCGTTGCGAAAACGATCACGTCTGAAGCCCAAGGCGCCTGCGAAGACGAGCAGACCGGCGACCACGCCACCGAGGAAGAGGTAGGCGGCGATCGGCCAGCCCCAGACTTCGAGCTCGGGAAAGACTTCGGCGTTTCCTCCGACGACGTCGACTTCCATCAGAACACCTCCTCCGGCATCTCGAGCTCGGTCGACGGTCCACCGTTGAGGTACATCACACGCGGTCGAGTGTTGGCGCCCGGGTTGAGCACCAGCGGCTGGCCGCCCTCATCGAGCGCCCGCCGGATGGCGCTGGTCGGGTCGTCGAGGTCCCCGAACGCCCGTGCGTTCGTCGGGCAGGTCTCCACGCATGCCGGGACGCGTCCGGCGGCGACCCGGTGCTCGCAGAGGGTGCACTTGTCGACCCAACCTTCTTCGCCGATGAACCGCATCCCGTACGGGCACGCCGCCATGCATGCCTTGCATCCGATGCACTTGGCGCGGTCGACGGTCACGATCCCCGCGTCCGTCTTGTAGGTGGCGCCCGTCGGGCAGACGTCGAGGCATGGTGCGTCGGCGCAGTGGAAGCACTGTTCCATCCGGAGTTCGGTGGCCAGGTTCGGGAAGGCCCCCGTGACGGTCGTGACCAGTCTCAGTCGGTAGTGGTCGTGTGCGACCTCGTTCTCGGTGGAACATGCGACGATGCAGGCCTGGCAACCGAGGCACCGGTCGAGATCGATGGACATGGCGTATGCAGTCATGATGCCCTCTCCACCCGTACGAAATTGACCCGCATTCCTGCACCCCCCGAGATGGGATCGAGTGCGTATCGCGTCTGCAGCTTCGTGTCCGAAGCGCCGGCTCGATGCGCTCCGGTCAGACCAGGAGCGTCGTGCCCGTAGCCGTGGACCATGTAGACGGCGTCGGGTCGGATCCGCTCCGTGGCCCGGGCGGCGACCGGCAGTGACCGGACTCCGTCCTGGTTGACGAGGACGACCCGGTCTCCGCTCTGTACGCCGAGCTCGTCGGCGACGGTGGAGGCGATCCAGACTTCGTTCTCCGGATACAGCGCCCGCAAGGTGGGGGTGTTCTGGGTCTTGGCGAACGTGTGTGCCGGGTGGCGGCCGTAGAGAAGTCGCTGGAATCCGTCCGGTGGGTCTTCGATCGGCTCGTAGACCGGAATCGGGTCGAGTCCCGCCTCCTCGAGCGTGTGCGAGTACAGCTCGATCTTCGCGCTCTCGGTGAGGAACGGCGACGAATCGCGATCCTCGAGGTACGGGGCACCGTCCTGGACGATCACCCCACCGGCTTCCCTGAGTTTCTCGACCGACGAGCCGACGGACCGCAACCGGGTGTTCAGCCAATCTTCCGCCGTCTCCCAGCGGAAGTAGCCGCCGAGTCCCAGGCGCACGCCCAGCTCCCTGGCGATCCACCATCCGGGCTTGGTGTCGTACATCGGCTCGATGGCAGGTTCGCGCAGCGCGATGTACGGGGTCTTGTGACTGACGGTCCAGAGGTCGTCGTGGCGCTCCAGATAGGTCGCTTCCGGAAGCACGACATCGGCCCAGGCGACATGCTCCTGAGGCAGCACGTCGATCGCAACGACGAGATCGAGGTTTCGGAGCGCCTCCTTGGTTCGTTCCGGGTCTGGGATGCTGTGCAGGAGGTTGATGCCGTAGGCGATGAGCCCCTTGATGGGGTACGGCTTGCCGGTGATCATCGGATCGATCAGCTCTTGGAGAGCGGTGGATCCGCGAAGGAAGCGATCCCGCACGCCATCGGCGCGAGCCTTGCCTGACGGCCCGAGTGGCAGCTCGGTGTTCTCCTCGCCTGGCTCGACCGAACACCCGCCGGCGGACCCTGCGACTGCGAATGGCGGGTGCGGGTACGACTCGATGTATGGCGACGAGTTGAGATAGAGGCCGCCGCGACGCCCATAGGCGCCGAGCAGCGAGTTGAAGATGAAGACCGCCCGCATCCGCTGGGTGTCGTTTCCGTACCAGGTGACGTGCCGTCCGGGGACGATGGCAGCCTTCGGGCGTTGATCCGCCAACAACCGGGCAGACGAGCGGATCTGGTCGGCGGTGAGGTCGGTGATCGGCGCAGCCCACTCGGCGGTGAACGGTTTGGTGTGTTCGACGAGCGCGTCGAGGCCAGTTGCCCACTCCGCGAGGTACTCCCGGTCGATCAGACCCTCTTCCAACACGGTGTTGATCCAGGCCAGCAGGAGGGCGGTGTCGGTCCCCGGCTTGATCGGGAGCCACATGTCTGCCTTCGATGCCGCCGTCGAGAAGCGGGGGTCGACAACGACCAGCCGGGCACCATTGGCCATGGCCGTAGAGAAACCTTGCATGACCGTGTTCCGGGTGTCCTCACCGATGTGGGAGCCGATGAGGGCGAACGCCCCGATCTCGTCCCAGTCCACCGGTTCATGGCCTCCGACGGGGAATCCCGTCGTCAGGAGCATCGCCTCTTCGCGCGGGCTGGTACACAGTGAGGAGGACGGCTTGGCGGCATTGGGTGATCCCCACGCTTGTGCCAGATACTCGACGAACCACGTGTCGCCGCCGCTGTGACCCAGGAAGGCGACCGACTCGGGCCCGGACTCGTCGGCGATCTCCAGCATCCGGTTGGCGATGAGGTCGAGGGCCTCTTCCCATGTCGCATCACGGAACTCACCGGACCCTCGCTCACCCGTCCGGATCTGCGGCCGCTTCAACCGGTCGGGGTCGTTGACGAACGAGACCCCACCCTGGCCCTTGGCGCACAGCATCCCGTTCGACTTCGGGTCGAGGGGGTTGCCGTCGATCTTGACGATCTGCCCGTCGACAGTCGTGACATCGATACCGCAGTGCCAGGGGCACATGTCGCAGACGGTGTGGGTGACGTTCAGACCCGGCCGCTGGTGCCACGGCGTCGGGATCCCCAGTCGGGCCGCGGTGGTGGTGAAGTTCGTCCGCAGCGACCGCATGAGGCCGGCGGCCGCTACCGCAGCCGCCGATGAGCCGATGAATGTGCGCCGAGTGATGCCGGTGGCTTCGCGCGCGCGAGGCATTCGTGTGTCTCCTGATCGAGATGGCAAAACAGCGACATCATCAGCTAGGCCGCCTGCGGCTCCTAGGGGAGAAGGGAGACACGCGCCATGTCGTCCGGCCCGAGTCCCAATACCTGGAAACTGGGGACCAAGGACTCCGCGACCCGCCCTACAGGCTGGCCGATCGACCGGGTCCGGTCAACCGTCGCCAGGCGCGGTCTGGACGTCGCCGACGACTTCCGAGCCGATCTCCTCGCCCAGTTTCAGCCTGTCGATCGTCTGTCCCAACAGCAGGGCGTTCGTCTCGCCCTGGATCTTGCCCTGGACGATGCCGTCGGCGTCGATGAAGTAGGTCTCGGGCACGCCGAACACGCCGAATGCGATCGATGCCCGGCTGTCGACGTCGTTGAGATAGGTCGTTGCGGGGGACATCCCGAGCTCTTCGAGGAACTCGATCGTGTCCTCCGGACGGTCCTGATAGGCGATCTGAACGAACTTCACGCCGGAATCGGCGAAGGCCTCCGCCGTGGAGACGAGCGCAGCGTGCTCGGTGCGGCAGCCCGGGCACCACGACGCAAAGACGTTCACGACGAGGATCTCGCCTGCGAAGTCGGTGAGCGATGCCGTCCCGTTCTCGAGCAGGAGCGGCAATTCGATGTCGGGGGCGGGTTGTCCGATCAGCGGCGATGGCACCAGGTTCGGGTCACGGCCGAATCGGGACGAGAAGACGACCGCCAGCCCGGCCGAGATGACGACGGCTGCGATCGCCGCAACCCGCACTGCGCGTCCCATCAGCCGCAGGCCTGCCCGGCAGCAGCGAGATCCAGGTCGGCCTCGACCTGTGCCCGCACCGCATCGTCGATCTGGTCGGACGCCAGCACGGACTCGAGCAGCTGGACGGCACCGGCGGGGTCGTCGGTTCCACACCAGACGATCTGCGCTTTGACGTAGGCCGCCTCGGTGTTGTCAGGCGCCGCCGCCAGGGCCTGATCGACGGTCTGGAGTGCGAGGTCGGTCAGGCCGTTGCCCACCCAGACGATCCATGCCACCCGGGTGAGCGCAGCAGACGCCAGATCGGGTTCGGGATCGCTCTCGATGATCCGACGATAGTGACCGAACGCCTTCTCGAAGTCCTGGGCTTCGAAGTAGCGTTCTGCGAGCCGGAAACGCATCGGCATGGTCTGGGTGATCGCCTCGGGATTCCCCTCGAACGACAGCAGGGTCGCCTCGAGCGTCTCGTTGGAGAAGTTGGCCGGGTCGAAGTCGGGGTTCGACGCGACCCCGGTCAACGTGGCATCGTCCGGGGTCTGGATGAAGTTGCCCACCAGACCCACCGCCACGGCGATGCCGATGGCGATCACGGCGGCGCCCGCCAGCATTCGGCCTCTCGATCGCGCTGAGACCGGCTCGTCGGCCACCTCCGAGAGTCCCCGCTGGGCCGTCTCGAGATCCTCGAGGTAGCGGGCCCGCAGCACGCGACCGGTCTCCTCGTCGATCTCTCCTGTCGACTGCTGCTCGTCGAGTTCGGCGAGGTCCCGTCGGGCCTGGTCGGCCGCTTCTTCGAGCCGTCGGCGCGTGACCGAGGTCATGTCCGCTCGACGGCGCCGACGGGCGCCGAGGTAGGTTCTGCGGCTCCGGGCCGGCTTCTGATCTCGCCGGCGATCAGGATGGCGCCGATCACGAGGGCGGCGCCGGGGATGAGCCAGAGGGCGAGCGTCGAAGCCGAGATGTCGGGGTCCAGCCGCTGGGAGTCGGTGTACGAGACGAGCAGCCCATCGATGATCTGGTCGTTCGACAGGCCGTCGTCGATGCCTTCCCGGACGACATCCATCATCGCCTGGGCGAGAGGAGCGGGGGACTCTGCGATCGACTCCCCGTTGCAGACCGGGCAACGCACGAGCGAACCGATCTCCTTTGCCCGGTCCTGCTCCGGAGGTTCGGCCGTGCCGAGCGAGACGGCCACGAACACGAAGAGGAGCACCGTCACCAGCGCAGACAGGATCGTACGAAGCCGTTCAGACACGGGCGACCGCCTCGGTTCTCGACCTCACGGAGCGGGCTCGGGCGGAGATGAAGCCTCCGGCGGTGGTGACCAGACCCCCGAGCCACACAAGCCACATCATGGGCGACGTGTCGAGATCGAGGACGATGCCTTCCGACGTGAGTCGGCGAAGCGTCACGTACAGATCGCCACCGAGCGTCGAATGGATCTCCGGTGTGCCGACCGGTTGTGCGAAGTTCGGGTACACGTTCTGTCTCGGGCGGAGCTCCCGCACGAACTCGCCGTCACGCTCGGCGATGATCGTTGCGCCAGACACCGTGCGCTGCGGCTCCGTTCGGGAGAACGGAGTCTCATAGGTCAGCGTGTAGCCGGCGAACTCGACGCTGTCGCCCGGCGCCATCGTGACCTGCGTGTTCGAGGCGAGCAGGGATGCGCTGGCGATCCCGATCGCGATCAGCGCCACTCCGGCATGACTCACCTGACCGCCCCAGTAGCCCGGATCGGCCCGGAACATCCGGCGAACCTCAGCACCGGTCGAGGTCGCCTTGATGGTTGCGGCATGTGACGCCTGTGACAGCAGGTGGCGTGTGGACACTGCGATGAGGAACACCGCCAGGATGACGGTGAGGACGACGAGGCCGACGTTGGTGGTGAAGATGATCACCACGGCACCGACGGCCAACGCGATCTGGATCGGGAGGTGGATTCTGCGCCAGACCAGTTCGGGCTTCGCCACCCGCCACGGCATCACCGGCCCGATGCCCATTCCGAGGAGCAACGCGAACGAGATCGGCACCGCCAGGCGGTTGTAGAACGGCGGCCCGACACGCACGAGGTCACCGTTGAACGCCTCGAGGACCATCGGATAGATCGTGCCGACCAGCACGACGAAGGCGTAGACGGTGAGGACCAGGTTGTTGTAGAGCAGTGCGCCTTCCCGGCTGGAGAGTGAATCCATGCGTGACGGCTGGGCGACCGCGGGTGCCCTGATCGCGAACAACGTGAACGACCCGACCAGGACGAAGGCCAAAAAGCCGAGCAGCACAGGTCCGATCGCAGACTGCGTGAACGAGTGGACCGAGACGATCGTGCCGGATCGGGTGAGGAAGGTGCCGAGGATCGTCAACGCGAAGGCGCCGATCACCAGGACGAAATTCCAGCTCTGCAGCATGCTCCGACGTTGTTGGACGGTGGCCGAGTGGATGAACGCGGTCGCCAGCAGCCACGGCATGAAGGAGGCGTTCTCGACGGGATCCCACGCCCAATAGCCGCCCCACGAGAGCACCTCGTAGGCCCACCAGCCTCCGAGGACGATTCCGAGCGTCAGGAACGACCAGGCGATCGTGGTCCAGCGTTTCGACCGGCGGAGCCACTCCGGTCCCGGCACGCCGATCGCCAGCGCGGACATCGCGAAGGCGAAAGGGACGGTGAGGCCGATGTAGCCCACGTACAACAGCGGCGGGTGGGCGGCCATGAGGATGTGGTTCTGGAGCAGTGCATTGGGTCCGTTCCCGTCTGCCGGGGCGTCGGCGCCCACCAAGGGGATCGGGCTGGATGTGACGCAACTGCGTGCCCCTGCCTCGATGCAGGTCTCGAAGGGGTTCGAGACGGTGATCATCAACGAGAAGAAGAACAACGACACCAGCGCCATGACGGCCAATGCGCCGGCCCCGAGGCGGTCGCGGCTTCGTTCCTGGCTGCGGAACACGAACCACGTGAAGGCGCTGAGCACGAGACACCACAAGACGATCGAGCCTTCCAGCGCCGCCCACGCCGTGGCGATGTTGAACGGGAACGGCGTCGTGACCGAGTGGTGGTTGGCAACGTAGGAGACCGTGAAATCGTCGAAGATCAATGCGAGCTCCAACACGAGCATCGCAGCGATTCCCGATCCGAGGAGCGCCACGGACATCGGGCGGAGATCGGCTCGTTCGGCGGCCTCGTCCGACCGAGCAGCCTTGACGGACTGAACGAGCAGTGCGGCAGAAGAACCGACGCCGGCCAGGATCGCGAGGGTCCCGAAGAGTGAGAACACTCAGTTCCCCACGTCGGTGCCGGTTGGCGGTGCCTCGTACTCGGCCTCGTGGCGGATCACGGCATCGTCGGCGACGAAGACGTCGCCTTCGAACGCACCCTCCAACAGCACCTCGACCTCTGCGTCGAACAGCGGTGGTGGCGTGTTGAGCAGACGCACGTCGACCGTCTCGAGCCCGTCGGAGATCTGGAAGACGGATGCCTCGACGGTCTCGGTGATCGTGCCCGGAACGACGCTACCGGCGAGACGGAATCTGACTCCGTCCGTGAACTGGGTGCGGTCCACCTCCGAGGTGTACCGGTAGTACTCGAAGTCGCCGGACGCCGACTGGACCAGGAAGAACGTCGCCACGACGATCCCCAGCAGGGCAGGTATCACGAACTTGGCGTTCTTCACATCAGCCTCCGCGTTTGGCCCGGCGAATCCTCACGGCGAGGGAGATCGCATACACGGCGATGAGCCCGTACGTGGCCATGTACGAGCCGAGGACGAATGGGTCGTTCACGAGATGCCATCCAGGTTGGGTGCGGTCACGGCCGTTCCGGCGGTCACGCTGTCGGACAGCGTGTTTTCGTCTTCGATCCTGGCGAGACGCACGCGTTCGACCATGAGAGCCAGGTACAGCAGCGTGAACGCCGCAAGCCCGCCCAAGAGGGCGGCGAGCATCGATCCGTCCATCTGGATGCCATCGGGTCGAACGGTCATCCCCTGATGGAGGGTGCGCCAGAAGCTGACCGAGAAATACACCAGCGGAACCTGGACCACGGCGATCAGGCCGAGGATCGACGAGCGCTTGGCTCGGGCAACCGGATCCGGAGTCGCCCTGCGGAGCGCGAGATAGCCGAGGTAGACGAACAGCATCAGGGCCGTCGAAGCCATCCGGGCGTCACCCCAGTCCCAGTAGGTCCCCCACACCGGCTCTCCCCAGATCGCCCCGGTCAGGATCGCCAGCGTCGTGAAGACGACGCCGATCTCGGCGGATGCTTCCGCGATCCTGTCCCAGACGATCGTCCTGCGCCACAGCCAGAGCGCCGATCCGAGCGCCGTGACTCCGAAGGCGAGGAATGCCAGCCACGACGAAGGGACGTGTACGTACATGATGCGGACGAAGTCGCCCTGAAACACGTCGGGCGACGACTCGAGCGCAAGCCACAGGGCGTAGACGATCGCCACGGCCGAGAGCCCGGGCAGAACCATGCGTTTCGTCATGTCGTGGCATCCTCCAACGCTGGAGCGGTCAGTACCCCCGTCACCGCGATTGAGAGCACCGTGACGGTGAGCAGCAAGGCTGGTGCCATGGTACTGCGGTCCAGAATCAACGATTCCAGCGTCTGGCTGGCCCCGATGAGCAAGGGCACGGAGATGGGCGCGACGATCAGCGGGGCCAGGCTCGATCGGGTGCGAAGGCCGACGGTGACGTCGCCGGCGAGTGTGGAGAGCATCGAGAGCCCGACGGAGAACCCGACGACGGCGAGGAACGACGGACCGATGGCAGGGATCGCCCGCGGGTCGTAGAACAGCACGACGAGCGGAGCGATGACGATCATCACGCCGGTGGTGAGCGCCGCTGCGGCCAGGCTCCGGCCGGCGAAGCGCGCTGCTGGATCGATGCCGAGGAGTGCCAGTGTTCGTCGCTGGATCAGCGTCTCGGTGCCCGTCTGACGCAGTGCCACCTGCATGCCGAACAACAGTCCGACCAGCCAGAACACCGGGAATGCCAGCTGGTCGAGTCGTGTTGCGAGCGCATCGGTGGCGAGCGGCACGACGAACACCGCAACGGCGGCGAATGGAAGGACGACACCGAACACCTCGCCACCGCGTGACTCGATCATGAGATCGCGTCTGGCGATGGCGAACGTCTGCGTCCAGAAGCCACTGCGCCGGTTCACGTCAGCGCTCCGGCCCGAACCTCGACGATTCGCTCGAGCGAGCGGGCGAGGACCGAACGATCGTGGGAGACGACGACGGCTCCGCCACCGGCATCACACGTGCGGTGGATCAACCTGTCCACGATGTCACGCGCAGCGGCATCGAGACCGGCGTGGGCCTCATCGAGGAGGATCAGCCGAGGCCTGGTCATGATCAGACGGGCGAGATCGGTCCGTCGCTGCATTCCGGCGGAGGCTGCGCTCGAGCGGCGATGCGCTGCGCCGGCGAGCCCGACCACGTCGAGTGCCTGCATCGCCGACATGGCCACGTCGCCCGTCAGGCGTTCGACCAGTTCGAGGTTCTCGAGCAGCGTGAGCTCGGGGTAGAGGCCCGGCTCGTGCGCCGACATGCCGATGTTCCGTCGTACCTGCAGGAGGTCACGACGCTGAACCGGGCCGCCGAACAGCGCCACCGAGCCCTCGGTCGGCGAGAGGAGGGTCGAGATCACGGCGAGCAGGGTCGATTTTCCCGCCCCGTTCGGGCCGGTCACTCCGATCGCTTCGCCGTCGGCGAGATCGAGGTCGATTCCGGTGAGGACCGGTGTCGGGCCGAAGCGGACCCCGACACCGCGAAGAGAGACGAGTGCGGAGTTCACGGTGCGGGAAAGTCTACGGTCGCTCGGAGCCGATGAACTCACTCGAAACTCGGCGCGGCAGGAGCGCCAGAACGAGCGACCAGGCCTAGATTGGCCATCGATGGTCAGATCTCAACGCGTGCTGGTGGTCGACGACGAACCCAGGGTGCGCGAGATCGTCGTCGCCTATCTCGAGCGTGACGGGTTTCGGGTGAC
This sequence comes from uncultured bacterium, assembly GCA_963753285.1. Taxonomy (GTDB): domain Bacteria; phylum Actinomycetota; class Acidimicrobiia; order Spongiisociales; family ZC4RG35; genus JAHEDH01. The sequence goes on from CAVWBT010000002.1 coordinate 48,982, forward strand.
CGACGTCGCAAGCGTCGAAGCGGCCCGCGCCCAACTCGATGCTCTCGACCCGGACCTGGTGATCCTCGATGTCATGCTCCCGGCCGAGTCCGGGCTCGATCTGCTCGCCGACCTCCGGCACCGAGGCGACACACCGGTGATCCTCCTGACCAGCCGATCCGAGGAAACCGACAAGATCCTCGGTCTGGAGCTCGGCGCCGACGACTACGTCACAAAACCGTTCTCGCCTCGGGAACTGGTCGCACGGGTGCGCTCGGTCCTTCGCCGATCAGGTGCCAGCCAGGTCCCGGAGTCGACGTCGCTCGAGTACGACGGCATCACCCTCGATCACGCCACGCGGGAGGTCACGGTCGATGGCGATCCGGTGGATCTGACGGCCAAGGAGTTCGATCTGCTCTTCCATCTCGCCTCACATCCACGGCAGGTGTTCAGCCGCAACCAACTGCTCGAGCAGGTGTGGGATTCCTCCTCCGACTGGCAGGATCCGGCAACCGTCACGGTCCACATCCGCCGCATCCGCACCAAGATCGAAACCGACCCGAAGGAACCCAGGTGGTTGACCACCGTCTGGGGGGTCGGCTATCGCTTCGAACCATGAGGCGGCTGATCGTCGTCGCGATCGGCCTCGTCGTCGTCGGCCTCGTGGTCACTGAGACGGCGATGCAGCCGAGCGCCGAGGAGCGGGTCGTGCTCGGCTCGATCTACGGGGCCGCCGCCGCGCTCACCGTGCTGATGTTCGTCGTCGGGCGCCGGATGCGGTACGGCTCGCTTCAACTCGCGGTGCAGGTGGCGAGCATCGGGGTCGGCGTCGTCACGGGTGTCACGGTGCTGCTCGCCGCGCAGACGATGTTCCTCTCGGACCACGACCGAAATCTCGTGTTGCTCGCGCTCGCACTGGGGACCGCGCTCGGTGTATCGCTGGCGGTCGCCATCGGGAGTTCCATGGGAGCCGACCTCGATCGATTGGGTGATACCGCCAGGAAGATCGCATCCGGTGATCTCACCGCTCGAACCGGAGTCGAGCGACGCGACGAGTTGGGTATGGCAGCCACGGCGGTCGATGAGATGGCCGACCGGCTCGAGGCGGCCGAAGAGGAACGCCGCATCTTCCTCGCATCCGTCGGCCACGATCTCCGGTCGCCGCTCGCATCGATGAAGGCCTCGATCGAGGCGCTCGAAGACGGACTCGCCAGTGACCCACAGCAGTACCTTCGCGGGATCGCCAACGACACCGAACACCTCGCCCGTCTGGTCGATGATCTGTTTCTCCTCTCGAAACTCGAGGCGGGTCGCCTGGAGTTGAAACCCGAGCCGATCGATCTGATCGAGTTGGCGGATGGAGCCGTCGAGGCGGCGACGGCGTTCGCCTCCAGGCTCGGGGTGTCGATCCGAACCACGGCGGATCGGTCGACCGAGGTCGATGCCGACGGTTTGGCGATCAGCAGGGTCGTGAGGAACCTGATCGACAACGCCGTGCGCTTCTCCCCGAAGGGTGGCATCGTCACCGTCGACATCGTCACGGATACAGACAGGGCCGTGCTGCGTGTGATCGACGAGGGCCCAGGGTTCGATCCGTCGGTTCGCGACACGGCGTTCGATCGATTCGTGACGGCCGATCCGTCCCGGGCAGGCGGTGCGGGTCTCGGGTTGGCGATCGCCAAAGGAATCGTGTCCGCCCACGGCGGTGGCATCGCGATCGAGGACGGCCCGGGCGGGCGCGTCGCCGTGACCCTGCCGAAGACCGCGTCGGTCAGGGCCCGGAGCTGACCTGCGGTCGCCGCCGAGCCCAGCGGTGCCCACCGATGGCCACCGCCGATCCGAGTGCGATCGCGGTGAGGTACGCCCACATCGGCCCCCCGGTGAGTGAAGGGCGGATCGGCTGGGTCGCAGCCCGGACCGCACCTGCGGCGGCCAGCGCAAGCCCCGTGGCCACGAATGGAGTCCGAGGGCGAGCAGTCACGACGGCGAACACGGCGAGTGCGACAGCTGCATACAGCTCGGTGGGATGTCGTCCCACAAGGCTGCCCGGCAGCGTGAAGCCCCAGTCGCCTCCGGTGGCGGCACCGAGGCACGATCCCGTCCAGAGGCAGCCGGCGTGCCAGCCTGCGAGCCCGAGCAGCGCTGCCGGCGCAACGATGTCGAGGGTCGTGAGATCGTCCCGAAACACCCATGCGAGCGTCACCAGCGCCGCGACCGAGGCGGCAACCGTGTCCACCCCGCCGCGCACGAGGATCACATCGAACGGATTGGTCAGCGGGTTCACGCCCACCGTGATCATCTCGACCAGCCTTCCCGAGAAGACGCCGATCGCGGCGGCCCCCACCAGCACGTCCCAGGGTCGCTCCACCGTCTCTGCCCGAGAGCGGATCCCTGGCAGCCGAATACCCAGCCAGATCCCGAGCGCACCGGTCAGCGCCGCTCCGAGCAGCGTGAACTCCATCAGCGGCTGAGCAGTTCGTCGATCTCCAGGGCGAGGCTGCGCTCGTCGATGATGCCGAAGACCGTCGAGACGACCTCGCCGCCGGGCGCCACGAAGAACGTGGTCGGAAGGCCGAGGCTGCCGATCCAGCCCTTCACCTCACCGCTTCTGTCGAAGTAGTTCTCGAAGGTCATGGAGAACTCGGCCACGAAGGCCTCCGCATCCACCTGGTTGTCCTGGGTTGCGATGCCGATGAATCTGACTTCGTCCCCGAGTTGACGGTGGGCTTCGGTGAGGAGTGGGGCTTCGGAGCGGCAGGGTATGCACCACGAGGCCCACAGATTCACCACCATCGGGGACTCCGAATCTGCCAGCAGTTGCTCGAAATCGGCGGCGTTGGTGACGGGGAGCGCACCGTCTGCCGGTTCAGCCTCGCTACCGGTACACGCGCCGAGGACGAGGCCGAACGTCATGACAGCGATGATCGTCAGGTTTCGCACGGGCGGAATTGTTGCAGCTCTGACGGGTTGTGTCGTACACCGCAACCACTGGGAGCATCGAATGCGTGACATGACCTTCGAGGAGATCAAGGCATTTCTCCTCACCGGCACGAGGACGGGAAAGCTGGCGACGGTGCGCGACGATGGGCGGCCCCACGTCGTCCCCATCTGGTTCACCCTGCGAGACGACCACCTGGTGTTCAACACGCACAGCTCGTCGGTCAAGGCACAGAACATGCGACGCGAGCCGAGGGTTGCCGTCACCGTCGACGACCAGGCGCCGCCGTACTCGTTCGTGACCATCGAAGGTGTCGCCACCCTCACCGACGCCGACCCCGAGCTTCTGGAGATCGCCACGGACATCGGCGGCCGATACATGGGGGCGGACCGGGCCGAGGAGTACGGAGCGCGCAACGGCGTTCCCGGGCGAGGTCGTCGTGCGAGTCTCGATCGACAAGGTCTTCTCTGCCGCGACGTCGCCATGTGAGGCAATCGTAGGCTGCGATCGCATGACGGTCACGGTCGACATCGGGCGACTTCGATCGCTCGTCCTCGCCCGGCTGTCGCAGGTGTTCGGGTCGTCCCAGGCCGAACGGATGGCCGATGTCGTGATGTTCGGCGAACTGTCCGGGCGTTCGACCCACGGCATCATCCGACTGCTGCCTGGCAGGAAGGGACCGGTCGACGAGCGACCCGGCCTCGATCCGGTGGTTCGTCGAACGGCTCCGACGGCCGCCCGAGTCGAGGGACGGCCCGGGATGCTGGTGGCCTCGGTCGCCATCGAGGTGGTGCTCGACCTCGCGTCCGAGCACGGGTTCGCCGTCGTGACGGCCGTCGGCAGCGGCTCCAGCTCGGGAAGTCTGACCTACTACGTCGACCGTCTGGCCCGAGCCGGGCTGGTGTCGTTCGTCTCGGGAAACACGCTCGCGTTCGCGACGCCGCCCGGAGGACAGGCACGGATGCTGGGTACGAATCCGTTCAGCATCGGCATCCCTGCCGAGCCGCACCCGTTCGTCATCGACATCGGCACGTCGGCGATCACCTTCGGTGACATCCTCGAAGCCGATGCGGCAGGTGAAACGCTCCCACCGGGCGTTGCCGTCGATCACGAAGGCAACCCGACGCAGCAGCCTGGAGAGGTCCTGAACGGTGGTTCGTTGCTGACCTTCGGTGGGCACAAGGGACTCGGTCTGGCGATGGCGGTCGAGGTGATGGCTGGCGCGCTCGCTGGTTCTGCGGCAGCTCCGGTTGGGCCAGACGACGTGTGGGGTCACGTCTTCGTGGCGTTCTCCACCGGGTTGCTCGGAGACCCGGCAGCGATCCAGGCTGAAGCATCGGCGATCCTGGATCGCCTCAGGGCGACACCGATGACCTCGAACCGCGAAGTACGCATTCCGGGCGAGCGGAGCCTCTCCAAACGTGACGCCGCGCTGAAGCGTGGCGTCGTCGAAGTCGACGAGGCGTCGCTCCACGAGCTGATGGATCTGGTGGGCGAACCATGGTGAGTCGCATGCCCGATGTAGGTACCGCCTGGCTAGCGTCGCCCGGATGAGTGAAGCCGAAACCCCGAAGAAGGATCACACCCCACCCGCCGGAGCGGAGGTCGAACAGACCTGGACGTCTGCCGATGGAGAGTCGATCTCGTATACGGCGTCGGCCGGGTGGATGGTGCTGCGCAAGAACGACAAGCCGGCCGCCGAGGTCTTCTCGATCTCATACGTGGCAGCCGACCACACCGACCGGCCGGTCACGTTCGTGTTCAACGGCGGCCCGGGCGCGTCGTCGGCCTATCTGCACATGGGAACGGTCGGTCCCCGACGGGTCGGCTTCCCGGTCGACGGGAGCATCCCCCCGATGCCGGTCGAGCTCGTCGAAAACGAGTCTTCATGGCTGGCGTTCACCGACGTCGTGTTCATCGACCCGGTCGGGACGGGGTTCAGCCGAATCATCGAGCAGGACGCCAACGGCGAAGAGAAGAAGAAGGACAAGGACGCAGCCGACCCGAAGGAGTACTTCGGGATCAACCGCGACCTCGAGGCGATGGCCGAGTTCATGAGCAAGTGGCTGTCACGGCACAAGCGCTGGGGCTCGCCGGTCTTCATCGCCGGCGAGAGTTACGGCGGCTTTCGTGTCGGCAAGCTGGTGCGACAACTCCAGGAGCACACGGGCATCGGACTCAACGGCGCGATCCTCATCTCGCCTGCACTCGAGTTCGCCACGCTCACCGCCACCGACTACGACGTGTTGCCGTGGATCGACGCCCTCCCGACGATGGCGGCGGCAGCAGTGCACCACGGCCGGTCTCGGGCGTTCGAAGCGGATGCCGAACTCGCCACCGTGCTCGCGGACGCCGAGGAGTTCGCAACCGGGGACTACGCGTCGTTCCTCACCAGGGGTGCCGCAATGCCCCCGGTCGACCGATCCCGAGTTCTCGCCAGGCTCGCAGCGTTGATCGGTCTGAGTGTCGAGTTCGTGACCCGAGCCGATGGCCGGATCCCGATCACGACGTTCGTCCGGGAGCTGCTCCGAGACGAGCGCAAGGTGGTCGGCTTGTACGACGCGACGATCACCGCGGTCGATCCCTTCCCGGACCGTGAGCCGTTCCAGGGGCCCGATCCGACGCTCGCCGGGTACGGAGGGGCGTTCGGAGCCGCCATCAACCGGATGATCCGTTCGGAGATCGGCATCGACACAGATCGCGAATACACGGTGCTGAGCCTGGAAGTGAACACCGACTGGAAGGTCGACAAGCAGCGTCATGCGCTCGCCGGTGCGATGGGGTCCACCGACGACTTCCGCTTCGGCATGGCACTCAACCCGCATATGAAGGCGTTCATCACCCACGGCCGACACGACCTCGTGACGCCGTACTACTCGTCGGACCGGCTTCGGAACCTGATGCGGCTCGACGACTCGATGGCCGACCGGCTCACCGTCCGTCACTTCGGCGGCGGGCACATGTTCTACGCCTGGGAATCCTCCCGGGCCGAGTTCACCACCGCGATCGCGGAGTTCTACGCCGACGCGGTGTGACGTTCCAAGTTCCAAGTTCCAAGTGGCCGGCCACAGGTCTCAGGTGCCGGTGGGGCCGGTCAGTGGTCGGGCGAGGAACGGGCTTAAGTGCTCGGAAGGAGTTCTTGTTGCGCAGCTCGCAATGGCTCTCGACTGGCTTGAACCCTCAAGGGAAGCGGAGTGACAAGAACGACGGTCGTGCGCCTGGTTCGCGGCGGCAGCGCTCTGAGGGACATCTACTCGCTCGTTTCGTTCTTGTGACACCGGGGGATGGTTGTTCGGGCGCAGTTCTCCGGCTCGAGTCCGTCTGGCGCCCCGTCACCAGAGCGCACTGACTCGAGTGAACCCCTGAGATTGGTACCACGTGACCGATGACGGGACTCGTGCGAGCCGCCAGGCGAGCGCGATCCCTACCGGCGGCGATAGCGGAGTTCGTCGAGGATCAGTGCGGGTGAGATCTGTCGCTCGGCGGCGACCACCAGCAGGTGGTACATCAGGTCCGCCATCTCTTCCGACAGTCGCTCTGCGGTTGCATCGCCCCGTCGGTGATCCCTGGCCGCCATCAGCACCTCGGTGGCCTCCTCGGTGACCTTGCGGACGGCCAGGTCCGGATCGTCGAGCAGTTTCGTCGTGTACGAGCCGTCAGGGCGTTCGGTGGCACGCGACGAGATCGTCGCCCACAGCGCCTCCAGGTCGGCGAAGCCGGGCTCTCGATCGGACGGCTCGGTGTCCCAACAGCTCTGAGCGCCGGTGTGACAGGTGGGGCCGGCAGGCTCGGCCAGGATCAGCAGGGCGTCGCCGTCGCAGTCCACCGAGATCGATTCGACGGCGAGCGTGTTTCCGCTCGTCTCGCCTTTCTTCCACAGTTCGTCCCGGCTTCGGGAATGGAAGTGGACGAACCCGGTGGACCGTGTCGCATCGAGCGCCTCTCGGTCCATGTAGCCGAGCATCAGCACCCGGCGGGTGCGAGCGTCCTGGACGATCGCCGGGATCAGCGCGTCTTCGGCGTACCGAAGGCCGGGGTCGTCCGCGGCCCTCATGCCACCTCCCTCATCGGGATGCCTGCGGCCGCCATGTCCGCTTTGACGGTCGAGATCTCGATCTCGCGCCGGTGGAAGATCGACGCCGCCAGCACGGCGTCGGCGTGTCCCTCGAGGACGGCGTCGACGCAGTGAGCGGTCGTTCCCGCGCCTCCCGAAGCGATCACCGGGACGTCGACCGCATCCGCGATCGCCCGGGTGAGCGGCAGATCGAATCCGTCCTTGGTGCCGTCACGGTCCATCGACGTCAGCAGGATCTCGCCCGCACCCAACTCCACACCGCGTCGCGCCCACTCGATGGCGTCGAGGCCGGTTGGCTCGCGTCCACCCTTGACGACGACCTCGAAGACGCCGTTCTGGTCGAGACGCGCATCGATCGCAAGCACGACACACTGGTTCCCGAATCGGGTAGCGCACTCCCGGATGAGCTCGGGTCGCTCTACTGCGGCGGTGTTGACCCCGACCTTGTCCGCACCGGCTCGGAGGGCGGCTTTCATGTCGTCCGACGTCCGGATGCCGCCGCCGACGGTGAGCGGGACGAAGACGTTCTCGGCGGTGCGATGAACCACGTCGAGCAGGGTCGACCGGCCCTCCGGGGCGGCCGAGATGTCCAGGTAGCAGATCTCGTCGGCGCCCTCGGCGGCGTACCTCGCCGCGAGTTCGACGGGATCGCCCTCGTCGGTGAGGTTCACGAAGTTGACCCCTTTGACGACCCGGCCGTCGCGGACGTCGAGGCAGGGGATGATGCGCCTGCGGAGCGTCACGCGCTGACCCGAGACGCTTCGGCCACCACGTTCGCCATGATCGCCAGGCCCACGCGTCCCGACCGTTCCGGGTGGAACTGGGTCCCCGAAATGGATCCCGACCGAACGGCGGCGACGAAACGCTCGCCGTGTTCAGAGGTGGCGACGATGGTCGCGGGGTCGGTCGGCTCCGGCGCATAGGAGTGGACGAAGTAGACGGGCTCGTTCGGAACGGCTGCGAACAGCGAATCCGGACGTTCGATCGTGAGGTCGTTCCAACCGATGTGGGGGAGCGACGGGGTGTTGCGGAGTTTCCGCACGACACCCGGGATGAGCCCCAGACAGTCGGCGTCGTCTTCGTCCGAGGAGTCGAACAGCACCTGCATGCCGACGCAGATCCCGAACATCGGCACGTCGAGGCTGGTGAGCGGCTCCCGGAGGCCGGCCGCGTCGATCCCATCCATCACGGTCTTGGTCGCGCCCACGCCGGGCAGGACTACCGAGTCGACGCCTACGAGATCCGAGGGCTTCGTGGCCATCACGACCTCTGCTCCCGCTCGGGCCAGGGCCTGGCCGATCGAGACCAGGTTGCCCGCACCGTGGTCGACGACGGCGATCGTCGGCCTCACGTGGATCCCTTGGTCGAAGCGAAACCGATCCGACGGTCGTCGATCGACACAGCCGCCCGCAGCGAGCGCGCCAGCGCCTTGAACGCAGCCTCTGCGACGTGATGGTCGTTGCTGCCCGAAGCGGAGAGGTGGAGCGTGAATCCGGCGCTCAAGGCGAGCGCCTCGAGTGCATGCGGCACGTTCTGGGTGGACAGGTTCCCGATCATCTCCTGTCGGAAGGGAACGTCGATCACTGCGTAGGAACGGCCGCCGACGTCGACCGCGCACGTGGCGGTCGCCTCGTCCATCGGCACTGTGGCGTCGCCGTACCGTTGGATGCCTGAACGGTCCCCGAGCGCTTCCGCGAGCGCCTGGCCGAGCACGATGGCCGTGTCTTCGACCGAGTGGTGGTCGTCGATCTGGAGGTCTCCGACGCACCGGACGTCGAGGTCGATGAGCGAGTGGTGGCCGAGCGACGTGAGCAGGTGGTCGAAGAAGCCGACGCCCGTGTCGATGCTGGTGGCACCCGTCCCGTCGAGATCGACGGAGATCTCGACGTCCGTCTCCTTGGTCTTTCGGGTCACGGTTGCGTTGCGGGTCACGATTGCTCCTCGTCTTCGAATCGGATCAGCGCCGCCAAGCGGTGGGCCGTCAGGCCCTCGGCGGTGGCGAGTGTGGTGATGGTGTCGGTGATGGCTCTCAAGCCGTCCCTCGTGAGGTGTTGCTCCTGGCGCCACGACCCGAAGTCCTCCACCGAGAGCGGGCCGCAGGCGGCTGCGAGGCCGCCGGTGGGGAGCACGTGATTGGCGCCGGTTGCGTAGTCGCCCGCCGACTCGGGCGCCCAGCGGCCGATGTAGACCGAGCCCGCCGACGTCACCTGCTTGGCGACCTCTGCGGGATCCTCGGTGGCGATGGACACGTGCTCACCGGCGTATTCGTTGGCGAAGGCGATGGCGTCGGCGAGGTCGGTGGCCGTCACGGCCCAGCCGTGGTCCTCCAGGGCCTGCTCGAGGATGCCGGCCCGGTCGAGCGTCGGCAGCAGACGGTCGAGCTCGGCCTCGACCCGGTCGATGAGGCCGGGATCGGTGGTCACGAGGACGGCTGGGGAGTCGGGGCCGTGTTCCGCCTGACACAGGAGATCGACGGCGACGAGGCGGGCCTCGGAGGTGTGGTCGGCGAGAACGAGGACCTCGGATGGGCCGGCGGGAAGGTCGATCGAGCACACACCGTAGACCGCGAGCTTGGCGGCCGTCACCCACGAGTTCCCCGGGCCCACGATGGTCTCCACCGGGTCGACGCTCTCGGTTCCATAGGCGAGGGCTGCGATTGCCTGCGCACCGCCCATCGCCCACACCTCATCTGCTCCCGCAAGCCGGCAGGCGGCGAGCATCGCCGGGCTCAGCGTTCCGTCCGGCGACTCGGGTGTACAGACGACGACCTGGGCGACCCCGGCGACCTTCGCCGGCACGACCGTCATGATCACGGTCGACGGGTAGGCGGCCTTGCCTCCCGGCACGTAGCAGCCCACTCGGCTCATCGGCGTCCACCTGCGACGGATCATGACACCCGGCACCGTCTCGAAATCGAGATCCTGTGGGATCTGGGCGGTGTGGTAGGCGCGGACGTTCGTCACGGCCGCCTCGATCGCCTCGATGACCGTCATGTCGATGTCGGCCACCGCCGCGTCGATCTCGGCGTCGGTGACCCTACGGAAGCCTCCGCCGAGACGCTGTCCGTGTTCGCGAACCGCATCGTCTCCCCGGGCTGCCACGTCATCGCAGATCTCCGCTGCGATCCGGCGCACCTCGCCGTCGGGCACGGCCGAACGCCGGAGCATCATCGTTCGATCCCTTCGACTCATGGTCGTGAGCTCGAGGCGTTTCAGTCGGCCTGTCATGGGACGAGTTGTTCGATCGGGAGAACGAGGATGCCGGAGGCTCCGGCTCGTTCGAGTTGGGGGAGCAGGCTCCACATGTCGGCGGCGTCGACGACGGAATGGATCGCCACCATGTCGGTGTGCGCGAGCGGGACGACTGTCGGCGAGTTCAGCCCGGGGATCAGCTCGGTGATCGTCTCGATCGAGTCCCGCCGAGCGTTGAGCAGGAGGTAGCGCTTGTTCCTGCCCGCCACGACCGCACGGATGGCGGTGGCGACCTGCTGCACCTCCGGTGAGGCCTGGTTCTCCGAACGCGAAATGAGGACGGCCTGGGACTCGATGAGTGTTCCGACCGGCCGCAGGCCGTTGACGCGCATGGTCGATCCGGTCGAGATCAGGTCGACGATCGCATCGGCCACCCCGATCTTGGTGGCGACCTCGACGGAGCCGCGCAGTTCGATGACGTCGATGTCGATGTTGCGGTCCGAGAAGAACCGCCTGGTGGCGTTGGGGTGTGCGGTTGCGACCTTCAGGCCGCCGAACTCGTCGACCTTCTCGATCGGGGATTGGTTGGGGACCGCAGCGGCGAGCCGGCAGTGGCCGTATCCCAGCTCGACGAGGGTGTGCAGCCCGTTCCCGTGCTCGGCGATGAGATCTACGCCGGTGATGCCGGCATCGGCCACCTTGTCGGACACGAGTTCGGCGATGTCGTCGGTTCGGACGAACAGCAGCTCCATGTCGACGTTGCGCACCGGCACCGAGAGCGCCCGATCGGTGGTCTCGAATCGCAGTCCGGCGTCGGTGAGCAGCCGGACGGATGGTTCCTTGAGCCTGCCCTTGTTGGGCACTGCGAGGGAGAAGGTCATGTGGATTCCTCGATCTTCGAGAGCATCGAGCGATAGCCGCCCGTCCCGTGCTGGAGCCACTGGTTGATCCTGGTGATCGTGGCGGTCGAGAGGCCGGTTCGATCGGAGATCTCCCGGTAGGGGATTCCCTCGTCGAGTAGCTTCACCGCCTCCCAGCGGTGGGACATCTCCTCGAGTTCCTTCCGGGTGCAGAGGTCGCGCATGAACGCAGCGGCCTCGTCGACCGTCTCGAGCCTCACGATGGTTGCGAGGAGCTCGTCGGTGGTTGCGGTCTGCCAGTCGTCGTCGGGGATCGTCATGGATGCTCTACCGTGGTGGTGGTGTCCGAAAACGGCACTGTACTAGTGTTTTAGCGCGTTGCAACATCGAGACAGTCGGTTCGCTGTCCGAGGTCGAGACCCGGAGGTGTGCATGCTCCAGATCATTCCCGCCGTAGATGTGCTCGACGGCAAGGTCGTACGACTGATGCACGGCGACTACGAGCGGGTCACCGTCTACGCGGAGGATCCGGTCGCCCAGGCGCTCGAGTGGATGCGCCAGGGAGCCGAACTGGTGCACGTCGTGGATCTCGAAGGTGCGCGCTCCGGAGCCCCGGACGAGTCCCTGTGGCGGCGGCTCGCCGACGCCGGTGTGGCGTTCCAGGTCGGCGGCGGCATCCGCACGACCGAACTAGCCGATCGAGCACTCGAGGCCGGGGCCCGGCGCGTCGTCCTCGGAACCGCCGCGGTCTGGGATCCCGAGATCCTCGGCAGGATCCCCGATCCGGCTCGTGTCGTCGCGGCGGTCGACGTGCGGGGAGGGAAGGCGACCGGTGCAGGTTGGCTCGACGAGGGCAAGAACCTCACCGACGTGCTCGAAGGCCTCTCTGCAGCAGGCATCAGCCGCCTGCTCGTCACCGGCATCGAGCGGGACGGGACCATGGAGGGGCCTTCCACCGACGTCCTGCTCAGCGCCCTCCGGCATGGCGGATTCTCGGTCATCGCCAGCGGTGGAGTCGGCCAACTCCAGGATCTCGACGTCATCCAGCGTCTCGGATGCGAGGCCGTGATCGTCGGCCGGGCCCTCTACGAAGGCCGGTTCGAGGTGTCCGACGCCATCCGATACCTCGCCAAGTGATCGTCGAGCGGAACGAACCGCTCAACATTCTCGGTGCGCCTTTACGCAACGACGAGCTGGCTCGATCGGACTCCTCGACGCGCTTGTCGCTGACGGGCCAGCAGCCAACGGCCAATCGCCGCCTTCCGACTAGATTTGGAGTCAGTCTTCAAGAACCGTCAGCCGCCGAACACCACGGCTCGTCCCGAGGAGCGTCATGGACTTCACGTATCCCGAATCCGCCGAGAAGCTGCGAGCCGAGGTCCGAACCTGGCTCGATGACAACCTCCCCGAGAACTGGGGCGGGACCGGAACCCTCGAAGGCGACGACTACCTCACGTTCATGCTCGACTGGCGGGCAAAGCTCTCCGACGGCGGATGGCTCGGGCTGAAGTGGCCGACCGAGTACGGCGGGCGCGGCCTCGACGAGATCGAAGCGATCGCCGTGGTCGAGGAGTTCGCCAAGGCGGGTGTTCCGTCCGGCGGTCTCAACGACGCCTTCTCGATCGGCATGCTCGGCAACACGATCCTGCACATCGGGACCGAGGAGCAGAAGCAGCACTTCCTTCCGCGGATCCTGTCGGGCGAGGACGTGTGGTGCCAGGGGTATTCGGAGCCCGACGCCGGATCGGACCTGGCCAACGTCAAGACGCGTGCGGTGCTCGACGGTGACGAGTGGGTCATCAACGGCCAGAAGATCTGGACGTCGGCCGGGCACCTCGCCAACTGGATCTTCGTGGTCTGCCGCACCGATCCCGAGGCCCCGAAACACCGGGGCATCACCTTCATCCTCGTCCCCATGGATCAGCCCGGCGTCGAAGTCCGGCCGATCAAGATGCTGTCGGGAGAGTCCGAGTTCAACGAGGTCTTCTTCACCGACGCCCGGGCACCGAAGGACTACGTGATCGGTGCCGTCAACGACGGCTGGCGGGTCTGCATGGCCCTGCTCGGGTTCGAGCGGGGAGAAGACGCCGCCATCCTGCCGATCCAATTCAAGGCTGAGCTCGACCGCCTGGTCGAGTACGCCAAGGAACTGGGTCGAACCGACGACCCCGACATCCGCGAACGCCTCGTGAGGGCGTACGAGAAGGTCGAGATCATGAAGTACATGGGCTACACCCAGCTCACCAGGTTCGCCAAGGGACACGCCCCTGGTCCCGATGCGGCGGTGACGAAGATCTGGTGGTCGGAGTACCACCAAGAGGTGACCGAGCTGGCGATGGACATCCTCGGTGTGGACGGCCTGGTGAACGTGGGCCGCAAGCCCGCATCGGCGTTCCGCACCGACGATGCGGGGGCGCCGAACTCGCCGGCTTCGTGGCAGACCGTGTTCCTCAATGCCCGAGCCGGGACGATCTACGCCGGCACCAACCAGATCCAGCGCAACATCATCGGCGAGATGATGCTCGGCCTCCCCAAGGAACCCCGCCCCGCCTGACTCCGTTCTTGTGACGGGAATGCATGGAATATCGACGTTTCCGTCACAAGAACGTACTCAGAGCTCTGCGATGGGCTGGATGCGTGGGGCCAGGTCCGGGAGGCGGCCGTCGGCGGTCATGATCCGGGTACCTTTACGGCCGAGCCACTTCCACAGCAACCTCGCCTCCGCGGCGACTCCCACGGTCGGCGGCACTGCGGTCGGCACCGGAGCGTCCGCAACCGCCATCAAGGGGCGTCCCTCCTTCTCGTTCCATGAGCGCACGTGCGCGCCTCCGGCGATCGACACCCACTCGCCGGTGTTGTCGCACGCCTCCAGCGTTCCCACCGCCTGGAGCTCCTGCCATTCCCGACGCCGCTCCAACGCCGCCGCCAATGCTCGGTACCGATCCCGCACCCAGCCCGCCTCCTCGTAGCGCAGCGCCAGCATGTGGGCCCGCATCCGGTCGATCAGCGGGTCGAGCATCGCCGAAGGGTCTCCCTCGACTGCCCGCTGCAGTGGATACAGCGCAGTTCGATACTCGGTCTCGTCGATCGACCCCTCACACGGGCACAGCGACACGCCGAGTTGGGCGGAGGCGCACCTGCCGCCACGGGTCCCGGGCTTGCCCGAACATCGCCGGATCCGCGTTGCATCCCAGATGGCGTGCATCACGAGCTCGGCCGAACGACGAGACCGGAACGGACCGAGGACGAAGGGACTGCCGTCATGCAGCTTCCTCGTGAGCGACAGGCGGGGGAACTGCTCGGCGGTGAGAGTCACGAAGTGGTTCGCCTTCGGCGGTTTCGACGCCCGGTTGTAGCGCGGGATGTGCTCGTGGATCAGCCGGAGCTCGGTGATCGAGGCGTCGAGCTCGCCGGCGGTGACGATCGTGTCGACGGATTTCATCTCGCGCAGGAGGTTGGCGATCGATCGACGCTCGTCGCCGTAGAAATACGAGCTCACCCGGGTCCGCAGGTTCTTCGCCTTGCCGACGTAGATGACGATGCCGTGTCGATCCTTGAAGAGGTAGACGCCAGGGCGGCGGGGGAGTCCCCGGGCGAGGTCGATCTTGTCGTAGTGCGGGTTGCCCCGTGCAGTGGGGAGTTCGAGGAGGTCTTCGAGGTGGGTGACGTGGAGCGTTCCGGCGCGCTCCAGGAGCCCGTGGAGCACGTGAACGGTCGCCCGTGCATCGTCGAGTGCCCGGTGCGTGGGGGTGACCGGAGAACGGAAGTGGGCGGCCAGCGACTTGAGCCCGAGGCTGCGCACCTCCGGGCGCACCAGGCGTCGAGCGAGCGCCACCGTGTCGAGCGAGCGGTTCGCCAGCTTGGGGTACCCGAGACGTGCGGCGGCGGCATTGAGGAAGCCGAGGTCGAAGCTCTTGTTGTGCGCGACGATCACCGAATCGCCTGCGAACTCGAGAAAGGACGGGTACACCTCGCCGATGCGGGGGGCGTCGATCACCATCGACTGGGTGATTCCGGTGAGGACCACGATCGACGCCGGGATGGCGGCGTCGGGGTTGACCAGGGTCTGGAACTCTCCGATCACCTCGCCAGATCGAATCTTGACGGCGCCGATCTCGGTGATTGCATCACCCTGCGACGAGCCACCGGTGGTCTCCAGGTCGACGACGCAGAACGTGACGTCGTACAGCGGTGTTCCCAACTCCTCGAAGCTCGACTGATAGGCGAGCGTCATGATCGGTGTGCTCCCTCGTTCGACGGCGTTCCGCCAGCGCAGAGGACTCTAATCGAACACATGTTCGATTCGATGGCTCTTGGCTCCTGGCCATCGGCCTGAGTCCTGGACCTGGAGAGACGGTCAGCCTTCGTCGGAGTGCGCATCTCCCCTCGCTGGGGACTGTCCGCGGAGGGCGTGAGACCTGGAACTCGGAACCTGAAACTCGAAGCCCGGAACCTGAACTTGAAACCTGAAACTTGAAACCTGGAGCCTGCGAACCCGGAGAGGCGGTCAACCTCGGACTTCGGCCGGCGCGCCTGCGGGGCTCTCGGTGGTGCGCTGCGGGCGAGACGAGTTTCGCCCCTACGGCGTTCCAGCCGGGGCGCCTCCGGCTACCGGCTGGAACGCTGCCTCACGGCTTCGAAGAGGGTGACGCCGGCGGCCATGGCGGCGTTGAGCGAGTCGGCGGCGCCGGCCATGGGGATCCGGATGCGATGGTCTGCCTGTTCGAGCCACGTGTCGCTCAGCCCGTACTGCTCGGTCCCTACGACGATGGCGACCCCGCCGGAGAGATCGGCGTCGGTGTGCAGCGTTTCGGTGTCGGGTGTCGTGGCGAACGTGGTGATCCCATGACGACGCAGCCACTCGATCGTCGCATCCGTCGATGCGACCGCCAGCGGCACCACGAACAGCATCCCGGTCGAGGCCCGGACGACATTCGGATTGAACGGATCGGTGGTCGGATCGCACACGATCACCGCGTCGCATCCGGCCGCATCGGCGGTTCGCAGCATGGTTCCGAGGTTTCCGGGTTTCTCGATCGCCTCTACGACCAGGAGCATTGGCTCGGCGGGGAGGTCGAGTGCGTCGATCGACGTGTCGAACTGTCGGGCGACGGCGAGGAGGCCCTCGGGGCGATCGCGATACGCCGCCTTGCGGAACGGCTCCGCCGAGACCTCGATGACCGGGGCCCCGGTCTCGGCGACTCGTGCGATCAGCGCGTGTTCATTGGGGCCGAGAAACAGTTCGGGACAGACGTAGAGCCGTTCGAATGCCACACCGGCGTCGGAAGCTCGAGAGATCGCCCGGTAGCCCTCGACGATGAACGTGCCGCTCCGGTCGCGGTGCCGTCGATCGCGCAGGCGAACCAGGTCCTTGATCTGAGGATTGGAGACGGAGGTGATGGGATCGGACATCAGTCCGGATCAGGATGCAGATCCTCGTAGATGTCGGCAAGTCGACGGCGCGCGCGTAGCGCCGCAACCCTCACCGCCCCCGTCGCCATCTCCATCCGGCCGGCGATCTCGTCGTGGGTGAGGCCTTCGACCTCGCGCAGCCACAAGACCTGGCGATCGCGGACCGACAACTGCTTCATCGCTTCGCGGATGATCGAGTGTTCCTCGGTCTCGATCAGCAGATCCGACGGATCGGGGACCGGCCCGTACTCGAGTTCGCGCTCGGTTCGGCCTTTCTTGCGCAGGCGGCTCCGGAATCGGTTTCGCGCAACCGACCAGAACCACGCCTCGAACGCCGCCGCCTCTCGGAGCTTGGGGAGGTTGCGCACCATCCCTTCGAGGGCTTCGGATGCCAGTTCGTCGGCATCGGCGTGACGCAGACCCGAACCTCGATAGAACGCAACCAGCTTGGGGAAGCCCTGTTCGAGGATCTCGCCGAGCACGATCCGGTCGCCGTCCCGGGCGGCGGCCACTCGTTCAGGACTCGGTGGCCAGGCGCGGAACAATCCCGAACCGTCGATTCGGGACTGTCGCTTGGATCCGGGCATCCGGGTCGAGATTAGGGCGCGTCTCCTGACTGCCCTGGTTCGACCGGCTTGCCCTTGCCGGGGTTCTCGGGTGGTCCCGCGTGTTCGGGTGCGTTTCCGTTGTCCTTGGGTCCGGCGTTCTCGGGTGGTCCGGCGTTCTCGGGTGGTCCGGCGTTCTCGGGTGGTCCGGCGTTCTCGGGTGGCCCAGGATTGTCCGGCCCTCCCGGGTTGCCCCGCGCATTGTCGGGAAGGTCGATGCTATCGACGATCTGCCGTGCGATCTCGGACACGGCTGCGCCGGTCGTGTCGACGCCCTTCGCGACATCGAGGATCTCGGCGACCTTGGCCTTGACCGCCACGCTGTTGCCGAGATTCGCCGTGAACTCTTCGACGGCGGCTTCTGGATCGTCGGATTCGATGAGGCGTGTCAGGGTTTCCTGGACGAGCGCCAGCGCTTCGGCCGACTTGCCTCGCTCCTGGAGTACCAGCACTTCGGAGGCTCGCTCACCGGCATGGATGGACTCACTTCCGAAGAGCGCTCCGATCTGCTCGTATGCCCGATCGACACCGTAGAGGGCGTCCCCGGGCACGGCGGGGTCTGCGACGGTTGCGAGTGCCACGTTCGACACGCCCATCAACAAGGTCGCGGCAATGGCGACCACGGCCCGGCGAGGAGTACGCCTGGGAGCGGGAGCATGGAGTGCCGCCCGTGCGGCGTGACGCGACCGCTCGCCGGAAACCTGGGCTTCCAGAGCGGCTGCGTAGCGCTTGAGATCTGAGATCGGGTCGTGTGCCATTGTCAACAGTCAAGTAGGAGTTGCGCTCTGAGTGTTACATCGACCACATCGAGCGGTATCTGAACGCCGGTCGTCCGGTACGTGGGAAAGAGCGATAGGTTGTCGTCATGAGCAGTCCAGTCGCCGTGTTCATGTCGCGAACAGAGGCCGAACTGGCGCGAGCACGACTCGACCTCGAGGGTATCCCGGCTCACATCCTTGCAGATGATGCGGGTGGATGGGAACCCCAGTTCGGTCTGAGCCGGGGCGTTCGACTCATGGTCGCGGACCAGGATCTGGTGAGGGCCGCCGAGGTGCTCGACCTGCCGGAGCACAGCCCAGATCCGGTTCGACCACCCAGTCGGGAATTCGACCGCCTCTACCGCTACGCAGCGTGGGCGATGATCGCGTTCGTCGCCTTCGGGCTCGTCCAGGCGTTCGGATGGTGTTCTGATGGGCTGAAGCGGGTAAGTCCTCAACGAAGCAACCCCGAGGGCGTGCCCGACGATGTCCGTGCCGAGACGTGATAGCGATACCGATCAACGGTTCCGCGCCCTCATGGAGGGGATCAGGACGACCTTGCCGGGCGCCCAGGTCTTGTTCGGCTTCCTCCTTGCGATTCCGTTCCAGACGTCGATCAGCACGCTGACGGCCGCTCAACAGCGGGCCTATGTAGTTGCGTTCGTGAGCGCGGCAATCGCGTCACTGCTCTTGATCGCCCCGGCCGTCCACCAGCGGGTGAGGGCGCCGCTCACGGGTATCGAGCGGCACCACATGAGCCACGTTCGGGCGGCGGCCTACGTGGCGCTGGCCGGGACCGTCTGCTTGTTCGTAGCAGTCGCTGCCGCGGTGTATCTCGTCGTCGACTTCGTCTTCGTGGCGCCGCCGGCGATCGGTGTGGTCATCGGCATCGCGGTGCTCGGCGTGTGGTCGTGGTTCTATCTTCCGCTGATCTCGTTCTCGAGTCAGTCCTCCCACGACTCGTAGCGGATCACGTCGTCGACCGGACGTCGGCCTCGAGACAGTGAACCGGACCGTCGATCTGGGGCGGGATGGCCGATCGTCACGACTCCGATCGGCGTCACGTCAGACGGGATCCGGAGCTCGGACGCCAGGTCTTCGATCGAATGGACGCCCAGGAAGCCCGCTGCGAGGCCCTCATCGACAGCGGCGTACAGGATCGCCATCATCGCCGCGCCCGCATCGACCCACCAGAACGGAATCGGCCATTCGATCTCGTTGCCGGCAGCGTCGGTCTTGTCCGGCTCGGAGTAGCGGCGGTGGTAGGCCGTTTCGGAGACGCACACGACGATCAGGGCGCCGGCGCGGCTGATCCAGGGATCGAAGCCCTGGTCGACGTACTCGGGCTCTCCGGCCAGATCGGCGATGCGCGCACGGCCTGCGGTCGACGTGACCACCACGAAGCTCTGACCCTGCGTGTTGCCCGCACTCGGAGCTCGTCGAGCGGCGTCGAGTATCCGGTCGAGGCTCTGTCGATCGACCGGGGCCCCGGTGTAGTTCCGCACCATCCGCCTGCGTCGTACGACGTCACGAAACTCCATCATCTCCCTCGATCGGTTGGCGGTATCTGTGGCCGACGGCCCGGGCGAAGCCCACCCCGATCGACACCAGCGTCAGTAGTGCAACGAACAGCAACGTGCCCGTGCCGATGATCAACGCAGCCGTCAACACGACGGCGAACCCCATCACCGCGAGCAGGAACAGCATCACGCTGGGCTGACGGGGGGCATCCATGAGTCGATTCGGCTCGACCGTCGCGAACCAGATGAGCATCACGACGGCGGCAGCCAGGGTGGCCAACTCGACGAACCCCTCGGTGCCGAAGAAGGTGAGCCAGAGCAAGAATCCGATCATCCCGATCCCCGACGCGAGCTCGCGGAGGAACTTGCGGCGGTCCTGACCGCCGTCCGGATCGGCGATCACAGTTCCTTGATGGCCGTCACGACCTCGGAGAGTCCCTTCTTCGCGTCGGCGAAGAGCATGAGCGTGTTGTCCTCGTAGAACAGCGGGTTGTCGATGCCTGCATAGCCGGGCGACAGCGAGCGCTTCACGACGACAACCAGGTTCGACCGGTCGACATCGAGGATCGGCATGCCGTAGATCGGGCTCGTCGAATCGGTGCGGGCCAGGGGATTGACAACATCGTTCGCCCCGACCACCAGGCTCACGTCGGTCGACGGGAAGTCGGGGTTGATGTCCTCGAGGTCGTACAACAGGTCGTAGGGAACGTCTGCCTCCGCCAGGAGCACGTTCATGTGACCAGGCATCCGCCCGGCGACCGGATGGATCGCGTAACGGACCTCGACGCCCCTGTTCTCCAGCAGCGTCGCCAGCTCGCGGATCGTGTGTTGTGCCTGGGCGACGGCGAGGCCGTAGCCGGGGACGATGACGACGCGCTTGGCGTAGGCCAGAGTCACGGCGACGTCCTCGGCCGACCCGCGTCGAGCAACCTTGTCCTCGGAGCCCGCTCCGATGGCGGCATCACCGGTGGCGCCGAAGGCACTGAACAACACGGCGACGAGCGTCCGGTTCATGGCCTTGACCATGATGTTGGTGAGGATCAGGCCGGAGGCTCCGACCAGCGCACCCGAGATGATCAACGCGTTCGATTCGATCACGAACCCTGCGGCTGCGGCGGCGACGCCCGAAGCCGAGTTCAGGAACGAGATGACCACCGGCATGTCGGCGCCGCCGATGGGCAGTGTCCTCGTCACGCCGAGCACCGCAGCGATGCCCGCGAGGACCCATCCGGTGGCGGTGTTGTCCAACGCGACGATCGCCACAGCCGCGCCCAGGCCCGCCAGGGCGAGGACCGGATCGAGGAACCGTTGACCCGGGGTCGTGATCGCCCGGCCGTCGATGATGCCCTGCAGCTTTCCGAAGGCGATGAAGCTCCCCGACAGCGTGAGTGATCCGATGAAGATCGAGATGGCGATCGTCACGAGCGTCCTCGTGGGAAGCCCGGTCCCGATGGTCAGCTCGGCGAGGGCGACGAGCGCCGAGGATCCACCTCCGAATCCGTTGAACGCCGCCACCAGCTGGGGCATCGCGGTCATCTCGACGGAGCGGGCCAGGTATGCGCCGATACCGGCGCCGACCACGATGCCGGCGGCGATCGCCCCGTATCCGATGATCTGGCGATCGACCAACGTGACCATCACGGCGAGCAGCATGCCGGCAGCCGCATACTGGTTGCCGCTCCGGGCGGTGGCAGGCGACGCCAGGCGCTTGATGCCCAGGATGAAGGCGACGGCGGCAGCGAGGTACAGGAACCCGGCGAGCGTCGGGTTCATCGGTCGTCTCGCTTGAACATCTCGAGCATCCTGTCGGTCACGAGGAAGCCGCCCACCACGTTGATCGTGGCGAACACCACGGCGATGAACCCGAGCACCGTGGCGACCGTGCCCGTCGACGTCCCCGCCGCGATGATGGCGCCGACGATCGTGATGCCGCTGATCGCGTTGGCGCCGGACATCAGCGGTGTGTGGAGTGTCGGCGGGACTTTGGTGATCAGCTCGAAGCCGACGAAGGCCGCGAGGAGAAACACGGTGATCGGGATGAGCAGGGCTTCCATCGCTCAGCTGCCTTCCTCTGGTTGAAGTCTCGGATGGACCACGACACCGCCGCGAGCGATACAGGCGCCATCGACGATGTCGTCGGAGTAGTCGATTCGGAGCTCGGCGGTCTCTGGATCGGTGATCAGTTCGATGAAGGCCATCACGTTGCGGGCGTACATCTGCGACGCATGGTTTGCGACTCTGGACACGAGGTCCATGTCGCCGATGATCGTCACACCGTCCACGACGATCGTCTCGCCCGGCCTGGTCAGTTCGCAGTTGCCTCCTGTCGCAGCTGCCACATCGACGATCACGGCACCGGGTCGCATGGCGCGCACCGTGTCCGCCTCGATGAGCAATGGAGCGGGCCGACCCGGAATCGCTGCAGTCGTGATCACGGCGTCCGCCGTCGTCAGATGCGGTGCCAGCCCGTCGATGATCTGCTGCTGCTCATCGGCTGCGACCTCGCGGGCGTAGCCGCCACTCTCGGATGCATCTTGTGCTTCTGTGTCGACCGTGATGAACGAGGCCCCGAGGCTCTCGACCTGTTCGGCGGCGGCGGCTCGCACATCGAATGCAGACACGACCGCTCCGAGTCGTCTGGCCGTTGCGATCGCCTGGAGCCCTGCCACGCCGGCTCCCAGGACCACGACCTTGGCCGGGCGCATCGTCCCGGCAGCAGTGGTGAGCATGGGGAAGAAGCGATCGGAGGCCGCCGCCGCCTCGAGCACGGCCTGGTAGCCGGCGACCGCAGCCTGTGAGGACAGGGCGTCGACCGTTTGGGCGCGCGAGGTGCGGGGGACCGCCTCGAGCGCGAACACCGTTGCGCCGGTCCCGGCCAGCGTGTTCATCTCGGCGGGGTCGTCGAAGGGTGCGATCATCCCGATCATCGCGCTCGAGGGACCGAGGAGCGACACGGGGGGTCGTTCGATGGTCGCGACGAGTTCGCACGACCAGACCTCGTCGGTTTCGCCGATCGATGCGCCGGCATTTCGATACTCGTCATCGAGGTAACCGGCTCTCGCTCCGGCGTCGGTCTCGACCACGACCGTGTGGCCGGCCGCGATCAGGCGCTTTGCGACGTCGGGCGTGATGGCGACGCGCGCTTCGGCGGTGGTCTGCTGAGAGGGGACTCCGATTCGCATCGAGATCCCACGTTACCGGCTCGTCGCGGAACCGCCGTGATCTGATGAGAAGTCCTGGTGCAAACGGCCATGTCGGCTATGTTCGGTGGCAATGAGGCGATTCGACAATCCATTCCGGCCGGCTCCGGTGATCCACACCCGCGGTGAGGGCTGTGCCGAGCTCGCCGATCTCTTGTCGATGGTTCCCTCGGTGCGGGTGAAGGGTGATGTCGCCGGGGCCTGCCTCCATCACCGGACCGACCTGGTGGTCGGGCGCCGACTGAGCTCGAGTCTCACCGTCGCGTCACAGGTCGTTCCGCACGGGTTCGATCCGGAGCACACCGAGTGGGTGGTCGCGGCCGTGTCCGGTGGACCGCATTCGCCGCTGGCGGCGCGTGTCGCCCGGAGGCTCGGCGAGTCCATGGGTGTGAAGTCCTTGATGGTGTGCGCCTACATGGACGACGAGACCCAGGCCGAAGCGCTCAGCTGGATCGAGCGTCTCTATGACGAGGTTCCCGGTATCGAGTATCGGGTGATCGAGGCCTCCGATGCCGACGGGATCATCGACCAACTGCCCGAACGCAGCGCGCTGGTGATCGGATCGCCGGGAGGGTCGTGGCTCCAGCGAGCGTTCTTCGGACAAGGTGCACGGCTCCGCAAGGGGGCTCCCGCAGGTGTGATGGTGGTCCATTCGGTTCCCGAACGGGTGTTCCAGGCGATGTCCGATCCCACCTTCGTCGGAGGACTACGCGAGGTGGGCGACATCCTTCGCATCCACGACGAGCAGATCTTCGCCGTCGCCGACCGCGCCGTGTTGATCGGTGTCGTCGAGCGCGGCGTCCTCGAAGTCGCCGACCCGATGGCGTTGGTCAGGGACGTCATGGGCGAGCCCGTGAGCGTGGCGGTCGATGCCTCGATCGACGAGGCGGCGGCGCTGGTCGATCGATTCGGCCCCGAGCCGATCCCGGTCACCGATGACTCGGGTCACCTCGTCGGGAGCATCAGCTTTCCTGGCTGACTCGTTCTGTCGGGTGAAGGTCTTTCGCGCCTTCACATCGATCGCTCATGGAATCGGATGTGGAATCTGGGCAGATCCTCGGCCACAATGCTGTCCGTGAACGAACGATCCCTTCCCTCGCGTATCTGGCGCGGCTTTCTTCTCGTCCTCGCCATCGTCGTGCTCCTCGGGCATGTGCTGGGCGGCTGGTACTACTCCGGTGAGATCCTCGATCGGGTCTTCACGCCCCCGGCGTCGGCGTCGGAGAACCCCGGCAGCTGGATGTTCGACTCTCCACAGGAGGCCGAGATCGAGGTCAGCGAGATCCAATACGACTCGCCGATCGGCCCGATGGACGCCTGGGTGACCGACGGCACCCGTTCGGAATGGGTCATTCACGTGCACGGTCGTTCGGCCGGGCGCGAAGAGGCGCTGCGGGCGATGGCATTCCTCGACGAGGCCGGCTACCACCAGATGGCGCTCACGTATCGGAACGATCCGGGCCAACCGGTCGACGCCTCCGGCCAGTACCGGTTCGGAGTCACCGAGCGCGACGACCTGGCGGCTGCGGTCGAATACGCACGCGCCCAGGGTGCAACCGACATCGTCCTG
Organism: uncultured bacterium; assembly: GCA_963753285.1. Classification (GTDB taxonomy): domain Bacteria; phylum Actinomycetota; class Acidimicrobiia; order Spongiisociales; family ZC4RG35; genus JAHEDH01. The sequence goes on from CAVWBT010000002.1 coordinate 73,090, forward strand.
TACGGCTACTCGAGTGGGGCTGCGATCTCGATGGCCTACGCCATCCGTCAGCCGATCGGCACGGTCGCAGCGATGGTGTTCGACTCGCCGAATCTCGATCTCGAACAGACCGTCGAGTTCGGCGCCTCGCAGGAGGAACTTGCTGGGCTGCCGGTTCCGTTCACAGTGACCTCGACCGCCAAGTTCTTCACGGCCCTCCGGTCGGACATCAACTGGGGCACGTTCGACTACCTCGATCGCAGCGAGGCGCTGTCGATGCCCGTGCTGATCTTCCACGGGACCGACGACACGACGGTGCCGCTCGAAACCAGCAGGCAGCTCGCCGATGCCAGGTCCGATCTGGTCCGATTCGTGATCGTCGAGGGTGCAGGCCACGTGGAGAGCTACAACGTCGATCCCGCCTCGTATCGACTGCAGGTCCTGGACTTCTTGGCGGGCTGACCCGGTTAGCGTCGGGTCGAAACCGTCTGTTCGATCGCGAGCGTGCCAGTGCCGACAACCGCCTATCTCCGCCACCCCACCATCGCAGGTGACCGAGTCGTGTTCGTCTCCGAGGACGACCTCTGGACGGTCTCGAGTGCGGGTGGCATCGCTCACCGGATCACGGCCAATCCCGGCTCCATCAGCAGGCCCCGGTTGTCACCCGATGGCCGTTCGATCGCCTACGTCAGTCGCGACGAGGGTGTCCGGGACGCATGGGTCATGGATGCGGACGGGTCCGAGGCGCGGCGGCTCACCCATTTCGGGTCGGTGATCTCGATCGCGGCGTGGACCGAGGATGGCTCGGCGGTCCTCGTAGTCTCGGATCACGATCAACCGTTCGCCGGTTTCACACACCTCTGGTCCGTTCCCCTCGATGGTGGGCCCTCGACCAAGGTGCCGGTCGGTCACGCCTGGTCGGCCTCGTTCCTCCGCTCCGGCGGGCTGGCGGTCGGGCGAAACGCCTTCGACCCCGCCCGATGGAAGCGGTATCGCGGTGGTCGCGCCGGCCAGATCTGGACCGACCGCGACGCCGAGGGGGTGTTCCAACCCCTCGTCGACCTGCAAGGCAACCTGGCCGACCCGATGGTCATCGGCTCACGGATCTACTTCCTCTCCGATCACGAGGGGGTCGGCAACATCTACTCGGTCACACCCACCGGTCGCAACATCCGGCGGCACACCCACCACGGTGACTTCTACGTCCGCTACCCGTCGAGCGATGGGCGCCGGATCGTCCATCACGCCGGGGGCGATCTCTATCTGACGGATCCGTCTGCCGACCGCTCCGAGCGAATCGACGTGGTCGTGCCCTCGACACGGCCGCAGCGCAACCGTCGGTTCATCGCGCCCGGGAAGTTCGTCGAGTCGTTCGATCTGCATCCAGAGGGCCACTCGCTGGCGATGGACATCAGGGGCTCGGCGTTCACGATGCCACTCTGGGAGGGCACGCCGCTCCGCCATGCGGCCGGCTCGACGTTCAGGGAGCGGCTCACCACGTGGCTGCCCGATGGCGATCGGATCGCGTCGATCAGCGACGAGTTCGGTGAGGAACGCCTCGTCGTTCGTCATGCGGACGGGACAGGTGACGCCGACGTCGTCGAGGTCGATCTGGGCAGGGTGCGTTCGATGGCGGTGGCGCCGGCTGCGGAATCGAATCCGACCCGGATCGCGGTCACGAACCATCGCCACGAACTGTCGATCGTCGACGTCGACGCCGGCACCGCCGAAGTCATCCATCGATCGCCGTTCCGGTGGATCGGCGGAACGGCCTGGTCCCCGGACGGGCGATGGTTGGCGTTCTGCGCCCGCCGGACCGAAACCACTCAAGATCTCCTGTTGTACGACACGGCCGAGGCCGAACTTCACGCCATCGGTCAGAGCGCCTTCGTCGATGACCGGCCGTCGTTCGATCCCGATGGGCGCTTCTTGTTCTTTCTCTCGTCCCGCGTCTTCGACCCCGTGCCAGATTCGGTCTTCCACGACTACGGGTTCCCGTCGTCGACGATCGTGATGATCGCCCCGCTCCAGTCGGGCACCCCTGTCCCGTTCCGGCTGCCGTCCAAGGATCCGCGTGCGCCGGGTGGCAACGGCGCCGCTGCGAAGCCGGAAGGCAAGAAGGGAGCGAAGGACGACGAGGCGGCGGTCGAGATCGATCACTCAGGGCTCGCCGGCCGGATCGAGGCCCTTCCGATCCCTGCAGGGCGGCATGTACGGCTCCGGGCTGCTGTCGGGCGCGTCTACGTCTTGTCGTTCCCGGTTCGCGGCACGCTCGGGACGCCGAGTATCGGCGGCGAGCCTCCAAAGGGCGTCCTCTCCTCGTTCGATCTGGCAACCGATCTCCACGAGACCGTCGCCGAGGGCGTGACTGCGTTCGACGTGTCGGCCGACGGCAGGACACTCGCCATCTGGACCGGCTCGAAGCTCAGGGTCGTGGCGGTGGGGTGGAAGGACGACAAGTCCGGAAAGGATGCACCCGGACGCGACACCGGGTTCATCGACCTGTCGCGTGTTCGGGTGGAGGTCGACCCCGGCGCAGAATGGCGCCAGATGTTCACCGAGGCCTGGCGCCTCCAGCGCGACTACTTCTGGTCCGAGGACATGACCGGTGTCGAATGGGTCGCCGTCCACGACCGCTATCTCACGCTCGTGGACCGGGTGGCGTCGCGGTCCGAGTTCAGCGACCTGCTCTGGGAGATGCAGGGGGAGTTGGGCACGTCGCACGCCTACGAGCTCGGAGGTGAGTACCGGCCCGAGCCCGGCTACACGCTCGGTCGGCTCGGCGCCGATCTCGAGTGGTCTCGAGGCGCATGGCGGGTCACGCACCTCCCTGTGGGAGACAGTTGGAATCCCGAGGCCCGTTCACCGCTCACCCGATCAGGAGTCGACGTCGAGGTCGGAGACCGCATCCTCGCGATCGACGGGATCCGGCTCGACCGGTCGACACCTCCCGAGGCTCTGCTCGTCGATCGAGGGGGGAGGACCGTCTCGGTCGAGGTCGCACGCGGAAGGAAGCGTCCACGCCGTGTGATCGTGGAGCCACTCAAGACCGAAACGGCCCTGCGCTATCGAGACTGGGTCGAATCGAACCGGCAGATCGTCCGAGAAGCGACCGACGGTCGGTGCGGCTACATCCACATCCCCGACATGGGCGCTCCCGGCTTTGCGGAGTTCCATCGGTCGTGGCGGGAGGAGGTCACGTCCGACGGCCTGGTCGTCGACGTCAGGTTCAATCGGGGCGGCAACGTCTCCCAGCTGCTCCTCCAGAAGCTGCTGCGAGATCGCCTCGGCTACCGGGTGACCCGCTGGAGCGTTCCCCGGGCCTTTCCGACCGACGCCCCGGCCGGCCCGATGGTGTGCCTCACGAACGAGTTCTCGGGGTCGGACGGCGACATCTTCTCTCACACCTTCAAGATGCACGGGCTCGGTCCGCTGATCGGGACCAGGACGTGGGGAGGCGTCGTCGGCATCTGGCCCCAGCAGTCCCTGGTGGACGGGACGGTCACCACACAGCCGGAGTTCGGGACCTGGTTCCACGACGTCGAGTTCTCGGTGGAGAACTACGGCACCGATCCCGACATCGAGGTCGTGATCGCACCCCACGACTACGGCGCCGGCTGGGATCCCCAGATGGATCGGGCCATCGAGGAGCTCGTCGGATTGGTCGAGGCACACGATCTCGAGTTGCCGGACTTCTCGGTGCGACCTTCGACCGAGCCACCCCGCCTCGATTGACCCTCGTCGGTCGTCTCTTGCGTCCGACGCCGATACCGGGCGTCGGAGTGACCGGCGGATATGCGTCTGACAACCACAGGACAAGGGAGAAGTAACTAGTCCCTGCGTGTTCGACTTCTCTAGTCACATGGTCTAGAGTGCCGGTTCGACGACACGAGTGAGTGGGGAATGCGACGACGACGCTTCCGGATTGCAGTCCTGATCGCCGCTTTGGCGGTCACGACGACGAGCATCGGGCTCAGCCCGGCGGTCGGTGCCGTCGACCCCGGCAACGCCGAAGCCCAATTCATCGACCTGATCAATGCCGAGCGAACGTCACGCGGTCTGAATCCTCTCAGCGTCGACCCCGACCTCACTGCAGGGGCTCGGATGCAGGCTGCTGCGATCCGCGACGCAGGTCGGCTGTTCCACAATCCCGACCTCGGCTCGGTGACCTCCGGTTGGTCCTGGATCGGTGAGAACGTCGGCTACGGATACGACGTCGCCAACCTGCACAACGCGTTCATGAACTCCTCGGGCCATCGAGCCAACATCCTCAAGTCGGGTGCGACGCACGTCGGGCTCGGAGTGCTCGTCGATGGGTCGACGGTGTGGGTCGCAGAGGTCTTCATGACAGCCAACCGCACCTCGGCGTTCACGCCGCCGTTCGTCGACGACGACGGGTCGCCGTACGAACCGTCGATCATCAAGATCGCCGACGCCGGCATCACGAGCGGATGCTCGTCGGACCTCTACTGCCCGTACGCACTGGTCTCGAGAGCAGAGATGGCCACGTTCCTGGTCCGGGCGTTCGGCCTGCCCGCCTCCTCGACGAACGCGTTCTCCGACGATGGTGGCTCAAGTCATCACTCGAGCATCAACGCCCTCGCCGCCGCCGGAGTCACGAACGGATGTCAGCCCGGCCGATACTGCCCGACGTCGACGGTCACACGGGGTGAGCTCGCCACGTTCATCATGCGGGCGCTACGACTCCAGCCCGTCTCCCGGGACTACTTCAACGACGACAACGGATCCGTGCACGAGCCGGCGATCAACGCCGTGGCAGCCGCCGGCATCAGCACCGGCTGCAGTTCGGGCAAGTTCTGTCCGACCCAATCGGTCACCCGTGAGCAGATGGCCGGCTTCCTCGCCAACGCATTGGGCCTCTAGCCCGGTACTCGAAACCCGAGTTCGCAATCAGAGCCGTCTCGCCCATCGCACTCGGCGCCGGAGCTCGAGTGGGTTCGGGAAGGCGAGGGAACGGGACCTGTTCCTCTGTTCGGCCCGGCCCGTGAGGTAGAGCGTGAGGGCTGATGTGTGACCGTTGGATCGGTTTCCCAGAGAGGAGGAGTCGTGTTCACGACCGAGGACGTAGTCGCTGCACTGGCTGCGGCTGATCTCGACATTTCGGGTGAGCGTTATGACTTGGAAGACGTTCGGGACGGTATGAACGTGGAGTTGGAGCATGGGACGAGGTTTCCAGACCTCGATGTGAGCGGCAACGATCCGGTGGTGACGTTGAAGATCGCTCTCGCTCATCTCCGGGAGTTTCCCGACTACTACGAGCGTCTTGCAGTGATGGAACGCGAGGCCGAGGCTGCTTGGGAAGGCCCACGGGCACGCTGAACGGGAGCGCACCCGGAGAGAGCACGTGTCGGCAAGGGAGCTGACGGCCTTCCCTGATCGACGCCCGGTCGGCCAGACCGATCGCCACGTCGGCGGGCAGCTCAGCGTGTACTCCTGAAACAGCCTCTACTGCCCACCAATGGCACTCCGTAGCTCCTTCGCGGGCTCATCTTCCATCGCGCCGATGCCTGGCACGTGCCCCCGGCCAGGTCGATCGCCGCATCGCAGCCACCGAGGCATCGGACGAGGCCCCCGATGCTCCCGTCTCGGTCGATCGACGAGACCCGATGGTCACGCCCCATCGAGAATCGGACACCGCCGACCAAGTCTTTTGGCACTTGCGCCGATTCCACGGGGTGCGATACCCCGTAACCAGCGAATCGAGGAGTCGCGTGACTGCAACCATCGCACGGATGGAGGATCTCAACCTCCATCACATCGTCAGGCAGCAATTCGAGCGGGCGGTGCCGTTCGCCGATGAGCTCGACGGGTGGATGGGGATTGCCCAGTGGCTGTTCGAGCCCGACCGGATCATCGAAGTCACCATTCCCGTCACGCTCGACGACGGGTACGTCCACATCTTCCGGGGGTACCGCGTGCTGCACTCGACGGTCCGAGGGCCGGGCAAAGGCGGAATCCGGTTCCATCCCGAAGCGGGGCCGGACGAGGTGAAGGCGCTGGCGACCTGGATGAGTTGGAAGTGCGCGCTGGTCGACGTTCCGTTCGGCGGGGCGAAGGGTGGCGTCGTCTGCGACCCCCATCAGCTGTCGATTCGGGAGCAGGAGCGCATCACGCGTCGGTTCACCGCCGCCCTGGGCGACACGATCGGGCCGTTCACCGACATTCCCGCCCCCGACCTGTACACCAATGCCCAGACGATGGCCTGGATCTACGACACGTACGCGATGATGCATCCCGGCGAAGCGACCCTGCCTGTCGTCACCGGGAAGCCGGTCGCGCTCGGTGGCATCGGTGCCCGACGGGGAGCGACCGCTCAGGGTGCCTTCTATGTGACCGAGCACTTCCTCGAGATCGGTGGGCTCGTGGGATTGGATCACCTCGATGGCGCAACGGTCGTCGTTCAGGGGTTCGGCAACGCCGGCCGACACGCGGCCCGCATGTTCCGTGACGCGGGAGCCCTCGTGATCGGCGTGTCGGACTCCAAGGGTGGGACGATAGATCGGACCGGGCTCGACGTGATCGCGGTCGAGCGGCACAAGGAGGAGGCCGGCACCGTCGCCACCTATCCCGACGGCGAGCGCGTCGAACGCGGGGCCATCCTCGAAGAGCCGTGTGACATCCTCATCCCGGCGGCCCTCGAGAACCAGATCACGACCGCCAACGCCGAGCGGATCGGTGCTCGGCTGATCGTGGAAGCCGCCAACGGGCCGATCACCCCCGAGGCGGACGACATCCTCGCCGGCCGAGGCGTGAAAGTTCTGCCCGACATCCTCGCCAACGCCGGGGGAGTCGTCGTCAGCTACTTCGAGTGGGCGCAGAACATCGAGAACCAGAAGTGGGAGGACAACGACGTACTCGAGAAGCTCCGCCGCCGGATGCGGCGGGCGACCGAAATCGTGGTCACGAAACGTGCCGCGATGCTCGACGGCGTCGACGCCTACCGGGAACGGTGGGCAGCGACATCCGGGGACGGTCGGACCATCCCGGTGCCGGATCTTCGAACCGCCGCTCAAACCGTGGCGATCGGCCGTTGCCGAGACGCCGCTCTCCAGCGTGGTCTGTGGCCGTGAGCTCCGGCTGGCGCCGTCGCCGCTTTGCGCGGTGCGCTGTGAGCGATGCGCTTCACGGGGACCTGATTCGCATCTCGCTGGGAGGTCGAGTGAATCGTTGTGCCCGCCATTCCGTTGGACTTCCCATGCCAGCGTGTTGGCGAGAGAGCACGATGGCACAGAATCGAGCGAGTTCGACCTCTCACGAGGACGAGTGTGCGACCTCGCGGAGCCCACGGCGCATGGCCGAGGCGCCAGCGCGGGTGCCAGCCCGAGCCTCAGCGCGCTTGGAGCTGCTCGATGATTCCGCCAATGAGGTCCTGGCCGTCGGCGCTGGAGGGGTCGATCTCTCGAAGGCGCTCGATGGTCTCGACCCGTTGTCCCACGGCATCACATCCGAGGCGCTCGGCGACGGCGAAGTAGCCCGACCCTGTGAGGTCGTCGACCCGGGCGGACAGCTCGGCCGTCGGGATTCGGCCGTTCGAAGATGCCGCCAGATCGTCGATCTGGTCGGTGGCGTCCTTGATGACCGTCACGAACGTTTCGCTGAGGAGGTTGCAGTTTCGGAGGTCCGACAGCGTCTCGTCGAGCGAGAACTCGAACTCGAAGCCTCCTTCCGTGTCCAACGCACTCGAACACGCCGACAGCGCCAGGACGACAACGGCGATCACTACTCGTCTCATGGATGCATCAACCTCCCTGTGTCTGAGTCACCGGTGCCCACCTTGATACGTCACCCGGCGTTCGAGACGCGTTCGGCGACCAGGTCGCCGATCTGCGATGTCGACATCCCCATGTCCGGCCCTCCCATGGTCTTCAACTCCGGGAGCACCGAGGCGGCAGCCGACTCGACGGCCGCCGCCGCCTGCGGGTGTCCGAGGTGGGCAAGACACAGTGCAGTCGAGAAGATCGCTGCCACCGGATTCGCCCACCCGTTGCCGGCGATGTCCGGCGCCGACCCATGAACCGGCTCGAACATCGACGGGTGCTCGCCCGACGGGTTGAGGTTGCCGGACGCCGCCATGCCCAGGCCACCCTGGATGGCGGCCCCCAGGTCCGTGACGATGTCACCGAAGAGGTTGTCTGTGACCATCACGTCGAAACGCTCAGGAGAGTTCACCAGATAGAGACACGCAGCATCGACGTGGACGTAGTCGACCGCAACCGACGGGTACTCGACTGCGACCTCGTTGGTCGTCCGCTGCCAGAGATCACCGGCGAACGTCAGCACGTTCGTCTTGTGGCACAGCGTCAGCTTCTGGCGTCGTTCGACGGCCCGATCGAAGGCATAGCGGACTGCGCGTTCGACACCGTGGCGGGTGTTCACCGATTCCTGGGTGGCGATCTCGTGCGGTGTCCCCTTCTTGAACTCGCCTCCCACGCCGGTGTACATGCCCTCGGTGTTCTCCCGGATCACCAGCATGTCGCACCGATCGGGCGTGAGCCCGGCGATCGGGGTCGGGACGCCCTCGTACAGCTTCACCGGTCGCAGGTTGATGTACTGATCGAAGTCGAAGCGCAGCTTCAGCAGCAGGCCTCGTTCGAGCACCCCGGGGGGCACATCCGGCGTGCCCACGGCTCCGAGCAGGATGACATCGTGGGCATCGAGCTCGTCCTGCACCGAGGCAGGGAGGACCTCGCCGGTCGACAGGTAGCGGCGCCCGCCCAGGTCGTACTCGGTCTGTTGGGTCGTGAAGCCGAAACGGTCACCCGCTGCGTCGAGCACCTTGACGGCCTCGGCGGTGACTTCGATTCCGACTCCGTCTCCTGGGATCACTGCGACTCGGTGGTGTGTCTTCGACATGGGGCGAGATTAGGTGGGCCGCAGTGTGGTCAGGAAACGGTCCGTGTCCGCCGGCGTCTCGAGCACGATCCACGACAGATGGTCGAGCTCTGGGTCGTCCATCTCTGCGGCGTAGCGCGCAGCCAGTTTGGGAAAGCTCGTCCAACTCCATCGGATCAGGTGTTCGGGGTCGCGCACGTCGAGGAAGTCCGACAGCCGCTCCGTGTTTCCGTTCCAGAGCGGCCGCCGCGAGGCGACCCGTCGGATCGATCGCCAGACGAGACGGCGCATGACGGTCCATCGGCCGTGACGGAGCCAGATCACGGTGTCGGCTCGAGCGGTGACGATGTTTCGCACCATCGAGTAGTTCCCGTCGACCACCCAACGGTCGCCACCGGTGAACTCCTCGACTCGCGCTCGGAGCGTCTCGGTGTCCAGCGGGGTCCAGTTCGGTTGCCAATGGACCGCGTCCAGTTCGAGCGTGGGGAGTCCGAGCGAGTCTGAAACCCGGGCGGCGACGGTGGTCTTGCCTGATCCGCTCGGCCCAACGACCGACACCCGCTGCATGGCGCCAGGCTACCCGGGGTGGTTTCGGTTCAGGCCGGAAGCTGCTCGTCGGCCGAGGCCGACGGTCGCCCTCCAGGTGACATTGATGCGCTCAGCAGGGGCGCGGGCCGCGCCGAGCGGCGTTGTCTGTATCGAAAGAGATGCGCTCTATCGAACCCTGTGGAGCGCACCGCGCACCGCCGCGTTGGAATCGACACTGCGTGATCTCGATCCGTCTGCTGGTGGATGAGGTCTCGTGGCACCTTCGCCGATTCGGCCACCCGGACGACGTCGCCGGACGACGGGCGGAGATTCTGGCGACCGCCGTGCACCACCTCGCCGATGACGGCGACCGCAACGAGGTACTCGTTCGCCTGTACGTCGCCTCGTCAACCGTCCGTGAGCGTCCGTTGATCGGACCGGCGTGCCGACGCCCTCATGGTTCGAGAGCGGTCGACGTCGTGCCCGGTGAACGTCCGGGTTCACTCGAACTCCGATGAACCTGTCTCGCGTCTCTGCGAGCGCACAGCGCACAGCGCACAGCGCACGCCGTGAGGCCGCCAGGGCGTCAGGTCAGGCGCGTGATTTGTTCAGGGCCTCCACGAATGCCTCCGCCGACCCTTCGACGACATCGGTGTTGAGCGCGGATCCCGAGTAGGTCTCCTCGTCGACCCGAACGACGACGTTGATCTCCGCCATGGCGTCGGCGCCCGACGTGACCGGGACGACCCGGTAGTCCACCAGCCGTGCGTCGGAGTCGAACGCCTTGCGGATCGCAGCGAACGCCGCATGCACCATGCCGTCGCCCTCGCCAGTGAACCGCTGTTCGCTCCCCCCGATGTTGAGGGTCGCGGTGGCGGTCGGCGTGACATCGTTGCCTCCGGCGACGTGGAGTCCGACGAGGACGACGTCTCCGACGAAGTGATGCGACTCCTCTTCGACGATCGCACGGATCTCGTCTTCGCCGATCTGGATCTTGCGGTCGGCGAGTTGCTTGAACTTCTCGAAGGCCCGGGCGAAGGCGTCCTCTTCCAGCGAGATATCGAGTTTGGCGAGTGCGTCTGCGAAGCCTGCCCGGCCCGAATGCTTCCCGAGGATGATCTGAGCCGCAGTCTGCCCGACCGAGGCCGCGTCCATGATCTCGTACGTCAGCTTGTCCCGGAGCACGCCGTGCTGATGGATGCCCGATTCGTGTGCGAATGCATTGCGGCCGACGACGGCCTTGTTGTACTGCACCGGATATCCAGTCAGGCGCGACACGAGGCGGGACGTGTCGGTGATCTGGGTCGTGTCGGCACCGATCTCGACACCGAAGACGTCCTGGCGCGTCTTGATGGCCATGATGATCTCTTCGATCGACGTGTTGCCGGCGCGCTCCCCGATCCCGTTGATCGCCCCTTCGATCTGTCGGGCCCCGGCCGCGATCGACGAGAGTGAGTTGGCGACGGCAAGACCGAGATCGTTGTGGCAGTGCACCGACATGGTGACGTCGTCACGGTCTCCCTTGACCTCCCTGAACATCGTCTTCATGAGCTCCACGAAGTCCGCAGGGGTCGCGTAGCCGACGGTGTCGGGGATGTTGATGGTCGTGGCTCCGGCTTCGACCGCAGCCTTGCACACCTCGATCAGGAAGTCGTGATCGGTGCGGGTGGCGTCCTGGGGAGAGAACTCGACGTCGTCGGTGTACTGGCGTGCCCGCTTCACACCCTCGATCGAAGCCTTCAGGACCTCGTCGGGCGTCATGCGGAGCATCTTCTCCATGTGGATCGGCGACGTCGACATGAACACGTGGATCCGGAACGCGTCTGCGGCCTTGAGGGCGTCGTAGGCCTTGTCGATGTCGTCGGGGTGGGCACGCGCCAGTGAGGCGATGACCGGTCCGCTCACGCCGGCAGCGATCTTCGAGACCGCACTGAAGTCGCCGGGGGAGGATGCGGCGAAACCCGCCTCCAGTACATCGACTTTCAGTCTGGCGAGCTGGTGGGCGATCACCACTTTCTCGTCCGGGGTGAGCGCGATGCCGGGTGCCTGTTCGCCGTCTCGCAGTGTCGTATCGAAGATGATCAGTCGGTCGTCCATTGGGTCTCCTCAGTTCAGAGTCGTCAGTTGACAGTTCGCAGTCGACGCCGGGTCGCAGGTGTCCTGCGCCCGGCTACGCAAGCAGCGAGAGGGAACCACCTGGCGGTCGGGTCCGGCCGGGCCGGTTCATCTGTCGTCTGTCATCTGTCATCTGTCATCCCGCAAGTAGCGATCCGGTGTGCCTCTCAAGGGGCCTGTTTGGGATCCAAGAATGGCATCATCGAGCGGAGTTCCTTGCCGACTTCTTCGATCTGGTGGCGCTTGTTGGCCTCACGCTGCTCCAGCAGATAGGGAGCGCCCTCGCGGGCCTGGGCGAGCCACTCGTTGGCGAATGCGCCGCTCTGGATCTCCGACAGGACCCTCTTCATCTCCGCCTTGGTCTCGTCGGTCACGATGCGGGGGCCCCGGGTGTAGTCGCCGTACTCGGCGGTGTCCGAGATCGAGTAGCGCATGTAGGACAGCCCGCCCTCGTAGAGGAGATCGACGATCAGCTTCAGTTCGTGCAATGTCTCGAAATAGGCCGACTCGGGCTGGTAACCGGCTTCCACGAGCGTTTCGAACGACGCCTTGATCAGCTCGGAGACGCCACCGCAGAGGATCACCTGCTCACCGAAGAGGTCCGTCTCGGTCTCTTCCTTGAACGTGGTCTCGAGGACTCCGGCCCGAGCGCCGCCGATGGCCCATGCATACGACAAACCCAGCGCCTTGGCATTGCCGGTGGCGTCCTGGTGGACGGCCAGAAGGCACGGCACACCGGAATTCTCGGTGTATGTGCGGCGTACGAGGTGGCCGGGGCCCTTGGGTGCCACCATGAGGACGTCGACGTCCTCGGGCGGCGTGATCTCGCCGAAATGGACGTTGAACCCGTGCGCGAACATCAGGGCGTCGCCGGCCGAGAGGTTCGGGCCGATCTCGGTGCGGTAGATGTCGGCCATGACCTGATCGGGCAGGAGCACCATGATCGTGTCTGCCCAGGTCGTTGCAGCTGCGACGGTATCGACCTTCAGGCCGGCCGCTTCCGCCTCGGCACGGCTGGACGAGCCCTCTCGAAGTCCGACGACGACGTCGACGCCCGACTCGTGGAGGTTGCGCGCATGGGCGTGACCCTGGCTGCCGTAGCCGATGACCGCCACCTTGCGGCTCTTGATGATCCCGGGGTCGGCGTCGGACTCGTGATAGATGGTTGTCATTCGGTTCCTCTGTTCGGCATTCGCTTGATGATGGTCCGGAAGGTGGTCAATTCACTGCCCGGAGACGGGATTCCTTGCCTTTGAGCTCTCTGGCGAGCGCGATCCGGCCCGATTTGGCGAGGTCGACCACGCCAAACGGACGGAGCAGCTCGAGAAAGTCGTTGATCTTCCCTGGGTCTCCTGAGACCTGAAGGCACATGCTGCTGTGCCCGACGTCGACGGGTATGGCCTTGAAGATGTCGGCGATCTCGAGCACCTCGGATCGACGCCCAGGGGGAGCAGACACCCGCACCAGCATGATCTCGCGTTCGAGGCTCCGTTCGGGCTCGAGTTCGGTGATCTTGACCACGTTGATCAACTTGTGCAGCTGCTTCTTGACCTGCTCGAGCTCTGGCGCCTCGACGACGATCGTCATCTTCGACATGCCCTCTTCATGAGAGGGGCCCACCGCCAGCGAGCGGATGTTGAACCCCCGGCGAGCGAGCAGGGACGACACCCGCGCCAGCACTCCCGGCTTGTCTTCGACGAAGACACTCAATGTTCTGAACATCAACTCTCTCCTGAAGTACGTGCTGAGCGTGGTCGCGAGTGGCTGTGCGCTGTGCGGTATGCGCTGGCAAACGAGCGCATACCGCATGCCGCCTGGCGCATAGCGGTCATGGCGCCACCACGGTTTGGCCAGGGGCCACGATGACTTCGTCGTTGCTGCCACCGGACGGGATCATCGGGAACACCATCTCCTCGGGATCGACGACGAACTCGACGACGACCGGGCGATCGTCGATGGCGAGCGACTTCTCGATCGCAGGCGCCACCTCGTCGGGGGTGGATGCCCGCAGGCCCGCACATCCCATCGCCTCGGCCAACATGACGTAGTCGACCTTCGAGCCGAGTTTGCTGGCCGAGTAGCGCTCGTTGTAGAACAGCTTCTGCCATTGAGTGACCATGCCGTACACCGAGTTGTTCATCACGGCGATCTTGACCGGGATGCCCTCCTCGGCCGCCGTGATGAGTTCCTGGCTCGTCATCTGGAAGCAACCGTCGCCGTCGATGGCGTACACCAACTCATCCGGCATGCCGACCGCTGCGCCGATGGCCGCAGGGACTGCGAAGCCCATGGTGCCGAGGCCACCGGAGTTGATCCAACGCCGTGGATCCTCGAACTTCCAGAACTGCGAGGTCCACATCTGGTGCTGGCCGACACCTGCGACCACGATCGCATCTCCACCAGTGATCCGATGGATCTCCTCGATCACGTACTGCTGCTTGATCGGGCCGTCCGGCTGCTGGTCGTAGGTGAGCGGATGATCGCGTTGCCACGCCCTGATCTGGTTGAGCCACTCGGACCGATCGGGCTGGGCACGGGTACCCCATGCCTCGACGAGCTGTTCGAGCACTCGCTTGGCATCGCCGACGATCGGGACTTCTGGGGTCCTGACCTTCCCGATCTCGGCGGGATCCACATCGACGTGCACGACCTGTGCCGAGGGTGCGAACTTGGTGGGATCACCGGTCACGCGATCGTCGAACCGAACGCCGATCGACACCAGCAGATCGGACTTTTGGATGGCGGTGATCGCGGCGTACGTGCCGTGCATACCGGGCATTCCCATGGCCAAGGGGTGCGAGTCGGGGAAACATCCCCGTCCCATCAGGGTCGTCGTGACGGGAATACCCGTCCTGTTGGCGAGTTCGAGTAGGGCTTCGGAGCCTCCGGCCTTGATGACGCCGCCGCCGACGTACAGCACGGGGCGGCGGGCGTTCGCCATGAGCTCTACGGCCTCTTTGACCCGGCGCGGGTGTCCCTCGACGGTCGGCCGGTAGCCGGGGAGGTCGAGCTCGGTCGCCGCCGAGTGCCACGTCATCTGGGCGTTCAGGATGTCCTTCGGCAGATCGATCAGCACCGGTCCCGGTCGTCCGGTGGAAGCGATGTGGAACGCTTCGTGAACCACGTCGGGGATGTCTTCGGGGTTGGTCACGAAGTAGTTGTGCTTCGTCGCCGGCATGGTGATCCCGGTTGTGTACGCCTCTTGGAAGGCATCGTTGCCGACCGCAGTCGTCGGGACCTGGCCGGTGATCGCCACGACCGGCACAGAGTCCATCAGGGCATCCGCGAGCGGGGTCACGAGGTTGGTGGCACCCGGCCCGGAGGTGGCGATGCAGACGCCGACTCTGCCGGTCGCCCAGGCGTATCCCTCGGCCATGTGGCCGGCTCCCTGCTCGTGACGGGCGAGGATGTGGCGTACCGACGAGTCGAGCAGCGGGTCGTAGGCCGGCAGGATCGCTCCGCCCGGTACGCCGAACGCCACCTCGACGTCTTCGGCTTCGAGGGCTCGGATGAGTGCTTGTGCTCCGCTGATCGTGGTCATGATCGTCTCCGGGTCGTTCCGGTGGATTCCGTTCGTTTGGTCGGGTTCTGGTTCGGGCAAAAAACAACCCTCCCGGTCGGGGAGGGCAGGTGAGCGCACACGCCGGGTCTTGGGGGCGTGAGCGCTACGGAAGTACGAGAATGGTCGATGACATGTTCGCCGCGATTATGGCGGCCGGGGCGCAACGAGTCAACTACGGACGACCCGACAGGCGGCTCGAAGCCGGATCGGGCGGGATCGGAAGGGATGGACATGAGCAACAAGACCCATGTGGTGATCGTGGGAGGGGGCTATGGCGGTGCCACGCTGGCCCGTCGGTTGGGTGACACGGTCGATGTGACGTTGATCTCCGACGACAACTTCCTGTTGTCCACACCGATGCTCGCCGAGGTGGCTGCGGGCTACCTCGATCCTCGCCACATCGTCACTCCACTCCGAGACCTGTGCCCACATGCGCGCGTCATTCAGGGGATCGTCGAATCGGTGGATCCCGACGATGTCGCGGTCACCATCGATGGTCCGCTCGGTGCCGGCAGGCGGACGATCAGCGGCGACGTCCTGGTCATGGCACTCGGTGCGGTTCCGGCCGACTTCGGGATCGAAGGAGTGGCGGAGCACGCACTCGATTTCAAGACCATCGGCGACGCGCTGGCGATCCGGAATCGAGTGCTCGCAGCGCTCGAAGGGAGTGCCGTGTCGGACGACCCTCGCCTCACCCGCACCGTCGTCGTCGGAGCCGGGTACTCGGGTGCCGAGCTCGCTGCCGCCCTCTCCGACTTCGTCCACGAGGCCGCCGAGACGTACTTCGGCGCAGCCGTCCAGCCCGAGGTGATCCTGGTGGATGCCGTCGATCGGGTCACCCCTGCCCTGAGCGCGCGTCTGTCAGAAGCCGCTGCCGAGCAACTCCGTGAGCGCAAGGTGGAGATGCAGTTGGGGATCAAGGTGGATTCGGTGGATGCCGAGGGTTTGACGTTCGTCGACGGTGACCGGATCGATGCTGCGACGGTGGTGTGGGCGGCGGGTGTGAAACCGAACCCGCTGATCGAGACGCTCGGTCTTCCGACCGATCGGGGCCGTCTGGTCACTGACGGGCGGATGCGCGCCTCAGAGACCGTGTTCGCGCTCGGCGACGTCGCTGCGGTTCCGGATGGTTCGGGCGCGATCTCGCCTCCGACGGCGCAGTTCGCCGTTCGTCAGGCTCGCTATCTGGGCGACAACCTCCCGAAGATCCTCGCCGGCGAGACGGTGCCGCGATTTCGCTACCGCACGCTCGGGGAGCTCGTCTCGCTCGGGCACCACAATGCGGTGGGGCGAATCTTCAAGGTGCCGGTCTCGGGTCTGCCCGCCTGGTTCCTGTGGCGCTCGTACTACCTGCTGCAGGTGCCGTCGCTCTTCCGGAAGGCACGGATCGCCATCGACTGGACGCTCGACGTGGTCTTCCCACCCGACATCGCCTGGATCCCCGCATCCAGCAAACAGCTGCCCGACTGAATGGGTTTCAAGTCATAGGTGTCAGGTTCTACGTTGGACTTGGAACCGGACACCTGAGACGGTTTTCTGTCACACCCTTTCGATACGTTGGCGGCATGCTCATCGACTGTGATACCTGTTTGATGCGGGAGACGACCGCCTGCCGTGATTGTGTCGTGATGGTGCTGTTCTCCGACGGGCCCCTCGAGCTCGATTCCGACGAGCAGGCGGCGATCGACACCTTGGCCGACGCGGGCCTGGTACCTCGCCTCCGCCTGGTGACCGATCAGGCGCAAGCGGTGGAGGACGGGCGGGACGACGGGGCCGATCGGGACATCGCCACTGCGTGAGATCGCCTGATGTGGGGTCGATGGCGGGGCGGAACCGGGTGCCATCGATCCCACCGGCGGACCGTTGGTGCCGCGTCCCGAGGTCGGGGCTTCCGCAGATGAGTCGATCGACCCGTGGTGCGGTCGAGGGTGCTGCGTAGCGTGATGGTCGGGAGGTATCACATGGGCAATTGGGCATTCTTTCGGTCTGACGACTCTGAACGCGGGGCAGCACTCGCCGAGTGGGCGCTGCTGGTCGTCCTGATCGCGGTCGTTGCAATCCTTGCGTTGACGCTCGCCGGCGAGGAGGTCTCGAGTATGTACTCCGACATCGCCAGCTCCATCAACGTCTAGGTGGGTCCGGGATGGGGAGCTGGTTCGCCAGCTCCATCAACGTCTAGGTGGGTCCGGGATGGGGGGAGCTGGTTGGCCAGCTCCATCAACGTCTAGACCTCGCCCCGGGTGTTGTTCTGGCCACCCCTGAGGGGTGAGGCCGCCCTCTTCGGGCGGCCGCAGCGATGTCCTGATGAATCCCAGGCGAGAGGTTTCGGCCTTCGTGATGAAGCGTCCCGCACGACGCACAGGCTGGATCGGGGGCGGGGTTCGATCCACACCTGCGTCAGGGACCGACCGACGGCCGACGTGACTACGGCGCCCGGCTAGGGGGCGCCGTAGTCTCAGGTTTCGTGGACACCCTTGCGATTCTCGAAGCGGCTCGCAGCCTCGGCATCGATCGGGCGGGAGTGTGCACCGTCGAGCCGTTCGACGACACGCAGCGAGATCTGGAACAGCGGAAGCAGTCGGGGCTGTCCGATCGACTCGGATTCACGTTCACCGACCCCGGTCGCTCCACCGACATACGTCGGACCTTCCCTTGGGCTGAACGCCTCGTCGTCGGTGCTCGTTCCTACGTTCCGGACGCAGGTTCCCCAGGTCCTGCCTCACCCGGCACCGGCCGGATCGCCCGATTCTCGACTGCAGACCACTACGAGCCGCTTCGCCTGGCGTTGACGGAACTGGCGGATCGATTGCGGGGACAGGGACATCGCGCTGAAGTGCTGGTCGACGACAATCGACTGGTCGATCGCGCTGCCGCAGTCCGCGCAGGCATCGGGTGGTGGGGCAAGAACACGATGGTGCTGACCAATCGTCTCGGCCCGTGGATCCTGCTGGGATCGATCGTCACCTCGGCTCCGCTCGAGGTGACCGCCGCCGACGAGCGCACCTGCGGCACGTGCTCTGCGTGCCTGCCGGCCTGCCCGACCGGAGCCCTGATCGCGCCTGGCGTGTTGGACGCGAGGCGGTGCATCGCCGCTCTCCTCCAGCAGCGGGGCGCTCTGCCGCTCGAGTTCCGAGAGGCGATCGGCGATCGGATCTACGGCTGCGACGACTGTCTGGATGCGTGCCCGCCTGGGCACAGACTGCTCGAAGAGCCGACGGAACAGCGAGGCCGGGAAGAACTGGCTGGACTCTTGGCGCTCACGGACGACGAGCTCGATGCCGAGTTCGATCGCTTCTACGTTCCGGGCCGCAAGATGCGCTACCTACGCCGCAACCTGCTGATCGCCCTCGGAAACAGCGGTGACGAGTCGGCAGTGTCCGTACTCGAGGCGCACGCGCACAGCGCCGATCAGATGCTGGCGGAACACGCCATCTGGGCAGTCGGTCGCGTCGGCGGTCCAGCCGCGCGAGCGGTGCTCGAGGGGCTCGATCCCTCGCGGTTGGACGACGAAGGAGCCCGGGCCCTTCAGTCGGCGTTGACGAGGTTGGATGCGCCCATCGGGAAGTAGGCGAGATCGCAGTAGTCGGCCACCATTCGGTGGGTCGAGAAATCCCGGATCGACGTGGCGATCGCCTCTCGCATGACTGCGACCCATCCCGACGCAAGACCTGTCTCCGGATCGACGTCGTAGTAGAGCGGGGCGACTTCGTCGGCGAGCACCCGGTAGAACTCGTGGGCATCGTGGCTGTCCGCGCCCTCGTAATCGGGGTTGGCATGATCGCTGCCGAAGGCCCACCCGTTCCTGCCGTTGTATCCCTCGATCCACCATCCGTCGAGAACGGACAGATTGGGGACACCGTTGATGGCCGCCTTCATGCCCGACGTGCCCGATGCCTCCATCGGCGGGCGCGGGTTGTTGACCCACACGTCGACGCCCTGGACCATGAAGCGGGCAACTCGGGCGTCGTAGTCCTCGAGCACGTACACGTGGCCGCGGAAGTCGTCGGAACGAGCCAGTTCGGACAACTCTCTGATGAACGACTGCCCGAGCTTGTCGGCCGGATGCGCTTTGCCGGCGAAGACCACCTGGATGGGCCGCTCGGGGTTGGTGAGGATGTGATGCAGGCGACCACGGTCACGGAACATCAAGGTCGCTCGCTTGTACGTGGCGAATCGGCGAGCGAACCCGAGTGTCAGTCGATCGGTCGGAAGCATGGAATCCACCGCCCGCAGTTCGTCTGGCGAAGCGCCATGCCGAGCCATCTGAGACCTCAGCCGTCCCCGTGCGAACCGGGCGAAGATCTCCTTCCGGCTCTGGTGAGCGTTCCAGATCAACTCGTCGGGGATCTCACGGGCTCGTTCGAGGAGTTCGGGTTGTTCGAGGAGCTTCGACGGCCAGGACCGGCCGAGCTCGCGTCCGAGGATCTTCCCGCCGTCACGTCCGAGCCAGGTCGGCGTGTGCACTCCGTTGGTGACATGTGCCGCCGGCCCTCCGATGAGATGCTGCCAGCTCTGCGTCGACACTTCACCGTGTTTTCTCGAGACGCCATTGGTGATCGCCGACGACCGGATGGCCAGGGCACCGAGATCGAACATCTCGGTGTTGCCCTCTTCCGCCGATGCCATGTTCAACAGGTCCGGCATCGAAACGCCCAGGCGATCGGCCCACGGCCCGAGGTACTTCTCTGCGATCGAATGATGGAAGGTCTCGTTCCCGGCAGGGACCGGTGTGTGCAGCGTGAAGAGCGTCCGAGCACGGAGCTTGCCCCGAGCCGCTTCCAGGGTGAGTCCCCGATCGACCTCGAGCGCCGTCCGCTCCAGGAAGGACATGGCGGCATGCCCCTCGTTGACATGGAAGACGCTTGGCTCGAGTCCCAACGCCTCGATCGCACGCACGCCGCCGACGCCGAGGATGAGCTCCTGGCAGAACCGCATCTCCCGTCCCGAGACGTACAGCTGGTGGGTGATGGGGCGGTCCGACAGCGCATTGTCGGGGATGTCGGTGTCGAGCAACAGCAACTCGGTGAGTCCGACGTCGAGCTTCCAAACGGCAACGACGACATCCCGCCCGGGGAGCTCGACGGTGACCTTGAGCTGTCCGCCGCCTGGTCCCGCCACGGGCCGGATCGGGAGATCCCGGACGTCGAGGCGCGGGTAGATGTGCTGCTGGTCTCCGCTGGGATCGACTTCCTGACGGAAGTAACCGCGTCGGTAGAAGAGGCCGACGCCGACGAAGGGGATGCCGAGGTCGCTGGCGGACTTGGCGTGGTCGCCGGCGAGGATCCCAAGGCCACCCGAGTAGAGGGGGAGTGATGGGTGGACACCGAATTCGGTGCAGAAGTAGGCGACCGGGCCGTCGAGTTCGGCCGCCTGGCGTGACATCCACGTCGTGCGACCCGACATGTATCGGTCGAACGCTCGCACTGCGGTGTTGTAGGTGTCGTGCACGGCCTCGATCTGGTCCAGTTCGAGCCAGCGGGAGCGATCGAGCGTGGCCAGCACCTGGACCGGGTTGTGGTACTGCTCCCAGGCCGCCGAATCGAGCTGGACCCACAGGTCGCGGCCTTCGGGGTGCCATGACCACCAGAGGTTCTGAGCGAGGTCGACGACGCGGCCGAGGCTCTGTGGGACGGGGAACTCGGCGTTGGGCAGAGTTGGGATTCGAGACATCAGACGAGCTTTCTGAAAGCTTGCGAAAAGGGAGACTTCTACGATAGCCGCTCTGCGCTCCGCGCTCCGCCGTTCCGAGTTCCAGGTTCCAGGTTCCAAGGTGGTCGTGTGGTGTACGGCCTTTGCAGACGTGAGACGTGAGACGTGGAACGGCCGATGGCGTACCCTGGCGGGCATGGACCTCAAGATTCACTCCCAAGATGTGACCGAAGGCCCCGCCAAGGCGGGGGCTCGGGCGATGCTCAGGGCCGTCGGGCTCGAAGACGACGACTTCGACAAGCCTCAGATCGGCCTGGTTTCTGCGGGCAACGAGGTCACCCCGTGCAACATCACCGGGCCGGAGTTGGCTCGCGCATCGAAGGAGGGTGTCCGCAACACGGGTGGCGTCGGTCTGGTCTTCGCCACCATCGCCGTGTCCGATGGGATCTCGATGGGGCACGAGGGGATGCGGGCATCGCTCGTGTCGCGGGAGGTGATCGCCGATTCGGTCGAGCTCGTTGCACACGGCGAGAGGTTCGACGGGCTCGTCACGATCGCCGGCTGCGACAAGTCGCTGCCGGGCATGCTCATGTCGGCGGCGAGAACGAACCTGCCCTCTGTGTTCCTCTACGGGGGCTCCAGCCTCCCCGGTCGCTACCAGGGAAGGGACATCTCCATCGTCGACGTGTTCGAGGGGATCGGCGCCCACTCCGAGGGGCGAATGAGCACCGAGGAGCTGACCGCCATCGAGAAGAGCGCATGCCCCGGTGCCGGTTCCTGCGCAGGCATGTTCACGGCGAACACGATGGCGTCGGTCGGTGAGGCCATCGGCATGAGCCTGCCCGGCTCGGCGTCCGTTCCCGCGATCGATCCCCGGCTGAGGGACTACGCAGTGCAATCCGGTGAAGCGGTGATGGGCCTGCTCCGCAACCGTATCCGCCCCCGACAGATCATGACCCGGGAAGCATTCGAAAACGCCATCACCACGGTGATGGCGTTGGGCGGATCGACGAACGCGGTTCTCCACCTGCTGGCCATCGCCCATGAGGCAGGCGTGCAACTGGAGCTCGAGGATTTCGACCGGATCAGTCGGCGGACACCGCATCTCGGCGACCTGAAGCCGTTCGGTCGCTATCACATGGTCGACCTCGACCGGATCGGGGGTGTCCCGGTGGTGCTGCGTGCCCTCCTCGACGCCGGACTGCTCCACGGTGAAACGATGACCGTCACCGGAAAGACGATGGCCGAGAACCTCGAGGGGGTGGCGTTCCCGAACGACCAGGACGTCATCCGGCCGATCGACGATCCGCTTGCACGCCAGGGTGGGATCGCCATCCTGCGGGGCTCGCTCGCCCCGAACGGTGCGGTCGTCAAGGTGGCGGGGATCGAACTCGACGTGTTCGAGGGCCCGGCGAAGGTGTTCGAGGGTGAGCAGTCGGCACTCGAGGCGCTCTTCGGCCACAGGATCGAGAAGGGTGACGTGGTCGTGATCCGCACCGAGGGACCGGTCGGCGGTCCTGGAATGAGAGAGATGCTCCAGATCACCGCCGCCATCAAGGGGGCCGGCCTCGGCAAGGACGTCTTGCTGATCACCGACGGCCGCTTCTCTGGAGGGACCACCGGGCTCTGCATCGGGCACGTCGCACCCGAGTCCGAGACCGGAGGTCCGATCGGCTTGGTCCGCGACGGCGATCGCATCCGAGTGGACATCGCCGAGCGGCGGCTCGATCTCCTGGTCGACGAGGCTACCGTCGCCGAGCGCCAGGAGGACTGGAAGCCGCAACCACCCCGCTACGAAACCGGGGTGCTCGCCAAGTACGCCCGCCTCGTGGGGTCGGCGGATACCGGCGCCGTCACCAACTGATCGATGGTCCGGATCTACGCCGTCGTGCTCGTGATCGGGTTGATCGCGCTCGTTGCGTGGATCCTCGCCCACACCGTGTTCGCCGATTCGCCGCGTGCTCGGCTCGATCCCGAGGCGCGGTTCGGCATCCCAGGTCGGCGCGTGGTCGCGGGGCTCGTCGGGTTCTCGATGGCGGGGTTGTCGGCCGAGTTCTCCCCGCGAGACCTCAGCTGGCCGGTTGCGCTCATCCTCGCCCTGGTCGGAGCCGCCGTCCTGGCGTGGTACGCCGGTCGCCCGATCTTCGCGCCGGGACCAGGTGTCCCGGACGCCGAAGCCCGTTCGACGGAAGTGTCGGACTGATGCTGCTCATCTCGGATGTGCATGGCGCATTCGACGCGATGGCAGCCCTCAAGCGATCCAACGAACGGTTGCTCGTGCTCGGCGATCTGCTGAACCTCCTCGACTATCGAACCGGGGAGGGCATCACGGCAGACGTTCTCGGTCGGGAATTCGCCCTCGCCGCAGCGGACGCTCGAGCCACGGGTGACTACGAGGGGATGCGGCGGCTGTGGCGGGACCACGCAAGCGACCCCGACGTGATGCGCGCAGCCTTCCACGACGCAGCCGTCCGTCAGTACCGGCAGGCGGGACAGGCGCTCGATGGCATCGAGGCATGGGTGACATTTGGCAACGTCGATCGGCCCGAGCTGCTGAAGAGCCATCTCCCGAAGAGCGCCACCTTCGTCGATGGCGAGGTCGTCGAGATCGACGGAGTGAGGTTCGGATTCGTCGGCGGTGGGATCGAGACCCCACTGGGAGCGCAGGGCGAGGTCACCGACGACGAGATGCGATCCAAACTCTCGGTTCTGGGCATCGTCGACGTGTTGTGTTCGCATCTCCCGCCGGCGGTGGAACCGCTCTACCGGGACGTTGTGACGGGACGGCTCGAACGGGGCTCGCAACCGATCCTCGACTACCTCCGAGATGTCCAGCCGGCCTTCCACTTCTTCGGAGACGTCCACCAGCCGCAAGCATCGACGTGGCGGGTCGGTCGAACCCGATGTCGGAATGTCGGCTACTTCCGCGCAACCCGGCGAGCCGTCAGGCTCGATCTCGACGACGTGCGGCGCGCCCGCCGCTGAACCGCACCGAACCCGTCACACCGCCCGTGCCAACGCCGTGGCGATCGCTGCGGCGATCACCACGACGACGAACGGGAGCCTCTTCCACAGGGCGAACGCGGCAACCACGAGACCGACGAGTCGGGCGTCCAGCGTCCAACTCGTCCCGTCGGTGAACGTCGAGATGGCGACGAGCGCGGCCAGCAGCGGGGCTGGGAGTTCGTCTGCGAGCCGGGTGAGTCGCGGCGGGAGCGACCTGTCGCCGCCGAGGACGATGGGACCGAAAGACTTGAGCGCATACGTCGCCGCGGTCAGGAGCAAGATGGTCGTCCAGGCTCGACTCATGGCCGGCCCTCGCGGCGGGGGAGGGCGACTGCGAGCCCGGCTGCGACGATCGGCAGACCAGGAGGGAGCACGCCGACACCGGCGAGCGCGATGACCGCCCCGCCCAGGGCGATCGTTCGTTGCCGAGAGTCCGAGAGTCGGGGCCACAGCAGCGCGAGGAAGGCCGCCGGGATGGTTGCGTCGATGCCGGCCTGGGTGACGATGTCACCCAGCGCGCCGAGGAACAGCACGCCTGCCGCAGTGGAGAGGTTCCACAGCACGAAGACCGCGAGTCCGCCGGCGAGATATCCGAAGCGTCGTTGCGCCGGCCCGTCCTGGGCCATGCCCACGGCCGCTGCCTCGTCGATCATCAATTGAGCTGCCATCGCCCGAAAGCGACGTGAGCCCCTCAGCACCGGTGCCAGCGCCACGCCGAACGCCAGCGATCGCAGGTTCAGGAGGGCGCCTGCGAGCACGGCAGTGAGCGCCGAGCCTCCATCCGACAGCACGCTCACCGCAGCGAACTGGGCGCTCCCGGTGAACACGAGACTCGAGAAGCCCATCGCCTCGGAGATGCTCAGGCCGGCCTCCCTGGCAGCGATCCCGAAGGCGAGTCCGAACGGCATGACGGCAATTGCGATCGACAGCGCCTGTCTGAGGATTCGCTTCCGGTCACGCTGCGGGATGTCGGTCAACTGCGAGCCTCCGCTGCGGGGATGACGATGCGAGCGTAGGGCGGCGGGGACCCACCTCCGCCGAGTATTCGAAGCTCCCGGTGAGCGCTAGCCTTTGCAAGCGAACGAAGAAACGGATGTATCACCAATGGCTGAGAGCACGGTCCAGAGCATCGATGTGCGGGCCACTCCAGAGGCGTGTTTCGACGTCGCCGCCGACATCGCCGTGTACCCGGAATGGGCGACCGGCGTCCGCTCCACCGAGGTTCTCGAGGAGACCCCGGACGGCAGGGTGCATCGGGCGACGTTCGTCATCGACGGAATGGTCAAGGAGATCGAGTACTCGCTGACCTACCGGTACGACTACCCGCACGAGATGACCTGGTCGGCCGATCCCGGGGACGACATCAAAGAGCTCGAGGGTTCGTATCGATTCGAGCCGGTGGAGGGTGACAGGACCCGAGTGACCTATGCGCTTCGAGCCGAACCCGCCTTCTCGATTCCCGGATTCCTGCGCCGTCAGGTCGAAAAGCAGATCGTCACGACTGCCTTGCGCGGTCTCCGCACACGCGTCGAAGCCGGCGATTGATGCGGATCATTCTCGTCACCGGCAAAGGTGGTGTCGGGAAGACCACCGTCGCAGCCGCCACCGCCCTCGCATCGGCCGATCGCGGCTACCGAACGCTCGTCACGTCGACCGACCCCGCCCACAGTCTGGGTGACGCCTTCGATTTCGGGTTGAAGGACGAGCCCGTCGAGGTGGTCCCCAATCTGGCTGCGCAGCAGATCGACACCCAGCATCAGCTCGAGAAACACTGGGGAACCATCCGTGAGCACATGATGAGTGTGTTCGGCTGGGGTGGTGTGGATGGGCTCGAGGCCGAGGAGTTCCTGGTTTTTCCAGGGATGGACGAGCTGTTCGCACTGCTCGGGGTCAACGAGCACGCTCGCAGCGGCAACTACGACGTCATCGTCGTGGACTGCGCGCCAACCGCAGAGACCCTGCGCCTTCTGAGTCTGCCCGAAGTGCTCAGCTGGTATTTCGAACGGGTTCTGCCGGGTCAGCGGAAGATCATGAAGGCCGCCAGACCGGTCCTGAGCCGGATCACCGAGATGCCGATGCCCGAGGACGACGTCTTCGCAGCAGCCCAGGCCGTCTTCTTCGGTGTCGAGCAGGTCAAGGAGCTGCTCGGCAACCCCGAGATCACATCGGCCCGCCTCGTGATGAATCCCGAGAAGATGGTGATCGACGAGGCCCGACGGACGTACACGTATCTCGGGCTGTTCGGATACGGGGTCGACGGCGTCGTCGTCAACCGGGTGCTGCCCGCGGAGATCAGCGATCCGTATTTCGCCAAGTGGCGAGACATCCAACAGGCCCACCTGGACACCGTCGATGCGGCATTCCGAGAGGTTCCCCGGCTGCGGCTGCGGCTGTTCGACGACGAGATGGTCGGCATCGAGCCACTGCGCCGGATGGCACAGGAGCTCTACGAAGACGCCGACCCGATCGCCGACTACTCGGCGCGCAGCCCCTTCCGGGTGCTCGACGACGACGGCATGATCATGCTCGAGATGGATGTCCCGTTCGTCGACAAGAGCGACCTGGACGTCTTCCGCCACGGTGTGGAGTTGTACGTCGAAGTGGGCCCCTATCGCCGCTCGTTCGTGCTCCCCGACTCGTTGCAGCGCCGCGAGATCGCCAAGGCCTCGTTCAAGGATTCGGTGCTCCGGGTTTCGTTCGGAGCGGAGGCCAAGCGCTGATGGCGGAGTCGGAGACGCTCAACGCCGTCAAGCGGGCAGGCTCGCGTGTCGTCTATCACATGCTGAGGGCGGGCGTCGAGAGCCTCAAAGCGGTCGAGGCGTTGGTCGACGAGTTGGGCAAGGTCGGCAAGGCCCAGCGCGAGGATGTCCACGAGGAGTCTGAATCTGGCGGGCGTGTCCGCATCGAACTCGACTGAGCACTCTCGGGCTCCCGGCGGTGTCGAGCCGGTGCTGGGCGTGGACATCGGCGGGAGCACGGTCAAGTCGGTCTTGGTGCGAGGCGGGCGAATCGAGAACCGTCTCCCCGTACCCCGAGATCGACCGATCGCCGACCTCCTGCGAGGCATCGTGGGACCGGCAGTCGCCGATGACGGTGTCACATCGGTCGGGGTCGGGATCGCCGGACTCGTCGACCATCCGATCGGCCGGTTCGTGTGGGGCCCTCATGTCGCGGACGTCGACGTCGATGTGGCCACGATCCTCGATGACCTCGTCGGGTCGTACGTCGTCGACAACGACGCCAACTGCGCCGCCTACGGCGAGTGGGTTGCCGGTCCGGCGCAGGGTCACCGGGTGGCGCTGACCGTCTCGGTCGGCACCGGGATCGGAGCCGGACTGGTCGTCGACGGGGCGATCTGGCGCGGATCGGGGTTCGCCGGCGAGGTCGGTCACATGACGATGAGCGAACCGGGACTCGAGTGCCCGTGCGGTCGTTCCGGCTGTTGGGAGACACTCGTATCCGGCCGGCGGCTCGGGATGGAGGCGAATCGGCTCGGCCTCGAAGGAGGGGCTGAGGCGCTCGTGGTCGCCGCCAAGAGCGGTTCGCAGGTTGCCGCCGAATCGCTGCGGGTCGCCGGACACTGGCTCGGCGTGGGAATCTCGAATCTGATCCTCATGCTCGATCCGAGCATCGTCGTGGTCGCCGGCGGCGTCGCCGACGCCGGGCCCGCGATCCTCGATGCCGCTCGCGAGCGGATAGCATCTGGGCTGCCGGGAGCCGACCACCGTCCCCCGGTCGAACTCGCACAGGCGTCGCAAGGTCGGTGGGCCGCGGCGGTGGGCGCTGCCCACCTCGCAGCGAGTGCCCGAGCGACCGATTCGCAACGATCCGAGGAGACATCGAAGAGTGAGTGATCCGCTGAGACCAGACGAAGTGATCACCCCGTCCGGGGGCGCCTCCGCTCAGATGAGGAAGCTCGCCGCCGACGCCGTCTACCTCCTGCCGAATCTGATCAAGCTGCTTGGGCGACTCGTCAAGGATCCGCGGGTTCCGCGTCGGTCCAAGGTCGTGATCGGAGCGGCGCTCGCCTATCTCGTCTCACCGATCGACCTCATTCCGGAGTTCATCCCGGTCGTCGGATTCGCAGACGACGTGCTGCTGGTCTCGTACGCGATCAACCACTTGATCACCGTGGCCGGCGAAGATGTCGTGCTCGAACACTGGGACGGCCCGAGAGACATGCTCGAACTCGTCCGTTCGGTCCTGGAGGTGGCGAGTGATCTGGTCCCGCCACAGCTCAAACGCGTGATCGGCAGGCTCTCCGGCGCTTGACCCGACGGTGCATCAGTCACTCGATCGTTGTTCGCAGCCGGAGTGGCGGGTGTGGCAACGAACTCGGTGAAACGCCTCCGCAGGTGTTGAGCTCCCGCTTGCCTCTTTGAGATCGGCCTACGCTTTGGCGTATGGAATTCCGACGAATCGACAACCTCCCTCCATACGTGTTCGCCGAGGTCAATCAGCGCAAGATCGCTGCCCGGCGGGCCGGGGCAGATGTCGTCGATCTCGGATTCGGCAACCCCGACATCCCGTCGGCGCCGTTCGTCGTCGAGAAGCTCGTCGAGGCCGCTCGGTTGGAGAAGAACCACCGATACTCGGTGTCACGGGGGCTGCCGAACCTCCGGAAGGCAGTCGCCGACCGTTACCAGCGCAGATTCGGGGTCACGCTCGATCCGGAGACGGAAGTCATCTCCACCATCGGATCCAAGGAGGGCCTCTCGCATCTGATGTGGACACTGGTTCAGCCCGGCGATGCCGCCATCGTCCCCGAGCCGTCGTATCCCATCCACATCTATGCGCCGGCGCTGGCCGGAGCCGAGGTGAGACGGGCACCGATCGACTCCGAGAACGACTACTTCGAGGTGCTCGAGCGGATGTTCCGGAACTCGTGGCCGCGGCCGCGGGTGATCATCGTCTCGTTCCCGCACAACCCCACGACGACCTGCGTCGATCTCGAGTTCTTCGAGCGACTCGTCACGTTCGCCCACGAGCACGGCGTGATCCTGGTTCACGACTTCGCCTACGCCGACATCGCCTTCGACGACTACACGCCGCCTTCGATGCTGCAGGTCCCAGGGGCCAAGGAGGTCGGCGTCGAGCTGTACACCCTCACGAAGGGCCACTCGATGGCCGGGTGGCGGGTCGGGTTCACGGTCGGGAATCCCGAGATCGTGGCCGCGCTCGCCAAGCTCAAGTCATATCTCGACTACGGCACCTTCCAGCCCATCCAGATCGCTTCGATCATCGCCTTGAACGAAGGCGACGACTATGTGCACGAGGTCAACGAGATCTACCTGGGCCGGCGTGACACGCTCGTCGAGGGCCTCAACCGGACCGGCTGGAAGATCGAGAAGCCCAAGGGCACGATGTTCGTCTGGGCGCCGATCCCGGATCCGTACCAGGAGATGGGATCTCTCGAGTTCGCCATCAGCCTGATCGAGGAGGCCAAGGTGGCGGTGAGTCCAGGGATCGGGTTCGGTCCCAACGGCGAGGGCTTCGTCAGGTTTGCCCTCGTCGAGAACGAGCACCGGATCAACCAGGCAGTCCGCGGAATCCGCAAAGCCCTCGACAAGCTCTGAGTTCGGCCTGGTGCCGACGGCTCGCTTCGCTTCGCTGCGTTTCTTCAGGCCTGGCGGCCTGAGCGTTTCTTCAGGCCTGGCGGCCTGAGCGTTTCTTCAGGCCTGGCGGCCTGAGCGTTTCTTGCTCGCTGGCGCTCGCAGCGTCTCTCGCCTGCGGCGGCGTGTCCGCGACCTGTCGACGGCCTCCGTCATCGGGGCGAGTGTGCTGAGCGCGCCGAAGGGTTCCGCCCCGCAGCTTCATGCCGGTGTCACGGTGCGGAAACGCTCACGAAGTGAGGGCACGCTTCGGCCGCCGATGCCGGACGACACGCTTCGGCCCTCTGGGCCGGATGACACGCTTCGGCCCTCTGGGCCGGATGACACGCTTCGGCCCTCTGGGCCGGATGACACGCTTCGGCCGCCAGGCCGGATGACACGCTTCGGCCGCCAGGCCGGATGACACGCCGTGCGGCGAGCGCCAGCGAGCCGAGCGAAGCGCTCTAGCCTCACGACACATGGCATTCGATGACGGATTCGTGGACTTTCGGTCGGATACGGTCACACGGCCGACCGCGGAGATGCGCAAGGCGATGGCCGAGGCCGTGGTCGGCGACGACGTGTTCCGTGGCGACCCCACGGTCGACCGGCTGCAGGAGGAGGCGGCGGCAGTGCTGGGATTCGAGGCGGCATTGTTCGTGCCGTCGGGCGTGATGGCCAACCAGCTCTGCATCATGGCTCAGACCCGGCACGGGGACGAGGTCATCTGTGATCCGCTCGCGCATGTCCGGAACATCGAACGCGGTGCGTCTTCTGCGTTCTCCGGAATCGCGTATCGCCCGGTCGACTCGGAAGCCGGCTTCATCACGGCTGCGCACATCGACGGGGTGATGGAGCTCGCAGGGCGTTTTCATCCCCGAGTCCGGCTGGCATGTTGGGAGAACACGCACAACTTCTCCGGAGGAAGAGTCGTGCCGGTCGACGTCATGCAAGGTGGCTTCGCTGCGGCCGATGCGCATGGTCTCTCGAAGCACGTCGACGGGGCGCGGTTGTTCAACGCCGCCGTGGCGCTCGGGGTCGCGGCGGGTTCGATCGTTCGGGGTGCCGACACCGTCTCGTTCTGCTTCTCCAAGGGACTCGGTGCACCGGTCGGCTCCGCCGTGGTCGGCTCGGCAGAGATGATCGAGGAGATCCGATATCTGCGGGCGAGGATGGGCGGTGGGATGCGACAGGTCGGGATCCTCGCCGCCGCGGCCTCGATCGCCCTCCGCGATCGTGATCGGCTCGCCGAGGACCACGAGCTCGCTCGGTATCTCGCGACCCAGCTCGCCGATCGACAACCCGACCTCGTCGATCTCGACTCCGTCGAGACGAACATCGTGAACATCCGGGCCGCGGCGATCGTCCGCCCCTGGCCCCGGCTCGCAGCCGACTTCGAGCACGACGGCATTGCGGTGTACCCGCCGTTCGACTCCCGGTTCCGCGTGGTCACCCATCGCGACGTCGACGGCGCCGACGTCGATCGGCTGGTCGAGATCGTCACTCGGGCGCCCGAGTAACCGCGCACGATCGGCCCGAGTCGAACCGCAGATCGAGACGCTCGGCGTATATGGTCCTGTGGTCGAGAGCTGAGCAATTGGAGAATCATGAGCGGTGTCGCAGTGCTGTTCCCGGGCCAGGGAAGCCAGGAAGTCGGAATGGGTGCCGATCTGTTCGAGCGTCACGAAGACATCCTTGGGACGGAGAGCGACAGGATTCTCGGATGGTCCCTCCGTGAGGTCTGCCTGGATGGGCCACTCGAGCGCCTCACCCGGACCGAACACGCTCAGCCGGCGCTCTTCGCGCTCGCATTTGCCCGATGGCTCGATGTTGCCGACGTCCTCGAGGGTCGTGTCCAGGGTGCGGCCGGGCATTCGCTTGGCGAATACACGGCGTTGGCGGCATCGGGCATGGTGGAGTTCCAGGCGGCCCTGTCCGTCGTCGCCGAGCGGGGAGCAGCAATGGCCGAGGCGGCAGACGCCGAGCCATCCGGGATGGCGGCTCTGATCGGAGCCTCGCCCGACCTCGCCGAACAGATCGCAACCCGGCGGAGGTCCGAGGGTGGGCGGCTGTCGGTCGCCAACATCAACGCTCCCGGCCAGGTCGTCGTCGCCGGGGGCGCGGAGGATCTCGACTGGCTCGAGGGCAACGCCCGCGACCTGGGCATCCGTCGGGCGATACGTCTGAACGTTGCAGGCGCGTTTCATTCGCCGTTCATGGAGCCGGCGACGCCACAGCTCCGAGATGCGCTCGCAGATCTGGAGGTACGCGAAGGCCGCTTCGACGTGTGGAGCAATGTGACCGCTGCCCCCGTGTCTGCCGTCGACGTGGTCGAGTTGCTCGGTCGACAGGTCGTGTCACCGGTGCTGTTCCAGCAGACGCTCGAGAACATGGCGGCCACCGGAATCGAGACGTTCATCCACATCGGACCCGGAGACGTGACAGCCGGAATGGCGAAACGCAGCGTTGACAATCCGACGGTTGTGGTCGTCAACGACGCCGCCGGCGTCGAACAGCTCCCTAGTCTGTTGCCGGAATGAGCGAGCGCTACGCCGAGATCACCGGGTGGGGCACTGCACTGCCTCCCGCGGTTCTGACCAACGACGACATGTCCAGGATCGTCGAGACGTCGGACGAGTGGATTGCCACGCGGACCGGCATCAAGGAGCGGCGGATCTCCCACGTCGACGTCAGCGAGCTCGGAAGGGTGGCCGGGCTCAGGGCGATCGCCGCCGCCGGATTAGAGCCTGATCAGATCGACATGGTCATCAACGCGACCTGTACGCCCGAGAATCTCCTGCCTGCGACTGCGGGCCTCATCCAGGACAAGATCGGGGCGACCGGTGCCGGCGCCATGGACCTCAATGCCAACTGCTCCGGTTTCGTCTACGCCCACACCGTCGCAGACAGCATGGTGAAGACCGGTGCCGCCACTCGGGTGCTCGTCCTGGGAGCGGAGAAGTTCTCCTACATCCTCGACTGGACGGACCGGTCGACGTGTGTCCTCTTCGGCGACGGCGCCGGGGCAATCGTCGTCGAGGTCACCGACCGTCCGGTCGGGCTGGTGGCGTCGGAGCTCGGCAACGACGGGAGCGCGGCCGAACACCTCTGCCTGCCGGGCCGAGGGACGGCAGGCCAGGTCGCGGCGCTCGACCCGCTCACCGCCGGCGTCAGGATGAATGGACCGGAGATCTTCCGACGGGCCGTGACGATGATGGGGGAGGCGTCGCGGCGAGTCGTGGAGGCAGCCGGTTGGCAGCTCGACGACGTCGATCTCCTGATCCCGCACCAGGCGAACCAGCGCATCCTCGACGCCACCGCCAGGCGGCTCGGTCTCGACAACGCCAAGGTGTTCTCGAATCTGCACGCATACGGCAACACGTCGGCGGCCACGATCCCGATCGCACTCGCCGAGGCCCTCGAGCACGGCCGTGTCGCGCCGGGCGCCAATCTCGTATTCGTGGCGTTCGGCGGTGGCCTGTCGTGGGCGGCGAGCGCGATCAAGTGGGGTGAGCGCACCGAGCCGATCGGCGCGTCCGATGCGTCATTGCCGGCGTTCGACGGCGATGCCCTCGAGCTGCTGCGCCCCAACGTCGAGTTCTTCGGAGGGAGCATCTCGCCATGACCAGAACGGCACTCGTCACGGGTGGGTCGCGTGGCATCGGTCGCGCGATCGCGCTGCAGCTCGCCGCACAGGGATGCAATGTCGCCGTCAACTATGCAACTCGTTCGGACGCGGCCGACGAGGTGGTCGCCTCGATCGGCGCAGCGGGCGGGAGCGCCATCGCCATCGGCGCCGACGTCTCCGACCCAGATGCCGTCGAGGCGATGTTCGAAGAGATCGGGGCGGCGTTCGAGGCACCCACGATCGTGGTCAACAACGCCGGCATCACCCGGGACGATCTGATGCTTCGGATGTCCGTCGAGGCGTTCGACGAGGTCATCGCCACGAACCTGCGATCGGCGTTCCTCGTCACCAAGGCTGCTCTCCGGCCGATGATGCGGGCGAAATGGGGTCGGGTGATCTGCATCGGATCGGTGTCGGGGATCGGGGGGAATCCCGGCCAGGCGAACTACGCCGCCTCCAAGGCCGGGTTGATCGGGTTCGCCAAGAGCATCGCCAAGGAGATGGGGGCGCGAGGCGTCACGGCGAACGTCGTGGCCCCGGGGTTCATCCAGACGGACATGACCGATGAGCTCGGCGACGCCGTGCGCGAATCTGTCGCTCAGGCCACGTCGCTGGGTCGGTTCGGAACACCGGAGGAAGTGGCGGCACTCGTCGGTTTCCTGGCGTCTGACGGCGCCTCGTACATCACAGGACAGGTCATCGCCGTCGATGGTGGAATCGCCATCTAGGGTGACCCCAACCAACCAAGGAGAGAGCACACATGGATCGCAATGAGGTAGGTGAGCGCCTGCGCGCCACGCTCGTCAGCGAACTCGGCCTCGACGCGTCGAAGCTCAGCGACGAAGCGTCGTTCGAAGAGGACCTCGAAGTCGACTCGCTCGGTGTCGTCGAACTGTTGATGGCGCTCGAGGACGAGTTCGATGTCAAGATCCCGGACGAGGAAGCAGAGAACATCCAGACCGTCGGACAGGCAATCGACATGGTGCACGGCAAGCTCTGAGATGACCTCACGCAGACGGGTCGTCGTGACCGGGATCGGTGCGGTGTCGCCAGTCGGTCTCACCGCCGAGGCGACGTGGCAGTCACTGATCTCAGGCACCTCCGGCGCAGGCCAGATCACCGCATTCGACGCCACCGGATTCAAGACGACGATCGCTGCCGAAGCAACGGCGTTCGACCCCGAGGACTACTTCGAACGCAAGGACGCCCGGAGGATGGATCGTTGCACGCAGCTCGCCCTCGTCGCCGCGAACGAGGCGATGGCGCATTCGGCCCTCGTCATCGACCCGGACGGACCGCTTGCGCCTCGCGCCGGGGCGGTCATCGGGGTGGGTTTCGGGGGGATGGCGACGCTCATCGAAGAGGTGCGCGTCCTGGACGAGCGTGGCCCCGGACGGGTCAGTCCGATCGGCATCCCGAAGATCATCGCCAACATGCCGGCGGGGACGGTCTCCATCGAACACAACCTGATGGGACCCGTCAGCTGCGCAGTGACGGCGTGCTCCGCTTCGGCGAACGCCATCGGCGATGCAGCAGAGATCATCAGACGTGGGGCGGCGGACGTCATGGTCGCCGGCGGGGCAGAGGCGGCGATCACCGACTTCGGGGTGGCGTCGTTCGCTCAGGCACGGGCCTTGAGCACGCGGAACGACGATCCCGAGCGGGCGTCCCGGCCGTTCGACCTGGAACGGGACGGGTTCGTGATGGGCGAAGGAGGGGCTGCCCTGGTGCTCGAAGAGCGCGAGGCGGCGATTGCCCGAGGCGCAGACATCCTCGCCGAGGTCACCGGGTACGGCATGTCTGCGGACGCCTATCACATCACGCTTCCGCGACCCGGGGGAATGGGTGCGGCCCGCGCGATGAACGCGGCCCTCGAGGACGCAGGGATCGGACCGGATGATCTCGACTACATCAATGCACATGGCACGTCGACCGATGCCAACGATGCAACCGAGACCGCGGCGATCAAGATCTCGCTCGGAGCATCTGCGTACGACGTGCCGGTGTCGTCCACCAAGTCGATGACCGGGCACCTGCTGGGAGCTGCGGGTGCGATGGAGGCCGTCGTCGCCATCAAGTCGATCCAGACCGGGATCCTCGCTCCGACCATCAACCTCGAGACACCCGACCCGGACTGCGACCTCGACTACGTCCCCAATGAGGCCCGCCAGGTCGATGGTGTGAGACACGCCATGAGCAACTCGTTCGGCTTCGGCGGCCACAACGTCGCCCTCGTGTTCTCGAAGCCGTAGCGGCTCGCTTCGCTTCGCCAGCGTCTCTTCAGGCCTGGCGGCCTGAGCGTGTCTTCTGCTCCGGCCCTGGGGGCCTCCGCAGAGCGTGTCTTCACTTCGTGAGCGTGTCCGCGACCTGTGGTCGTGATGACGCGGCCAGGCGAGAGCGACCAGCGCGTGACCTCGAACGCCGCGAGACCTCCGCAATCATCCCTGGTCGCGTTGTTCTGCGGCTTCGGCGAGGGAGCGGTAGACCAGGACGATGACGACCGCCATGCCGATCATGGCGATGAGGAACGCCACGATCGAGATGGGGATCGCCCACTCGGGGCAGGTGTCGATCGTCCCGTCGGGCAGCTCGACCCGACACGACACGTCGGTCACCACATACCCCACCCATCCGGCGATCAGGCCGGCGAGTAGGGAAGGGATCGCAATCCACGGATTCGGGGTTCTCATGTGCCGTGCTCCCTCCGGCGACCCCGGTCGTCGATGCCGGCGGCGTCGAGCACGTCGCGGGGAGCCAGCTCGGGTGGGATCGGCACGGTCGTTCCGGGCTCTGCGAGGGGGTGGACGGCAATGCGGACATCGACGGTCCAGGCCAGTGCCACGACGCCGACCGCGGTCGCTGCGATGAAGGCGCCGACCGGGAGCCCCTCGAAGATCGCTGCCGCCGCCAGCGCGACGGGACTGCCGATTCGGACTGCAAGCAGGGCCGCTGGGGCCGCCTTGACGTACCACCCCATGGTCACCCACGACACTGCCACTCCGATCAGGGCCCAGAGGCCGAGACCGTCTGGAGCGAGCAGCGCCCACACCGGAGGTGCGGCCAGCAGGAGCAGCGGCAGGAGGACCGAGCGGGCAGGTGGGCCGTCAGCCGGCGGTCGCTGCCGGATCATTCCGTCGAAGCTCGTACCGGCGAGCCCGGCTGCCGCCACGCCGGCGGACGCCATGGCCGTGACGCTCCACGGCGTGAGCGGAAACAGGAGCCCGAGCGCAACCATCACGCCCGCCGAGCCGAGTGCGAGACGAAGCGCCCAGCGGGCGGCGCCTGCCACCATCCCGACGATGGAAACCGTCGAGATCAGCAGCAGCCCTGCGCCGAGAACGAACGACGACGACGCCGAGTAGACGTCCGTGGTACTGGCGATGCCTGCCCAGGTCGCGGCCGATGCGAACAGGGCGGCTGCGGTTGCCTGGGGTCGTCTCGTCTTCATGTCGATCTGAGTCTTGGGGTTCGCGCCGGACAACGCAAAACTGCGGTTGTGACCGACACAGTCGACACTCCGTTCTGGCCAGGCGAGTTCGAGTTCTGCCCCCACTGCACCACCGGTCTGGCAGACCGGCGTGTCGGCGGCCGGATCAGGAAAGTGTGCCCGAGTTGTGGCTGGGTGCATTTCAGAGACCCGGCGGTCGGCGTCGCCGGCGTCGTGATCGAGGACCGCCGAGTCCTTCTCGTCAGGCGTGGCCCGAACGCAACCCGATCCGGGCTCTGGTGCATCCCGTGCGGATACCTCGACTACGGAGAAGAGGTCAGGGCCGGTGCTGCTCGAGAGGTCGTCGAGGAAACCGGACTCGAGGTGGACGTGGGTCGCGTCCTGTGGGTTGCGTCGAACTACCACGATCCAGCGAAGCTGACCGTCGGGATCTGGTTCGAGGCCACCGTCGTCGGTGGCGAACTGCGCGCAGGCGACGATGCAGTCGAGGCAGGATTCTTCCCGCTGGACGATCTCCCAGACCTGGCGTTCGAGACCGATGCCGGGTTGATCAGATCGCTGGCTCGCTGAAGAGACCGGCCCGGGCTTGGCGGTCCCGCCCGTAGCGTGTCATCCGGCCCAGGGGGCCGAAGCGTGTCTTCCGCTTCGGCCCTGGCGGGCCTCTGCAGAGCGTGTCTTCACTTCGTGAGCGTGTCCGCAACCCGAACTCGTCGTGATGCTGCGGGGCGAATCCGTTCAGCGCGCCAAGCCCACTCGCCCCAAAGGGTGAGACCTTCGACAGGTCGCGTACACGCCGCCGAAGGCGAAACACGCTGCGAGCGCCAGCGAGCAAGACACGCTCAGGCCGCCGGGCCTGAAGAAACGCTACGGCCGCCAGGCCTGGAGAAGCGCAGCGAGCTACGCCGGATCTGGTTCCCAGAACGACAGTTCACGCCACGAGGGTCCCGGCGCGAGCGTGATCACCGACGCGTGACTCGGCTTGTCGGAGTGCAGACCCGACAGCGAGCGCCCGGTCAGGGCGAGCCGGGCGGCCTGGATCGGATCCTGGTGACCCACGACGACCACGTCCCCTGCGTCTGACCGCGCTTCGATCCGTTTGATCGCTCCGGCCATGCGTCGTGCAAGCATCTCGAGGGACTCGTCGCCGAACGCGAGCCGATCGGGATGCTCGAGATAGGCCTCGAGTTCACCGGGATGAGCCGACGGGAGATCCCTCCACTTCGTGCCGGCCCACCTCGAGAGCAGCGACCACTCGATCAGATCCTCGTCGACCAGCACTGGCACACCACTTCGACCGGCGATCGGCGTGGCCGTCTCGAGCGCTCGCTGCAGCGGAGACGACCACACCGCAACGATCGGTTGAGAGCCGAGATATCGGCTGACGGAGCGGGCCTGCACGCTGCCGGTCTCGGACAGCGGAAAGCCCGGGAGCGAGTCGTAGACGACCTCTCCGGGGTTGTGCGCCTCTCCATGCCTGACCAGGTGGACGTGTCGTGCCATCGACGGCAAGACTACGGGAGCCGCTCGGCCGAGACATCGATCACGTCGGGTCGATGCTCAGGAGAGAAACTTCTGCGGTGTGCGAGAAATCTTCAAGGTGTCGCCTGATTATTACCGATGGAAGTGGGTACACTCCGACCAGGAAGCCGACCCGCAGAGCGTGTAGTCATGTCACTGGACGACCGAGAACAGCAGATCCTCTCCGAGATAGAGCGTCAGTTCTACGAGGAAGACCCCTCGCTCGCTCGCGCCGTGCGTAACATCGATCGCCCCCGCCGGTTCGGAATCAGGCTCCCGATCGTGGGTCTGGTGGTCGGCGCCGTCATCCTGCTCGCCTTCTTCACGGTTCAGACCATCGTGGCGCTGGTAGGTTTCGCCATCATCGTCGCATCCGCCTCGGCACTCGTCTACGAGTTGTCGGACCGCAATCCGAAGCCGATGTCCCAGCCCGATCCCGGGTCGGGAAAAACACCCTGGCGCGGACCGTTCGGCCGCCGCTGATCCGCCGCTAAGGTACCTCTGCACCCGGGGAGGTCGCGACAGCGGCCACGGGTGGGCAAACAGGTTTGGATTTCGACCGGGTGTGTGTTTCCCGGTCCCGATGTGCGGAGCAAGAGTTGAGAGAGGGATTCACGGCCCAGCAGGCCTCGAAGTTGACGTCGGCCACCCATCACCAACTCCGGTACTGGGACCGAGTGGATCTCGTCAGACCCTCCATCCAGAGCACGAACGGGCGACCGGGAGTCCGCCGTCTCTATTCGTTCCGCGACCTCGTTGCACTTCGGGTCGTCAAGAGCCTGCTCGACAACGGCATGTCGCTCCAGCGGGTGCGCCGCGCCTGGGACTACCTCCGCCGCAACGCCGACATGGACGGCCACCTCGCCGAGGTGAAGCTCGTCACCGACGGCCGCAGCATCTTCAAGATCGCAAAGGAAGACGACGAGGTGCTCGACGCGTTGCGCGAGGGCCAGCTGGCCTTCTTCGTGGCGATCGACGAGATCACTCGATCCGTCGAGGACGACGTGACGAGATTCGAACTGGATCGCACGACGTTCCTTCAGATGCTCCACCGTGTCGAAGACGACGTCCGTGAGGAGCAGCGCCGCTCATCGAACGGCTGAGCGGCGTTCTCACCTTCTGCGGATCGAGTGCAGCGCAATGCGCTCTTTGATGCGTTCCGTCGGCTTCTGATACTGGCTCAGCCGGTTGTCGGCTACCTCGAAGGCCCTTCGCCCATCGCCGATCGGTGAGCCCCCGTACGCGATCGCGCTGTAGATGCGGGCGAGCGGCACCAGATCGGGGTGCCTGGCCTCTGCGATCTCGATCGGCGTCAGATCCTCGGAGACGTCTGATCCGAGGTCTCTGAGACGATCGGTGATCTCCATCCACGCGACCTCGACGTTGCCGGTGGCCACTGCAGCGAGCCGCCTGCGCCGACGCAACGTCTTGTAGGCGGGCAGGGCCGCTGCGGCTGTGATGAGCAGCAGCGCCCACACCGACCAACCCGGGATCTGGATGCCGTCGCCGGTTCGCAGGTCGGGAGTGGAGTCTCCGAGGAACTCGTCGAAGTCGGGGAGGATCGGGTCGCGTTCTCCCGGGAGACGACCGGAGCCGCCGACCGTCTCGGTGTCGTCGGGCGCTGGAACATATGCGCGGGCATCGAATCCGATCTCCTGCTGTCCGAGCGAGCGGTTGATCCCGTCCGCTCGCGGCGTCGGGTCGAACCTGACCCAGCCCTGGCCGTCCATCCAGATCTCGACCCACGCATGGGCGTTGCGCTCTCGAACCACGATCAGCTCCGAGCCGTCCGCCTGATTGACGACCTCTCCGGGCGTGAACCCGAGCACGACCCTGCTCGGCAGGCCGAGTGATCGTGCCATGACCGCCATGGCGGTGGCGAACTGCTCGCAGTACCCGGTTCTGAAATTCTGGCTCTCGGGATCGAGGAGCCAATCCTCGAGATCGAGCGAACTGTGGCCAGTGGTGACGTCGGTCGAGTAGACGAAATTGTCACCGTCCCGGAAGAAGGCCTCCAGGATCAGCGCTTTCTCGAAACGGGTGAAGCCGGGCTCGGTGATCTCACGCGCAGCTGTCTTCACCGCAAGCGAGACATCGTCCGGCAGCTCGAGATACGGGTCGACCTCTGGCGGCCTCGGGACGAAGTTCACCGGCCTGGCCTCGAGGTCGATGGCTCCCTGGTTGACGGCCTCGCCGAAGATCGGGCTCAACTCCCCGCCCAACGAGGCGAGTTGTGCGATGTCGGGGTCGGGAACATCGGCCCGGAACTCGTACTCCCATCCCTCGCGGCTGCGGACGTCGATGCCGATGGACCCGTCCTCACGAACCCGGAAGCTGTCGTCGATCAGCGCGTTGGGGCTCTCGAAGGCCGTCGTGGAGTACAGCACCGGGAGCAGTTGCTGGGTCAGTCCGGCGATCCGGACCCGAGCGCTCATCTCGATCGTCGGCCCCTGGAACTGCCACTCCTCCCGCTCGTAGCGGGTCTCACCCTGTTGAGAGAAGGTCTGAGCCCCCGGAATCCAGTTCTCCCCGTCGAACACGTCGAGGCTGATCAGCCGCCAGTAGAGCTCGCCGTTGTCCGGGGCGGAGTCGCTCACTCTTGCGAAGAACACGGGGTCGTCGCTCAGCGACACGACGTTCTGCTGGAGCCCGACGAACAGGTTCAGCGAGGAGCCCTGGCCGTAGAGTCCGGTCCCGATGCCACTGTTCGCCCTCCAGTCGATGGAGCCTGCCTCGGGAACCGTCGAGGCGAACGCAGAGGTGGCGGCGACGCCGGACACGATCATGATCGTTGCGAGGGCGGCGGGCAGGGCTCCCGATCTGCGCGTGATCATCAGGCCGCCCGAATCCCGGAGCCGGCCGGTGCGCCTGTCTTCTCCCGGGCCCGCCGCGAGAACCGAGAGCGTGGCGACGATCGCAAACGCCGCAATCCACGTCACGGTGGAGTCTCGACGATCGAGCGTCGCCAACTGGAGGTAGAAGACGAGAGCGGGGGCCGAGCCGATCCAGGAGCGCTCGGTCACTGCCGAGGCTGCGAGGAGCGCTCCGAAGCCCCAGAAGAGCGAGCCGATCGCCGCGATGAGCCCCGGGATGGGCAAGACGGGTGCGGCCCCGAAACGAAACACCTCCGCCGCGAACGACATCTCGCTCGCGAGCACATCGAACGTCTCAGCAGTCGGCACGACCCCGAAACTCAACGTGCCGGGCGCCATGATCCGGAGACCTGCGATCACGATGGCGACGAGGTTGATCGACGCCACCGAGATCCAGGAGATGCGGTAGCTCGCAGCGACCCAGGTGATCACACCGCCCATCACCGCCATCGCCAGCACGATGACCACCCAGGACGGCCCGGACGTCGTCGGTTGCAGCAGGCGCGTCAGCCGTGCAGCGGCCAGTGCGAGGGCCAGCGCCCCTGTCAGCCAGCGGAGGTGCCGAGCCATTGTCTGTTCGTGAGGGAGGCCCAGGCTGTCGCCCAGGAGTCGTCTGGTTTCACTGCGATGGTGAGGGCGCCGGCGCGTTGCAGCGACAGGAGCGTCGTTGGTGAGGTGGCGGTGGCGCTCATCACGATCGTGCTCCGATAGTCGCGTGAGAGGAGCCGGTGGACCTCGAGGAGTTCGTGATCGGCGACTCCGGTGACCAACACCAGTGCGCCGCCGCGGCCCGTCTGGCGTACCCGGCTGGCGACGGCTCGCAGATCGAGATCTTCTTCGACGTCGACCATCGCGAGACGCTCCATCACCGTCGAGTAAGAATCCACGCCCAACGTCTGGGCTCCGCCCGCCCAGAGATCGGCGTCGAACCCCGATCGGGCGAGATGGCGAACCACCGACGCCGCGCCCCTCACCGCCTTCTCGAAGTGGTCGCTCGACTCGTAGGCACTCTTGCGCAAGTCGAACAGCACCAGCGCCCGCGACTGCCATGGGGTCTCCATCTGCTTGATCATCAGCGCGTCGTTGCGAGCCGACGACGGCCAGTGGACGAACCTGAGATCGTCGCCCTGCTCGTACTCACGGAGGGTGAAGAAGTCCTCGCCGCCGTTCTGGGAGAACTCCGGGCGGGACGCCTGCATCGCAGGATCCTTCCCACGAGTGATCGGAAAGCCGTTGAGTTCCTCGACCTCGGGATAGACGATCAGCCGGTCGGTCGAGTCGAGCATCTGCTCAGTGAACGCGAACCCGAGCGGATCGGTCACGCGAATCGTCGCCGGTCCGACCTGATAGACGCCCCGAGGCCGGCACACGATACGATACCCGGCGTCGGCGGTGGTCTTGGCGGGAAGTCGACCGATCTGGAACACGGCCGATCCGAGTTCCCCGACGTCTTCGGTGAACTCGGCGTTGATCAGGGAGCGTCGTCCCCGATTCGACACCTTGCTGTCCACCGCCGCTTCGTCTCCCTCGTGGACGAGCGTGGGTGAGAGATGGCGCGTCACGCCGACATCGGTCAGCCCGAAGCGCGTCTGGAGCAGCGAAAACGTCAGTCCCGAGGCGACGAGCGCTCCACCGGCGAGGAACTCGATCTCGCCCAGGACGATCCAGAGGATGACCAGGGCGACGGAGATCCCGGAGAACGCCCAACCTCGCTCTGTCAGCATCAGTTGGTGATGCGGGTCGCTGAGGGGACTCGAAGAGATGCCAGCACCGATTCGATCGTCTTGGCGAGCCCGGTACCCCTCATCTGTGCCTCGGGTCGCAGTGCCATCCGGTGCTCGAGCACCGGCAGTGCGAGCGCCTTGACGTCATCCGGAGCCACGAACTCGCGTCCGTCGGCAGCCGCCCTCGCCCGGGCGACTCGCTGGAGGAAGAGCGCCGAACGAGGCGAGGCGCCCAGCAGGATCTCGGGATTCGATCGGGTCCCTTCGACGAGATCGATGATGTATCCCTTGATCGGGTCCGACACGTGGACGGTTCGGGCGATGTCGATCATCTCGACGACTTCGGCCGCCGTGACGACCGGTTCGAGGTCGAGGAACGTGGAGCGGACTCCGTGCGTGTCGAGGATCTCGAGTTCCTTCGCGCGTGACGGATATCCGATCGTCACTCTCATCATGAAGCGATCCAGTTGGGCCTCGGGCAGGGGGTAGGTGCCCTCGTGCTCCAGTGGGTTCTGGGTGGCGACCACGATGAACGGAGGCGCCAACGTCCGTGTGATGCCATCGCTGGTCACCTGGCGTTCGGCCATCGCCTCGAGCAGGGCGGCTTGGGTCTTGGGGCTCGCCCGGTTGATCTCGTCGCCGACGACGACGTTTGCGAAGATCGCGCCTTCCTTGAAGACGAACTCCGAGGCCTGCCGATCCCAGATGGATACGCCGGTGACGTCCGACGGAAGGAGATCGGGGGTGAACTGGATCCGGTTGAACGTACAGTCGATCGACCGCGCCATCGACTTGGCGAGCAGCGTCTTGCCGACGCCGGGAACGTCTTCGATCAGCACGTGACCCTCGGCGAACAGGCACAACAACACCAGCTCGACGGCCTCCCGCTTCCCCTGGATGACCCGCTCGACGTTCGATGCGACCGCATCGAAACGCGAGGCGAATTT
Source organism: uncultured bacterium (assembly GCA_963753285.1). Lineage (GTDB taxonomy): Bacteria > Actinomycetota > Acidimicrobiia > Spongiisociales > ZC4RG35 > JAHEDH01. The sequence continues at coordinate 116,511 of CAVWBT010000002.1, forward strand.
CTCGATCTGATCGGTCGTCACCGTGTTCACGCTGGATTCTCTCCCTCGATAGCGCTCGAAATTGTACCCCTGGTCAAAAGATGTCTCCCGGGTAGCCTGTATGTCGGAGGCAGCGTCGGGTGCGCCGGTACGATCTCACTGGATCGAACGGCTTGCCAGACGGAACATGGAGTCGGGGTGGTGCGGATGCTTGGGAGATGGGTTGCGGTCATTGCAGAGTCGCTGCGCGTCGCCCTCTCTCACACACGCCGAGCCTGGTGGCGCACCGGCAATCGGCTTCCGGGGCCGTCGACGGCGCATCTCAGATGGAGACTCGAGACGGCCTACGGGGATCCCGATGTCGGCGCCGATTGGACGGACATGGTCGACTTCATCGAGTGGAGAAGGCGGCAGCGAAGGGCACGGGGATGATGGGACGAACATGACAGGGCTGGAACAGAGACTGCGCGACGTCGAAGGCGTTTCGGACATCGTCATCGAACTCAGCGACGAGGGGTTGGACGGGATTCGCGTCCGGATGAGCGAGGGCACCGATGAGTCGGCCGTCCTCGAAGAGATCCGGCGGATCCTCGTGGCCTACGGTTTGAAGGGCTCGACCAGGAGGCGTGGTTCGACGAGCTCCCCGATTCCCGAATTGGAGTTGGAGGGCGATTCCGACGGCCCCGACACTCCGGACATCGTCGACCTTCGCGAGCCGGACGTGTCGGAACCGGTCCATCAACCTCGGCGTCGCCCTGACCTTCCCGCTCCGGCGATCATCCCCGCCGGAGATCAGCTGACGGTGCGGCTCAGCGACGGTGTGAGAGTGGTCGAGGCCGTCGCCGAGGCGACGCCCCTCGGCGCTGCCGATGCGATGATCCGGGCGCTGTGCGAGTGGAAGGGCGCCGCGTTCCCGTCGCGGATCGCGATCGATCGTCTCGACATCGACGGCACGGATCTCGTCATCATCGTCGCACGGCGCAATTCGACTGCGGCAGTGGGCTCGAGCGCCATCCGTGGGAGCCTGGCCGTTGCGCTCCGGGATGCCTGCGGACACATCGTCGACCAGCTGGACAGGCTCTGATCGGCCGGGTGTGAGCGCGTGAAAACGCTCTGAACGCTCCCGGTGCCCGGGTATCCTCCTCGCAGGAGGCGATGGTGTCAGGCGCGCTGATCCTGAACGCAACATACGAACCGCTCTCGGTGGTGAGTAGTCGGCGCGCAGTCGTTCTCGTGATCCGGGGGAAGGCCTTGGTTCTCGAGAGTCAGGACGAGGAGTGGGCTTCGGAGTCGAGTTCGTTCGCCGTCCCGTCCGTCATCAGACTCACTCAGTTCGTCAAGGTTCCCTACCAACGGACCGTTCCGGTCACTCGTCGTGCCGTCTTCGGTCGTGACGGTCACATGTGCCAGTACTGCCGCGGGCCGGCGGAGAGCATCGATCACGTCATTCCGAAGTCGCGCGGCGGCCAGAACACCTGGGACAACGTCGTGGCGGCGTGCCGGCGATGCAACGTCAGGAAGGGAAGCCGGCTTCCGTCGGAGGCGAATCTCACCCTGCTCAAGCGCCCCGAGCCGCCACAACGCTACGGATGGATCTACGCGTCGGCGGGCTATCGCTTCGACCCCGTCTGGAACCGATACCTGCTCGCCGGCTGAGGCCCGATTCGACCGAGGATCGCGACTTCGGCCCATGACGTGTTAGCGTGATGGAAGCCACGTCGGGTGGAGGCCAGCGTTTCAACGCTTCCCCGATGATCGAATGGCGAGTTTCTCACCGGTTGGATTGCCTCTTCGGCCGACCCTCGCTCTCTTCACGTGCTCGACGCGCGTCGGAGTGCCGGGCCGAGATCGAACGACATCCAACAACCTCCCCGACAGGGGAGAGGAGAGACAACATGACCACCACCTTTGCCCAGCTGGGTGTTCCCAGCAAGCTCGCCGACGCCCTCGTGGCCAGAGGCATCGTCGAGCCCTTCCCCGTTCAGACGGCCACCATTCCCGACGCCCTCGCAGGACGTGACGTCTGCGGCAAGGCTCCGACCGGGTCGGGCAAGACGTTCGCCTTCGGCCTCCCGCTTCTCGCGAAGGTCGAGAAGGCCAAGAAGGGCCGGCCCAGGGCGTTGGTGCTCGCTCCGACGCGTGAGCTCGCAGAGCAGATCAAGAAGGAACTCGCACCGCTCGCAACCAGCGTCGGTCGCAACGTCTTCGCCGTGTATGGCGGGGTCGGGTACGGCGGTCAGATCTCAGCGATGCGCAAGGGTGTCGACATCCTCGTGGCCTGCCCCGGCAGGCTCGAGGATCTGATCGAGCAGGGGATCGTCGATCTCTCCGACGCCGACCTCGTCGTGTTGGACGAGGCAGACCGCATGGCGGACATGGGCTTCATGCCCTCGGTCATGCGACTCCTCGACCAGACCTCGCAGCAGCGTCAGACGTTGCTGTTCAGCGCCACGCTCGACGGAGACATCGCCAAGCTCTCGAAGCGCTATCAGAACGACCCGGTGCGCCACGAGACCGCGTCCGTGGAAACCGACGAGCTCGATGCGGTTCATCACTTCTGGCTGGTCGATCACCACGATCGAACCCAGCACACCGCGGACCTGATCAATCAGTCCGGCAAGTCGATCGTCTTCACGCGCACCCGACACGGCGCCGACCGGCTCGCCAAGCAGCTCGACAAGCTGGGCGTTCGCTCTGTTGCGATGCACGGCGGTCGCTCACAGAACCAGCGTCAACGTGCGCTGGACGCCTTTTCGTCTGGCAAGGCCAAGGCGTTGATCGCCACCGACGTTGCGGCGCGGGGCATCCACGTCGACGACGTCGCCAGTGTGATCCACTTCGATCCTGCCGGCGATCACAAGGACTATCTGCATCGCTCGGGTCGGACCGCACGGGCCGGTGCCACCGGCACCGTCGTGACGCTCGTCACGCACGAGCAGAAGCGTGATGTCCTCAAGATGCAGCGCGACATCGACCTCGATGCGCCGCTGGCTCGACCGGACATCGCATCGCTGGCGGATTCGGGTCACCGGATCGGTGACAGGTCGACATCCAGGACTCGTGAGGGAGGGGAGCGTCGAGACGACCGGCCCCGCGAGGATCGTTCGAAGCGTCCTTCCAACGGCAAGAAGAACGGCGCGGGTCGGCTGGAGCGCCATGAGCGCCCTGCGCCGACGGCGGTCGACGGTTCGCAGCGGGTCTACGTCGCCAATCTCCCGTGGACGACGACCGACGGCGATCTCCACTCGATGTTTGCCCGGTACGGCATCGTCGAGGGCGCCGCGGTCGTGACCAACCGAAAGACCGGACGTTCCAAGGGATTCGGATTCGTCGAGATGCCGGCCAAAGACGCCAGTGAGGCGATCAGCGCACTCAACGGCTCCTCACTCGGCGGTCGCGATCTGCTGGTGAGGGTCGCCCGCCCACGCAACTGAGCTGCCCACGCAATTGAGTTGGACGTCCGCAAGCTGAAGAGAGGGCCCGCTCCGTAGGGCCCTCTCGCCGTTTCGCCGATCAGGTCGGATCGCGTCGAACGATGTCGAACGATCGAACCACCTCAGCGCCGAGTCGTACAAGTCGGTGATGAGTGTGACGATTGGAGCGGGCGGTTTCGGTCAGAAACCATCGATGTCCCCACGTCGAGGCGGCTGCAACGCCTGCGCTGAGCAGTGCCGGCCCGATCATGGTTCCCCTCACTCGCGGCCGCGTTCGCGATGAGACCCAGGCGAGGACCTGAGGGGTTGCGCCAGAATCGGACCAGACCGACAAGTTCTCCCTCTCGATCGTCCCTGGCGACCAGGTACGCGGAAGGATCGAACGGTGGAGATTCGCCCAGTTCGAGTGTCATTGCATCCGTATCGCCCGCCCAGCCGTCTGTCCCGGGGACGAGTTGGCGCGACTGGTTGTCCAAGCGAGTCAAATCCTCGACATCGACGTCGGTCGCCGAGAGGATGGAGAAACCGGTCGGAAGCCAGGCGCGGTCTGTGGCGTCTGCTGCGCGGTCGAATGCGATCCGAAACACGTCCTCGGTCAGGGTGGTTTCGAATCCGAACGTGCGGAGGAGTGTGGACACTCGGCCGGCACCGTGATCGACGATCACATGGAGCGGCGCGCTCGTCGAGCCCGCCGCAATCTCGAGCAGCGTGCTGAGCCCCGGCTCATCCTTGCCGTACAACCGCAAGAACATCCGATCGTCGGGTCGTGAAGTCAGCTCGGCGCCGGCCACGACACGGGTCCCGATCCTGAGCAGCCATCTGCCCCGGGCATCACCATCGGATCGGTTCGGTCGGCCCGACAGCGCCTGCCAAGCGGCTGGATCGTGGTGTGCCTCGAGAATCTGCACATCGAGAAGCTACATCCGCCAGGGAGGTCCTGCTTCGGGTTTGGTCAGGGGAACGTGAAGCGTGTGACGTCGGTCGGGAACGCGAACCAGGCGAGAGCCTTCGCAGGGGTGAACACGGTGAGTCCGCCTGCGTTCGCACCCTCCCATGCGTCGGCGGCGGGGGAGTAGCCGTGGTCGGCGTACTTCCGGCCGAACTCCGATGCGAGCTGGGCACCCAGTTCGAGCCCGGGTGGATCGGCCGGCCGACCGCCGCCCTCCAGGATCACCGCCTGTGCTCCGCTCTCGAGGTGGAGCGTGCAGGCCGGATTCGATCGGAGGTTCGTCGCATGCACCGTGGCCGGCGATCCGTCGTACCAGAAGCGCGACTCGAGCCACACACCCCACCTCGGGACGACGTGTGGCCGCCCATCGGGCCGCGTGGTCGACATCCAGTAGTGCAGCGAGTCCCGAAGTCGAGCCTCGACGGACTCCCAATCCAGCGTTCCCGCAGCGGTGTCCGGTACGCCGTAGCCGTCGGGCATGTCAGGTCGATCTATGCGCGGGGAGTGCACCCCGGTCAGCCTATCGGTCAGCCCGGCGGCGAAGTGGTGTGATCGTCAACCACGAGGTCTATGACCTCCCTGGCGGTGTGTCGCCACCCGAATCTCTCGGCCCCCGTTCCGGTCCCGGCACGCTCGTCGGCGAGTGTGACGAGTGCCTTCCACAGCGCCCACCCACGGGCACGCGCCCAGGTGTCGTGGTCAAGGCCGATCTCGCTCCGAAACGCGTCCCTCGCCTCTCCGGAGAAGTACGTCCATGCCATCACCAGGTCACATGCGGGGTCGCCGATCGCGCAACAGCCGAAGTCGATGACGCCGCTCAGAGAGCCATCCGAGACGAGGAGATTGGATGCCGTCACGTCTCCGTGCACCCACACCGGGGCTTCGCTCCAGCGGCTCGCCGTCGCGACATCCCAGACGTCGACGAGCGCGGAGGCGGACGAGCCGTTCGAGAGGACATCGATCGCCGCGCGTGTCTGGGCGTCATAGACGGTGAGTGGGCCGCCGCGATAGAAACTGTGCGATCCTGCCGGGGGGCCCAGGGTGGCGTCGACCTCTCTGAGTGCGGCCAAGAACCGCGCCAGATCACGAGCGAACGCGAGCTCGTCTTCGACGGTGGCGCCGGCTGCAGGTCGGCCATCGAGCCATCGATGGATCGACCAGCTGCGAGGGAACAACTCGCCCTTCCTGCCCATCGCGACGGGCTCGGGAATCGGGAGTGGGAGCTCGGTCGCCAGGACGGGGAGCCATTGGTGCTCCTTGGCGATCTGAGGGGCGTGTGAATCGTCTCGCGGGAGTCGGATGCTCAAGTCTTCCCCGAGACGGAAGGTGATGTTGTCCCACCCTGGTAGCGCCACATCGCTTATCGGGAGATCTGCCCACTCGGGGAACTGCGAAGCGACGAGCGCGGACGCCAGATCGGCTGTGATCTCTCCCCCTTCCATGACCCGATTCTGGCACATGCGAGGCGAGGGCGGGGCGTGTTCTCGGAGCGAGTCGATCCGCCGGCGTGGTTTGGGTGGTGCTCGCGACCCATTTCGGGGCTCGGTGCCCCGAATTCGGTCAGAAAGTGTCACAAAAGGTTGACATGTGTCAGATTGTGGACCATAGTGCCCCGAGAGGAGACGCCGGGGGAATCCCGGTGGCACGAAAAGGACAGGAACGGGTGTGTTTCTCGGTGAGCACCAACACAGCGTGGATGGGAAGGGCCGCATCGTGATGCCGCGCGCCTATCGCCACGAGCTCGCCGGAGAGGTCGTCGTGAGCCAGGGCCGAGACGAGAATCTCGTCGTCTGGAAGCGTCCGGACTGGGAGGCCGAGGCCAAGCGCGTCAGGGACACGACTCCGGACACCCGGAAAGGGAGAGCGTTTCAACGCTTGTTCTTCTCCACGTCGGACACCCAAACCGTCGCCGAGAACACCGGTCGCATCCAGATCCCGGCTCACCTCCGTGAGTTCGCAGCACTGCAGCCCGGATCGGAGGCGGTCGTCGTCGGCAACTTCGAGACGGTCGAGATCTGGAACCCCGAGCGCTTCGCCATCTCGAAGCAACTCGGCCAGGAGGTCTATCTGGCGGACGAGGAGGACGACCCCGACGAAGAGTGATGTGTTGCACGGCTGGCGTATCGCCAGCCCCCCGGTTACCAGATGGAAGGCCCCTGACTCCGCCCGCTTCCCGTTTGGTGCCAGCGCCCGGGGGGCTGGCCATACGCCACCGAGCCTCCCGTTCTTGTGACGCAAATGCACGAAATAGCGGCATCAGCGTCACAAGAACGCATTCAGGGTCACGAGCACCATGTCCGACTACCACAAGCCCGTTCTCCTCGACGAAGTGATCGACCTCCTCACACCCACTCCGGTGGGTGTCATCGTCGACGCCACCTTCGGCGGAGGTGGCCATGCCCGGGCGCTCGCAGCTGCCACCGGCGACCACCGGATCGTCGGCATCGACCGTGACCCCGAAGCACGTGCGAATGCCGGGGGCCTCGAGGTGCTCGACGGCGACTTCGCCGACTTCGACCAATTGCTCGACGACGCCGGCATCGGAGCCATCTCAGGAGCCTTGTTCGACCTCGGGATCTCTTCGCACCAGGTCGACGAGGCCCGACGCGGGTTCAGCTACCACGAAGAAGGTCCGCTCGACATGCGGATGGACCCCACTCAGGAGCTCTCGGCGGCCGAGGTCGTCAACACCTACGACGAATCCGACCTCGCCCGGATTCTCCAGACCTACGGGGAGGAGGGGCAGGCGAAGCGCATCGCCAGGGCGATCGTGGCGGCTCGTCCGATCGAGACGACGACCGAGCTCGCCGAGGTGATCGCCGCCGCCATGCCGGCAGCCCTTCGTCGTTCCGGCCATCCCGCTCGCAAGACCTTCCAGGCGATCCGCATCGAGGTCAACGACGAACTGCAGTCCGTACGGAGGGGAGTGGACGCCGCACTCGGTCGGCTCACCGTTGGTGGCCGCTGCGCGGTGATCTCCTACCACTCACTGGAGGACCGCATCGTCAAACGGCGGTTCGCCGAGGGTGCCACCGGATGCGAGTGTCCGCCCGAGCTGCCCGTCTGTGCGTGCGGCAAGAACCCCGAGCTCCGATTGATCACCCGCAAGCCGGTCATGGCATCGGCCGAGGAGGTTGCAGTCAATCCGAGGTCGCGATCCGCCCGACTGCGGGTGGCAGAGAAGGCGAGGGCGGCATGACCGCAGTCCAGCAACGACGCGCCACACACGGCATGGCCCGGCTCAGGGTCATCGCCGGGAAGCAGCGAACCCAGCATCCGCACGTTGCCCCGTGGATGGCGTTCACCCTTGTGGTGGTCGTTGCGCTCTTCGGCATCGTGACGACCCAGACGTCGCTCGACGCAGGCGCGTTCGAGCTCGCCCAGCTCAACCGATCGATCGCGAACGCTCAGACCGAGAACCAGCAGCTTCGACTCGAGGTCGCCCGGCTCGAGTCGCCTGCCCGCATCGCTCCTCTCGCTGCCGAGATGGGCCTCGTCTATCCCGACACCCGCAGGACCGTGATGGTCGACGGTGTCATCGATCAGGTGGTCGAGGGTGACCAGCGGTGGGCCTCGATCGCCGAGTTCGCGACCGAGGAGATCGCGCCGTGACCGGGAACCTGTACGCGCTGCTGGCCCTCGCCGATGCGATGATGTCGTTTCTGCCGACCGTCGGCCCGGCCGCTGCCTACCGGTCCAGAAGCATCTTTCGTCGGACGGCGAGCCGCAGTGTCGCACTCATGGGCATGGTCGCGGGGTCCTTGTCTCGGGCTCGGGCGGCTCGCAGGCGCTTCGGTGTCGCCGGTCCGAATGTCGCATCTTCTGGGGAGGCGCTGTCACCATGACTGCAATGTCGAGATCCGGGATCAGCCGCGATCGGCTCATCCGACTCCAGTCGGGGGTAGCGGTGTCGAACGTGAGAGGGGCACGCGGGTTGCGTGTCCGTCGCCGTTCGACCCCGACGTTGACCGGCGGACGGCTCCGAACCGGCGGCATCAACACCCGGTTCGTCTCGCCGGTGACGTTCGACAGCACTGACTTCTCCATCCGACGCGGCGTGGCGGACGCCTCGTCGAATGGGCTTCCACGAATCACCTACCCGACTGCTGGCGTCGAATCGGGCAGTGGATCACCGTATCCACAGCCGCGGCGCCGGTTGAACTGAGCCGTGGCCGCCCGGAAGGCGGCTCGAAACATGGACCCTCAGCGGGTCCGCATGATCCTTCTCGGGCTCGGGTTCCTGCTCGCGTGGGTCGGTCTCGGGTACCGGCTCTTCCAGGTGCAGATCGTGCAGGCCGCCGACTTCGCCGACCGGAGCCTGGACCAGCGCCTCACGTCCATCGAGACGCCGCCCGACCGGGGGACCATCTTCGACCGGAACGGCGATCCGCTGGCGATCACGATCGAGGCGCAGTCGATCATCGCCGACCCCCGGCTCATCGAGAACGAGGTCTTCACCGCCCAGCAGGTCGCCGCCGTCTCCGGTGGCGACTGGGAGCGGATGTTGTCCGAGATCGAGAAGGGCGGCAGCTTCCGATATCTCATCCGCCAACTCGAGCCCGCCCAGGCTCAGGCCGTCCTCGACCTCGGTCTTCCCGGCGTGTCGTCGATCGCCGAGCCGAAGCGGGTGTTCCCCCACGGACCGATCGCAGCGCACGTGGTCGGGATGGTCAACATCGACGGCATCGGCATCGAGGGCCTCGAGGCGTACTACGACGATGCGCTCTCCGGCACCGGTGGAGAAGTCATCTTCGAGAAACCCCTGAAGTCGGCCGGGCCGGATGCGCCGATTGCGATTCCCCAAGCCGAGATCATGACCATTCCGGCGATTCCCGGAGACGACCTGGTGGCGACGATCGACCTGTCGCTCCAGAACTCCGCCTATGAGGCCTGTGCGGACACGGTGGAGCGGACCCGAGCAGAGGCGTGCTGGATCGTCGCTCTCGAGGTGGAGACCGGCGAGGTCCTGGCCATGGTCGGCTTCCCAGGCTTCGACCCCGAGAAGCGTGTCGGGGTCGACGGTCAACCGTTCTCGAACTTCGCGATCCGAGGCATGTACGAGCCGGGTTCCACGCAGAAGCTCATCACCTTCGCCGCCGGGCTCGACACCGGTGTGTTCGGCACCGGAACCGTCATCGGGGACGTCGCCGACCGCATCGAGATCACACCCGGCGCGTGCAAGTCCGACACCGACGACATCAACGGGTGTTATGGGGACTTCTCCCCGCACGAGACCCGCGACATGACCGTCCAGGAGATCTTCACGATCTCGTCCAACGTCGGGACGATCAGAGCGCAGCAGATGCTCGCAGACGGCGTTCTCGTCGACTACATGGAGCGGTTCGGTCAGGCGGGCAAGACCGGCGTCGACTTCACCGGCGAGACGCCTGGAGTCATCAGGACCGATCCCGGCTGCAGTTCCTGTCTGGCGTCCCTCTCGATCGGATACGGAGTCGGAGCCAGCCCGCTCCAGATGGCCGCCGCATTCGCCGCCATCGGCAACGACGGCGTCTGGACCGAGCCCTCGCTCGTCCAGTCGATTCTCGACGTCGACGGACGTCAGACCGACCTGGTGGCGTCCACCCGGCGGGCGGTCAGCGAGGACACTGCGTGGGCGATCCGTCAGATGCTGCTGAACGTCGTCGTAGAGGGCACCGGCCAGGCCGCCGCTGTCCCCGGTTACACCGTCGGCGGCAAGACCGGAACATCCGACAAGCTGGACGAGAACGGTCAGTACATCGACCAGACGATGGCGAGCTTCGTCGGAATGGCGCCGATCGGGGATCCCAAGGTGGTCGTTGCGGTCGTCGTGGACAATCCGGCCTGGGAGTACCGCACCGGCGGCTCCGCAGCTGCGCCCGCCTTTTCTGTGGTGATGGAAGCAGCGCTTCATTCGCTGGGAGTGGCACCAGATGTCGACCCGCGGTGAGAGACTGAGCCGACTCGCCCAGGTCGTCGGGGGCCGACGCGTCGGCGAGGTCGACCCGCTGGTTCTCGATGTCACGCACGACTCGAGGCAGGTGGGAGCCGGTTCGCTGTTCGTTGCGGTGCGCGGGATGGCGGTCGATGGCCATCGCTTCATCGATCAGGCGGTATCGATGGGTGCTGCTGCAGTCGTGTGCGAGGAGGAGATCGATACTTCGATCCCGTACATCGTGGTGGACGATGCCAGGGCATCGATGGCCCGTCTGGCGGCGGTCGTTCACGGTCATCCCAGCCGTGATCTCTCCGTAGTCGGCTTGACTGGCACGAACGGCAAGACCTCGGTTTCCTTCATCCTCGAGTCGATGCTCCGCTTCGTCGGACGCCGCACCGGCTTGATCGGGACCATCGTGACGAGGATCGACGATGAGCAGATCCCCACGCTCCGGACCACACCCGAATCGACCGATTTCCAGCGGCTCCTGCGAGAAATGGCGAACCGGGGCGCCGAGATCGTCGTCTGCGAGGTCTCATCCCACGCCCTTCGGCTGGGTCGCGTCGAGGAGACGTGGTTCGAAGTGGTGGGGTTCACCAACCTCAGCCAGGACCATCTCGATTTCCATACAGACATGGAGGACTACTACCAGGCGAAGCGACTGCTGTTCGAGCCCCGGTTCTCGGACTCGGCGGTGATCTGCATCGACGACGACTGGGGTCGCAGGCTCGCGAATGACACCACGATCGGAGTGCGAACTGTCAGCATGGGCGGTGATGCCGACCTCACTGCCCGGATCGTCTCGCGTTCGCTCGCAGGGACCGAATTGATGATCGCGTTCCCCGACTCGAACACCCGCACGATGTTGGTGCCGTTGCTCGGCGATTTCAACGCAGAGAACACGCTCGTGGCGGCCGGATGTGCGCTCGAGCTCGGTATGACGGTCGATCAGATCGTCGAGTCCTTGGCGCATGCATCCGCCGCACCCGGTCGGTTCGAGCTGGTGTCGGGGGATGATCCCATCACCGTCATCGTGGACTACGCCCACACGCCCGACGGAATCGAGGCGGCGATCGAGTCGGTCCGGAATCTGTCGACAGGACGCGTCCTCGCAGTGATCGGCGCCGGAGGCGATCGCGACCGGGCCAAGCGACCTCTCATGGGAGCAGCAGGCTCGGCCGCCGACGTGCTCTTCGTCACCTCCGACAACCCTCGAACGGAGGACCCGCAGGCGATCATCGACGACATCCTCGCCGGTGTCACGATGCCAGAGGTCGTGTCGATCCCCGACCGCCGATCGGCGATCCACGCAGCGGTCGACGCTGCTTCCGACGGTGACGTCGTGCTGGTCCTGGGCAAGGGCCACGAGCGGAGCCAGGAGATCGGTGACCGGGTGCTGCCGTTCGACGATCGGCTCGTCAGTCGGACCGCGCTCGCCGATCGGCGGGGGCGCAGCACATGATCGCGCTTCTGATCGCCGCGTCGGTCGCCCTCTTCCTCTCGATGCTCGTCACCCCTGCCGCCATCAAGGCGTTGCGGGACCGCAACATCGGACAGTTCATCCAAGAAGAGGTCGAGGGGCACGCCCACAAACACGGGACCCCGACCATGGGTGGGGTCGTCATCGTCGGCTCGGTGGTCGTGGCCTATCTCGTGGCCCACGTCCGGCTGTGGACGGCATCCGCCGGCCTCACGTTCCAGATCGAGGACTTCGCCGGTGGAGGGCTCCTGGCGCTCTTCGCACTCGTCGGAATGGCCTCGATCGGCTTCCTCGACGACTTCGTCAAGTACAGCCGGAAGCGATCGCTCGGCCTCAAGGCACGGTGGAAATACGCCGGTCAGTTGGTCGTTGCCGGGGTCTTCGCAATCGGAGCCGAGAACCTCGGTGTCTCGACCGAGCTGTCGTTCACCAGACCGATGAACTTCGACCTCGGCATCTTCTTCGTGGTCCTCGTCCTGTTCCTCCTCACGGGGGCGGCGAACGGCGCCAATCTCGCCGACGGCATGGACGGCCTCGCCGCGGGATCCGCTGCGCTGATGTTCGGCGCCTACACGGTCATCGCCTTCTGGCAGTCGAGAAACTCCGAGATCTACGTGGCGGCCACCAGCCCTCGGGAACTGGCCATCATCTCGGCGGCCATGCTGGGGGCGCTCTTGGGCTTCCTGTGGTGGAACGCGCCGCCTTCCAAGATCTTCATGGGAGACGTCGGGTCAAACGCCATCGGCGGGCTCCTCGCCGCGGTAGCGCTGTTGTCCAACACCACTCTGCTCCTGGCGGTCGTGGCGGCCCTGTACGTCGCCGAGACCCTCTCGGTCATCATCCAGGTGGGCGTGTTCCGCTACACCCGCAAACGGGTGTTCCGGATGGCGCCCTTCCACCATCACTTCGAGCTACTCGGCTGGCCGGAGACGACCGTGGTGATCCGCTTCTGGATCCTGGCCGGGATCGGTGTCGCACTGGGGCTCGGGTTCTTCTATGCCGACTACCTGGCGGCAGGGGGGATCCTCAATTGAGAGTCCTCGTCCTCGGAGCCGCCATATCCGGCCTCGCAGCGGCCCGTCTCGCTCGTCGTGGCGGTCATGTCGTGTCGGTGTACGACTCGAAGTCGGGCCGGCTCGGTGACATCATCGCGCTCGGCGCAGCTGCCCTCCTCGGGGAGTGGGACCCCGACAATCTGACCGGCGTGGATCTCGTGATCACGAGTCCGGGGTTCCCGGAGCGATCGGCTCCGATCACCGACGCGTACGAGGCCGGTGTCCCGGTCGTCACCGAGTTCGAGTGGGCGTGGGAGCAGCTCGACGTCGATCAGACGGTTGCCGTGACCGGGACGAACGGGAAGACCACCGTCACGGGGCTGATCGCCGACATGCTGGTGGCTTCCGGGATCGATGCTGCAGCGATGGGCAACATCGGTGTCGCCGTATCCGACGCCGTGGTGGATCCGCCTCGGGTGGCGGTCATCGAGGTGTCGAGCGCACAGCTCCAGCTGTCCAGGTCCTTTCGCCCGGATGTGGCGGTCGTCACGAACGTCGAGGTCGACCACGTCGATTGGCACGGCAGTGTGGAGGCATATCGCAGGGCCAAAGCCATGATCGTGTTGAGGCAACGGCCGAGCGACGTCGTCGTCTTCTCATCCGACGATCCCGGAGCGACCGAGGTCGCCGGATCCGGCGCTTCACGACAGGTCGGCATCGATCAACGCGCCGTGTCGGCTCACGGGTTCGGCGGGGACGACGACGCGATCTGGATCGCCGGTGAGCGGCTGGCCAGAGCCGAGCTGTCGGCGCCCCCGGGACCCTTCGTCCAGAACCTGCTGTTGGCCGCGGCTGCGGCGATCGAGGCGGGTGCGGCCGTCGGGCCGGTGATCGGCGTCGCACGACGCTTCGCCCCGGGCGCCCATCGCCAGCACCTCATCGCAACTGTGGGATCGGTGCGATACGTCGACGACTCGAAAGCGACCAACCCCCACGCCGCTCTGGCGGCCATTTCCTCCTACGACTCGGTCGTGCTGATCGCCGGAGGCCAGTCGAAGGGACTCGACATCGCCTCGCTCGCGAGACACCCCAATGTCAAGGCGTTGATCGCAATGGGGGAGTCGGCCGGTCTCCTGTGCGATGCGGCACCCGAGATGTCACATCGCGTCGATTCGATGGAGGCTGCCGTCGCCCTGGCCGCTCGCCTGGCCGAGCCCGGCGACGTGGTGCTGCTGTCACCGGGAGGGGCCAGCTGGGACATGTTCGATTCATACATCCACCGCGGACAGGTGTTCGCGGCAGCCGTCGAGGCGATCGCAGAGAGGTCGGCATCATGAGCACCCGAATCGCAAAGGTCACATCGATCACGGCTCGTCGCGCCGCCGAGCGCAAACGCTCCGAGCAGTCGGTGGCGAATGCTCGAGCCGCCACGACCCTCTTCGCCGTCGTCGCAGCGCTGCTCGTCATCGGCGTGACCGCCACCATCTCCGCCTCGTCGGCGGTCGCCATCGACCAGCAGTCGGACAGCTTCTACTTCTTCAAGAAACAGCTCGTCGGGATCGGTCTGGGCGTCGTCGCCATGGCCGTCGCCTCACGGGTGCCCTATCACACATACAAGAAACTGGCGGTGCCGATCTTCGTTGGAACGGTCGGTCTGCTGCTCGCAACACTGCTGTTCGGCACGGGCGCCGGTGGAGCGCAGCGGTGGCTCGTCGTCGGCCCGATCACCATCCAGGCATCGGAGATCGCGAAGTTCGCGGTCATCGTCGTCCTGGCCGCAGTGCTCGACAAGAAGCGAAAGCTGTTGAGCGACTTCGGTCACTTCGCCGCACCGGTGGTCGCGGTGATGGGCGTCACCGGCCTGCTCGTGATGCTGCAGCCGGATCTCGGGACGACGATCGTGATCGCGGCGGCGGCGCTGGCCGTCATCCTCACATCGGCAACCCCGGTGCGGTTCGTGATCTACACCGGCCTGTCCGGAGCCTTCCTCGCCACCGTCCTCGCCTTCTCCGCCGAATATCGCCTCGACAGGCTCACCGGCTTCCGTGACCCGTGGGCCGATGTCGAGGGGACCGGATGGCAGCTCATCCAGAGTTGGTACGCGCTCGGATCGGGTGGGATGACCGGAGTCGGGCTCGGCGCGAGTCGTGCCCGCTGGTTCTATCTTCCGAACGCCCATACGGACTTCATCTACGCGATCATCGGTGAGGAGACGGGCTTTGTCGGTGGGCTCCTCGTGATGCTGTTGTTCGTGCTTCTCGGTGCCGCCGGCTGGGCCATCGCCGCCCGGGCGATCGACCCCTTCGGTCGGATGGTCGCCACGGGGATCACCGTCTGGCTGAGTTTCCAGGCGATCGTGAACATCGGAGGGGTGGTAGGGGTCCTCCCGATCACCGGCATCACGCTTCCGTTCGTCTCCTACGGCAGCACCGCCGTCGCCGTTTCGCTGGGGGCGGTCGGCGTGCTCGCCAACATCGCCTACAGCGGCGGGCGGCGTCGAGGGTCGTGACGTACGCCATCGCAGCGGCCGGCACGGGCGGTCATGTGTTCCCCGGGCTGGCGGTCGGGGAGGCGCTGGTCGCCGACGGGGTGGCGCGTGGCGACGTGCTCTTCGTCGGGGGGACGCGGCTCGAGGCCTCGGTGTACCCCGAGGCCGGGTTTCCGTTCCTGACCGTCGAGCTGATGGGGTTGCAGCGCCGCTTCACGACCCAGAACCTGAAACTTCCGCTCGTCGTCAAACGGGCCGTCGATCGGATCGCTGCGGAGTTCGAGGAGCGTCGGGTCGGCGTCGCGCTCGGGCTCGGGGGCTACGTCACCGTCCCGACCGGGCTCGCGGCCAGACGGCTCGGCATCCCCTTCTGTGTGAGTGAGCAGAACGCCCATGCCGGTCTCGCCAATCGGTTGATGAGCAGGCTGGCGACGCGTTCGTTCGCTTCGTTCCCTCAGACGGTCGGCATGCCACGCGCCACCTGGGTCGGCAATCCGATCAGACAGTCGATCCTCTCGTCCGAGCCGGTTGCCGATGCGCGGTCGTCCTATGGGCTCGATCCCGACGAGCCGGTCCTCGGCGTCTTCGGCGGCTCCCTCGGAGCCAAGGCCCTGAACGATGCAGTCGAGGCCGACATGGTTCGGTGGCAGACGGCGGGCATCCAGGTGCTGCATCTCGTCGGAAGCCGGAACGCCGAGATCGCCGACCGGGCAGCGGGTGTCACCGGCTGGCGAGTCGTCCCGTTCGAGGATCGAATGGAGCGCTTCTACGCGGCGTGCGACCTGGTGGTTGCCCGTGCCGGCGGCGCAGTCGCCGAGCTGACCGCCACCGGGACCCCGTCCGTCCTGGTTCCCGGTTCGTTCGGATCCGGAGGCCACCAGGAGGCGAACGCCGAGGCGCTCGGGGCCGTAGGCGCCGCGGTCGTCGTCAGGGAGGACGACATCCAAACGCTGGGACGAGTCGTGATCGACCTGCTGGGAGATCCGGCGAGATTGGCGAAGATGGCGGAGGCCGCCAGGTCCTTCGCCAAGCCGTACGCAGCTGCGAACATCAGTGCTGCAATGAGAGGGCTCCATGGCCGAACCTGAAGTCGAATTCGACGCAGTCCACCGCATCCACCTCGTGGGAGCGGGCGGAGCGGGCATGAGCGCGCTCGCCAAGCTCCTGACCGGGCGCGGCCGCGTCGTGTCGGGGTCGGACCTGCGTTCCTCGGAGACGCTCACTCGTCTCGCCGAACTGGGCATGGAGATGTGGGCGGGTCACCGTCCTGACGCCCTCGACGGTGTCGATCTGGTCGTTGCCTCGTCGGCCGTACCCGACCGCGACGCGGAGTTGATCGCGGCACATCAACAGGGTGTGCCGGTGTGGCGCAGGCCCCGACTGCTCGAGGCGATCACGCGCGAGATCCCGACGATCGGTGTCACCGGCACACACGGAAAGACTTCCTCGACGTCGATGATGGTGCTCGCGCTCCGCGCGGCGGGAAGGGATCCGTCGTTCGTCGTCGGCGGCGAGATCGTCGAGCTGAGGACCAACGCGCATGCCGGCAGCGACGACCTGCTGGTGCTCGAGATCGATGAGGCCTTTGGAACCTTCGAGTACGTCCACTCGACCGGCATGGTTCTGACGAACGTCGAGCCCGAGCATCTCGATCACTTCAAGACGGCTGCCGCCATGGAGGAGGCCTTCACCCGTGTGGTGCGCGCGGTGGACGGGCCGGTGATCGCATGTCTCGACGATCCGGGTGCCGGGCGGATCGCCGATCGCACCGGCGCCATCACGTACGGCACGTCGGAACGTGCCAATTGGCGGATGTCGCAGCCGATCACCGGTCCGAGCAGCGTCCGGTTCACCCTGGCTGGTCCCGATCGGGCTCCGGTCGAGATCGAGGTCGGCAAGCCCGGCGTGCACATGGCTCGGAACGCCGCAGGGGTGATCGCCTTGCTCGCCACACTCGGCGAAGATGTCGCGGAGCTGGCGTCCGGGCTGGCTAGGTTCCAGGGCGTCAGCAGACGGTTCGAGCACAAGGGGGAGATCGACGGCGTGACGATCATCGACGACTACGCCCACCATCCGACCGAGGTCGCTGCGACCCTCCGGGCGGCCCGCGCCCGCGGCGCCCGGCGCCTCGTGGCCGTCTTCCAGCCTCATCTGTATTCGCGAACCGAGCGTCTCCATCGAGAGTTCGGTGCGTCGCTGGCCCAAGCGGATCTCGTGATCGTCGCGGATGTCTACGGCGCGCGCGAGGAGCCGATTCCGGGCGTGTCCGGTGCGTTGGTTGCCGATGCGGCGGTTCGCTCGGGAGCACCGCGGGTGGAGTATGTGCCGCATCGCACCGATCTCGCACGGGTCGTCGCCGACCTGGTGCATCCCGGCGATGACGTGGTGACGATGGGCGCCGGTGACATCACCCTGCTCGCAGGTGAGCTCGCCGCCCTGCTGCCCGCCTCATGAGCGAGCTGGATCATCTCGTCGACCAGGGGGTCGTGGCGGCGAACGCCGAGCTGGGCTCGCTGACGACGTACCGCTTCGGCGGCCCGGCGAGGTATCTGGCCGAGCCCGCCGATCGTGCGTCACTCGATCAGGTGATCGCAGCCCGGGAGGACGAGCCCGTCCTCGTCCTGGGGCGCGGGAGCAATCTCGTGATCGCCGACTCGGGGTTCGATGGTCTCGTCATCCGCCTCACCGGGGAGTTCGAGCGGGTGACCATCGACGGCGACATCGTCGAGGCAGGGGGTGCCGCCTGGCTTCCCACCGTGGCCCGGCGCTCGGTCGAGGGCGGCCTCTCCGGGCTGGAGTTCTACGTCGGCATCCCTGGCACCGTCGGAGGTGCCGTCCGGCAGAACGCCGGGGGCCATGGCAGTGAGACCCGCGAATGGCTCCAGTCCGTGGAGGTGGTGTCGGTCGTCGACGGCCGCACCGCCTCGCTCGTGCCGGACGATCTCGACATGTCGTATCGTCACACGAACGTTCGATCCGACCAGATCGTGACTGCTGCCACCTTTCGCTGCCGGCCGGGCGACGTCGAGCGGGGCCGCGAGCTGATCGCCACGATCGTGCGCTGGCGCAAGGAACACCAGCCACCGGCCATGTACAACGCCGGAAGCGTGTTCCGGAATCCGTCTGGAGACTCCGCAGGGCGGATCATCGACTCGATCGGGCTGAAGGGATTCTCGGTCGGGGGTGTCCGGGTCTCGGAGAAGCACGCCAACTTCTTCGTCGCCGATCCCGATGCCACCGCCGCAGATCTCCATCGGCTGGTCGAGCGGATCGCCGACATCGTCGATGAGGAGACGGGCGTCAGGCTCCAGCCCGAGATCCAGTTCATCGGGGAGTTCTCGTGAACCACGATCGATTCGCCGAGCGCAGGAGAACCGTCGCCGAGGACCGGGCCCGGCGTGCGCTGCGTCGAGCCACGCTGGTGATCACGTTCGCAGCGGCGATCTCGGGCGTGGTCTACCTGTTCCACTCACCGCTCCTGTCCGTCCGTGCGCTCGAAGTCGAAGGCGCCGTCAACGTCGCCCTCGAACCGGTCCTGAAACGACACGGAATCGCCGAGGGCGAACCGCTCATCTGGACCGACGTCGATGGCGCCCGCGCCGAGATCTCGCAGGATCCATGGGTCGCATCGGTGACCGTCGAACGAGACTGGCCCGTATCGGTCCAGGTCTCGGTCACGGAGCGACGTCCGGTTGCGATGGTCGGGGGAGCGGCGGTCGCCGTCGATGGAGTCATTCTCCCCGAGGCGTCGACCGATGGGCTTCCGCTGCTGGCGATCAGCGGCCAAGCAGCCGAGGGTCGGTATCCACAACAGGAGATCATCGGCGGACTGCGCTTCCTGGCGACGCTGCGAGACGACCTCGTCACGGGAGCAAGCGTCGCCTCGACTCCGGACGGCCTGATCGCCGTGGTGGATGGCTTCACGATCCGTTTGGGCAGACCGGTCGACATGGAGGAGAAGGCGAGGGCGTTGGGTCCGGTCATCGATGAGGCGCCACCCGAGGGGTCCGAGATCACCCTGTTCGCGCCGGCTCGTCCGTCGGTTCTGACTCCGGATGCGGTGTCCGTACCGGCCACCGACGAGGCCGCCGACCCTGAAGTCACGGATGAGGGTTGACGCAAACCCTCAACCTCGTCCACCCTCGACCTCTACTTGAAGCTTAGGTACAGGGGCTTTACGCCGCACGCGAAAGTGTGTAACCATGCCCGTGGACTTCGACGCCCGGCATTGCCGTCTTCGGGGGAATCGGGCGCATGAGAGAGGAAACGCACATGGGTATGCAGATGGGTTCGGGCGGCTATCTGGCCGTCATCAAGGTCGTGGGTGTCGGTGGTGGCGGGGTCAATGCCATCAACCGGATGATCGAATCGGGAGTCCGCGGGGTCGAGTTCATCGCCTTGAACACCGACGCGCAGGCGCTGCTGATGTCGGACGCCGACGTCAAGCTCGACATCGGCCGTGAGATCACGAGAGGACTCGGCGCCGGCGCCAACCCCGAGATCGGGCGGGCCGCCGCCGAGGCACATCGGGCCGAGCTCGAAGAGGTGCTCAAGGGTGCCGACATGGTGTTCATCACCGCCGGTGAGGGTGGTGGCACCGGGACCGGAGGCGCCCCGATCGTGGCCGAGGCCGCCAAGAGCCTCGGGGCCTTGACCGTCGGAGTCGTCACCCGCCCCTTCGGATTCGAGGGTCGCAGACGAGCAGTGCACGCCGAGCAGGGCATCCAGGCGCTTCGCGACGCCGTCGACACGCTCATCGTGATCCCCAACGACCGGCTGCTCGAGGTGGGCGACCCCAAGGCACCCATCACCGACACATTCCGGCTCGCCGATGAGATCCTCACAAATGGAGTCGCCGGGATCACGAACCTGATCACGACACCGGGTCTCATCAACGTCGACTTCGCAGACGTCAAGACCGTCATGTCCGACGCAGGAACGGCCGTCATGGGCATCGGACGGGCTTCGGGGGACGAGCGGGCCACCCAGGCCTCCCAGCGGGCGATCTCGTCTCCGATGCTCGAGACGTCGATGGATGGCGCCAAGGGCGTGCTCCTGTCGGTCGCCGGGCCCTCGTCGATGACGCTCCACGAGGCCACGACTGCTGCCAAGGTGGTCTCCGCCAGCGCGGATCCCGAGGCCGACATCATCTTCGGAGCGATCGTCGACGACGAGCTGGGCGAGGAGATGCGGGTGACCGTGATCGCAGCCGGCTTCGACAAGGGCGGGCGGGGCCGGCCCCGGAACTCCGAGGCCGCTCGTAGGCCGGGCGAGGGCGGAGTCGACATCCCGTCATTCGTTCAGGGGTGAGTGTTCACGGCCTGGCCGTGTTCACCGAATCCGGTGACGGCGACCTCCGAGGCGACCTCGACGCCAGGAGGCGCCTGAGCGCCCGCCTCGGAATCTCCGAGCGTTGGGCGGTCGTCGACCAGGTCCACGGCTCGGCGGTGGTCGACGTGGAAGAGCCCGGACCTCACGGCCCGGCCGACGCGTTGTTCACCGAGGTGCCGGATCTCCCGCTCGCAGTGTTCACCGCCGACTGCGCCGGTGTGGTCATGATCGCCGACGATGCGATCGGCGTCGCCCATGCCGGATGGCGGGGTGCTGCGGCCGGCGTCGTCACGGCCCTGCGCTCCCGTTTCGAGGCGGCAGGCCTGCAGGTGCGTCGGGCTGTCATCGGCCCGCACATCCGATCGTGCTGTTTCGAGGTCGGATCCGAGGTCGCCGAGCGTTTCCCCGAACACGTCGCCGAGACGACCTGGGGGACGACATCGGTCGATCTCGCCGGGGTGATCGGAGCGCAACTGGCCGGGATCGACGTGACCGACTTCACGGCCTGCACCCACCACGAGGGCTCGTGGTTCTCACACCGTCGGGATTCGGACCCCCGCCGGCTGGCTTCGCTGGCAGTGAGGCGCTCGGATGCCTGAACTCGCCGACCGCTACGCGGCCGTCATCGATCGCATCCGGACGGCCGCCGACGACGCCGGGAGGAATCCCGATGACGTGGCGCTGGTTGCGGTGTCGAAGGGAAGAGACGTCTCGACCATCAAGAGCCTCTACGACCTCGGGCATCGCGACTTCGGCGAGAACCGCGCCCAGGAACTGAGGGAGAAGGTCCCTGAACTCCCCGACGACATCAGATGGCACTTCATCGGCCCACTCCAATCGAACAAGGTACGAATCGTCAGGCCTGCGGTGTACGCGTTGCACTCGCTGGATCGCATGAGTCTGGCCACGGCCTGGATGAAGGGCGCCGGCAGCCCGCCGGTGGCCTACCTTCAGGTGAACATCGGGGATGAGGAACAGAAGTCCGGCGTGGCGGTCGCCGAGGTCGGCGAGACCCTTGAGCGGCTCGCCCGGCTGTCGCTCCCGGTGGTCGGTCTCATGGCCATCCCGCCAGTCACGGATGAACCAGAGGAAACGCGCAGATACTTCGTCGCGATGCGTGATCTGCGGGATCGAGTCGTCGCCGCCAACCCCCGCGTGCGTGGCCTCTCGATGGGGATGACGAACGACTTCGACGTCGCGGTCTCCGAGGGTGCAACGGTGATACGTGTCGGGCGGGCTATCTTTCAGGACTGAGGTTTCAACATGTCTTCACTGTTTTCCAAAGCACTGGTCTATCTCGGGCTCGTCGACGAGGGTGAGATGGACGCAGACGCGCCACCCGCCCAGGGGCCGCCGCGGCAATCCGTCGCGCCTCCTGCACCCGAGAACGTTCGGTCGCTCGGCCCCGACGAAGGGCGCAGGGTCGAACCGCCGGCGTCGGCATCTCGGACGTCGGCCAGACGCTCCGACGTCCCGTCGGTCGCAGGTGTCCGGGCGATCCGACCTGAATCCCGCGCCGACATCCTGGTGATCGAGGAGTTCGGCGACGCCAAGATCCTCGCCGACCGGGTTCGTGAGATGGTCCCCGTCGTCCTGGACTTCCGCACGGCAGACGAGGAACTGGTTCGCCGGGTCGTGGACTTCTCCTCCGGGCTGATCTACGCACTCGACGGGACGATGAGCAAGGTCGGGGAGGGGCTCGTACTCGTGCTTCCTCCGAACATGACGCTCGACGAGACCGAGAAGCGTCGACTGGCCAGCCTCGGTGCATACGAGGAGCGGATCTGACTCATGGGAATCGTGTGCACCATTCTCCAGATCTATTCACTTGCGGTCATCGCATGGGTGATCCTCTCGTGGGTTCAGGTCCCGAGAGACCATCCGGTCGCGAAGGTTCAGCTGCTGCTCGATCGGATCATCTATCCGGTCATCCTTCCGCTGCGGCGGGTCATGCCGTCACCCCGAGTCGGTGGAGCGATGCTCGATCTCTCGCCGATCGTCCTCATCCTCGGCATCGCCATCCTCCGTGGCGTGATCTGTTGAGACAAAGCACCGAATCCGAAGGTGCGACTCCTAAGCTTTGAACCGCTCTCCGTGACCGAGGTTTCGACATGCCGCTGACACCGATCGATGTTCAACAGAAGACCTTCGCCACCGCGCTGCGTGGATACGACCTCGACGAGGTCGACGACTTCCTCGACGCCGTCGTCGTGGCGCTGAAGGACTACGACCAGCGTCTCTCCGACGCCCAGGAGCGGATCAGCACACTCGAGGCCGAGCTCAACGACAAAGGCGACGCCGAGGGCGCAATCGCACGGGCGCTCGTGGCGGCTCAGCGGTCTGCGGACGCCATCGTCGCCGACGCCAAGGAAGAGGCACAGCGCATCCTCTCGGACGCGGACAGTGAAGCGAATGAGTTGGCCGAGGCCAGGGATTCCGAACGGCGTCGCCTCCAGGCGGAGATCGACGATCTCCGCAGTAAGGTGTCATCGGTCCGGAGCAGCGTCGCAGAGTTGACGGCCGCGATCCCGGTCACGCTCGACGAGATCGACGAGGTCCTCGATTCCAACTCCGAGGAGCCTGCCGGGGCGACCTTCGATGCTGCGGTCCCGGTCGGCGGATACGAGATCGCTCCCGAGCCGGAAGCAGAACAAGTCGTCGAGGCGCCCGAAGCAGAGGTGGACCTCACGGCATCGGTGGTCGACGACGTCGCCGACGAAAGCGACTGGCACGATGAGGAGGACTCCGAGGACGAGTTCGGTGACCAGGCCCGTCACCTCGCCGTCGATGAACCGTCCGGTGAGCTCCCGACGATCGAGGAACTCTCCGAGCGGATCGACAGCGCCTTCGACGACATCGTGGACGAGGCCGGCGAGGTCAGCGAGGGCGCTCAGCGCCCCTGGGAAGACGGCTGAATTCGGCGTCTCACGTCTCACGTCCACCTGGTCTCGGCTCGCGTGATGGTGAGCCAAGCGCCGATTGTCAGAACTGGGTTCAGGCTCGGCTGATATCCAACGCCACGGCGTGGCCATCCAACTCGGATGTGGGAGCAGCGGCTCCCTGTGTCACGTCGACAGCCAGCACCTCGCTCGAGATCGTGTCGAGATGGGTCTCGAACGCCCGTTTCACGAGGTCATCGTCGGAGGACCACGTGATCGTGATCCGGTCGGTGACGTCGAATCCCGAGTCTCGGCGCATCTGCTGGACCCGGCTGACGATCTCGCGAGCCATGCCTTCGGCCCGGAGGCCGTCGGTGAGGGTCGTGTCGAGCGCGACCGCCAGCGCACCCTCGGTGTGGACGACGACACCCGGGAGTGCGGTGCGTGAGATCACGAGGTCATCGAGTGTGAGTGTCTCGCCCAGGACCTCGACTGCTTCTCCATCGAGGACCGGTGCGAGCTCGTCGGGGGTCAAGCCCGCCACGGCGCCGGCGATCTCCTTGACGCGGGGACCGAACCGGGGGCCGAGCTTGGAGAAGTCGCACTTGGCACTCAGGGTCACGAGCTCGGACTCGTCACGGCTCGACCGCACCGACTTGACGTTCAGCTCCTCGGCGATCAGATCGGCATGCTCGGTCACCGCACGCACGACCCTCGGATCGTGCGTGAGGATCGTCGCCTCCGCCAGCGGCTGACGTGTTCTGAGCTTCTCGCTCGTGCGGATCGACCGACCGAGCGCGACGACGGCCCGAACGACCCGGATCTGGGCTTCGAGCTCTGTGTCGATCAACTCCGGCACTGCCTGCGGGAAGTCGCAATGATGCACACTCACCGGTGCCTCCGGGTCGACCCGGACGACCAGTTCCTGATACAGCCGTTCCGTCACGAACGGGAGAACCGGTGCCAACGTCTTGGAGAAGGTCGTGAGGACCTCGTAGAGCGTCGCAAAGGCGGCGAGCTTGTCCGCGTCGCTGCCGGTGTCTCCGGTCCGCGCTGCCCAGAACCTGCGCCGGGATCGCCGCACGTACCAGTTGGTCAGGTCCTCGATGAACGCCAACGTCGGCGGGACCACGTCGTACAGGTAGTAGCCCTCCATGTTCTCGTTGACCGAGGCGATGAGGCTCTGGAGCACCGAAACGATCCAGCGATCGAGCTCGGGACGCTCCGCGATCGGCGGTGCCGCTGCGAGGTCGGCTGCAGTGATCCCGTCGGCCCCGGCATACGTCGTGAAGAACGAGAAGGTGTTCCAGAGGGGCAAGAGCACCGTCCTGACGACCTCTCGGACGCCGTCTTCGGAGAAGCGAAGTGGTTCCGCCCGGAGGACGGGGGAGTTGATCATGAATGCCCGGGCGGCGTCGGCCCCGAACTGGTCGAAGATCTCGAACGGATCCGGGTAGTTCTTCAGGCTCTTCGACATCTTCCGGCCGTCCTCGGCCAGGATCATCCCGTTCACCACGCAGTTCTGGAACGCCGGCTCGTCGAACAGCGCCCCCGCCAGCACGTGCAATGTGTAGAACCAGCCGCGGGTCTGATCGAGACCCTCGGCGATGAACCTCGCCGGGAACGCCGAATCGAACCGTTCGGTGTTCTCGAACGGGTAGTGCAGCTGCCCGTATGGCATCGAGCCGGACTCGAACCAGCAGTCGAGCACCTCGGGCGTGCGGGTCATCGTCCCGTCGCACTCGCCGCAGGCGAAGGTCACCGGGTCCACGATGTGCTTGTGGAGGTCGTCGAGGCGGACGCCCGACCGTTCTTCGAGCTCGTCGATCGAACCGATGCAGACCTTGTGGTCACCCTGATCGCACACCCAGATGGGGATGCACGAGCCCCAGTAGCGGTTGCGTGAGATCGCCCAGTCCCGGGCACCCTCGAGCCAGTTGCCGAATCGGCGCTGGCCGACGTAGTCGGGCACCCAGTGGATCGTGTCGTTCAGCTCGACCAGCCGATCCTTGAAGGCCTCGACCTGGACGAACCAGGTCGGGATCGCCTTGTAGATAAGTGGGGTGCCCGTCCGATAGCAGAACGGGTACGAGTGACGGATCTGGTCCCGCCGAACCAGCAGGCCGCGCTCCTTGAGCAGATCCATGAGGACGCCGTCTGCCTCCTTGATGTTCATGCCGGCGACCTCTGGAACGTCGTCGGTGAAGCGCCCTTCGAGGTCGACCGGGTCGACGAGCACGTCGAGCCCGGCCGCCTGAAGCGCGAAGAAGTCCGCTTCTCCATAGGCGGGGGCCATGTGCACCAGACCGGTGCCCTCATCGGTCGTGACATCCGGCGATTCGATGACGCGGAACGCCCCGCGGTCTCGCTCTTCCCCGAAGTGATCGAAGGGAGGGGCGTACTCGGTGCCGATCAGATCGCTTCCGTGGGCCCTGGCCGAGACGTCCGGATCATCGAGGTAGGTGCCGATCCGGTCGGTGGCGATCCAGGTGGGCGCCCCGCCCAGGACGACCTGGGAGTACTCGATGTCAGCGCCGACCGCGATCGCGAGGTTCCCCGGCAGGGTCCACGGTGTGGTCGTCCAGATCAGCAGCCGGTCGCCGGTCGAGACCGGGCCGTGATCGGCCGTCACCTCCAGCGTCACGGTGATCGACGGGTCGTCGGTGTCGCGGTAGTCGAGATTGGCCTCGAAGTTCGACAGCGGAGTCGTCGCCCCCCACGAGTAGGGGAGGACCTTGAAATCCTCGTAGATCAGGCCCTTGTCCCAGAGCCGTTTGAAGACCCACCAGACCGACTCCATGAAGTCGGTGTCCATGGTCTTGTAGTCGTTGTCGAAGTCGACCCATCTGCCCAACCGGCGGGTGATCCGCCGCCAGTTCTCGGTGTTCGCCTGGACTTCGGCGCGGCACTCCTCGTTGAAGCGGTCGATCCCGTATTCGGTGATCTGGCGGGGCCCGGAGATCCCCAGCCGCTTCTCGACCTCCATCTCGACGGGGAGGCCGTGGGTGTCCCAGCCGAATCGACGCTCGACCCGATAGCCGCGCATCGCCCAGTAGCGGGGGACGACGTCCTTGATCACGCCGGCCAACAGGTTGCCGTAGTGGGGGCTTCCAGTTGGGAACGGTGGTCCGTCGTAGAAGATGTACTCGTTGTCGGCCGGGCGCAGTTCGACCTGCTGGGGGAAGGCGTCGGTGCGATCCCAGAGTTCGAGGATCTCGGTTTCGAGGGCGGGAATGTCGATGGCTGCCTCGGCGCGAGGGAAGTCTGTGGTCTTGTCGCTCATGAGTGCAGCTCCTGGATCAAAACGGCAATGGTACGCCGCGCCGCCCACTCCTCCAGACGGGTTTGGCTGTCCCACGCACTGATCTGCTGTCGGCGGTCGGCCATCGGCTGTCCGACCGTGGACCGAACATCCGATCCGGACAGCCGAAATCTGATGGCCGGCAGGACTTCGCTGGACGAGACAGTGACCTTCTCCTCTCAGCGTCCGGCGCGGAACGGGCTAGTGTGCCGTCCCACACAGGAGGTCCAATGGCCCGTTCGCTCGCCAAATCGACACTGAAGAAGTTCAAGAGCCAGCTCGAAGAGGAGAAGGAACGGCTCGTCGCGCTCATCGAGGAGCGCGAGCGCGAGATGGAAGAGGCCAAGGCGACCGAGACCGCTTCGGAGCGGAACCCGGATCCCGACAGCGCCGATGCAGCTTCGATGAAGTTCGAGTACATGAAAGAGATGTCGCTCGAGCGCAACAGCCTGGACCTGCTGAACAAGGTGGACCACGCCCTGGGGCGAGTGAACGCCGGGACCTACGGGATCTGTGAGTCGTGCGGGGAAGCGATTCCCGTCGCTCGGCTCGATGTACTGCCCTACGCAACCACGTGCGTGAACTGCGCCCGGAAGGCGTGATCCGTCGTCAGATGGCAATCGGCCTCGGCATCAGCGGGGCCGTCGTCGTCGTCGATCTCCTCACGAAGCGGTACGCCGCTACCACGTTCAAGACCGACCCGGTCGAGGTCATCCCGGGCGTCCTCGACTTCGTCTACACCGAGAACTTCGGAGCGTCCTTCTCGCTGTTCCAGGACTTCGGCTGGTTTCTGTCGCTGGCTGCTGTCGTCGCCGCGGGGATCGTGGTGAACGCGCTTCGCCATGCTCGCCCTCTCGGTGAGGTGATCGCCTTCGGCCTGATCGGCGGGGGAGCGGTCGGGAACCTGATCGACCGGCTGACCCGTGGCGAGGGCCTCACCGACGGCGGTGTGATCGACTGGATCCGCCTTCCCAACTTCCCGGTGTTCAACATCGCCGATTCGTCGATCACGGTCGCCGTGGTCCTGCTCATCCTGATGGCCTGGCGAAGCGAACGAGCCGAGAAGGCCGTCGCGACGTGACCCACACGGTGCCCGAAGAGCTCGACGGTGAGCGCCTCGATCGGGCGGTTGCGGTGCTCGGCGACGTCAGTCGCTCGCTCGCCCGGACGATCGTCGATGGCGGAGGCGTGACCGTCGACGGGGCGCCCATCACCGAGGCGAAGGCCCGTGTCCGGGCCGGCTCGGTTCTCGCTTTCGAGATTCCCGAGGCCGAGGAACGGCTCAAGCCGCATCCGGTCGGCTACACCACCGTCTATGCCGACCAGCACCTCCTGGTGATCGACAAGCCGCCGGGGCTCACCGTCCATCCGGGCGCCGGGACCGGGGACGAGACGCTGGCCGCCGGACTGTTGTTCGATCATCCCTCGATCGAGGGGGTCGGTCAGCCGGATCGCTGGGGCATCGTTCACCGTCTCGATCGGGCAACGTCCGGCCTCCTGGTGGTTGCGCTCGACCAGCCGTCCTACGAGTCCCTGACGGCGATGATGAGAGCACGTGACATCGCTCGGCGCTATGTCGCGCTCGTGGAGGGCGTGATGGACATCCCCCGCGGGACGGTGGATGCTCCGATCGGCCCGGACCCGAACAGGCCGACCAAGCGAGCGCTCTCGCCGTACGGCAAGCATGCGGTGACCCACTACCGGCGTCGCACCGCCTGGCCCGACGCCGATGTGTCACTGCTCGAGGTCACGCTGGAAACCGGCCGCACCCACCAGATCCGGGTGCACCTCGCGGGAATCGGTCATCCGGTCTTGGCCGACCGGGTGTACGGCGGTCGGCAGACGATCGAGAAGCAGGGCGAGCCGGAGCCGATCATCGTGCCGCGCCTGGCACTCCATGCCGAGCGCTTGGCGTTCACACATCCGATCACCGGCACCGAACTGGAATTCGTCTCGGCTCTCCCAGGGGATCTCTCGGCCGTGGTTGCGGCGCTCGAAGAGGAGCCGGTTGCGTCGAGCGGATAGCCGTTCACCGCACGGCGGTGCAGCGGGTCGGGGTAGCGGGCGCGGGGAGGTAGCGTGACGAATCCGATGACCCCTGAGACAGCACCCACTTGCTACCGGCATCCCGATCGGACGACCGGGCTGTCGTGCACCGAATGCGAGCGTCCGATCTGTGTCGAGTGCTCGATCCCGGCAGCTGTGGGTCAGCGGTGTCCTCAGTGTGTCGCCAGGGCGGGGCGCCAGCAGACGATCACCGCCCGATCGATCGGACGGCCGAGTTCGCAGACGGCGCCGCTCACGTTCGGGTTCATCGGCGTGGCCGTCGCGATCCAGGTGCTGTCGCTGTTCGCCCCTGCGGTATGGGCAGATCTCGCAGACCGTCTGGCGCTCTTCAACATCCTCGCGATCCAGGGCGAGTGGTACCGGATGTTCACGGTCACCCTCCTGCATGCCAGCCTGACGCACATCCTGTTCAACATGTACGCGCTCTATCTGCTCGGCCCCGGAATCGAGATGCGCGTGGGTCGCGTGCGGTACGGGCTGCTGTTTCTCGCTGCGGCCGGCGCCGGCAGCGCCATGGCGATCGTGCTCGGTAACCCCGGTGATGTCGGGGTCGGGGCGTCCGGCGCCGTGTTCGGTCTGTTCGGAGTATGGGCGGTGAGTGCATTCCAGCAGCGGAACACCCAGAGGGGACGCGCACAGTTCAACGCGATCCTCTTCAACCTGGCGATCAACGCCGCCATCCCGTTGTTCATCCCGCGAGTGTCGTGGCAGGCCCACCTCGGCGGGTTCCTGGCCGGGCTTGCTTTCGGATGGATCTTCCTCAACATTCGCGGCAAGGGGAGCGAGCGGATCCACGTCGCCCTGCTCCTCGCCATCATCGTCGGCTCCGTGCTGGTGATCTGAGTTGTCGGCTGCCGAGCCCTCCGGTCGTCGATCGCTCCGAGGCCGGTCGCGTTCACCGCCGCTTCAGTCGCTGAACCCGTATCGACGTGCGCCTCTTGATCGATTCGGAGGAGGGGTGTGCTCCTCGTTGGAGAGCTCTGCCGTCGAGGATGACGACGTCGCTGTGGCCAAGGCATCGCATCACGGACGGATCGGTGGTGTCGACAGCCACAAAGGCGACCGGCGGGCCGAGCTCCTCCGCTGCTCGCTTGGCTCGCTCGTAGACGAGATTCATGGCCGGACACCATCCGCTGCAGAACGCAGTCATCGTCACCTGGCCGGGGCACCGGTTCGGGGATCGGTCCGGTCGCGATCCACCGTAGGGGCTCGGCGTGTTCGGTGACGCGCTTCCACACCAACTCCCGACCTTCCGCCCGGTCGGCTGTCTCGCAGCCGTGACGCTTGAACCAAGAGGCGCGCATCCAGACCGGGAGGGTGACGCCCCAGGCTGCCAGGCCCTCGGCGCCCAGTTCGAGGGCGTCTTGCTCTGTGGCAGCGAGCAAGGCGGAACCGATGCCTCGACCCTGCTGTTTGCCCACGCCTTGGCGATAGCCGTGTACCCAGATGCGCATCACCATGTACAGGTCGTGCCCGTCTGCGATCGACAAATCGATGGGGACGTATTGGATCATGCCGACGGCGCGATGCTGCTCATCGAGTGCCAGCTTCACCCGGAGGCCTCGGTCCCGCGTCTCCTCGTACCATCTGGCGTTGTGGTCGCCGGCCTCCCGCATCTCCTCGGACCAGTCCTCGAGACACATGAGAAACGACGGCAGGTACTCCTCGGAGAGATCCACGATCTCCGTGTTGCCTCCACGGGTCGCACTCGCATCGTTCCGATCACATCGGCGCCCGCCAGGGTCATCGGCCACATCACGTCGACCCAGAGCGACAACCAGCAGCCGCACACGAGCGTGTGCCGGCGGCCCTCAGTGGACCATCGTCGCCGACCGGTATCGACTCGGCGCGTGTCCTGTCCTCTCGTGGCCGCTAGCGACTCGCATCGGGCAGCGGCGGGGAGTCCGCGGCGCAACCCGGCCCGATCGCACGGTCCTCTCGCGATTGAACGAGAATCTGTCCGCATGGTGTCGAAATCGCGACGGTTCACGCGTCATCTCGATGACGGCGGAGGTCGCCGTAGAGAAGTGAGAGGAGTTGTCCGATGAAATACTTCGTGTTGCTCGCTGGCATGGGAGAGCTGGCACCGTGGGACGAGCTGAGCCCAGAGGAGCAAGAGGCCGGACTGAGTAGGCACGTCGCGTTCGACGAGGCGTGTGCATCCGACCCGACGGTTCAGCTCCTGGCGGGAGAGGCGCTGCCGGATGGTTCTTTGGCCACGACGCTGCGAACGCGAGGAGGGGAGATGACGATCACCGACGGCCCGTTCGCCGAGGCGGCTGAGCAAATCGGCGGCTACTACCTCCTCGATGCCCCCGACCTCGATACGGTGGTCGCGTTGTGCAAGATCCTGCCTGCCTATGACATCGAGATCCGGCCCGTTCTCGACATGCCCTGAACGCGCGATCGAGCAGGTCTATCGCTCCGACTGGGGGCGGCTGTTGTCACTACTCGTTGCGCGCACCCGTCGGCTCGACCTGGCGGAAGATGCGCTGAGCGAGGCCTTTGCAGTGGCAGCGGATCGCTGGCCCGCCGGCGGGGTTCCAGCGAACCCAGCCGGCTGGCTGTACACGACGGCGTATCGACGCGTGCTCGGTCGTCTCAGGGCCGAAGCGGTGGCAGGGCGCAAGGTGCCTCTGCTGGCCGTCAGACCAGGGTTCGACGCTCGGGTCGATGTGGCTGAGGAACTGGCCGACGACCGCCTCCATCTCATCCTGCTCTGTTGTCATCCGGCGCTCACCACCGACTCGCGATCCGCCCTCGCTCTGCGGCTCGTCATCGGGACCCCCACCGAACAGATTGCGCGCTTGTTCCTCGTGTCCACACCGACGATGGCAGCGCGGCTGACTCGGGCGAAGAAGAAGATCGTGCAGGCCGGGATCCCACTGGGTGAGCCCTTCGAGGACGAACTCCGGTCGAGGTTGGACGAGGTGTGTCGGACGATCTATCTCGCCTTCACGGCGGGGTACACCCCGGGCTCCGGACCTGATCTCCTGAGGGCCGACCTCGCAGGCGACGCGGTGCGCCTTGCCGGCGTGCTCCACGAGCTGGTCCCAGAAGCGTCGCAGGTGCAGGCGTTGCTTTCGCTTCTGTTGCTCCAGCACTCGCGGCGTGACGCGCGACTCCGGGACAGTCGTCTCGTTCGATTGCCAGACCAGGACCGGAATCTGTGGCGTCGCGCCGAGATCGATGCCGGGCTCCGGTTGCTGGCTGAGCTCGAGCCGAGCGACGGATATGCCGAGGAACTCCGACTCCAGGCGCTCATCGCCGCCGAGCACGGGCGGTCACACTCGGCCGCCGAGACCGATTGGGCATCCATTGCCGGTCTGTACGCCGTGCTCGAGGCGCGGACCGAGTCGGCGGTCGTCCGGCTCAACCGGGCGGTTGCCCTTGCCGAAGCGGACGGGCCACGGTCAGGTCTCGATGTCCTCGAGGGGCTCGACGGATTGCTGCCCGACAACCATCGGCTTGCAGCCATCCGAGCCGACCTCTACCAGCGGATGGGCGACATCCATCGCGCCCGTTCCAACTACCGAGCGGCGATCGACCGCTGTCAAAACGAGGCCGAACGCGCCCACCTTGTGGCCCGCCTGGCGGGCCTTCCGGGCTAGGGCGGGTCATCGCAACGCAAGGGGGGCCGACGGCAGGCCCCCGGTTGCCGGAGGCCAGAATTCGCGTCCTGGTGACGTCGGGCTCGCGCGCCTACGATGGGCGAACTACAGGTTTGTAACTCAGGATCGCCGGTGTCGACCTCGAAATCGTTCGCACATCTCCATGTTCACACCGAGTTCTCCATGCTCGACGGTGCCGCGCGTGTCAACCAGCTGGTCAAGGCGGCCGAAGCGGACGGGCAGCCGGCGGTGGCGATCACCGACCACGGGGTCCTCTACGGGGTCATCGACTTCTACAAGGCAGCGAAACAGACCAGCGTGAAGCCGATCATCGGCGTCGAGGCCTACATCGCGCCGGGCAGCCGGTTCGATCGGCCGAGGGGCCGTGACAACCAGCGATACCACATGACGTTGCTCGCCGAGAACGAGACCGGGTATCGCAATCTGATCAAGCTCGTCAGCCACTCGTACCTCGATGGCTACTACTACAAGCCCCGGATGGACGACGAGCTGCTGTCGACCTACTCCGAGGGGATCATCGCAACCTCCGGCTGTCTCGGAGGCGAGGTTGCGAAGCTGCTCGCCCCCGAAGCGTCACGCGAGGAGGGCAACAACGATCAACAGCGCGACTTCGATGCAGCCCTGAAAGCGGCAGGCAGGTACCAGGACATCTTCGGTCGGGACAACTTCTTCATCGAGGTCGCCGACCACGGCATCGCCGCCCAGCGCAAGATCCTCCCCGACCTCGCCCAGATCGCCAAGACACTCGATGCGCCACTGCTCGCAGCCAACGACAGCCACTACATCCAGGCCAAGGACGCCGCCGCCCACGACATCCTGCTCTGTATCCAGACGGGCTCCACCCGGGACGATGCGAACCGGTTCCGATTCGAGGGCTCGGGCCTCTACATGAAGACGGCCGCCGAGATGCGTGCGCTGTTCGACGAAGAGCTGCTGCCGGGTGCGAGCGACAACACCTTGTGGATCGCCGACCGCGCCAATGTGGAACTCGAATTCGGCAAGATCCTGCTTCCGACCTTCCCGGTCCCGGACGGGCACACAGAGGAGTCCTACCTGCGTGAGCTGGTCGAGGTAGGTGCCAGACAGCGATACGGCGATCCGGTGCCTGCCGAGGCTCGTGATCGAATCGAGCACGAGCTCCGGATCATCTCGGAGATGGGCTTCCCCGCTTACTTCCTCATCGTCTGGGATCTGATCCGCTATGCCCACAGCGAGGGCATCCGGACCGGTCCCGGTCGAGGGTCGGCCGCCGGATCGATCGTGTCGTACTGCCTCAACATCACCAGTCTCGACCCGCTCGCCTATGGCATGATCTTCGAGCGATTCCTCAACCCGGGCCGCAAGGAGATGCCCGACATCGACATGGACTTCGACGAGCGGTACCGGTCCGACGTCATCCGGTATGCCGCCGAGAAGTACGGGTCCGACCACGTCGCGCAGATCGTCACGTTCTCGACCATCAAGGGCAAGCAGGCCGTACGTGACTCGGCCCGGGTGCTCGGCCATCCATACGCCGTGGGGGACAAGATCGCCAAGCTGATGCCGCCCCCGATCCTTGGTCGGGATGCGTCACTGACCGAATGCCTCCAGCCGCCCGACCCCGATGGCGACGAGACGATCAAGGACTTCTACAACAACGCCTCGGGACTGCGACAGGCATACGACGAGGAGCCCGAGGTCAAGGAGGTCGTCGACGCCGCGATCGGCCTCGAAGGGCTCCGGCGCCAGGATTCGATCCACGCGGCGGCGGTGGTCATCGCCCCCGAGCCGCTCACCGACATCCTTCCGATCCAGCGCAAGGGTGAGGGGGCGGAGGTCGTCACCCAGTACGACGGTCACTGGATCGAGAGCCTCGGTCTGCTCAAGATGGACTTCCTCGGGTTGCGCAACCTCTCGACGATCGAGCGCTGTCTCGAGTTGATCGAGCTCAGCCACGGTGACCGGATCGACATCGACAACATCCCACTCGACGACGAGAAGACCTTCGAGCTGATCCGGCGGGCGGACACCGTCGGCGTCTTCCAACTCGAGGGCAACTCGATGCGATCGCTGATCCGGGCGCTCCAGCCGGACACGTTCGACCACATCGTGGCCGTCAACGCGCTGTTCCGTCCCGGCCCGATGGGCATGAATATGCACTACGCCTACGCCGATCGGAAGAACGGTCGGGCGGAGGTCGAGTATCCGCACCCGGCGACCAAACCGTTCCTCGAGTCGACCTTCGGGATCATCACCTACCAGGAGCAGGTGATGCAGCTGGCCAGGGACATGGCGGGCTATTCGATGGCCGAAGCCGACAACCTCCGCAAGGCGATGGGCAAGAAGATCAAGTCCGTCATGGCTGCCGAGAAGGAGAAGTTCATCGCCGGCTGCGTCGAACAGGGCCACCCCGAGACGCTCGGCCAGGAACTCTGGGACGCGGTGGAGCCGTTCGCCGGATACGGCTTCAACCTGAGCCATTCGGCCTGCTATGCCTACGTGGCGTATCAGACCGCCTACCTCAAGGCGCACTACGGCGCCGAGTACATGGCGGCGCTGCTCACATCGACCAAGAAGGACAAGGACCGCACGGCGATCTACCTCAACGAGTGCCGCCTGATGGGTGTCGATGTGCTGGTTCCCGACATCAACGAGTCGTATGTGGACTTCACCGTCGCGGACGGGAAGATCCGATTCGGTCTCTCGGCGGTCCGCAACGTCGGCGAGGCGGTGGTCGAGAAGATCGTCGAGGCTCGGAACGAGCCGTTCACCGACTTCATCGATTTCGTCGAGCGGGTCGATCTCGACGTCCTCAACCGTCGCACGCTGGAATCGATGATCAAGGCCGGCGCATTCGACAGCCTCGGTCTGTCGCGCAAGGGGCTGCTCGAACGCTTCGAAGAGATCACCGAAGCCATCGCCACCCGACGGAGGAACGAGGAGGCCGGGCAGTTCTCGCTGTTCGGCAGCGTCGAGCCCGCCAGCGAGAACGGCAACTGGGACATCGGCGACACCGAGTGGTCGAAAGAGGTCAAGCTCGGTTTCGAGAAGGAGATGCTCGGCCTCTACGTCTCGGACCATCCGCTCCTGGCGGTTGCGTCGTCGTTGAGGGCGTCCGGCGCCGTTTCGATCCCCAACCTGCTCGAGATGTCGGACGGCGCCTCGGTGACCGTCGGCGGGCTGATCACGTCGGTCACCCGCAAATACACAAAGAAGGGCGACCTCATGATGTTCTGCCAGGTCGAGGACCTGGAGGGCTCGATCGAGGCGGCATGTTTCACCCGGACGGTCGCCGAGTTCGGGCAACTCATCAACGAGGACGCCATCGTGCTGATGAAGGGGCGGCTCGACCATCGCGGGGACGACGTCAAGCTGATCGTCAAGGAGATCGTCCAGCCCAGGACGGTCGACGTGTCCACGGTCCGGTTGAAGGTGCCGGCACACCGCATGTCTGCCGACCTCGTCGGACGCCTCAAGTCCGTGCTCGGGAACCATCCCGGCTCGGCGGCGGTGCTCCTGGAGCTCCAGAACGGCAACGGCCACAAGACGCTCAAACTGTCCGACGAATTCCGAGTCGAGCCCCGCAGCGCCCTCTACGCCGAACTCGGCGAACTCCTCGGCGCCGGCGCCGTGCAGGTCTGACCGGGCAGTTGGCCTCTTGCCTCACAGTCGGATCCACCCGCTCGGCTGACGCTCTGGTCACCGTACGCTTGTTGGCTTCGGATCCCAGAGAAATGCGCGTGGCCCGTAATCGGTCCAGCAATAACCAACAACTTGACCGTGCCCGTTGATGTCATTCGCCGTGCATCCCGTCGAGGTGTGGTGTTGGCCCGGGTGCGTTCCGAGATCGGTCAATGTTCCATCGTTCCATAGAACCGCATGAGACCGACCGTCGACCACGGTCGCCGAGCCGACGACGAGACCCTTGTCGTTGACGGCGAGGGCGGTTGTCGACGTGCCGCCCATTCCAGGCAGCACGACCATCTCCCCGCGCTCCCATGAGAAGGCCCTAACGCCTTCACCGGGACTCGCCGAAAGCCGGCCGACCACTCGACCGTGATCATTGATGTCGAGCGCCTCGACCATCTCCCCGGTCGGCGAGAGGATCTCGATCGTGATCCCGTCATCCCACAGAATCGATCCGACCATGGGGCCACTGAAATCGAGGGCAATGACCTGGTCTCTGTCGTTCATCCGTTGTGGGTGCATGCTCACGCCTGGAATGTCGAGGTAATCGAAGCCTTCCTCGCTCCAGATGAAGGTTCTCAACCCGGTGTACGGGCCGAACTCCACACCCAAGACCTCGCCCCGGGAGTTGATGTCTCGGGCATCGGACCAGTACACGCCTTCTTGCTTGATGAGCGTCCACGAGCCGGAATCGAAGATGAACGCCGTTTCGGTGATCTCGGACGTTCTGAACTCCCCGACGATCTGACCCTTGTTGTTG
Organism: uncultured bacterium; assembly: GCA_963753285.1. GTDB lineage: Bacteria > Actinomycetota > Acidimicrobiia > Spongiisociales > ZC4RG35 > JAHEDH01. Next base: position 153,389 of record CAVWBT010000002.1, read on the forward strand.
ATCGCCCTGGGCCAGATGAAGTCCGGCTCACCCGGTCCCGGAACGCCGAGATCGACCATGTCACCATCCTCCCAGAGGAACATGTGCCAGCCGCTGTCCGACTTGGAGTAGCCCACCACCTGGCCATTGTCATTGATGCCTTGGGCGAAGCTGTAGCCGAAGGGACTCGTTCCGAGGGTGCCAAGTTCCACCATTTCATACTCGGGTTCCGGCTGGCCCTGCAACAGAATCAGGATCTCTTCGGCCGCTGCGGTCAGATTCGCTGCGTCCGCAAACGAGATCTTCTTGCCGGTCTGAGCTCCCACCTCATTGATGAAGGCCTCCAAGCGACTCGACGCAGCTCGATCGTTGTTGGTCTGGCTGTCACTCAGAATCGCGATCGCGCCATCGAGCTTGATGGCGAGACTGGTCGCCAGACCAGTCGGGAGGCCGAGGCCCTCGACTTGTCCGGCCAGCGCGTCGATCAGAGCCATGGGGTCGATGAGCACTGAGCCTTTCACTTGGCAAATCGAACCATCCCAAGGAGTCCAGACGGATGCAACGGAACCAGTCTCCCACCGCACGGGGTCCATCGGAATCGCGTTCCCGACTTGGATCGTCGAACCGGATGAATCTCGAAGGATCACCGAGAAGCTTGGAGCCGACAAGGGATCGAACAGGTCCAAGGACAGCACACGGACAGACAATCGGTCCCCATAGATGGGCGATTTCACGGCCCAGAAGTAATGGGTCACCAAGTAGGGATACCCGCTGAACCCCCCTGGGCGAGCGCCGACCGTCACGTCACCGAGCTGAACGCGGACCGGGTATGCCTCGCCGAAAGCCCACGTCTCGTCTTGGTCGACTGGCACGAGAGGTTCCGGGTAGGCAAACGTCGCCTCGTACACGTCCCCGACGTGGATCCCGATGCCATCGAACATGCAGTCGGCGAGAACCGGCTGAGGCTCGATCGGATTCTCACGCTGCTCCACCGACTCCACCTGCCAGCGGACACGAAGCTCTCCTATGCCGGTCGGTAGCTCCTGGGAGTGCGCGGTACGTGGGACCAGCATTGCCAAGAGCGACAAGAGAACGAAGGGCACGGTCTTCTTCATGACGACCTCCCTGTGAGGACATTCCAACGCCCCACGTATCCAGTATCAGAGGCTGATGGCGAGCGGGGAAGGGGCGAAAGCCTCATCGTCTGTTGGCGCCACAGAGATTCGGTCATCTGGATTCGACAACCCCGGCGGGACGGTTCCGACCCGACCCGTTACCTCAATCCGATCCGCTGCGTGCTCAGCTCCAGAGGTTTTCGAGGGAGAAGCCGCCGGTCCAGAGGTTCTCGAGGGAGTAGCCGCCGCGGTGGTGAGAAGGGCCTCGAGGGAGTCGAGGTCGGTGGGGGCGGTCGGCTGCCAGTCCATCGTCGTGACCTCGGTGGAGTATCGCTCCGAGAACTGCTTCCGTAGTCGCTGCTGGCGGGCGGATTCGGTCGACCAACGGGCGAGATTCGCCGCCAGCTCGGGGTCCTCGCCGGGTGCGGTCGCATCGACCCACGAAACGGGCAGAGACCGGTTGAAGATGACCGACGTCGGGTGCTGGGCGTTCGCCGGCAGGTCCCGGAAGAAGCGGATCGCCTCCCGCATCGGTGTCGGGTCCGCCGTCGTCACGACCAGTGTCTGCGCAGTCGAGAGCGTGCGATCGATCTCCGCCGACGACGCGGCGATCCCGTCGTAGGTGGTTCTGAGGTCCATGAGGAACTGCGTCACACGCTCGAAGAGCCCGGCGCCGAGCACGGCATCCGCGATTCGGATTGCCGGCCGGGCGGCCCGATCGAAGAGGAACCTGCGCCCTGGGAGGCTTCCGCCCGTCAGCCAGCGCAACAGGCGCCCTCCGATGAGATCGGTCATGTTCGCCGGAGCGGTGAAGAACTCGATGCCCCCGGCAGAAGGTGGCGTGTCGACGACGACCAGGTCCCATGTGCCCTGCTTGACGAAGCCGGTCGCCTCCTCCGCAGCGGCATACGACTGGCTTGCCGGGAACTGGCCGGTCGCAGCTTCGAACAAGTCGTTGTTCACGAGCCGGTCGGCGACCGCCGGATCGGCATGGCGGCGGGCGATCCCCTCCCAGGAGGAAGATGCGTCCAGCATCGCCGCCCACAGCAGCGGCTCCTCTTTGACCTTCGAAGGCTCCGCACCCAGTTCATCGAGACCCAGAGCGTTGGCGAGGCGACGGGCCGGATCGACGGTCAACACGAGTGTCTCGAGGCCACGGCGGGCGGCGGCGACTCCGATGGCGGCGGACACCGTCGTCTTCCCGACGCCACCGCCTCCGGTCACGAGGATCGCAGCCGTCATGAGGTCAGCGCTCCCATCGCATCGGCCAACCGGTCGGCGACCACCGTGGCCGACTCGGCACCGAACAGGAAGGGCAGGTCGAGATGGGTCGGCAGTCGCTCGAGCCAGATCGCCTGTTCGTCGGTCAGGCTGCGATGGAGGTCGGCGGCAGCGGCAGCCAGCCCGGATCCCGTGGCGTTGGTCTCGAGCGGAGGCAGTACGCGGTTGGCGAAGATCGATCGGCTCGCCACCACCGGATGGGCGTCGAGCCACTCGAGGGCCTCGATCGTCTCGGAGGTCGGAAGCTCCTCCGGCACCGAGACGAGGACGAGTTCGGTTGCCGCCGGATCCATCTGGATCTCCCGCATCCACTTCGATTGATCGGCGACGCGCCCACTCGAAACCAGACTGGCCATGGTGTTGGCGGCCCCGAGGAACGAGCCGATCTGCCCGGTCGGCGGGCCGTCTGCGACGACCAGGTCCCAGTGCCCGGTCTTCACCTCCCAGAGCACCTTGCCCATCGTGACGATCTCACGGATCGCGGGGGCGGTCGATGCGAGCACGTCGAATGCGCGCACCGCAGGCGTGAAGGTCGCGTAGGAGGGGAGTCCGACCTGAATCTGGATGTATTCGACGAGCGCCTTGGACCGATCGATCGAGAGAGCGTGAAGATTGGGCTCGGTCTGTTGCGGCTTGAACTCCAGCGTCGTCATCCCGAGGTGGGCGCCGAGCCCCATGCCGTTCCCGACCATCGACAGGACGAGGGTGTTCCGACCCGAGCGAGCGGCAGATTTTGCGATGGCAGCCGCCACGGCGGACTTCCCGACGCCCCCTTTGCCGGAGACCACGATGAACCGCTTGTCCAACATGAGATTGAGGCTAGATCGGGCCGATGGGGACACCGCATTCACTCGATCCATCAGCCATCGGTCAGCGGATAGGCTTTGGGTGACGCGACGAAACGGACGAAGCAATGGCCGAACTGGATGTCGATGCGATGATCGAGCGATTCCGCACCCGCGCGGAGGCGGTACGGGACCGCCCACTTCCCCCCGTCGCAGGATCCGAGCGGAAGAAGTTCATCGAACAGGCAGAAACCGACTACCTGGACTTCGCGCTCGTCGGGAACGCGACCTGGGTGGCAGACGACGAGTACCTCGTCTTGCGCATCCCCCTCAACCCAGGAGACTGAAAAGGGCTCGCTTCGCGTCGCTGCGTGTCCTCCGGCCTGGCGGCTCGAGCGTGTCTTCGAGCCTGGCGGCTCGAGCGTGTCTTCGAGCCTGGCGGCTCGAGCGTGTCTTCGAGCCTGGCGGCTCGAGCGTGTCTTCGAGCCTGGCGGCTCGAGCGTGTTTCGCCTTCGGCGGGCGTGTCCGCGACCTATCGATGTGGTGTTTCATCGGGGCGGTCTTGCCCGAGCGCGCTGCACCGTTGCGCCCCGCAGCACGATGATGCACTCACAGCGCGGACACGCTCGCGAAGCGAAGCAACGCTCTGCGGAGGCCCGCCAGGGGCGGAGCAGATGACACGCTTCGGCCCTCTGGGCCGGATGACACGCTTCGGCCCTCTGGGCCGGATGACACGCTGTGAGGGGACGAGCCGCTCAGCTCGAACGACGTGCTGCCGCCCTGCGTTCGGCTTCGAGGCGCTCGAGGTCGATGTCGGAGTAGTCGACGAAACGCATCGCCTCGGCGATGGCGGTGTGCCCGGCCTGTTCTCCGATCAGCCGGTGCATCTCGTGTGCTACCCGGCGGTAGGTCGGGTGGCCCTGCGGCTGGCTGCGGAGCTCGACGAGATGGAACGCCTCGCGAGCGTTCATCTCCATCATGAAGCGGATGTTCGCTGCGAAGGGCACGACGTACTGGGCGACGTCGGCACCGAGCTCGTCGTAGACGCGCTCGTAGAAGTCTGCCGAAGCCTTCATCAGATCGCTCCACTCGCGCTCGAACCCTGCGTCGACGACATCGGCGGGCGTGTGGAAGCCGAGCCGTGTGGACAGGCGCTGCCACTCGAGCGTCAGCATTCGGTGACGTTGGAGGTCACGGAACGCTGCGTAGTCGCACACGATGTCGAATCGGTATTGGACCCGCTCCATGGCGCGTGACGGCTTGTGGCGTCGATTGGTTCGATCGCCGACCAGTGCAGCGATGATCTCGGCGCGCTGGGGATCGGTCATGGCTCGCACTTGGCGCTGGACCTCGGCATCGGAGATGTGGGTGGCGGCGTAGAGCGCTGCCGCAGCGAGGTCGATCTCGGCGTCGGGGTCCCAGTCGGTGAGTGTCACCGACCAATCGGTCGGTTCCGGCTCGCCCTCCAATTCGGCGGCGAGCATCTCGAGGGCATTGCGGTTGTTCTCCATGTACTCGGCGGTCACGACGCCTCGATCGGGGCGGTCGACGCGAGTCAGGAACGACGGGATGACCTTGCGGAGCTCTCCCAGCATCATGTCGCCGTACTCCCTGGCTTCGGCGAGCGGGCTGGCCATCATGCGGAGCAGTGCCATCTCGTAGGCCTGTCCCGTCGCGTAGATGCCGACGTTGGACATGGTGGAAGCGGGGAGCAGGCCGCGGGCCGCGTCGCACGCCTTGGCCCTGATGGTGGCGTTCCAGACCGATGTGGGGTCGTCGGGGTTGCGGGGGAACCGCTCCTCGTAGACCTCACGCATGCCTGCCACGACGCGGCCGTAGGTCTCGAAGAGCGTGTCCATGTGTGTGAGGTAGTCGGCGTGCAGCTCGGAGCTGGCGATCTCGGGAGGTGTCTGGTACCGGTACCGGTCTCCGAGCGGAACGTCGTAGTAGATGTAGCGGGTCGACTGTTCGAGGTAGGCGGCGAGCCTGCCCCACTCCAGCACCTTGGTGAGGAGGTTCGAGGCCTGTTCGCAGGCCAGGTGGGTCCCTCCGAGCTGGGCGACGGAGTCGTCGCCGTATTCGAAGAACACCCGCTGGTAGAGCTGCTCGGCCTTGCGCATGTTGACGAGCGGGTCCTCGTCGCCGAGTGCCCGGGCGATCCCGGCGATCCCCGTGTCTGCGTCGTCGATGAACTCGTCGAGGAACAGGCGGCGGATCGACTTCGAGGTGCGGCTGTACCGGGCGAACAGGGCGCCCTTCACGACCTCGGGAAGGTTGATGAGGGCGAACACCGGGAGATCGGTGTTGGTGAAGAACCGATCGAGGATCTGGGTCTCCTCGGGGGTGAACGGCTCCTTGAAGTAATGCACCGCGGCGATTCTAGGGTCGGCTGCCGGGAGGCCGGTTTGCCGGAACACCTCCAGATGACCGATACGATGAAGCCGTCATGGATCCCAAGACGTTCATTCGGCTCGCCAGGATCCTGCTGTACGGAACGGCGGTCCTTCTGGCGATGGTACCCCTCCTCGTCCTGCTCGACCTGGCGGGTGGAGGCTCGGGCTTCGGGTTGTGCCCGACCGGTGTCGACTCGTGTCGGAACCCCTACACCGCCGCCCCCGAGCTCTCTGTGATCCTCACCGTTGCGCTGGTCGTCGTCCTGGCAGGCGTCAGGGTGACGACCCGGGCGGAGCAGCGTCTCGATCGAAGGAACCGGAAGCGCTGATTCCGCCGACGGTCGATGACACGATGTAGAGACCGCTGGCCTCTGCGGCAACACCTTCGCCGGTTTCCAGCCTGCCAGACAGCTTGAGTCGACGGCCGCTGCGTTCCTCGACCCACCCGACCGCGGTGATCGTGTCGGTGACGTACAGCGGCCGCCGGAATCGGAGGTTCAGGGTGGCTGTGACCGAGAGCACCCGTTCTTGGAGGATGCCTGCCCACACCATCGCCTCGTCGAGCACGGTGGTGGCCAGGCCACCGTGGAGCGTGTCGCCGGCTCCGACGTGCTCGGGGCGAGGGCGGAACACCGCTGTGGCCCGGCGGTCTTCCCAGTTCCAATCGCCCAGGTGGAGTCCCTGGTCGTTCTTCCGCCCACATGCGAAGCACCGGTCGCCGAACGACTCGCGGACGTGTTCTATCCAGCTGCGCAGTTCCGGGGTCATGGCGCGAGAGTAGGGCGGTCGGGTCCCGGTCCTCCCGGCGAGCGCTCACTACCGTGCCGGAGCCATGTCCGAGCGTGCCGCCTATCTAGCGCTGATCACGGCGTCCCTGCTGTTCGGGACGACCTTCGTCGTCGTCAAAGACGCCGTCGAGACCTTTCCGCCTCTCGCCTTCGTGGGTTGGCGATTCGTCATCGGAGCCGCGGTGCTCCTGTTGCTCGCATTCCCCCGCACTCGGGCGATCTGGCGCGACGGAGCGATCGCGGGTTCGTGGTTGCTCGCCGGGTTCGCATTCCAGACGGCCGGGCTCGTGACCACCGGTGCGTCCAATTCGGCACTGATCACCGGTCTCTACGTCGTGTTCACACCCTTCCTCGGCGCGCTGTGGCGACGGAGATTCCCGACGTCGTGGGTCGTGATCGCCTCCGTGCTCGCCATGATCGGCATGGCGCTGCTCACGGTCACCGAGGACTTCACGGTCGGGGCCGGCGACGTGCTGACGCTGCTGTGTGCGGTCGGGTTCGCAGGCCACATCGTCTATCTGTCGATCTCTGCCCATCGACATCCCGTCATCCCATTCACGGCCGTCCAGCTGGCGGTCACGGGAATCGGCGGGCTCCTGCTGTCGGCGGGATTCGAGGGTCTCCCGATCCCCAGCGATCGGGAGTGGCCATCGTTGATCCTCACCGGTGTCGGAGTGAGCGCATTGGCGTTCCTCCTGCAGGTCTGGGCGCAGACGCGAGTCGGTGCAGACCGGGCTGCGATCGTGCTCACCGCCGAGCCGGTGTTCGGGGTCTTGGCGGCTGCCGTCTTGATCGGCGAGCGCCTCACGATCAGCGGATGGATCGGCGCCGCGCTGATCATGGTGGCGATCCAAGTCGTCCTCGCCCGTGAGGGCGCCGAGGACGAGAAGGAGGCAGAGGCCATCAGCCCAGCCCACTGAGCAGGCTCGCTTCGCTGCGTGTCCTCCGGCCTTGGCGGGCTTTCGCAGAGCGTGTCTTCACTTCGTGAGCGTGTCTGCGGCGTGTGATCGCCGGGACGCTGCGGGGCGTTCTTGATCAGCGTCTCGTCTATTCGCACCCCGGAGCGATGACAGCGAGGCGGCGCGGACACGCCGCCGAAGGCGAGACACGCTCCGAGCGTCAAGCGAGGAGGACACGCTCAGGCCGCCTGGCCTGAGGATACGCTCCGATGCGAAGCGAGGTCCTCCGCCGGTCAATGGCCAAGGGCCAACAGCGGTAGGCGATAGCCTGCCCGCCATGCCACGAACGAGAGCGGATGGGTCGGTGCCGACCAGGGCGGAGAAGGGGAAGGCGCGTGCCGTCTGGAACCGGCTGCTCAAACGGTATCCCGAGATCGGGACGGCGCTGGACTACGAGAATCCCTGGCAGCTGCTGGTCGTGACCGTGCTCAGCGCTCAGACGACCGACGAGAACGTCAACAAGGCGGCGCCTGCGCTGTTCGCCGCCTATCCCACACCCGAGGCACTCGCCGGAGCCCCATTGAGTCACGTCGAGGAACTCGTCTTCTCGACCGGGTTCTATCGCCAGAAGGCCTCTTCAATCGTTTCCCTGGCGCAGGACCTCACCGAGAAGTTCGACGGCGAAGTGCCCGATGATCTGGACCAGTTGGTCACGCTCAAGGGTGTCGGACGCAAGACGGCGAGCGTCGTGCTCGCCGAGGCGTTCGGGAAGCCTGCGATCGCCGTGGACACGCACGTCAAGCGCACCACGAACCGCATCGGACTCGTCTCGAGTTCGGATCCGGTGAAGATCGAGACGGACCTGAAGGCCCTGTATCCGCCGGAGCTGTGGGCGGGGATCTCGATGCGCTTCATCCAGTTCGGTCGCGACACGTGTGACGCCCGCAAGCCTCTGTGTCGAGAGTGTGAGATGATCCAACTCTGCGACTACGAAGACAAGAACCTCTGATGGGGCGGGGCGAGCATTCGGTAGTGATCGGTCCCGACATCAACGGATTGGAGGTCGTGTCTCGCTCCGTCGAGGTATGGCGCATCCTCGATGCCGACTCCGATGGAACCCGTGTGAGGTCGCTCTCAACGGCATCTGTCATCTGTCATCTGTCATCTGTCATCCGGCCATGGACCCCGAGCGTCGGGCCGTGGACGGCGTGACCGAGACGATTCCGCGCCGACGGATCCTGGCGCTCGCGATCCCGGCACTCGGATCGCTCGCGGCGGATCCGGTCCTGTCCTTGGTCGACACTGCGTTCGTCGGCCGTCTCGGTGCCCGTCCGCTCGCTGCGCTGGGTGTCGATGCCGCGATCTTCGGGTTCGTGTTCGCCCTCTTCAACTTCCTGGCGTACGCCACCACGCCACTCGTGGCACAGTCACGTGGCAGGGGGCAGATCGCCGAGTCGGGTCGAATCGTGCAGCGAGCCCTCGCCCTGTCCGTTGGGATCGGTGTGGCGTCGACCGCGGCGATGGTGATCGGGGCCCGGTTCCTCGTCGGCGTCATGGGTGCGGGCCCGGACTTCGCCGACGATGCCGTCACCTACCTCTCGATCCGGGCGTTCGCCCTTCCGGCGCTGCTGATCATCACCGCGGCGAACGGCGCATATCGCGGCTTCCAGGACACCCGGACGCCACTTCTCGTCACACTTGCGATCAACGGGCTGAACATCGCTCTCGATCCGTTGTTGATGTTCGATTTCGGGTTCGGTCTCGGACTTGCAGGAGCGGCGTGGGCAACCGTCATCGCCCAGTGGATCGGAGCCCTCGTCTTCGGTTGGCTGCTCCTGCGCGTCGCCCGACGCGAGTCGTGGCCGACCGCCCGGATCCGGGCAGGAGAGCTTCGGGCCTTTCTCGGGATCGGTTCGGTGTTGATCCTTCGCACCGGCCTGTTGGTCTTGTCGCTGAGCGTCGCGACCTCGGTCGCTGCCCGGATCGGGACGTTGGACGTCGCAGCCCATCAGGTGGTCAGCCAGATCTGGTTCTTCCTCGCAATGGTCATCGACGCCCTGGCGATCGCCGCCCAGGCGCTCGTCGCCGAGCTGGCAGGGAGAGGCGATGACGCCGGTGCGCGAGCGCTGTCCACGCGGCTGCTCCGTTGGGGAGGGGTCGTCGGAATCGGACTGACCGCCGGACTGTTGGCCGTCGGCTCGATCATCTCGACGGGTTTCACCGATGATCCCGGGATCAGCTCACGGATCAGCGACGTCATCCCGATCGCGGCCGGCATGCAGCCGCTCGCGGCGCTCGTGTTCGTGCTGGACGGCGTGTTCTTGGCGGTCCTCGCAATCAAGAAGCTCGTGTGGTCGACCTTTGCGGGGTTCGTTGCGACCGTGTCGGTGCTCGGTCTCACCGTCGTGTACGGGTGGGGGCTGGCGGGAGTGTGGTGGGCGATCACCGCGATGATCGTCGCCCGGCTCGCCGTCCTCGCCGGCTTCTACCGCTCCGCCTCGACGTGGTCGAGTTCCTGACCCATCGTCTCGGGAAGCAACAACGTCAGCCCGATCGCGGCGATGACGCCGAGGCCGAGGACCAAGACGGTGGCCGACAGCCCGATCCGGTCGATGGTGAACGCGCCGAAGCCGAGTCCACCGGCACTCCCCACCATCGCGAGATAGGCACCGGCGGTCCCGCCAGAGGTGCGGAACTCGGTCGGGAACAACTCGGCCCGGTGGCTCGCGGAGGCCGGCACGAATGCAAAGCTGCCGAAGGTCGACGCCACGATCGCGAACACGATCAGGGGGAGGTACTCGACGTAGTACAACGTCACCCCACCTGCGAGGACGAGGACGAGTGACAGCACGGTCGTCACCCGCCGTCCCACCACGTCGGCGAGTCTGCCGCCCACGAAGAATCCGATGCCGCCGAGCGTGCCACCGACGAGGCTGATCGCAACCGCAGCCGTCGTCGTGTAGCCGAGGTCGCCGACGAGTCGTTCCGTCGAGAACGCCAATCCGACCGCACTGAAGGCGCTCGCCAACAGCACGGCGAACGCAGAGATCCAGAACACCCGGGCGAACGGGCTCTTCAGCAGTCGGAGCAACGGGTGTCTGGCCGGCTGGTCGACGATCTCGAAGATGGGGCTCTCATGCAGTGAGCGGAACAGGAACGGCACGATGACCAGACCGAGCGCCGACATGGTGAACACCAGCCGCCACCCGTCGGAGCGGTCGGCGAGGGGGAGCACCAACAGACCGATGCCTGCACCGAAGCTGCCGCCGGCGCCATAGAGCGAGATGGCGAACGCCCGGGTCTGGGGCCTCACCTCCTCGGCGATGAGCACGACTGCGAGCGTGCCCAACGCAGTGCCTGCGATCCGAACCAGAGATTGCAAGACGGTGAACAAGGTCGCACCAGTCGTCAGTCCGGTGGCGAAGTCTGCGACGATGAGGACGATGAAGGCAGCGATCAATGGGATCTTTCGGCCGCGCCGGTCGCCCCACACGGCGAACGCCAATGCGCCGAAGCCGGCGAGCCTGGTCACCGCAAGGATGAGGCTCATCTCGGCTTCGGTGAGGTCGAGCGCGACACGGGTGAACGGGATGGTCGCCGACAGGTTCGACTGTGCGTACCCCTGTCCGATCCCGACCGCCCACATGATGAAGACGACCTTGCGCTCCTCCAGCGAGAACCGCCCGACGGGGAACAGAGCGTCGATGATTCGGCGGAACACCCCAGGAGGGTACGGGACCGGCGGTGAGGTGCCAGTCACTCTGCGCTCGGTTTGTGGGAACATGGAGGACTCGGATCCGGTTGGAGACTCCTGATGGATGACTTCGGACAACTCGGCTTCGCCCTACAGGCCCTTTTCGCGTTTGGAGGCGGGATCATCGCATTTCTCTCGCCGTGCGTGCTCCCGTTGGTCCCCGGCTACCTGGGATTGATGTCTGGCTACTCGATCGCCGACATCCAGTCGGGTGAGGCCAAGCGCGGTCGGATGCTGAGGGTGACGACGCTCTTCGTGCTCGGGTTCACCGCCGTGTTCGTCGCGTTGGGCGCCGGCGCCACCCAGGTCTCGAGATTCCTGCTCTCGAATCAGTCCCTCACGGGACGTATCGCAGGGGTCGTCGTGATCCTCTTCGCCATCATCATGATCGGGAGCGCCTTCACCAGCCGGGGGATCTTCGGGTTCTTCTCCAGGGAACGGCGCGTGGAGGTTCGTCCTTCGAGACTCGGCAACTGGGCCCCGCCGGTCATGGGGGCGGCCTTCGGGTTCGGATGGTCTGCGTGTATCGGCCCGATCCTCGCCGGTGTGCTCACGATCGCAGGGACACGCGAGACGGTGGCGCAGGGGATGCTCCTCCTGTTTGTCTTCTCGATGGGGCTCGGCGTGCCGTTCATCGTGACCGGTCTGGGACTCTCGAAGGCCATGCAGGCGATGAAGTCGTTCCGCAAGTACATGCGCCCGGTGAACATCGCCAGTGGCGTGCTGATGCTCGTATTCGGTGTTCTGCTGCTGACCGGCAACGTCACCCGGCTGTCCGGCTACCTGGTCGACATCTTCGAGAGCGTCCCCTTCCTCGAAGAGCTCGCATCGATCTGAGTGGGATGCAGGCGTCCACCGGGCCCAAGTCAGGCGCTCTGCTTCCGGCCCCCGTTCCCAGTCGACGCGACAGCGCTTCGGCACACGCACTGCCGTGGCGCGTCGGTACGGTGGCGTCAATCCACGGGCGCGTGTGAGGAGTCGGCATGATCATCGCGGTGTTGCACTCCCGGCGCTCACGCACAGCGTCGATGAGCTCCGCAACCAGAAGCAGGAAGTGGTCTCCTCCTTCGAGACCATCCCGGGCCTCATCGACAAGACGTGGGCGATGAACGAGTCAACCGGCAGGGGCATCTCGGTTTACCACTTCGAGGACCGGGACAGTGCCGATGCCTGGTTCAACACGGAGCGCCAGCGTGAGTTCCGGGGGCTGAATGGAGCGACGATCGACTTCTACGACGTGGGAGCGGTCGCAGTGGCGGCACCCCTTCGATGATCTGCTCAGAGAGATCCGATGGCGGCTGTTCGCAGCTGCCGTCGTCACAGGTGTCGCGACCGCTGGAGCAATCGGCGACGCCCCACCGCGTGCCGCAGCGGCTCATCGACGGTTGAGAAGGCGACGCGTCCGAATGCGGGTCCGCGTCAGCCTGGATCGTTCGTGACTTGGCGTTCCAGGATGTCGAGGACCTTGTCGACGTCGTCGGGGGTCAGCACCGGGTGAATCAGCCCGCCGACGTCGAGGTCGATGGCCCGCTCCTTCTCGCCGCGATGACGGTCTCGCGAGTACCAACGGCCCCGATGGTCGATACCCTGGACCCGGAACTGGCCATGCCACGGCCTGAGGGGACGTGTGGTGAAGCTCCGGATCTCGTCGTAGGGGATTCGCTTGCGGCCCACCGGCCAGTAGTACCGGCTGATAACGACCCCGTCTTCTCTCATCCGCACGATGCCGTCGGCATACAGCACTTCGCGACCCTCTCGGCGCGACGAGTCCACCTTCCGCCGCCACGGCGCGGTCAGCAGGTCGCGCAGGCGGCGCGCTCGGCCGTCCCCATCGATCGTGGCCCCGTCCTGAGGCAGGTCGAGAACCCATTCCAACAACTCGTCCGCTTCGTCCTGGCCGAGCGGTCCGATTTCGGACTTCTTGCGGAGTCTTCGCTGTCTCCGGACGAACGTCTCTGCAGAACCGCCCAGTTCACGCGGGTCGATCGTCCGCCGACAATTCTCACAGACGAGACCGGACAGCCCCGACGGCCGGTTCTCGGTTCCGCACTGCGGGCAGATGATCGTGGGCACGACACCAGCCTTGCAGATGCGGTCGGTGAGCTGCGTCTTGTCGGCCGGCGTGTTTCCCCGATCGTCGTGCGGGTCGGGTGGCGCGCCGTGAGCAATGCGAAGCGAGCGAACACGCCTACGCTCGCATGATGCGATTCAGTCCCGATCTGGAGACGTTCTTGGAGCTGGCCGAGCGGTTCTCGGTGGTGCCGGTGGCGGTCGAGGTGCTTGCCGATCGTGACACTCCGGTCACGGTGTTCGAGAAGCTGGTGGGGGAGGAGCCAGGGTTCCTGCTCGAGTCCGTCGAGGGCGGAGAGAACTGGGCGCGATGGAGTTTCGTGGGCTGGGAGCCGGCGTTCACCCTGAGGTCCCACGACGGGGTCTCGGTGACGGACGATCCGACCATCGAAGTCGGAGACGGCGATCCGCTGTCGGTGCTCGAAACGCTCCTGGATCGGTATCGAGTGCCGGACCTCCCGGGACTTCCGCCGTTGCACTCGGGTGTCGTCGGGTACCTGGCGTACGACACGGTCCGCTACGTCGAACGGCTGCCCAACCAACCGGTCGACGATCGCAAGCTCCCCGAGATGTTGTGGCAGTTCGTTGGCGCGATGGCGGCGATCGACCGGTTCAGTCAGTCCATCGTGTTGATCCGCAACGTGTTCGTCGGAGACGACCCGGCCAGGCAGTACACCGACGCCGTCGCCGCGATCGAGCGCGACCTCGAGACTCTTGGTTCCTCTCACCGGTATCGACTCTCTGCGTTCGAGCTTTCGGCAGGGATGCCCGAGTGGACATCGACCTTCGATCGTGCCGGCTTCATGGACGCAGTCGAGGCCGCCAAAGCGCACATCAGGGCAGGCGACGCATTCCAGATCGTGCTGAGTCAACGACTCGAGACGGAGTTCGAGGCAGACCCCTTCGATCTCTACCGGGCGCTCCGCGTGGTCAACCCGTCACCGTTTCTGTTCTTCATCCGTGACGGCGATCTGAGCATCGTCGGCGCGTCGCCCGAGGTGATGACCCGGGTTCGGGATGGCGTGGTGTATTCGCGGCCGATCGCCGGTACCAGGCCGAGGGGGAAGACCGAGGACGAGGACCGCGCGCTCGCCGAGGAGCTGTTGGCCGACCCGAAGGAACGTGCGGAGCACGTGATGCTGATCGATCTCGCCCGCAACGACGTCGGACGGGTGGCGGAGTTCTCGTCGGTCAGCGTCGACGACCTGATGGTGGTCGAGCGGTACAGCCACGTGATGCACATCGTGTCGGAGGTGTCGGGCAAGCTTCGTCCCGGCAACAGTGCCGTCGACGTGATCCGAGCCACGTTCCCCCACGGGACCGTGTCGGGTGCTCCGAAGGTGCGGGCGATGGAGATCATCGACTCGCTCGAACCGACCGCCCGAGGCCCCTACGCGGGAGCCGTCGGTTACATCGACTTCTCTGGCAACGTCGACACCTGCATCTGTCTGAGGACCGTGATCGTCCGGGACGGAACGGCGTGGGTGCAGGCAGGAGCCGGACTGGTCGCGGACAGCGATCCCGCCACCGAATACGAGGAGACCATGAACAAGGCGGCAGCGGCGTTGACCGCGATCCAGGCAGCAAAGGGACTGCGATGAACCGGCCCTCCTTTGGCGATGTGACCGCCGAATACCGCGCGCTGCGAAATGCCGCCGCGGTGGTGGAGTCGACCCACGATCTCGTTCTCGTGGAGGGGCCGGACTCCGCGTCGTTTCTGCAAGGGATCCTCAGCCAGGACATCGAGGCGATGATCCCCGGAGAGGTGGCCCGCTCGTTGCTGCTGAACCCGAACGGCAAGCTGACGGCCTTGCTCTGGGTGTTGCGCGGATCCGAATGGGTCGGGATCTTCACGGACCCGGGGCTGGGAGCGACGGTGGCCGAGGCGCTGAACTACTACCGGATCAGGGTCAAGGCCGAGGTCTCGCTGGACGAGCGGCCGACCTGGGCGCTGGTCGGTCCGGATGCCGGTGAACTGCTGGAGATAGGGGATCGCTGGACGGAGCGGGACGGGTCGATCCTCGCCCCGGCGCCGCTCGCCGGCCTTCCCAGGGTGCTCGTCGCCGGTGATCTGCCTGTGAGCGGACTGCCGCGGGCGGGGAGCATCGCCATGACATCGGTCAGAGTCGAAGCGGGTGAGCCCGTCATGGACGTCGATGTCGACGAGAAGACCATCCCACAGGAAACCGGGCTCGTGGCAGAGTCCGTGTCCTTCACGAAGGGCTGTTATCTCGGTCAGGAGTTGGTGGCGCGGATCGACTCGCGTGGGCGGGTCAACCGGCACCTGCGGGGGATCGTCATGACGAGCAACGTGCTGCCACCCGACGGCGCCGAGGTGTGGCTCGAGGATCGCATGTGCGGAATGCTGACCTCTGTGAGCGAGTCGCTCGGCGTCATGGCCCCGATCGCCCTCTGCCTGCTGCGACGCGAGGTCGCCCCCGGCACCGAGGTCGAAGTCCGCTGGGAACGGTGGCTCGACGCCAGCGATCGCCCGCGAGCTCCCCCTCGTCTGACGACTGCTCGCTGGCGCTCGCAGCGTGTCTTCCGGCCTTGGGGGCCGGAGCGTGTTTCCTCGCTGGCGCTCGGGCGTGTTTTGCTCG
Source organism: uncultured bacterium (assembly GCA_963753285.1). Taxonomy (GTDB): domain Bacteria; phylum Actinomycetota; class Acidimicrobiia; order Spongiisociales; family ZC4RG35; genus JAHEDH01. The sequence goes on from CAVWBT010000002.1 coordinate 169,053, forward strand.
CTGGCGCTCGCAGCGTGTCTTCACTTCGTGAGGGATTCCGCGTTCAGGTGCCTTCGCAACGAGCTGAGACCGCGCTCGAGGCGGCTGATTCGACCCAGGCAATCGGAGAGAGCGTCGTCATCGAGGAGGTTCAGGCGAACCGCCACTCGGGCCTGTATTCGTAGCTCGGCAAGGGACCCTTCCGCCATGGCCACGAATCGGGCGAAGTCCTTGTCGGACCTCCGATGTGCTCCCTCGGCGACGTTGGATGCAACGGAAACGGCGGCTCGCCGCATCTGAGCTTGCAGGCCGTAGACCTCTTCCTTGGGCAACAGGCTGGTCACCTTGTAGACCTCGGCGGCGAGTTCCACCGCCTCGTCCAAGACTCTGAGCGACCGCTGCCTCGACATCGACTGCACTATCCGACGTCGAGCGGAGCAAGTCCAGAGGCCTGTTCGAGAGGCCGCCGAAGGCGAAAACACGCTGCGAGCGTCAAGCGAGCAAGACACGCTCCAGCCCCCGGGCCGGATGACACGCTTCGGCCGCTAGGCCGGATGACACGCTCTGGCCGCTAGGCCGGATGACACGCTCCAGCCGCCAGGCTGGACGACACGCTTCGGCCCCCTGGGCCGGATGACACGCTTCGGCCGCCAGGCCGGATGACACGCTCTCGGCCGCCAGGCCGGATGACACGCTCTGGCCGCCAGGCCGGATGACACGCTTCGGCCTCTGGGCCGAAAGAGACGCTGCGAGGGCGCCAGCCCGAGCTTTACATTTGTCTCACATTTCGCGGCTTGGATGTGACCATGACATCGATTCTCTTGATCGAAGACGAGCTGCCGATCGCCGAGATGCTGCGTGGGTTCTTCGAGCGCGACGGCTTCGACTTCCAGCATGTCGAGACCGGCGAGGACGGGTTGAACAAGCTGAAGCAACGGCCGTTCGATGCAGTGCTCCTCGATCTCAACCTTCCGGGCATGGACGGTGTCGATGTCTGTCGGAAGATCCGGGTGTTCTCCGACGTCCCGGTGATCATGCTCACGGCCCGAGACTCCGAAATCGACAAGGTCGTGGGGCTCGAGATCGGCGCAGACGACTACGTGACCAAGCCGTTCTCGCCGCGGGAGCTCCTCGCCCGGATCAAGGCGGTGCTCCGGCGGATGGAGGAGCGCCGACCCCAGTCGACCACGATCGATGTCGGCGGCTTCGTGATCGACGCAGGCAGACGTCAGGTCACGACCCCGGGCGGAGAGACCGTCGAACCGACCGCACGAGAGTTCGATCTCCTCGTGTATCTGGCCGAGAACCGCGGCATGGCGCTGTCCCGTTCGCAGATCCTCCAGGCGGTGTGGGGGTTCGACTACTTCGGTGAGACCCGTACGGTCGACGTGCACGTCCGACAGCTGCGCAAGAAGCTCGAGGGGATCCCGTTGGAGACGGTCTGGGGTGTCGGCTACAGGATCGGCTCGTGAGGCGACGATTCTTCTGGTCGATGGTGGGTGTCGCCGGTCTGACGCTCGCGCTCCTGGTGGTCCTGGCTGCGGTCGTCTCGCAGCGTGCGCAGGAGAACGCTGCGGAGCGAGTGCTTCGATCGGTGACCGGCGCGATCGCACAGGAGATCGTCGATCTCCAGGACTCGGGAACACCGTTGCGTGACCTCGCAGACGGAGTCGAGCTCGCCCGAGCCATCGAGCAGGCGCGTCGGTCGACCGACAGCGACATCGGCCTGATCGTGCGAACTCCGAGGCGAATCACCGTGACTGCACCGTTCATCGAGCGCTACGGGATCGGATCGAACCTCGAGATCGGCGATGTCGCGGTGTTCAACGACTCCGGGGGCCTCGCGGTCGCTCGATCCGTTCCCCTCCAGCAGGTCGACGGCGACATCGTGGTCGTTGCGGCCAGGCGCACGCCGGTGGTCGAATGGGGCAATCAGGTGAGGCTCGTGCTGGTCGGTCTGATCGTTGCGGCCGTCGTCGCCGCCGTGGCGGCACGGCTGTTGTCGGGGTGGGTCGCCGCAAGGGTCGATCCGCTCGCCTCCGGGGCAGGTCGACTCCGACAGGGGGACCTGACGGCTCGGGTCCCGGTCGACGGCTCCGACGAGCTGACGTCGGTGGCCGTGTCCTTCAACGAGATGGCCGAGGCGCTCGAGCACTCGAAGGAACGCGAGCGCCAGTTCCTGCTGTCGGTCGGACACGACCTCCGCACGCCGCTCACCACCATCGGCGGATATGTCGAGGCGCTCGAGGAGGGCATCGACGACCCCGAAGAGGTCGCCCGGATCGCGTCGGTGATGGGGTCGGAGCACCGTCGCCTGCGACGACTGATCGAAGACGTGATGGTGCTGGCTCGCCTGGACAGCGCAGAGTTCGGTGTCGTCGCCGAACCGGTCGACGTCGCCGCCCACGTCGGCGAGGTGGCGAGGCGCTACGACTCGTCCGCCCAGGCGTCGGGCATCACCTTGGATCTGACTCTCGATCCGACCGGCGTCCGGTCCATCGACCCCGATCGGGTTGCACAGATCCTGTCGAATCTCATCGAGAACGCGCTGCGATACACGCCGGCCGACGGCGCCGTCTCGGTCGAGCTCCGGTCCCGACCGGAGGCCCTCGAGTTGGTCGTGAGGGACACCGGGCCTGGCATCGAGGAGGACGATCTGCCTCACATCTTCGAGCGCTTCTACGTCGCCCGGAAGTATCGCGGCGTCCGCCCCGCCGGTTCGGGGCTGGGGCTGTCGATCGTCGAGCGGCTCGTCACCACGATGGGAGGATCGGTGTCGGCCACGTCTCGACTGGGCACAGGCACCGAGTTCTCGATCGAGTTGCCGGCTCCGCCCGCTGACGACTGAGCATCTTCGAGTTCTTCTCATCCACTCCGACGGGTGGCTCCGTAGAGAGGGGGAGACCCGGCACGGAAGCCACCGGTTCGAAAAGGAGAAGAACATGAGACTCAAACTGATTGCACTGTTCTCTGTGTTGGCGCTGGTCCTTGCGGCCTGTGGGACGGACGACGACGCGGTCGACGAGACCACGACGACCGTGGCCGAAACCACCACCACCACCACCACCGAAGCCGAGATTGAAGAGCCCGGCACGATCGTCGACGTCGCCGTCGAAGCAGGGTTCTCGACGCTCGTCACGGCCGTTGAGGCAGCTGACCTGGTCGGAACACTGAGCTCCGATGGCCCCTTCACGGTGTTCGCACCGACCGATGAGGCGTTCGCAGCTCTCCCCGAGGGTCTGCTCGACAGCCTGCTCGCCGACACCGACCTGCTGACCTCGGTCCTCACCTATCACGTCGTGGCCGGCGAAGTGCCTGCGGCCGACGTCGTGACGCTCGAGTCCGCCGAGACCGTCCAGGGCGAGTCCGTGACCATCACCGTGGACGATGGTGCCGTGATGGTCAACCAGGCCAACGTCGTCCAGACCGACGTCGAGGCCTCCAACGGCATCATCCACGTGATCGACGCCGTGATCCTCCCGCCGAGCGTTGCCGAGGCCCTCGCAGCCGGGGACGACGCCATGGACGAGGAAGAGGCCATGGGTGCCGACATCATCGCCACGGCGACCGAGGCCGGATCGTTCACGACCCTGCTCACGGCCATCGAAGCCGCCGGTCTCACCGAGGTGCTCATGGGTGACGGTCCGTTCACGGTGTTCGCCCCGACCGACGAGGCGTTCGCGGCCGTCGACGAAGAGACGCTGAACGGCCTGCTCGCCGACCCCGAGGCGCTCGCTCAAGTCCTGCTGTATCACGTCGTCGAAGGCGCCGTGCCTGCAGCCGACGTGGTGACGCTCGAGTCCGCCACCACCGCCCAAGGCTCCGACGTCGAGATCACCATCGATGGCGACACCGTTGTCCTCAACGGCTCGGCCAACGTCATCCAGACCGACATCGAGACCTCGAACGGAATCATCCACGTGATCGACGCTGTCCTCCTTCCTCCCAGCAACTGATCACTTCACGCGCACCATCGGCCCCCCGATCCCGGGGGGCCGATGGTCGCGTCCGGACCATTCCGGGCAGTCCCCCGACCGTCCTACCATTCCACCGATGCTCGAGCGGATCGTTGCCGACACCAGAGGACGCCTGGAACGACTGCGTCCGATGGCCGCCGACATCGAAGCGCGCGCCGCTGACATGCCACCTCCCTCCGACTTCCGGGCCGCACTCGGCGCTCCCGGCCTCTCCGTCATCGCCGAAGTCAAACGTCGATCCCCGTCGCGTGGTGACCTCGCCGCCGATCTCGATCCGGCGCTCCAATCCAAGCGATACGTCGATGGGGGAGCCGCCGCCATCTCGGTGCTCACCGAGCCCGACCACTTCGGGGGCTCCAATGCCGACCTCGAGGCGGTCCGGTCCGCCGTCGACGTGCCCATCCTCCGCAAGGACTTCACGCTCGACCCCGTCCAGATCTGGGAGGCGAAGGCGATCGGAGCCAGTGCCGTGCTGCTGATCGTTGCGATCCTCGACGACCAGACACTCGAGATGCTCCACGACACCGCCATCGACGCCGGGCTGGCCGCTCTCGTCGAGGTCCACTCCGAGTCCGAGGCGGAGCGGGCGCTGCAGGTCGGCGCCGAGATCGTGGGCGTGAACAACCGCGACCTGACCACCTTCGAGACGGATCTCGCAACGGCCGAGCGGATCGCTCCGATGCTCTCGTCCGTGTCGCTCACCGTGGGCGAGTCGGGGATCGGCTCTCGTGCCGATGCCGAACGCATGGCCGTGGCCGGGTACGACGCAGTGCTGGTCGGTGAGAGTCTCGTGCGCGCGCCCGACCCTGCCGCGCTGCTGAGGGAACTCCGGGTGCGGTCATGACCTGGGTCAAGGTGTGTGGCCTGTCGAAGCCGAGCGAGGCGCGCGCCGCGGCCGCCGCAGGGGCGGATGCGATCGGGCTCGTGATGGTTCCTTCCTCTCCGAGAGCGATTCGCCCCGACGTGGCAGCGACGATCGTCTCCGCCACCGCCCTCGACTCGTTCCTGCTCACGATGGACGCCACGCCCTCGGAGATGCTGGACCTCGCCGATTTCACCGGCGTCACCGGGATTCAGCCGTACGGCGATCACCGGGACGCGACCGTCGAAGCGGCGCTCCGGGCCGGGCTCCGGGTGTTGCTTCCCATCGCCGTCTCGGGCTCCCCGCTCTCTCTCCTCGATGTCGCAGACCAGGTGACGCCGTTGTTGGACACGGCCGACCCTCGTGCGCACGGTGGCACCGGCCGGCGTTTCGACACCGACCTCGTCGACCCCGCCGGCAGGGACTGGGTGCTCGCCGGAGGTCTGAACCCCGACAACGTGGCCGATGCGATCGGTCAGGCCAAGCCGTGGGGAGTGGATGCGTCGTCGGGGCTCGAGTCGGCTCCCGGAACCAAGGATCTCAACCTGATCACACGATTCGTCGAGGAGGCGAAGTCAGCATGACCAAACGTTTGGAACGGCCCGACGAACAAGGGCGATTCGGTGAGTTCGGCGGGCGGTTCGCCCCCGAGACGCTCATGCCCGCGCTCGCCGAGACCGAGGCGGCCTTCGACGAGGCGTGGGCGGACCCGGCGTTCCTCGACGAGTTCCATCGGATCCTCAGGGAGTTCGTCGGTCGACCGACGCCGCTCCATGCGGCACCCCGGCTGTCGGAGGCGCTCGGCGTCGAGGTCCTTCTCAAACGCGAGGACTTGGCGCACACCGGTGCGCACAAGATCAACAACGCCATCGGTCAAGGCTTGTTGGCGAAGCGCATGGGCAAGTCGAAGGTGATCGCCGAGACCGGGGCGGGCCAGCACGGCGTGGCGACGGCGACCGCCGCAGCCTTTCTCGGGCTGGAGTGCAAGGTGTACATGGGGGCCGTCGACATCGAACGTCAAGCGCTGAACGTGCTGCGGATGGAGATCCTCGGGACCGAGGTCGTCCCGGTGACCAGTGGGGCGGGCACGCTCAAGGACGCGGTGTCCGAAGCGATGCGGGCATGGGTGACGACGGTCGAAGACAGCCACTACATCATCGGATCGGTCGTCGGCCCCCATCCCTTCCCGTACATGGTCCGTGAGTTCCAGAAGGTGATCGGCGAGGAGATCCTCGAGCAACTCGGCGGCGATCTGCCCGACGTGGCCGTTGCCTGCGTCGGGGGCGGCTCGAACGCAATGGGCATGTTCTATCCGCTCGCCGACACCGGAATCGAGCTGGTCGGAATCGAGGCGGCCGGCGAGGGCATCCTCACCGGGCGGCACGGCGCCTCGATCTCAGCCGGGACGCCAGGTGTGCTGCACGGGACGCGGACGCTGATGCTCCAGGACGCAGACGGCCAGGTGCAGGAGGCGCATTCGATCTCCGCCGGATTGGACTATCCCGGTGTGGGGCCGGAGCACGCCTACTTCGCCACGAACGGTCTCGCTCGATACGTGTCGGTGACCGATGACGAGGCACTCGAAGGTGTCGAGCTCCTGGCACGGACCGAAGGCATCATCCCCGCCCTCGAGTCCGCACACGCCGTGATCTGGGTCAAGAAAGCGGCAGCAGAGCTCGCAGGCAAGAAGGTCCTGATCAACGTGTCGGGCCGCGGTGACAAGGATGTCGAACAGATCGGCCGTTATCGCAAGGAGCGTCACTGATGGGCCGATCCGCGATCACCGAGATGTTCGCCCGCACGAAGTCCGAAGGACGCGCGGCGTTTCTGCCGTTCATGACGGCCGGACTCCCGAGTCCCGACGAATCGCCTTCCCTCTTCCGCGCCATGGCAGACGCCGGCGCCGACGGCTTCGAAGTCGGCATCCCCTACACCGATCCGTTGATGGACGGTCCGGTGATCCAGCGGGGGAGTGACACCGCGATCCGGGCGGGTGCAACGCTCGACGTGAGCGTCGGCATCCTGAGCTCGGTGGCACGTGAGACATCGAAGCCGACCATCGCCATGACGTATGTGAACCCGATCTTCCGGCGCGGCGTGGACCGGTTCTGCGAGGAACTGGCCGATGCCGGTGCCGACGCGATCATCGTTCCGGACCTGCCGGTCGACGAGTCGGGCTCGCTCCGCATCGCCGCCGAGCGTCATGGGCTCGGCGTCGTGCTGTTCGTCGCCCCGACATCCGACGCCAAGCGGATCGAAGCGGTCGCAGCCGCCGATCCCGTGTTCATCTACGCGGTCGCCGAGATGGGCGTCACCGGTGAGCGGTCGGATTCGGGCTCACACGTCGTGGAGATCGCCGAGCGGGTGCGGGCCGTGACCGATGCGCCCATCGTGTTCGGCGTCGGGATCTCCAATCCCTCCCAGGCGGCCGCAGCCGGCAAGGTGGCGGACGGGGTCATCGTCGGTTCCGCTCTGGTGCGACGCGCCCTCGAGGCCGACTCGGCCGAAGCCGCCCGTCAGTCCCTGTCCAAGGCAGTCGCCGAAATCGCGAAGGCATTGAGGGCCTGACGGCCGGCCTTCTGCTGTCCGCCATCCGAATCGCGGGGCGAGTGCTGTTCGTGATCGTCCAGGAGGCGGCGTTCGGATCTCCAAGAGCGTCAGAGCGGGATGACGAGGATTGAATCTGTCATCTGTCATCTGTCGTCTGTCATCTGCAGCGGCCCGAATCCGCGACTCACAACCCAATAACCCACAACCCGCGACCCAATAGAGCAACGGTCACCGATGTTGGTGATCGTGTTCCTCAGCCAGGGAGTGGGGGGAGTGGGGATGCGGCAAAGGAATTGACGATCTCGGTGACCGTTGCGTCGCGCACCCTACTAACTAGTTACCCCGGATTGGTGGATTAGTTGCACATTCGAACGAGAAAATCTGCAGCCGAATCGATGCAAGCATCTGTGCCGGAGGTGGGACTCGAACCCACACGTCCTTTCGGACAATGGTGTTTGAGACCATCGCGTCTGCATTCCGCCACTCCGGCTGAGTGTCTCAAAACACGAGGATACCAATCAGCGCTTCGGCCCGACGAACCTGTCGAGCATTGCAACAGACTCCGATCGCGCAATGGACACATTTCTACGATTCATTTGGCGCCACTTGATGCCCAGGGCGTCGAGTGAGTTGGTGAGAATCTCGCGGATGTCGGGAGATGCGTTCGTGAAGACGTAGCGCACGTATTGGTACTCCTTCCACCCCTCTGCCAGCTTCCGCCTGACGGGATTGATGAATCGACAGCCGTCGGAGTGCATGAGCCCACGGACGAGTTCCTGATGCTCCTGAGGTCGCTGAGGTTGCTGCCACGACTCCAACCGGATCGGTCGCTCGTGCTTACGCCCCGCTCCGTGCTGCGGGAACACGCAGACCCAGTGCTTCCAGTTCGAGAACACCTCAGAGCATCCTTGACCCTCGTTCAATCCGACCTTTTCGCGACCGCCGACAATCGATATCGCATCGATCGTCTCGACCAGAATCTCGGGGTAGTCCCACGTCATGGAGATCCGAAGCCGGAACACGCCACGTTTCACCTCGGACAGGCATCCATCGCCGAGATACTGACCAAGCAAATAGAAGTACGCCTCGCGATCACGAAGAGCGAACGCACGTGCGTCGCACGCGCCAGTGCAGACGCCGCCCGGATTTGTGCTTCCTACGACCACGCTGGGTCTCACTCCGGTCGCGCGGGTTGTTCGATACCCCGGATTCTCCTTCGCAGCGTGACGCCAGTCTCGGATCGTGCCTCTCGGGATGTCCAACCGGCGGGAGATCTCGCAGTCGTTGAGACCCTCGTCGACCAGGTCGAGGGCCGCTCTGAACTCGGATTCGGGTCTCATGGCTGCACCGTAGGCGAACACGTGTTCGATCACAATGGGTTCGATCCTGGCCTTCGAAGACCGGTTCGAATGACGTATCCTCGGGAGCCAATGGCCCGCATCCACAAGCGACTGTTCAAAATCGCCGACGAGCTGGTGGCGCTCCGCGAAGAAGAGACTCAGGTGTCCGCCGAGCTCGACTACCACCGCTCGATCAACGACGACGCCCAGCGTGACGCGGTCGTCAGCGGGGCCAACATGGACCGGCTCGAGGCGTCGTCCACGGCGAAGGACGTCGAGCGGTTCATCAAGCGTCTCGAGCAGATCGCCAACCGCCGGCGCAAGCTGGAAGACAAGCGCGCCTCGCTGCTGCGCCGTCTCTGATCGACCGAAAGAAGCCGCCATCTCGACCCTCCTCGCCCCTCCGGCCGTCTCGTGAGCAAGACGCTCGCCCTCCTCGACGGTCACTCGCTGGCCTATCGCGCGTTCTTCGCCCTGCCGGAGGACCTCGCCACCTCGTCCGGACAGGTCACCAACGCCGCCTACGGCTTCACCCGGATGCTCGTCAAGCTGCTCGGCGATCATCATCCCGATGCCGTCGCCGTCGCCTGGGACGTCTCCCGTCAGACGTTCAGGACCGAGGAGTACAGCGAGTACAAGGCACAGCGAACCGCTGCGCCCGACAACTTCAAGAGCCAGTTGCCGCTCATCCGGGAAGTCCTCGACACCCTGGCGGTCCGTCAGCTCCAGATGGAGGGCTACGAGGCGGATGACGTCATCGCTTCGGTCGCTGCGAAGGCGACGGAGGAAGGATGGGACGTTCTCGTCGTCACCGGCGATCGGGATGCGTTCCAGCTCGTCGACGATCACGTGACTGTGCTGTACACCAGGCGGGGCATCACCGACGTCGTGCGGGCAGACGCCGCCTACGTCGAGGAGCGGTACGGCATCACGCCGTCGCAGTATGTCGAGTACGCAGCGCTTCGAGGTGACACCTCCGACAACCTCCCGGGTGTGCCCGGTGTCGGCGAGAAGACCGCGGCGAAGCTGATCAACGCGTACGGGTCGCTGGAGGGGATCTTTGCGGCCGTCGACGATCAGAGCCCGAAGCTCAGCGAGAACCTGCGCGCCCATGAGGAGCAGGTCCTCCTGAACCGCCGGCTCATGCGCCTCGTGTCGGATCTCGACATGGGAGCCGAGCCCGACGAGCTGGTTCGTGGAGAGTGGGATCGGAAGTCGGCGAAGGACCTCTTCGTCAGCTTGGAGTTCCACTCGCTGTGGGAGGACCTGATCGCCGTCCAGCCGGGCAGTGAGCAGACCGTCGAAGTGGTCGAGGCGGAGGGTGTCGTCGCCACGTCCGAGGCGGCAGTGGGAGCGCTCGCCACCGGTCGGCTGGTGATCGACTGGATCGAGGAGGGCTCGTTTGCGGGCCTCGCCGTGCTGACCGGGGAGGACTCTGCGGCGCTCGTGGAGATCGACGATCTGGAGCCGCTCCGGGCGGCTCTGTCCGACCCCGACGTCCCCAAGGTCGTCCACCATGGCAAGCCGCTGGTGAAGCGACTGTTCGAGCACGGGTTCGACGTCAAGGGCCTCGAGTTCGACACCGCGCTCGCCGCCTACGTGGTGAACCCAGCGACGAGGGCGTACGACCTGGCGGAGGTGGCGCTCAAGTTCCTCGGGATGGAGCTCGACTCACCCGACGAGGAGGCAGCCGGGAGCGGCGGCCAGGGTGCGTTCGACTTCTCGGAGGGGCCCGACCTGGAGGCGGCTGCCCGCCGCGTTGTGGCGATCGACCGCCTGTCCCAGCAGCTGGCCACCGAGCTGTCCGACCGGGACGAGCTCGATCTGTTCAGGGAGATCGAGCTTCCGCTGGTGCTCACCCTCGCACACATGGAGGAGACGGGCATCAGGATCGACCGCCCGTATCTGGAGGAGTTGGGTGAGCGGCTGCGCGAGGAGCTCGGTTTCCTCGAGAAGAAGATCCACGAGCTCGCCGGGGAGCCGTTCAACGTCAATTCCACCGATCAGCTGCGGACCGTCTTGTTCGAGAACCTCGGGCTGCCGATCTCGAAGAAGACGTCGACGGGCAAGCCTTCGACCGACGCCAGCGTCCTCGAGAAGCTCGACCATCCGCTGGTCGATCACCTCCTGAAGTATCGGGAGCTCGAGAAGCTGCGCAGCACCTACGTCGACGGGTACCTGCCGTTGATCCGTGAGGACGGGCGCATCCACACCACCTTCAACCAGATGGCTGCTGCAACCGGGAGGCTGTCTTCGGAGGAGCCGAATCTCCAGAACATCCCGGTGCGCTCTGAGTCGGGCATGACGATCCGTCGGGCGTTCATCGCCGAGGAAGGATGGACGTTCGTCGTGGCCGACTATTCGCAGATCGAGTTGCGCATTCTCGCACACCTCTCGGAGGACGAGGGGTTGCTCGAGGCGTTCCGATCCGGCCAGGACGTCCACACCGCCACGTCGGCGCGGGTCTTCGGTGTCGAGCCGGAGCTGGTGAGCCCGGAGATGCGCCGGCGTGCCAAGGTCATCAATTTCGGGTTGTTGTACGGGATGGAGGCGTTCGGCCTCGCTCAGCGTCTCGGCATCGGTCGGGATGAGGCGTCCGAGCACATGGACGCCTATTTCGGACAGTTCCCCGACGTCAAGGAGTTCATGGACGGGATGGTCACCGAGGCCCGGCGGAACGGGTACACCTCGACACTGTTCGGACGCCGCCGGTACCTCCCCGAGCTCAAGTCCGACAACTGGCGGATCCGTCAGATGGGGGAGCGGATGGCGCTCAACGCCCCGGTTCAGGGAACTGCCGCCGACATCATCAAGAAAGCGATGATCCAGCTCGAGGACGAACTCGTATCGGCGGGGATGGAGACCCAGATGCTGCTCCAGATCCACGACGAGCTGATCCTCGAAGTCGCCTGCCCGCGAACTCGAGGCGGCGATCGACCTCACCGAGAGGTGATGGAGCACGTGGTCGACCTCGAAGTTCCCCTCACCGTCGACATCAACACCGGGCGCGAACCTCGCCGCAGTCAAGGGCTGAAGCCGGTCGGATCGCGAACGGGACGATCCGCCGGTCAGAACAGCTCAACCGCCTGGGGCGGCATCGCGCGTGTCCGTGGCCACGAACTGGTGCGCGCCCGATCCGCAGTGGATACCCTCGCGCCGATGGAACACGAGGCCCGTCGGCTGGCTGCGGTGATGTTCAGCGACATGGTGGGTTACACCGCATTGATGCAGTCGGACGAGGCCGACACCCGCGCACGACGCCGACGTTGGATCGATGCGATGGAGCGTCGCCATGCCGAGCACGGCGGCCGGGTCGCCAAGTGGATGGGCGACGGAGCGATGTCCGTGTTCACCAGCGCCGTCGAGGCCGTCCTCGCCGCCACCGCCATCCAACAGGACCTCCGCACCGGTGATCCCGTAGACGTCCGCATCGGCATCCATCTCGGCGAGATCGTCGAGGAGGCCGGTGACGTGCTCGGCGACGCCGTCAATCTGGCATCGCGAGTCGAGTCGTTCGCCGTTCCGGGGAGTGTGCTCGTGTCCGACCTGGTCGCCGATGCCGTCACGAACCAGCCCGATCTGGCCTTCCGGGAACTGGGCCGGTTCCGGTTCAAGAACGTGGGTCGCCCGCTGACGCTCCACGCCGTGTCCGCCCGCGGACTCGTCATGCCCGGCACCGACGAACTCGTCGGGAAAGGCGAAGCGCTGCGCACGTTCCCTGCGAGTCTCCCGCGCCGGCCTGCCTCCTTCGTGGGACGCGACGGGGACGTCGCGCGACTCGCCTCCCTGCTCGAGGGACATCGATTGGTGACGATCACCGGGCCCGGCGGCACCGGGAAGACGACGCTGGCGACTGCGACCGCGCACACCGTGCGGGAGCAGTTCGAGGCCATCGCGTTCGTGTATCTCGCACCGGTGTCGCACCCCGACGATGTCGCCGTCACCATCGCGGAGGCGCTCGACGTGAAGGAAGCCGAGCAGAGGACCGCCCTCGAGGCCATCGCGGAGCGGATCGGATCGAGTGACCTCCTCCTCGTACTCGACAATCTGGAGCAGGTGATCCAATCGGGCAGCGATCTCTCGATCTTGCTCGACCGGTGCCCGGGCCTCCGCCTGCTCGTCACCAGCAGGGGACCGCTGCGAGTCTCGGACGAGCTCGTCCACGATCTGGCCCCGCTCGACGTCGACGGGGACGATGCCCGAGTCGCTTCGTCTCACGCCATGGAGCTGCTGGTGGCCGCAGCGCAGAAACGCAGCCAGGCATTCGCGGTGACTGATGGGAACCGGAGCGCCCTCGTGACGATCTGCCGGAGACTCGATGGGCTTCCGCTGGCGCTCGAACTCGCAGCCGGCCGACTGACCGTTCTGTCCCCGCAGGCGGTTGCCGACAGACTCGACGACGCCATGGTCGTGCTGGCGGGCGGTTCGCGTGACGCCGACGACAGGCACCAGAGACTCTCGGCGACCATCTCGTGGAGTCACGATCTGCTCGATTCCTCGCAACGAGAGCTGTTTGCGGCACTCTCCGTCTTTCCGGGGGAGGCGTCGATCGAGGCGATCGAGGCGGTTGCGGGCCGTGACGTCCTCGACGATCTCTCGACGCTGGTGGACGTCGCGCTCGTCCGCGCCGTGCATGGGAGGTTTTCGCTGCTCGGAACCATTCGGCAGTTCGCTGCGGCGGCCCTCGACACTTCGGGATTGGAATCCGAAACGCGCGCTCGCCATGCGGCTCACGTGGCGGATCAGGCGCTGATGATCGAGCGGGGGATAGAAGGAGGAGACCAACTCGCCGCGCTGGAGCGCGGGATCGAGTTGGACGCCGATTTCGCCGAAGTGCTCGAGTGGTGTGTGTCCGGCGACGGCGATGTCGAGCTGGGGCTCGGGCTCGCCGGGTCCCTCTGGATGTACTGGCATTTTCGTGGCAAGCACCTGACGAGCATCCGCTTCACGAGGCTGCTCCTCGAGCGAGGGGGAACGGCGCCCACGATCGGGCGCTGCCGTGCCCTGCTCGCCCTCGGGCTCGCAGAGTGGAGCGTTGGCCGCATCGAGGACGCGGGACGGACATGGCGACGGTCATTCGAACTGTCAGAGATGCTCGAGCTTCCGGCCACCGGGGCCCGGGCGGCATTCTGCGTCGGTGTTGCGGAGCTCGCCACCGATCCTGCGGGCGCAGTCGAGTGGACCGGTCGAGGTCGCGAGATCGCCGAGGCCATCGGAGATCGCTGGGCGTCGGCGTTCGCACTGGGGTTTCAGGCCCTGGCGATGGCGCTCGTGGGGGACCTCGACGGAGCGGCCCGGGGATTCATGGAGGCGCTTGCGATCCAGGAGTCGATCGGGGATCACGAGGGTGCCGGGTTTGCGCTCGGCGGGCTCGCCTTTCTCGCCGCAGCCTCGGGTGACGACGGCGCGGCGGTCGAGTTCTACGAGCGCTCGACGGCGGAGTACTCCGTCATCGACGACCGGGCCGAAGTCGCACGCGTGCTCGGCGAACTCGCCTGGGTGCTCCTTCGATTGGGGGACCACGACGCGGCCGGTGCTCGCTTCTTGGAGGCCGCCCGGGCGTACCGGGACGTGGCCAGTGCCCGCGGCATGGGCACCTCCCTGATCGGGCTGGCTGCGACAGCGGCCTCAATCGGGGACCACGAGCAGGCGGCGGTGATCGCCGCTGCGGCCGAGGTCCTCTCGGCGGGCGAGGGCATCGTCAATGTCTACGCCGACTCACCGGTCGGGGTCGATCTCATCGCAGGAGCTCGCGATTCGCTGGGAAGCGGCCTCGCAGCCGCCGACGCCCGTGGACGGAGCATGGACGCCGACGAGGTCCTGGCCTTCGCCGTGACGGACCTCTGATCACCCTCGGGTCCGCAGGAAGGGTCCCGGCATCGTCAGAGGCCGTGACGTGTGCGACGTCGAGAGGTCGACCGGATCGAGCCGCAATCGGCCTCCGAGCACCCTGGGTCGGCATCGAGCCGACGGCGGGGACGCCTGATCCGCCTGGTGGTCGAAGCGACTCGCCATTGCGCGCACGGCGAGTTGCCTGGTACCATCTCGCTGCCCCCTGACTCTGCGTCTTTGGCGCGGTGATGGGGAGACTTCTTTGGAGGAAACAGAAACCCACTTATGGCAGACAACGAGACCGCGCCCGAGGCCGAGGACACCACGTCCGAGGCCGTAGAGGCCGAAACCCCGAAGGATCAGGCAGCGGAAGCAGCCGATCCCACCCCCGAGGCCCCGGCCTTGGAGACCCCCGCCGAGGCTCCCGCAGAGGACGCCGAGGCTCCCGCAGAAGATGTCGAGGCTTCCACAGAGGATGCAGCCGAGGTTCCTGCCGGAGACACGGACGAGACGCCGGCAGTAGAGGCTCCGACCGAAACCGCCGATGCGGCGCCCGAGGTCGAGGTCAAGCTGGCCTCCAGCAACGAGCCGCTGCCGACCGACGGTCCCGCCGCGATCGTGGCGCCGGACCTGAGCGACCTTCCCGACGACATCGAGGACGATTTCGAGGCTGCCATTGCGGCCACCGTCATCGAGTTCAAGGAAGGCGACATCGTCGAAGGCACCGTCGTCGGGGTGGATCAGGACGGGGCGATGGTCGACATCGGCTACAAGTCCGAGGGTCTGATTCCCGCCGAAGAGCTGTCGATTCGCAAGAACGTCGATCCGAAGACCGTCGTTTCGGTCGGTGAGCGGGTCGAGGCGCTCGTCCTCAACAAGGAGGACGACGAGGGCCGGCTCATCATGTCGAAGAAGCGCGCCCAGTACGAGCGTGCATGGGGCCGCATCCAGCGGATCACCGATTCCGGTGAGACCGTCAAGGGAACGGTCATCGAGGTCGTCAAGGGCGGACTCATCGTCGACATCGGCCTGCGTGGTTTCCTCCCCGCGTCGCTGGTCGATCTGCGCCGTGTGCGCGATCTCGATCCCTTCATCGGCGAAGAGATCGAAGCCAAGGTCATCGAACTCGATCGCAACCGCAACAACGTCGTGCTGTCACGCCGTGCCTATCTCGAAGAGGAGCAGGCCGAGCAGCGGCAGGCCTTCCTCGACGATCTCGCCGAGGGCGAGGTCCGCGAGGGCGTCGTCTCGTCGGTCGTCAACTTCGGAGCGTTCGTCGATCTCGGCGGGATGGACGGGCTCGTGCACGTCTCCGAGCTGTCCTGGCAGCATGTCAACCATCCGTCGGAGGTCGTGAAGGTCGGCGACAAGGTCACCATCAAGGTGCTCGAGGTCGATCTCGATCGTGAGCGTATTTCGCTCTCGATCCGTCAGACCCTCAAGGACCCGTGGGAGGTCTTCGCGGCCGAGCATGAAGTGGGCTCGGTCGTGGAGGGCAAGGTCATCAAGACCGTCCCGTTCGGTGCATTCGTGTCGGTGGCCGACGGGGTCGAAGGCCTGGTCCACGTTTCCGAGATCGCCGTACATCGGGTCGAATCGCCCGAGCTGGAGCTCTCGATCGGACAGACCGTCGAGGCGAAGATCACCGAGCTCGACGACGAGCGCCGGCGGGTCAGCCTCTCGATCAAGCAGGCACTGCCCGACTGGAAGGAGCGGGAGGCGGCGATGAACGCACCTCGCAACAAGCGGCCGCAGCGTCGTGAGTTCGAGCGTGAGTTCGGGCCGGCCGAAGAGGAGCGCCCACCGGTTGCGGTCGACGCTTCGCTCGAGGCGATCCTCCAGGAGCTCAAGGAACGCGGCATCGGCCGTCGGTGATCCTTGACCCCGGCATCGGGGTCGGTAGTCTCGAGCTGATTTCTTGCTTAAGTCGGTGGGTTGGGCCGTCGACAACGTGTTGACGGTCCAACCCATGACCGCATCACCTCGATGTGGCAGGGCGAGACCTACAAACGAAGAGAAGAGGGGACCGGAACCGCGTCAGGGGACTCGCCGAGAGGCGAGGGTGGTGACATCGTTCTAGGTCGAGAACCGTTCATATTTGAGGAGCGTTGATGGGTAGAAGAGCAATTGTGCTGGTGATCGCGCTGGCGTTGGCCGGGATCGCAGCCTTCGCCATCTTCCAGTATCTCTCAGGCATTCAGTCAGAGATCGAAGCGGGCCAGGTCCAGGTTCCGGTGTTCCGGGCAGTCCAGCCCATCGCCGAGGGGACCGAGGGTTCGTTCATCCTCCAGGGTGCGGGTGCGCTCTACGAAGAGAGCACCGAGCAGCAGGAAGACCTGCCCGCGGACGCCATCACGACTCCGAACGAGTTGAACGACGTGCTGTCCGGCCGAGTCTCGGCAGGTCCGGTCTCGGCCAACGGGATCCTGACTCGCAACCAGTGGGTCGAGCTGTCGGTGGAGATCACCCCGCTCGCCGAGCTGATCGAACCCGGGTTCCAGGCGATCACGATCTCCCCGGGCAACATCCAGGGTGTGAACGGGTTCGTCGAGGCGGGCGATCTGATCAACGCCATCATCTCGCTCGACATCGAGTTCAATCTCACCGCCCTCGGTCAGGAGTCCGATTTCGGAATCCCCGTCGAGGACACCGGCGAAGACGGTGCAGCGGCGGAGGACGAGATCGAGACCGTGTCCTACACGCGGTATGTGCTGCAGGGCCTCCGGGTCCTGGCAGTCGGCAGCGACGTTCGTCCCGACCCGGATGCCGACCCGACCGTCGAGGTCGACGATGCCGGCGCCGCCAACGCACAGGTGCAGGCCGAGGGTGCGGAAGGCGAGGTTGCGAACAGCACCGTCTTCACGCTCGAGGTCGACCACGAGACGGCCGAGCGACTCGTCTTCGCCCAGAACGCCGGACAGCTCTACTACACGCTCAACCCGAAAGATGAGTTCGAGGAAGTACTGACTCGAGGCGTTACCATTGAGAACCTCTTCGAGGGCGACCTCGTCGAGGACATCTTCGGCAACTAGGAACTGAGATTTCGTGTCACTGACCGAGGAAAACCTGCTCGTCATCGACGAGGACGACAACTTCATCACCGACGCCAAGCGCCTCTTCGATGGTGGTCTGCCCACCGGGCGTTCCATCGCCGAGGGAGTGCAGGCGATCAACGCCGGCAAGCTGCGTATGGTGATCCTCGGCCCGAGCTACGCCCAGGACGCCGCGCTCGATTCCGTCAGACAGCTCCGTCATCAGGATCCGTCACTGATCTCGTTGATCGTGGCGCCCGAGGTGACCGCGAACCTCCTGAGGGCTGCGATGCGGGCCGGTGTCTCGGACGTGATCGAGGCGCCGCTCACCGAAGAGAAGATCGAAGCGGCGATCAACCAGTTCTCGAGCGACGTGATGGCACGGCCGATCACGCCTGGAGGCGGGCCGGTCGACACCTCGCGGGGTCAGATCGTGACCGTGATGTCGGCGAAGGGCGGGAGCGGCAAGACCGTCACCGCCACCAACCTGGCGATGTTGCTGGCGCGACAGGCGGACACCTCTGTGTGTCTGGTCGACGCCGATCTCCAGTTCGGTGACGTATGCCTGGTTCTGCAGCTCGAACCGAAGTTCACGGTGGTCAACGCCGCCGCCGAGCTCCACCGGCTCGATTCGCAGCTGATCGGCTCCATCCTCACCGAGCATCCGAGCGGGCTGAAGGTCCTGGCGGCTCCATTGGAGCCGGCGTTCGCCGACGACATCACAACCGCCGGTCTCCTCCAGATCCTCGACCTGCTGTCCACGATGTTCGACTGGGTGGTCGTCGACACGGCATCGCTGCTCGACGAGCTCCTGTTGTCGCTGCTCGAGAAGTCCGATCAGATCGCCATGGTCGTCGACATGGACCTCCCGTCGGTGAAGAACGCCAAGCTGGCGCTCGAGACGCTTCGCTTGCTGAAGTTCCCGACCAGCAAGGTCAAGTTGATCCTGAATCGTTCCAATGCCAGGGCTCGGCTCGACGACAAGGAGATCGAGGGAGCGCTCAAACAGCAGATCCAGGCTCGTATCCCGTCAGAGGGGATCGTCGCTGCTTCCGTGAACGAGGGCCGCCCGGTCGTTGAGTCTTCACCGAAGTCGAAGGTCGCGAAGGGGTTCGAAGAAGTCCTCGAATTGGTCACCGGCAAGGCCGCTGAAGCTTCTTCTTCAGGTGGCGGGTTCTTCCGCCGAAACTGATCACAACACACGTAGTCCAGGGGTATCGAGAGGTCTCACACCATGGCATCACTTTCCGAGAGAGTCGCAGCGGCCAAGACCACGGAGTCGGCGTCATTCACCGGTGCACGGTCCGAGGCCGTTCAGGAACTGCGGGGCCGGCTCCACTTCAAAGTCGTCGAAGAGCTCGGTCCGACGCTGTATGACCGCCAGATGTCCGACGCCGAGCTGCGGCTCCGTGTCATGGAGATGCTCGAGTGGGCCGTCGAGCAGGAGCAGGGTCTCCCGCTGACCTCGGCCGACCGTCGCAATCTCCTCAACGAGATCGCTTCCGACGTCCTCGGCTACGGGCCCATCGACCCCCTTCTGAACGACCCGGATGTCACCGAGGTCATGGTCAACGGCCCCTACGACATCTATGTCGAGCGTGCGGGAAAGCTCACCAAGAGTGAGATCCGCTTCGTCGACCAGGTCCACCTCCGTCGCATCATCGACAAGATCGTCGGTCAGATCGGCCGCCGCGTCGACGAGGCGACCCCGATGGTCGACGCCCGTCTTCCGGACGGCTCCCGTGTGAACGCCATCATCTCGCCGCTGGCGATCGGTGGCCCGTTCCTCACGATTCGTAAGTTCTCCGTCGATCCGTACGGCGAGCAGGACCTCATCAACTTCGGCACCATGAACCAGCGCACCGCCGACTTCCTGCGGGCGTGTGTGGTCGGTCGACTCAACGTCTTGATCTCCGGTGGTACCGGTTCGGGCAAGACGACCACCCTGAACGTGCTCTCGTCGTACCTGCCGACCGACGAGCGGATCATCACCGTGGAGGACGCCGCCGAGCTCCAGCTCCACCAGGACCACGTGCTCTCGCTGGAGAGCCGCCCCGCCAACATCGAAGGCAAGGGCGCGATCACGATTCGGGACCTCGTCAAGAACACGCTGCGTATGCGCCCGGACCGGATCGTCATCGGTGAGTGTCGTGGCGGTGAGGCCCTCGACATGCTCCAGGCCATGAACACCGGTCACGACGGTTCGCTCACCACGATCCACGCCAACTCGCCACGTGACGTGCTCTCTCGTCTCGAGACGCTGGTTCTCATGGCCGGCTACGACCTTCCGGTCAAGGCCATCCGTGAGCAGGTCTCGTCGGCCATCGACCTGGTGGTGCAGATCTCCCGTCTCCGGGACGGCACCCGCCGGATCACGCACATCACCGAGGTCGAAGGCATGGAGGGCGACATCATCACGATGCAGGACCTCTTCAAGTTCGACTTCGGGATGGGCCTCGACGAGAACGGCAAGTTCAAGGGCCGTCTCAAGTCCACCGGGATCCGCCCGACGTTCAGCGACAAGCTGTCCGACGAGGGAATTCGCCTCCCAGCCGACCTGTTCGAGCCCGAGCCGTTCGCCCGTCGTGGCGGCTCCGACAACTTCAGCCTCGCCCGGTGAGACGTCTTCGCAATCTTGTGGGGGTCTTCGCAGCGCTGCTGCTGTTGTTCCCGACCGCGGCCTTCGCTCAGACGACCGAGATCGAGATCGTCGACGTGAACACCGCCGGCTTCGACAGCGACGGCGCGACGGCGTTGACCGTTGAACTGAGGAACCTCGAGACCGAACTCGACCCATCGTTGATTTCAGTCACGGCGGACGGCCGGCCGGTGGCGAACCTGACCGGTCAGTTGTTGTCCGAGTCGACCATCGCCCAGGGCGTGGTCCTGGTCATCGACTCGTCGGGTTCGATGGAGGGCGCCCCGATCGAGGCCGCCAAGACGGCGGCGAAGTCGTTCGTCGACCAGAAGCGACCCGAGGACTTCATCGCCATCGTCACGTTCTCCGACGAGGTCACCGTGCTGTCGGAGTTCTCCAACCGTGGCACGGTGCTCAACGAGCGGATCGACACGATCGAAGCCGCCGGGGGAACGGCGATGTTCGACGGGATCATCCGTGCGACCGAGTTGTTCGCCACCGCCGACGACGATCAGATCCGCAAGAACATGATCGTCCTCACCGACGGCGCCGACGAGAACTCGGTGGCCACCGTCGAGCAGGCCGCCGCAGCTGTCACGAGCGGCGGAATCCGGACGTTCGGTGTGGCGCTCGAATCCGAAGCCTTCAGCCCCGACGATCTCCAGTCGATCGTGGCGAGCGCCAACGGCCAGTATCTGTCGACGTCGGACCCCGAACAGCTGTCCGGGATCTACGGGCAGATCCGTCGGGAGCTCGGCAACTCGCTGGTGCTCCGCTTCAACGTCGATCAGCCGCTTCCCGCCGATGTGAGCTTCGCCGTCTCCTACGGCGAGTTCTCGGCCCCTCCGGTCACGGCCTCCGTGCCGGGTTTCCTGGTGTCGCCTGCGTCGACGGTCCCGCCCACGACGACCACGGTCACCTACGCCCAGGCAGCTCCGATCCTCATCGAATCCTCGTTGCCGGCGTCGGGTACGACGCTTCGATGGGTCGGCGCTCTCGGGTTGGGTCTCACGCTCGGGCTGTTCCTGTTCATCCTCGTGAGCGGTCGCAGTCAAGAGGACATCGACAACTTCACCAAGCGCCTCGCCGCCTACGGTCGCGGCGGGCCGGCAGAGGAGAAGAGGAGCCTCATCCAGCGGATCCCGCTGCTCGGTCGATTCACGGCCAAGGCCGAGGAAGATCTCAAGCAACGCGGGCTGCTCGGTGCGATCAACAACACCCTCGAACAGGGCAACGTCCCGCTCACCGCAGGTGAGGCGATCGCCGCGGCGTTCGGCCTGTCTGCGGTGATCGGTCTGATCGTCGGGCTCGTCACATTCGATCCCATCCCAGGCCTCGTTGCGTTCATCCTGGCGATCTTCCTGGTGTTCGCCATCATCAACTTCGTCGGCGGTCGTGAAGTGAAGAAGTTCGAGGCACAGCTGCCCGACACCCTCACTCTGCTCTCGACCTCGCTCAGGGCCGGGTACTCGCTGCTCCAGGCGGTCGAGGCCGTCGCCGCCGAAGCACCGAACCCGACGAGTCGTGAGTTCGGCCGGGCGATCGCCGAGGCACGGCTGGGCGTTCCCGTCGTCGATGCGATGACCGGGATCACCAACCGCACCCAGTCGAAGGACTTCGAATGGGCGGTCATGGCCATCGAGATCCAGCGTGAGGTCGGCGGTAACCTCGCCGAGGTGCTCCAGACGGTGGCGGACACGATGCTGGCCCGCAACCGCCTCAAGGGCGAGATCAAGGCGCTCACTGCTGAAGGCCGGATCTCTGCGGTCGTGCTCGGCTCTCTTCCGTTTGCGATGACGCTCTTCCTCTGGACGTCGAACCGGGATTATCTGCTCCCGCTGTTCGAGAACACGTTCGGACTCATCGCGGTAGGCGTCGGGCTGCTTCTCATCGCGGCAGGAATCTTCTGGCTTCGCAAGATCATCGACATCGAGGTGTGAACATGAGTGGCATCGTCTTTCCCGTTGCGATGGTGTTCATCGCCATCACGGTTCTCGTCCTCTGGATCGGCAGCGCGGTCGTCAATGTCCAACAGACTGCACAGCAACGTCTGGCGGTTTATGGACGTGGTGGCACGGGAGCTCGCGACGAAGAGCTGGCCAAGCCGTTTGCGGAGCGGACCCTGGCTCCGATCGTGCTCCGAGCCGGCAAGTTCCTCAATCGGTTCACTCCGGTCGGGTATCTCGAGAACACCCAGAAGAAGCTGCAGTATGCGGGCATCACCGGCATCGACGCCAGCGGGATCGTCGTCATCAAGGTGGTCGGCCTGATCGTCGGACTCGGGCTTCGCCTTCTATTCTCCGCGACTTCGGTGATGGTCTCGCTCAAGATCCTGATCTCTGCTCGGCCCACCTCTGCTCGGCTTCTTCGCCTCGGATGCGATCATCCAGCGTCGAATCGACGAACGCAAGGCCGACATGCTCCGGCAGCTGCCGGACACGCTCGATCTCCTCGTGATCTCCGTCGAGGCCGGTCTCGGGTTCGATGCTGCCCTCACCCGTGTCGTTTCCACCGTTCCCGGCCCGCTGTCGGAGGAGTTCTTCCGGATGCTCCAGGAGACTCGGGTAGGCGTGAGCCGCCGAGATGCGATGCGCCACCTCATGGATCGCACCGATCTCGAAGAGTTGCGGTCGTTCCTGCTCGCAATGATGCAGGCCGAGGCGTTCGGTGTGGCGATCGCCCGTGTGCTGCGGGTGCAGGCCGACGAGATGCGGGTCAAGCGGCGTCAGCGAGCACAGGAGAAGGCGTTCGCCGCACCGGTGAAGCTGGTGTTCCCGCTGGTGTTCTGCATCTTCCCGTCGCTGTTCATCGTGCTGCTCGGTCCGGCTGCCATTCAGGTCTCTGAAGCCTTCGCCGGATAGTGGCGCAAACCCGACGGGGGTTCACCCTGTGGCATGTCGTTGCCACGCTGCCGTGGATCGTCGCCGTACTCGTCGCTCGCTCGACGATCGGTGACAACAGCTTTCTCTGGCATGTGACGGCCGGCCGGCTCCAAGCACGAGCGGATCGGTCCTCACCGATGACCCGTTCAGCATCATCACGGTCGGGCAGGCGTGGCGGACGCAGAGTTGGCTGGCCGACATCGCGCTATGGCTGGTTCGACGACCGATGTCGACCTCGCTTTCGTTCCATGGCTGCGGTTCGTCGGCGGCGCTGCTGCTCTTTGCAGTAGTGACTGTGATCGTCTGGCGGATGACCACATCGCTCGCTGCTATTGCGTCGGTGTCGTTCTTCGTGGCCCTGCTTGGCCGTTCCGTACCTCAATCCGCGTCCGGTGATCTTCTCGTATGTCTTGCTCGACGCTGGTGGTTCTGGTCGAGCGAGCGACCCAGCTCGAGATGGAGCGCTCCCTGCGCTGTTCTTCTGTGGGCTTCGGTACACGGTTCGTGGGTCATCGGTGCCGGCTATCTGGCGGTGTCGGTCCTGGAACGGCGGGAGTATCGAGAATTCGGACCGAGGCTCCGTGGATCGTTGGCGACGACTGGTGACCGCTCACGGCTGGGGTGTCTTCGACTACCTCGTCGCGTTTGCCGGGCGATCCGAGGCGCTTTCGCTGATCACCGAATGGGCGTGCGCCAGATCTGGTCAGTGTCATTCGCACGCCGTTCACGATCTGCCTGCTGCTCTCATGTTCGGAGCGGCGTCTGGTCGGTTGTCGGTGCGAGACGTCGGCTTTGCGGTTCCTCTCATTCTGTTCGGTCTTTCGTCGAATCGATCGGTTCTCCCGGCCGTTCTGATGCTCGTTCGCCTCGTATCGACGGCGCTCGCCGGCCTGCTGCGTGGCCGCTTCGAACGGCGCTGGTTGGGGTCAGATTCGATCGTGGCCCGCGATCGTCGTGCTCCCAATCGTGTTGCCGGTCAGGGCGGCCTCGACACGAAGCGCTTCCCGGTCGATCACATCGAGCGAGGCGAGGCACGCGGCTCTTCCATGACGACGTGATCGGTGGGTACATCATCTACGCAGAGTGGCCGGGGATCGACGTGTTGATCGACGATCGTGCGGAGTTGTATGGGGATGAGCTCAGTCGCTTCGTCGATGTCTCGTGCAGGTCGTGACGGGTGGCGCAGTACTTCGAGGAGTACGACTTCGAGGCAGCGATCGTTCAGCGCGGTACACCGATTGGCTCGAACTGCTGCGGCTCAGCGGATTGGAGGCGCAGCGTGGACGTGGCAGTGACTGAAGAGGACGGCTGGCTGCTGCTCTCGAGCAGGGACAGCGATGAGATCGTCCGACGGTGATGCTTGCCCACGTGCCGCCAGTCAGTGCTGCGCTCGATGGCAACAACGAAAGGGACCCGCCGAAGCGGGTCCCTTTCGATCGTGGTGTATCGTCAGATCACTGCTCGAGGCTTGACGCGATGTCCGAGAACGTCGACGAGATCTCTGTCACCAGCGAGGGTGATGGCGACGATGGCGATGATGGCGATGAGCACGACGAGCAGTGCGTACTCGACCATCGATGCACCGCGCTCTTCATCCTGGAATGCGGCAATCATTTCGGTCAGCTTTGCAAGCATCATGTGGACCTCCTAGAACGGTGACTTGCATCGATCAAGGTACCGAGTTTCCTCCTATGGCATATGGGCCAATTGGCCCATTCACGTCACGCTGCGTGGCCGGATGCATTCGATTCGAGCGCGATCGAGGCTCCGGGTCCCTTGCGGGTCGGAGCCTCGTGGGATAGGAAGGCTTCTCTGCTAGTTGGCTGCGTCGAGGCTGCTGGCGATATCGGAGTAGAGTCTGCTGAGCTCTTCACCCGCAAGTGTGACCGCTACAAGGGCCAGAAGCGCAATCAGAACGACGAGGAGTGCGTATTCGACCATGGACGCCCCCACCTCCGTGCTCTCGGTGTCGGTTGTCTTGGTCTTTCATGGGTATCACGATACGGAGACTCCCCATGGTCACATATGGGTCAGCGGCCCTATACGCGACCGTGAGCGAATCACGGACCCAGGCCGAGCCGGATCGCTTCTACCGCAGCCTGGGTTCGATCTGCGACCGACAGCTTCTGGAAGATCGATGCGAGGTGGTTCTTGACGGTCTTCTGCGAGATGAACAGCTCGTCCGCCAGCTCCTCGGTCGAGGAGACGCCGCGTGCCAGGTAGCTGAGCAGTTCCCGCTCACGTTCGGTCGAGACTCGCCGCTCCCGGGTCCAATTGGGGCTGTTGATGGTCGTCGAGCATGGCACGGTCTTCGGCTTCGGAGCCATCGAGTCGGTACCCACTATGTGCGAGTCGGATGGCGGCTGCGAGATCCGATAGACGGGTCGATTTCGAGAGCACACCGACTGCCCCTGCTGCGAGGAGTTTGGACCGATTCTCCGGTGTCACGTGCATCGACACCACGATCACCGGTGCCGATGGTTCGGCGGCGAGCACCGCCTCTCCGCCGCCTCCGGGCATCTCGAGATCGATCATCAGCACGTCGGCCGGTTGGTCATGGAGATCCTCGATGAACTGCTGTGCATCCCCAGCAACGCCGACGACCCGGATGTCTGGCACCCGGGAGAGCGCGTCGCGGATGCCTTCGGCGAAGAGTTGATGGTCGTCGGCGATCGCCACCCTGATCATGCTGTACCCCATTCAATCGTCACGTTGGTTCCGATCTCTGAACTCGACACGTCGAGTCGGATGCCCGACATGTGCGCCCGTTCTTGCATCCCGACGAGGCCGAAGTGGCCTTGGGGGATCTGCGTGATGTCGAACCCGGTTCCGTCGTCGGAGACCACGACCCTACCTCGGTCGAAGTCGACCCAACCCTTGACGGCGACGATCGTGCCCCTCGAGTGGTTCACGGCGTTGCGCAAGGCCTCACCGATGATCCCGTACACGTTCTCGGAGAGCGATGGCCGCACCGGCCGACGTTCATCCACGTCGATCATGATCTCCATGGGAGTCGTCAGGGCGGCGCGTAATTGCTCGAGGCGGCCGATGAGAGAGCCGGCCCCGCCTGCCCGAAGGTCGGTGACGGTGGAACGCACCTCATCGACCAACCCCGCCACTCGATCCCGCAACGTGTTGAGGTGGTCGTTCATCTCCCGTTGGTCCACCCCCTGGATCAACGCCATATCCAGTGAGAGGCCGAGTGACGCAAGCGAGGGGCCGATCTCGTCGTGGAGCTCCCGAGCCAGCCGTGTGCGCTCCTCACGGACGGCGTTCTTCGTGACGTCCTGGAGGAGCAGCGCGTTTGCAAAGGCCAGAGCGACGGGTCTCACCGTCTCGGTGAGGCCGTTCACGGTCTCGTCGTCCAAGGGGCTCTCGGTGTTGAGGCGGATGAACCCGACCCGTTGGTCGCTGATCGTCAACGGGAGTGTCGTTTCGTAGGAGGACTCAGGGATCGTTCCGAACCTCGAGACCAGGATCGGTCCGTTCTCCGACTCCAATGCCGCCGTTCCGGCGCTGTTCGGGAACTGTGCGGTGATCGTCTCCAGGGCGGTGCGGCCGACCTCGATCGGGTTGACTTCGTTCCGGCTGGTGATCTCGGCCAGCCGTGCCAGGAGCTGGTTGGCGCTCTCGAGGTGCTCGAGGCGGATGTTGGTGGCATCCGAGGATGCCTCGGCAGCAGATACCCGGGAGTCCAACTCGAGGAAGATCCGTCTGATCTGTGCGACGGCGGCCCCGAGCGCGAGCGCCAGCGAGGCAAAGGGGATGGCGGACACCAGCGACTCACCGCTGGCGAGTGGGATAGCCATGTAGAGCATCGATGTCAAGGCGCCGACCGAGATGCTCTGTCGCATGCCGCCGAACATGCCCGCATACATGGACGGTGTGAGCGCCAGCAGCACGTAGGGGCTGGACAGGCCCTCGGTCAACACGACTGCGGTCATGGTGAGCGCGACGCCGATGAGGGTCATCGCGTCGATCACGTACGCCCGACTGACGATGTCGAGGGGGATGGCGGTCGTCGCGACGACCCAGATGGCGCCGAGTCCGGCGGCAACGAACGCCAGCGGTGCTGCCTGGGTTTCTGTGACCGAGGCGAGGATGCCGACGGCGAGGGCGACCCACTCCACGGCGACGACGGTCGCTCTCAGCCGGCGGTCCCAGAGGTCTTGAGTCATGACCGCTTCGCCGCGAGAAGAGGCCCGTTGAGCTTGTGGATACATCGGAGACATACCGGGATGATTGTCTGTTCCCCTCCGGGGGAACAGACTTGCCCCAGCAAGACATGGGGGCTTCCAGGCGAAAGCCGACGAGTTCGCGGTGTTTGCCCCGGAGAGCTGTCGACGCTCGGTGTGTTGGCCATGTGGGTGTGGTCGTGTTCCCCCTTCGGGGGAACTGGCTTGCCCCAGCAAGACATGGGGGGATCTGGGCCGGTGTCGCCGGAGCCTCGTTGGCTGCCTGAGGGCGCTGCCGATCTCGTATGCGTTTGCCGATTGGCCGTTAGCGCTCAGCCGGGTTTGGTTGTTTGTTCCCCCTTCGGGGGAACGGGCTTGCGCCAGCAAGCCATGGGGGTTTCGAGGCGGAAGTCCGCGAAGCCTCCCTGGTTGCTCGGGAGGGTTGTCGATGGGGTGTCTGCAAGTCGTGTGGGGTTGGTTGTGTGGTCCCCCTTGGGGGAACAGGCTTGCGCCAGCAAGCCATGGGGGACTTCAAGCCTGAACACTCGCGAAAAACCCCCCGGCTGCGCCAGTGGGCAACGCGTCCCGAATGCCTGCATCGGCGAGGCGTGCGGGCCCAGCCGGGGACGGTTCCGCGTGCCTGAAAGCATGACTGCAGACTACCGGTACGCTTGTTCGATGACCGCCTTTCGCCTCCATGCCGACTTCGAGCCTGCCGGCGATCAGCCGAAGGCCATCGAGGCGCTCGCCGAGGGTCTCCAGGCCGGTGAGAAGTTCCAGACGCTGCTCGGGATCACCGGTTCGGGCAAGTCGGCGACGATCGCCTGGATGATCGAGAAGGTCCAGCGGCCTGCGCTGGTGATCGCTCCGAACAAGGCTCTGGCAGCCCAACTCGCCAACGAGTTCCGGGAGTTCTTCCCCGAGAACCGTGTCGAGTACTTCGTCTCCTACTACGACTACTACCAGCCCGAGGCGTACATGCCTCAGACGGACACGTTCATCGAGAAGGACGCCACGGTCAACGACGAGATCGATCGGCTCCGCCATGCAGCCACGTCTGCGCTTCTCACCCGGGACGACGTGATCATCGTGGCGTCGGTCAGCTGCATCTACGGTCTGGGCTCGCCCGAGCAGTACGAAGGCCAGCTGCTCAGACTGGTTCGCGGTGTCGAGTATCCGATGACCGACGCCATCCGCCGTCTCGTCGACATCCAGTACGAGCGCAACGAGATCAACCTGGTCCGCGGGAAGTTCCGGGTGAAGGGCGACACGCTGGAGGTGTTCGTCTCCTACGACGAGACGATCGTGCGGGTCGAGTTCTTCGGCGACGAGGTCGATCGCATCCTGCGGATGGACCCGATCACCGGCGAGGTGCTCGAGGAGCTCAACGAGGTCTTCATCTTCCCTGCCAGCCACTACGTGACCGAGAAGGAGCGGATGGAGCGGGCGATCGCCTCGATCGAGGAGGAGCTGCAGGATCGGCTCGCCGAGTTGGAGCGGAAAGGGAAGCTGCTGGAGGCCCAGCGGCTCCGGATGCGGACGTCGTACGACCTGGAGATGATGCGTGAGGTCGGGTTCTGCTCCGGCATCGAGAACTACTCGAGGCATCTCGACGGCCGCAAGCCGGGCGAGGCCCCGTACACCCTGCTCGACTACTTCCCAGACGACTACCTGATGATCCTCGACGAGTCCCACGTGACCGTCCCGCAGATCGGCGGCCAGTACGAAGGCGACCGCAGCCGCAAGGAGGTGCTGGTCGAGCACGGCTTCCGGCTGCCGAGCGCGATGGACAATCGGCCGCTCCGGTTCGATGAGTGGCTCGACCGATCGAAGCAGATCGTCTTCATGTCGGCGACCCCGGTCCCGTTCGAACGGGAGCACTCCACCAAGGTCGTGGAGCAGATCGTCCGCCCGACCGGCCTGATGGACCCCGAGGTGGTCGTCCGCCCGACCAAAGGCCAGATCGACGATCTCCTGGGCGAGATCCGAGAGCGGGCGCTCCGGGAGGAGCGGATCCTCGTCACGACGCTCACCAAGAAGATGGCCGAGGACCTCACCGACTACCTCCTCGAGATGGGTGTGCGCGCCAGATACCTGCACTCGGAGATCGACACCCTCGAGCGCGTCCAGCTGCTCCGCGACCTTCGGCTGGGGGAGTACGACGTGCTGGTCGGCATCAACCTGCTGCGGGAGGGCCTCGACCTGCCCGAGGTCTCGCTGGTGGCGATCCTCGATGCCGACAAGGAGGGGTTCCTCCGCTCGTCGACCTCGCTCATCCAGATCATCGGCCGAGCGGCCAGAAACGTCGCCGGCGAGGTCGTTATGTACGCCGACAAGGTCACGGATTCGATGCAGTGGGCGATCAACGAGACGAACCGTCGGCGTGGGCTCCAGAAGATCTACAACGAAGAGAACAACATCGACCCCCAGACGATCCGCAAGAAGGTGTCCGACATCCTCCAGATCCTCGAAAGCCAGCAGGCCAGCACGGAGCGGCGCAGACGGGAGACCACCGATGTCAAGCGTTCACTGGATGTGACCGGTGAGGACCTCCCGAGATTGATCATGAGCCTCGAGGACGAGATGCATCAGGCGGCCAAAGAGCTGAGATTCGAATATGCCGCCAGGCTGCGGGATGAGGTCGAGGAGTTGAAGCGGGAGCTGCGCCAGGTCTCCGAGGCGCGCTGAACGCCGCTGAAGCCGGGCTCAGCGGTCCTACGCTTCTGTCCTGTGAGCATTCTGGCTGAAACGCCCGACGCACCCGAGTCCTCGGTCAGGAACCGCTTCGGCTTCGAGTTGGACCGGGCTCGACGACCGAGTGCTCGTCTCGGCGTGGGTCGTGCTCGTCATCACGTTTGTGCTTCGTTGGAGCTCACACCGGCTTGTTCTGTTCGACACGGCCGTGACAGCCCACGTGTATTGGCGGTTGGCCCACGGGCTCAGCGACGTCTCATCGCTGACAGGGGCGCACCATCTCGGTGATCATCTCTCGATTGTCGGATTGATTCTCACGCCGGTTTTCCGTATGGGCACAGATGCCGGGATCCTCGCGTACGGAGCGCTTCAGGCTGCATCGGCGTGCCTGGTGGGTGCAGCCGTGATGACTGCGGCCAGACAGGCGGGAATCGGCGTTCGCATCGGTCGGGCAGCTGCTCTGCTCACGCTGCTGGCGCCCGGTACCTATCTGGTCACCCACTTCGGGGTGCGTGAGTTCGCACTCGGAGTGGGTCCCCTGGCGATGGTCGGGGCGCTGCGAGCGACCGACAACACGAAGGCGATGACGATCTGGTCGACGGTTGCCGGCTTGGCTCGCATCGAGTTCGCAGCCTCCGTCCTGTTGTTTCGCCTGTTGAGCAGAAAGAGCGCAGCGGGGCGGCGGGCGATCGCCGTTGGAGGATTGACGTTTGCCGCCATGGCAGCGTGGTTGCTCGCCGGGCCGCTCGGCGGGGCGGACGCGGGCGCCCACTTTGCGCATCTCGGAAGCTCGACTCGGGAGTCCTCCCGCACCACGATCGGGAATCCGATCGAGGTCTTGAGGCCGGTCGGCGAAGCCGATTGGTTGCGGTCCCTCGTGGGGTGGCTCTTGCCTGGAGCTCTCGTGCTCCCGCTGCTGAGACCGCAGCTGCTGGTCGCCTCGTTGCCCTTCCTCGCCATACCGATTCTCGGCGTCTGGCCCCTTGCGGACACTTATCCGGAGCATTACTGGCATCCACTTCTCGTCGTCACCGGAATCGCACTGGTGGAGGTTCTGGCCGAGGCTCCGCCTCGACTTG
>CAVWBT010000003.1:0-528897 GCA_963753285.1 uncultured bacterium
ATCGACACCCCCGAGCATGTCGCCGCCCGGGCCGCGCTGATGATCGTTGGCGTGGTCCTGGTCGGCATCGGGTCCGGCCTGTACATCGGCGTCCGACTCGGGCCGGGCCCGAGGGACGGGCTCATGACCGGTCTCGCCGCCCGCGGATGGTCGCTCCGGCTTGCCCGTACCGGCGTCGAGGCGGCTGCGATGGGCACCGGGTGGCTCCTCGGGGGCACCGTCGGGATCGGGACGCTGATCTTCGCGCTCGGAATCGGCCCCCTCGTGCACGTCTTCCTCCCCCGATTCGACCTGGGGGCAACCGCTCGGCTGTGGAGCCCAACCGGTACGATCGGGCGATGACCGATCTCATCGAGCAGATCCGCGATTCGATCATCGGCGCAGACACCGCCGTCCAGACGCCGTTCGGGCTCCGGCGAGTCATCTACGCCGATTACACCGCCTCGGGTCGGTCGCTCCGCATGATCGAGGACTTCATCACCCAACACGTCCTGCCCATGTACGCCAACACCCACACCGAGACGTCGGGAACGGGACTGCAGACCACCCGCTTCCGTGAAGACGCACGCTCGATCATCAAGGAGAGCGTCGGTGGTGGCGACGAGCACGCCGTCATCTTCGCCGGTTCGGGTTCGACGGGGGCGATCGACCGCCTGATCAACATCCTCGGGATCCGGATCCCGGCCGACCTCGAAGACCGGTACCACCTCTCGAATTGCATCCCGGCCGACGAGCGGCCCGTCGTGTTCGTCGGTCCGTACGAACACCACTCGAACGAGCTCCCGTGGCGCGAGTCGATCGCGGAAGTCGTCGAGATCGTCGAGGACGCAGACGGGTACATCGACCTCGCCGATCTCGAGCGCCGGCTCGTCGAATATCAGGGCCGACCCTTGTTGATCGGCAGCTTCTCGGCGGCCTCGAACGTCACCGGCATCGTCTCGAACACCACTGCCGTGTCCAGCATCCTCCACCGGCACGGCGCACTGTCGTTCTGGGACTTCGCCGCCGCGGCGCCCTACGTCGCCATCGAGATGCGGTCGCCGTCGACCCACGGCGACGACTACAAGGACGCCATCTTCATCTCGCCGCACAAGTTCATCGGCGGACCCGGCACGCCGGGCGTGCTCGTTGCGAGACGTGACCTCTTGAAGAACCGGGTGCCGTCGGTCCCCGGGGGCGGAACCGTCGCCTACGTCAACGCACACGAACACCGCTACCTCACCGATGCAGAACACCGCGAAGAGGGCGGCACGCCGGCGATCGTCGAATCGATCCGGGCCGGGCTGGTCTTCGAGCTCAAGCAGGCGGTCGGCACCGACACGATCAAGGAGATCGAGCGCCGCCTCACGCGATCCGCCATCGACCGGCTGTCGAAGCACCCCAACGTCGAGATCCTCGGAAACCCGAACGCCCACCGGCTCTCGATCCTGTCGTTCGTGATCGCCTCCCACGGGCGGCATCTGCATCACAACTACGTGGTGGCGCTCCTCAACGATCTCTTCGGCATCCAGGCTCGCGGCGGCTGCTCGTGTGCGGGGCCGTACGGACACCGGCTGCTCCGCATCGACGACGACCGCAGCATCGCCCTCGAACACGAGATCGCCGCCGGATGCGAGGTCATCAAGCCGGGTTGGGCTCGGGTCAACTTCAACTACTTCATCACCGACGCCGAGTTCGAGTTCATCCTCGAGGCCATCGAGATCATCGCATCGGACGGCTGGAGGCTGCTCTCCGAGTACGACTTCGATGCGGCGACCGGCGGGTGGCGACATCGCAACGGAACCCCTCGTCCGCCGATGACGCTGCGAGACCTCTCGTTCGAGGACGGCGGCCACACCTTCGAGGACCGGCGCCAGACGGAACCGATCGAGCGTCTCAGCGCATACCTGACGGAGGCGAGACGGATCCTCGCCGAGTCGCAACCCTCCATCGACGACCGGCGAGAGCTGGACAGCACCGCAGCGCCACTCCGCTGGTTCCTGCTCCCGTCCGACCTGGTGCCGGCGTAGGGTCTCCCCTTCGGGGGGACCGACCGCCGCCGAAGGCGCACGGTGAATCTCGAACGATCGGCGGTCAGGGGTGTTGGAGGCCTCCCCGTCGAACATGTAACGCATGCCCCCGAGGGAACAAACATCGGGCATCGGGCGCATTGTTTGTCCCCCCTTCGGGGGGACGGACCGCCCGCCGCGCATGTCACCGGCATGCCCAGACTCCCGACGGACCTCGAGCGATCGGGCGGTCAGGGGGGTGTTGTGAGGCCGACGCCTCGTCGAAACACCCCCATGGCTTGCTAACGCAAGCCTGTTCCCCCGAAGGGGGAACAAACAACACCCCGTGCATCTCCGGTCCGTACGTGGTCCTCAGCGGCGGAGGAACCGCACCATTCGTGCCCACGCCTGCTCGGCGGCGTCAGGGTCGTAGTTCGGGCGTTCCGGTTCGAAGAACCAGTGCGACGTGCCCGGATAGGAATGCGACTCGACGTGCAGACCGCTGAGACCGATCGTGGCCTCCATGAACGCGGCCTCGTCGGAGTCGACGAGTTCGTCGTGATCGGCGAAGTGGAGCTGATAGGCGGCCCTGGCACCGGCGAAGTCGATCGTCTGGGTCCCGTAGAAACTCACGACCCGTGAGACTGCGTCGGGGATGCGGATCGACGCCCAGAGCCCGAGCGATGCCCCCATCGACATTCCGACAATCGAGACGGGCGCTTCGCGATCGAGTCCCTTCTCGCGGACCAGATGCACGCTCGCCTGGGTCAGCGATGCGAGGCGATCGACATCGAGCGATTTCAGATGGGCTTCTGCGGCCGCTGCATCGTCGAAGGTCTCACCGGCGAGGAGATCCGGTACCAGGACGGTGTGCCCCTCGTCGGCGATGCGGTCGGCCATCTGACGGACACTCGAGTCGAGCCCCCACCATGAGTGCAGCAGCAGTAGGGAGTGCCCGACACCGGACCTGGGCGTGACGAAATACGCTGCGTCCTTCACGGGAGCGAGGGTACCGACGGGTCCTTCCTTGTAAGAACCTGTGCCAGGATGCGGCGATGCAACGCGGGCTCGTGCTGACCATGATCGCAGCGACCCTCGCCGGGATCGGTGGGGTCGTTGCCGCCGACGTGTTCGCAACGGTCGACCCGACGGTCGTCGCCCAGTACCGGTCGGTGATCGCTGCCATCGTGCTCGTGCCGATCGCCTACTGGCGTCGGATGACGATGACCGCCGGCCGCCTCCCCCAACTCGCGCTCTTCGGTGCCGTTATCGCAGCGTTGACGATCACGTTCTACTGGTCGATCGACCGTCTCGGGGTGGGGCCCGGCACGACCCTTCAGTTCACTGCTCCGGTAGCGGTGCTGATGTGGATTCGCTTCGTCCAGCGACGGCCCGTTCCGCTGAAGACGTGGCTCGCCGCGTCGATCGCCGTGTCCGGGACGGCGGTGATGCTGCGGGCCTGGGACATCGACGCCCTGGATCCGGTCGGCTTGGCGGCGGGAGTCGGTTCGATGCTGCTGTACGCCACCTATCTGCTGTTCGGCGAGCACCTGGGTCGCCGTCTCCCGGATCTGACGATCATCTCATATGGGTTCGCAGTCTCCGCGCTGATCTGGGTGGTGGTGATCCCGCCGGCGATCATCGAGGTCCCGACCACCGTGTGGATTCAGATCGGCTGGGTGGGGCTGATGGCCACGGCGGTGCCGTTCCTGCTGATGGTGATGGCGTTGTCGCGGGTCGACTCGGGGAGTGTGGGCGTGGTTGCGACCTTCGAACCGGTCGTGGCCGCAGCGGTTGCCTGGGTGTTCCTGGGCCAGTCGCTCACGCCGATCCAGGTGATCGGCGGAGCCATGGTCATCGGCTCGCTCGTCGTGGTTCAGCGGACGGTTGCATCGCAGATTCCGGCACAGATCTGATCGACGCACGGACCGAGCGGTCGATTCGACGGCCGGCCGAATCGACCTAGCCTCGGTGACATGTCAGACGCAATGGCACCGCTCAAGATCAGGCACTTCCGGACGCTCTGGCTAGCCGCCATGTTCTCGAACCTCGGCTCGTTCCTCCAGGCGGTGGCGGGGTCGTGGCTCATGCTGGAGCTGACCGGCTCCGCCACGTGGGTCGGGTTGATGGTCGCCTCCAACACGTTGCCCCTCTTCTTCCTCGCCCTCCCGGCGGGCGCGCTCGCCGATCTCATCGACCGGGGGACCATCCTGCTCGCCAGCCAGGCCCTGATGGGCGGTGCCGCCGCCGCCATGGCGATCGTCACGTTCTCGGGAGACATCTCCCCCGGGCTCCTGCTCACCCTGGGCCTGGTACTCGGCGTCGGCGTCTCCTTCAACCTGCCCGCCTGGCAGGCGATGGTGCCCGACCTCGTGCCAAGGGGGCTCGTCGCCAGCGCAGTGGCCCTCAACTCGGTGGCGTTCAACGTGGCCAGGGCGATCGGGCCGGCGATCGGCGGGTTCATCCTCGCCACGTCCGGGCCCGAGCTGGCGTTCGGTCTGAATGCGGCCAGCTACGCCGTGGTCATCGCGGTCATCTTCAGGATTCGCGGCCAACTGACCGTCGCCGACCACGACGCAACGTCGATCCCGAACGCCATCGCACTCGGACTCCGTTTCGCCCGATACACCAGGCCCTTCCGGAGGCTGCTGCTCCTCGCTGCACTGTTCGCCATCACGTCCGCAGTGATCCAATCGGTGCTTCCGACGCGAACCGAGGAACTCGGAGGCGGGGAGTTCGCCTACGGCGTGCTGTTGGGTTCGATGGGACTGGGAGCGCTGATCGGGGCGTTCACGCGCAAGCCGGTAGTCGACCGCCTCGGAGAACGTTCGATCCCGATGACCATCACCGCGTTCGGGTTCTTCGGCATACTCCAGGGTCTGGCGCCCAACCTCGTCCTGGCGAGCGTCGCGCTCGTGGCGATCGGGGCCTGCTGGGTGTGGACGCTGACGACCACGAACGCCACGGCTCAGCTCATGTCCCCCGAGTGGGTGCGCGGCCGGACGATGAGCCTCTACACGCTCTCGTTCGTCGGGATCATCCCGATCGGATCGATCATCGCCGGAGTCCTCGCCGATGCGATCGGCGCCGGAGCGGCCACGGTGGTGCTCTCGGTCGGCACGGTGGCCCTCGGCTCGACGGCTCGGCGGTTCGCCGTGCCCGCCCTCGCCGACATCGAGAGCCCCGAGTTCTCGATCGAACGGACCGGAGCCGACCACGTGTCGACTCACGGAGGCCCGGTCATGGTCGTGAACACCTGGGTGATCGACCACGACCGGTTCGACGAGTTCATCGCCGTCATGAACGAGGTGAAGGCGATCCGTATGCGTACCGGCGCCTACCGGTGGCGGCTGTATCGGAACGCAGCCGACCCCCACCGCCTGTCGGAGGTGTTCCACCTGGTGTCGTGGGACGAGCATCTCGCCCAGCATCGGCGCATCGACGACAGTTCGCGGATCCTGATCCGGGCCGCCCGGGACTTCGACCTCGAACAGTCACCGACGACCTACCACCTGATCGCGGTCGACACCGAGGCCCCCGAGGATTGGGACGTGTTGATCGCCGCCCACGAGGACTACCACGCCTCGGACGGGTCGATCCCGCTGTCGCCACGATCCGAAATCGCAAGGGAACGATGAATCGACTGCAACCGGACCGCGATGTCTGGTGTTCTTCTCGTTGATGGAACACCTGTGTGAACGGCTGGCGCGAGACCTCGACGGATCCTTCGACGATCTCGTCGGCGCACTCGGTGACGACGTCTACTCGGGACTCAAACGGATGCACGGCGACGACGCCGCCGACCTGACCCAGGAGACCTTCATCCGGGCGTATCGGGCACTCGGAGAATACGAGCCGGAGCGGATACGAACGCTGCGGCTCCGAGGATGGATCTGGACGATCGCACTCAACCT
This sequence comes from uncultured bacterium, assembly GCA_963753285.1. Lineage (GTDB taxonomy): Bacteria > Actinomycetota > Acidimicrobiia > Spongiisociales > ZC4RG35 > JAHEDH01. The sequence goes on from CAVWBT010000003.1 coordinate 5,903, forward strand.
GGGACGGAATCACGTCCGGGACCGATCCCGCCGACCCCAGCCGGTGGAACTGCACGATGTGCACCCGATCGCCGATCCCGATCCGATCGACTCGGCGCAGTGGCAGAGACGGCTCGACGCCCTACCGAGCGCACAGCGGAGGGCCGTGGTGCTCCGGCATGTGGTCGGGCTGAGCTACGCCGAGCTGTCGGCGGCGCTGGGGCGCCCGGAGGGGACCGTGAAGACGGATGTGAGCCGCGGGCTCGCCCGGCTCAAGACACTCATCGAGGAGGAAGCATGAACATCGAAGACATGCTGGGCTCGCTCCGCACGGACATGCCCACCACCGCAGCAGAGGCGATCCGGCTCGGCACCGGACTGATCGACGGGTTCGACACCTTCGAGTCCCCGATCGGCGACGTGGCCGTCGGCTTCAACGTCCGGGGGGTGTCCTTCGTCGATCTCGCCGCCGAGTTCGACCCCGACGAGCCGGAGCGCCGCGCCGTCGAGGCGACACCGCCCAAGGGGTGGGACGCCAAGATCCGGCGGGCGATCGAACGCGGGCGCCCGGGTGATTTGCCGGTCGACCTGACTCGTGTCACCGACTTTCAGCGCTCGGTGCTGGAGGTGGCAGCCACCATCCCGTTCGGACAGGTGAGGCCGTACGGATGGCTCGCCGACCGCATCGGAAACCACGGTGCCGTGCGAGCCGTGGGCTCGACGATGGCGAAGAACCCGGTGCCGCTGATCATCCCGTGTCACCGTGTTGTCCGCTCCGACGGGAAGATCGGCAACTACTCGCTCGGCGGCGCCCACAACAAGATCGACTTGTTGGGCCACGAGGGCGTCGACCTCGAGCGGCTGGCGTCACTGGCCGCCCGCGACATCCGGTTCATCGGCAGCGACACCACCGGCATCTTCTGTCTCCCGACCTGCTCGCATGCCCGTCGGATCTCCGACCCACACCGGGTCGAGCTGAGGTCGGCGGCAGAGGCCGACGCCGCCGGCTTCCGCCCGTGCAAGGTGTGCGGACCGGCCTGATCCCTTATCGCGGGATCCGGCAGGCCGACAGGGGGATCAATCGCACAAGGAGGTGTCGACCATGACCTTCAACGAGTATCGCGGGCATTTCCTCACCCGCTATGAAGCCGCCCAGGTGAGCCACTGCGCTCCCAAGACACTCGTCGAGCATCCCGACGTGGTGAGCGTCGGAGGGTTCGTGCCCGGCGAGGAGCTCTACCCGGCGCTCCAGTTCGACAGGGACGGGCAGCCCCACGCCGGGACTCGGGACCCTTGCCAAGCATCTGAGTGCACAGCTGGCAGACGCGGAGATCGCATCGTTCTGCACCCGTCCGCTCAAGGCGCTCGGCGGCAAGAGCCCGATCGACTGGCTGCGTGACGGTCGCCCAATCGAGGTCGCAGCTCGGGCGGCGTTCGCCGACTGACTCAACCGAATCGCTCTCGATCGACGACCGCCCGAACTATCGACGCCGCGGGCGACTTCTCGCCGCCCGTCGGAGGCGGTGACGGAGAACTGCAGGCGTGAGCCCTCGACCGCATCGAGATGGGCGCTAGCGACGATCGCGTCGCCGACGTGCGAGGGCGCCAGGTGATCCAACTCGACCCTGACCCCGACTGTCGTGCGACCGGGAGCGACTTCATCGGCGAATGCGTCCACGGTCGCCTCTTCGCAGAGCGCCACCAACCGCGGCGTGCCCAGCACCCTCACGTCGCCGGAGCCCAATGCGATAGCGGTGTCCGAGTCCTCCACGATCATCGAGGCCCGGCCAACCATGCCGGGCTCGAACGACCCGGTCACGACATCCGGGTGTAGGTCGACGTGCCGAACCGCTCGGCGGTCGCCGCCTTGATCGCCGCCCAGCGATTCCCGGTCAGCGACAGCTCGATGCCGGCGAGTTCGCGTTGGGCGTCCTGATCGCCATCGAAGGCACGAACGCCGAGTTCGGGCGCGACGTTGGCAACGGCGAGGATCGCCCCGGATGCGCCGCTCGCTGCAGCGAGCGAAACGAGGAAGGCAGATCCTGGGTAGTACGCACCGCCGAAGGCGCTGAGTGTGGCGAACATCGTCCTCGGGTCTCCACTCGAGTCTTTCACGCCGACCACGCCGAGGTCGTCCAGCGCCCCCGGCTCGATCCCGGGACTCGAGACCTTCGGGAAGTGATAGGCGAGCACCGGCGTGTTTACCGCCTCTGCAACCACCGCTTCGTAGTAGGCGGGCACGTCGACAGGCGCCGGCGGCGAGAGCGCCAGCACGGCGTCCGCCCCAGCGTCGATCGCGTCTCTCGTGAGCCGGACCGCCTTCGACGTCGTGACGTCTCCTGTCCCGGCGATCACCGGGCGCCCGTCGGCCACGTCCCGCACGGCTTCGATCAAGGCGATCCGTTCGTCGCGCTCGAGCGACATCGGCTCGCCGGTGGTGCCCGCCACGATCAAGGCCGACACCCCCAGCTCGACGAGCCGGGCGGCGTGAGCGGCGGTTGCGTCCGGGTCGACCGCACCGGATCCATCGAAGAGCGTGACCAACGCCACGCCCACACCTGAGAACACCAACTCTGATCCTTCCTCTGGGACGGCCAGTATGGCCGACACGTCAGCTGCGAACGGTCGACCGGATCATCAGGGTCACGAAGAACGCCGCGACCGCCACCACGGCGACCGTTGCGCTCGCCGCCGTGTCCAAGTGGTACGAGGCGAGCAGGCCGACCGCCACCGACGTGACGCCGTATGCGCAGGCCACCCCGATCATGGCGGGAACCCTGCGGGCCACGAGTGCGGCCGACGCCGGCGGGGCGATCAGCAGGCCGAACACCAGCAGTGTCCCGACGGTCCGGAACGAGGCGACGACGGCCATGGTGACCAGCGAGAGCATGGCGATGTGCACCAATCTCGGGATGCATGCCCAGCATGCCGGCCTTCTGTTCGTTGAACGACAACGCCAGGAACCCCCGGTACAGGGCAGCGGACGAGGCCGCTGCGACCACCAGCGCGCCCGCCAGCACCGCGATGTCGCTGGTGGTGACACCGAGCGCGTCGCCGAACAGGATCCCGGTGAGCGACCCGGCGTAGCTCCCACCGCGGGAGATGATCACGACACCGAGCGCGAGCATGCCGACGAACAGCAGGCCGATGCCGGTGTCCTCGTTGAGACGGGAGTGCCGGTGCACGAGATTGATCCCCGCCACCATGGCGAACGCCGATGCGATCGCTCCGAGGGTGAGGTCGAACCCGAACAGGACTCCGAGAGCGATGCCGGGGAGGACTCCGTGGGCCAGCGCATCACCCATGAAACTCAACCCGCGGATCACCACCCAGGTGCCGACCAGGGCGGCGATGAGGGCGGCGAGCGAACCTGCGAGAAGCGCGCGCTGAATGAACCCGAGCGATAGAGGCTCGAGCAGCCAGCTCATGCCCCGAGTGCTTCGGCGATTCGTTCGGCGTTCAGACGCATCATGTCGACGTACGACTCCGCTTCTTCGGTGAGCGAGCCCGTGATCAGGGGCACCACGGACACATCGCCTTCGACTTCCGAGGCTACGGCTTCGGCAAGGGTGGTGGGGTTGTAGGCGTCGGTGAAGATCGCTCGCGCCCCGGTGTCTTCGATGGCGTCGACCAGCGCTGCGAGGTCGGCGGCACTGGGCTCGGCCAGGGTGGAGCCGCCGCTGACGATCACGCCGACCACCTCGAAGTCGTAGCGCTGTGCGAAGTAGCCGAGGGCGTCGTGAGAGGTCACGAGCTTGCGTGCATCCGTGGGTATCGGCTCGAGCATCTCGACGATGTCGTCGTTCATCTGCTCGAGCCGTTCGACATACGCGTCGGTTCGAGCTCCGAGATCGAGGGAGGCGTCGAGTCCACCGATCCTGTCGGCAATCAATCGGGTGGCGGTCGCCATGCGGACCGGGTCGAGCCAGACGTGGGGATCGAGCGCCTCACCCTCGTGATCGTCGTCGGCGTGGTCCTCGCCCTCGTCGTCGTGTGGATCGGGGCCGGAGAACGGGATCGGATCGAGCTCGGGGCCCAACAGGAGCGACTCGGGTGCCTGGCTCTCGATGACGTCGAGGAGTGACTCCTCGAGGCCGAGCCCGAACGCCACGACGAGGTCAGCGGTGGCGATGTCCTCTGCCTGACGGGCGGACACCTCGAAGTCGTGCGGGTCCACTCCCGGGCCCATGACCACTTCGACCACGGCGTCGTCGCCGACGATCTCGCTCACGATGTCGAAGAGCACGGAGGTGCTGGTGACGATGCGGAGACGATCGTCCGTCGTCGCGGCGTCACCGCAGGCCGCCACGAGCACGGCCAGTCCGAGCAGGGCCGCCGGCATTCTCATCTTGCTTCTGAAATTGAGAATCATCCTCATTATGTCTGGTAAGCTACCACCCATGAGTCACGAAGGGCAAGGCGATCTCCACGAGTCCGTGCGCCGGACCCTCAGCTCCCATGACGTCAGATACACCTCGGGCCGCAAGAAGGTGATCGAGACGCTCCGCGCCGTCTCCGGCCCCCGATCGGCCGCCGAACTCCTCGACGAGACGACCGACGTCCCCCTCTCCTCGCTCTATCGCTCCCTCACCGTGCTCGACGAGGCCGGGGTGCTGCGACGCCAGCACGACGCCGACGGCCTCGCCAGATACGAGCTCGCCGAATGGCTCACCGGACACCACCATCACGCCGTGTGCACCGAATGCGGCGCCGTCGAGGACATCGAGCTCGGAGACGAAGCCGAGACGTCGCTCGACTCGATGCTCGATGGCCTGTCGGACTCGACCGGGTGGAAGCTCAGCGGACACTCCCTCGAGGTCGAGGGGGTGTGCCGCTCGTGTCGAAGCTGATCCCGGCCGCCATCGGAACTGACGTCGAACTCCGCTACGACGACCTCGTGGCGGTCGCACACAGCGACTTCCAGATCCCGGCCGGAAGAACGACCGCCGTGATCGGGCCCAACGGATCCGGGAAGTCGACACTGCTCGCCGCCATCGCCGGAATCCACGTGCCGTCTGCCGGGTCGGTCACCGTCCTTGGAGATGCACCCCGGGACGCATCGGTCAGGGTCGCCTTCGTCCCCCAGAGCACCAAGGTGAACGACGCCCTCCCGGTCACGGTCCGGGAGGTCGTGATGATGGGCCGCTACCCCAGCCTCGGGTTCCTCCGCCGCTTCGGCGACGCCGATCGGGCGGCCGTCGACGGCGCCATCGACCGGCTCAACCTGACCGATCTGTCGGCCAGACATCTCCGGGAGTTGTCCGGTGGGCAGCGCCAGCGGGTCTTCGTCGCTCAGGGGCTCGCCCAGGACCACGACCTGCTGCTCCTCGACGAGCCGATGACGGGTTTGGACGGGGTCTCGGCAGGGATCGTGCGAGCCGTGATCGACGAGGAGCGGGCGAACGGACAGACGGTCATCCTCACCACCCACGACCTCGAAGAGGCCCAGACGTGCGATCACGTGATCCTCGTCAACGGCACCGTGGTGGCAGAGGGCACACCCGATGAGGTGCTGACGGTCGAGACGCTGTCGGCGGTCTATCGCAGCCAGGTGGTCGACAAGGAGGGACGGCTGCTCTTCGACGACCCCGCCCACGTGACTCACGCCGCGCGCCACATCCACGCCGACCGCGCCGCCGGCACCCACCCCCACGACGAGGTGTGAACTCGTTCTTGTGACGGGAATCGCTGGGATATCGACGTTCCCGTCACATGAACGCTCACAGCAACGCCGTCAGGGCGAGGAAGACCGTGATGGCGGCGGCGAACGAGACGTCGAAGCGGCGGAAGCGGAGCCCTGCGGCGATACCCACGATCGTCCCGGCCACCTCGGGGATGTTCTCGAGGTAGACCATCACCCCGTCTGGGCTGGTGAGGAGCGAAGCGGTCAGCGCCGCCAGAACGGCGGGGCCGACATAGAGGAGCCCGCGCTCCACGACAGGGGGCAGCTCCCGCTCCCCCACCGCGACGATGAAGATCGCACGGGCCGTATAGGTCCCGATACCCGCCAGCAGGATCACCCAGAACGCCGTCATGAGTTCGATCTCAGATCGGCCCACGTCCCGGCGATGACTCCCGCCAGCCCTCCGATCAGCATCCCTCCCCGGTTGGGGACCCCGGCGAACACCACCGTGACCAGCGTGCCGACCACCGCGGCGAGCAGGGCCGGGCGGGTTCGCAGGCTGGGGACGAGCAGACCGATGAACAACGCCGGGACCGCGAACGACAGATCGACCGTGTCGGGGATGATCGGACCGAACACGATCCCGACAGCGACGGCGATCTGCCAGGTCACCCAAGCGGTTCCGCCCGCTGCGAGGTAGTAGGCGCGCCACTCGTCCGGTTCGGCGTCCTTGACCGACGAGAGGGCGAAGTTCTGGTCGAGCAGGAGATACGGCCCGAACCAGCGGAACCACTTCGGTTGCTCCCGGAAGCGGGGGACGAGTGCCGCCGAGTACATGACATGGCGGACGTTGACGACCAACGCCCCGATGAGCGGAGGGAAGAACCCGGCCCCCGACGCGAGAAGCGTCACCGCCGTGAGCTGTGCGGCTCCCCCGAAGATGATGCTCGAGCTCAGCCAGCCGATGAAGTTGGGGACGAACTCGGTGTCGGCGATCGCCAACCCCAAGACGGCACCGAACGGGAAGGCCGGGATCATCAGTGGGAGCATGTCGCGGAAGCCGAGGAAGGCGGCGCGGCGGGTGGCGGGGGGCACCGGGGCCATTCAACCATGACCACGATGCGATGCATCGCCGCGTGACCGGCGTCGATCGGGCAGACTCGGGTGAAGACGTCGAGAAGGGGCGCCGGCAGCGTTGATCCCTCCAAACATGATCGAGCAGACACGTCTACGGGCGGCGAACCCGGAGACCCGAACCGACGTGCCGCCGCCCGGCGAGACCAGTCACCTCGGAGGCAGGTTCCGCACCGTCGTGGCCTCGCTCGGCGGATCGGATTCCACGGCCGGTGAGCTCCCCGCCCCGGTCGACGCAGACCGGATCGCAGTCGTGGAGTCGCGGCTCGGTGTCGGTCTCCCCGGAGATCTGGTCGAGGTTCTCGTCGGAGTGGCAGACGGAGGCTTCGGCCCCGGCGCCGGCCTCGCTTCGCTGGAGGAGATGACGTCTCGGTATCTCGACATGGTCGAGGGATCGCCCGACCGGTATGGGCGTCCCTGGCCGGCGGACCTGTTCCCGATCGATCTCGAGCCACCGGGTGCGGACTGCATCGACCTCGAGTCGGGTCGGATCGTGTACTGGGACGCAGAACTGGCGTCCGAGCGCCCCGGCGACAACGGGTGGACGGAGTCGTTCAGGGTGGTCGCCGAGAGCCTCGAGGCTTGGCTGCAAGCGTGGCTGGAGTCGCCGGCACCGAGGGGACGCATCTGCGGCGGCGATGGACGAGATGCTGCTCGACGACCTCAGGACGTCGCTGGAGTATTGGAGGGCCATGACGCCCGAGGAGCGTGCCGAGTACGGACTGCCGGAGGTCGGGTGGGAACAGGAGCTGTTCGGTCACCTCGGAGTCGACCCTCGACGAGCTGTGAACGAAGAAGGCCGCCGGATCGACTCCGACGGCCTTCAGATCGGTTGCGGTGTGGTCGTCATGCAGCTTTGACCGGTTCACGCTGTGACTGTCGGCGGGACCGCACCCGTGGCTTGGAAGCCGGGACTCGGGGGACACGGACCGGAGCCGGCGGTCGATACCGCTGTGACCGGACTGCCTGCACGTATCGATACTGATACATGACTGCTCCTTGGTTCAGGAAGGGCGCGAGACCCGGACATCTGAGGATGAGGGGACCTCGGCTGGTGGCGCCGTCAGACGACTGAGTGAGAGGTACGGCGGAGGACCAGTGGTCAGCCGAGTCAGACGCCTGACGACGCCACGGAGATCAGAGAAGGAACGCAGGTGCGCAACGCGCACAGGAGGTTCCGCCAGAGTTCATCGCTCCGAGGTCGATGTCGATCATGTCTGGGTCACCTCCTTTCAGCAGTCGAGGACGAAAGTCGTTCTCGTGGCTGTGGAAACTAACTGAAGGGAACAGCCGGTGTCGGGCAATTACCGACGGCCTGGCCCGGCTTCAACCGACCCGGACACGGACGCCTTTCTCTGCGGCGAGATCGAGCAGTTCAGACGGATGGGTTGCGATCCCGACGTTGAGGAACTGGTGCTCCACCGTCTCCCCGGAAGGCGACGCCGCCTTCGGGCTGAACACGAGGTCGAGGTGGTGGGTGCGGCTCTGGATCCCCCACACCCGGCCGTCGACATCGAACACCGGGCCGCCGCTCTGGCCCCGCAACCCCGGCGACGACGTCTCGATGAACCAGGCCTCAGGAGGCCCCTGCACGCGGATCTGGCGGGTGAACATTCCCTCGACCGGGAACAAAGGGGCCGGAAGAGCGCCGTCGGGCAGCAGGAACTGGCCGGTCTCCTCGTCGCAATCGGTCTGGAGCTGATGGAACGGGTAGCCGAGCCGGCACAGGCTGGTCGCCGGCCGCAGCGATGCGGGATCCTTGATGGTTGGGAAGTCGGAGACGATGCCGATCTCGAACGGCTCGAGCCGGCCGATCGCAAGGTCGGCGTGGCCCCGCAGTTGCACCTCGGCGAGGTTGATGCCGTCCCACCCCCACCAGAACGAATGATGGGTGAAGCGAACGCGTCCGGCTCTGCGGGAGCGTCGGCCTGTTGATCCCGGCGCCAGGCCATCCACGAGCCGAGCACGTGGGCGGCGGTGGCGATCCACCCGTCCTCGTTGAGAACGACGAAGGCCGCATCCCCGACTGCACCGCGCCATCTTCGGTGCGGCTGGACACGATCACGGGCCGGGTGAATCGGGAGGCGATCTCGTACGCGTCGGCGAACACAGCCCGACCGTAGCCGCGCCGCCTACGCCAACCTGCCTCTCGCCGATAGCGTGACCGGATTCGCTGCGGTGGCCGAGTCACGCAGCGTCACACACATGGGGCTCGACACGAAGCCTCGAATGCACCGGTTATCGCGGGCCCGCGGCTGACTCCGCAAGGGAATGTTCAGCCGAAGGCACGACACGGATGACGCCCCGGGATCGAATCGAGACTTCAACCAGGCCGCTGTCCGGATACGTGGCGCTTCTGACGTTGCGAGCAGGATCACGTCAGGAGCACCGCGCAGACTGTTGATCTCAGCAGGCGGGATGAAGCCACGTCAGGGTCTTAGACGCTACGCGCACACGACGGTTCGCCGGGGCGGTCGGCGAGCGGTTCAGCGGGTGGCGCGACCTCGACGTTCTGACCTTGAGGCCGGAGCCTTCGCTATCAGGCAGTCGCGGATCGCCTCTTCACAGGCGGTGCGATCGTCCGGCGACAGCACGCGAGATCACAGATCACAGTTCCGGAGCGTCGACAACCTCGATGTCGGACATGGTCACGTTGCTGTAGTTCTCGATGTACCAAGTGCCATCTTCTTCGAAGAGCTGGAGCGACGGATTCTGAGGCAGTTCGACACTCCGCACATCTCACCGGTAGACGCCTAATCCATCGCCTAGTTGAAGAGGTAGAAAGCGCCGCACAAGCAGAAGCGCTACGACGACGGCGAAAACCACCACCAGGCTTTGCCTTCGCGAGCATGCTGCCGGCGCAACTTCCTCTAGTTCGTCTCCATTGCACTTCCCGTTACTGCTCTGCGATCGGACTGTGCGACCGCGTTGGTTCTTGTGTGAAGCCACCTACAAGCGGCGCTCACCACGCTTTTCACACCAGTTGCGATGTACGCCTCAATGACCAGTGTGCTCAGCTGGTCTCCTCACCTCACGTCGATGATGTGTCGACCATCAAGCATTCACTCTCGGAAGCCAAGCCCGGCCATTGGCCGGGGGGCTGTGGCTCATCTCTTGTCGTAGTCCGCTAGGAGCGTACACGTACGTGAAGGTGCCGTCGTTGTTGTCAGTGACGATGGTGATCGTCAAGCTGCCGGCGCCTTGCCACTGTCGAAGCTCAGCTTCAGCCAGTCTTGCTCCGAGCGGGATCTCCGTGGAGATCGACGTGCAACCTGCACAGGTCGTCGGCTTCAGCAACGGGTTCGCACTGTTGTAGCACCCATCGTCACCGGCCTGAGACCGATTCCAGCGGAACACGTCTGGTAGGAGGGAACTGAGCTTCACGTCGTTCACGGTCCTGTTCGGGTCGGTCACTCGACCTGATGATCTCGATCGTGATCGGTTGAAGCTGGTGTTGAAGTACTGGATCTCAACGTCGCCCTGCGGACCCGCTGCGTGTGACCTCGATCGGTGCGATCTTGGTCACCGTGAGCGTGTCGATCGTCGACATCAGCCAGATCCGGCGCTCCAATCGGCGGCGTCGCCGATGCGGTGCGTGTTCGGCACATGAACGTGAACGTCTGGGACAGTCTTCAGGAAGTGACTGTTGAATGATAGAATGTAGGCATGATTCCAGTATCATATTTATGATGGAGGTTATCATAGATGATAATAAAATAAAAAATATTATAATAAAAATTTTTTTATAATTTTATTTTATATAATTTTTATAAATATTTGGAAGTAAAATATTAATATTTTAATAATTAATATAAATATATTAAAAATATATTATTTATTTTTCACCTCGGTTTTCGTCGATGTGGCGGAATTGTCAGAACAGGCGTGTTTTATTTTTAAATAGTTTATGTATGTAATTTCATTAATAAAAAAATATAAAAAAAAAAATTTTATATAAAAATTATATATAAAAAATTAGAGTCGACGGATCCTCCGGCTCGTCGAGGGGGACGTATCCGGGCACGAGACGGTGCGGGGTGTCGAGGTAGACCTTCGCCTCGGGCACCTGGGCGAACTTGCCGTGACTCCACCTCACCTCGACATGTCCCCGGACCGACACCTCGCGACCCGAGGATCGCTCGGTGAATGTCGCCTCCCACTCGACGATCGGTTGCCCCCGACCCTCGGCCGCCCACACGTCGAGTCCGCGGAAGCGGTGGGACCGCCGTAGATCTCCGGGCGTCACGACCCGATGGGCGATCGGATGCCCCTCCGCCGACTCCCCCAACACGAAGTACGGGGCCGACTGGAGTCGCAGGAGTCGCCACACCGTCGACTCCGCCACCGACCTCGCCGCGAGGTTGGCTCGCCATCGCTCCGCCGACCGCTCTGCCACGTCGGCGACCAGCTCGAGATAGCGTCGCTGAGCCTCCCCCTGGAAGCGTCGGGGCAGCCCACCTTTCAGCACCTCACGATGAGCCGGCTCGAGTTCGCCCACGTGCGCGGGGAGTGGTGCGTCCACCATCTCCCGACTCACCGAGTACAGCGCCTGGTAGGCGTCGGCGGCGATCTCCTCGAACCAGTCGGTCGGCTCGTCCTGGCGGTCGGCCAGCAGCCGGTCGAACAGGTTCGCCGGCGACGAGTTCGTCAGGATGTTGGAGCCGAACTTGCACGACAGCAGATAGACGTGGTCCACCCGGAGATCGGCCGGGATCCGGTCGTAGCCGGGTGGGCGGTGCGGACCCTTCCACTCGATCATCCACGGCGTGCGACCCCGCAGCCCCTCGTCGCTGCGAGCGAACCTGCGGCCGTTCTCCCACGCCCGACGGAACAGGGCATCGTGTGACCCGGAGGCGAACCCCGCCCGAAGCTCCCCATAGGTACTGCGCGGCACGTTCCGGAACGCCGGCGGCTCGACCGAGAGCGCATGCTCCAGATTCGGATACCCGAAGATGGCGAGGCCCGTGACGATCTCGGTGATCTCGGTCCGAAGCGCCGGCATCAGTCGGAACGGAACAGCCGGGTGAATTGGAGCTGGGCGCCGACGAGATCTGAGGGAACGTCCCGTTCGGAGTACACGTGGAGATAGGTGTAGACGTCGATGCCCACATCCCTCAACCCCATCCACGTCTGCACGGCATCCCCCCACCGCTCGTCCAGCAGCGCTTGTCTCAACGTCTCGACGCCGACGGGCGACAGCTCGGACGGGTCGGTGCGGGCGACCAACTCCATCGCCAGCACGCGGTGGAGGACCTCGACGTCCTCGGCCAGGTACACCTCGGGAGGGTCGAAGTGGACGACCGCATAGGCGACGCCACTCGTCCGGGGATCATCCGCCATCGAGTTCCGCGAGCTCGGACTCGTCCCAGAATCCCGGGAGCTGGGGCGATCCCTGGGCATACGCCGCCAGCCGGTTCTGACCGGCGGGGTCGAACATCTCGATGGCGTCGAAGACGCTCCCCGGCCCGACCGCCCGCAGCGCCTTGTCGCCCGGACTTCCGGCGTGAGGCAGGTTCGAGGTGAGGATCAGCAGCTGGTGGATGTCCGGCGACGAAACCAGGACGTGCGCCCGGCCGAGGGTCTTCCACAGGGTGTCGGTGCGGACCAGACCGGGTCGGGCGGTGGTGAAGGCACCGGAGACGTCCACATAGAACGGCCGGCCTTCGACGTCGACGACTTCGAAGTTGAACTGGACCCCGTACTTGCCGAGCTTCACGCCCTCTTTGCTCACCTGGAAACCGGCGCCCTCCAGCACGGCGAGCGCCAGGTCCTGGGCCTTCTTCCCGTCCCGGGTGGCCCGAGCCTGGAAGTGCTCACGTCGCTCGTCGGTGGTGAGACCGTCGAACAGTTCTGAGTCGAGCTCGGCCTGGAACCCCTCATACGTGTGGTATTTGGGTCGCTCCCGCTCGGCGACCAGCCGGGCGGCGGCGATGTCGACGTACGCCGGATCGGTGTCGTATCCGACCGACCGGCGGCCCGATCGTTCGGCGGCGACCAGCGTGGTGCCCGAGCCCACGAAGGGGTCGAGGACGAGGTCGTCCTCATATGAATAGAGATCGATGAGGCGCTTGGCGAGCGGGATCGGGAACGGGGCGGGGTGGTTGACCCGGCGCGCAGACTCCGGATCGATCCGCCACACGTCGAGCGTGGCCTCCATGAACTCGTCGACCGGCATCGTGGAGGCGTGCGGATAGCCCTCCTTCTCCCGCTGCTGGGCACTCCGGGCGCGGTCGAAGCGTCCCTTCGAGGCGACGATCACCCGCTCGGTGAGATCGCGCAGCACCGGGTTGGCCGACTTCCGGAACGAGCCCCAGGCGACGGAGCCGCCCGCCCCCTCCGCTTTCTGCCAGATGATCTCTCCCCGCAACAACAGCCCCAGGTCGTCCTGGAGGATTCGGATGACATCGGCGGACAGACTGCGATACGGCTTGCGGCCGAGGTTGGCGACGTTGACGGCGATGCGCCCGCCCGGCTCCAGCACCCGGGCACACTCGGCGAAGACGTCGCGCAGCATCTCGAGATACTCGATGTACGACGACGGGACCTCGCGCTCGCCGTCGGTTGCGTCGGTGACCGCCTGTTCGTACTCCTTGCCGACGAAGTACGGCGGTGACGTGACGACAAGAGCCACCGACCGGTCGGGCAGTGCCGCCATGTCGCGGGAATCGCCGCAGATCACCGGCGGCTCGGGAAGGATCAGCTCCTCGGGAGAAGGTCCGAGCGTGTCGTCATCGGAGACGATCGGAGCCGGGAAACGGGCGTAGAAGGCCGAGGCGTCGTGATTCTCGCGCCTGCCGACCCCGAACGCCGACGTCGACGTCCCGCGTTGATCCGCTCCGGTGGTCTCTTCCATGCCGGCACGATACCGGTCGGGTCTGACAGATTCGGGCCTTCGGTGATCAGGCGGCTTCGGTCCCGGAGCCGGACTCCATTCCGGTCTCCTCGCAGCAACCCGAGGAACGGCACGCTTTGATCGCCAGGACGATCACGACCACGAGCAGCACCAATCCGACGAATCCACCGCCGGCCTTTCGATCAAGCCTGGACATCACGACTCGCCAACGGCTCGGGGATCCGCCGGGGAACGTTTCCGCTCAACGACAGGAAGAACTTCATCACCTTGTGACCGGCGTCTGCGGTCTGGGCGAACATGCACGGGCAGCCGCCGTCGATCACCGTGATGCCTTGCGCCCGACCGTAACTGGCGGCAGAGCCGTCGACACTCCCCTGGCCCGGCCCGCGGTGCATCCACACGTGGCCGATCCCGAGCCTGGCACACTCGCTCATCGTGGCACCGGCACGCTCGGGATTGGTCGCGATCACGACCGCATCGACCCCACCCGGGATCGCAGACAGGCTCGGATAACAGGTGTCACCCTCGACGGTGTCAGCCTTCGGATTGACGGCGAACACCTCATACCCGCGGTCGCGCAGCCGTTGATACACAACGTTGCCCCCGTGCCCCTGCGGATTCCGCGACACGCCCGTCACTGCGATCCGCTTGTTCGCCAGGAAGGCGGACGCAGCCTCGTTCATCGTCAGCATCGACGACCTCCTCACTCCGGGGCGCCCAAGGCCCCGACTGCACCAACATCCACGTTCGCCCGGCGGAGGGCCAGAGCATCAGGTCACAAGGAGGTCAGGAGAAGGGCGTCTCTGGCCGGTCGCGCTGCTCGCCGTCGACGACGACGTCGACCTTCTCGTCGTAGAAGCAGACCAGACCGGCGATCGGCGCCGACTCGCGGGCGGGGAACGGATAGCTCCACACCAGGTCCTCGTAGGTGGTGTCGCCGATCTGCACCGACCAGTACTCGGCAGTTCCCTTGTACGGGCACTCGGTGGACGTCTCCGACGGGATCAACAGATCCATTCGAACGTCGGTCTTCGGCAGGTAGAACCTCGGCGGCAACCCGGTCTCGAACAGGATCACCGGACCGGTCGAGTTCGCGACCTCGACCCCGTCGATCGAGACGACGACATGACGGCTCGACTTCAACGCGTCGACCCGGGTGTACGGGTCTCGAGGATGGACGTAGATCTCCTCGTCCTCCTCGAACCAGTGATCCATCGCACCCCATTCCACTCGGAACGTCCCGATGAGTTCGGCGATCGGCGAGTCGTCGTAGCCGAGGACCGCCTCGTCGATCTCGAAGTCGTCGGTCACGATCGAATACACCCTGGCCGTGCCCCGCGAGGGGGTCCGGCTGGTCTCGCCGGTGTCGACCAACAGATCCGTCCGCATACCGTCGGCCGGGAAGTAGTAGGTCGGGTAGTACGGCTTCTCCCACACCAGTAGCGGCGCATCGGTGTCGACGATCACCTCGCCACCGACCATCCCCCGCACCCGCTTGTGCCCGGTCTCGACCCGGACTCGCCCTCGATCTGTCATCCACGTCTCCTTGCTCGACTCAGGTCAACCGTGCGACACAGCGAGGGATTCCGTTTCTCCCACGTCACCCTCACCACATATGCTCGTCTCACTCGACGAAAGCAGTCTGTGAAACTCGGCATCCTCTCACGAGCACCCAATGTGTACAGCACCCAGCGGCTCAGAGCCGCTGCGATCGACCGCGGCCACGAAGTGAGGGTGCTCAACACGCTGCGCTTCGCCATCGACCTCGCAGGAGACGAACCGGACCTCCAGTACCGCGGGAAGCCACTGGGTGACTACGACGCCGTCCTCCCCCGCATCGGCGCCTCCATCACGTTCTTCGGCCTCGCCGTCGTCCGGCAGTTCGAACAGATGGACGTGTACACGCCGAACACCGCCGCTGGTATCGCCAACTCGCGTGACAAACTGCGCTCGATCCAGATCCTCTCTCGCCACGACATCGGCATCCCCGCCACGACGTTCGTGCGCGACCGCCAGGATGTCCTGGCGGCGATCGACCGGGTCGGAGGCGCACCGGTCGTCATCAAGCTGCTCGAGGGCACCCAGGGGATCGGCGTGATCCTCGCCCCGGACACCAAGGTCGCCGAGGCGATCATCGAGACACTCCAGAGCGCGAGACAAAACGTGCTGATCCAGCGGTTCATCGCCGAGTCGAAGGGGCGCGACGTGCGCGCGCTCGTCGTGGGCGACCGGGTCGTGGCGGCGATGCGCCGCAAGGCCCAGGGCGACGAGTTCCGGTCCAACGTCCACCGCGGCGGGACGACCGAGGCCATCACCCTCGACCCCGACTTCGAACGCGTGGCCGTTCAGGCGGCCCAGATCATGGGGCTGCGCGTCGCCGGTGTCGACATGCTCGAGGGCGACGACGGGCCACTGGTGATGGAAGTCAACTCGTCCCCCGGACTCGAGGGGATCGAGACGGCGACCGGCCTCGACATCGCCGGAGCCATCGTCGACTACATCGCCGATCAAGTGGCCTTCCCCGAGCTCGACGTCCGCCAGCGACTGACGGTCAGCACGGGCTACGGCGTCGCCGAACTCCTGATGAGAGAGGGCGCCGACATGGTCGGGAAGACGATCGCCGAATCCGGCCTCCGCGACCAGGACATCACCGTCCTCACGCTCACCCGCGGAACCAAGGTCATCCCGAATCCGCGAAACGATCGCGTGCTCGAGGCGGAGGACCGCCTGTTGTGCTTCGGAAAGCTGGACTCGATGCGGCACCTCGTCCCCGAGAAGAGCCGGCGGCGCCAACGCCGACGGCTCCGGCCACTCCCGGCCGATCCGACCCACGAGCAGTCCGCGACCTGATCTCGTGTCACGGGGGCCTTCCTAGACTCGCGCCATGGCCGCACGTGTGATCGCTGTCGCAAACCAGAAGGGCGGAGTCGCCAAGACCACCACCGCCCACGCCATCGCCGCCGGACTCGTCGAACGGGGCCGTTCGGTGCTCACCATCGACCTCGACCCGCAAGCTTCGCTGACGTTCGCCATGGGTGTCCAACAGGAGCCGGAGCCGTCGATGCACGACGTGATGATGGGGCGCACCGAGATCACCGAGATCCTCTACGAGTCCAACGGAATCGACCTGGCGCCATCCTCGATCGACCTCGCCGGCAGCGAGGTGCATCTCCTGACCAGGACCGGACGCGAGTTCGTGCTCCAGCGAGCGCTGCGCGGTCTCGTCGACGAGTACGACTACGTGATGATCGACTGTCCGCCGTCGCTCGGCATCCTCACGATCAACGCGTTGACCGTCGCAGGCGAGGTCCTCATCCCGGTCCAGGCCGAGACGCTGTCACATCGAGGCGTCGGCTCACTCCTCGAGACCGTCGAAGAAGTCAAGCAGTTCACCAATCCGGACCTGCGGGTCGCCGGGGTCATCGTGACCATGTTCGACGCGCGCACCAATCTCGGCCAGGAGGTCGTCGCCACGCTCAAGTCGAACCACGACCTCCACGTGTTCGAGCCGCCCATCCCGAAGTCGGTGCGCGTGGCCGAGGCTCCCGGGCGCGGGCTATCGGTCCTGTCACATGCGTCGACATCGAAGCCGGCGGTGGCCTATCGTCAGATCACCGAGGAGGTGGACCATGGCTGATGACGGCAAGCGCTCGCTGTTCTCCGGTGGCCGCTCCGGCCCGACGCCGAAAGGCGAAGGCAAGGACGCGCTGTACTCGCACGACTCCGAAGATCACGGTCCGATCAAGATCGACTGCGCCCGCTGCGGAGAGACGACCGACGTCAGCATCCTCGACGCCCTCGGCCGGGTCCTGAGATTCAGCCTGTGGATTCCTCGGCGCGAATACAACCACCGCCTCGTCTGCCCCGCCTGCGACAAACGCTCCTGGACGCGCATCCGGCTTCTCTAGCTGTGCGATGTGCGCCTTGCGCTCGCACTGGCGGTTCCAGCGCATTGCGCTTATCGCATTGCGCATGTCGGGATCACTGGAAGCTGACGAAGACCGGGAGGGGGTCGAGGGCGAGGACCTGGGCGGCAGTCGCCATCGGCGAGTCCTCGTCGTAGAAGTTCTTCCAACCCCAGGCGAACCGATCGGCGTCGGGCGGACCGGTGAGCGCCCCGAACGTCTCATACTTGGTCGGGAGCGGGCCCTGCCCGTCCATCTGGATGACCGTGGCGAGCTCGGGCCGCAGCGCGATCTGGTCGCGGCCCTCGATCATGTCGAACCGGAACTGATGGACGATGAACAGCTTCTGGGGCAGCAACCCTTCCCTGACGATGCCGGCCAGCCACTCCGACGTCAGGTTGATCTCTTCTGCGGTCACACTCCCGATCTGACGAAGATGCCGCTCGTTGGGTCCGAGCCGCCACTCCGGGTCGAGCGCCAGCCCGACGTTCGGCAGCCGAAGGAACTCCTCGTACCGCTGTGCTTGGGTGAGGAAATCGGTCCTTCCCGGCTGAAGATCGAGCACGACGTATCCGCCGTTCGCGGTGGCCACCTCGACCCATGGTCGGATCAGCTCGGGCCCCATCTCGGCCGAGTAGTTCCCGTCGTCGCCTGGAGGGGCGTCGGCGACGGTCGCGATGATCTCGAACGTCGGGACCGTCAGGGCACCGTCGGCGGCGTAGTCGGCGACGATCGGCGTCATCCGTTCGAGCGTCGCCTCCGGCCCCTGCTCACCGAGCACGCCGAGCGCACCGGTGGTGGGGTTGCCGTAGAACGCCACGAACCGGGTGTTGTCCAGCAGGTCTGGGGTGCCGTTGACCGTCACGACCCCATCGACGATCGACGCCAGCTGCCACTCCTCGGTCGGGCTCGGCTCGGGCGACCAGATCAACTCGTCGGCGCCGGCGATCAGGCTCCGCTGATCGTCGGTGAGCTCGGAGAACGCCACGTCCACGATCGCAGTCGCACCGTTGATCGCGGCCAGGTGTTGCAGCAGCGACGGATGTGTGCTCGTGTTCGACACGAGCCAGACGGGACCGCCCGACGGAGCCGGCAGACCGGTGGGCTCGGCTGGGCGGACTTCGGCATCGATCGCCGGGGTGATGGTCGAGCTGGTGACGAGGACCTCGGAGACCCCGAGCTCCTCCAGCACGGCGACGAGGTCGGCACTGCGCAACGGATCCCAGGCCAGGAGGGGAGCCGATTCCGCCACCGACACCCCGAGCGCATCGTCGAGCGTCCCGGGTCGTGCCAGCACCGCCGTCGACAGGCATCCGCTCCACATCCGGGCCAGCTGGATCGATTGATCGACGACGTCGCCGGACAACTGGACTCCGGCATCGGTCGGTGGGGCCGCTTCACACGGGAGTGTCGTCGTCGGTGTCGGGGCGGAGGTGGTGGTCGTCGTGTCGAGGACGAGCGGCGGCTCATCGGGATTCGGTGGTGCGTCGACGACGTCGCAGGCGAACACGGCGAGTCCCAGCGCGACCCCGCCAAGCACCGACACGAGCAATGCCCGGCGGTTCATCGATCTCCGATCCGAGAGTCCCCCATGGCCGATCACGATACGCCAACGTGATGATCACGCGGTGGTTCTCTCGTCAATCGAGTGGCACGAAGCCGATGCGCGGCTGAACGTCCCCGGCCTCATCTCCGACCATCACGGCCAGGGACGAAGCTCCTGGTAGGCGGATTCGCCGAGTGCGTCCCGATATCGGTCTTCGATCCAAGCGCCAACCTCGACCTGAGATCGACACCAGATGTCGTCAGGAACCCTGGGTTGAGCCCGCGAGGGCGAAGCTCGTGGACCAGTAGGCGCCGAGGCGGTTGGCGAACGCCTTCGGGGACTCGGCGTAGACCTTGCGGCCGATGGCCACCGCCTCCGCCTGGAGCTCTGACCGACGGTGCTCGGCCAGTGCGGTGATCAGGGTGACCTCGGCGGCGTCGGCGCACAGCTCGGGCTCTTCCGACACGAGGGCCACCAGCTCGGCCAGGTCGTGCTCCTCGCCCAGCAGGTCGCCCAGCTGGTCGAGCGCGACGATGTAGCCGTCCAGCACCTCGGGGAACATCGGACGGAGCAGCTCCATCTGGTGACGCAGGTACTTCACTCGCTTCCGCCACCAGTGGTAGTTGTGCGCCGTCGGCTCCCGTTCGGCGACCCGCATCTCCTTGCGACCCCGCCGATAGGTCCGCAGGAGCCCACCCCGCATCGCATCGAAGGAATGGGAGACCGGGCGGGCACGCCAGGTGGCCTCGGGGTCCGCCTCGGCGGGCCACACCCGATACCTGGCTCGAGCGGAACGGAGGGCGTAGACGACGCGGCGCAACACCACCGGATCCTCGACGAGCCGCGCTCTCGCCTCCTCGTGACGCCGGGCGAGGCTGTTCTCGAGTGTCTCGAACGCCGAGCGTCTGAGGTGGACGGCGAACCTGCTGCGGATCGTTGCGACGATACTCATGAGGACAGCCGAGTCCCTGACCGGCCCGATCAGGCGCGCCGTGTTGCGCAACAGCTCGTTCTCACGCCGATAACTCTCCTCCCCCAGCTCTTCGCGGATCAGCCGCAGCACCGCGCGCAACCGCTTCATCGACTTGCGCGCCTCGTGGACCGCCACGTCGACGTCCGAGCCGGCCAGCAGGCCACCGATCGCCCGGTCGAACTCCTCGAGGCTCAGGCGACGAAGGCCGTCCGACAACCGCTCGGCGTCGCTCAGCTCGAAGCCCTCGGGCACGGCTGGTAGAAATCGGATGGCGGCAGGGACGGCCGGGCGTCCGGTGTGGATCATCGTCGCCGAGGCTACCGACCCTGGAAACGCACCCTGCGATTAGGTTCGATCCATGTTCAGCGCCGGCCTGATCCCGTACCGGTTCTCACTCGACCTCGAGATCATGATCGCCCACCCGGGCGGACCGCTGTGGGCCCGCAAGGACGCCGGCTCGTGGTCGATCGTCAAGGGCCGCATCGAGGACGACGAGGACGCTCAGGCCGCGGCCGGACGCGAGTTCTCCGAGGAGACCGGCTGGCCGGTCCCATCCGGACGATGGCTGGATCTCGGTGAGATCACCCAACGATCGGGGAAGCGGGTCGTCGCCTGGGCGGTCGACGCCCCGCACCTGGATCCCCACACCCTCGATCCGGGCCACTTCGAGATGCGCTGGCGCGGCAAGCTCCGCTCGTTCCCCGAGATCGATCGAGTGCGGTGGGTGAACCGGAGCGAGGCCCAACTGCTGATGTTGCCGGCCCAGCTCCCGTTCTTCGACCGCCTCGCCGAACAGATGGAGCCCTGAGTGGTGTCTCATGTCCTTCGAAACATGCCGTGAACTCCCGACGCACCGCTGCCGTTAGGGGCTGGGACGTCCTACGGTTGGAGTCATGTCAGACACCACACAGATGACCGAAGAAGAATGGCGCGTGAAGCTGGATCCGGCTCGGTTCTCCGTGCTCCGAGAAGGCGCGACCGAGCCCGCCTTCACCGGCAAGTATTGGAACGAGAAGCGCCCCGGCGTCTACGCCTGCGCGGGATGCGGCACCGAGCTGTTCTCGTCTGAGACGAAGTACGACTCCGGGTCGGGCTGGCCCAGCTTCTTCACCCCGCTGGCCGAGGGTCGGATCATCGAGAAGACCGACACCTCACACGGGATGGTGCGCACCGAAATCCTCTGCGCCACCTGCGGCGGCCATCTGGGCCATGTGTTCCCCGACGGCCCCCAACCGACCGGTCTGCGCTACTGCGTGAACTCGGCGTCCCTGGAACTCGAACCCGAGGGCTGATCGTCTCCGCGCGCTGCGGCCTCGATCAACGCACCGATGTCGCCTTGGACGATGTCGGGGGCCGGGATCGTCTGGATGTCGAGAACGGCGTGGACGAGGTCGCCCTGTGGCTCGATGTCGGCTCCGTACTTCCGGAGCACCGAGATCATCGGCTCGTTCCCCGCCAATACGTCGAAATGGAACCGCCTGATTCCCCGAGCCCGAGCGGACACCGCGAGGATCTCCAACAGCATCGGGCCGATGCCGCGACCCTGATGGGTGTCGAACACCGTGATGGCGAAGTCCGCCGAGGTCGGGTCGTCGTCGAGGCGGATGAACCGGCCGATCGCGACCGGGTTGTCACCGTCGATCGCTCCCCATGCCACGTGGTCGTGGTAGTCGAGCTCCGTGAGGTAGGCGAGTTGGGAGTTGGAGAGCCGTTCGCTCGGGACGAGGAATCGGTTGTAACGGGTCTCGGGAGAGAGGCGCGTGAACGCATCTGCGAGCGTCCACTTGTCGTCAGGGTGCACGGGACGGACGCTGAACGTCTCGCCACGCCTTGTTCGGGCGACGGCAACGGGGAATCTGGTTACGGCAATCATGGTGATCCTCAGAAGATCAGGGAGGTGCTTGCAGTGCTTGCAATTGCAAACAGTGTACCCCATTTCGGATGTTTCAACCGCCATTTCGCGCCGATGTCACGAAACGTTCGAACAGCCGAAACCTCCCGTCAACATCGTCTCCGCCCATGAGAATCCTGGTCGTGTGCGCCGGAAACACCTGTCGCTCACCGGCGGCGGAGGCTGCGATCCGGGCTGCGGCGGCACGTGCCGGCGTCGCAGTCGACGTCTCGTCTGCGGGCACGAGCGTCGAACGCATCGGGGCGCCGCCCACTCCGGCGATGGTCGAAGTTGGACGCGAACGCGGCATCGAGATCTCCGGGGTCGCATCCCAGGTCACGCAAGCACAACTCGAATCGGCCGACCTGATCCTGGCGATGGACGGCCAGACCGAGCTGTTCCTCAGAACCCTCACGAGCACCGCGCCGGTTCAGCTGCTAGGGAGCTACGACTCGTCTGCCCCCACCGCTGAGATTCTCGACCCATATGGAGGCGACGACGCGCGGTACGCGGCCACGCTCGAGCGGATCATCACGGCATCCGACGCGCTGGTGGCATCGATCAGCGATTGATCAGCGTCAACGCTGCGGACGACAGCTGCTGTTGGAGAAAGCCGGCCGCCCCCTGGGGCATCTCGACCGAATCGATCGCCTGCCGCATGACCCGAGCCCACTCTTCGGCTGCAGCTTCGTCGATCGGGAACGGCGCGTGGCGCAGCCGGAGGCGGGGATGCCCGTGCTCCTCCCAATAGAGCGGTGGCCCACCGGTCCAGCCGGACAGGAACTGATAGAGCTTGCGCCGGGAGCCGGACGTGTCCGCAGGCAACATCGCCCGCAGCACGGGCGATTCTCGTTCGATGATGTCGTAGAACGCCTCGGCGATCGCCCTGACGCAGTCGTCACCGCCGATCTCGTCGAACGGCGTCTCGGCGGTGCCCCAGGGCTTGGATCCGGAAGGGTCGGGAACGGATGTCTCGGTCACGGACTCCAGCTTGGCACGCGCGCCGCTCAACCGAAGAGCGCGATCGACACGGCGAGCACCACGACGAACAAGACCACTGCGGCCAGCGTGATCAGTTTCGAGTCTCCCAGCGTCGGGAGCCGCAAGACCGTTGCGCTCCCAGAGGCCGGCGCGCTCGGGGGCCAGAGCCGGTAGCCGAGTCGCTCGATCACCGAATCGAACCCCGACAGCACGATCACGGCGACGACCGCGATCGCCGACAACAGCGCGCCGAAGAACGGGCTCGAGGGCGCCAGGATCGTCGAGAGTACGTGGGCGTCGGCCAGGAACGTCAGCGGGAAGAACACGGCGAAACCGACCGACCAGGTCACGAACTCGGCCACGGCGCCCCGCCGGACCGCCGACCGGTATTCCCCGCCCGTGGCGCGCTCGATCACATGGGCGCGGATCGCCAGGAGTGTCACGACGATCGGGAGGATCATGGTGACCGCGATGATCACCAGCGGGTTCGGCTCGGCGAGCGTGAGCATCGTCCACACGGCGATCACCCACGCGATCGAATAGCCGACGACACACATCACCGCAGCGCGGGCGCGGATCCAACCGGAACGGTGAACGACCGGGCCGAGCGGCCCGACGATGGCCGTCGCTGCCACCCACACCGCCCGATCCCACCACCCGGCTGCCGGGTCTCGGGCGAGGCGCACGACCATCCAGACGAGCGAAATCGCCACCACGGCCAGCCAGACCATGACCCCGAGGGCGAGGTTCACGAAGGTCGCTGCACTCGGCAGCCCCGGAACCACATCCTGCTTCGCCGCGGTCGACATGAAGGCGGCGTCTCTCGACATCGGCGAACCACCGAAGCTCACGGCGGCGACGCCCCGAAGGACGTCAGCCTGACCGGCCTGACCCGAGCTGGCATAGGCCTGTCGGAACGACCAGAGCTCGCGCTCGAGCATCCTCCTCGCCTGGGGGTCTTCGATGTCGTCGAGGCCGTTCAACAACCCAGCCCGACTCTCGGCCCAATCGATCGCCTCGAGTTCGACCCCGGAGACCAGCGGGAATACGACATGGTGGAAGAAGGTGAGCATCGGCGCCGATTTCGACAGGTCGCCACCCCCGATCCCGGGGAAGGGGACGGTGAGGTTGTCGGTGTTGGCCAGCACGATGAACGTGAGCCGGTATTCGGGGATCTTGAGATACAGGGCGGATGTCGACGGCGGCCAACGGCCGGTGTGCCAGACCATCCGTACCCCTTCGAAGTCCTGGACGTACCACCCGAGCCCATAGTTCAGATCGGCTCGGCCCGGTTGGGTGCGGACGGCGGGTGACGTCATCTCCGTCAGGGACTCGGAGGTCACGAGGTCGCCCCGATCGAGGGCGATGTCGAAGGCTGCGAGATCGGACACACTCGAGATCAGTCCGGCGGCCGGGTTGTGGAACAGGTGGTACGTGCCCGAGAACGATCTCGTATCGATCGCCGAACTGGTACGGCGTGGCGAGACGGCGGTACACGTCCGGATACTGATCGAAGTCCTCGCCCCAGCCGAGCACCCGGGCGAAATCCTGGAAGCCGGACGACGACAGACCGCCCCAGTTGTTGAGCGGGTTGAGTGCGGTGTCGTCCATCCCGACCGGGATGAGGATGCGCTCACTCAACAACTCGGCGAAGGTGCGGCCGGTGGCCCCCTCGATCACTCCGCCGAGAAGGCCGTAGCGATCACCGTTGTAGTCGTGTCGTGTCCCCGGTTCGCCCTCCGACGTGTGGGTGAGCAGGTGACGCACGGTGATGCCTCGATCGCCCACGATGGTCACGCCGTAGGAGGCGACCGGGGCGTCGAGATCGATCAGACCGTCTTCGACGAGGTCCATGATCAACGTGGCGGCGATCGGCTTGGTGACGGACGCAAGCCCGAACGGTGTGGTGGGCTCGGCCGGTCGCCGATCGTCGAGTCGGCGTACCCGAATCCCTCGGCGAACACGACCTCGCCGTCGCTGACGACGGCGGCGGCCATTCCGGGGATGCCGAGCGCCTCTCGCAGCGTCTCGAGCGCGTCGGCGAACCCTGCCGGCGGCTCGACCTGATCGGCGGCCGTGCCGGGAATCGCCGGGATGGCGAGCGCGACGACGGCACACAGCAACGACGTCGTTCTCCGCACGGTGTCTCCTACCGACGCTCGCGATCAATCGTCCGGCGGTAGACGCTCACTGCGATAGGGCCATCGGTCACATGAGCCTGCGCATCCCGTTTCGGAAGAAGTCGAGGGCAGCCTGGCGCTGGTCCTCGGCATCCAGCAGGTCGGCGTAGGAGAACAGTGCCCCTCCGAAACTCTCGGCGTTCCAGTACGGATCGGACCGATCAGGCACTCCCGTCCACGGGGCGACATAGAGGTAGGGCTCGATCCGACGATCCGTCACCGGGTGATGCTCCGTAGCCGGCCCGCCGGCCGGCGTCCGCCGAGCCCATCTCCATGGCGGGATCGAAATGCTCGGGCCACAGTTGGACTCTGCTGACGTCGACTGCGCCGTCGGTCCGCCGCAACTCCTCGAGCACCGACGTGGCGAACCCGAACCAGTCGCCGATCGCGAGGCTCGCGCCGGATCCACGAGAGCGGAGCGTCGGGTCGACAGGATCGAGCGGATCGTGGAAGTTCGGGAACCACTCCACGACATACGGCACACCGAGCGAACGCCGCGGAATCGCGCACGGTCGAGATCGATGTTGATGTGACCCCGTCGGTCGTCTGATGGATCAGCCGATCACCTTCGACCCGAACCTGTTCGTCGTCGCCGAAGAAGGGGGTTCCGAAGCCTCGTGGGTGTAGCGGAGCCCGATCTTGCCGTTGGCGGCGTGTCGCTTCGGCCCCATGGCGAAGAACGCCACCTGATGGAGCGACGCTCGCGTCTCGGCGTGACGGGCCCCAGCGGCTCCAGCCGCTTGAAGTTCCCGAGCCACCGGTCGGCGGCGAAGGCGGCGACCGAGGATCGCGGCCGCCAGATCCGACCAGGTGGTGATCGCCGACTCCGGCGATCGGCGAGACGACGGTGCCGGTCAGCCCCGGACGGGTCGGTCGGGTCGTCTGCGAAGAACTCGGGATCGAGATCGGCGGGCGGAGCGGGCTCGAGAACGACTGGTTCGAGTTCGGGGTCGGCGCAGTACGGCTCGCGCTTCGGCGAGCGGGTCACGGTGGGTGCCGGTCATGATGTTGCCTCCGGTTTCCAGAAGACGGCGAGAAGTCCGAAGGCCCCGACCAACCCTCCCAAGACGATCAGTGCGCCGATCCAGCCGTCGAGGGCGTCTGCGATGTCGAGCGCCGAGTCGACCGACACGGAGCCGGGGCCCGTGACGGCCAAGCCGACGGCGACCAGTCCGAGGGTCGAGACGTACTCGTACCCCTCGCCGGGCCGAAAGATGAAGAAGCCGTTCGTACGGTGCACGGTCCAGAACGCCACGAACATGGTGGCGAAGATGCCCGCCGCGGCGAGTGAGGTTCCGAACCCGACGATCAGGAGCGCCCCGGCGCCGATCTCGACGACTGCCGAGTTGGCCGCCTGGAGCTTGGCGGATCGAAATCCGATCGACTCGAACCAGTTCGCCGTCCCGTCGAGGCTGCGGGCGTGGTTGACGCCGTGGATCACGATGACGAGGCCGACCCAGCTGCGGATGATCAGCAACCCGATGTCGATGGTGTCCATGTCTCGTCTCCTGTCGTCGCAATCTACCCAACCGTCGAATCGCGCCCCGCTTCGACGACTGTCGCCGATCCGTCAATCGTCGACACTCCACTTGTATCGCAGTTGACGATGTTTTACGCTACTTGACAGGAGTCGCACGCAACTAGCAGAGAGGAGCGCTCCCATGTCCGCAATCGTCGTCACACCACAGATGCTGATGGACACATCACGAACCGTCGCCGGCAAGGCCGGGGAGATCGACGGAAGCCTGGCCAACCTGGCCTCACACGTACAGACCCTCACAGCCGACTGGCAAGGCATGGCGCAGGGCCAGTTCACCGGCCTGTACAACCAGTGGCAGACCTCGGCCCGCCAACTCCACGAGGCACTGGTCGGCATCAGCCAGTTGCTCAAGAACGCAGGCATCGCCTACGACGACAGCGAGAACCAGATCTCGCGCATGTTCACGGTCGGCTGAGCATGCGTCCGGGGACGATCACCTTCCACCGACCGGCGCGGGTTCAACCCGCGCCGGTCGAGCACGACGTCGTCGTCATCGCCACGCCTCCATCGGTCCCCGAACCGACCGGCAATGCGGTGTGGCAGGTGCTCGCTCCCGTGCTCGGCTCCGCCGGCATGGTCGGGTTCGCACTGGTCCTGGGCGAGACCAGATACCTGATCATGGCCGGCCTCATCGCCGGCATGATGCTCGTCTCGGGCGTGATCACCCGGATGGTCCAGGTCCGGTCCGAGCGAAGCCGCCGGGCGAGGGCGGCCGGCCGGTATCGCGCCCATCTCTCGGAGACCCGCCGCCGCCTCGACCGAGCGGCATCGCTGCAGCGATCGGCCGTCGAGTCGGCCCACCCGTCGCCCGCCGAACTCGTCGACCTCGTGATGGCAGGCACGCGAACCTGGGAGCGCCGGCCACACCATGGCGACTTCCTGACCGTCCGGCTCGGCACCGGGACCGTCGCTCCGAGCCTCACGCCCCGGCTCGACCTCCCGAACGACCCGACGTCCGAACCCGAGCCCGAGCTCCTCGCCGAGGCGAGACAGCTCGAGGACGACACGAGACTCCTCGCCGGCGTCCCCGTATCAGCGGACCTCGGCGCTACCGGGTGCGTTGCGATCGTCGGCGACCGCGAGACCGGTCGTCGCCTGGCGGCGTCGATCGTGACTCAATACTCCGCCCTGCGCTCCCCCTCTGACTTGGCGCTCGTGGCACACCTCGAAGCCGACGCGACCGCCGAATGGCAATGGCTGAAATGGCTGCCACACGCTCGCGCCGGCCTCGCGGGCGTCGACGACGGCCGCACCCTGATCACGACGACGGCCGACGACTTCAATGTCGTGCTCGACCAGATCGCCACTCCCCGCCTCGAAGCGATCGAACGACATCGGGCCGCCACAAGCCCGTCGAAGACGATGAGGTTCCGCCAGGTGGTGATCCTGATCGACGGATACACTCCATCGTCGGACAGCGGTCGACTCGAACGCCTCGAGTCGATCCTCTCCGACGCAGCCGATATCGGCGTCCTCGTGGTCGCCACCGTCGACCACCCCGACGACATCCCGAGCCATGCCGGTGCCACGATGCGTATCGGACGTGCCGGAACGATCGACTTCGCCGAGACCAGCGCGGGCGGCACCCGCATCGCCGACATCGTGCCGGACCCCTGCTGGCCGGAAACGTGCGAGAAGGTGGCTCGCTCGCTCGCCCCGCTCCGCATCCGAGCCACCGGCGCACCTGCGAGCCTCGACAGCGCCGGCCTGGTCGAACTACTCGGCGAACAGGCCGAGACCGTCGACCCCGAACGCCTCTGGCAGACCACGTCGGATCCGCTCACGACGCCGATCGGCCTCTGCGCCGGCGGAGAGCCACTGACGCTCGACATCCGGGAGGCCTCTTCGGGCGGCATGGGACCCCACGGGATCCTCATCGGAGCCACCGGCTCGGGCAAGAGTGAGCTGCTCCGGACGCTCGTGCTCGGACTGGCCCTCCGCAACCCGCCCGAGGAGCTCAGCCTCGTGCTGGCCGACTTCAAGGGTGGCGCCACCTTCGCCGGGCTCGAACACCTTCCCCACACGGCGGGGTCCATCTCGAACATCGAGGCCGACCCCACGCTCATCGATCGCATGCAGGAGGCGCTGTTCGGCGAGATGGAGCGACGCCAACGCGTGCTCCGTGAGACCGGTTTCGACCGCGCCGACGAGTACCGCCGTCACCGGCGCCTCCACCCCGAAGCCGGGCTCGAACCGCTCCCGGCCTGTCTCGTCGTCGTCGACGAGTTCGGCGAGTTGCTCGCCACGCGACCCGAGTTCGTGGACCTCTTCTCGTCGATCGGGCGCACCGGTCGCTCCCTCGGGGTCCATCTCCTGCTGAGCAGCCAGCGTCTCGACGAGGGCCGGATCCGGAAGGTGGAGAGTCACCTGCGGTACCGCATCTGCCTCCGGACGTTCTCACCGGAGGAATCGGTCGCAGTCATCGGATCACGTGCGTCCTACGACCTTCCTCCGGTGCCGGGCCTGGGGCACATCTCGGTCGACGGCGGGCTCACCCAGTTCAAGGCCGGTCTGGTCAATCGGCCCATCCGGACGGCGTCGCACAACGGAGCCGGAACTCGAGCCGTCCGTCGATTCGACCTCGGCGGCCCATCCCAAATCATCGGCCCGGCGAGCCAGACCGCCCCGGCGCCGGGAGCACCGTCGTCGACCGAGATGACCGTGATCATCGAGCGGCTCGAGGCCGTCGATCGGAGCGTGCGCCCCGTCTGGCTGCCTCCACTCCCCGACCGGCTCCCCTTCGGCGACACCACGCCGCCGACCCCGCTGTCGGCGATCGTCGGTCTCACCGACCTCCCGCGCCTGCAGCGCCTCGCGCCGGCGATCCTCGACTTCGGAGGCAGCGGCGGGAATCTGGCAGTGGTGGGTGGGCCGCGCAGCGGGAAGTCGGTCACCTTGTCCACGATCATCGCCTCGCTCGCCCGGCACCGAAGCCCCTCCGAGATCTGCTTCTACGGAATCGACCTCGGAGGAGGTCTGTTGCACCGTTTCGAATCGCTGCCCCATGTCGGATCCGTCTTCGGGCGCAGCCACCGTGAGGAGATTCCCAGGCTCATCAAACAGATCCACGCACTCATCGAGCACCGGGTGGACGAGTTCCGCATCCACGGTCTGACATCGATGTCCGACTTCCATCGAGCACGGAACACCGGAGCGATCGACTCGCCCTGGGGCGAGGTCTTCTTGGTGATCGACAACTGGGGCCTCTTCGCCCAGGAGTTCGGTCTCGAGCTGTCGGACCTGGTCGGCGAGATCCTCTCGGGCGGATTGCACTACGGCGTGCACGTGATCATGTCGGCGAGCCGGTGGCAGGACGTCAGGCTGTCGTACCGCGACCACATCGGCGGCCGCTTCGAGCTGAGACTCACCGACCCGATCGAATCCGAGATCGATCGCCACGCCGCACGGCTGCTCCCCGGCGACCGACCCGGACGCGGGCTCGACTCCGAGGGTCGAATCACTCAGATTTGCATGCCGCCGGACGATCTCCACGAGATCGTCGGTCGATGGTCCGGCGCAGGCGCGGCGCCGCCGATCAGGACACTGCCGACGCTGGTCACCGAGGGGGATCTCTCCAGGCTGAGAGCGGGCAGTGTGGGCGTGGCCGAGCACGACGCAGGCGGATGGTCGCCAGACCTCTTCGGCCACCACCCCCACTTCGTGGTGCTCGGCGACGGTGAGGCCGGGAAGACCACGACCTTGCGGGGCATCATCCGCAGCCTCGAACGCACCGGTCTCCAGGGTGCATTGAAGATCGGCGTCATCGACTATCGGCGGCGCCTGGCGTCCGAGGTCGGAGAGGAGTTCCGGTTGGGCCACGCCTCGACACCGGACGAGGCAACTGCGCTCGTCGGGCGCATCGTCTCGGACGTGGGTGCACGCACGATCACGGAGCAGGAACCGAACGAAACCCGACCCGAGATCGTCCTGATCGTCGACGACTACGACCTCGTGGCGAGCGCGACCGGGAACCCGATCGGCCCAGTCGTCGATCTGGTGCCACGCGGCTCGGACCTCGGCTTCCACCTGGTTCTGGCGCGACGAATCGCCGGCATGGCCCGCAGTTCGTTCGAGCCCGTCATGCAACGAATCAGGGAATCGGGCACGCCGACACTGCTCATGGACGGAGACCCCGCCGAAGGACCGGTCGTCGGATCTGCGAAGGCTGCGCGCCAACCGTGCGGTCGGGGGCTGCTCATCGATCGGTCACGGGCGAAGCTCGTGCAGATCGCCCACTTCGAGCCGCGCGCCCGCGTCCACGTGCTCAACCGGGAGCAGACTGCATGACATCGGTGCTCATCACCATCGAGACCCCCGAAGGCCCGCTGGATCTCTCGGTGCCCGCCCAACTCACGATCGGTCACCTCCTCGACATCGTGACTCCCGACGTGGCCGCATCAGGGGACCTTCGAGGTTGGACACTGGGCGAGCCGGGCGGGATGCCGTTCGACTCGTCGCAGACGCTCGAAGCACTCGGTGTCCTCGACGGGGCGCGACTCTCGCTGGTGCCGGCCGGCGTGGACCATCCGATTCGCCGGCCGTCGCCTCGGCCCACCCGTGTGACGGCCGACGACAGGTCACCGAGGATCGTTCCCGATCGCACCCCGACTGCCGGGCGCATCCTGACCGCGCTCCAAGCCTTCGCCGGGCGCCACCGGCCGCCGGGGGCGCGCGGGCCGTTCGATCGGATGCGACAGGCGTGGGCGTGGACCGAGCACGAGCGCCGCCTCGATTGGCTTCTCACCCGGCCCCGGATCCGACGTTCGATCTTCATCGGCGTCATGGGCCATCGATCGGACGAACTCGCCGAGTCCCTGGCAGACACGCTCTCGGCGGCACGACTCGAGCGGGTCGCTCTGGTCGACGGCGGCATCGCAGGTTCGATCACGCGCCGCCTCCGAGACGTCGGTGCCGGCTTCGAGGCGATCGAGTCCGGTCTGCGGCGCCGGGACGTCACGAGCATCGAACGTGACCTGTTGTTCGGGCGCACCGATCTCGGCACGCTGGCCGTCCCGGTCGATCCGAGCGCCCCGCTGCCGGACGCCGCGACGATGCGGAGGCTCTGCGACTCGCTACCCGCCCACGCCGGACTGATCGTCATCGATTGCGGAACCTTCGAACACCCGAACGCCGCGCTGACGGAGCGATGTGACCAGATGGTCGTGTCGACGACCGGCATCGTCCCGCAGGTCGACGGACAGGCGATCGGGGCCATCTGGGGCGGCGTCGAGCTGCCGCCCGAACGCAACCTCTACGCCAGCCACCACATCTCCGACGACCCCGTCTCGATCGCCGAGCTGGCCGTGATCGTCGCAGCCGGCTGGTCGGCCATCGACGCAGCAACACCGGTGCCGCTCGGGCTCTGACCCCGAGGGGCACGCAACCGAGTCGACGATCTGCCGACGGGGAACCCGAGCCAGCTCCAAGGAACGCGATCAGTGACGGCCACACTCGAGACGAGAACCGAAGAACGATCGGCTCCGCCCGTCGTTCTCGAGCCGCGCTCGCCCGGGGAAGCGAATGCGGCGGTCCAGGGACTGGTCGCCGGCGCGCTGTTCGGAGCCAGCTTCCCGTTCTTCGCAATCCTCATCGCGGCTCCGGGCTTCGACGTCTCGGCGGCTCACGCCTCCCAGTCGATCCTCTACATCGTCGACACTGCTCCTCTCGTGCTGGGTGGGATCGGCTGGATCCTCGGTCGCGTCTACGGACGGCTCCGAGCCACGCGCAACGCCATCGAGGAAACGGTGCAGCGACGCACCGAAGCACTGGCGACCGCACTGAACGACCTCCAACACGCCCAGGCTCAGCTGCTCAACGCACAGAAGCTCGAGGCGATCGGCGGACTGGCTGCCGGAGTCGCCCATGAGATCAACACCCCGATCCAGTTCATCGGCGACAACGCCAGATTCCTCTCGGAGGCGTTCGACGACCTGGCGGCGTTCCACCAGGCGGCACTCGATCTCGCCGACGCCGTCAAGGAGTGCGGCGGATGCCCGGACGTCACGGACGCCTTCTACACGGCGATGGAGGAAGCCGACCTGGAGTTCCTCCGGGAAGAGCTGCCGATCGCGGCGACCCAGACGCTCGAGGGCGTCGGCCGAGTGGCCGAGATCGTGCGGGCGCTGAAGGACTTCTCGCACCCGGGTGAAGAGGTCAAATCGCCGCTGGATCTGAACAAGTCCATCGAGAGCACGATGACGATCTGCCGGAACGAGTGGAAGTACGTCGCAGAGGTGGAGACCGACCTGGACCCCGACCTCCCGATGGTCTCGGCGCTGGGAGGGCCTGTCAACCAGGCCCTGCTCATCGTGATCGTGAACGCCGCTCAGGCGCTCGCGGAGAAGCTGCCGGACGGCGAGAAGGGACTGATCACGATCGCCACAGGCGTCGACGGGAACGCAGTCGTCGTGTCGATCGAGGACGACGCCGGCGGGATCCCCGAGCACATCCAGGACCGTATCTTCGAGCCGTTCTTCACCACCAAGGAGGTCGGAAAGGGCTCTGGCCAGGGTCTGGCGATCGCCCGATCCGTGATGGTCGAACAGCACGGCGGCGAACTCTCGTTCGAGGTCCGGCCAGGAGTCGGAACCACGTTCTTCCTCAGGTTCCCCCTCGGAGAGCCGCCCGGCTGACAGAAGATCTGCGTTCGGCCGGGATCCGACCACACTGTGGGGCGTCGATAATGGACGCTGCATGACGACATCCCTCGGCCGAACGGTGACACGGCCCCACCAGACGACAGGCGCAGACATCGTCACCGCGCTCGAGACGGACCTCGAAACCGGCTTGAGCCAGGAGGAAGCGGCCCGCCGCCTCGAGCAGTACGGACGAAACGAACTCGAGACCGGCGAAGGCATCAGCATCTGGAGTCGGGTCGCCGCCCAGTTCTCGGATCCGCTGGTGATCATGCTGATCGTGGCCATGGCGATCTCGCTGCTCGCATGGTTCTTCGAAGGCGGCGATGAGACACCGTACGAGCCGATCGTCATCGCGATCATCCTCATCGCCAATGCCGCTCTCGGGTTGTGGCAGGAGTTGAAGGCCGACGACGCCGTCGCCGAGCTCCAGAAGATGACCGCGACGCAGGCGACGGTGTGGCGAGGCGGCGAGCGGCTCGCCATCCCCTCGTCCGAACTGGTTCCCGGCGACGTCCTGCTCCTCTCGGAGGGTGACGCCGTGAGCGCCGACGCACGCGTCGTCACATCCGAATCTCTCCGGGTCGCCGAGGCCTCACTGACCGGTGAAAGCCAGCCCGTCTCCAAGCAGACCGAGCCGCTGGAAGATGACGCCGTGCTGGCGGATCGCACGAACATGGTGTTCAACGGGACGGTCGTCACCGCCGGTCGCGGCATCGCCGTCGTCGTCGAAACAGGCATGTCGACCCAGATGGGCTCGATCGCCTCGATGCTGGAGGAGTCCGAAGAGGATCCGACCCCACTCCAGATCGAGTTGACCAGGGTCGGGCGGGTACTGGGCGTGGTCGTCCTCGTGTTGTCGGCGATCGTCGTCGCTTCCGTGCTGCTCGTCACCGGGATCGACACCGTCTCCGACGTCGTCGAAGTCCTCCTCGTAGGGGTGTCACTCGCGGTCGCGGCCATCCCCGAGGGTCTCGTGGCGATCGTCTCGATCGTCCTCGCCATCGGCGTACAACGCATGGCGGCCCGCAACGCGCTGGTCAAGAAGCTGTCCTCGGTCGAGACGCTGGGCTCGGCATCGGTGATCTGCAGCGACAAGACCGGGACGCTCACCAGAAACGAGATGACGATCGAGAAGGTCGTCACCGCCTCGGGTGAGGTCCAGATCACCGGGACCGGATACATCCCGGTGGGCGAAGCCGTGGTCGAGGACACCCCGCTGCCCTCAGGCCCGCTCCTCCACGAGGTCCACCTCGTGCTCCGGGGTGGGAGCATGGCCAACGACGCCTCGACACGCGAGACCGACGACGGGCGTTGGGAGATCCAGGGCGACCCGACCGAGGCGGCGTTCCTCGTCGCCGAGCAGAAGCTGGGGATCACCGAGGAGCGGCTTCGCCGATACCGGCGCATCGCCGAGATCCCGTTCTCGTCGGAGCGAAAGATGATGACGACGGTGGACGAGGACGACGTGGAGGACGGCATGGTCATCGTCGCAAAGGGCGCCCCGGACGTGCTGCTCGACCGGTGCACTCGTGAGTACCGGGCGGGAACAGAGGTCGATCTCAGCCCGGCACGAAGGGAAGAGATCCTCGGAACCGTCAATGACCTGGCCGACCAGGCCCTTCGGACGCTGGCGGTCGCCTATCGCCGCACGAACCAACTCGATGGTGTCGAGGAAGAGAAGCTCGAGAACGACCTGACCCTCGTGGGTGTGGTGGGGATCATCGATCCGCCCCGCTCGGAGGTGAGAGACGCCATCGACGAAGCCAGGACCGCGGGCATCCGGGTCGTCATGATCAC
Source organism: uncultured bacterium (assembly GCA_963753285.1). Lineage (GTDB taxonomy): Bacteria > Actinomycetota > Acidimicrobiia > Spongiisociales > ZC4RG35 > JAHEDH01. The sequence continues at coordinate 40,943 of CAVWBT010000003.1, forward strand.
CGGCGATCACCCGTTGACCGCAACCCGCATCGCCGAGGATCTCGGGATCGCCGGTCCCGGCAGCCGGACGGTGACGGGCGCCGAGGTGAAGGCGATGAGTTCCGAGGAGTTCGATCGAGCCGCGCGGGAGGCGTCGGTGTTCGCCCGGGTCGCCCCCGAAGACAAGTTGCGGATCATCGACTCCCTGAAACGACAGCGCCACATCGTGGCGATGACCGGGGACGGGGTGAACGATGCTCCCGCGCTGCGACGAGCGGACATCGGCGTGGCGATGGGCATCACCGGGACCGAGGTGTCGAAGGAAGCCGCGGACATGATCCTCACCGACGACGACTTCGCCACGATCGTCGCCGCCGTGCGCGAAGGGCGAGCGATCTTCGAGAACATCCGCAAGTTCCTCCGATACCTGCTCGGTTCGAACTTCGGTGAGGTCCTGGTCGTCTTCCTCGGTGTGATCGGCGCCGGCATGATCGGCCTGGAAGCCGGCATCGACGGGCTCGCCGTCCCGCTCCTGGCCACACAGATCCTGTGGATCAACCTGCTCACCGACAGCGGGCTGGCCCTGGCGCTCGGGATCGATCCGACCATCGACGACCTGATGGCAGACCCGCCGAGACGGATCGACGACCGCATGATCGACGCCAAGATGGGTCGGGTCGTCGGATTGACCGGGCTCACCGTCGCCCTCTCGGCACTGGTCGCCTTCGATCTCGAGCTGACCGGCGGCCTGCTCGATGGGACCGGCGATCTCACCAGTGCGCGCACGCACGCCTTCACGACGGTGGTGCTCGCTCAGATCTTCAACGCCTTCAACTCACGGTCGTACTCCACGAGCGTGCTCCATCAGGTCCGCAACAAGTGGCTCACCGGCGCCGCCATCCTCACGTTCCTCCTCCAGGTGCTCGTCGTCCACGCCCCGTTCCTCAACGAGGCCTTCGACACCGCACCGATGTCCCTCGGGGACTGGGCGATCACGCTGGCGTTGTCCTCGGCGGTCCTGTGGGTCGAGGAGATCCGCAAGGTCTTCGTGCGTCGCCGGAACAACGGGTAGGCGGACATGTCGGATTCGGAAGCGGTCCGGGAGGTCATCGATGCGGTGTCGCATGCCGGGCGCCGGGCCGACGCAACCACGCTGGTCGAGATCATGGCTGAGGTCACCGGCGAACCGGCTCGGGTCTGGAGTGCGGGCACAGTCGGGTTCGGCCAATACCACTATCGGTACGCAAGCGGCCAGGAAGGCGACTTCTTCCAGATCGGCCTCGCCCCTCGCAAGGACAGACTGACGCTCTACGTCATGTCCGGGTTGCGCGGCTTCGAGGACGTCCTCGAGCGGCTCGGGCCGCACACGTCGAGCAAATCCACGGTCCAACTCAAGAGTCTGGAGGGCGTCGACCGGGCCGCGCTCGTGGAACTGATCTCCGAATGCGTTCGCCACCTCGAGGCGGTCGAAGCCGAGCTGGGTACCATCCCACGCATGAGCGAGATCCCGCCACGCCGAACGTGAATCGGGCGCGGCTCATCGGCGCCTGGTCCATGGTCGGGATGGATGTCGACATCGTCGAGATCGGCGACGACCTGGCGATCGCGTTTCCCGAGGCTCCCGAAGGCTTCGAGAGCAGGCTCGAGGAGATCGGAGAGGGCGAGTACGTCGTCCGGGGTGGCCAGTTCGGGGGATCCCGGATCTCGTTCGCACTCGACGAGCTCGGCGACCCGATCGGCATGGTCGGCGGTGCACCACTGCTCACGCCGCTCGATCGATCGAGTTCTCCCCCTCCCGGCTCGGGATTGGCGGCGCCGCCCCTCGTCATCGACGAGGACATCGAGCGGCGATATCGAGCGCTTTTCGACGAGATCACGACAACACAGGACGGCCGCACCATCGACGACGACCTTCCGACGCCGCCGACGCCGTTCGTCCAGTGGCTGATGGCTCGAGATACGGTCATCTTCCATGGCTCGAACCGGCGAGACATCGACGAGTTCCGACCGGTGCGCGCCTCGATGGAGCTCGGAGACACCGGCGGCAGGGGCAATCTGGGCGCGGTGTACGGGACGCACGACGGGCTGTGGTCCATGTTCTTCGCGGTCGTCGATCGCCGCCGCCTCGAGGGCAGTATCCGGAACGGCGTGATCCGATACCAGTCGGCCGACGAAACGCTCGACCTCTATCACTTCTCGATCCACCACGAGCTGTTGGAGCACGCCCCGTTCACGACGGGAGCGCTCTACCTGCTGCCCCGCGGTTCGTTCGAACGCCTGCCGTTCTATCCGGGTGGCCCGCTGTCGAACGAGTGGGCGTCTCACGAACCGGTCCGCCCGCTCGCCCGGCTGACGATCCGGCCGGAGGACTTTCCCTTCCTCTCGAAGATCGGCGGCCACGACGACAGCGTGCTGATCGAGTTCGGTGCGCTCGGAGACGAGATCTACGGACGGCTGATCTCCGCCAGACGGATCGATTCGGGGTTCGAGATCGTGACGACGACAGACCGCTCACAGGTCGACAGGTTCATCGAGATGGGCTCGGCCTTCTACCCCGATGTGACGAGGTCGGCACGCGACGCCATCGAGGGGATCGTGATCTCGATGACCGGACCGCCGGCCTTCGTGGACGCGATGGGCAAGAAGCTCGCCCAGCACCTCTCCGACGAACGCTGATCAGACCGGTTCGACGACGTCCACCGTCGGCTCGAGATGGATCTCGGCGCTCACGGAACGGCTGACGAGACAGGCCCGTTCCGCCTTCTCGATCAATCGAAGCGCCCGATCGACCTTCTCGGGGTCGGCGATCGTGACCCGGGGGCGCAGCGTGACGGACTCGATCCGGTACATGCGTGACTCGTCGCGAATGAGATGGCCCACCGGGTCGTCGCTGTAGGCGACGATGTCGAGCTTGGACAGCTCGGCGATGCTCCGGAACGTGGTCATCAGACAGCTCGAGACCGCAGCGACGAACAGGTGCTCGGGGCTCCAGATGGCTTCGGGTCCTCCGAACTCGGGCGGCGATGCCACGTGCAGCGCAGGGAGCCCGTCCTCGTCGGCGGTCATGATGCCGGTCTTGGGGCCGGTGCCTTCGATGTGGAGTAGGTAATCGTGTGAGTCGATCATGGTCTGATCATCGCATCGCTGGGGGCCGATCGTCTCCGGTCGAAGGCCCCGACCGGAGACGACGTACGACTCATTGATCAGGCGGTGCCGAGACCCTTGATCCCGCCCCGCAGCAGCCAGATCGTGAAGGCCAGCTCACCGATCACCGATGGGATCGCCACCATCGCCAGGAAGGCTCCCTGGTAGTCGGCGTAGTTGGAGAGCAGCGTGAAGGCCGTCGTGTCGATGACGTAGGCGGCACCGGCCGTGGCGAGCAACGCTGCGAGCACCCGCGACACGGCGGCCGATCGGATCATCAGGTAGGCGATCACGGCAAGGTGGAAGCCGAAGGCGACCAGGCCGATCAGCCACGTGTAGTTGAAGGCGTTCACGGCGAGCATCACCTGCGACTCGAGCTGCGACTGGGCGAATGCCGTCAGGTGGCCGGCACCGCTCACCAGCTCGAGCGCCAGGAAGAAGAAGATCGCCGCCACACCGAGGAAGACCGTGTAGGTCAGGCGGAACCATGCGGCGACCAGGGACACCTGTCGGGACACCCGCTCGAAGACGACGTGCAGTCCCCAGGCGATCCCGACATCGAGGACGAAGATCGCAAGGAATGCGACGAGGCCGAAGCGAAACAGCGTCTCGGATTCGGCGATGTTGGAGAACGTCGCTGCGGCGTCGCCGGAGACGACCAGACCCTCGCGGACGAAGAAGTTGGCGAACATCGCCAGCACGAACAGTGCCAGATAGGCGAATCCCGAGTACCTGGCAGCTCGCTGCGGCGAGAGATCGTCGAGGGTGGAGCGGACCGGCGTCGCGGCCGTCATCGTGGTGGTGGTCATCGTGGGGTCTCCTGTGTGACTCGTGAGGCGATGCCTCTCGTACTTAGTACGAGGGACTCTACCCGTACTTAGTACGAGCTGTCAAGAGCCTCGAACCCGGAGACGACGTCCAACAGCTCTTCGGTGATCAGCGCCTGGCGCAGCTGGTGATACCGGGTGCGGAGCGTTGTCAACCGTTCGTCGATGTTCTGCTCGGCCGCCTGCATGGCAGACAGGCGTGCACCGTGCTCGGCCGTCTTCGCCTCGGCGATCGCCCGGAACAGGGCGATGAACAGGTCCTGGCGCAGCAGGCCGGCCGTCAGCTGCTCCGGCGCATGCGGGGTTCCCGGGAGCATGCGCGTCGGCCACGGACGAGCGGCGATGGCGTGGAGACGGTGGGTGTCCGGGGGGAAGACCTGGAACATCCGCGAGGCCCGCTGTGTGCGCTGAATCGGGTGCTGGAAGGCGACCACCACGCGGGAGACATCGAGCTCGGCCCTCCAACGATCGATCCTCACGATGAGATCGTCCACCACACGGCTGATCGCCTCCACCGAACCCGGCAACTCGACGGTCTGATCCGGCTCGAGTCCGGCCATCTCCAGCTCCCGCTCGGCTCTGAGACCCAACGTGACGATCACCCGTCGCTCCGGATCGAGATCGTGCACCGAGCACCATTCGACCGCGGCGGCGACGATCTCACGGTTGATCGGCCCGCACAGACCCTGATCGGTCCCGATGACGATCAGAGCCGTCCGGCCGGTCTCGACATGGGGAGTCGGGAACGGTTCGCTCCGGAGCGACAGAAGGATCTGCAGTCCCTGTTCGACGGTGGTCGTGTACTCACTGAGCGCTCGAACGGCGTGTTCGAAATCGTGGATGGCCACCGCCGCCAGGCCCTTCATGGTGCCGACGACGGTGTGCAGCTCCTCACCGACTCGGATCTGCCGACTCAGGCCTTCGATCGTCGGCATCGGGTCACCATCCCGGCGTCGCGACGATGCGGTGCGCCGTCTCTCGGAGCTCGTCGAGCTGTTCGGTCGTGAGCCGACGCCCCGCCGCGACTGCGTCGAACGGCTCGGTGTGGCGGCTCACGAGGTCACGCGCGAGCCGGCGCGACACCCGCTCTACGTCACCGATCGGCACCTGGTCGAAGACGCCGTCGGTGACGGCTACCAGCGTTGCGATCTGCTCGCGCAGGCTCATCGGCTCGTACCGTGCCTGTTTCAAGACCTCGCGCACCCTCCGACCGCGTTCGAGCGCCCGCTCCTTCTCACGTTCCAGCCGGGCGCCGTAGCGGCTGAACCGCTCGAGTTCCTCGAATTGGCTGTACGACAGGCGGAGGTCCCCGGTCACCGCCCGGTAGGCCGGCATCTGCGCCTGTCCTCCGACGCGCGACACCGAGCGGCCGATGTCGATCGCCGGAAGGACCCCGTGCTGGAAGAGCTTGGGCGACAGATAGATCTGCCCGTCGGTGATCGAGATGAGGTTGGTCGGGATGTACGCGGAGATGTTCTGCGCCTGCGTCTCGACGATGGGCAGCGCCGTCATCGAGCCCGCCCCTGTGACCCTCGTGTGACGCTCCAGCAGTCGCGAGTGGATGTAGAAGATGTCTCCCGGATAGGCCTCGCGCCCGGGGGGGCGCCTCAGTAGGAGGGAGAGCTCCCGATAGGCCCGGGCGTGACGGGTGAGGTCGTCGTACACGATCAGCACGTCGTCCCCACGCTCCATGAAGTACTCGGCCATCGAGGTGGCGGCGTAGGGGGCGATGAACTGGCGGCCGGGCGGGTCGTCCCCGGTCGCAACCACGACCGCGGTGTAGCTCATCGCGCCGGCCTCCCGGAGGTCTGCGACCGTCTGCGCGACGGCGGAGCTCCGCTGCCCGATTGCGCAGTAGATGCAGACGACCCCTTGGTCGCGCTGGTTGATGATCGTGTCCACGGCAATCGCCGTCTTGCCGGTCTGCCGGTCGCCGAGGATGAGCTCGCGCTGGCCACGCCCGATCGGCACGAGCGCGTCGATCGCCTTGATCCCGGTTTGGAGCGGCGTGTCGACCGGCGCCCGCTTCATGATGTCGGTGGCGGGTCGCTCGATCGGCCATTGCTCCCGAGAGGGCACGGGACCGCCGTCGTCCAGCGGTCGGCCCGTCGGATCGATCACCCGGCCGACGATCCCGGGCGCCCACCGGTGCGCTCATCACCATGCCGGTTCGTCGAACGGGACCGCCGGCGCTCGTCCCACCCATCTCGTCCAGGAGGATCACCCCGACCCGATCCGCAGAGAGGTCATAGGCCATTCCGAGGTGACCGCGTGCGAATCTGACCAACTCTTCCGAGCCCACGCCGGGGAGTCCCTCGATCTCGGCGATCCCGCCGTCGACACGAAGCACTCGGCCGATCTCCTCCACCACCGGCCGGGTCTGTTGAGACCTCGTGACGTCGTCCAGTCGGGCGAGCCGATCGGACAGCGCGGCGTGCCAGACATCGAATCCCACCAGCCGGTCGGACGTCGTCATGGCACTCTGCTCACCTCGGTGACGGACTGCGAGTCCTCCACCTGATGGCGAAGAATCTCTGCGAAGCCTGCCCGGACTGCAGCGAGGTAGGTGTCGATGGTCCAGCCGATGGTCCGGGCTCCGACCACGATCACCACACCGGCGACCAGGTCCGGGTCGCGGATCCATTCGATCTCCCGAGACGGGTCGGCGATGATCCGGTGCAACGTGGTCCGCACGGCGTCCCGCTGGGACTCCGTCAGCGCGAACGACGTCCGCACGACGACCGGATCCCGACCGTCGGACCGCAGTGCGGCCACCACCTCGGACTCCCCGGATCCGTCGAGTTCGGAGAGCCGTTCGAGGAACACGTCGACGATCGACGCCTCGAGGTCGGTGTCCGCCAGATCGCGCACCGCATGACGCGTGATTTCGATGGCCCGCTCCCCCGTTTCCTGCTGCAGTTGATCGAGGAGTCGATCCTGGCTGTCGCGAAGCGATGCCATCCACTGCTCCTCACGAACCTCGACCTGGGCACGGGTCTCTTCCAGCAGCTCCCGACGACGATCGGCGGCCTCACGGCGCGCTTCGGCGATCATCTCCTCCCAGTTCGCCTCGAGATCCTCCCGATCGGCTTTGATGCGCTCGGCCTCGTCGGAGGCTTCGGAAAGAAGCCGTTGGGTTTCGACCTCGCGCTCCATGAATCGTCTCCGGCGTTGATCCATCGCCTCGAGAACCCGGTCGTATAGCAGGAACTTGAGCGCGACCACCAAGATGAGGAAGTTCACGAGCTGGGCAACGACCGTGAACCAGTCGATCAACATGGTCGGCTCACCCTCCGATCACCTGGTTCCAGAACGGGTTCGCGAAGATCAGGATGATCGATATCACGAAGCAGTAGATCGCCGTCGATTCGATGAACGCCAGACCGACGAAGACCGTCCTGGTGATCCGTCCCGCCTCATCCGGCTGCTGGGCGATCGAGGCGAGGGCGCGGTCCAGCGCCCGGGCCTCACCGAACGCAGGGCCGATCGAACCGATGGCGATCGTCAGGCCGGCGGTGATCACCGACACGAGCCCGATCACTGTTTGGGCGTCCACGAGTTGTTCCTTTCGTCGGGGTGAATCGAGTCGCCGTCGGCCCGGGATGGTTCGGTCTCTACTGAGACGGACATCGCGGATGCGATGTAGACCATGGCGAGCACGGCGAAGATGTAGGCCTGGATGAGACCGGTGAGCAGACCGAGCGCTCGGAAGACGATCGGGAAGACCAGCGGGATGATCCCGACCAGCACGGCGACGATCTTCGTGCCGCTCATGATGTTCCCGAACAGACGCACTGCCAGCGCCAATGTCCGGGAGAGATCGCCGATCACGTTGAAGGGAAGCATGATCGGATTCGGCTCGATGTAGTGGCGCAGATATGTCTTCAACCCCTGTCGAGTCACGCCGAACACCGGGACTGCCAGGAACACCGCGATCGAGAGCGCCGCAGTCGTCGAGAGCGAGGCCGTCGGAGGCACGTATCCGGGAAAGATGGTGAGGAGGTTCGCGACGGCAATGAACAGGAACAGGGAGCCGATGAACGGCAGATAGGGCTCGGGTCTGTCGCCACCGCTGATCTCGCGGATCTGACCGTTGATGTAGTCGACAACGGTCTCCAGGGCGTTCTGCCCTCGAGGCACGTCGGAGGAGTCGGTCAGATGGCGGGTGGCGAGCCAGACACCTCCGATCATCAACGCCATCACGGCCCAGGTGAAGGCGATCGTCGCGTTGATCTGGAAGAAGCCCCACTCCCAGTAGACGACCTCGTCGGGGCTGAGCTGGGTCACGTCCATGACGCCACCTCCATCGCGGCGAGCTCACGTCTGGCGGCGGACACCATGAGCGTCCGCACGACGAGGAGCCCACCGAGCCCAGCGAGGACACGGGTGAGACTCCCGCCGGAGAACACCACGAAGGCCCCCGCCACCACGGCCACGCGAACCAACAGGCTCGAGACCACCAGGACAGCGGGACGACGGGCCGTGTCGAGTCTCGACACGGTCCAACGGAGACCGCCGAAGAAGACCAGTCCGGCGACGAGACCGACGAGGGCACCAACGGCGATGTCGCCGATCACGATTCGACCTCCTCGTCCGGCGAGTCGGATTCGTCGGCCGACTCGCGTCGCACCCACATCCAGGCGTTCAACAGGCCCAGCGCCAGCCCGAGGACGAGCATCGTCAGCACCCAGGAGAACGGGGCCGGCGCGATCCGCTCGAGCCACAATCCGAGCGCGACACCGGCCACCGTCGGGATCGCGACCGACCAGCCGATGAGACCGAGCATCCCGAGCCAGAACCACACGTCGTCGCCGCGGCGCCGCGCCGCGAGTCGGCGATCGGCCTTGCGGCCCACGGTCTGACCGAACTGACGACGATCGTCCTCGTTCACGACTCCTCCTCGAATTCGAACATCTCGGCGAGGACGTGGCTCTCGATCCTCGTCATCGCCGCCCGGGCGTCGCGCTCGCGCTCGTCGAGTCGACGGAACGCCCTCACCACCGTCCGCTCCAGGTCCTCGAGGCGATCACCCTGCACGGCGGCGACGGTCGCAACACGAACGTCGGCCCCGACCTTGGTCAGCACGCCGCCCTTCACTGCGACATATCGCTCGTCGGGATCGCCGTGCGGGAGATAGGTGAGGATGCCCGACGTCAACAGCACGACGTGGTCGAGGTGGTGCGGAAGCATGGTGAAGGCGCCATGGAGACCTTCGGCGCCGACCTTGTCGACGGAGGTGTCGATCTCGATGCGATGCGGAAGCGCGACCACGAGCCTCACGCGTTCACCTCCTGGCGCCCCCGCATCCGACCGAAGGCCTCGTCGATCGATCCGATCATGAAGAGATCACTCTCCTCGGCGGCGGCGAGCTCGTCGGCCAGGATGCGCTCACAGCCTCCGAGCGCATCCTGGAGGGCGACGTGCCTCCCCTCCATGTTGGTGAACCGCTCAGTGACGAACAGGGGCTGGGTGAGGAATCGTTCGAGCCGTCGTGCCCGTCCCACGATGCGCTGATCCTCTTCGGACAGCTCGTCCATGCCGAGCATGGCGATGACATCCTTCAGGTCTTCGTACGCCGCGAGGGTCCTGCGAACGGCGCGGGCGATCTCGTAGTGATGGTGCCCGACGATCTGAGGCACGAGCATCTTCGATTCCGAGCGCAGCGGATCGACGGCCGGGTAGAGACCTTCACTGGCCCGATCGCGGGACAGCACCACCGACGCCGAGAGATGCCCGAAGATGTGCACGGCTGCGGGGTCGGTGAAGTCGTCGGCCGGCACGTACACGGCCTGGATCGAGCTGATCGCCCCGTCGGGTGTGCTGCAGATCCGCTCCTCGAGTTCGGAGAGCTCAGTGGCGAGGTTCGGCTGATAGCCGAGCTGAGATGGGATCCGACCCATCAATCCCGACACCTCGGCACCGGCCTGGACGAACCGGAAGATGTTGTCGATCAGGAGAAGAACGTCTTGTCGACGTACGTCCCGGAAGAACTCGGCGATCGTCAGCGCCGTGTGGCCCACCCGCAGCCTCGCCCCCGGCTCCTCCTTCATCTGCCCGAACACCAGAACGACCTCGCCGAGCACATCGGTCTCGGTGAGCTCGCGATACAGCTCCTCTGCTTCGCGTGATCGCTCGCCGATCCCACAGAAGAGACTCACCCCTTCTCCGCGGCCGACCATGTTGTGGATCATCTCCATGATCAGAACGGTCTTGCCGACACCGGCACCCCCGAACAGACCTGCCTTGCCTCCCCGTTCCAGCGGGGTGAGCACATCGATCGCCTTGATGCCGGTCTCGAAGATCTCCGAGCTCGTCGACCGTCTCCGGAGCGGGACCTGCGGCTGATAGATCGACCGCATCTCGTCGGCGGCGAGTTCCCCCTTTCCATCGATCGGACGGCCGAAGACGTCGATGACTCTCCCCAGTAGGCCGTCTCCCACGGGCACCGAGAGCGGCCGGCAGTGGGACACGGCGGGGTCGCCCCGAGCCAGACCCTGGGTCCGGTTCATGGCGAGACAGCGGACGGTCGACATGTCGACGTGTGCCGACACCTCTGCGGCGATCCCATCACCCACCCACACGAGGTCGCGGATCTCGGGTAGCCGGTCCGGGAAGACGACGTCGATGACGCTGCCTCGCACGGACCTGACGGTCCCGTGGACCTCCGTATCGGCTTGTCCGTTCATCCTTGTCACGTCGCTTCGACCATATGGCCGGCCGGATTCGCCTTGAAGGGGCGTTGGTCCTGCCCCGGCGACGGGACGATCGGGCACGGCACCGATCGTGACCTTCAGCCCTGGAACCCAGTGGCCGTGTCGCCAGACGATCGAAGCGTCGTCGAACGGAATCGGAGCGGTGCTCACGATCGACCGCCTGAAGAAGACTTTCGGTCCGGTGACCGCGCTCGACGGATGCTCCCTCGAAGTGAAGAGCGGTCAGATGCTCGGGCTGCTCGGCCCGAACGGAGCCGGGAAGACCACCCTGATGCGTGCCGTGTTCGGCTTGATCCGCCCGGACGGGGGCACCATCACGTGGCACGGATCGGCCATCGACGCCGGCACGCGCCGCAGATTCGGGTACATGCCCGAGGAGCGCGGCCTGTATCCGAAGCTGGAGGTGCGGTGGCAGCTCGTCTACCTCGGGCGACTCCACGGAATGAGCGAGCTCGATGCCGGTGCGGCGGCCGACGGTTGGCTCGAGGAGTTCGCACTGGCGGATCGCGCCACGTCGCGGGTCAACGAGCTGTCTCACGGCAATCAGCAGCGGGTGCAGCTGATCGCAGCACTGATCCACGACCCGGAGCTGGTGATCCTCGACGAGCCCTTCGCCGGACTCGACCCCATCGCGAGCGAGTTCATGGCGGGCGTCCTCGCGGAGCTGGCGGCCCGGGGAACGGCCATCCTCTTCTCGAGCCATCAGCTGGACGTGGTCGAGGACCTCTGCCGCGAGGTGGTGATCATGCACCACGGTCGGGTCGTTCTCGAAGGGGCGGTCGACGAGTTGCGGGCGGCGTCCGACACCCGCTACGTCGAAGCGACCGGCGAGAGCACGTCGTGGATCACCGCTCTCCCGGGCTCCGAAGTCGTTCAGCAGTCGGCAGGGAGAGCGCGGGTGCGGCTCGCCCCGGGGATCAGCCTCGAGTCCGTCGCCGGTGTGCTGTCCGGAGCCGGGGTCACCCGGTTCGTATACGAGCCGCCGCCGCTGTCCGAGGTGTTCAGAGAGGCAGCCACGTCGTGAGCGGGTTCGGGTTGATCGGATTGGCCGCCTGGAGAGAGGTGTATTCGCGCAGGAAGGCCTTCCTCATCACGACGGCGATCGCCGTGACGCTGGTCGTCGGTGGTCTCGTTGCCGCTTCGATCACCGCAACCGACGACGGACCGCCGGCGTTGTCGGTCGGAATGGTGGACCCGGCCTCCACCGAAGCGATGGAAGCGGAGATCCCCAGCCATCTGTACGGCGAGGTGATGGTGAGCGTCGAGAGCTTCGAACGCGAAGAGGGCATGGAGCTCCTGCGATCCGGACAGATCGATGCGCTGGTGGTGGACGCCCACAATGTCGTCTGGGCAGCGTCGACGCCTCGCTGGATTCTCGACACGGTGGTCGTCGGCCATGAGCAGTGTGAACCTCCAGGCTGCCGCGGCCGATCTCGGACTCGATGCCGATGCAGTCGCATCGCTTCAGGCACCGATCATGGGCGAGACCATCGACTACGAGCCCGAGGACGAGGGGGTGATGTTGGTGTCGGTGATCACCGTGATCGTGATGTTCATCGCGATCCTCGCCTACGGACAGTGGATCGCGTACGGGGTCGTCGAGGAGAAGGCCAACCGCGTGGCCGAGCTGATCCTCGGGGCGATCACCCCGACCCAGTTGCTCACCGCCAAGATGGTCGCGCTCGGCGGCTTGGGGCTCGCCCAGTTGATGCTCGTGGCCGGAGCGGCGCTGGGCACCGCTTCAATGCTCGACCAACTCGAGGTCCCGGCGGTGGCGGCGTCGGCCTGGGGATGGTCGACGTTCTGGTTCGTTCTCGGCTTCGCGTTCTATGGAAGCGTGTACGCAGCAGCCGGCTCACTCGCCGCCGATTCCCAGGAGGCGGGCAGCGTCATCACGCCACTCAATATCCTCCCCGGCCTCGGCTACACGGTCGGTGTGATCGCGTTCTCGTCCGGCGCCGAAGTGATCTCGCGCATCATGTCGCTGGTCCCGTTCTGGACCCCGATGCTGATGCCGGGACGGATCGCCTCCGGATCGGTGGAGACCTGGGAGTTGATCCTCGCGACGGCATTGATGGTCGCTGCCACCTGGGTGACCGTTCGCATCGGCGCTCGGGTGTACCTGGGCGGAATCACCCAGGCGACCCGTCGTGTGAGCTGGCGTCAGGCATTCCGCGGCGGGAAGGACCTGGTCTCGACCTAGAGACTGATCACCTGGTCGGGCATGTTGGCAGCGAGCGCCGTGTACAGATCGGGAAAGCACCCGACGGTCGCGCCGTCGACCATGTCGACCGGTTCGCACTCGGCGGCTTCGGTCCGCCCCTGTCCGGTAGCCGGGTCACACCAGCGGGGAGCACCCTTGGCCAGGTTGCGCTCGAGGGCACAGTTGTCGCAGGCCATGATCAACATCCCGGTGTCCTCGGCGATGGCAGCCAGCCGCTCACCGATGGGATCACCCTTTCGGAGCGCCCAGACGTTGTCGTCGAAGAAGAAGATTCCGACGACCTCGACACCGTGGGTCCCGGCTTCGAGCTGTGGCAGGATCATCTGGGCGACCTTGTAGCTGGCGGCTCGTGGCGTGTTGAGTACGTAGGCGACTTTCATCGCTGGGCTCCTTCATCGGGGATGGGCAATCGAGCGTATCGAATCGGGTCGCGGGACGGAGATCGGCCGGCGCAACGCCCTTCATCCCCCGCGAACGAGGAGGATGGCGATCACCATCAACGCCGGCGGCCCGAGCACCAGCAGCGCGGTTCGGGCTGCATTGCTCGACATCACGTACCGGGCCACGGCCATGACGGTGGCAGTGGCGAGCAAGTAGATGCCGGCGATGAGGCCAACCGCCAGTATCGCGAGATCCGACCAGCCGTCGCTTCCGCTCGTATCGAGGATCCCGACGATCGCGAAGACCAGGGCGAGAAACACGTGCAGCGCAGCGATCGTTCGTTGCACCTTCGACAGTGGCGGCCGCTCCATCTCGACTTCTCTCACTCCGGAGGAGGCACTTCGCGGTATCGCCCCTGGGACTCGGCGAACGCCCAGACGTCGATCTCGGGTGGCTCGATACCGAGCGCGGTGAGCGTCGTGCACACCTGGCTGCGGTGATCGGTTCCGTGATGGAGCGCCTGTGCCAGGCGAATGCCGGTGGGCGCATGCCCCTCCGAGCCGTCGTCTCGATACCGGATCACCTCGGTGTCGGGATCCGGGTCGTCGGCGATGACCCCGGCCCATGCCCGGAGGTGGCCGACCATTCTGGACCTGAGGTCCCCGAGCGTCGCGTCTCCCTCCTCGAAGTCCGCCTGATCGCCTGCCAGCACCTCGAGGTATGCAACATCTGCACCGACGATGTGACGCAGCGTGTCGAGGATCGTTCCGTACGTCCCTGTGACCGTGGCGTCGAGCTGTTCCGGCGTCAGCGCTGCGCAGGCGTCCAGGAGATGGACCGTGGCCCAGACATGATGATCGAAGGCGTCCGAGAGGATGGAGCGGCTCATGTTCCGGACCCTACCTACGGGGCGACGGCTGCGAGGCCGGCGATGAGGACGACGGTCAGGCCGAGCACCACCTGCTGGGCTCCGACGATGGCGACCCGCGGTACCGGCAAGCGCGCGGCGACGGCGTGAAAGGCGCCGAGACCGAGGATCGCACCGATCGCGGCCGGAGAAACGTCGGCGACGAACGCTCCCATGATCACCACGACCACGGCGATCATTTGTGCGATGTCGGAGCTCCCGACACCGGCGGGCTGGTGTTTGGCGCGTCTCAACTGGAGTCTCACGAATGGGATGGCAGCCACGGCCCGGGCGGCGACCACGAACCACAGGCCATAGGCGAGGGCCGGAGCGCCGCCCTCTGCGAGGACGATCGAAGCAACCACCGAGCCGATGCCGATCGTGCCGAGCAACTCGGGCACGAGCCGACGGCTCCGGGATCTGACGTCATAACCGAACTCGACCGCGAACAACGGAAGTGCAGCCAGGAGGGGCAAGAACAGCGCGCGTTCCCCGTTCATCGCCGCCGTGGCGATCAGGAGTGCAAGGAGGATCGCCAGTCCGGCCGCCGCCCGGATCGCCAGTTCGGTGCGCCTGAGGCGGCGTCCGCGCAGGACGTCGACGAAGACCAACTTGAGCGGTGTCCGCAACACGAAGGCAACCAACGCAGCCCCGGCGAGGGCGGCGCCCGCCAGGCTCGGAGCCACGATCAGCCCGAGCAACGCGGGTTCCAACGTGAGACTCCATCCTCCGTGCTCTGTCGGAATCGTCACCTGCCGATACGTGAGATCCGTCGCCGTAGCCATGCTCGGAGCATATGCCCCGAGTCCGGGAAGCCACACCGGAGTTCCACCGGCCAGGACGCCGCTCCTACGGCTTGATCACCAGCTTGGCCGGGGCGTGCCCGCTGCCGAGCAGGCGGACCGCGTCGACCGCCTCGTCGAGCGAGTAGGTCTTGTGGATGACCGGTGAGATCGAACCGTCCGCGACCCACTTCCCGATCTGCTCGAGATCGCCTCTCCGAGTCTCGGCGTTCATGATCGCCGCGTTCTTGTCACCGAACATGAATCTGAGCTTCGAACGCGCGATGTGACCGACCGGACCGATGATCCTGCCCTTCTTGGGTCCGGTGATGATCACGGCGATTCCCTCGGGTTCGAGCATTCTGGCGAGCTTGGAGGCGCTCTGGCTTCCGGCGTTGTCGAAGATCACGTCGAAGGTGAGGCCAAGGCCGCTGACATCGGTGGTCGTGTAGTCGATCACCTCGTCAGCCCCGAGCGCCTCGACCATCTCGACGTTCCCGCCGCTGCAGACCGCAGTCACGTGCGCGCCGAACAGCTTGGCGATCTGGACGGCATAGGTGCCGACTCCGCCCGCTGCGCCATTGATCAACACCCGTTGACCGGCCTTCACTTCGCCGCCGTCCCTCAGCCCCTGGAGTGCCGTGATGGCGGCGACGTTGAACGTGGCCGCCTGATCGAAGTCGACGCCCTCGGGAAGCGGAAGCGTGTACTCGGCCTTGGGTGCCACGTACTCGGCGCAGGTGCCGTCGGCGGCACCGAAGACGGCGTCACCCGGCTTCAGCCCCTCGACTCCCGGTCCGACCGCCTCGACCACACCGGCGAAGTCGACGCCGACACCGGTCCGCTTCGGCGTGCGAAGCCGTTCATGAGCCGAAGGAAGTACGGGGTGCCGGTGAGCAGGTGCCAGTCGAGTGCGTTCAGTGACGCTGCAGCGACCTTGACGAGGACGCGGCCCTCGGTCGGCGCGGGACGGGCGACGTCGCCGAGTTCGAGCACCTCCGGCCCGCCGTAGCTGTTGTGGGTGATGGCTCGCATGGATCCCGAGTGTGCCTCGTCCTGGCCGGATGTGTCGATGGAAGGCGCTGTCATGTGGTCTCTCCTCGTGTCGTCGTCGACCGTGCTCCGATCGACGTACGCCGTATGTTCTACGTACACCGTACACTACATGTACGCTGTACGTACGTCAAGAGGAACTTCGATGACCGACATCCGCATCCCGCTCTCCCGAGACCGCATCCTCGCAGCCGCCGTGGAACTCGCAGACAGCGACGGCGTCGAAGGCGGTGTCGATGCGCAAGCTGGCAGCATCGCTCGGCTTCGAGGCGATGTCGCTCTACAACCACGTCGACCAACAAGGACGATCTGCTGACCGGGATGGTCGACTGGATCGCCGGCGACATGGCCCGACTCGATCTCGTGCGACCGTGGAGAGAGGCCGTCCGCAACATGTCGATCTCCGCCCACGACGTACTTCTCGAACACCGATGGGCTGCGCCGCTGTGGTCGAAGACGATGCCCGGCC
Organism: uncultured bacterium; assembly: GCA_963753285.1. GTDB lineage: Bacteria > Actinomycetota > Acidimicrobiia > Spongiisociales > ZC4RG35 > JAHEDH01. The sequence goes on from CAVWBT010000003.1 coordinate 57,422, forward strand.
CAAACCGACTCATCCGCATGGAAGACCTCCTCGCAGCGTTTCGGCTCGGCGGCTTCACCGCTCGGCTCGCCCACTACGGGTTCCACGCCGTGACGATGCACATCGTCGGCTTCACGCTTCAACAGTTGAACTACTCCGAGACGGCCGACTCCAGCGACGACGCAGCCCGCGCATTCATCGCGACGCTCGATGCCGACCAGTTCCCCTACATGATCGAACACGTCGAGTACCACATCGGTGACGACGAAGGCGGAGACTTCGAGTTCATCCTCGATCTCATCCTCGAAGGGCTCGGTCGAGCGGCAGACTGACGCCACCCGACAACCGCCCACCAATCCACTGCGCCACGTGCTCCGAACCTCGTCCGAGAGCGGCCGAGAACGGCCGCCGAGAGACAGGAGCATCTCAATGAGAATGCGCAGACTGATCCGTCCGGCGCTGGTCGCCGGGCTGGTCCTCGCACTTGCAGCGCCCGTGATGGGCGCCGGCGCGGCCGATCACCTCGACAGTCCAGTCGTGGATCGCGCCGATATCGACATCAACGACGTGTACGTCTTCGAAGGTGCCGACCCCTCGAACACGGTGCTGGCCATGACGGTCTCACCGCTGGCGTCGGCAAACACCGACTTCGGAGACAAGGACACCGTCGGATACCAGTTCAGGATCGACACCAACGGCGACGCCGTCGAGGACATCACCTACCAGGTCGACTTCATCACTCAGGACAACGGTGAGCAGAAGACGCAGATCCGAAGAGTCGAGGGTCGCAAGGCGACCGATCTCGAGCCGAAGGGACGCGTCGTTGCGACCGGCCCGGTCGGCGAGACGGTGGCGGTCAAGGGCGGCGGCCACGCCTTCACGGGTCTTCGCTCCGATCCGTTCTTCTTCGACCTGTTCGGATTCCTCCAGACGGTCGAGGGCCAGGACACCGGCTTCGATCTCGGTACCGGACCCGACATCTTCGCCGACCTCAACACACTGTCGATCGTCATCGAGGTGCCCGATTCCGATCTTGGCGCGAACATCGGCGTGTGGGGTACCACGACGGCTCCGAACTCGAGCGGCGTCTGGCAGCAGGTGGACCGAATGGGTCGTCCCGCCATCAACACAGTGGTGAACTCCCGCTTCGTTCTGGGTGACGCCACGACCGAAATCAAAAAGCTGTACAACTCGCTGCAGCCCAAGGACGACAAGGCACTCGTGCCGCTTGCAGTCGATGCGCTCAAGAAGTTCTCGGCGCTCGGCGGCGAGTCCAACGTCTACTCGGACGAGGCAGCCACTGCGATCGCGAACCTGTTGCTGCCGGACGTCGTCACCTACGACACGTCGACCGTGGCTGTCGGCCCGCTCAATGGACGAGCACTCGCCGATGACGTCATCGACGTCGAGTTGGGCATCGTGACCAATGGCGCCGTGACGACCGACAACATCGGACCTCACGACGACTACCTCACCACATTCCCGTACCTCGGCATCCCCAACAGCTGAGATGCCCGACGTGCCGGGGGGCTGGTCCCCCCGGCACAGAGGAGTCGCCATGAAACGAACGGATTCTGCTCTCCGCCGCCATCGTCCTCGTCGTCGCCGGCACCTATGCCGCCCGTGCGTTGACCGAGCCCACACCGATCGTCACCATCCGATCACAGGCGGTCGACTCCGTCGAAGTCGACAGACTGATCGGTGTCTTCTCCGAACGGGTCGACTCCTCGGACTCGAACGACTTCTACCGAGCCAAGCTCGGTGAGCTGTACCTCGAACGCGCCGGTCTCACCAGCAGCCTGGACGACTATCGGCGCAGCATCGACCTCCTCCAGCCGCTCGTCCCGGACCCTTCCGTGGCCGTACCGCTTGCGACCGCCCAACTCGCCGTTCACGACTTCTCCGGTGCCCGGGACACCATCACATCGCTTCCATCCACCGAAGAGGCCCGGACCGTCGCCACGGCGATCGAGTTCGACGCACTCCTCGGGGTCGGCGACCTGGAGGCCGCAACCCGTGCACGAAGACGGTGCGATCTCCACCGCAGAACTCACCGAGTATGCAGACACCTCGTGTGCAGCATTCGTTTCCGACATCGTTCTGGACACCGACACCGGTCCCGTCTCTCTCGAAAGCGCAACCTGGTCGGCCGAGCTCGAACCCGGGCAGAGCGACCTCGATACGCTCCGGCTCGAGTGCGGATACACCGCCGACCTGGAGCGCGCCACGACCGTCGTCGCCGTGTCGAATCACGCCTACGAGGACCGCATCGGATGGGCAGAGATCGTCGTCACGGGCGCTGCTGCGGCCGGCATCCCATCGACGTCACCGAGCGACATCCTCACCGCCTATCCGAACGGGACACCCTCGGACGTGCGAACCGCCACCATCACGCTCGAGGACCGAGTCGTCTCCGAGGTCGTCGACGATGCACCGTCCGGGTCCGGCGGTTCTCTCGTCGACCGGCTCGGCTCGACGCTGGAGCAGGTCGGCTCGACCGGCGGTCTCGTTGCGATCACCGCAGCGATTGCACTCGGTGCCGTCCATGCGCTTGCTCCGGGACACGGCAAGACGCTCATGGCCGCCTATCTGGTCGGGCGCAACGGAACGGGCAGGCAGGCCACCGGTCTCGGTCTGGCCGTGGCGGTCTCCCACACGCTCGGCGTGGCCGTTCTCGGATTGATCACCGCCACAGCTTCGACACGGTTCCGACCGGAAGCGGTCTACCCGTGGCTCGCCACGGGATCAGCGATCATCGTCACCGGACTCGGCGTGGTGATGCTCGTGCGAGCCGTGCGCGGCCGACGACACGTGCACCCTCACCCGCACGGTCACGGACATTCACACGGTCATGGTGGAGATCACCATCATGAACCGCCGCCCGATCTCGGCTGGAGGTCGCTGGTGGCACTTGGCCTCGCCGGTGGCCTGGTGCCTTCGGCATCAGCGGTGGTCCTTCTCCTCGGTGCACTGGCGATCGGCCGACCCTGGTTTGGAGTGGGCCTCGTCTTGTTCGCCGTCGATGTCGATTGCATTCGGGGTCGGAATGTCGCTTGCGCTCGTTGCAGCCGGATTGATCGCCCTCAAGTTGACGAACACCGGCCTCAGTCGGTTGCGCCGGGCCCTGGAATCTCCCGGAGCGGCTGGTGCCCGCGATGGCCGGAGTGGCCGTGACGGCTGTGGGCGCCGTGCTGCTATGGGACGCCGCGCGAACGCTGATCTGAGACGGGCGCTGTGCCGGTGTGACGAGGTCGGACTGCCGCTCTAGCACAAATGCGCAAGACGAGGGTTGTCGATCTCGCTGCCGTGCAGTCTCGCCGCCTCGGCCGCGCTGCTCTCCGGACGTTCTCCCCTCTGTGGAGGCGTTCGTCGACAGGGCCGATGGAAGGAGCGGACGTGGCGGATTCATGGACGTGCACGAGGTCGAAGCGGAGCAGCTGCTGGGCGTTCATCACGGGGGTCGCGCCGGCGGCGCGACCCCCGGTTCGGGCCGGGTTCACTCGGTCGCAGATTCACGTCGATGCCGCTCGGCGAGCGGTGCAAACGTGGTCAACGCCCAGACGATCAACGGCCACCCGATGTCGCCGGTGGACACCACGACCGCCGCCCAGATCAGGCTGGAACCCAACACCCAGGCGATCACGCCGACTGGATGACGCTCGCTCAGCTCATGCCTCATGACCGCCCCCTTCGCCACGCACCACGATCACCGACTTGCCGGAGGCTCGGCCGGCGTGGAGGTTGTCGATCGCGTCGGGGACCTGATCGAGCCGGTACCGGCCGCCGATCGCGGGCGTCACTGCACCAGACTCGATGTGGCGGGCGAGCCGCTCGATGAAGGTGTGACTCTCCGTACTGAGAAACATCGTGAGCCGCTGTCTCGTGAACGGAGACAGCGCGAGTGCCCGGAGTTGACGACCGATCCCACCGGTGACCCGGTTGCCGCCCTCGCCTCCGACGATCACCAGGGTGCCGGTCCGGGTGAGAGCCCGACGGAGCCTGCGGAGCGGGTTCAAGCCCCCCGTGTCGACGATGACGTCGTAGGTTGCGTTCCCATCCAGGTAGTCGGTGATGGTGTAGTCGATCACGTGGTCGGCCCCGAGCGTCCGCACCAGATCGAGCTTCGGACCGCTGGCGACGCCAGTGACCTCCGCGCCGAGCGCCTTGGCGAGCTGGACCGCGTAGGTCCCGACTCCGCCCGAGGCTCCGATGACCAGGACTCGCTGTCCGGCCGTGACCTCGGCGACATCGGTGACCGCCTGGAGTGCGGTGATGCCGGAGATGGCTGCGACGGCCGCTTCCTCGAAGGTGATGTTGTCGGGCTTGTGGGCCAACTTGGATTCCTTGGCGGCGGCGTATTCGGCATAGGCCCCCGTCGCGATCCCGAACACCTCGTCTCCTACGGCGAACCGGGTCACCTCTGACCCGACTGCGACCACGCGCCCGGAGACATCGAGTCCTGGCACCGTCGTCTTCGGCCTGGTGAACCCGAACCCTGCGAGTCGGACCAGGTACGGCATCCCCATCATGAGGTGCCAGACCCCGCGGTCCACGCCGGCCGCATGGACCTCGACGAAGCACCTCGTCCGGTCCGATGTGGGGACGCCCGACATCGGCGACTGCGAGAGTTTCGGTGGTCCCGAACTCGTGCTGGACGACCGCTCGCATCTTCGGGTTCTCATTCACTTCGATCTCTCGATTCGTTGTTGTCATCGGGTCTCCTCATCTTGTGTTCGTACTTAGTACGGCTAGTGTGTGGACGAACGTACTCGTACTTAGTACGATTGTCAAGACCGGAATCGAATGGAGCACACATGAGCGACGAACAGCGCGAACCTCTCACACCGGAACGCGTTCTCCGTGGAGCGGTCGAACTCGCCGACGAGATCGGAGTCGAGGCGCTCACCATCCGCAAGCTCGCCGACGCGCTCGGTGTCAAACCAATGACCATCTACCACCACGTGCCCGGCAAGGAGCAGATCATCGACGGCATGGTCGACATCGTCTTCAGCGAAATCGACCTGCCACCGGCCGAGCTGGGATGGAAACAGGGGATGCGTGTTCGCTGCATGTCGGCACGATCCGCCCTCAACCGCCACTGGTGGGCTGCCCCGCTGATGGAGACGCGCACCTCACCCGGTCCCGCCAGCATCACCCACCACGACGCCGTGATCGGCTGCCTCCGCCGTGGAGGGCTGTCGCTCCAGATGACAGCCCACGCCTACGCCGTCCTCGACAGCTTCATCTATGGATTCGCCATTCAGGAGGCGGGCCTGCCGTTTCACGGCGACGAGCCGGACATACCGCTCGATGAACTCGCCAAGGGGATGATGGAGGCGTTCCCCGCCGACGCCTATCCGAACTTCGTCGAGTTCACCGTCGAGCATGCCCTCCAACCGGGCTACGACTTCGGGGATTCGTTCGAGTTCGGGCTCGATCTCATCCTCGACGGACTCGAGCGCGCGATCGACTGAGGTGTATCACGGCCGGGTCACCGTTCTCGGCGAAGCTGAAGACGAACTACTCGTATCAGCGGAAGAGCTCGTCAGGCAACGAGACCAAGCGCAGCTACATGATGAGCGTGCACGTCCGAGCCGTGCAGGATGAACTCCCGGCCGGCACGGAACGCCTGCTGAACATCCTGGAAGGTGCGATCGAAGAGGTTCCGGCCCCAGCGGCCTGATCCGAAAGGGGGACGAGGCGATGAGCGTCCAACTCGAATCCGTGATCGGTTCCGTGGTGAGTGCGGTGGCGCAGGCCCGCCGGATAGCCGACGAGGAATCGGTGGCGATCGCTGAGTACTACCGGCAGCATCCGCGCCCGTGCGACCTGAGTGCGCTGCGGATCCGACTGCCAGAAGTGACCGTGGATCTCCCGGTGGTGGTGGACGACCACACCACCGGGAGCCCCGGCGCTGCTGCAACGCCGGCGGCCGTGAACGCAGCCGCTCGGAACGCGATCAAGGCATCGTTGCAGGCACAGGGTCGGCGTGTGCCGAGCGGCGTGCTCTCGACGTTCCGCGACAGCTTCGCGGCCAGGGTGGGTGACAAGCCGGACGCGGACGCGGCGAGGGCGGTGTACACCGACGCCGCAGACACCGCGCTGGCAGCCGTATTCGCGGCGGAGACGCTGGAGCTGACCTCGGTTCGCGAGGCCGCCGACCGCACGGCGATCGGGAGAGCCTCGATCGGCCCGCGCACCGAGGTCTCGATCAGGTCGGCCGACATCGCAGCCCGCGATCCGGGATCGGTGGCCACCATCCGGCTCTCGATCCGAGAAGAAGGCATGGAGTGGACCACCGTCGAGTACGAGGACGGCTCGGTGACGAACCGGCTCGTGCCGGAGTGAGGCCGACCTGCAGAGCGTGATCCGAGAGACCATGGTGACGGCGCTGATCGAGGTGAGTGACCTCACGGCGCGGTACGCCAGAACAGACCCGCTATACGTCCAGGAGGTGGCTCGGTGGCTCGAGGCCACCGAGACGTCGCTGGGCAGGCTCCGCCATCCGGCGGCCGGCTTCGTCGCTGCCCGAAGAGGGCTTCTGGAGGCCACGGCCGATGGTCATCGTCCCGATGGGGTCGAGGGGGGACAGGCACGCCGGGTCCGGTGCGCCGCTGCGGCGACGACGGTGGCGGAGGTCGAGGCGAGGCTCGGCGAGGAGGTCACGCGGCTCGATGCGATATTGGCCGAGTGGCAGGAGCGGATGAGCCAGCTGGTTGCGGTCGCTGCGCCACACACCGCTTTTCCGGCACCGCGGGAGCCGCGCGAGGCATGGTTGATGGAGGTGTGGCGAGCGCTCGATGTCGGCAACGGCGCCCAGGGCATGTTCGAGTATCTGTCTGCGCGACTCGGGCGCACAGACCGGTTGTATGTGCTGGATCAGATCATGGCGAATGTCTTGGAGGCCGCGGCGTGACCCCGGTCAAGGGTCGCCGTTCGTCCCCGGCAGCGCATCGAGATTCACCTCGACACCGGCTGCGATCGCCGGACCGGGATCACCCTGCATCAGCCAGAGAAACTCGACACCGGGAATGTGGCTGTCGTCGTACCGATACAGGGATCCATTCGGCCTGACGAACTCGACATCGCCCTGCGGATCACCGCTGATCTTCCAGCGGGCGTTGTGGAGGAGGCGATGGTGATAGCCGCACAGCGTGATGAGGTTGTCGAGGTCGGTGGGGCCGCCGTCGATCCAGTGCACGATGTGGTGGATGTGCACCCAACGGCGACGATGACACCGCGGGAAGCGGCATCCGTCGTCCCGAGCCAGCACCAGTTTCCGCAACCAGCCGGGAATGCTTCGGGACGTGCGACCGATCCCGACGACGCCCCGGTCAGACTCCTCGACGGCGAACTGCAGACGGACGTCACACGCGAGCCGTCGCAGGGTGGCGTTGCTGATGCGCCGGCCGTTGGCGAGCACGGCTCCGTCGCCGCCGGCCGAGAGAAGCGTCTCGAGATCGGTGATGACCAACACGTGAGCCCGATCGGGGTCCGAGTCCGCCCCGAGGAACTTCGAGCCCATCGCCACGAGCGCATCGGCCATGGCGACCTCGGTCATCATCGGGTCACCCGTCTCCGGGTCGAGCTTGCGTTCGCGGGCGGCACGACGCAGCGCTTCGAGCAAAACCGAACCCTCGGCCTCGGGGAACTCGCCCTCGAAGTGCAGCTTCGGTGCCACCGGGTCCCACCACCATCTGACGCGGCGTTCGGCGTGGGCCTGCTCCTCCTCCGGCTCGCTGACCTGGACGCGCTGGAGAGCCCGGATGTCGGCCGGCGAGAGAGGAGTGATGCGATCGACGAGCGCCTCGTCTGTCTCGGCAGTGGCGAATTCGGTCACCGCCCGCAGTTGATCCCACGAGATCCGGGCCTCGGCGAAGGCCTGGGTGATGGCAGGCAGTGCGGCGATCGCCTCGGCGACTCTCACCATCTCGCGGGCTGCGAATCGGGTCATCCCGTGCCTGAAGACCAGCCAGTCGACGAGCGACCCTGCCGCGTCGAACGCCGGGACCGACGCCCGCACCACCCGATCGAAGTGCCGTAGCCGAGCGAGCCGTGCTCGATTCTCGGCGGCGATCAGACCCAGATGCTCGTCGGCTACCGCCGCTGCGGTGCGCATCGAGCTGGAGCCGGGCAGGACGTGATCGGATTCTCCCGATTCGAAGTCTCGAACATCACTCCCATGCGTATCGAACACATGTTCGATACTACTCTTCGGGACGGACGGAAACAAGGACCTCGACGGAGGCCCCAGCGGCACACTGCGGCGACATCCAAGCCGATATCGTGTCGCCGGCAGTCGATGGGGATTCGAATGACATCCGAGACGATGGAGCAGATCGCGACGGTGCTGGCAGCTGCAGGCCCGGCACACCACGCCGCCTACATCGAGACCGATGGCGACGACCCCGAGTGGCCGCTCTGGTACGCCAAGCACGTCATCGAGGACCTGCGGAGGATCCTCGACCGACCGCACCTCACGGTGAGCCGGGTGGTCTGGGCGTTCGTCGACTCGGACACTTCGCACCGTCGGGATGCGCCCGACGCGCCATGGCAAACGCACTATGCGGAGCGGTTCGCCCGAAGCCTCTGAACCGCCGGCATCGACCCGTCGACCGAGACACAGCGTCCACTGTCATACTGGCCGGATGGCCCACGTCTCCTCGTTCTACGTCAAGCAGAAGATCACTGTCATGGTCAACCAGTTCCGGGTGATCGAGCGGCTCCCGGATGGGAGCGAAGGCCGGTTGCCGGCGTTCGCGCAGCAGAAGCGGATGTCGTTCAAGGAGAAGGTGTTCTTCTACGCCGACGAGGAAAAGACCCAGGACTGTTCTCGTTCAAGGCCCGGCAAGGTCTCGATGTCCGCGCCGAACCCGACGTGTTCGACCAGGCCGCCAACGCCATCGGGTGGTTCAAGAAAGACTTCGTCAGCAGTCTGATGCGTTCGACGTGGCCCTCCGCTACGACGACGTCGAGGCGGTCGGCCAGGAGCGCAACGCCACCGTGGCAGTGCTGCGCAGGATCTGGGACTTCATCCCGATCGTCGGCGAGGTCTGGATCCCGTTCCTGTTCCACTTCGACTTCGTCGATTCGGCGGGCAACGTCGCCATGAGCAGCGAGCGCAGGGCCCAGATCCGTGACAGCTACACGGTGATGGTCCCAGACGAGCGGCTGGACTTCCCAATCGCGGCGTCGATGGCAGTTGCGCTCGACGCCCTCCAGAGCCGTTGATGCCTGGAGGGCCCACACCAACTTCGACCGCGTGTTCGGTCCTGCGGTCAGGACCGCTTCTTGGCTCCGCGAGGGGCCAGGTCACGCGCCAGGTAGCCCGGGCACGCACACTGGGGAACGCTGCATGGGTTCTGGCCCCGGTGTTCACGCTGCGGGTGTCCGCAGTGACTGCATCGGGCGTCGACGTCCCTACCGGGCGCCATCACGAGCGCACCTGCAGTTCCTGCGGCTGCTGAGTCGGGACGCTTTGCGGGGTGTTGGTGGACGAAGATTCGAGCTGCTGCGAGGGGCTCAATGTCCGAAGGTCCGGTCGACCGACTGATTGGCGCCGGCCGCGTGAGCGGCCTTCTTCGCCTTCTTGTCGAGCCGTTTCGACTTCAGGTCCTTGGCGGCCACCTTCTTGGTGCTTCTGCCGCCCTTGTCCTTGCTTGCCATGAGTGCCTCCTGGCGGGCCGCCGAAATGGCGGCCAGACACCATTGTCTCACATGTGAGCCTCATCTGCGCCGCTCCGACACGAATCGGGACATCTGGCCAAGTTCGACGAATGGCTGCTGAATCGATCTCCGACCGCCGACCCGTCCCGGGGTTCTACGCCGACCCTGCCGGCCTGGGGCTGACAGGGCTGGAGCGCCACCGTCGATTCATCAGGGGGCGAGCTGAGCCACCGGCAGTCCATCACTTGGCCGGACTGCGGTTCACAGAAATCTCGATGGGGAGGGCCACGTTCGTGTTGCCCGCCAGTGGATGGCTGATCGGTCCGGTCGGGTTCATGAGAGCCGGCCCGATCGCGTTTCTCGCAGACGCCCCGCTGTCGGTGGCCATCGACTCGGTGCTTCCTGCCGGGAAGGCATCGACGACATCGGAGATCTCGCTCAACCTGATCTCGCCTGCCTTCCCGGGCCAGGGCAACCTGATTGCTCGTGCCCGGGTGATCGACGTCAGCTCTCGCCTCGGGTTCTCCGAAGTCTCGATCAACGACCAGCACGGACGCCTGATCGCACATGGAACGTCTCGCTGCGTGATCGTCGATGCCCCCGACGTCGACCAGACGGGCCAGCGACCGGTGGATCCGAGCTGGTCGGACGATGGCCGGGGCGCTCCATGGACGGAGGAGCCGCAAGGATTCGTCGACCCCGACATCGACCAGAGGCGACCGGGACTCGAAACGATGCGGATGTTCATCGATGGCGACCTCCCCTCACCTCCGGTGGCCGATTTGTTCGGGATGCGACCGATCGATGTCGCCGAGGGCGAGATCACGTGGACGGCGGCAGCCAGTCCGTGGTGGTCGAGCCCCGGGCCATTCCTGTACGGAGGAGCGCTCGGGGTTCTTGCCGATGTCGCTCAGAACACGGCGTTCTGGACGCTCCTGCCCGCTGGTTCCGCTTACGCGAACCTCGACCTCAAGATCCAGTTCATGCGACCGGTGTTCGCCGATGGTCGACCGCTGACGGCTCGTGGCTTCGTGACACATCGCGGCCGCTCGATCATGATCGGAGGCGTCGAGGTCCAGAATGCCGATGGCAAGACGGTCCTGTCCGGGACCGGGTCCGCAGCCCTGCTCCCAGACGGGTTCGGGGTTCTGCTCGCGCAGCGGCAACGCTGAGTTGGCGCACCGCGAGCGCCGGACGCTCTGTCAAGAACTGGATTCCCACATGTCGATGAAGCGTTCGAGGGACCGTGTCGCCGGACCGGCGTCACCTGTGGCGAGCACGTCGATGAGCAGGCCGCGCGAGACGGCGACGCCGAGCCGCAGCATGTCCTCATCGGTCTCGGCACCGATTGCCGCAGCCACGTCTTCTCCCACATCGAGCCACGGATCGGTGAGCCCTTCACCACCGGTCGCCGCCACACACTCGAAGAAGAGCCTGACGAAGGGACGCGTCTCCGGCGCCGAGACCTGAGCCCACAGCCGCCGGATGAGGTCGGACGTGCTCGTTGCCTGCTGTGCCATCCCGGCCAGAGCCTCACGCTGGGAGGCCTCGACGCGCTCCACGATCGCAGACACGAGGCCGGCCCTGGACTCGAAGTGATAGAGCAGCATCCGGTGGCTCGTCTCGGCGGCATCGGCGAGCTCGCGGAGACTCCGATCGGCCAGCCCATTGACGGCCGCCTCGGCCATCACACGATCGAGGAGCGCTTCGCGGGCATCGGACATGGATCACAGCCTAGACAAACTCTGTACCATATGGTACATATAGTTGTACCGATTGGTACACGAGGAGCCAGAGCATGAGAATCGAGCACACCATCGAGATCGACGCACCCATCGAGCGCGTGTGGGAGACGACCCTCGACGTCGAATCGTGGCCGAAGCACACGCCGACCATCGAATCGGTCGAGCGCCTCGACGACGGCCCGATCGCCGTCGGGTCACGAGCCAGGATCAAACAGCCCGGCCAGGGAGCGAAGGTGTGGACCGTCTCCAGCCTCGATCACGAGAAGCGGTTCGCCTGGGCGACCAAGGCGTTCGGAACGACGATGACCGGGGATCATGTGCTCGAATCCAAGGACGGCGCGACGACGCGGAACACACTCGCCATCGAGATGCAGGGCGGCCTCGCACCTGTCGTCAGCGCTCTCCTCCGTCGGCCGATCCTCGGGGCGATCACGAAAGAGAATCAGGGCATCAAGTCCGCCGCTGAGGCGAATTGACCTGCACACCACACCCCGAGCGACGTACCGTGGCGCGGTGAACCAGAACGAGCTCGAGGCGCTGCGCACGTCCTGCACGCGGGCCCTCTCCGGTCACGGGTTGCGGACGCCTGTCGACATGTGGGCAGAGGCGTCGGCAGTGATCGACGAAACCACAGAAGACACGTACGGGTCCGGCGGCGTCGTCGAGCTGTTGGAGCTGGAAGTCGCAAAGCTGTTGGGCAAGCCCGAGGCGGTCTTCATGCCGACCGGGACGATGGCCCAGCAGATCGCATTGAGGATCCACGCCGAACGGACGGGGCGGGACGTCGTCCTGAGCCACCACCTGGCGCATCCCGTCATCCACGAGGACCAAGCGGTCGAGCGGCTGCACGGACTCCACCTCCGACCGGTGGGCTCTCCTCACCGCCTGATCGCGATGGCGGATCTCGAATCGGTCGCGGAGTACGCCGCCGCCCTGCTCATCGAGCTCCCACAACGCGAGATCGGCGGCCAGCTGCCCTCCTGGGACGATCTGGTCGCCCAAACGGATCTTGCGAGAAGCCACGGGACCGCACTGCATCTCGACGGCGCCCGGTTGCTCGAGTGCCTTCCCCACTTCGGCAGATCGGCAGAGGACATCGCCGGCCTCTTCGACAGTGTGTACCTCTCGCTGTACAAGGGACTCGGGGCGATTGCCGGATCGATGCTCGCCGGAGACGAGCAGCTGATCGCCGAGGCACGTGAGTGGCGCCATCGCCATGGCGGTGCGATGTACGGCATGTGGCCGTATGCCGCCTCGGGGCTCGCTGCGCTGAGACTTCGCGCTCCTCGGATGCCTGCCTACGTGGCACATGCAGGAACGATCGCCGACGCGCTCGGGTCGATCCCGGGTGTCCGACCAGTCCCCGACCGTCCGCAGACCAACATGATGCATCTCCACCTCGACGCCACCCAGGAGGACTTCACCAGCTCATGTCACGGATTGGCGCAGACGGAGCGAGTCTGGACTTGGGGCTCGGTGCGCCCCTCGGCCATCGCAGATCGTTGCGTGGCAGAGCTGACCGTTGGCGACGCCACACTCGGGTGGGAACCCGCAGAGGTGGCGAGCGTCCTCGGCCGACTCATCGAACGGTGATCACTTCGGGTCGAGCGTGCCGATCCAGTCGTAGCTGCGATCGAACCATTCGGCGAGCGTCTCGAGATCATCGAACAACTCGTCAGGGATCGCCACGTAGCCGCGCATCACACTGCCGTACTGGATCACCGGATCGGTCGGATACTTCGCTCCGAACTCCTCGCGGAGATCGTCGGACAGACGGAGCGCCATCATCCCGTCGCGGGCGAGAAAGCTGAACATGTGACCGTTGCGCGAGGTGTACGGGTTCTTGGCGCCCTTCACGACCGCATCGGACGAACTCGTCTGGATGACCTGGCGATATCGCTCGAGGGCTTCGGCCGGTCCCTGGTAGTCGGATCCTCCTGGCATGTTCGACCTCCGTCGATTACATCGAACCCGACGGTATCCGACAGCGTCGACGGCCGGCGCTGTGCGGCTCCAGTTCTCGTCACACGCATGCCCTACGGTGAGCCCCATGTCGAACAGCTCACCTCTCCCAGTGGAGATCATCCGCAGTCCCCGACGCAAGAAGACGGTTCAGGCGAGGGTGACGAACGGAACCATCGTGGTCAGGGTCCCTGCGGGACTCAGCAGGGCCGAAGAGGCCCGCCTGGTCGACTCGATCGTGCGAAAGGTCTCGCGCAAGATCGGCGCCGGTGACATCGACCTCGCTGCGCGCGGCCGACGGCTCGCCAGGCGCTTCGAGCTTCCCGAACCGACCTCGATCACGTGGTCGGACCGACAGAACACACGATGGGGTTCGTGCACCGCGTCCGACGGTTCGATCCGCATCTCGAGCCGGCTCGAGACCGTCCCCGACTTCGTCCTCGACTTCGTGATCGTCCACGAACTCGCCCACCTCCGAGTAGCCGGGCACGGGCCAGACTTCCAGGCGCTGATACAGCGCTATCCGCAGGCCGAGCGAGCAACCGGCTATCTCATGGCGCTCAGTCACCACTTCGACGCCCAGCCCGCCGAGGCGTGAGGGTTCGAGGCCTACTCGCCACCCTGACGAGATAGGGTGTCGACCATGGACGACACCGCTCGCACTTCGGTCATCGGAATCACTGCGGCCACCGTCGTCGGCGCACTGGTGGCGTGGGCCGGAAGCGACGGAAGTGTCGCGATTCGGCTCGCTCCCGGTGTTCGCACTCTGCGGCTTGCTGGCATTCGCCATCAACTGGCTGGTCTTCATCCCCTCCAACGCCGCCAAGACCGAGAAGTACTACGACCTGACAGGAAGCGTCACCTACATCACGGTCACGCTGGTCGCCGTGCTGCTCAGCACAGACCTCGACGCCAGGGCCCTGATCGCAGCAGCCATGGTGATCGTGTGGGCCGCCCGGCTCGGCACCTTCCTGTTCCGTCGGATCAGCAAAGACGGCAAGGACTCACGATTCGACCAGATCAAGGTCGATCCGTTGCGCTTCTTCATGACCTGGACCATCCAGGGTCTCTGGGTGCTGCTCACGGCGGCCGCCGCCTGGGCGATCATCACCGGCGACGAACGCCAAGAGCTCGGATGGGTCGCCTTCGTAGGCATTGCGATCTGGATCGCAGGATTCGCCATCGAGGTCACCGCCGATCGACAGAAGTCGGCGTTCAGGGCAGACCCGTCCAACGAGGGACGGTTCATCCGGACGGGTCTGTGGGCCTGGTCCCGACACCCCAACTACTTCGGTGAGATCACACTGTGGGCCGGCATGGCGATCATGGCGATTCCCGTCCTCTCGGGCTGGCGGTGGGTCGTGATGATCTCTCCGGTGTTCGTCTACCTCCTGATCACCCGGATCAGTGGCGTCCCCATGCTCGAGAAGAAGGCCGACAAACGCTGGGGAGGAGAGCCCGACTACGAGCGCTACAAGGCCGACACTCCGGTACTCTGCTGAAGCCGTCACGCTCGTAACCGGCGTTCAGTCGATGGCCTGGCGAGCGGCGTCTTCGATTCTGCCTCGGTAGCCGACCCACCAGTCGGCGCCGACGTCGGGCAGGTTCTCGTTTCCACTGCGCAGGCCGACGGAGCCATCGATCAACTCGCGCAGGATGTCCGCATGGCCGGCGTGGCGGTGCGTTTCGGTGC
The DNA here is from genome assembly GCA_963753285.1 of uncultured bacterium. GTDB lineage: Bacteria > Actinomycetota > Acidimicrobiia > Spongiisociales > ZC4RG35 > JAHEDH01. The sequence goes on from CAVWBT010000003.1 coordinate 72,467, forward strand.
CGATGTGAACGAGGATCTGGAGCAGGGTCACATCCCCGTGATCCCCCCACCAAGGAACGTGACCGCGGGCATCCAGCTCGAGCGCCTCGATCGTGGCGTCGCTGTGAACGGCCACCCGTCGGTACAGGTCGACCACGCCCGCGACAGACTCTTCGACAGTCGCCCACATGTCGGCATTCGGCTCCGAGCCTTCCGACAGCCACGGAAACGGCTCGTCGGGGAACGGTCTTCCGAACACCGACCCCAGATATCCCGCCTCGACGCTGGCGACGTGCTTCACGAGTCCCACGAGGTTCGTCCCGGTCGGCGTCATCGGTCGGCGGGCGTCGTAGGGAGACAGCCCGTCGAGTTTCCAGAGCAGCACCTCACGGCCGGCACGCAGGTAGCGATGAAGGATCTCTTTCTGGGTGCGCTCCGCCATCGCTTGAACCTACCAGTCATCGAGATGGCCCTGAGCGTCATGCACTGCTGCGGCAGTGACGCTGGACGTCACCAATCGAGACGGTCGAGAACGCCGGCCACGCCTGCAGCGGCTCCGTTCCGAGGTCGACGCCTTCGAAGCGGCCGGTTCCAGTCACTTCGTCGGCGTGTAACTCGATCGGGCCGTTCGTCAGCCCATTTCGGCCGTGCGGCGCTTCTGGCGCTGTTCCCAGCGTCCTGCGCCCACCACGCCGCCCGCCACGACGCCGGCGAGTGGCAACAGCAGGGCGACCACGTTGAGGCCGTCGGCATCGGCGATGCCGCCGGCGGCCAACAAGCCGAGCCCGGCGCAGGCGGCCAGTGTTGCGAGGACCGGCTTCCAAGCCGGCGGAGCGGGGCGGTTGTCGGTTCGAGGTCGCTCGAACCTCCCGAACCCGATCAGGAACGGGAGCGTCGCCAGTGTCATCAACGTCAGCCACACCGGCCGAGTGATCCACCATGCGCCCGTGCCGACCGCGAGGCCGAGGCCCGGCCCTCCGGCCAGCAACAGCAGTCCAACCACGGCAACCATCGCCGTGAGGTGCCACAGGTAGAGAGTCATGATCGAGCCGTTCACTGCAACGACCCGGGTCCAGGTAGATACCCGATCCAGCCGACGTCGGGCGACTCTCTCGAACATCATGGCGAGACCGAACTGAAACACGCCGAGGGCGATCAGCGTGACCTTGGGTGGATTGGAGTTGGTGACCGTCGATCCAGCGAATCCGACCATCGACACCGGATAAGGCCCCAACACGATCAGTGCAGCCAGGGCGGTGAAGCCGCCTCCGGCGATCAGACTCCGAGTGCGGATACCCCCGATCCGGCCGTCCGCCCATGCGTACCCCAGACAGTGAACGGCGTTCCACACGAAGACGTAATTGAGCCATCGAACCGGGTCGATCCCGAATCCCAGGTACAGCACGTCGACCACTCCAGCCGCAGCGGCCATGGCAACGAAGGACCCCCAGCCGAAGCGCTCCCACAACAGGAGCGTCAACGGGGCGACGGCGACGATCAGCACATAGGTCGCCAAGAACCACACCGGGACGAGCGCCGCCTGGGATCCCACCCTGCACCAGTTCTGTGTCCACACCGGACGTGACGGCCAGCCACGCTCCCGGAGCCCAGAGGGCGAGGACCGGGAGGACCGGGATGATCAACCGTCGGAGCCGATCGTTGAGCCACTTGCCGTAGGGCACGCCTTTCCGCCGGGCGGCACGCAAGCCGAGGGCGTTCGAGTACCCACCGACGAAGAAGAAGATCGGCATCACCTGCAACACCCAGGTGAGTCCCCTGGTCCACGGGATGTCCGTGAGCGCATGGCCGATCCGGATCTCTCCGTTCACCAGCTCCGGGGCCGCCACGAGCCAGTGGCCGTAGACGACGACCAGGATCGAAAGCGCCCTGAGCAGATCCACGTACCGGTTGCGCGTCGGAGGTGTGGCACGTGCGACGTTCTCGGCCGCCCGCATGGTCCTGGTGAGAGGGTTCATGGAGTGAGTATCGGCGATCGGGACCACCACTCCATCGAATTCGTGGGTCGCGGGTTCCTGTGCTCCTCCTCAGCTCGGAAGTGCGATGGCGATCACGTCGTCGAGGGTGTCGGCGATGTGGATGGTCATCTCGTCGCGGACCTTCTCGGGGATGTCGTCGATGTCGACCTCGTTGCGTCTGGGGAGGATGACCTCGGTGAGCCCGGCCCGGTGGGCGGCCAGCACCTTCTGCTTGACGCCACCGATCGGCAGCACCTTGCCCTGAAGGGTGACCTCGCCGGTCATGCCGACGGTCGGCTTGACCGTCCGCCCGGTGAGCAGCGACACGAGCGCCGTGGTCATCGTGATGCCCGCCGACGGACCGTCCTTGGGGATCGCGCCGGCCGGCACGTGCAGGTGGAACCTTCGGTCGAGCGTCTTCGGATCGATGCCGAGTTGCTCGGTGTGGCCCTTGACGTACGACAATGCGATCTGAGCCGACTCCTTCATGACGTCGCCGAGCTGGCCGGTGAGGGTGAGCCCGGCGTCGCCGTCCATGGCAGTCGCTTCGATGAACAACACGTCGCCTCCGGCACCGGTCACCGCCAACCCGGTTGCCACGCCGGGCACATCCGTGCGATCGGAGACCTCGTCCTTCCAGACCTTGGGCTTGCCAAGGAAGTCGACCAGATCTCCGTCGTTGATCGGACAGCGGGGTCTCGACTCCGCCGGCGACCTTGGTCGCTGCCTTGCGGGTCAGCTTGCCGAGCTGGCGCTCGAGGTTGCGGACACCGGCCTCGCGGGTGTACCGGTCAACGACCGATGCCAGGGCCGCCTCTGAGACCTCGATCTCCTCGGGCTCGAGACCGGCCGTCCTGGTTTGACGCGGAAGCAGGTGATCGCGAGCGATCTCGACCTTCTCTGCGTCTGTATACCCGTCGATGCGGATCACCTCGGTGCGGTCCAGTAGCGGTCCGGGGATGGTGTCGAGGACGTTGGCCGTTGCAATGAACAGCACGTCGGACAGGTCCAGGTCGGTCTCGAGATAGTGATCCCGGAACGTGTGGTTCTGGGCGGGATCGAGCACCTCGAGCAGCGCCGACGACGGGTCGCCCCGCCAGTCGTTGCCGACCTTGTCCATCTCGTCGAGGAGGAAGACCGGGTTCATCGTCCCGGCCTCGATGATCGCCCGAGCGATCCGGCCCGGGCGGGCGCCCACGTAGGTGCGCCGGTGCCCGCGGATCTCGGCCTCGTCACGGACGCCGCCGAGCGCGACCCGATGGAACTCACGGCCCAGCGCCTTGGCGACGGACTCGCCGAGTGAGGTCTTGCCCACTCCGGGAGGTCCGACCAGCAGGAGGATGGCACTGGACGACCGGTCGTTCTCCAGGCCCCGCTCGGTCCGGAGCTTGCGGACCGCCAGATGCTCGATGATCCGCTCCTTGACGTCCATCAGCCCGGTGTGGTCGCCGTCGAGGACGGCCCAGGCCTCGTCGAGGTCGAGCCGGTCTTCGGATCGCTTCTCCCACGGGATGTCGAACATGGTGTCGAGCCAGGTCCGGATCCAGGAGTGCTCGGGCGACTGTTCGCTCATCTTCTCGAGACGATCGATCTCCTTGCCGATCGCGGCTGCGACGTGCTCGGGCAACTCGCGAGCGTCGAGCTTGCTGCGGTAGTCGTCGGTGACGTCGGCGTCCTCGCCCAACTCCTTCTTGATGGCGGCGAGCTGCTGGCGGAGGATGTACTCGCGTTGAGAGCTGTCGATCTTCTCGGCGGCCTCGTCTCGCACCTTCTTGCGGAGCTCGAAGTCGGCCAGCACGTTGCGCATGAGGTCGATGACGAGACCGAGACGGGCGCGGATATCGAGCGTCTCGAGCACCTGGACCTTCTGCTCCAGGTCGAGATCGGGCGAATAGACGACGAGATCAGCGAGTTGGCTGGGGTTCTCCATGCCGAGGATGCGATCGGCGACGGCGCCGATGCCGCGATGGTTCATGACCTCGGAGACGACGGCCCGGAACTCGGAGACGAGACTCTCGAGTTGCTCGTCGATGATGTCCACCTCGGGGTAGGCCTCGGCGTCGACCCAGAGCGCACCCTCGTCGTCTGTGGATCCGGCGCCTACCCGGGCGCGGGCCATGCCGGCGACGACGACGTTGCCGTCACCATCGGATTCCTGGATCTCGGCGATGGTGCCGACATTGGCGTACTTGCCGTCGACGCGTGGGACGAGCAAGAACCGGCCGTCATTGCGCTCGGCGGCTGCGAGGGCGGTCTTGCCTTCGGCGGTCTCGATCCGCAGCGTGACGACCATGTGGGGGAAGACGACGCCGTTGCGGAGGGGGAGAACGGGGAGTGTTGTGTGGGTGGTGTTTGGCATGGTGCTCCTTGGGGGACCGGCTCGTGGCCGTCAACATCTGTAATGCCGATTACAGCGAGGATATTCCGCGTTGCGAGATATGTGAGTCGAATTCGCTCAGATAATCACAATCGAGATCGAACGATTCGTTTCGACCAGGGCAGGTCCGGGTAGCGCGAAACCAATGGGCGAGGATCAGCGAAGCCCGTCCACAGGGAGAGAATCATGCAACGAATCGCCTTGCTGCTCATCGTGCTGCTGGCCGGTTGCGCCTCCGGGGACACCACCGATTCCCCGACCACCACCCAAGCCGTGACCACCACGACGGCGACGTCGTCGTCGTCGACGACGACGACCGAGCCTCCGGCCACCACCACGACCACCGCCGCCACGACCACGACCACCGATGCCGCCACCACCGACCCGAAAGCGTCTGCGACCTTCCCGGGAGCCGGAGACACGGCATTCCTCACCGCCGTGGACGTCTCCGAGAACGCCGTGGTCGACTTCGCTTTCGAAGGTGAGGTCGTTCCCGCCTACCGGGTCGCATACGTCGAACCACCGATCGTCGCCGACGGATCGGGCATGGAGCTCGATCTCGACGGAGAGGCGTTCCTCGAGGTCGTCGTGAGCCCCGGAGCCGGCGTCGACCTGTCCGGAGAGGAACCTCGTGAGACCTTCACCGGCGAAGATCGATTCACCGTCGATTCGGTCGACGGCATCGTCGAGCTCGTCGAAAACGGTGACTTCGAGTCGGTCCTGACATGGACCATCGGGCTGACCGCTCGGCACCCGTTCTCCGTGGACGCGAGGCCGGGGTCATTGACCATCGACCTCGAGGTCCCCGACGACACGACGGCATCGCTCCTCGGCGCCGAACCCGCCACATGCACGTCGGCCGACGGGTTCACGGTGTCGTACCCATCGGACTGGTGGGCCAGCACCGGAGAGCTCGCCTGCGGATCGTTCGCGCCGACAGAGCTCGATCTCGCACCCAACACAGACGTGACCGCTCCGGTGATGATCTTCGCCGACCCCGTGGAGATTCGAGACCGTCGTCTCGCCGAGCCAATCACGTGAGGAACTGTCGCGAGCGGTGACGACACTCGACGGACGGCAGGCGGTGCGCATCGTGTCGAAGGTCGAGGAGGGACTGTATGAACCCGGGACCGAGGTGACCTCCTACTTCGTCGAACTCGAGCCCATCGACGAAGAACCCCGAACCCTGATCGCCACGACCGCGGACGTCGGGGACTACGAGTACGAGCGCAACGCCGCACTCCTCGACGAGATGTTCCGGACCATCGAGCTGGACGAGCCGGGCCCGGAGAACCTCGTCGCCGTGTTCCGCGGAGGCGGCGCGCCGTTCGAGGTGACCGCCGTCGACGACTCGGACACGCAGGTCTGTCTGGCGGTGAGCCCGGGTGAGCCCAGGACCTGCCTGACGGCCCCGACCGGCAATCGGGTCGTTGCGGAGATCGTCGGCAACGCCATCGTCGGCCTCTCGGGCCCCGACGTGTTCCGCGTCGAGATCGAGGACGGACTGTCGTTTCTCCCCGTCGAACTCGACTCGGGAACGCATGCCTGGGCGGCGCCGTTCGACGGAACCGACTTCGAGGTGCTCGGCTCGGACGGCGACACAGTGCTGATCGAGACGATCTCGTGAGACGCGCCTGGACCCACCTTGCGGCGCTCGCCGGCGCCTTCGTCGGCTTCTACGCCGGCCTGGCCACCCTGCTCGCCACCGGTGGACTCGACTCGGCCTCCTGGGCGCCGTTGTTCATGTGCTCGGGGGCAGGCCTGCTGGCCGGGACGGCGGTGGCGATCGTCGGTGAGGCCGCCACGGCGCGCATCGCTGCCATCGGCTTGGCGGGTGGCGCGCTCCTGGGCGGCATGCTGACTGTGATCGACCCCGATGTCACGGTCGTCGCAGTCCTGCTCGCCGTGTACTCCCAAGCGCTCGCCCGTCTTCCGAGATCCGCCCGGGCCCGCGCCTGAGGACGTCGGGGTCTCACTCCCCGTCCCCACTCGTATCCGCCGTGCGGCGTGCCCGACGGGCGACGGTCCGGAGCGGCAGAGACGAGATCTCGTATGCCGCCCCCGCCATCTGAGCCGGCGCACGGGCGGCCTCGATCAGCCCGCGGCCGAGCGTCTTGCCCGCCTTCCGCCCCGAGGGGCGGTCGATCCACCCGAGCGCCACGAAGACCCCCAGCGAAAGCGCAGCGACGACCACCATGGCCACCGTGACGATCACCCAGCCGTTCGCGTCCGAGCCGAGCGGGAGATTGGCGAAGTTCATCCCGAAGAAGCCGGCGATCACGGACAACGGGAGCATGATGGCGGCGTAGATCGTGAGCACCATCGTCACGTCCGTCGCGTCGCGCGCCTCCGCTCCGCGGTAGGCATCGAGGATCTCCGCGAGCGTGCTGCGCGCGGCGTCGAGTCCCTCGGCAGTCCGCTTTGCGACGTCGAACACGTCCGAGAAGCGGCGTTGCCCGTTCTTGGTGATCAACGGCGACGTGCTGGTGCGGAGCACGTCGAGCACCTCCCGTTGGGGATTGACGACCCGACGGACGGTGTTCAGATCCGATCGGACCGCCAGCAATTCGCCGAGCAGCCGGTCGTCCGCTTCGAGCGCCTTGACGATCAGGTCGTCGGACGTCCGGTCGAATGCGTCGAGGACGCCCATCAGCCGGCGGGTCATCACATCCGCAAGTCGGGCGAGGAGCTCGTCGGCGCTGCCGCTGGCGAGCGCCCGGCTGTGCGGGACCTGGTCCCAGATGGTGTCGATGGCCGTCGACCCGGCACGATGCACCGTCACCAGGTATCGATCGTCGACGAAGCAGTCCACCTCGTAGGTGGCGACCTGATCGTCACGCAGGCCGTGCAGGACCACCACGAGGTGGTGGCCGAAGTCGTCGACCTTGGGGAGGTCGTGTTCTTCGACTGCGTCGCGCACGGAGAGGGCGTCGGCGCCGACGGCCGAGAGCAGCGCGACGACTTCTTCGACGTCGTCGCCCTCGACCTGGACGTCGAGCCACACCCATCCGGTCTCGATCGGCCCCTCGGGTGGCTGCTCGAGTGCGACCGCGGTGCCATCTCCATGTGCGCGAAGCGTTCTGAGTCTCATCGGGGCATCATCGCCGCTCCGAGCGTCGTCCGCCGGCGATCCGCCGGTTGTCGTCCGGGCGCGCGGTCGATCGGTGCGGTTTCGGCCGAAACCACCCCGAATCGGGAATATGACAATGGTGCACTCAAGTTGTATCGTGTGAGAAGACTCAGACTTCGCACCACGTGCGCAGTTTCCAAGATCACTCAGAGGAGCAAGCAACATGGCACGAGCAGTCGGCATCGACCTCGGAACCACCAACAGCGTGATCGCCGTCCTCGAAGGCGGCGACCCGACCATCGTCCCCAATGCCGAAGGCGGCCGCACCACCCCGTCGGTCGTGGCCTCGAAGGATGGCGAGATCCTGGTCGGTGAAGTCGCCAAGCGACAGGCGATCACCAACCCCGACCGGACCGTCCGCTCGGTCAAGCGCCACATGGGCACCAACTGGAGCATCGACGCGGACGGCAAGACCTACACCGCCCAGGAGATCTCGGCCCGCATCTTGATGAAGCTCAAGCGTGACGCCGAGGCGTTCCTCGGCGACACGGTGACCGACGCCGTCATCACCGTCCCCGCCTACTTCAACGACGCCCAGCGCCAGGCCACCCAGGAAGCCGGCCGCATCGCCGGGCTCAACGTGCTCCGCATCATCAACGAGCCGACCGCCGCCTCGCTGGCGTACGGCCTCGAGAAGGAACACGACCAGACCATCCTCGTCTTCGACCTCGGAGGCGGCACGTTCGACGTGTCGGTGCTGGACATCGGCGACGGCGTGTTCGAGGTCAAGTCGACCTCCGGAGACACCCGACTCGGCGGCGACGACTGGGACGATGCGGTCATGGGCTGGCTCGTCACCCAGTTCAAGAACGACCACGGCGTCGATCTGTCCAAGGACAAGATGGCCGCCCAGCGGCTCAAGGAGGCCGCCGAGAAGGCCAAGATCGAACTCTCGACGGTGTCGGAGACCGAGGTGAACCTGCCGTTCATCACGGCGACCGCCGAAGGTCCGCTCCACCTGCAGTACAAGCTGACCCGGTCGGAGTTCCAGAAGATCACCGAGGACCTGCTCGCCCGAGTGGAAGGGCCGGTCCTGGCCGCCGTCAAGGACGCCGGCATCTCGATGGACGACATCGAACACATCGTGATGGTCGGCGGCTCCACCCGGATGCCCGCCGTCCAGGAACTCGTCCAGCGCCTCACCCACAAGGAACCCCACAAAGGTGTCAACCCCGACGAGGTGGTCGCCGCCGGCGCCGCCATCCAGGCGGGCGTCCTCAAGGGCGACGTCAAGGACATCCTCCTTCTCGACGTCACGCCGCTCACCCTGGGGATCGAGACCAAGGGTGGCGTCATGACCAAGATGATCGAGCGCAACACGACGATCCCGACCCGCAAGTCGGAGGTCTTCACGACCGCCGAGGCCAACCAGCCCGAAGTCGAGATCCACGTCCTCCAGGGCGAGCGCGCCATGGCCAACGACAACAAGAGCCTCGGCAAGTTCCGCCTGACCGGGATCCCACCCGCGCCGATGGGCGTGCCGCAGATCGAGGTCACCTTCGACATCGACGCAAACGGCATCGTCAACGTCACCGCCAAGGATCGCGCCACCAACAAGGAGCAGGCGATGACGATCACCGGCGGGACCGCTCTGGCCGAGGACGAGATCGACAAGATGGTCAAGGATGCCGAGGCGTACGCCGAGGAGGACCGCAAGCGGCGCGAAGCCGTCGAAACCCGCAACCGTGGAGACCAGCTCGTGCATCAGACCGAGAAGGTCCTGTCCGAGCAGGGCGACAGCCTCAACGACGGCGAGAAGTCCGGCATCGAGTCGGCGCTCGCCGACCTGAAGGCGGCGCTCGGCAACGAGAGCACGGAGTCGTCCGAGATCCAGGCGAAGATGGACGCCCTCGTCGAGGCGAGCCAGAACGCCTTCACCCGGGTCTATCAGGAGGCAGCTGCGGCAGCGGACGCCGAAGCCGGCCCGACCGGCGAGGGCGGCGAAGACGACGACATCGTCGAAGCCGAGATCGTCGACGAGGACGAATGAGCCAGCCACGTTCCATGTTCCACGTTTCGGGTTCCACGTCATGAACGAGGATCAGACGAACGATCTCCCAGAGGTCGAGATCGTCGAAGGCGAGGTCGATCAGAACGGGGAGGGCGAAACGCCCTCCCCGACCCCGGCCGATCTCGGCGTCGACCTGCCCGACGATCGCGAAGAGGCGATCGGCGTGCTGACGGCGCACCTCGCCGATGCCCGCAGCCAGGCCGAGAACCATCTCGACGACCTACGCCGAGTGGCCGCCGAGTTCGACAACTTCCGCAAGCGGTCGATGCGCGATCGCGATGCCATGGTCGCGAGCGCCTCCGAGCGAGTCGTCCGATCGATGCTTCCGGTACTCGACAGCTTCGATGCTGCCCTCGCCATCGAGCCGTCGACCGAGACCGAGAAGAAGATGCTGGGTGGCATGCGGAGCACGTACGACCAGCTGATGGACGTCCTGAGCAAGGAGGGCCTGCAGCCGATCGAGGCGGCAGGCACCGCGTTCGACCCCGAGCTGCACGAGGCCGTGATGTCGTCCGGAGACGGCAACCTGGTCGTCTCCCAGGAGCTGCGTCGCGGCTACCTGTTGGGCGGGCGCGTGTTGCGGGCCGCCCTGGTGGCGTTGGAGAGCGAGTGACATGAACCCCGACTGGGCGGAGAAGGACTTCTACGAGATCCTCGGCGTCGACAAAACGAGCTCCGCCGAGGAGATCAAACGCGCCTATCGCAAGCTCGCCCAGAAGCTCCATCCCGACGCCAACCCGGACGATCCCTCGGCCGAGGAGCGGTTCAAGGACGTGTCGGAGGCGTACTCGATCCTGTCCAACGCCGAGAAGCGCAAGGACTACGACGAATTCCGCCGTGTCGTCGCGTCTGGCGGATACCCGGGCGGAGGCTTCGGAGGGTTCGGAACCGCCGGCGGCCCCTTCGGCGGACAGAACATCCGAGTCGAAGACCTGGGCGATCTGCTCGGTGGCTTCGGTGACCTCTTCGGTGGCGGCGCAGCCCGAACCCGTGGCACCGGGCCGCGCCGCGGCACCGATCTCCAGGCCGACCTGCATCTGTCGTTCGAGGACGCGGTGCACGGGGTGACCACCACGGTCACGGTCCGCGGCGAGGCGGCCTGTTCGCGATGCCACGGATCCGGCGCAGAGCCCGGCAGCTCGGTCAAGACGTGTCCCACCTGCGGCGGGGCCGGCCAGGTCGCCCAGAACCAGGGACTGTTCAGCTTCGCCAGCCCATGCCCCGAGTGCCGGGGATCGGGCAAGCGGATCGAACAACCCTGCTCGAACTGCCGCGGGCGCGGCACCGAGGTTCGGAGCCGCAACATCAAGGTGAAGATCCCTGCCGGGGTGAAGGATGGCGGCACCATCAGGCTGCGCGGCAACGGATCACCCGGATCGAACGGCGGACCGGCCGGTGACCTGCTGGTCAAGGTCCATGTCGCCAAGCACGGCGTGTTCTCACGGAAGGACAACGACCTCCTGGTCACGATCCCGGTGACCTTCGCCGAGGCCTCGCTCGGGACGAAGCTCGACGTGCCCACGATGAACGGGTCGGTCAAGCTGAAGATCCCGGCCGGGACGCCCAGCGGCAAGACGTTCCGAGTCCGAGGTAAAGGCGTGGTGCCGTCCCGCGGGAAGGCCGGCGACCTGCTGGCGAAGGTCGAAGTCGTGATCCCCAAGCGGATGTCGAAGGACGAGAAGCGGCTGGTCGAACAGCTCGCCACGTACGATGACGACTCGATCAGGTCACATCTGGAGGTGTGAGCATGAGCAAGGAGACACGCAGAGCGGTCTTTGTGATCTCGGTCGCCGCCGAGCTCGCCGGCATGCATCCCCAGACGCTGCGCATCTACGAGCGCAAGGGCCTGATCGAGCCGTTCCGGACCTCCGGCGGAACCCGCCGCTACTCGCAAGAGGACATCGATCGGCTCAACCAGATCCAGGAGCTCACCGACCAGGGACTCAACCTCGAGGGCGTCAAGCAGGTCATCGAATATCAGGACAAGATCGCCAGGCTCGAGAAGCGAGTCGCCTCGCTGGAGGCGAAGCTCGACCAGATGCAGCTCGAAGCCGAGCGGCGGGTGAACGAAGTGCGGCGCTCTTACCGCCACGAGATCGTGCTCCGCTCGGCGATGCTCCCCGACGTCCACCGCGACGAGTAGACAACCATCTCAGGACGGGACGCAGGTCTCGGTGAGCGAGAACACCTGGGTGGTCGCCTGCGAGGACGCCGTGAACACTCCCCCAACCATCTGTGAGACGACCGGAGTGATGAGGTCGACCTGATGCGTGACGGTCACCATGACCGTGGTCGGAGCGGGGCAGGTCACCGTCGTCGAGCCGGGTGCTAGATCGGGCACCGACATCGCCTCGATCGTCCGGGCCACGATCTCCGTCGGGTCGCCGGGTTCGATCGACGCATAGACGATCCCCTCCTGGGCGGCCTCCTGCACGCCGAGCTGGAAGTACATCATGCGGCCGAGGTCGACGATGCCCATGGTGATGAGCAGCAGGAACGGAAGCAGCAGGGCCACCTCGAGGGCCGACACTCCTCGCTCGTTCATGACAGATCCTTGACGATGGTCCGTCTGCCCTCGGCCGAGAGGTCGATGTCGTCGAGGAAAATCGACGCAAACGGCACCATCGAACGGAACACCGAGTCGATGCTGACGACGATGCGGTCGCCCGTCTGGACCGACGCCGGACTCGCAGTCGTGCCGGCGGGACAAGTCATGAACTCCACGGTCCCGGGCCCGTGGTCGTAGGCGATGGTGACGTCGGACGGGTCGGGCCGACCGAACAAGGACGTTCCGGCCGCAGCGGCCCGGATCGCGTCGCAGTCGACGTATCTCGGGACGCCGTTATCGCCGTCGGCGACCGCGATCCCGTAGCGGGTGGCGTCCCGGACGGCGGAACTGACGCTGGTCGCCGTGATCGTGAATCGGCCGAACTCGAACAGGGTGAAGACCACCAGGAGCAGGATCGGGATGACGATCCCGAACTCTGCGAGCACCGCTCCTCGCTCTCTGCTCATTCGCGGAGGCCGATCCGTGGGACGTCCTCGCCGAGGTCGCTGTCGTAAACGAGCGACAACGACGAGCCCGAGAGGTCGGTGGACAAGGAGATGATCGATCCGTTGAGCGACGAGTTGCTCGCCGAGGACATCCTCACCCTCCCACCAGGGGCATAGATGATCCCGGTCCAGTCCATCCCGCTTCCCGACAGGCCGACTGCATCAGAGGTGCAGTTGGCGTTCCGGCCCAGCGGGATCTGCTTTTGATGCCCCGAGAACATGAGCAATCCGGAGCCGTCGTACGGGTCGAGGGTGTGACCCGAGCCCGACATCATGATCGTGCCGTCGTTCGTGCCCGGAGCCGGATCGGTCACGAAGGTGACGGTCCCCGACAGTGACGATGCCGACAGCGAGACGCTTCCAGTCGTGTAGTACAGGCCGGTGGCGACGGTCGAGGTCGCCGCGTCCCACAGTCCGGCGTCGGCGAGGGCGGCGATGTCGATGTCTGCGCTGCCGAAGTCGTGGTAGTCCGACCCGGCTTCGATCGCCCTGGGCCCGCCGGGTGCGAACGACGACGCGCTGTAGATCACCGGGTAGTCGAGCGGCACCGCGACCGCCTCGGGGTTGCCGGTTGCCGGGACCCAGTTGACCTGGGGCGGTCCGGGGGCGGTGCCCACCGCCGAGCCGTTGCCGTAGATCGTGTTGGACGAGCCCGAGATCTGGATGTCGCTGTTGGAGTGCACGTTGCCGGTGACCTCCGACGAGGAACCGGTGAGCGCAAGCGAGTTGTTGCAGTGGGTGCCACCGGTGAAGAGGGCATACTGGTCGGCGGGTGTGAGATCGCATCGAGCGACAGCTTGAGTCTGGACGGACAGGGTGTCTCGCCCGATCGCTTGGCCGAACGGCGCCTCGATCGTCTCGTCGACGGTGACGACCCAGTCGTCGCCCACATGAGACACCGACACCCCGGTCGGATAGCCGTTGGCGGCGGCGGCGGCGAGACCGACGGCGACGGGGTCGGCGGTGCCGGTGCAGTCTTCCCAGGCGGCGGAGAGGGCGGCGGCGTCGGCTGCGCGTTGGGTGTCGGAGCGCGTGCGGTAGGCGTTGGATCCATCGAGGGCGATCGCTGCGATGCCCATGAGTCCGATCAGGAGTGCGGCGACGAGAATCGCTGCAGCACCGCGTTGGGCACCTTTGGTTGCATCATCCATGACAGAAACCGGTTGCGTCCGATGCCTCGTCGGCAGGTTGCCTGCCGAATCAAGGAATTGCATCGAACCGTGACCTGAGATCGACACCAGATGTCGACAGGAACCCTGGGTTCGCCGTGGCCGACGGCGCCAGGGCTACGATCTGGCTCATGTCATCGAGCTATCAGGGCAAAGTCAGGATCCTCGACACGAGCGGCATCATGTACGACGTCGGCCTTGCCAACCTCGAGATCACCGACCCCGAGACGCGATCCTGGGGCGGCACGATCCGGCTGTTCGACAAGTCGGCGCTGGCGACCAAGAGCGTCACGTCGTACCTCGAGTTCGAAGAGGGTCGCCGTCTCAAGGCGCAGGTCGGTCCCCGAAGCGGGGACGCCGGCACGGACCTCATGTTCGTCAAAGTCACCGGCATCGACGACGTCGACTCGTTCTGAGGTCTATCGCGCCCTGTGGGGGGTCAGCAACCGGCTGACCCGCTCCTCGGCGATCGACACCGCCGCGATGGCTTCCTCGAAGGCAGCCCGGTCCTCAGCGATTCCCGCTCAACTGATGCTTGCGGCACAGCGTGTCACGGATCTCCGCCAGCGTGCTCGCGATCTCGAACTCGTGCATCCGATGCTCCTGGTCGGTTCGCGAAAACCTATCGGAGCGGTGTTTCGGGGAGATGACGACCGTGCAACCGGTCGGCGTCGAGCCGAGATCCAGCTCAGCGGGAGCGGCGGCGTTCGACGATCCGGCTTCGGATCCACTGCTGGCTGACACCGAGCGCCTCGCCGGCCTGGACCAGCACGCCGAGATGCCTGGCACGGATCCGCCCGCCCGTCACCGACACGTCGATCGCCCGTTGCATCATCATCTGCCGGGCAGCCGGTTCGAGCACATCGACCACGTCACGCAGCGGATCGGAACGCTCGGAAATCGCGTCGACGTCGATGAGATCTGCGGCGGAGCCCGGCTGGATGACGTACGCCATCATGGCGTCCAAGGCGCCCGCCCGGACGTCCTGATCACCGGGAGTCGCACGGATCAGCGATCCGAACAGCGACCTGGCAGCCAGATCGATGCGCTTGACCATCTCGTGATTTGTGAGCACGTCACGAACGGCGGAATCGAACGTGGTGTCGCATCCCTTGCATCGCAAGAGGCTCTCGTTCTCGAATCGTTCCGGATCGACCTTCGAGAGGATCGATCCGATCCGTCCGGCCGAGATCGTCTCGTACTTGCGATCGCCGCCTTCGATCGGGCACCAGAACAGATCCGTTGGATTGCCCAGCCCCAATTGTGATGCAGCCATCCGGCCGTCCTCCTTGCCCTGTTGCCCACCAACACCGTATCCCGGCAGGTCGACGACGCAAGGCGGTTTCCCGACTATTTCGCCGTCGTCGGAGTGACTAGGTCACCTCGCCGCGTCGCACGCCGTACGCAGCGAGATCCTCGTTGGCGAGCACGTCGGACAGCTCTGCCAGTGCGGTTGCGATGTCGCCGTGACTCAGATAGAGCGGCGCGACCCCGAACCTTGCGATGTCGGGGGAACGGAAGTCACCGATGACGCCCCGATCGATGAGTGCCTGGACGATGGAGTACGCCTGGGGATGCCGGAACGACGCCTGACTTCCCCGCTCGGCCGGGCCGGAGGGCGTGATGACGTCGAGGCCCAGTTCGGCGAAGCCGTCGAGGAGGTGAGAGACCAGCTCGGTCCCACGTTCCCACACCTCGTGGCGATCGAGTCCGTCGAACACGTCGAGCGCGGCGTCGAGCACGCTGAGGGAGATGACATGGCTGGTCCCGACCCGCATGCGATCGATCCCTTCCGCCGGGCGGAACTCGGGGTCGAAATCGAAGGGTCGCTCGTGACCGAACCAACCCGTGATCGGGTTCGAGATCGCCGATCGACGCTCCGCCGAGACGTAGATGAACGCAGGCGCCCCGGGACCGCCGTTCAGGAACTTGTAGCCACACCCGACGGCGTAGTCGACGCCGCAGGCGTCGAGCTGGACGTCGAACGCCCCCGCTGAGTGGGCGAGATCCCACACGGTCACGACGCCGAGCTCGGAGGCGCGGCGGGTCACGGCCTCCATGTCGTGCCGCCGACCGGATCGGTAGTCGACCTGGGTGACGGCCAGCACGCCAACGCCATCGGCGAGGGCCTCGACGATGGCGTCGGGGGCGACGGTGCGCAGCTCCCAGCCTCTGGCGGACGCGATCGTCCCGAGAACGTAGAGATCGCTCGGGAAGTTCGCCGAGTCGGTGAGGATCACCCGGGGGCCGTCGGCGTGGGAGATCGCCGAGCTGACCGCCTTGTAGAGGTTGATCGACGTCGAGTCGCAGGCGATGACGGTTCCGGGCTCGGCACCGACGAGGGCACCGATCCGGTCGCCGACCCGTCGAGCCAGCGACACCCAATCGGCATCGTTCCAGGATCGGATCAGCCCGATGGCCCACTCGTCCTCGACCACCCGCCGGGCCCGCTCGCTCGCCTGAAACGGCATGGCTCCGAGGCTGTTGCCGTCCAGATACACCACGCCTTCGGGGAGGACGAAGTCGGAGGACATCCGCGGTCGATCCCCATCGAGTTCGAGAGCCGTCGCCAGATCGAGCATGCAGCGCCGAGCCTATCTCGTCGGGTCGAAGGCGCCCTTGACGATCCTCCGTTCGGCGAACGCCGCATACACCGCTGGGCCGTCGGAGAGGGGGAGGTCCGGACCCGGCAGGATGAGATCGGCGACGTCGGCGGCCACGTCGGCGAGGAAGTCCAGGTGATTCGCGAGGATCGATCGCACCGGCGCCCTCCCCCAGGCCACCGTCAGGTTGATGTCGTAGGCCTCGATCGGGGTGAAGGCGAAGTCGGAGGCGGTCTGAACGGAGATGATCGAGACGACGCCGCCAGGGGCGACGCAGTCGATCGCGGTTCGCCGGGCGGACTGCGAGCCGGAGGCCTCGACCACCGCCGGGGTCCGCTCGGTCGCACCTGCCGCGCCGATCTCGGCCCCCAACGCCATCGCCACGGCGGTCCGCTCGGCGACCGGATCGATCGCCACGATCCGGCGCACGCCCATCCGTCGGGCGACGGCGACCACGCTCAATCCCACTGCCCCGAGACCGACGACGGTGAGCGAGTCGACCGCACGGGCCCGCTCGATGGCGGCGAATGCGGTCGGCAGGTTGTCCGCCAGCAGGAGCGCAGCGCGGTCGTCGATGTCGGGGGCGGGCACGAGGGTGGTGTCGGCGAGCGGCACCCGAACGACCTCGGCCTGGCAGCCGTCGAGGCCCTGCGATTCATCCGCCGCATTGCGCCACCCGAACAAGGCACCGAGGTCGCATCGGGCGCTGAGGCCACGCCGGCAAGGATCGCACCGGCCGCAGCTGGTGGTGAAGGGGACGATGACGCGCTGACCGACCGAGACCGCTTCGACCGCCGGTCCGGTGGCCTCGACCACGCCGACCGCCTCATGACCGGGGATGGTCCCACGAGCCATCGGCTCGCGGCCGAGATACGGGTGCAGATCGGACCCGCACAGGCCCGCCGCGCTCACGCGAACGACGGCGTCGTCGTCTCCGACGATCTCTGGTTCCGGACGGTCACGGACGGCGATCAGACCAGGACCTTCGAAGACCAGGGCTCGCATCGCGGCAACGCTAGAGCGGCCAGCACATTGCAGCCAACAGCCAACAGGCAATGGCTATATCGGCATCATCCAGTCACCCGATTCGACGCGATGGCGTTCCTCGAGATGGACGGAGTGTTCGGCCACGTAGACGAACGCCGTGACCGTGTCGCCATCGGCGTCGACCTCGACGACCACTCTGCGGTAGTCGGCGCCCTCGTACTCGTCGACGCCCCGGAGCACCTCCTCGATCCGGTCGGGGTCGATTTCGACGACGTCGCCGACGACCCGTCGGCCCGATTCGGGCCGCACGAACGGGTAGGGGAGCCCCCAACCGAACAGTGCATGGTCCTCGAGCACGGCATCCCGGACCTCGATCGCGGCGTCGGCGAGGAGGCGCTCGAAGGCACCGCCCATTCGACGCAGGCTGCCGTACACGAAGAGGCGGTGGCTCACAACGGTCAAGTCGGGACAATCCGCCCAGAGTTACGCGCGGATTCACAGCGTCCAGGGTCGAGTACGCTGACTATTGCCATGTCCGGCTCCCCCTTCCGCAACATCGCGTTGATCGCGCACGTCGATCACGGCAAAACGACACTCGTCGATGGCCTGCTCTCGGCCACCGGGGTCTTCGCCGCGCACGAAACTCCGGTCGAGCGCGTGATGGACTCCAACGATCAGGAGCGCGAACGCGGGATCACCATCCTCGCCAAGGCGGCATCGATCCAGTGGAAAGGGATCACGATCAACCTGGTCGACACGCCCGGCCACGCCGACTTCGCCGGCGAGGTCGAACGGGCACTCACCATGGTCGACGGCGTGCTGCTGCTGGTCGACGCCGCCGAGGGCCCGATGCCGCAAACCAGGTACGTGCTGTCGAAGGCGTTGGGTCGCAACCTCCCGGCGGTGGTCGTGATCAACAAGGTCGACCGTTCGGATGCTCGCACCAAGGAAGTCGTCGACGAGATCTACGAGCTGTTCTTCGACCTCGAAGCCCCCGACCATCACATCGAGTTCCCGATCGTCTCTGCGATCGCACGGGAACGGCGATCGATGGTGGGTGTGGGGATGCCACCCGAGGACTCAGGCCTCGCCCCGCTGCTCGATCTCATCCTCGAGACGATCCCTGGCCCCACGGGCGACCCCGACGCCCCCGTCCAGGCGCTCGTCACGAACCTCGACGCATCCGACTATCTGGGACGCCTCGCTGTGGGCCGGGTCATGAACGGCACCCTGCACTCCGGAAAGATGGTCGGTCTCGCTCAAGCGTCGAACGGCGCGCCGGTCAAGCGCAAGCTGTCGACCCTGATGGGATTCGACGGGCTCGTGCGGTCCGAGCGCGATCACATCACCGCCGGAGACCTCTTCCTGGTGGCGGGTTTTCCCGAGGTTCAGATCGGCGACACGTTCGTCGACCTCGAGAACCCGCTCCCGCTCGAGCGGCTGACCGTCGACGAACCGGTCCTGCGGATGACGTTCGGGGTCAACACCTCGCCGCTCGCCGGCAAAGAGGGAAGCCTCCTCACGTCGCGGCAGATTCGCGAACGTCTCGAGCGAGAGACGCTGGGCAACGTCTCGATCAAGATCGGGCCGACCTCGTCGCCCGAGGTGATCGAAGTGGCCGGTCGTGGTGAGTTGCAGCTCGCCGTGCTCATCGAGACCATGCGACGAGAGGGCTTCGAACTCCAGGTGAGCCGGCCCGAGGTCATCGTCCGGATGATCGACGGGGTCAAGCACGAGCCGTACGAGCGTGCTGTGGTCGATGTGCCCGACGAGTACGTCGGGACGGTGACTCAGGCGGCCGCCCCACGGCGAGGCACGGTCGAGGACATGCGTCCCGGCGACCGCGGCCGCACCATCATCACGCTGAGCGCCCCGAGCAGGGGCCTGATCGGGTTCCGTTCGCTGCTGTTGACCGCCACCAGAGGGACCGCACTCATCCATCAGCGGCACGAGGGTTGGATGCCGTGGGTCGGCGAGCTGCCCACCCGCCACGGCGGTCCGGTGCTGTCCGACCGGTCCGGCGTCACCACCGCGTTCGCGCTCGACAACCTCCAGAAGCGGTCGGAGCTGTTCGTCGGCCCTGGAGAGGACGTCTACGAGGGAATGATCATCGGCGAGAACTCCCGATCCGAGGACCTGCCGGCAAACCCCACGAAGGCGAAGCAGCTGACGAACATCCGAGCGGCGGCGTCGGACGACGCGATCAAGCTCACTCCGCCCAGACGTCTGTCACTAGAGCTGGCGATCGAGTGGATCTCCGAGGACGAGCTGGTCGAGGTGACGCCCTCTTCGATTCGGGTGCAGAAAGCGCCATCTCACGGAGAGCGAACGGAAGCTGGCGGCGAAGCGAGCCTGAACGAAGCTGTTGACATCGCTCAGGCGCCGGAGATCCCACGACCCGGTCCGGGCAGATTGACTGCGAAACAGGCCCCGCCGAGCATCTCCGAGTCGCGGTAGCTCGCCGTTCCCCCATGGGCCCTGGCGATCATCGCAACGATCGCGAGCCCAAGACCGGTTCCCGGGACAGTGAGTTGAGCTGATTGCTAGCCACGCTCGAATCGTTCCCAGATCGTCCGCTGGTGCTTCTTCGGCACGCCAGGACCGTTGTCGTGCACTTCGATGACCAGGGCCTCCTCGTCGGCCTCGAGATGCAGCTCACAGCGGTCGGCGCCGTACCGAAGCGCATTCTGGAGCAGGTTCGTCGCGAGCTGCTTGGTGCGGTCGACGTCGACCTTCGAACCTCGAGTTCGGCATCGATCCGGGTATCGATGCTTGCTGGCATCGTGGCCAACGGTGTCGAGAATCGAAGACAACAGATTCTGCGATCGTGTGATCGTCGATTCGATCAACGTCATCTTCTCGGGAGTGTCCCGTGCCAGCAGGATGATGTCGGTGACCATGCGGCCCATGTAGTTGGCCTGGTCGAGCACGACCTCGCGAGAGCTCCACCCGCTCTTCCTCGGCGGCAGCTCGTCACCCGCCTCCTGGAGGACCGTGAGGAAACCAATCATCGAGGTCAGCGGGGTACGAAGCTCGTGCGAAACCGAGGCGATCAAAGAGCGACGCTCGGCTTCCACCTTCGTTCGGTTCTCGTGGATGGCCAGCGACTGCCGGGCGATTACCAGGATCAAGACACCGAAGGACGCTACATCCAACACCACATCGGAGTGCGGTTCGTCGGCGAACGACTGGACGAGGTGAAAAACGACGATTCCGGTACCGAGCAGGTACGGAACCGCATATGACCAGATTGGCGAGGCTCGGTCGGGTGTCTCGACAGGTGCCGGAGTCCGGCCAACGAGCAGCCCCGTGACCAGAATCGCCGTCGACGCCCCGACGAAGAGCAACATGTTCGGGCGGGCGTCTTCAAGTAGGCCCGTCGGCGAGCTGGTCAAGAAGTTGATATCGGCAGCGCTCTGGAGGCCGAAGGCAAGCGCAAGTGTCAAGAGCCGGGATCGAATCGGTATTGGCCACGTCTCAGAATCACGACCATCGTTCCGATGATGATGGCAACGTCCAGAATGGGGTACACCAGACCGATCGTGCGTTCCACTGCCGTGAGCACGTCGAAACTCATCGAAAGAGTGTTCTTCGAGGTCTCCCACACGATCGTTGCCGCAGCAACGGCACCGACGAGGCCATCGAGGACGATCCTCAGCTGCGATCGCCAACCGAGGTTCACCGATGGGAATCGCACGAGCGCGGTCAGAAACAGGCCATATGCGAGAAAGAACCCGAAGTCGAGAATCCCGAACGCCGGGACCTCGAACGATCGGAAGCCGCCGCGCCGGTCACGACCATCCACACGCCGGCGACGGTGACGCCTACACCAACGGCCATGAACGAAAAGCCATCGTCGTTCGCCGTGACACGACCGTACCTGATCAGCAGTACTCCACCGGTGACGAATCCGATGGCTGCTGCCACCGCAGCCAGTTCGAGGTACACCTCGCTGTCCGTCGCGTAGAGGAGCGCCGCAGCGAGTCCGAAGAGACGGGCGAACGCGGAGAAGACCTCTGATCGGACGAAGCGTCCACTGAACTGGGTCTGCGCCATACCGACCTTGTCGGCATCACCCGCAAACCGCTTAAACGACTTCGTCTATTCGTTTTCGAGCAACTCGGGAAGGTCGGTGGGATCGATCATGTCATCCGTGGCCCCGTCGGCGAGGTCGATCACCCGCTCTCCGACAACATCGAGGATGTGGGCAGCAAGTGTTCGCAGCATCGACTCGATCTGGGTCAAATCGTGGAACAGCGTATGCGTGAACCGCAAGCCGCTGCGACCGAGCGGCACCGCCGGGAACGACGCCAGATTCAGGTAGTACCCATCCTCGATCATCCGGCGACCCACCTCGACGGCGTCACCGTGTCTCCCGATCCGAGCGAACCAGACAGGCGTGTGGTCGAACGCGCCGAACGGCAGACCCAACTCCCGTCCGAGTCGATCCACGAGGCGAATCTGCTCGTCTATTCGGCGCTTCATCTCCGGCTGTTCGTCGGAGAGCATGATCTCGACGGCTGCCACCGCCGCGCCCAGTGTCGGCCGGGTGCAGCGGACCAGAGAATGTCATCGGACCGGCGGCGATCTGGACCCGAGCGGCGAGTTCCTGCTCGGGAAACACCAACACGGCGCCGCCGGCACCCAAGGATTTCGACCAGCGAAGCAGCCACGATCATGCGCTCGTGGATCGGAGATCGATGCGCTCGAGCACGACACCACGGCCGTGCTCACCTGCCCAGCCAACTCCGTGAGCATCATCGATGTAGACCCAGAGATTGGGATGTATCGAGCAGTCGGCGAATCGTGGCGACCGGGGCAATGTCTCCGAGCATCGAGTAGACACCGTCTGCCAGATACCAGATCTGTTCGGATGTCGCGACAGCCTCGATGACGGCCGATTCGAGCGCTCTCTCGGTCGTTGTGAGGGAGCGGTGACACTTCGATTCCGGTGGATTTCACGACCTGGGTTGCGAGATGAACCGACGAGTGGGCCTGCGAGTCGATGAGCACGGTCGACTCAGGCGTCGACCACGAGCGGGAGGCAGGAGAGGTGAGCGAGAGTGGTGGTCGTCGGAACGATCGACTGAGCGTCGAACATCTGACGGAGCAATCGCTCCAGTCGGTGAAGAGCTCGACCGATGTGTAGGCCGTCGATGACGAGAACAGCCGGCCCGAACCGCTCCATCGCTGCCGCTGAGCCGCTTCAGCCGATCATCGGTGTTGAAGCCGTTGTAACGCAGTTGCCGAAGTTGTGAAGCCTTCGCCCATCTACGGTGATAGTCACCGTCGAGTACCTCGTCTTCGATTCGCAGTCGAACGAGTCCTGCTGCGTGGCGAAGTCGACGTATCGCTCGAATACCCGCAGGATGCGCTCCTGTTGGGCGGCGTTTCCTGATCGCATGCTGCGCTGTCCCTTCTCGCAATCAGTGAGCGAACGGGCTGTATCCTCCCGTTCACCGTTGGTGACTCTAGCGGGGACGGCTGACGAGGCACAGCATCGAGAGTCAGATAGGTGTGGGACCTCTGACCCGATTTCCCCTACGTGCGGCGCTCGTAGCCTTGCACGGATGACAACCGACCTGCCGATCGAGGACGTGATCGACGACGTCCGTCGCGCCCTGGCCGATCCGGGTATCGGGATCCTCACCGCACCACCCGGTTCCGGCAAGACGACGGTGGTTCCGATTCGGCTGCTCGACGAGGGATGGAGGGGCGACCGCAAGATCGTCGTCCTGGAGCCGCGTCGGATAGCGACCCGGGCGGCAGCACACCGGATCGCCGAGTTGATGGGCGAGTCGGTGGGCGACCGGGTCGGCTACGTGACCCGCGACGATCGGCGCACATCGGACCGCACGGTCATCGAGGTGGTCACCGAGGGGGTGCTCACCCGCCGGCTGCAGTCGAACCCGGAACTGCCAGGGACCGCCGCCGTGCTCTTCGACGAGGTCCACGAACGCAACCTCCAGACCGATCTCGGGCTGGCGTTGACCCTCGACATCAGGGCATCGATCCGCCCCGATCTCCGTGTGCTGCTGATGTCGGCCACGATCGATGCGGATCGCCTCGCCGACAGGATCGCCGACCATCCCGTGCCGGTCGTGATCGGCGACGCCCGGACGTTCCCGATCGACGTCCGATGGATGCCTCAGCCCAGACGGACCGGGATCGAACTCGGGGTCTCCACTGCAGTGAGACAAGCATTGGACACCGTCGACGGCGACGTCCTCGTCTTCCTCCCGGGTATGGGTGAGATCGTCAGATCGAAACGTCGGCTCGAAGACGACGGTGTCTACGCCGACATCCACATCCTGCACGGGTCACTGCCTCCCGACGATCAGGATCGGGCGATCAGTCCTGGCCGAAGCGGGAAGCCGAAGGTCGTGCTATCGACCGACATCGCCGAGACGAGCCTGACGGTCGAGGGTGTGACGACGGTCGTCGATTCCGGTTTCGCCCGGGCTCCCAGGTTCGACGCCCGCACGGGGATGACGAGGCTCATCACCGTTCCAATCTCCAAGGCCTCCGCCGAACAGCGAGCGGGGCGGGCCGGGCGGCTCGGCCCAGGACTCGCCTTCCGGCTGTGGTCGAAGCTCGAGCATGCGGCCAGGCCGAGTGCCATCGAACCGGAGATCCTCAAGATCGAGCTGGCGGGGTTCATGCTGGAGCTGGCCGCGTGGGGAACCGTCGACCCTTCCGAACTGACGTTCCTCGACCCACCACCGGCACGAGCGGTGGATGAGGCGCTCGACCTCCTCGAGCGACTCGGGGCAGTCGAGTCGGGCCAGATCACCGACAGCGGGCGCCGGATGTCGGGGCTCCCGCTTCACCCGCGTCTCGCCCGGATGGTCGTCGACAGCGGAATCGACCAGCCGCTCGCCTGTCTGATCGCCGCCCTCGTCGACAGCCGCGACCTGTTCTCCGGCCGACCGGACGACGTTCCAACCGATCTCATGGAGCGAGTCCGCATCGTGAGCGGCGACGTCGCCGATCGGCGAGCCGACCGGCGTCGGGTCGACCGGGTGAAGCGGACCGCGAACGATCTGCTGCGACGCGCATCAGTGCCGCCGCTCCCCGTCGACCCGGATCGGTCCGGCTCGGTGCTCGCCCTCGCCTTCCCGGACCGGCTCTCGATCAGACGGGGCAGTCGCGGGCGATTTCAGATGCGCACAGGGACCACCGCATGGATGCGGCCGGAAGACTCACTGGCCGGAGAGCAGTTCTTGATCGCGGTCGATCTGGACGGGAAGCGGAAGGATGCCCGCATCCGGCTCGCGGCCCCGCTCGATGCCGACGAGGTGGCGGCCCTCTTCTCCGACGAGGTCACCACAGAGCGAGATCTCGTCTGGCGGGGAGACCGCCTCACCGAGCGCACCAGACGCCGGCTCGGTGGTCTCACGCTCGACGAGATCGAGCAACGCCCGAATCCGGGCCGTGAGGTCGCGGCTGCGCTGGTTGCGCGAGTGGCCGCTGACGACCTGCGGCCGCTCACCTGGACCAAGAAGGCGAAGGCCATGACCGAGCGGGTGGCGTTTCTCCATCGTGCGGTCGGCGAGCCCTGGCCCGACTGGTCGTGGTCGGGCCTGATCGAACACGTCGACGACTGGCTGGCGCCATCCCTGGGGTACGCCACCGGACTGGACGACGTCGCGGCGATCGATGTGCTCCAGCTGTTCCGTGGATTGCTGCCGCATCGACTCCACGGCGATCTCGATCGCCTCGCCCCGGAGGCCTACCGGCTGCCGTCGGAACGGACGGTGCCGCTCGACTACTCGACGGGCGAGACGCCGACCCTGTCGGTTCGAGCCCAGGAGCTGTTCGGAATCCGGTCTCATCCGACCGCCGGCGGGCTGCCGCTGACCGTGGAGGTGCTGTCGCCGGCGAACCGGCCGATCCAGGTCACCAGCGATCTTCCCGGGTTCTGGACGGGCAGCTGGGCCGAGGTCCGCAAGGAGATGGCCGGCCGATACCCCAAACACGATTGGCCGGAGAACCCAGGCTCGGCCTAGCGGCCTCGCAGCTCTTGGCTGTTGGCTCTTGGCCAATAGCCAGAAGCGGAGGGCGCTAGCCCGACCTACCTGCGGCGCTTCTTGCGCTTCTTCTTGGGCTTCTCCTTCTCGGGAGGAGGTTCCCAGTTGAAGAGGTCGTCGAGGCGGTCGTCGTTGCTGAACATCTCCACGATCGACTGGCGGATGCCGGCGATCTTCTGGATCCGCTGGACGTCCGGCACCTGATCCCACTCCACCAGGGTGACGACGAGTCCCTCTTCCCCGGCACGAGCGGTCCGACCCGACCGATGCAGATAGGTCGTGGCGTTGTCCGGCGGGTCGTAGTGGATCACGATGTCCACGCCTTCGATGTGGAGCCCTCGGGCTGCCACGTTGGTGGCCACCAACATCGCCAGCTTCCCGCGCGAGAAGTCGTCGAGGACCTTCTCGCGGCGGCTCTGGTGCTTGTCTCCGTGAATTGCCTCGACTTTGACGCCGAGTTCCTTGAGCCTCGACGTCGCGTCGTCCGCACCACGCTTCGTCCGGGTGAAGACGAGGATCCTGTCGGCGTTGCGGCCGATCCGCTCGACGATCTTCGGCTTGTCCATGTGGTGCGCCTGGATGAAGCGATGCTCCGACGTGTCGACGATG
Source organism: uncultured bacterium (assembly GCA_963753285.1). Classification (GTDB taxonomy): domain Bacteria; phylum Actinomycetota; class Acidimicrobiia; order Spongiisociales; family ZC4RG35; genus JAHEDH01. The sequence continues at coordinate 98,392 of CAVWBT010000003.1, forward strand.
ACCGTGTCCGACTCGACCTCGTGAAAGATCGGGTCGTTGGTGTAGTCACGAACCAGGCCACCGACCTGGCCGTCGAGCGTGGCCGAGAAGAGCAGCGTCTGGTGTTCCTTGGTGATCTGTCGCATGATCTTGCGGACCTGCGGGAGGAAGCCCATGTCCGCCATCTGGTCGGCCTCGTCGATGACGACGATCTCGACGTCGTCGAGACGCAGTGCCTTGCGGTCGAGCAGATCGATGAGCCGCCCCGGAGTCGCAACGACGACCTCGACGCCGTCTCGCAGCAACTTGGTCTGATCGCCGATCGAAACGCCTCCGTACACCGACACGAGCCCCTGATCCCGGACTGCGAGCAGCGGCTCGAGCGCTTCGGAGACCTGGGTACACAGCTCCCTGGTCGGGACGAGAACCACGGCCTGTGGGAGCTTGGGTTTGGCATGCCCGATCCGCTCGATGAGCGGAAGCCCGAACGCCAGCGTCTTGCCGGATCCGGTCTTGGCCTTGCCGCAGACGTCCTCGCCCTGGAGGGCGTCCTGGATCGTCAGCGTCTGGATCGGGAACGGCGAGATGATCCCCTGCTTCTCCAGGACGGAAACGAGGTCCCCGGATACTCCGAGATCGGAGAATCGGACTGTGTCATCTTGTTCTGTGGCGACCGCCACGGTGCTCCTATCGGTGAACTCGGCCTGATCGGCCACTCATCAAGATAGCCCGGGACCCCGATGTTCCGGATTCGGCGCACGTGGGTATCACCCCAACCATCACGCCACGAACGCAACGGAGACGACCAATGGCACATACGCAGACCGAATACGAACAGACACACCAGCGGCGCCTGTTCCAGGTGAAGATCGCCTTTCTCGTCGCCGGATTCTTGAGCTTCCTGCTCTCGGTCTTCCTGTACTTCCTGGTCGACGAACAGCAGGGGATCTACGTGGGACTCTGGGTTCCGTCGATCTGGGCGCTCGGCGCCTTGACGCTCTCCACCGAAACGAGAAAGCCATGAGCGAAAGCCTGCTGTTTGCATTCGGCGGAGTCATCCTGATGATCGCGATCGGGGCGCTCGCCGTCTACGGGATCACCTACTCGAAGTCGAAGCTGCGAATGGTCGTGGGCGACGACTTCGAAGGCTTCAAGAACGTGGAGAACAAGCCCGGAACACCGGTCTGATTCAGAGACGCTCGGCCATCTCGGTGCGCAGCATCGCCAGACCCATGGCGCCGTTTCCGATCATCTCGGAGTGGAACCGCTTGAGGTCGAAGTCGGCGCCGAGCCGGCGTTCGGTCTCGGCGCGGATCGAAAGGATCTCTCGTTCGCCGATCTTGTAGCTGATCGCCTGTCCCGGCCATCCCAGGTAGCGCAGCACCTCGGCGTGGGACTGTGCGTCGGTCCGGAAGCCGAACCGATGCATGTAGGCGGTCGCCAGTTCGTACGACCACGGCTCCCCGGCACCGACCGGGGCGGAGGCGGGAAGATCCAGCTCGAGATGGAGGCCGATGTCGACCACGACACGGGTCGCCCGGTACAGCTGCTTCGCCAGCATGCCGAATTCGAACTCCGGTCGTTCGAGGAAGCCGAGCTCCCCCATGAGCCGTTCGGTGTACATCGCCCATCCCTCGCCGTATCCCGGGTACCACACGGTCAGTCGATGGGCGCGGCTCAGCCGATCGGCATTCGCCATCGCGGTCGCGATCTGGAGGTGGTGACCAGGAAAGCCTTCGTGATAGGCCGTCGAGATCTGGTGATAGAGCGGGAACTCGGTCTGATCCCCGACGGCGTACCACACGCTCCCGGGTCGGGTGAAGTCCTCACTGGGACGCACGTAGTAGGCGCCGAGCGCTCCGCCCGGTGGAGCGATGTTCACGGTGATCCGGTGGATGCGCGGGTCGACGTCGAAGTGTGAGCCATCGAGACGTTCGACGGCGTCAGCCAGACGCGCCTCGATCACGTCACAGAACTCCTCTCTCGAACTCGCCCGCAACTCGGTGTCGGCTTCCAGGCGGGCCGTCATCGACTCGAACGTCGCTCCGGGCTCGATCCGTTGTGCGACGTCGGTCATCGCAGCCACGAGTCGCTGGAACTCACCCCAACCCCACTCGTATGCCTCGACGGCGTCGACGGTCATGCCGAGGAACTGTCCGGCCTTGCGCTCGTAGGTCTCACCACCGACCGCGTCCCGGTCGCGACTCGACGGCAGATAGGTCTCTTCGAGGTAGCGGGCAAAGTCGGCAGCTCCCCGCCTCGCCCGCTCGGCGGCCGCAACGAGCCGCTCGGAACCGAATCCGCCGTGCCCTGCGGTGTCCACGAGCCGTTGATAGGCGGAGTCGGGGCCTTCCAACGCTCGCGCCTGCTGGGCCACCGAGATCGCCTGCCGCCGCGCAACGACCCGGCCGGCACGACGACCGATTTCGAGCCGGGAGGCGTATTGCTCGAAGGCTTCCGGGAGCCGTTCGAGTCGTCCGGCGATCGCGTCCCAGCCTGTCGCCGTGTTCTGGTCCATCGAGTCGAAGGTCGTCCTGAGCCCGCGGAAGCTCGATGCGAGATGGCCGAGGTCTTCGAGATGGTCGCCCGCCTCGTGGGATTCGATGCGCCGGTCGAGTGACTCCGTCAGGACCCGTGCCGCGGTTCGCTGATCGCGATCGGGGTGGTCGAGGTGTTCGGCGAGCTGTGCCCGTGTCGCCCGGGCGAGGCGTCACGAACGCCTCCTGGCCGGCGATCCCGTAGTCGCTCCAGCGATCGGCGCCTCGTGGGTCGCCGATCGATGTGGCGAACTCCGGCGCCAGTTCCACCAGTTGCTCGACGTGGGCGTCCGAGATTCTCGAAAGGTGTCGTCATCGTCTGAGACTATGGCGTCACGAAAAGGGGACCGCATCGAGCGGCGGATCGATCACGACATCGGTAACAGGCGTGAATTCGATCCTGAACGTGAATCGCTCGACACCGCTCCCGGGGTCGTCACCATCGATCTCGAGCGTGTCGATCCGGCCGTCGTCGAGCGAGACGGACAGGGTGAAGTCCCCGCCGCCGATTCGGAAGCCGAAGTCGTACAAACTGCGCGAGAACCTGGTCCCGAGGTCGAGCACGAAGTCGCGATCGACGGTGATCGACGTTTCGCCGGCGTCGACGAGCGGCTCGACCACGACCGGGAGCACGTCGGCGGGCAGCACGTCGGTTCTGACGAACGGGTCCCCCAGGTCCTGGCTGCGCTGGCCGATCTCGTACCACGTGCCGTAGTCCGGAGCGACGTCACCGGACAGCGAGGCCGTGTTGAACCCCCGCACGTACACCTCGTCGCCGACGATCCGCGTGAACGCCTGGACCTGTTCGATCGTGTCGTCTCCGAACAGCGAGCGCGCCGCCGAAACCAGCCCATCGTCGTAGTCGACGACGGCGTCGACATCCCCGGAGCCGGCGTCCACGATCCCCGAGCCCCTGACGGTCAACGCCGTTCGTCCCGTCTCGGCTTCGGACAGTTCATAGTCGGCGGTCCAGGAGAACTCGTAGTACGTCGAGGCCGGCCGTTGCCTCGGCCGCCGCTTCGATCTCGTCGGCGATGCCCCGGTCGGGGGACGTGGTGATCCCACAGGCCGCCACCAGCAACGACAGCAGCACCACCGTGGCGGAACTGGTTCGAATTCGCATGCCATCATGCTGCACTGGTCTGCGTGTCTGAGCGAATTCGGAGAGAGCCGTGCTGCACAATCTCGGCGTGATGGCGCCACTCAGCGAGGAACACCGCTGGCTGGGAGCGCTCAGTGATGCGCTCGACGACAGCTGGCGGGTTGACCGCGTCGAGGCGTTCGCCGCCGAGGACCTCGAGGTCATCGCCGCCGCTCCCCCGCTCCGCCGCTCGCTCTCCGACTTCGGAAACCTCCGTCTCATCCAGTCGTTGTGGGCGGGTGTCGAGGTGATCCTGAAGGACCCGGGCCTGCGAACCGACATCCCGCTCGCACGGATGAAGGATCCGGAGATGGAGACGTCGATGGCGCTGTCGGTGCTCGCTCACGTGCTCTCGTTTCATCTCCACCACGACGAGTACCGCCGGCACCAGTCCCGATCGGAGTGGCGCCAGATCTACGGAGTCGAGCCGGAGCGCCGGGTGGTGACGCTGCTCGGGCTCGGGGCGATGGGCCGCTCAGCCGCCGTTGCGCTTCGCGACGCCGGGTTCCGGGTGGCCGCCCTGGTCCGCTCACCCCGCTCCGGAGAGATCGAGACCTTCGGGTTCGACCAGCTGGACGCCCGCCTCGCCGGGACCGACGTCCTCGTCAACCTCCTGCCGGTGACCGACCAGACCCGAGACCTCATCGACGCCGACCTCCTGGCGAAACTGCCGAGCGGCTCGGCGTTCGTGAACGTCGCCCGGGGAGCACACGTGGTCGATGACGATCTCTTGGCGGCCCTCGATTCTGGCCACCTCCGACATGCCTACCTCGACGTGTTCCGCTCCGAGCCGCTCCCCGCCGACCACCCCTTCTGGCAGCATCCCAGGGTCACGGTGACGCCTCACATGGCCGCTCCGACGTTCCCGCCATCGGGTGCGAGGTTCGTGGCAGAACAACTCGCGCGACTCGAGCGGGGCGAACCCCTGGAGCACCTGGTGGACCACGGCGCCGGCTACTGAACGCTGCACGCCACACGCGTTACGCCACACGCCCTGTCATCTGTCATCTGTCATCTGTCGATACGATCGGCGCATGGACTCCGAACTGTTCGAGATCGAGACGGGTGATCAGCCGAGGGTGGTCGACATCACCGATCTGGTCGCTCACTTCGTTTCGGGTCGCGGAGACGGCCTGGTGTCCGTCTTCGTCCCCCATGCCACGGCCGGGATCGCGGTGATCGAAACCGGAGCCGGCAGCGACGACGATCTGCTGACGGCGCTGGACAAGTTGCTCCCGACCCGCCACACCCGATGGCGACACGACCACGGCAGCCCTGGTCACGGCCGCGACCACGTGATGCCGGCGTTCGTCTCACCCAGCCTCACGGTCCCAGTGATCGAGGGAAGGCTTCAGCTGGGCACGTGGCAATCGATCACCTTCGTCGACCCCAACGTCGACAATCCCCACCGCTCCGTCCGAGTGTCGTTTCTCGGCGGTTGAGCCAGCCCGATTTGGGGAGACGGCACTCGTGAACTGCCGAGCCGCTCAACGTCTCGCTTCCGGCAGCCCGGGTGCGCACGGAGTGTCGCTCGACGCCGCTGAACCGTACGATCTGCCCCGATGACCGACCGATTCACGTATCCCCCGGCTCGCCGCGACGACGTCGTCGACGACTATCACGGCCACCCCGTCTCCGATCCCTACCGCTGGCTCGAGGACCCGAACGGTGACGACACCCGCGCGTTCGTCGCGTCCCAGAACGACGTGACCCTGCCCTATCTGGCGGGGCTGCCTGAGCGGGCAGCGCTGGCGGAACGGATGCGGGAGACGTGGAACGTTCCGAGGACGTCTGCCCCCGTGGCCCGGAACGGCGTGAAGGTCTGGTCGCACAACGACGGACTGGCGGACCAGCCATCGATCATGGTCGAAGACGCCGAAGGCCGTCGTCGCGTGCTGATCGACCCGAACACGATGTCAGACGACGGAGCGGTGGCCATCACCCAGATGTCGCTCTCCCCCGACGGAGCGTTGCTCGCCTACAACGTCGCCGAAGCAGGAAGCGACTGGCAGGTGATCCGGTGTGTGCGGACCGCCGACGGCTCCCTGCTCGCCGACGAGATCCGACACGTGAAGTTCAGCGAGGTGACCTGGCACGGGGACGGCTTCTTCTACAGCAGGTTTCCCGCGGTGGATCCGGCGTCCACCGAGACGGTCCGGAATCAGACGGTGTGGTATCACGAGCTCGGAGCGGACCAGACCGACGATCGCCTCGTGTTCGAGAACGTCGACGACCCCGATCCCGGCTATGCGACCGTCAAGACACCCGACGAGCAGTACATCGTTCTGATCGAGTGGGTCGGGACCTCACGAGCCAACGGCGTGCTGTATCGCCCAATCGATGACGACGCTGCCGAGTGGGTCAGGCTGGTCTCACCGGGTGCCGGCCAGCACCTGGTGCTCGCCCACGACGATGGCGAGTTCATCGTCCACACCGACGTCGATGCGCCGAACGGCCGGATCGTCAGGATCCCGCTCGACGATCCGACCACCTACGTGGACGTCGTCGCCGAGGGGGACCGTCCGATCGCCGCCGCAGGAGCCGCCGCCGGCGGCCTGTGGATCATGTCACTCGAGGACGCCTCCCACCGGATTCGCCTCACCGGCCTGGACGGCGCCGAGCGGGGCGTGATCGAGTTGCCCGAACCAGGCACCATCTCGGAGGTGAACGGGCGGTTCGCAGATCCCGATGTCTACGTCGGGTTCCAGTCGTTTCTTCGCCCACCGTCCGCGCTCCGGTGGCGGGACGGCGAGTCGGAGCTCTTCGCCGGCGCCGAGCTTCCTCCGAGTGCCGCCGACATCACCATCGAACGCGATCATGCCGTCTCGAGTGACGGCGCCGAGGTCGGGATGTTCGTGTTGCGGCACCGGGACGCTGCACTGCCCGCACCGGTCGAGCTGTACGGGTACGGCGGCTTCACCGTCGATGTGACGCCGATGTTCAACCCGGCTCGACTGGCATTCCTCGAAGCCGGGGGTGTGGTCGTCTCCACCAATCTGCGTGGTGGCGCCGAGCTCGGCGAGGAGTGGCACATCCAGGGGATGCTCGGCAACAAGCAGCAGGTGTTCGACGATTTCGCCGCGTGCGCCGAGCGTCTCATCGATCGTGGCGTGGCCACGTCGGAGACCCTGGCGATCCGTGGCGGCTCGAACGGAGGACTCCTCACGGCGGCGGTGATGCTGCAGCGGCCGGAGTTGTTCGGAGCCGTCGTGTCACAGGTGCCGGTTGCCGACATGCTCCGCTATCAGCTGTTCACCGCAGGCCGGTACTGGACCGTCGAATACGGGGACGCCATCGAGGACCCCGACGCGTTCGAATGGCTGATCCGGTACTCGCCCTACCACCGGGCGATGGACGTCGACGCCGATCCACTGCCACCGTTGTTGATCACGACCGCAGAGACCGACGATCGTGTCGTGCCGATGCATGCGCTCAAACTCGCCGCCGCGCTCCAACGCTCGGCGGGAGGGTCATCGGAGAAGCCGCTGCTGGTTCGGGTCGAGACCAGGGCCGGTCACGGGATGGGAAAGCCGACCTCGAAGCTCATCGAGGAGTCTGCCGACATCTTCGGCTTCATCCTGCATCACTGTCGGCCCGAATAGACCTCGAGAACCCGCTCGCTCGCGGCCGGCCAGGCATCGAGCGACCAATCCCCGAAGTCCTCGTCGGCGATCGACACCGCCGCCAGGCGAACCTCTGGATCCACCCAGAGGAAGGATCCCGATCCACCGAAGTGACCGAACGTCTCCGGGCTGTTGCTGGGGGCAGTCCAATGCGGCTGTTTGTGCCCGCGGATCTCGAACGTCAACCCGAACGGGTTGGGATCGAACGATGTCATGCCGGGCAACATCCCCGACAGCTCGGGGAAGTGTGGCCGGGTCGCCATCGCCAGGGTCCCGGCGGAGATCAGCGTCGGCGCCAGCAGCTCCCGGGCATAGATCAGCAGGTCGGTGACCGTTGAGTGGACGCCGTGGGCGGGCGAGCCGCGCAACTCGGTCGACGTCATCCCGAGCGGGCGGAACACCGCCTCGGTCAGGTACTCCGAGAACGGCATCCCGGTTCGGGCCTCCAGGTGATCACAGAACGCCTCGATCCCGGAGTTCGAGTACACCCGGCGGCGCCCGATCGGCGAGATCTGGCGGTCTGAGTCGAAACCGAGTCCAGATGCGTGGGCGAGCAGATGCCGCACCGTGGAGCCCTCGGGACCGGCGGGCTCTTCGAGCGTGATCGATTCCTCTTCCAGGGCGACGAGCGCAGCCAGGCCCACCATCGTCTTCGAGATCGAGGCGATCCGAAACGGAGCGTCGGGATCGGGGCCGGAACCGAGCGTCCGGTCGGGATCGGTGACCCCGATGCTCGCCCAGCCGACCGGCCATTCGCTGGTCCAGGTGGTGAGGTCATCCATCCGGCGGGAACCTAATCGGGCCCGGGAGACATCTGCTCCGGCTCAGCCCGCCTCGAGTGCGGCGATCAGATCGGCGCCGTCGGAACCGCACACGAGATCGAGGGAGACCGGCCCGATCCCCGCAACGGCGCCGGCCAGGTCGGGGATCATCGCCGAGACGGTCGACCCCGGACATGTTGTGGAAGGGGCGTAGTGGCCGTGCCCGGCGAGGGTCGACGGATCGATGCCGTACTGCTGTGACGCCCAGGCGAACAACGCCACGGCCGTGTCCAACTGCTCCCGGGTCGGCTCCTGGACGTCGAAGTCTCCTTCCATGCAGACGAGGAAGTGACCGGTCGGGTCGTACTCGGTTCCGGTGTCGCCTCGGAATCGGACATCTCTTCCCTCGTACGCCAGACCCGATCGATCGACGAGGAAGTGATAGGCGAGGTCGGGCCATCCGAGCGACTGGTGGTACCCCTGATGCCGGCGCACACGCGCCGGGCCTTGGGTCGTCGAGGTCTGGCTGACGGCGGTGTGATGCAGGGTGAGGCGAACCGGCACGTGCTCGACCATGGCGCCCGACACGGGCTCCGCCCCCCACGCAGCTCGACATGCAACCACGATCGAGGACACAGACACGGTCGTCGTGGTCGACTCCGATGGGACGGATGTGGTGGTGCCGACCGGCTCCGGCGCTGCGGTCGAAGACGGTGCAGGCCGGGTTGACGTGGTCGCCGGAGTGGCCACCGACAACGAGACGGCCGGCGGCCCGTTGCCGGGCTCGGTCGGGAGCAGACGGACGATTCCGAGCGCACCGGCCCCGACCGCACCCAGGCCCAGGAGCACCCGGCGTCGGGTCTCGTCATGCGGTCGCGCCTCTTTCACCGGACGAGCCTATGTGTCCGGCAGCATGGATCGGACTCTCGGCGGCGCGTGCGAGATCGCCGATCTAGGGTTGCGACACCCGCCGAGGAGACCGATGCTCAAGCGCCAATCCGACAAGATCGAGTTTCTCAAGAACATCCCGCTGTTCGATGGACTGTCGAAGAAGGATCTCACCGCCGTTGCGAAAGTGGCAGAAGAGGTCGATGTCTCGAGCGGAGAGGTCATCCTCTTCCAGGACGATTCCGCTCCCGCCGCCTACGTACTCGTCACGGCCAAGGCCATCGTGAGACGCAACAACCGCAAGGTCGCCGAGCTCGGCCCCGGTGCCGTCGTCGGCGAACTCGCATTGCTGTCCGATGCTCCCCGCACCGCAACGGTCGTCGCCACCACCGACGGCACAATCCTCGAAGTCCACCGACGGCACTTCCTGGCCCTCATCGGTGATTCCCCGGCGCTGGCTCGACGCCTGCTCTCACAGCTCGCCGACCGCCTCGCAGCCGCGGACAAGAAGCTCTACGGCTGATCGAACCGAGCGAGAATCCCACTTCGGTCGATTCCATCGGCAATCATGGTGGGATGCCGGTCTACAACGGAACCATTCAGCTGGAAGGTGACCCGAACGTCCTACCCGCGGTGATCACCGTGGACGACGGGCGGATCGTGATCTCATCGCGTTCGAAACCGATCGGGGACTGGGCGCTTACGAGCGCAGGGTTCCGCCGCACATCCGACGGCGTGACGCTGTCGGTCGAAGAGGGCAGGCTCTTGATGGTCGTGGACAACAACGACTCACTCGCCCGGGCGGTCGGCCTGCGCGAAGAGAACAAGGCGACGGAGCGGAGGGCGCAGTTCACCCAGCCTGCACCCTGGGAGCGCAAGGACGAACCGAAGAAGGAGTCGCGCTCGGCGGACGAAATCGCCAAGGAGATCGCTTCGGATCTGGACCCGTACGTGTCAGAGGTACGCGAAGGCATCTCACAGATCAAGCTCGATCGCAACCAGTGGATCGGCGTCGGCGTCGCCCTCGTACTCGCAGTGATCTTTCCGAGCATCTCGGTCTTCCTGTTCAGCATCGTCGGCGCCGCTGCAGTCCTCGCCGGCGGCATCGGCCTCTTGGAGCCGTCGTTCGAAGCGAAGTTCCCCGAACAGCTGTCTCCGGTCCGCGTGCTGGCGATCGGCGTTGCCGCGTTCGTCCTGGCGGCGATCGTGCTCGTCATCCGCTGAGTGCCAGACTGACACACATGTCCGACGAACAGAACGAGACGCTCGAGTACCTCCGCTCCGTCATCGGCGGGCGGGCCGAGTTGGAGTGGTTCACCGACTCGGTGACCGGCTCCCACCTGGTGGCCAGCCCGATGGACGTGTTCGTCCGTACCACCGACGGCGCAGTCACCTGGGGATGGTCGGTTCGGCCCATTCCGGTCGACCCCGGGCTCCGCACCTTCCGACGGTTCAGATCTGCCGACGGGCTCGTGATCCTCACCGATGCCGACGACCCCGAGATCCTGTTCATCCCCCACACCGTCGAACTCCATTCGATCAGCCACGGCCGCCAGGCCGAGTACTCGGCCGGGCTGGCGTCCGGCACGGTGCCGTCGGCCTCGGTGGCATTCGACCTCGAGAAGGCGGCTCGCTCGTCGCAGGGCAGCTACTCGATCGACCCGGCCTTCCCTCACGAGACCATCTCTGCGGCCCTTGGACTGTGGACCGCCTCCCTGCTCGAGGAGGAGGTTGCGTTCTCCTGGTCGCCGCTGTCGGAAGACGCAGAACGCGAGATCGAAGAGCTGACAGGCGGCGACGAGGCCGACGAGGGGTTCGAAGGATTCGATGCCGAGATCGCCGACATCCTGTCCGACTTCGAATCCATCGCCTGGTTCCAGTCCGATCTCACCTGGCCTGACCGGGACAACGTCGAGGCGTTCCGCGACCACGTCGACGTGCGCTTTCGGTCTCCGGCCGAAGGGTTGGTCTATCTGGCGTCGATCGCTCCGTTGGGCTCGGGAGAAGACCCGTGGATCACCACCACGGACGGGGGCGGGCTCATGAGTCTCGATCGCTCCGACCCGACGGTCGTCGGCCTGGCACCCGACCGGCTGGTGATCGCTCTGAGCCGCCCGTCCGACGGGTACGAGCCCGCCGGGATCGCGGCAGCTTGGGGGACCCCGCCGGCAGCCGAGGAGTGGGCAGAACTTCGCACGTTCGCTGCCCAATACCCCGACGCCGTGATGGTCTTCGCGCCCGGATGGAGCGAAGACCGGATCGCGGATGCGCTGACCACCTGGGCGCGGCAGTGGGCGGACGTGGACGTCGAGTTCGGGTACGACTACGAGGACCCGATCCCCCAGGCCACGATCGAGGCCAACGAGGCCCTCGCGGAGGCGGAATCGGTGTCGAACGAGTTCGTCCGGACCGCAACCCAGAACCGGTGCGTCCACACCGACGCGGGGACGGCACCGAACGAGGTTCCGTTCCCGTGCGGCCGGCCCGCCGCCTTCTATTTCACCCCGGGCGACTCGAGCGAAGGGGTGGTGCTGGTGTGCGAGGAGCACGTCCCCCGCGGGGTCAATGCCTCACCGTTGTTGAAGTAGGGCTCGCCTGGCGGCTCGCCGCTGTGCGCTGTGCGCTGTGCGCTGTGCGCTGTGCGCTGCGCGCATGCGCCATGCGCCGCCTGCACGCGCCTTCCCAGGGGCGACGATCTCGTCGCCCGCAACGCATCACACCGGACCCGGCGACCACCCACAGGCGCAACACCACCGATCGTTTTGCATCGGGCACCGGAGCCGCCATGATCCGGTGTGACGAAGGAGAATCATGGAGATGCAATACCGCCGGATGGGAGATTCCGGGCTCAAACTCAGCGTGCTGTCGTTCGGTTCCTGGATCACGTTCGGAGGCCAGATGGGGCTCGACGACAGCCTCCAGTGCATGCAGAACGCTCGGGACGCCGGAGTCAACTTCTTCGACAACGCCGAGGTCTACGCCGGCGGCGAGGCCGAGACCCTCATGGGACAGGCACTAGAACAGCTCGAGTGGCCGCGCTGGTCGTACGTGATCTCGACGAAGTTCTACTGGGGCATCCACGATGGCCCGAACACCCAGCACACGCTCAACCGCAAGTATCTCGTCGAGGCCATCGACGCATCCCTCGAACGCCTCCAACTGGACCATGTCGACCTGGCGTACTGCCACCGCCCCGACCCCGACACGCCGCTCGAAGAGACCGTGTACGCCATGTCGGAGATGGTCAGCAACGGCAAGGCCCACTACTGGGGCACGTCGGAGTGGTCGGCTGCGGAGATCTACGCGGCATACGAGATCGCCGAACGGCACCACCTCCACAAGCCTCAGGTCGAACAGCCCCAGTACAACATGTTCCATCGGGACCGGGTCGAGAACGAGTATGCCCGGCTCTACGACGACATCGGCCTCGGGACCACGACCTGGAGCCCGCTGGCATCGGGCCTGCTCACCGGCAAGTACATCGGTGGTCAGGTCCCCGAGGGGAGTCGCGCCGATCAGGCCGAGGGCCTGAGGCGCCAACTGGTCGACGAGGGCAAGAACCACATCGTCAAAGAGCTCTCGCACGTCGCCGACGAACTCGACTGCTCGGTCGCCCAGCTCGCCATCGCCTGGTGCGCCTCCAATCCAAACGTGACGTCGGTGATCACCGGTGCCAGCCGACCCAGCCAGGTGACCGAGAACATGGCGGCGCTGGAGGTGCTCGACCGCCTGGACGACGAGACGCTCGCCCGAATCGACGAGATTCTCGAAACCTGACGTATCAGGACCTCCACATCGGAGTCTGCTTCACGTGTCCGCGAGGGCACACGAAGGAGAGTCCGAGGAGGTGAATCCGGATGGGGAGCATCAAGGGGAGTGCTGCCCGTTCGAACGCGGCCGATCGAGGTCGTCATCGATCTCCGAGGACAGTCGGAGTCATCCACGGGGAGGGGCCGGATCGAGGCGATCGGGGCATCGCCGAGAGACCGGTCTGTGGGCCCGATCGATCCACCGAGTCCAACCGGTCACCGATCGGATCCTGGCGGCGTGGTTCGGCGTACCGGCACTCTCCATGCGCGGCGAGTTGGGGGCAACTCCCGTCAGTGGTCGGGCGTGCGGGGGCAACTCCCCGACCATGTCTTCGGATCGGCCGTCGCCCGGTTGGGGTTCCTGAGCGACGGCCGATCCTCCTGCTAGACACACGAGCCCTCCGGTCCAAGATCCTCCGCAGACGACCCCGGCCACTGGCCGGGGTCGTCTGTTGCGTAGGATCGAACCCGTGGAACAGATCGTGCGCCAGGCGCTGATCGCAGAGTTCGAGGAGGCGGTCGCCGAGTCACTGCTGGTGACCGTTTCGGCAGTGGCCGCCGGCGGCGGTGTCTCAACCGCGTTGCAGCAGTGGATCCAGGACACCGTGCGGCCGATCGAATTCGGAACGTGCCACGATCTCAACCCGCAGCGCCCGCTCTCGGCGTTCGCCGGTGGCACCGGCGAAGCGGTCGAAGCCATCCGCGCAGGTGACTGGCGAGCGGCCGCCGACCACATCGCCCATCGACGAGTGGGCACCGAGGAACGATCCGTGTTCGTCATCGACAACGCCGACCGCCTCGACGAGGCCTCCGCTCGCCTCATCGCAGCGCTGCTCGATGGCGGCTGCCCCGTCGTTCTCGGCCATCATCATGCCCCGTCGACCAATCCGTCGCTCGAACTCCTGATCGAAGCCGTCGAGTCGACGAACCGGGGCTCGATCGTCGTTCCACCGCTGAACCGCACCGAAGTGGACGAGGCGCTCGGCGAAGGAGTCGATCCCGAGGCTGCACTCGCTGCCACCGGGGGGAATCCGCTCGCACTGTCGCTGTACCGCGGATCCGACTTCGCATCGGTTGCCATTGCGGTGCTCGAGCGCTTCGACCGGCTCCCCGCCGACGGACAGGCGCTGGCGGTCATCCTGGCGGCGAGCCCGGAGCCCATCCCCTTCGACCTCCTCGATGCGATGGGGCGGCCGTGGGACAGCCACGGACGCCACCTGGACAGGAGCGGTCTCGTCGCCGTTCACGAAACCCGCGTCTCGATGCGCCACGACAAGATCCGCAGGGTCCTCTATGAGGAGATGACGGCGGTTCGGCGCCGGTTCGTCCATGCCGAGATCCTCGGCCACACCGAGAGCGACGACCGCACACTGGTCATGCACCATGCCGTGGGCGCAGGCGACGTCGAGACGATCATCACGATCGGTCCCAGCGCTGCCCACGAGGCGGCCGAACTGGGTGCTCACCGCGAAGCCGCCAAGCACCTCGAGAACGTCTTGGCGTACGAGCACTCGGTGCCCGAAGCGGACCGGTCGACGCTCAGAGAGGCTCTCGACACCTATCTCGCCGAGGCCGATCAGACCGTGTAGCTGTCTCCCCATCCGAGGGGCACGAACTCGATCCCCGCTTCCCGGAGGGGCCCGGCGACGAGGTTCGGGATGAAACTGCGTCCTTGCTCGGACAGGTAGAAGTCGTGGGCCGGGATCACCTGTTGGGGTGAGAGCCGTTTGGCGAAGTCGACCGATGCCGTCGCCGAGCCCCACGGCGCGATCAGCGACAGTGAGAGCACCGGCGCACATGCGTTGAGACCGTAGCTGTCGCCCGGGTGCGTGAAGACGCCGTGGACCGTCCAGGCCCGGTTGGGGGGAGTTGCGCCGTTCGGGATCCGCTCGTGCAACACGTCCTGGACGCTCGTGCCCTCGGGGACCTCGATCGACACGTCCATGTCGGACTTGGACAACATCGCCCGCACTGCTTCGTTCGAATACACCTCCAGGTCGTCTCGCCGCTCCTTCAACCAGGCGATGAACTCGGGATGCACATGATCGCCATGCTCGTGGGTGATCAACACCCGCGTGATGTCACCGATCGAGCTGAGATCGATCGCGCCCGAGGTGAACGTGAAGAAGTCCGGATCGATCAACGTGGCGTGGTCATCGTCGCGGACGATGACACAGGAGTGGGTGAGCCGTCTGATGGTCGTCATGGAACCGAACCTACCCACCGCAGGGGCGCAGCGCTGAAGCGACCTGCCCGACGTGTCGGTGTAGCCTCGCCCGATGCCCGACCTCGAGTCGCACAGGTTTCCGGTGAGAGCAGACCTCACGGCGCGCCTCACCGACACCTGGCGGGCGTTCGGGGAACCCGGGACCTGGTACACCGCCGAGGAGCGCCTGAGGTACGCCGGACTCGCCAGATCGGCCCGGGCCGGGCAACGCGTCGACGCCACCGGTCCCGAAGAGGAGGTGACGGTTCGCATCGCCGCCCGGCCCGCATCGACCACGCAATCGTGGGTCGACAGCAAGGTCGAGGCGATCGGCGAGGAGCAGTACGTCGAACTGATGGGGATCGCGGCGAGAGTCGTGATGGGTGACACCTTTCTGCGCCTGCTCGGGCTCGATCCTCTGCCGTTCCCGCAACCTCGCACCGGACAGCCCAGCCGTGAGCGGGTCGAGCCTCGCCCGAAGCGGATCCGCTCGTGGATCGCAGTCGGACCCGCGCTGGTACCTCCGTTCACCCAGGTCCTCGTCCCCGACGAGAACGCCATCACATACCCGCTGATCGAGTCGCTCTACATGACCGGC
This sequence comes from uncultured bacterium, assembly GCA_963753285.1. Classification (GTDB taxonomy): domain Bacteria; phylum Actinomycetota; class Acidimicrobiia; order Spongiisociales; family ZC4RG35; genus JAHEDH01. The sequence continues at coordinate 113,934 of CAVWBT010000003.1, forward strand.
CAGGACATGGAGGATCCTGACTTCCGGCGGGGCACCCTCCACCGCACCCAGATCGAGCTGGTGGCCTCCACCCTGTCGTACGGCAACGAGTGTTTCTATTGAACGCTGGCACACACATCGATGCTCAGGTGGAGCGCCGAGACAACCGGACGGGCGGTCGACCTCCGCGCGGTCAGCGATTCCGACGTGGACTCCCTTCTCGTCGCAGGCGAGGCACTCGCCGCCGTGGGCCGGCTGGGCTCGGTCATCACCGCCCCCGATGCGAGCGCCGTCGAAATGGTGGCCGACCAACTCGGGCACCAGGCGGCTGCCGACGCGGCCGCCGTGGCGGCAGCGTTCGAGGGGCTCAATCGAATCGTCGACGGCGTCGGGCTACCCGTGAGCCGCGCCCGCAGCCGCGACGACGCCGACCTCATCGACGAGCTCAGGCTCGCCACGTTTCCTCACGCCTCTCATCGATGAGCCTCCGGAGCCGCACATCGGTGTCGTCGACGCCGATCGGGCGTGCTTGACTCGGGGTATGGATCTCCAGGCCGATCTGCCACTGCTGTTGGTACTGCTGGCACTGCTCGCGTTCTCGATCTTCATCGCCGCTGCCGAGGCGTCGTTCCTCCGTGTGCCGGCCGTGCGCGTGCGGGCGATGGCCGCAGGCGGGTCCCGCCGGGCACGGCGGCTCGAGGAGATGGCGTCGAGGATGTCGAACGTGCTCAACGCCATCCTCCTGGCTGCGCTGCTGAGCCAGATCGCAGCCGCAACGGTGGCCGGCATCCTCGCCATCAGGTGGTTCGACGAGCGGCTCGGACCCACGATCGCCTCGGTCGGACTGACCGTCATCATGTACATCTATGCGGAGGCGATCCCGAAGACCTACGCCGTCCGGAACGCCGATCGGGTGGCGTTGCTGACGGCCATCCCGCTGGCCATCGTCGAGCGCCTCCTTCGCCCCGTCGTCTCGGTCCTCGTGTGGATCGCCGATCTCCAGATGCCGGGCAAAGGTGTGGAGGGGTCCCCGACCGTCACCGAGGATGAGCTACGGATGCTGGCCACGGCTGCAGCGACCGAAGGCGAGATCACCGACGAGGACGCAGCCTTGATCGAGCGCGCCTTTCGTGTCGGCGATCGCGAAGCCGACGACGTGATGGTGCCGAGGACCGACGTCGTGGCCGTGGACTCCACGATGAGGATCGACGAGGCGCTCGACATCGCCATCGAGTCGGGCCACCGTCGACTCCCCGTCTACGACGGCAACCGGGAGAACATGACGGGCGTCGTCGGGTTGCGTGAAATGATCGCCGTCCCGGTCGAGCGCCGCAGCATGGTGGAAGTGGGCTCACTCGCCGAAGAGTTGCTCGTGGTGCCGCAGTCGAAGCGTGTGCTCGACCTCCTCCAGGAGATGCAGCAGACGTCCACGCATCTCGCCATCGTCGTAGACGAATATGGCGGAACCGCCGGGCTGGTGACCGTCGAGGACATCGTCGAGGAAGTGCTCGGCTCGATCAGCGTGACACCGGTGTCCGAAGAGATCAGCAGGGTCGACTCGGACACGTGGGTGATCGACGGCACCGTGCCCGTCGAGGACCTCGGCGAGCTGATAGACCAGGACCTCGAAGACGACGACTGGAACACGGCCGCAGGACTGGTCATGGCCGAGCTCGGCCGTGTGCCGCGCCTCGGGGACCAGATCACCTACGAGGGTCACACGTTGAAAGTCATCGGCCTGCGCGGCCGTCGCATCACCCGCATCGAGGTCCGCCGGACCTGACGGTCAGGCGGCTTGCCTGACCGGTTGGCGCTTGTCCGATGGCTGAACCTGGGTACGCGCTCGACGCGACCTGCTGCTTCGCTGTGGTCAAGCTCGGTGGTAGCTCGGTCTTCGCAAGCGTGTGTGAATGGACGGGCGGTGCACTGATCAAACCGGTGGAACGATCAGGACCGGAACCGGGGCGGATCGTGCGAGTGAAGCCGCGGTCGACCCGACCAACGCCCGTTCGAGAGTGCCTCTGCCCGATTTCCCGACAACGACGAGATCACATTGGTCGTCCTGGACGAGTCTGACGATTGCGTCTGCTGGCGTGGACTCTGTGAGCAGCACGCGCGTTTCGGCTTTGCCGCCGAGTTGATCGGCGACCTCGGACAGCGCCTCCGCCTCCGCCTCCGGGCGCCCGTCGACTGGATCCACGCCGACGACATAGAGACGTTGCGCCTGTTCGAACAGCGGGAGGGTGGTGAGGAACCGAGCCGCCGAGAGCGAGGTCTCGCTTCCATCGATGCAAACTGCGATGGCGCGGGCCTTGTTCGTGCCTCTGGCAATGACCACTGGTGCGGTGGATCTCGCAATCATCGTCTCGGCGGTGCTCCCGAGCGCCAGCCGTCGAAGTGCCCCCTTCCCGCAAGGCCCGATGACGAGGAGGTCGGGGGTGAGGGTGGGGAGCAGGGCACCGGGGGCGGCGGTCGAGTGCAGGTGGGCGACCGAATCGAACGTCGCTTCGGAGAAGGCGCTGCGAGGTCTAGGCGGATCCCACCGCCTCACAGGCAGCATCTCGTCCGAAGTGAGATCGTTGCGCTCGGTCTCGCATGTGAGGACGTGCGCTTCGAAACCGGGCCATGGTTGAGCGTTGATCCACAGCCAGGCGCGATCGGCGCACGGCGAGCCATCATCGCCGAAAAGCAGGACGCGGGAGGTGTTGTTCATGATCTGTCACCTCGACTCTCATACTCGTGTGGGTCGTTCTGAGGGAGGCCCGCCGCCCGACTCGAGCCTCGAGCAGCCCGACGTGTGTCTATCCGACCGGTCGAGGCTCGAACCCGATTGACGAACGATCGATCGTGTGGCTCGGCTTCTCATTCGGCTCTCCCCGTCCTGGCGGTGCGCCGCGACCAGACCTCCACACCAAGCACGGTGACCGCCAACGCGGTGGCGATGTAGACGATGGCAGCTGCGTCGAGGGGAACAAGACCGAGCAGGCTGCGCAACGGTGGGAGGGTGACCGTCAGGATCTGGAGGGCGACGCTGGCAACGATGATCGAGTTGAGCACCCGGTTTGGAGTCGGGTTGGCGCTGATCCGTCGTGCCGGGTAGGCGAACGCGAGTTGTGCGAGTGACTCGTACATGAACACTGCGGTCATGGTCGCTGCTGCGGCGTAGCCGAGTGCAGGGAATGCGAAGAACAGGGCGAGACCCAGGCCGGCCTTGAGAATTCCCGTCGTGAGCACGAAGCGGATCCCGGGACGGGTGAGGAGCGGCGCCGTCGGACTTCGGGGCGGCTGACTCATCACACCACGGTTGCGGTCGAGACCGAGCGCGAGGGCCGGTGGACCGTCGGCGATGATGTTGATCCAGAGCAGCTGAACGGCGAGGAGAGGGACAAGCAGGTTTCCTGCCTCGTCGCGGAGACCGAGAATCGCTGCGCCAGTGACGCCGATCGCCACGAGCAGGACCAGCGCGACGTTGGTGGAGAAGAGGAAGCGGATGAACTTGAGGATGTTCGCGTAGATTCCGCGACCTTCCTCCACGGAGGCAGCGATCGTGGCGAAGTTGTCGTCGAGGAGAACGAGATCGGCGACCTCTCGACTGACGTCGCTGCCACGATGCCCCATGGCGATGCCGACATCCGCCCGTTTCAGCGCCGGGGCATCATTCACGCCGTCGCCGGTCATGGCGACGATGTCGCCGCCTGCCTTGAGCGCGTCGACCAGAGCCAGCTTGTGCTCGGGGTTGACGCGGGCGAATACATTGCAGCTGAGTGCGTGTGTGGCCAGAGCGTCGGGATCGTCGAGTTGGTCGCCGGTCATCACCCGGTCGCCGTCGATGCCGACAGCGGTGGCGATCGCCCGGGCAGTCGTGGGATGGTCGCCCGTGATCATGAGGACTCGGATCCCGGCTTGGCGACAGGCTGCGATGGCGGCGGGAACCTCCGGTCGGGGCGGGTCCCACAGTGCGACGGTTCCCAGCCACGTGACCTCGACGTCGGTCTCACCTTCGGCCCAGGCCAACCCGAGAATCCGGTTGCCTTCGGCAGCCGAGGCGTCGATTCTCGTCGACCAGGTGGACCGCTGTTCGTCGGTGAGCCGGCACATATCCAGCAGGACCTCCGGCGCCCCTTTCAGGTACGACACCGGCCGGCCATCCTCCAGCACCGTGACTCTCATGTACTTCCATTCGGAGTCGAACGGGCGCTCTGAGATCCGCTTGTAGCGATTTCGCTCCGCTGCGGCGTCCACGCTCTGAGTGGATGCGTAGGCGTAGAGCCCGACCTCGAGGGGGTCGCCCGAGCCTCCGTCGGGCTCGGCCTCGGCGGCCAGCACCATTGCCAGCAGCGCTCGCCGCCCGTCTGTGACATCGACCGCTCGGACTGTCATCGTGTTCTCGGTGAGGGTGCCGGTCTTGTCGGTGGCTATCACCGTCACCGAGCCCAGGGCCTCCACCGCCGAGAGCCGACGGACCACGGCGTGCCGCGACGCCATCCGTTCGGTGCCGAGTGCCAGCGTCAAGGTCAGCACGGCCGGAAGGCCCTCGGGGACGGCCGCAACCGCCACGGCGACAGCAAAGAGCAGGGCTTCGTCCAGGCGGTTGATGCCTTCGATACCGACGCCGATCATCATGAGCACCACCGCCAGCGTCGCCACCCAGCGGGCGATCCTGTGTCCGAACAGCGTCAGCCGACGCTCGAGCGGCGTCGCTTCCGCTTCGACCCCTGACAGCATGCCGGCAATGCGGCCCATTGCGGACACCGGCCCGGTCCTCGTGATCACGACCCAGGCCAGACCTCTGACCGCCAAGGTGCCGGCGAAGACCTCCTCGCCGACGGCTCGGTCGACCGGAACGGACTCACCGGTCAGCATCGACTCGTCCACCATCAGACTCTGCTCGCCGGCGAGGGCACCATCGGCAGGGATTCGATCACCGGCCTCGACCCGAACCAGGTCGCCCGGCACCAGATCGGCGGCGGGGATCTCGGCCAGGCCCCCGTCGCGACGAACCCACACCCGAGGCGCGGCGAGCTCCCTGAGCCGGGCGAGCGCGTCCTCGGCGCGGTACTCCTGCCACACCCCCATGATCGTGTTGAACGCCAGGATCACCAGGATGGCGATCGACTCGAACGGCCACCCGTGTGCTCCCTCGATCCCCCAGATCACTGCATCGAACACCAACGCGAACAACAGGATGTAGATGATCGGGCTCCGCAACTGCCGTGACACCCGGGCCCACCACGGGACGGGTTTGCCCTCAGGCAGCAGGTTGGGCCCGTACTGCGCCAGCCTCTCCGATGCCTCGACGCTGGTCAATCCCTCGCCGGCCGATGCAGACGAGACCGCCGACTCATCGGGAGCCGCCCGAACGACGTCGCCCTTCATCGGCGATCCCTCACCTTCGTCTTGGCCGGTTTCACCGGTGTCACGAAACCCGGCGGCTTCACCGCCAGCACCGAGCAGCGCACCGACCGGAGGATCGTCTCTGCGGTGTTCCCGATGATCAGACCACTGATCCCGGTCCTCGCCACAGTGCCCATCACGATGAGGCCGACACCGAGTGCCTCCGCCAATCTCGGCAGCACTTCACCGGTGTGGCCCCCAACGAGATGCACCTCGGCTCCGATCTCGGCGACCGGGTGCCGGTCGAGCAGCGCATCGAGCTGTTCACGATGCACCTCCTCAGTCGTCGCCGCCATCACGTTCACGATGTCGCCTGAAATGCCCAGGAACGGCGACGACCGCAGTGTGGACTCGCCTTCCAGCTCCCAGGCGTGCCCGACGTGCAAGTCACCGCCGTCCAGCCGCGCCATCGAAACGGCCAACTCCAACACGAGGTCGTTCAGACTGTCGCGCACCGGATCCTCACGGTCCGGATCGACCAGAGCCAGGATTCGGAGCCTGTCGCTGGCGGGCGGACGCATCACCCACACTGGTACCGGGCACTTCCGCAACAGATGCATCACTGCGCTCGAGAATTCCGGCGTCGCCCACGGCTCGACCTCCCGGCCGCCCACGACCACAAGATCGTTGTCGTGGTCCAGCACGTGCCGGATCACCTCGATGAACGGCTCACCCACCAGCACCTTCACCTCGGTGTCCACTCCGGGCGGAGTGTTCTGCGCGAGTTGCCGGAGCGTCTCCTCTCGGTGTCTGATCAGCTCGGCCTGTAGGTCGACCGTCCGTCCCTCCACGGTTGCGAACCGAGCGGTCCGGGGGAGAGGCTCCATGACGTCGATCACCGTCAGCTGCGCACGATTGCGACTCGCGAGCTTGACGGCGGCACCCAGCGTGACCGGTTCGAGATGCCCCGGAGAGGCGGAAACGAGGATGTTCCGGAAACGATCCATCACTCCCCCCGTCCTGAGGCGCCACGGCCATCAGACGCGACGCAGACACCGCACATCTCGGTTGCCGGCAGTACATCGAGGCGCTCGCCACCGATCTCCGAGCCGCAGAATCGACACAGCCCGAAGGCGCCCATCTCGATCCGGGCAAGCGCCGCCACGACGGCTGCAAGCCGCATTTCGATCGCATCCGCCTGGAGCGCCACTTCGTCGTCGGTGACATCATGAGGCTCACACTCGGCACGATCGATCGCCGCCGCCCTGAGGCGGCCCAGAAGATCCTGCAGCCGAGAGCGTTCCTCGGTCAACCGCGAGTGGTACCTCCGATCAGACCCGGAGTCCACCTTCACCTGACCTGCCGGGTCGAACGAAGACCCGAAGCTCTCGCTCTTCGGTTCTGGTGCAGCACCGAAGATGCTGTTGAGACGAATAAGGGGGATCACTTCGCACTCCTGACCTTCGTCGACTTGATTCGCCGGTACGAAGGTCTCTCCCGCCCGAAGGCCAGCGTGCCGGGCCGGTCGGCCGTGTTGGCGGCCACGCTGAGATGGGATACTCCCCTTGGTATGCGCCGAACATATCAGGACGGAGATGACGTGTCTACAGGATTTGGCAAGATCTCAACAGCGCACTGGGTTCAGCGTCCAGGCGGAGGTCATCATCGACGACGAGGTCTGGAATCTCGAGGAAGACGTGTGGGAACCGTTCCCAGTGGCCCCACTGCGGTGACCGCTCCTGGCGCAAGGCAACGGCCACATCACCGGCGATGGTCTGGCCGTCAACTTCGCTCGAGGTGAACGCCGAACTCGCGGGTGTCCCTCGACGTCGATCTACCGAAGCAGCGTGGCCGAAATGACCGCCGCGTCCCGGCAAGGTGTGCGGACGAGGGTTCGCCAAGAAGAGCTCGCTTCCCAAGCGCGGTGGATCGACGACTGCAGAGACATCCTCGAAGCCGCGCCCACCATCGAACTCGGAGGCGAAGAGCCCGCCGCGGCAGAGGACATCGACCTCCATACCACGTACCGGCAGGCGACCATCTCGCACGTGCGAACCGCTCTCGGCGATACGTGGCGATCGTGTACCGGATCTGGCGATCGTCGAAGATGCCGGTTCGAGTAATCCTGAGGTGATCTGTGGCCGGCCTGGACAGACAGGTTGTGTTCCACCGATCTCGCCCAACCTTCCATGTGACCGCCGCTAGCTTCGACTCAGCGAGAGCGGACCCCGAAGCGAGGCAGGACCAGAATCATGGATGGTGAGCAGTCGAGTGCGGACCGGGAACGCGAAGAGCGCAAAGCCGAGCACGCCCGGCACGAAGAAGAGCGCAAGGCTGAGCATGCCCGGCACGAAGAGGAACGCCTGATCGAGCATTCTCGGCACGAGGGGGAGCGACATGCCGAGGAGGAACGGAAGACCTCCGAGGAACCTGCCCGGCGCGAACGGGCCGAGCGTGAAACGGCCGAACGGGAACTGCGCCACGCCCGGGAGCAGCGAGATCGCGATCGCTGACGTTCATGACGTTTTGGAGCTGGCTGGCCGCCTCCAGGATCGCCGAGAGGTGTTCCATCCGGTCTAGCTGGTTCCGACACGCTGGTCCCGCCGGCGTGAACCCCGGTTCCTGATCACGTCGTCGCGACTCGACGACGACATGATCCACACCCGTTCGGGTCATCCGTGTGGTCTCCTTGGTGGGTTCCTCGCACATGGCGTCGGAGTGCCCGGTCACCTATTGGCGGATCACGAACGGCACACCGCCCGGGTTCCGACGGACCGCAAACACATGCTCACCGGCTGAGCGACGTCAGCGGGCGAACCGGGTGTGGTCGAGTTCGGGGTCGTCCCAGGTGCCGTCCGCAACGAGCTTGGAGGCGAGTGCAGCCACGGCGTCGGCGCTCTTCGCCATCCGGCCGTTGCCGCCGGTGACGACGAACAGCCCCGGCTCGATCTCGTCGATGATCGGCAAGCCGGTGGACGTGCGCGTGTAGATGCAGGGCCTCGACCGGGTCGGACCGAACGTCAGAGTCGGGAACAGCTCCCGCAGCGCCGACGACATCGCCGGCAGACGTTCCTCGTGAGCGGCTCCGCCCATCCAACCTGCCACATCCTCCGCGGTGTCGAGGATGATGGTCTCAGGCAGCTCGGCGCCGAACTTGATACTCCAGCCGGTGGCTCCCCTGATGGGCGGCGTCAGATACCCCTCGACGATCGAGTCCGAGCTGAGACGCCCGATGCACGGAAGGCCCGCAAGCGCTTCACCATCAGATGCCGAGAGATGTGCGTCGATCACGACCTCTCCGGTCACATCGAGCCCGACGTCGACGAGGCCTCGACTGCCCGCCCCTGCTGCGACCACGACCCGATCGACGGTCACCGACTCGCCGTCAGACAGGCGGATCGTCCACCGGCCGCCGGTCGACTCGACTGCCCTGGCGACTCGACCGTCGGAGACGGCGCCGCTTCTCTCGGCCAGCACGCGATGGGCGCGAGCCATGTCCCTCGGGGCGATGTAGCCGGCGCCGCCCCGTTCCAACAGGGTCTCGTCGCCGGTGAGTGCAGCGATCCCCTCCCATCCGCCCAGACCGGAGCCGTGCTCGACCGCGAGCATCGACCTCACCGGGTCGAGTTCGGCGAGGGGCCCAGCGGACCGGGCAGACCACACCACCCCAACCGGATGATGAAACCGGACGCCGGACCGAGACTCGATGTCCGGATATCCGGAGATCGCACGGGCGGCCAGCGTCGCCCACGTGGGCGAGGCGTCGAGGATGCGGGTGATGCGGCCGGAGTCGTCGTGGCTGGAGTACGGGGGCCCGGCCGACGGCCCGAAACAGATCGGCTCGAGCCCGGTCTCGGCCAGCCTGCGGCTGAGCGCCAAGCCCACGAGCCCTGCTCCGACCACGGCGATCTGCCGGCTCACTCCTGCTGCTCCACGGCGCGCTCGACTCGGGCGAGCGAGACCGCCATCGGGAGCCCGAAGCCTCGATTGCGGCGCTTCGCCAGCTTCGCCCAAGCCCTGACGGCGCGTCGGACCTCCGGCGACGCATTGAACCGCCCGCCGGCCGTCCGCTCAGCGCCCATGACGGCGTCCGGTTCGAGGCTGGCCGAGAACTTCGGGGCCACGTCGGCCTCGACCAGGTCGATCACCGATCGATAGGCGCGTCCCTCCCGGGGATGATGCTCGGCGAGCCAGGTCGCGGCGTTCCCGACCCGCACCCGGAAACCGCCGACGGTGGTGGCAAGAACGGAGAGACTGACCGGATCGTTGCCGCTGCGCCTCGCCGCCCGGAACGGGGCGTCGGCGAGGCCGGCGATCGCCTCGGCCGACTCGACGAACCGAGCCTTCCTGATCTCACGCCGCGTGGCACGACTCATTCCAACGAACCGGTGCGCCGCCACGCCGCCACTGCGGCGTTCATCTGCTCGATGTGGTCGCTGACGTGGTCGGTGTACGTGCGCAGCCAGTCTTCCATCGTCCACGGGCCGCGTTCGGAGTGGGTCACCGTGTGTTCCCAGACGGCCTCGTCGAGACCGGCCAGGACCGGAAGTGTCAGCGCGCGCAACCGCGCCATGAGCTCGATGGCGACGTCGGGGTCTTGACTGTGATAGTCGAGACGCGATGCCCACGCGTCCTGTTCGTACCCGGAAACCGTTGCGCCCGGCTCGGCGACCAGTTTCCGGAAACGGATGTATCCGTTGACATCGGCATCCGCGAGATGGATGACGAGTTCGTGCGGGCTCCACTCTCCAGGTGCGGGCCGATGACGACGAGCCTCGTCGGGGACTCGCTGCCAGGCGCCGCTCACGACCGCTGCTCCCCCGGCGAACGCAGCGATCAGGGCTCCCCGATCACTCATCGTGAGTCCTCACGCCAGGGAGCAAACGGGACGCCGACTCCTCCATCGCCGCGTACGCGCCTCGCATCAGCGCCCCTCCGGTCGAGACACGTCGGACCCCCAGACCGGCCAACTCGTCGACGCCGGGACCATCGGGCCACAACAGGACATTGACCGGACAGTCGAGTTCGCCGACCACCCGCTCGATGTCGGGGGCCTCGTGCAGGCCGGGTGCATACACGACGTCGGCGCCGGCTTCGCGATATCGCACGAGCCGCTCGATCACCTCGTCGAGATCGGCATCGGTGTACAGGAAGGCTTCCGCTCGGGCCGTCAGGACCAGACCGGAAGCCGTTGCGGCTTCGGCGGCGGCACCCACCCTCGCAACCGCCCGCTCCAGCGGATCGATGCTCTGGGTGTCCGGCCGGTAGTCCTCGATCGAACAACCGGCTGCACCCGTATCGGCGATCGCCTCCACCATCGCACCCAACGCAGAGAGGTCCTCGGTGAACAGTCGCTCGGAGTCGATGTTCAGCGGGACGGACACCGCCGACGCCATCTGGGCGGCGTGCTCGAGCATCTCCTCCGCCGTGATCTGCTGATCCTCTCTCCCGAATGACTCGGCGTGGCCGGAACTCGTCGTCGCCAGCGCCGGGAACCCCATCGACTCGAGACGGCGGGCGGACCCTCGATCCCACGGGTTGGGCATCACGAAACATCCTGCAGCGTGCAGTTGGCGGAAGCGCGCGATTCGGTCCATGAGCTCTCCTCGGTGCCCGGAGCCAGACGCTACCCCGTACTCCGTTCGAAGAAGCGCCCGAGCTCGACCAACGTCTCTTGGAACTCCTCGTCGTGCCCCTGCGAAACGGTGTGTGCGACCTCGTGAGCGATGATCCACACGGTGGCGGGACGGTCGATCTGGATCAGGCGCTCGGCGGGCACGTACCTGCCTCCGAGGTCGCCGGGCAGATCGTCGACGACCTGGGCGGTGACCGACGGACCGCCGACGACATCGATCATGGCGTCGACGAACGACTGGACGTCGGCGTCGGGAACGATGATCGACGACATCTCCGCCATCGTGCGCCCCAGACCGGCATCGACGACGTACCGCTCTACGACGCAGTAGTCGAACCGGCAGACCTCGAGCCCGTTGTCGGCGACCTGCGGGCTCCGGGCGTCGATCAGGTTGAAGAGCGGAATCGCCAGCATCGACAACGCAGCCAGGATCCCGACGACGCGCCACGAGGTCGGAAGGGATCGACTCGAGATCGGGTCCTCGCCGATCGGCTCCCAGTCGTCGATCTCCCAGTCGTCCTGGTCGTCCCAGGCATCGACTTCGGGGTCGAGTTCGTCGGAATCGTCGAAGTTCACACCCACATGATCGTCGAACCCGCCGCCTGTGAGAGGTCGACCCAGCCGAATCTGTCTGGTAGACACAGACCATGACCGGACCGAGACTGCACGTGATCGCCGTGGCGGTGATGCTCCTCGTGCTCACCACGGCGCTGCCGGCGACGGCGACCGCACCGACGGATCGAGCGAGCTGCCCACCGGACATCCCGCGAGCCGGCTACTCCGACGTCTACCCGCTCTCGCCCCACGCCTTCGACATCGACTGCCTCGCCTGGCGGTCCATCATCGACGGTGACGGAACGTTCGGTCCCGGCGAGCCACTGGCCCGATGGGAGATGGCCGTGTGGCTGGACCTCGCACTCCGATGGGTGCAGGATCGCTATGGGTTCGTCCCGAGTCCGTTCACGGACACGAACGGGCTCGCCGCCGCCGAGAGCATCGGAGCGATCAGCCAGGTCGATGTCACTCGGGGCGTCGGCGACGACCGATTCGACCCGTACGGTGCCGTGCCTCGCTGGCAGATGGCACTGTTTCTCACGCGGGCGTTCGAGGCGGCCGGCAACGAGCTCCCCGCAGCCACCGACCAGGGCTTCACCGACATCGCCGGGACGACCCAGGAGGCACGAACCGCAATCGACCAGCTCGCCATGCTCGGCATCACTCGAGGGACCGGGCCGGCCACGTTCTCGCCCGATCAAGCCGTCACGCGTGAGCAGATGGCGTCGTTCGTTGCTCGTCTCCTCGAAGAGATCTGGGTGATCCAACCAGTCGTCAGTACGTGCGACACCGCCTCGATCCCGATTCGGTGCTCGGGGACGATGACTGCAGTGTCGCCACCCGAAGACGTGCGGATCCGCGTCCCGATGTTCATGGCCGGGCATGTGGGTGACCTCGATGTGGCGGCAACGCGTATCGGTGATCCTGGCACTCGCATCGAGCTGTTCGTGGATGGGATCACCTCTCAGCGTCCGATCGAGCGAGTTTCGCCATTCCGGAGCGGTGTATCGCTATTGGGAAGGGACGCTCGGCGCGGGCGTCACCGGCACGCTGACCGTTGAAGCCCGCACGTATGTCGCCGGCGCACTGACGACGATCCGCGAGGTCGTGATCGACTTTCGCTAACCGGAGCTGCCTGGCTCGGCCACCATCAGCCGCAAGACTGCCAGGGCGCAGAGATCGAGCACCACGGCCGTAGTGGCGTTGGCGCCGAAGCCGATGGATGTGAACAGCGCAGGGCCGATGGCGCCTGCCACCGACCTACCCAAGCTGATCGCCACCACCAGCCATGCCAGGTAGCGGCCTCGACCGCCCGGCACCAGCTCCGATGCCAGCGGAAAGCTCGAGACGATCAGGAACTCGAACCCGAGGAACGCCACGAGGGCTCCCCCGACCCCGAGCACCACGGAGTCGCCCGACAGTCCCATGACTGCGTATCCGGCTGCGTTGATGACGAGACCGATGCTCACGGCGCGCCTCTTCCCGAGCCGGTCGGTGAACAGACCGGTCGAGAAGGCGCCGGTCAACTCGGCGACGCCGATGAGTGAGGCCAGCCCGGCGATGCCGGCGAGCGCGATCGCGAACGAGTCCTCGAGCCAGGCCCCGAGCACGACCGTGGTGAACTCGCCACCGGCGGAGAACAACGTCGCAACCGCCAGCATCCCGATCGCGGACCGGCCGAGCGAGAGGCGACCACGTTCCGCCATGTCGGCATGGTCCTCGGAGAGCAGGATCACCGCCGCCACCAACGCAACGCCGACGACGATGGCGATCACGCCGTAGGCAGTCTGCCACCCGCTCTGCGAGATGATCCATCCGACGACCGGAGCCCCGACGAGGAAACCGCCGGCCCAGGTGGTCTCGAACGCGGCGAGCCATCGGGCACGCGACTCGTACGGCACGCGATCGGACAGATACGCCTGGCCGGACACGTCGAAGACGGCCTTGCCGAGTCCCATCAGGACGAAGCCCGCCAGCACACCCCCGTAGACGCCCACGACGGCGGTGATCCCCGATCCGACGAGGAAGATGGCGAGCCCGACGACGACCAATGCCCGGCGGTCGAATCTCCTTCCGGCGGTGACGATCGCCGGTGTGGCCATCGCGGCCGCGGATCTCGCCGCCACGAGGACACCGGCAGACTCGAGCGGAACCCCCAGACCGCGTGCGATCACCGGGAGGAACGGCGACACCAGGCGATGGCCGGTGTTGATCACGAGCCGCGCAACCGTCAGCAGACCGAGGGCGACGACGAGTGGGCGTTGTTTCATGGCGCACCTCGATGGACGGCACATGAGCGTATCCGAAGCCGATGGACGGCCCCACCGGGTATCGGGTATGCCGGTCAGCCGAGCCAATCGAGCAGCAGACCGGTGAACCGATCCGGGGCGGTGAGTGGAATCCAGTGGTCGGCGTCGTCGATGCGCTCGTAGCGCCAGCGGCCGGCGACATACGCGTGGGACTCGACCACTTGGGACTCGAGGAGCACGGTGTCTCCGGAAGACCATACGGCCATCGTGTCGCATGGCATGGGTGGCAACTCCGGTGGACGTGCCGCCCACGTCTCGGGCGCCATGTTGGCGCGATAGATGTTGAGAGCCGCCGTCAACGCCCCGGGACGAGACAGCTGCTCGATCCAATGGTCGATCTCATCCGGTGATCCGCTCCACTCGCGGAACCAGTGCCAGTCATTCTCCGAGAGCCAGCGCTCTGCAACGCCGGGGAACTGGAACAACAGCATGTACCACGAGCGGCGCTTCTGCTCGAGTCCGGCCGATGCGAAGACGGTGGGGTGACCGACCGAGAGCACCGTCGCCGATCGGAACAGCTCCGGCTCGACGATCCCCAGATACCAGGTGAGTGCCGCCCCCCAGTCGTGGCCTACGACGTGGGCTCGCTCGACGCCGAGGTGACCAACGATCGCGCGCACGTCTCCGGCGTGCCGGCGCAGTGTGTAGTCCTCGACGGACTCGGGTTTGTCGGAGCGTCCGAATCCGCGCAGGTCGGGGGCGATCACCCGGTATCCGGCGTCGACCAGATGGGGGATCTGGTGCCTCCACAGCCAGGCGGAGTCCGGGAAGCCGTGAAGCAGCAGGACTGCCTGCCCGTCGGGCGGGCCGTGGTCGGTGACGAGGAGATCCACATCCATGCATGAAATCCGGGTACTGCGGGTATACGGATCGATCATCGAACTTCGAAGCTAGCGCTCGATGGCGGAGCACGCCGTGCCGGTGGTAGTTTCGGGCACACCGAACCGAGGAGTCATTCGAGTGGTCAGTCAGGTCGAAGTCACCGACGATGCGTTTCGCAAGCTTCGCATCTACAACATCGTCATGGCCGTTCTGCACGCCGTGCAGGGTGTGGCGGTCGTAGCGCTGGCAACCGACTTCTCGCTGCCGGTCACGGCAGCGTTCCCGGCGGGGCCACCCGGAACCGCAGCTCCGGCGCCAGACACGCTCTTCGAGATCAACGTCGCCTGGGCGGTCGCCGCCTTCCTCTTCCTCTCGTCGTTCTTCCACCTGCTGGTGGGCGTGATCATGCCCGCCCGCTACCGGGACCAGTTGAGTCGCGGCCAGAACCAATTCCGCTGGATCGAGTACTCGCTCTCGTCGTCGATCATGATCATCCTGATCGCCATCCTGCCGGGGATCACCAACGTGGCGGCACTGCTGGCGCTCTTCGGCGTCAACGCCGGGATGATCTTCTTCGGCTCGGTACAGGAGAAGTACGAGGAGCCGGGCGGCTCGCTGTGGCCCTTCTGGATGGGCTGCATCCTGGGAATCGTCCCATGGATCGCCATCGGAATCTATCTCGTCTCCCCCGGGAGCGACGCCCAGCCCCCGGGCTTCGTCTACGGGATCTTCATCTCGCTGTTCATCTTCTTCAACAGCTTCGCGTTCACCCAGTGGGCGCAATACCGCCAGATCGGGCGTTGGCGCCAGTACCTCAGCGGCGAGCGCACCTACATCCTGCTGAGCCTGCTGGCGAAGTCGGCGCTGGCGTGGCAGGTCTTCGGCGGCACGCTGGTCCCGCCGGCGTGAACCCCGGTTCCTGATCACGTCTCGTCGCGATCGAGAGGCTGGCTCCATGCTGGATGACAAGACCAAGACACTCGCCTCTGGCGGGAACTTCGCGGTGCTGACGACACTGATGGAGGACGGGACCCCGCAGTCACACGTGATGTGGGTCGATCACGACGACGAGCACATCCTGATCAACACCGAGATCCACCGTCAGAAGTATCTCAACGTGTCTCGGGATCCGCGCGCGACGGTCACGATCATCGACTCCTCGAACGGCTACTCGTACGCCGAGATCCGCGGAACGGTCGTCGACACGGTTCACGGTGAGCGAGCCCGGCAACACATCGACGAGTTGTCGCATCGCTACTTCGGCAAGCCGTATTCGAACGTGATCCAGTCGGAGCGAGTGATCCTGAAGATCAGGCCGGACCGCCAGATCGTCCACTGACGGGTGTTGGTCGGACACCCCCGCCCCGGGTGCCCGACCGGACGTAGTCCGTCTCAGCCCGTCTCGCCGCCCCCTCCCCGGTGCCCCTCCGAGTTCTCTGCGGCTTGGCCTCAGTATTCGCTAATGGCGTCGGGATGGAAGAGGGGTTGCGCGCATTTCCACTGGGGCTAGTCACCCGAGTCTGCCTCGCAGGTCGACCGGCACGGATCGGACACCGGCGCCAACGAGCAGCATCTCGTCGAAGAGGTCGACCACCGGGCAGATGTGATTCGGGACGACCATCACCCTGTCCCCTACACGAACGGGATCGGGGCTCTCGACCATCCCGTGGTTGTCGTTGAGCCGATCGATCACGGCGCCACCGAGACCGACGATGTGACCGTACGAGCCGAGCCAGTCGGCCCGGTCCTTGGTGAGTGCCTTTGCCCCGGCGTCGATGACGAATCTCCCGGGCGAGACGTGGATCACCGTGGACACGACGACCGCAGCGAGGTTTTCGGTACGGCACGCCCCGAGCACCGCCTGTTGGTGATCCCCGAACACATAGGTGCCGGGCCGCAGTTCGGTCACCGGCGGACCGAGGGCATGCGGGGCGGTCGGAGTGGAGCCGGCACTCAAGACCGGCACGGGGCGGCCGAGCTCGGCCTGGGCGGCCGCCAGAGCGTCACGCTCGTCGTGGCCGGCGGCTTCGGCGCCGCCGGGGCGATACCCATGACCACCATGCGTGGCGAAGCCGCGAAAGCGATCCCCGGCCAACTCTGCGATGGCGCCGACCTCATCTGGCGGGATTCCGGTCCGACGAAGCCCGCAGTCGACCTCGACCATGACGCCGACCCCGGAGGGCGCAGCGGCAACGACCGACTCGGCGACCGCAGGCCCGTCGACGGTCAAGGTCATCCTGGGGTGCAGCTCCACTGCCCGTTCAAGCAGTGCCAGCTTGGGGTCGTCGAGGAAGATCGGAGTGGACACGTAGATGTCGGTTGCGCACCCCGCCTCCGCGAGCGCGATCGCCTCTGACAGGGTGGCGCACGTCACACCGATGGCGCCGGCCTCGAGCTGGAGCCGGGCGATCTCGACGGACTTGTGGGTCTTGATGTGAGGACGGAGGGCGATGTCTGCGGCGTCACACATGGCCTGGACCCGAGCGATATTCCGCATCATCGCCGCCTCGTCGATCGCGAGGAACGGGGTGGCGAGATACCGGGTGGCCTCCAGGATCGCCGAGAGGTGTTCCATCCGGTCTAGCTGGTTCCGACTTGGCCGTAACAGTGCACCGGGTACAGCTTCACCACCAGCCGACCGTCGTCGACCATCGCACGATCGAACTCGTCCCAATCGGGGTGCTCTCCCGAGACGTTGCGATACAGCCGCCTGAGCTCGGCGATCGTTGCGTCGTCGGGGTCGAGTGCGACTTCGGTGAGTTCGGCATCGCACTCGATCACGACGTACCCGGTGAAGTCGTCGGTCGACACGTGCAGGACGGCACGTGGATCACGGCGGAGATTCGCCGTCTTGGCGCGGCCATCGGTCACCGACACCCACACGGCACCATCGATCGCCGAGTAGACGACGTTCGACATCTGTGGGAGTCCGTTCGAGCGCACCGTTGCCAGCACACCTTTGTGGTGCCTCCCGACGAACTCCATCGCGTGGTGGATCTTCATCTGGTTCCTCCTACAGGTCCGTTTCGCAGGTCAGCGACTCCACGGCTTCTCGACACACTTCGACGGCGATCTCGGTGAACCGTCGGACGATCGGTGAGGGGTCTTCGGGGAGCACCAGGCCGATCGTACGGGGCGTGATCGGCGGGTCCATCGGCCTGACCTTGATCTTCGGGTCGCCGATGTCGACGCCGAGGAGCGGCATCACCGCAAGCCCCATGCCCTCGCGCACCATCGACTGGAGCGCGGCGTTGTCGTTCGTCCGGAACACGTAATCGGGACTGACGCCCCCGTCGATCAGCCCCGAAGAGATACGGATCTGACACGTGTCCGACACGGGTTGGCCGATGAGGGGGACGTTGGCGAGCATGCTCATCGGCACGATATCCGGTAGGTCCTGGTCCGCCGGTGCCACGATGACGAACGGATCCGACACGACCTCGATCGCTTGGAAGCCGGGCGACAACCGCACCGGACTGGCGGTGAAGCAGAGATCCAACTCGCCCGATTCGACCCGCCTGATCGTCTCGGGATCGTTGTTCGACTCGTGCGGCCTGACATCGGCCGCGGTCTCGCGTCGGAGTCGCCCCACGACGGCAGGGAGCACTTTCACCGCCACCGACTGAAAGACTCCCACCTCGATGCGACCGACCGTCCCCGTCTTGTGGCCATTGAGGTCGCGTTCGAAGATCCCGACTTGTTCGATGATTCGCTCGGCGTGTCTGATGACCATCCTGCCGGCAGCCGTGAGCGTGACCGGCCTCGGGCCGCCGGGGCGGTCGAACAGCCGCTCGCCCACGAGACGCTCGAGCGAGGCGATCTGCTGAGAGACTGCGGACTGGGTGAACCCCAACGACTCCGCTGCACTGGCGAACGTGCCGTGGCGGACAACGGCGAGGAGGGCCCTCAGGTGGCGGACGTCGAGACCCTCGAGCGTGACGGGACGAGCGGTGATCGCCATCTCAGCACCCCAAGGGCATCGGGGATGCAACCGACGGTTGCCCGGTGGTGTTCTTCATGGTGTACGGCCCTCGCCTGTGTCGAACCGGTGCCGGCATGAACATTAGCAGCTCTGATGTCCAACCCCAGTATTCATCGCTATACACGATGCTTGTGACCGGATACGTTGCTGACAGAACGAAGGAGATTCCCATGACCAACCACATCGCAATGCTCGACGAACTCGAGTCACGCATCGCCGTCGCTGGCCTGGCGGGAACCGAACCGCAACTCCGGCAGATCGCAGAGGCCCTCGTCCGTACCGGGACGCTGCCGGTCATCGCCGGCATCATCGCCGATCCCGATGCCCCCGAAACCGCACGCCTCCGTGCGCTCGCTCGGGCCTCCCGAGCCCTTCGAGCGATGCCGTCGACCGAACCACGATTCCTCGTCGTCGCCTGAATACCCGATCTGCGACCGCCGGACCAGACTGGCGGTCATGCCCGTCTCCAGCCGCCTCTCCTCCCACCTCTCCTCATGGTTGGGCGCCTGGCCGTCAGATGGTCCGCGGTCGCTGATCGTCACGTCGTCCTACCGTCGCGAGCAACCGGGCTGGGACGGGAACACCCGCCCTATCGCCGGCGTGGCCACTCCCGACGGCGCCGTGCTGTCGGTCCCCGAAGCCTCGGTCGCCGACATTCGGGCGCTCGGCGAGACGCTCGACGAGATCGCACCCCGGTTGGCCGAAGCCGTCGGCCGTCCAGGATGGCGCTTCTACGCCGGGGTGTTCCGCTGGTCCGAACAGCCGATCCCCTTCGATCGGCCGGGCGTCTGGCTCCCCCGAGACCACGAGTCGGTCCTGCCGTGGCTGAAGCCGTTCAACGGCGACGTGCTGGTGGGCTTCGACGACGGTGAGGTCGCCGCCGGTGTCGGCCGCAAACTCCACGACCGGTGGGGGCACGAGTTGGCCGTCGTCACTGAGGAGGACCACCGAGGTCGCGGTTGGGCGAGGCGGCTCGTGAGCCAGGCGGCCGAACGCGTGCTCGACGACGGAGCGATCCCCACCTATCTGCACTCCCCCACCAACGAGGCGTCAGCCCGAACCGCCGATGCATGCGGCTTCCCCGACCGCGGCTGGAAGATCCTCGGCATCTTCCCGAGCGACCCGGGGCGCTGATTCGCTTTCCGCTATCCGCTTTGCGACCTGCGCATCAGCTTTGAGCTTTGCAGCTTTGAGCACCGTCGCCTGGATGACCCAGCCGTTTCACTCCGAACTGCGGACACTCTTCGCCTCAAGTCGAGAGGCTCAGGGCTCATGGCTGCACGGCTCAGATCAGCAAGCCGACGCGTTCCTGGGGAGCGAGCCGTTCTCGAGTTCGAGGCTCGAAAGCAGGACCTCGCCGTCGATCGGGACGGGATCGGTGCCGAAGTTGACGACGCACCGGACACCCGAACCACGGACGAAGGCCAACGTGTTCGGAGGGCTGTCGAGCCACTCGATGTCGAGATCGGCCGTGAGGTACTCGCGGCGGAGGCGGAGCGCAGCCCGATACAACGCCAGCATCGACGTGTCGTCGCCGTCCTGGGCCTCGACCGATCGTTCGCTCCACCCGTCCGGCTGTGGCAGCCACGACCCGTCCGTGCCGAATCCGGCCGAATCACCGTCGACGGTCCATGGGATCGGCACCCGGCAGCCGTCGCGCCCCTTCTCGGTGTGTCCCGATCGTTGCCAGACCGGATCGTCCAACACCTCGAAGGGAAGCTCGGTCACCTCGGGGAGCCCGAGCTCCTCGCCTTGATAGAGATACACCGACCCCGGGAGCCCGAGCAGCAGCAGCGCCGCCGCCCGCGCTCGCCGCTGCCCGAGGGCCTCGTCGACCAGCGATCGGTCGCCGTCGAGCAGCCAGACCTTGGCTTCGATGCCGGCCGGGAGGGCGTATCTCGTCGCGTGTCGCACCACATCGTGGTTGGACAGGAC
Organism: uncultured bacterium; assembly: GCA_963753285.1. Classification (GTDB taxonomy): domain Bacteria; phylum Actinomycetota; class Acidimicrobiia; order Spongiisociales; family ZC4RG35; genus JAHEDH01. Next base: position 134,485 of record CAVWBT010000003.1, read on the forward strand.
CCAGGTCGGGATCGAGCCGACGCCGCCGACGGCGTCCATCGACTCGTCGATCGCCGTGCGCATCTGGTCTGCGTCCCATGGCGCCTCGAGAAAGTCGAAGTCGAACGCCTGGTGGTATTCGTCCGGTCTCAGGTAGTTGGCGAGCCGCTCGAGGTCGGAGACCCACGCCTCGGCCACCATCATCGTCCCGGCGTACTCGTCGACCACGGCGCGCCAGCCTCGGATGATCTCGTGGACCTCGGGGCGGTCCCAGTACGGATGGCGGCTGAGCCGGTCACCGGTGAGGAGGTCGGCCTCGTTGTCCTCGTCGCCGATGTCGGGGTACCCCGGCGCCTTCACCAGTGAATGTGCGACGTCGACGCGGAACCCGGATGCGCCCCGATCCAGCCAGTAGCGGAGGATCTCGTCGAACTCGGCTCGGACCTCGGGATTCTCCCAGTTGAGATCGGGCTGTGAGATGTCGAACAGATGCAGGTACCACTCACCATCGGGAACCCGCTCCCATGCCGGGCCACCGAACACCGAGCGCCAGTCGTTGGGCGGTTCAGAGCCGTCCGGTCCCGAACCGGGGAGGAAGTGGTAGCGCTCCCGCTCCGGTGAGCCGGGCCCGGCCGCCAGCGCCGCCTCGAACCAGTCGTGCTCCCACGACGTGTGGTTGGGCACGAGATCCACAAGCACGCGAATGCCGTGTTCGCGGGCTTCGGCGATGAACGAGACCGCCTCGTCGACGTCACCGAACCGGGGATCGATGCTCCTGTAGTCGGCGACGTCGTAGCCACCGTCGAGGAGTGGTGAGGTGTACCAGGGGTTGATCCACAGCGCATCGACACCCAGGTCGGCGAGATACGGCAGCTTCGACCGCAGCCCGGCGATGTCACCGGTTCCGTCGCCGTTGCCGTCCTTGAACGACCGGATGTAGACCTGATACACGGCGGCAGTCCGCCACCACGGTTCGATTCGAGACATCGCCGCGCAGCGTAGGGCCAGATGTTCCCCACGGAGTGGGGAAAGGTCCCTGCGGTCCGAGGAACGAGGACCGGAGGTAAGGGGGCAACTCCTCGGAGGCTGCAGCCACGTTCACGGGTGTTGAGGTGGCCCCCACCTCCAAGGCCCGTCCTCGCCTTGCAGGGACCTTCCCCCAGCAAGCTGGGGGACGAGGCAGGAGCCCTACGCGATGGCGGCGCGGGCCTGGCGGATCGCAACCATCAACTGGGCGATGTCGACGTCGCCAGTCGTGTCGATCTGACGCATGAACCGCACCAACCGGGCGACGTGTGAGGCACGACTGGCCAAGAACGCGTCGACGGCGTCGACCCCGGTCCGCCCACCGGCTTCCATGAACGCCCGCTCCACGGCGCGACGGCGCACCATGAGCAACTCCTCTTCGATGGTCCACAACGCCCACCGATCCCAGCGATCATCGATCTGCTTCGAGCGAGCCCAGTCGGTCATTCGATCCAGACCGAAGGCCTGGCCCACCTGCAGGAAGGCGTGCAGGGTGTCGCTGGCCGACTGGCCCGACTGACCTGCGATCTCGATCACATCGGGGCCGTAGTTGAGAATCGGTAGCACGGCGTGGCTGCGCGCAACGTCGTCCGGAACGCCGGCGGACACGAGGTCCGCCATCACGCCGATCCGACTGTCGCGCCATCCGGTGACTTCCGACTCCAGAGCACCGGCCTCCATCTCCTCGAAGATCGGGCGGCTGGACTCGACGACGTCCCCGATGCTGACCCCGTTGCCGTTTGCGAGGTACCACCTCGTGACAGATGCCACCATCCGATCCGTGTGGCGCATCAACTTCGCCCACAGGTCTTGGTCGAGTCCGCATAGATCTGCTCGATCTTCTCCCAGCGTTCGTGCGCTCCGGTCAGGTCACGGGCGATCCGGTAGGCACGGATCGACATCGACCGGTTCGGCACCCGTCTGGATGACGAGACGGGACAAGAAGACGACGCCTTCGGAATTGACGATGTCGTTGGCGAGCAACGTGGCGATCAACTCGCGCCTCAACGGGTGTCCATCGACCGCATCGTTCAGCCGCCCCGTGACGGCTTGCGGGAAGTACTGCTCGACATCGGCCAGCAGGTACGGGTCGTCCATCAGCACGGAACCGACGAGCGACTGTTTGATGCTGCGCTTGGCGTTCGCGAGGAGAACCGCCATCTCGGGCCGCGTCAACCCGATACCGAGCTTCATGCGCTCACTCATCGCCTCGCTCGACGGCATGGCGTCGATGTGTCGGTCGAGGATTCCCTCGAACTCGAGAGACTCCATCAGATCCTCGTACGCATACATGCGCCTGGGAGACGCCTCGACCTCGCGTGAGATCGTCTGGGCCTGGTGGAAGTTGTCCGACAGGATGCGATCGACCACCTCGTCTGACACCTCGGCGATCAAGGCGTTCCGCTCATCACCGGTCATGGCGCCCGTCGCGACCTGGCCGTCGAGCAGGATCTTGAGATTGACCTCCCGGTCCGAGCAGTCGACGCCACCTGAGTTGTCGATGAAGTCGGTATTGATCTTGCCGCCGTTCTCGGCGTACTCGATGCGTGCTCGCTGGGTCAACCCGAGGTTGCCGCCCTCGACCACTGCGCGGCACCTGAGATCGGTGCCGTCGACCCGGACGGCATCGTTCGTGCGATCACCGACCTGCTGATGGGTCTCGCCGGCGGCCTTGACGTAGGTCCCGATGCCACCGTTCCACAACAGGTCTACGGGCGCTTTGAGAATCACCGAGATGAGCTGGTTCGGCGTGAACGAATTGGTGTGCGCGCCGATGGCCTCGCGCGCCTCCTCACTGATCGTGATCGACTTCTCGGTGCGAGCGAACACCCCTCCGCCGACCGAGATCAACGTGCGGTCGTAGTCGTCCCACGACGACCTCGGCAGCTCGAACAGACGCCGACGCTCGAGAAACGACTCCTCCGGATCGGGCTGGGGATCGAGGAAGATGTGGCGGTGGTCGAACGCCGCGACCAGCCGCATCTGGTTCGATCCCAGCAAGCCGTTGCCGAAGACGTCGCCCGACATGTCACCGATACCGACGACGGTGAAGGGCTGAGAGAACGGATCGATCCCGAGCTCTGCGAAGTGGCGCTCCAGCGACTGCCATGCGCCGCGGGCTGTGATCCCCAGCGCCTTGTGGTCGTATCCCGTGGAGCCGCCCGACGCGAAGGCGTCGCCGAGCCAGAAGCCCCGCTCGACGGCGATCGAGTTGGCAACATCGGAGAAGGTCGCCGTTCCCTTGTCGGCCGCCACGACCAGGTACGGATCATCACCGTCGTGTGCCCGGACGCGCTCGGGCCGTACTACCTCGCCCTCCACACGGTTGTCGGTGACGTCGAGCAGCGCGCCGATGAACAGCCGATACTGGGTCTCGACCTCGGCTCGGAGTGCGACCGGATCGTCGGGCGGCGTCCTCAGCACGAACCCGCCCTTTGCCCCCGTTGGCACGATGACGGCGTTCTTGGTCATCTGAGCCTTCATGAGGTCGAGAACCTCGGTCCGGTAGTCCTCGCGCCTCGTCGACCAGCGCAGTCCGCCCCGAGCCACCATTCCTCCGCGCAAGTGGATGCCTTCGACCGTCGACCCGAGTACGAAGATCTCGTAGAGCGGATGCGGCAGCGGGGCGTCGGGAACGTCCTTGGAGACGAGCTTGAACGCCAGCGCCGGCCGGTCCTTCTGGTAGAAGTTCGTGCGAACGGTCGCCTCGATCAGCTCCAGGAACGCCCGGATGATGCGGTCCTCTTCGATCGACGGGATCCGATCGAGGCCGGCGAGCACCTCGGTGCGGATCTCGCCGTAGTGCGACCCATCGCGATCCGGGTCGAAGCGCTCTGCGAAGAGCGCAACCAGGAGCTCGGCCAAGTCGGGGTGGGCGGCCAGCGTGTCGTTGACGTAGGCGAGTGTGAAGATCGGGGCCACCCGGCGCCAGTAGGTCCGGTATGCCCGAAGGATGTCCACGTCCTTCGGCCCGAGCGTCGTACTGACGACGAGACGGTTCAGGTCGTCGGACTCCGCCCCGTCACGCCAGATCCCCTCGAGCGTCTCGACGATTCGTCGGCTGGACGCTTCGACGTCGACCTGTGATCCGTCCGGGCGCAGCACCCCGAAATCGTGGATGAAGTAGTCGCCAGGGCCCGAGATCCGACTCGGGATCTCCTCGACGACGGTCAACCCGAGGTCCTCGAGCGCGGGCAACAACTCCGATAGCGGGCGTTTGCCACCGGCCCGGTACAACGCGATCCGGGTCAGCTGCTCTCCCTTGCCCCCGGTCGCCTCGTTCTGGAGTCCAACCGACATCGACGCACCCGATCCGGCGAGCGCATCCACTCGGATCATGTCGGTGGCGGCGATCTCGATCGGGGTGGATGCCGAGTAGTAGTCCGGGAACCTGCCCGCCCACTTCCGGGCGAGTTCGCGGGCCTCCTGCCGGTCGAGACTGTCGAGGAGCGCTCCCAACAGGCGTTCCTCCCATGAGCGGGTCATCGCGACGACCCGTGACTCGAGCCGCTCGAAGTCGTAGTCGGCGACCTCGGGGACCCATACGGTGAAGTGGATCTGCGCGGGATCGGAATCCCCGAGCGCGAGGTGATAGTCGATCGAAGTCCCGCCGAACTCCTCGAGGAACATCTCCTGGAGGTCTTGCCTGAGTCCGGCATTGAATCGATCGCGCGGCAGCGCAACCAGGATGGACACACTTCGATGCAGGGTGTCAGGTCGGATGAAGAGCTTGACGTTGTCGCGCTCCTGCAACTTGAGGAGGCCGCCCAACACCCCGAGCAGTTCCTCGGTCGAAGAGGCGAACAGGTCGTGTTTCGAGAAGGTCTCGAACAACTCGATCATCGCCTTGTGATCGTGTGAGCCCTCGATCAGATCCTCGGCGAGGAGGACGTCGTGGAGCTTGCGCCGGAGCATCGGTGTCTCAGAGGCCGGCTGCATGTAGGCCTTCGACGTGAACAGCCCGACCATCCGGGCTTCCCCCGCCGTTCGCCCATCCGGCCCCATGATGCGGACGCCGATGTAATCCATCTTGGCGGTGCGGTGGATCGGCGATCGCCGATTGGTCTTCGTGACCACGACCAGGTCGCCCTCGGTGTAGCGGGCTGCGCGGTCCGGAGATAGGTCCTTGAGCGGAACCGCATGGTGCACGGTCGACCGCGAGTCATCGCGCAGGATTCCCAGGCCGGTGTCGGGTACCACTTGGACCGCCCGGTCCTCGCCTTCGCCGATGAGCCGATACTCGCGATAGCCGAGGAACACGAAGTTGTCGTCGTCGAGCCATTCGAGCAGCGAGACGCCCTCGTCGACCTCCTCCTGGGAATAGGCAGACCCGCCGATGCGGGTCAGTTCGATCATTCGATCGAGCTTCGCCCGCATCAGGTGGAAGTCCGCAACGGCGACGCGCACGTCTGCCAGAACCCGGGTGACGCCGGCGGCGACCTGTTCAGCTGCGGTGTCGTCGAGCACCGATCCGAGTTGGTAGTGCTCGACGGACTCGCGGGTCATGCTGTGGCGGGCGTGCCGGATCGCCTCGAGGTGCCCTTCGGTGTCGCGTTCGACGCCGAGCACCGGATGGACGACGCCGGCGACCTTCACCTCGTATCGCTCGATCTCGTTGCTGATCGAATCCAACAGGAACGGGCTGTCGCTCGTACAGACCTCCACGACCGAGCCCAGGGACTCGTAGCCGTGGGCATCCATCGTCGGCGTGAAGACACGCACCTTCGACGCCTTGTCGCGCACCTGGATGAACTCGAACAGGGACACGATCCGGGCGGGAATGGTCGCCGGGTCCTGTTCGATCACGGGGGGCACGCGGGCTGCGAAGCTCTCAGCGAGCGCTGCAAGCGCCTCCTGATCTTCGATGCCACGGTTGTCGGCGAGCCGTTCGACCTCGTCCAGGAGATCGCCGACTCTCACGGAATCCATCACCATCGGACACGCTAACTCATCTCGTCCCACCGTGGTGGGTTTGTCGGCGACTCGAGGCCCGAGTCTCAGGTTCCAGGTTTCAAGTTCCGAGTTTCACGTGGTCTGCGACCTCCGACCTGGACTGTCATCTGTCATCTGTCGCCTGTCGGTATCGTCGTCATGCATGAGAGTCGGATCGATCAACATCGGGATGCCCAAGACGGTCGATATGGGGGCGGGGCCGGAATCGACGGCGATCTTCAAGACCTCTGTCGATGGCCCGATCGCGGTGACGGGGGACGGGCTGGCAGGCGATACGGTCGGCGATACCAAGCACCACGGCGGGCCCGATCAGGCGCTGTACGTGTATTTCGGGGCCGACTACGCACATTGGGAGGGGCTCCTCGATCGGCCGCTCGAGCCCGGCGTGTTCGGCGACAACCTGACGATCGAGGGAGAGTCGGAACGTTCGTCCACGGTCAGCTCGAACGAGCTGTGGGTCGGCGATCGGCTGACGGTCGGCCCTGTCACCCTCGAGGTGACGGCACCCCGCATCCCTTGCGGGACGTTCTCGCGGCGGATGGAACTGCCGGCGAGCTTCATCGAGCGTTTCCGCAAGGAGCTCCGACCGGGCGTGTACGTGCGGGTCCTCGAGCTCGGGGAGGTCACGGTCGGCGACCGAGTATCGGTGATCGAAGGGCCACGCACCGTCTCGATCGTCGAGATGGTCGAACTCTGGGGGACCGGGCCGGACATCGAGACCGTCGACCGCCTGTTGGCCGCTCCGATCGCAGAACGCGACCGGGCCGACCTCGAACGCAGAAGGGCGAAGCTGTGACCCACGGACCGAAGACCGTCGCAGAGAGCACGGTGACCTTCGTCCGGACGATGACGCAGATGGACGCCAACCTCGCAGGCAACGTTCACGGCGGGGTCATCATGAAGGAGGTCGATTCGGCCGCCGGCACTGCAGCGATCCGCCATGCAGGAAGACCCTGCGTAACAGCCGCCATCGACGAGCTCTCGTTTCTCGAGCCGGTCTACGTGGGCGACATCCTGACGGTGACGGCAACGGTGAACGACGTCGGACGCACGTCCATGGAGGTCGGGGTCAGGGTCGAGGCGGAGTCCTACACGGGTGGCGAGAGGCGTCACACCACGAGCGCCTACCTGGTGATGGTCGCGCTCGACGAGGCGGGCCATCCGGCGGAGATCCCCCCGTTGATCACCTCGACCCCCGACGAAGAACGCCGCCGTGCCCAGGCAAAGGTCCGCCGCGAGATCCGCAGAGAACGCGCAGCGAGGGTCAGCGGGGCCGGCCAGGCCTGAGGAACGAACCGCTCCACCGGCGATGACCGTCGGATAGGTTTCGTAGCGGGCGGCGTTCAGGAGGAACGGTGGACGGTTGGACATTCCGCGCCGATTCGGTCACGAAGACGTTCGGTGAGATCCGTGCGAACGAAGGAATCAGCCTCGAGGTGCGGCCGGGTGAGGTGTACGGGCTCCTCGGTCCCAACGGGGCGGGGAAGACGACACTGGTCAAGCAGATCATCGGGCTGCTGAAACCGACGTCGGGCGCATTGACCCTCGGACCCTACGATCTGGTCGAAGACCCCGATGCGGCCCGCCAGCTGTGTTCCTATCTCCCGCAGGCGCAGATGCCGATCGACTCGTTCAAAGCCGAACACGTGATCGCCCTGACAGGACTGATCCGCGGCGGCGACGCCGCCCCGGTCCGGCGACGCACCAACGAGCTGATCGAAGCCCTCGACATCGGCGAGTGGCGCAGCACGATGGGGATGAGGCTCTCCGGGGGTGTCAAGCGCCTGGTCGGATTCGCCATGGTCACGGTGTGGCCCGGCCGAATGGTGATCCTCGACGAGCCGACCAACGACGTGGACCCGCGGCGGCGGCGCCTTCTCTGGGAGCAGATCCGTCGTCTCAGCGACGAGGGAGCATCGGTGCTGCTCGTCACGCACAACGTGTTGGAAGCGGAGAAGTCTGTCGATCGCCTGGCGATCATCAACGACGGTCGACTGATCGCCGAGGGAACCCCGTCGTCGCTGAAGGCGGAAGACCGCGGAAGGATGCGACTCCAACTCATGATGGTGCCAGGACGCCCGACCCCGGTCATGCCGAGGTTCGTGGAGAGCGACACGCGGGTCGGGAACAACGTCATCGCCACGATCGACGAGTCGAGCGCAGCGCATGCCATCGGCTGGGCGCAGGAGTTGGTCGGGATCGGTGATGCCGAGGAGTACGCGCTCGCCGCCACCACCTTGGAGGACGTCTACATCCGACTGACCGGCCACCGCTCCGCGGAGGCCGAGGCAGGGGCCGTGACGTGACGACGTTGCCGCCTGCGCTGTCGGTCCGGTCTGGCGCTGCTCACTGGACCAAGAGCTTCGTGGTGATGACGCGCTGGGAGCTCGGGTCGCTGAGGCTCCTCCTACCGCTGATCGTTGCCATTCAGATCGTGATCGGTGGCGGGTTCGCCCTCGGGATCGGTCTCTTCTTCGACCAGATACCCGACCGAAACGCGCTGTACCTCTCCACCGGAGTCACCGTGGTGACGCTGATCACCGTCGGCCTCGTACTCGGACCGCAATTGGTCGGCAATCGGAAGACCGCCGACACGTACGACTTCCTGTGGTCGCTGCCGGTCCCTCGCACGACTCAGGCCGCCGCCTGGACCATGGTTAATGCCGTGATCGCCCTACCCGGGATGCTCGCCGCCCTGCTGATCGCCGACTGGCGCTACGACATCCCGCTGCATGTGTCGCCGTCGATCGTGCCGGCGGTGCTGCTCACGATCGTCACCGCGACGATGGTCGGGTATGCCTTCGCTCATGCCATCCGCAAGCCGATGGTGACCCAGCTCATCACTCAGCTCCTGATCTTCTTCATCCTCGGGTTCGCCCCGATCAACTTCCCGCCCGAGAACCTGCCGGGTTGGCTGGCGTCGGTGAACGAGTGGCTGCCGTTCCATCACATGGCGGTCGTGATGCGCGCAGGGCTCACCGAGAACCTGGTGACGGACGTCGGCCGTTCGTACGGGGTACTCGCGCTGTACACGGTCGCCTCGTCCGCCGTGGCGGCCTGGGTGATCGGGAGGCGGGACTGATGGTCGCCGGGTCGAACGCCGTCGCGGTTGGGATCGCGGTCGAGGGTGGGCTGCGCCGCTGGCTCCGCTCCTATGTGATGATGATGCGCTTCGATGTCCGCGGCCTCGGCCAGTGGCTCGCGCTCGGAGTAATCATCCAGATCCTGATGGGCGCGGGCATGGCGATCATGTACGGCTTCTATCTCGGTGACATGCCGGAGATCGCCAAGGTGTTCCTGGCAACGGGCATTCCGGCGCTCGCCCTCATCCCGATCGGGTTCGTGATGGTCCCCAACATGGTCGGCCAACAGAGGATCGCCCATACCTACGACTTCATCTGGTCGCTGCCCGTGCCCCGCCTGGCGGCGGCAGCGTCCACCTTCACCGTGTTCACGTTGATGGCGTTGCCGGGGATGGCGACCTCGCTCGGAGTGGCCGTTTGGAACTACGGCGTCGATCTGACATGGTCACCGAAGCTGATCCCTGCGGTGCTTCTGACATCGCTGATGACCACGTCGGTCGGGTTCGGGATGGCCCACGCGATCGAGAACCCGGTCGTGATCAACTTCATCGCCAACATGATCATCTTCTTCGTCTTGCTGTTCTCCCCGATCGTGATCCCGATCACGCAGTTCCCCGACTGGCTCGCCTCTGTGCATCGTGTGCTCCCCTTCTATCACATGGCGGTGGTGATCCGTGACGCCCTCAGTACCGGCTCGTCACCGACGTGGCGACGTCGTATGTCGTGCTCGGTTTGTGGACCGCAGCCGGATGGGCCACCACGGCATGGGTCGTCGGTCGGCGCAGGTGAGGAGTGCCGGCCGGTTGTGCCTCCTGAACCGCTCAGCTCGACGGCTCGTCGATTGACGACGCCTCCGGTCGACCCCGGTCGAGCAGTCGCTCGACGGAATCGATGATTCTCGCCACCGACGGGAGCACGTCTCGCTCGAGACGCCTGGCGTATGGGATCACGCCGGTCGCGGCGACGCGTGAGAAGGGCCGATGAATCCCCGCCTCGGCGAGAACGGCGGCGATCTCTCCGGACAGGCCGAACCCGCCATAGTCCTCGTCGACCACGATCACCGTCTCACATCGACGAGCGACATCGCACACGGTCACGACGTCGAGCGGTGACACGGTGCGGAGATCGACCACGGTGCACTCCACACCGCCCGACGCCAGTTCGGCACTCGCCTCCATCGCCCGGTGGACTCCGACGGCGAGCGAGAAGAGCGCAACGTCGGGGCCCTCGCGCCGCACCACGGCCTCACCGATCGGCACCGGCTCGATCACGTCGGGCCACTCGTCCACCAACAGCTCGGGCACATCGAGTTCGACGTCCACTCGATGTGTTCCGGCAAGCTCCTCCATCCACGTGTCCGAGAGCAGCTTGTGCTCGAGGAGGACGGAAGGGCCGTCGTGGGCGAGCAGCGACAGCGTGAGACCGGCTGCGTCCAGTGGCGTGCTGGGCACGACGACGGTGACCTCGGGGATCCCGGCGAGCAGACCCCACAGGGCCTGCTCGTGCTGGCCGGCGTCTCCGTACCCTCCGCCACAGGCGGCGCGGATCATCAGCGGAACCGGCCACCTCCGATTCGAAAGCGGCCCGATCATCGCCGCCTCGTTGATGAGCTGATGGAGGGCCACCGAGAGGAAATCGACGAACATGATCTCGACGATCGGGCGGAGACCCCCAAGCGCCGCTCCGACTCCAGCCCCCAGGAATGCCGCCTCCGAGATCGGCGCCTCGACGACCCGGTCCGGGCCGAATTCCGTGAGCAGCGACCGGCGGAGTGCGGGGACGTCCTCGCCGATCACGAGGATCCCGTCGTCGTTCGCCATCGCCTGCCCGACAGCCCGATCGATCGCCGTTGTGAGGTCGACGTGGCTCACAGGGCAACTCCGGCAACAGTCAGCGCAGCTTCGAGTTCCGCCTCGAGACGGGCGCGTGAATCCCGTTCGATCGCCTGTGCACGGTCCCCTATGCGCTTGGCAGCCATCCGCAGTGGATCACGATGCGGAAGCCACCGGTCACCGATCGCCTTGGCGAGCGTGCCCGTCAACCCTGCCATGTGTCGCAGCGACGAGACGTCGAATCGACCGCCCATCGCCTCCTTCGCCACCGACAGGAGTTCCTGCGGGCTCCGCGCGGTGCGGCTGAGCGTGTCATCGAGCATGTGCCCCGAAGGTCGGCGACATTTCGCCACCAAGATCCCCGGCTCTCCCCGTCTCGCCGACGCAACGAGCGGTCCGGCCGCCCTCGAGACCGCGAGCACATCGGTGCCGTCGACGACCCTGGTGTTCAAGTCGAAGCTACGAGCACGACCGGCGATCGATCCGGACGTGAGACGGTCCGTTCTGGTCGTCGCCGCCCACTGGTTGTCCTTGCACACGAACAGAACAGGCAGGTTCCAGACGGACGCGAGGTTCCACGCCTCCATCACCATCCCCTGATTCACGGCGCCGTCACCGAAGAAGCCGACTGCGATCGATCCGGGTCGGAGCCGCTGCGCGGCCAGCGCCAATCCGCAGGCGAGCGGCGCTGGCGAGCCGACGATGCCGGTCGAGGCAGCTCGGCGATCAGGTGAGAACAGATGCATGTGGCCGCCACGCCCGGCGTTCAATCCGTCGTCTCGACCGAGCACCTCGAGGGCGATCGCCGCCGCCGATACACCGTGTGCGAGCAGGGCCGGGGTCGGCCGGTAATCGAGCGCGAGCGCGTCCTCTGGTTCGAGATGGTCGAAGAGGCCGGCAACCACTCCCTCCTCGCCGATCCCCAGGTGCATCTCACCCGAGACGAGGCCGCGCCGCCACAGGGCGGCCAAGGTCTCCTCGAAGGCCCGCATCCGCACCATCGACGAATACAACCGTTCGAGGTCGGGAGCATCACTCATGTCCGCCCCCAGTACGAGCGCATGATCGGTTCCGCGAGACGCCACGGGATGGCGCGCTTCAGGGTCGGGGTCACCCGCACCATCGGGTCTCCGACGGTGTATCGGAACCTCCGCCGCCGCGTTCGGATGATGCGCTCGAGCAGTGAGGCGACGGCCGCAGGGTCGGAACCGGTTCGCTCGTCGTGGACGGCGACACCCAGAACGTGCTGGAACCGGCTGCCGTACGCCGATCCCTCCGTGGCGGCGATGGCGATCCTGCGGCGGTCGGTGAACCCGGTCTTGAAGTCGGATGGCTCGATGAGGACGACGTCGACGCCGAACGGGCTCACCTCGAATCGCAGCGCCTCCGAATACCCCTCGACGGCGAACTTCGCCGCCGAGTAGAACGGCTGGAACGGGATGGCGATCAGCCCGCCGATCGAGGACATGTTGACGATGAGGCCGGTCCCCTGGTTCCGCATCGCCGGCAGCGCCAACCGGCACATGCGGGTGATGCCGAAGAAATTGGTCTCCATCTGGGCGTGCGCCTCCGCCGACGACGTCTCCTCTGCGGGCCCGGCGATCCCGAAGCCTGCGTTGTTGAAGAGGACGTCGATCCGGCCGTGCTCGGACAGCACATGTTGCACGAACGACTCGCAGGAGGCGTCGCTGTCCACATCGAGGTGCAGCACCGGCGACGTCTCCGACAGTGGCTGGACCTCGGTGTTGATGTCGCCACCCACCACCCGGTAGCCGCGTCCCGCCAGGTGGACCCCGCAGGCGCGACCGATGCCCGACGCCGCGCCAGTGATCACCACCACCGGCATTCGCTCACCTGCGACTTGCATGCCATGGACGCTACGGAAGTGGACTCCGACCGCACAGGGTCTCTCGACCCGTGCGTATGGTTGGATCACGCGGCACGAAGGAGAGACGGATGAACCCACAGACTGCCCGCAGAGCCTTACTCGCTCTGCGTCTGACTCTCGGCGTGGCCGCCTACGCCGCGCCGTCCGCCGCTGCCCGCATCTTCGGGATCGATCCCGACGAGAGCCCGGCGATGGACAGCGCCGTACGGCTGTTCGGAGCGAGGGAACTCGTGCTCGGTCTCGGCCTGTTGGGAGTCGCATCGACCGGCGGACGCAAATGGCTCGTACTCGGTCTGGTCGCGGACGGCCTCGACGTGCTCACCGTGTCGTTGGGTGCACGAGACCAGAGGCTGGGACGGCACACGGTGATCGTCGGCGGTGGACTGGCATCGACTGCGGTCGCGCTCGGACTCAGGTCGATCGCCGAGCGTCAACCCTCGAGTCGGTGACGCGCCCGCCACATCCGAATCATCGTCAGCGGTCCGAATCCGAGCGAGAAGGCGACGATCGCCGCCTCGACCGCCATCTCGGGAGTGCGATCTGCGAACTTGCGGTGCTGGAGGTCGTACAGGAGGTCCATTCCGCCGAGAAACACCATCGCGCTCCCCGCTGCGATCCCGGTGGGCACGGCCTCGACGCGCTGAGCCCGAAGGCTGCGGGCTGCCAGGAGGTACGCGCCTGCCATGTAGGCGTCGGCCAGCGGGAAGGCCCGCTCGAAATCGACGTACGCCTTGTCGTCCGACGTCTTGACCAGGCCGGTGGTGAAGAACTCGACCCAGTACGCAAGCGTTGCCACCGCCGCTCCCGTCATCACGAACGCATGGACACGATCACCGGCCGGTATCGAACGAACCATGTCCTCGAAGCTACCGGCCGGACAGCCGGCTGAACCGGGCCGTTGGACCCTTCGTCACGGGCGTTGCGTCTACCGGTCGGCGCGGGCGTCTGAGGCGCTGATCGCCCGCAGGACCTCGTCACGAGTCGCCATCGAGGTGTCACCGGGCGTGGTCATCGTGAGTGCTCCGTGAGCGACGCCGATCTCGACGGCCTCGGACGCCTCACGACCGTCGAGGAGCGCCCAGACCACCCCTGACACGAATCCGTCGCCGCCGCCGACCCGGTCGTACACCTCGAGGTTCCGATGGAAGCGCCCGACGTGCGTGGCGCCGTCGGCGGACAGGACGCCTCCCCAGTGGTTGAAGCCGGCGGTTCGGGAATCGCGGAGCGACATGGCGACCACCTGAACCGCGGGAAACTCGGACCGCACCGCTTCGGCGAGCTCTCCGAATCGCTCGGGCCGGCTCACCCAGTCCTCTACCGGACGATCCTCGATGTCGAATCCAAGCCCGGTGCGATAGTCCTCGATGCTGCCGAAGGCTACGTCGACGTGCTCGAGCATCCGACGATTCACGGCGACCGGATCACGCCCCGGCTCTCTCCAGAGCGACGCACGGAGGTTGACGTCATAGGACACCACGGTCCCGGCGGATCGGGCGGCCTGCACCCCTTCCAGCGCGAGCTCGGCGCACGAATCGGACAGTCCGCAGAAGATCCCACCGGTGTGGAACCATCGGGTCCCCTTCTCGCCGGAACAATCGGTCCAGTCGACGTCGCCCGGGGCCATCTTCGACGCCGCACTGTTCGCCCGGTCCGAAACGCCGAGCGGCGGACGGATCCCAAAGCCCTTCTCGGTGAAGTTCAGCCCGACCCGGGTGAACCCGAGTCCGTCGAACGGAACCCACGACACGTGATCGAGGCTCACTCCTCCGGCCATCATCAGGTCCTCGGCGAGCCGACCGACCTCGTTGTCGACCAGCGCAGTGACCACTGCCGACCGCATCCCGAACACCTTCGAGATGGCGCGGGCGACGTTGTACTCGCCGCCTCCCTCGTGCACTTCGAAGCTCCTGGCCGTCCTCACCCTCCCGAAGCCGGGGTCGAGACGAAGCATGACCTCGCCGAGGGACACGCAGTCCCATCGGGTGTCCCCACGTGGGAGCAGATCGATCGTCATTCAGTCCCCTCTTTTCTCACGGATGCGACCGCCTGTGCCGCCGAGACGAGCCTGCCATTGATCTCGCTCCAGTCACCCGCTGCCAGCGCACCGGTCGGGAACAGGGACGAACCTGCTCCCACCGCTACGGCACCCGCGTCGAACCAGTCGCGCAGTTGGTCGGGCTTCGGGTCGATGCCGCCGGACGGAATGGCCGGGAAGTCACCGAACACCGATCTGAGGGCTCGGAGAAAGGGGGGCCCACCGAGCAGGTCGACGGGAAACAGCTTGACAGCGTCACACCCCAACTCCAGCGCGGTGTGAACCTCGGTCGGAGTGGCACAGCCGGGAAACCAGGCAACGCTCTCGGACCTGCACCGAACTCCGACTTCCGGGGTGAGTATCGGTGAGAAGACGAAGCGGGCACCTGCGTCGATCGCCGCCGACGCCGAGGCGGCATCGAGCACGGTTCCGGCGCCGACCGTCAAAGGAAGCCCATCCCCGTCGATGCGTTGGACCAACGCTCCCAATGCTGCGAGAACGCCGGGCCCTCGTAACGCCACCTCCATCACATGGAGCCCGGCGTCGACGATTGCATTCGCGGCCCGCCAGAGGACATCCGCATCAGAGCTGGCGAGCAACGGGACCACGCCACTCGAAGCGACCGATGCCAGCGCCGGATGACCATCCGATGTCATGGCGTACCAGGAGCTATCTCGGATGGAACTCCGACTACCCCCGGCTCGACCACGAACAAGGCGCCGTCGTGGGGACGCGGAGGGTCGGCGGTCGAGGATCCGACGGCGGCGGTGGTGATGAACAGCCGGTCGAGGGCCGGTCCCCCGAACGCGCACGAGGTGATTCTCGATACAGGCAGATGGACCTCACCGATCAGTTCGGCGTTGGGCGAATATCGCAAAACCTTGCCTCCGCCGAACAGCGCCAGCCACAGACAGCCCTCGGAATCGATGGTGAGCCCATCTGGGACGCCCGCCTCGTCCGGCACGGAGACCCAGGGGCGTCGCCCTGACACCGTGCCGGTCTCGATGTCGTAGTCCATGACATCGATGCTCTGCAGAGGGCTGTCCACGTAGAAGAGGCGGTCGCCGCCGGCGTCCCAGGCAAGACCGTTCGACACGGTCACCCCACCGAAGAGCGTCCTGACCTCACCGTCGGTGTCGCGGACGTAGAGGGCGCCCGTTGGGGTTCGATCATCGGTTATCGAGCCCGCGACGAACCGTCCTACCGGGTCGAGCGCCCCGTCGTTCATTCGCTGCGTGTCGACCTCGAGCACCTCGTTGACGACTTCCACACGATCGCCGTTGAGCGTCGCGAAACCCTGGCGGACGGCGAGTAGGTATCCCGACTCACCGTGCAGGGCGATGGCGCCGACGTCGGTTCCGGCCGGGACGGTGGTCGTGACGCAAGAGTCCGGATCGGTGAAGTGGACATGCCCGGCGAGGATGTCCACCCAAGCGAGTAGTGCCCTGCGATGGTCCCACACCGGGCCTTCACCGAGCCGCGCTGTCAGGTCGATCACGACGTCCACGTCGTCCCAGGTGAACACGTCCGACATCACCGCTCCCTTCGGTCGCTACTGATCGGCATCGACCCGTTGGTATACGCGCACGTGGTCGACGTACATGTACACCGGGAACTCCAGCTCGGGTGAGATGAACCCACCGAGCGTGCCGCCGAGGGCGGTGTTGAGGATGATGAAGAACGGCTGGTCGAACACCCATTCGCGACCGCTCAACGAGTCCGGGGTCTTCTCGGCGTACTGCTCGCCGTCGAAGAACCACCGAATGCCGTCCTCGTCCCAATCGATGGCGAAGGTGTGGAAGTCGTCTTCGACCGGGAAGTCGAGCCGATTCCATGTCGTCAGGCCCCCTGCGCCTGCGTAGCCAGGACCGTGGATGGTGCCGAGCACGAGGTCGGGTTCTTTCCCCGTGTACTCCATGATGTCGATCTCGCCAACGGTCGGCCACTCGGCCAGAGCCGGGTCTTCGAGGTCGTCTCGACCGAAGTTCGAGCCGAGCATCCAGAACGCCGGCCAGGTCCCTTTGCCGCCGGGAACCTTGATGCGGGCCTCGATGTAGCCGTACTGGAACTCCTGGAGGCCCTGGGAGAGCATCCTGGCCGACGTGTAGTAGCTGCCCTCGTACTGCTCCTCGCGGCCTTCGATGACGAGCAGGCCATTCTCGACGCGGGCGTTCTCTGGGCGGTCGGTGTAGAACTGGGCCTCGCCGTTGCCCCAGCCCCATCCGCCGATGTCGTACGTCCAGTTGTCCAGATCGATGCTCTCGCCGTCGAACTCATCGCTCCACACGAGTTCGTAGCCCTCGGGTGGGTCGATCGGCATGGGATCGGGCACGACGATCGTGGTCGTTGTCGTGGACGGTGGCGGCGCCGTCGTTGTCGTCGCCTCGGGTGCGGCCGTCGTCTGCGTGGTCGCCGGCGGAGCAGCGGTTGTAACGGTCGTCTCTTCGCTCTCGGTGGCAGTTCCCGCGCAGGCAGAGAGCACCAATGCAGCGGCAAGCATCGGAACGGCGATCCGACGGTGAGCATGGTTCATGATGTCTGGTTCCTTTCACCTGGGTTGATCTGTCGACCGTCCTTCTCCAACGCCCCCGGACCGGACGGGCTGAGCTGTGCCGTGATGCCGCCGTCCACGTAGATGATCTGGCCCGTGACGTAACTCGACTCGGACGAGGCGAGGAACGCCACCATCGCGGCGATGTCCTCGACGGTCCCCGACCGCCGAAGCGGGATCCGTGACTCGGTGATCCGTCGCTCTGCTTCGTCGACGGGACGGTCTCCCTTGAAGGTCACGCCGGGTCCGATTGCGTTGACCCGGATCCCGTACTCGCCGAGATCGACCGCCATCGCCAGGGTCATCGCGTTGATCGCACCCTTGGTCACGTCGTAGGGAAGACCTCGATGATGGGCTCGGAGGGCACCGACGGAGGAGATGTGGACGATGCTCCCCCCGGCGTGGTCCCGCATGATCGCCGCCGCTCGTTGTGAACAGAGGTACGGGCTCCGCACGTTGACGGCGAGCTGCGCGTCCAGGACGTCGGTGTGTTCGTCGAGGAGCCGACGTCGGCGCAGGTCCGCGGCGTTGTTGACCAGAAGATCGACAGTCCCGAACCGCTCGACCGTCTCTGTGAAGAGCCGGTCGATCACCGTCGCCTCACCGAGATCGCCGACGAATGGATGGGCCTGAGCCCCCGCTTCGCGGAACGCATCGACGGTTACGTTCAAGGCATCGCCGTCGACATCCGCCGCCACGACCGCCATCCCCTCGGCCACCAGCCGCGACGCGACCCCTCGACCGATTCCCTTGGCTGCCCCCGTGATGACGGCGACCCCGCCGGTCAGCTCGGGATAGCGGCCCGTACCGGGGCGTGGAGTGTTCGAGGCTACGTCTCCGTGTCGGGTCATGGGCGGGCGGCGCTGCCGTCTGGGCGTCGTGTCTGGGTCCACTGCTCGACGATGTCGTCGCACGGGTGCTCGGCGGCGAGCTTCTCGTCGATGTCGATGCCCAGGCCGGGACCGTCGTTCGGATACAGGTACCCGTCACGGACCTCGGGGAGGCCGGGGAACATCTCGTACTCGAGCTCCGAGGGCTGATACCACTCCTGGATGCCGAAGTTCGGCGCCCAGACGTCGAGATGGAGGTTGGCGGCATGGCCGACGGGTGACGTGTCACCGGGCCCGTGCCACGCCGTGCGAACGCCGAAGGTCTGGGCGAGGATCGCGGCGTTCCTCGCAGGCGTGATACCGCCGATCTGGCTGATGTGCATGCGAATGAAGTCGATCAGCCGGTCGGTTACCAGTGTGCGCCATTCATGTGGGTTGTTGAACAGCTCACCCATGGCGAGCGGCGTCGCGCACTGGTTGCGGATCGTCTCGAACCACTCGATGTCCTCGGGAGCGAGGAGGTCCTCGAGGAAGAACAGCCGGTACTGCTCGACGTCCTTTGCGAACTGGACCGCGTCGATCGGATGGAGCCGCTCGTGCACGTCGTGCAGCAGTTCGACATCGTCTCCCATCCGCTCGCGGACGTGCTCGATCATGGTGAGCATCGCCCGCCCATAGGAGCGAGGGTCGAAGTAGTTCCCGGGAAGAGCGCCCTCGGGTGTGTGCATGTCCGAGGCGGCGCCGCCGTATCCACCCATCTGCACGCGGATGTGCCGGAAGCCTTGCTGATGGAGTTGCTCGGCGCGATCGGCGGTCTCCTCCTTGCTGTTGCCGTTGGCATGGACGTAGACGGCAGCAGCTTCGCGACTCTTGCCACCGAGGAGCTGATACACGGGCATCCCGGCTCGCTTGCCCTTGATGTCCCAGAGCGCCTGGTCGACACCGGAGATGGCGTTGTTCAGTACCGGGCCATTACGCCAGTACCCGTGCACCATCGACATCTGCCAGGTCTCTTCGATGCGGTCCACGTCGCGTCCGAGCAGGAACGGCTTCAGATGCCGTTCGATCGCCGCCTCTACTGCGAACACCCGCTGGGTGAACGTGGCACATCCGACCCCGTACAAGCCGGGTTCCGACGTGAGAACCTTGACCACGACCAGCCGCGACGAACCCGGCTGGGTCAGTATCGGTTGAACGTCCTCGATCGTGACGCGTGACAGCCCCATCAGTCCCGCGCCACGAGGGTCGGCCTAACCCTTGACGGCACCGGCGGTCAGGCCGCCGATGATGTACCGCTGCAGGAACATGAACAGGATGAGGATCGGCAACATCAGCATGAGGACGGCTGCTGCGATCCCCGGCCAGTTGCTTCCGTACACACCTTCGAACACGATCAGACCACGCGTGATCGGGAAGTAGTCCTCGTTCGTCAGGTAGATCGTGGGAAGGATCAGCTCGTTCCAGATGCCGATGGCATGCAACACCGTGACGGTCGCAACAGCAGGCCGGATGAGAGGGAAGATGATCCTGGTGACGAACGTGATGTACCCGGCGCCGTCGACCGCAGCCGACTCGTCGAGCTCCTTCGGGATGGACTTGATGTAGTTCACCAGGATGATCATGCCGATCGGGTTGATCAGGAAGAGCAGGATGAATCCGATTCGGGTGTTGTAGAGACCCATGTTGAGGATCAACTGGAACTGCGGGATCAGCGCCGGTGGCAGGAACAACGCCACCACATACATGGTGAGGATCGCCCCGCTGCCCTTGAAGTAGCCGCGGGCGATGGGAAACGCCACGAACAACGACGTGAGGATGAAGATGATCGTGGCGCTTGCGGTGTAGATCGCCGAGTTCGTCATGTACTGCGGGAAGTTGGCGAGTTCCCAGGCCTCGGTGAAGTTCGCGAGGCTCGGTTCGGTCGCCACGCCGGCGGGGTCCCTCAAGTAGTCGGTGAACGACTTGAGCGACGTATTGATCAACATGTACAGCGGCCAGATGTAGAAGATCGAGAAGATCGAAAGCACCAGATACGAGAGTGCCTTCAGCTGGCGGGAGCGCACGGTGATGCTCTTCGGCTCGGCGAGCGCGCGGGGGGCGTCAGGGTTGAGGTCTTCAGACATCCGAGTGTGTTGGCTCGTCATCCCATGTACCTCTCTTCTCTCCAACTGACGTACCTGTTGGCCACGAACCCGATCACCAGAACCAGCAAGAACAGCACGATGGATGCGGCGGCCGCGAAGCCCTGGCGGAACGATGGTGAGTCACCTTGGCCGAACCCTTCTGCGAACACGAGGTACCCGAGCACCTGCGTGCCGGGCTTGTAGCCGAGGAGCACGAGGAACAGCTGCCACGCCTGGAGGGATCCGACGATGTTCAAGAGGAAGTTGGTGTTGATGGCCGGTGTGAGCTGGGGCCAGGTGATACTTCGGAACAGCTCCCAGCCGCCTGCGCCGTCTATTCGTGCCGCCTCGTAGAGGTCGGTGTTGATGGTCTGCATGCCGGCCAGGAAGATGACCATGGTGACACCCACGTTGGCCCAGATCTGGACGACGATCACCCAGTTGAACGCCGGTCCGGGGAGTCCCCCGAGGAACTCCGACTGGAGGCCGAACCACTCGAAGATGGTGGCCATCGGACCGCCCCGGGGCTGGAGGAAGAGCTTCCACATGAGGCCCTGGATGACGACACCGAGGATCACGGGAATGAAGAAGAGCGTGCGGAAGAAGGTGCGACCGCGGAGTTTCTGGTTGAGGAGCAAGGCCAGGATCAGGCCGAGCGTGAACTGGATGAAGGTGACGAGAACGGAGAACCGAAGCGTACGCAGCGTGGCGTCGATGTTGTCCCTGGACACCGCTCCTTGGAAGAGGAACTCGTCGTAATTGTCGAGACCGACCCAGTTGACCGGCGCACCGCGGAGTCCGCTGGCGTCGGTGAACGAGTAGACGGTGGTTGCGAGTGAGGGGCCGAGGGCGATCAGGATGTACAGGAACACGCCGGGGACGAGGAGCATGATCGGCGCGTACTTCTTCCATCCACCGGTACTTCCGAACAAGTAGTTCTTGTTCATGATCGCCATGAGCGCCTCGTCCTCCGTTCCGTTCGGTTTCTCGAGAGCGGATCCTCGTCGCTGGGACGAGGATCCGCTCCCAATATGCGGGTTTTTTTCCTACCCGCCGAGGATATTCCTAGCTATCCGCCGAGGCCGGCTTCGAGGTCGGCCTGTGCTGCATCAGCGAGTGACTGAGCATCTTCGAACTCGTTGAACGGAGCGAACCACGCTGCCCCCTGCCAGGCGTTGGCCCACTGGCCGGCGCCGGTCGGTGCGACCCAGATCTGCTCGAACGCGTTCCGGTAGTTGGCCAGCAGCGGTGACACTGCCTCGCCGATCGTGCTCTCCAGCACCGCCGTAGGCTGCGTCGGGATGAAGCCCGTCGCATCGATGAACGCCTGGTAGTTGTCCGGGTCGGACAGGGCTGCCAGATACGCCTTGGCCAGGTCGGCATGTGGCGTGTCCTGGGCGATCAGGAAGCTCAGGTCGTACTTGCCGAACAGGTACTGGTTGTCGGCGGGATCATCGCTACCCGGGAACGGGATGTACGTCCAGTCGAACTCGGGCTCGAACCCGTCGAGGTTGGCGCCCTGCCACGATCCGGTGGGCAGGAAGGCCACGTCGCCGGCTGCGTAGCGGGCGGTCGCCTCGTCGTGGCCGAGACCGGTCACGCCGGGCTCGAGCATCTCGGTGGCGTAGACCTGGAACTTCTCGATGAGCGCCAGGGCCTCGCCTTCGTTCCACTTGATGTCGCCGGTCCACAGACCCTCGGAGAGGGCTGCCTGATCGGGGAACTCTGCACCGAGCAGACCGTAGGAGCCCACGAAGATCGGCCAGGTGTCGCCGCCACCCTGCGTCATGCAGGCAAAGCCGGCGCCTGTGAGGGTGTCACACGCTGCGACCAGTTCACTCCAGGTGGTCGGGATGTCCAAGCCGACCTCGGCGAGCAGGGTCTCGTTGACGAACATGCCGCCCAGAGCGTTTCGACCCATGTTGATGCCGTAGACCTTGCCGTCGAACGAGACTGCGTCACGGACGGTCGCCTCGTCGAAGTTCTGGATGAACGGCTCGTCGGTGAGGTCCATGAGGAGGTTCGCCTCGATCAGCTGCTGCCAAGCTGGCTTGTCGACGCCGGTCATGTACGGCTGGATGGCGTTGGAGAATCCGGCGCACGGTGCCACGCAATAGTCGATCACATCGACGTCGTTGGCCGAGAGTCGGGTCTGAATCGAGGTCGCCATGTCACCGGGGGCGACGATGGACATGTCCACGGTCACACCAGGATTGGCTGCCTCGAAGTCGGCGTTGAATGCTTCCATGTACTCGGTGAACGCAGGGTTCTGGTGAATGAGCACCCGCAGGGTGACCTCTTCGCCGCTTCCGCCTGCCGTGGTCGCCGGGCTGTCGTCGCCCGCCGCCGTTGTCGCCGGGCTGTCGTCGCCCGCCGCCGTTGTCTCAGTGGCTCCGTCGTCGTCGCCGCCTCCGCACGCTGCAACAACAAGTGCGAAGACCACGAGAAGCGTCATCCACAAGCTTCTCTTGCTTGTCACGATTGTTCCTCCTCCGTGGACGACGTGAGGATGTCTCACGGTCGCCGTCGTTTCTCTCTGCTCGCCCGGGGGGTTCTGCTCCCGGTGAGAGCGCTCCCGAACTGTGTGAGAGCGCTCCCAACACTACATGCCAATCGGACGGCGAGTCAAGGGGTTGACTGGTCATTTCTGCAGTTGTACGCTCCGAGAGCGCTCCCATACGGCGAACGCATAGAAGCACGGCAGGATCATGGCGGAGAACCTCACTCTGGAGGACATCGGAAGGATCGCGGGCGTCTCGCGCTCGACGGTGTCTCGCGTCATCAATGAGAAGTCGAACGTGAACCCTGCAGTGCGCGAACGCGTCCTGGCCGTCATCGAGCGAACCGGCTACTCCCCCAACGTCCTCGCCCGGTCGCTGGTCTCGGGCCGAACCGGCGTCATCGGACTCGTCATCCCCAGCAGGGTCCACAGCCTCTTCGAGGACCCCTACTTCGCCCGATTGATCCAGGGGATCAGCAGTGCGAGCAACAAGGCCGGAAACACGCTGTCGCTCTTCATCTTCCAGAACGAGGAGGAAGAGGCGGCGCTGTACCCGAGAGTCGTGAAGTCGGGTGTCCTCGACGGCCTGATCCTCACAGCCACCCGGATGGCGGACCCCCTGCTCGCCCGCATGGCAGTCGGTGAGATTCCTCTCGTCGTCGTAGGACGTCCCGACGTCGACGGTGTCAGCTATGTCGATGCCGACAACCGAGGTGGTGCTGCGAGAGCCGCGACCCATCTAGCCGATCTCGGACATGAGCGGATCGGCCTGATCGGCGCCCCGACGACGACTACGGCCGGCCTTGACCGTTTGAGTGGATTCGTCGAAGGTTTGGCGCGACGCGACCTCGTGTTGCACCCCGATCTGCGGGTGGACGGCGACTACTCGGGCGAGAGCGGATACCGAGCGATGCAACGGTTGATCCCCCATCGGCCCGACGCCGTCTTCGCTGCGAATGACTCGATGGCGGCCGGGGCCCTCCGCGCGCTTCACGAGGCAGGAATACGTGTCCCAGAAGATGTCGCGTTGATGGGCTTCGATGGCCTACCGGCCTCGGAGCGTGCAGTTCCACCGCTGACGACGATCCGTCAGCCGGTGACCGAAACCGGCGCTCGGGCCGTACAGATGCTCAACGAGCTGATCAACGGCGAGGCGCAGCGCCCGCACGTCGAGATCATGCCCGTCGAACTCGTCGTCCGAGGGTCGTGCGGAGCAGTGGTCCACGCGCTCACAGCGAGTTCCGTATGACCTCGAGCATTCGTGCACCGCAACGTGCCGAGAAGACAACAGAAGTGACAAGGACGTCAAAGACCGAAGGCAAGTAAAGGGAGAGAGGGAGTACCCGATGAGGGAGAGGGATATGAGGGAGAACACGGCGCGCCGCCGGATGTGGGCGGCGTGGACGGCACTGGCACTGTTCGTGTCGGTGGTGACGATTTCGCCGGCAGCCCCGGCGGCCGCAGCAGACACGGTGTTCGACGACATGGACCACGGCGACCCCTTTGGAAATGGGTGGTTCGCCTTTGGAGGAGCCGTCGGTGGAGGCGGCATTGGCCCGAATGGCGTCGATCTACCACCAGCCGACGGCGGGAGCTTCTCGCTCGAGACCGGATGGGGGTCAGGCGGAGTCCCCGGCTTCTTCGGTGGGTTCGGCCGCACGAATCCCACTGACCTCACGGGTTCTCAGTACTTCAACTTCTGGATCAATCCCAACGCAGACCAGGACTACACCCTCGAGATCAACCTCCAGGACGACGACACAGGTGATGACGCCGCCGACGCCGCAGTCGACGACGAGTTCCAGTTCAACTGCACCGTGTCGCCGGCCGGACCGTGCGCCGTCGCCGGTGGCGGCTGGCAGTTGGTCTCGGTTCCGCTCGCCGACTTCTTCGATGACAACTCGTTCTTCACCGGGGGCAACGGCGTCCTCGATGCCGTCCCGACATCAGCCGGCGGAAACGGTCAACTCGTCAACGTGGTGTTCGCCGTGATCGGCAACTCCGGCTCCGACGTCAACTTCCGCACGGACTACTGGACCTTCTCCGACGAGGTACCGGGGGCCGACCCAGTGCAGTTGATCGACGACTTCGAGAACGGCCTCCCGAGCGGGGTGGATGGGAACGGAATTCCCATCGGATTCAACACCTTCAGCGACGGAAGCCCCGTGAGCATCGCCACCACCAACACGCCCCCGGCACCGGTCCCTGGTTCGAGTGCCGGCAACAACGTCATTGCACTCACCAGCAACGTGGGGTCGTTCGCAGGCTTCACCCACGGGTTCGAGAACGCAGCTGCAGATACCTGGGTTCCACAGGACTGGAGCAGCTTCGAAGGGATCCAGTTCTGGCTCTACGGCCAGGGCACAGGCAACGGACTGTTCCTGGATCTGCTGGACAACAGGAACCCGGGTTCCACCACGGATGACGCCGAACGCTTCGTGTTCAACATCACCGACGACTTCACCGGCTGGCAGTTCTTCGAGATCCCGTTCGGCGACTTCGTCCGCAAGGAGATCGGCAACGGCGCCCCGAACGACGGGCTCACTCTGGCCCAGGTGCATGGCTGGGCCCTCGGCATGCTCGGTACCGGTGGCAACGAGTACACCTACTACATGGACCAAGTCGAGGTGTACGGCGTCGCCGAGATCCCACCCCTCGCAGTCACCTTCTCGACTGCCGACACCGACATCGAGGAAGGCACGACCGGCAATGTCGCGGTCAAGCTCAATCGAGCGATGAACAGCGATGATCCAGATCAGGTCTCGATCGACTTCACCACGGAAGCCGGCTCCGCGACGCCGAACCGTGATTACGCGCCGACGAGCGGGACGCTCACCTTCGTCAACGGAGGCCCGTCGGAAGTGACGTTCCCGATCGAGACGTTCGACGACTCGAAGTGGGAGGGCAGCGAGACCATCATCCTCCGTCTCTCCAACCCCGTTGACGTCGAACCCGGCTTCGCCATGCAGGCGTTCGCCGCGATCCTCGACAACGATCCGTACGACCCGTTCCTGCTCGACGACTTCGAGAAGGGCGCCTTCCAGTGGGACAGCAGCGAGGACGTCACGCTCTCGAATCCCGAACTCGCGACGGGTGATGCACTCGCACGTCCGGGACAGGACGCGTTCGAGTCCGTCCTCCAGGTCGACGGACCGCTCGCAGTCGACATCTCCGTCCAGGGCAATGTGTGCAAGAAGGGCAACGGAGTCGTTCAAGTGCGGCTCGAATCGACAGACACGTTCGACGCCGCCACCGTCGACCACACGACAGTGCGATTCGGTGACGCAGCCGAGATTCACACGAGCCGGGGCGAGGCCAAGCGGCACGAGGCCGGCGACGACCTCGTGTTCCACTTCCGGGCCAAGGACATCGGGGTCGACTGCGGCGAGCCGATCCCGTTCAACGGATCGACGTTCGACGGACAGCCGATCACCGCGGGCGGGTCGAACGCCGTGATCCTGCGCGACTTCCCGATCGGCCAGGACTGGTCGAACGGTGAGGCGCTCAGCTTCTGGTACTACGGCACCGGTACGGGCGAGGACGTCACGGTCGACCTCAAGGACAACCGCGCCGCCGATCCCGGGCCCTCGGGCTGGGATCTGGTGTTCGCCGAGGAGTTCAACGAACCGGCAGGCACGGTACCCAACCCCGAGTACTGGTCGTATGAGATCGGAGACGGAACCGTCAACGGAATCCCCGGCTGGGGGAACGACGAGTTCCAGTACTACACCGACGACCCGGCCAACGCCGCCACCGACGGCGCCGGGAACATGGTGCTGACCGTCCGGGAGGCCGACGGTTCTCTCGGGTGCTACTACGGCACCTGTGACTACACGTCTGCGCGACTCGTCTCCAAGCACAAGGCGGAATTCGCCTACGGCCGCATCGAAGCACGGATCCTCGTCCCCGACGGCGAGCCCGGCCTGTGGCCGGCGTTCTGGAGCCTCGGCACCGACATCGACGTGGTGGGCTGGCCGCAGACCGGTGAGATCGACTTCATGGAGTACGTGAGCCGAATCCCTGATGAGATGTTCGGGACCATTCATGGTCCCGGCTACTCCGGTGGCCAGTCCTTCGGCAGTGGTCCGGTGTTCATCGACGACGACATATATCACGAGTACGCAGTGGAGTGGCAGCCCGATCTGATCGAGTTCTACCTCGACGGTGAGCTGTACCACACTGCGACCCCAGCGGATGTGGCCCCGAACGAGTGGGTGTTCAACGACCCGGTCTATCTGCTCCTCAACGTCGCCATCGGTGGCAACTTCGGCGGAGCGATCTCTCCCGAGCTCGAACTCCCGGCTTCCATGGCAGTCGACTATGTGCGGGTCTACCAGGGTCCGGACACCGCCGAACGCTTCGAGGCCTCCTTCGTGGACAGCTTCGAGGGCTGGCAGCTCGTCGAGGTGCCGTTCAGCGCCTTCGCCCGTAGCGCCGACCAGCCGGTCGGTGCCCCGGATGACGGACTCACCCTGAGCGAGGTGTGGGGCTACGGCTTCACCCTCCCAGACGGGGGGATCCCGGGCGGAACGACGTGGGTCGACCTCGTTCGTGTGGAGGAGATTCCTCCGCCGACCGAGATCACGGTCACAAACCTGAGCAACAGTGGCGAAGGCTCACTGCGTGAGGCGCTGGCGAACATCGCAAGCGGTGGCACGATCGACTTCGATCCGGGCTTGGCCGGTGGCACGATCAACCTGTCGGGGCCGCTGGCCCCGCCGCGTTCAGTCGTGATCGACGGCTCGACGGCTCCGGGCGTCAGCCTGAATGGTGGTGGGACGGATCGGGTGTTGATCGTCGATCCGGGCCTCGATGTCACGGTCACCGACATGACACTCACCAACGGCTACGGCTTCCAATTGGCGGGTTGTGTGCTCAACAACGGGACGCTGACACTCGAACGAGCGACTGTGGCCGGATGCACGATGACGACGGACGGCGGCGACTTCTGGCAGGGAGGCGCCGGTATCTACAACGGTGACGGTGCGACGTTGAACCTGATCGACAGCACGGTGAGCGACAACTCCAGCGGTTGGGCCGGCGGTGGCGTGTATTCGTTCTTCAACACGACGACGACCGTCAGCGGGAGCACGATCAGCAACAACGTCGCAGGCGATGTCGGCGGTGGTTTCCGTACGCTCGGGAACGTGTCCATCACCGACAGTGTCGTGAGCGGCAACACCTCGACGGCGTGGCATGGTGGCGGCATCTTCGCCACCGACGGCACGGTCACCGTGCTTCGAAGCGAGTTCGTCGACAACACCGGTCCCGCCGGCACCGCGGGCGGCCTCATGGTCGCGACGTTCGGTGCACCGGTGACGGTGACGCTCCAGGACAGCGTCGTGGCCAACAACGTCTCGTACGGCTGCCAGGTAGAGGGCAACCCGAGCGTGGCGGTGCTCACGTCGCTGGGTGGGAACACGTTCACCGACGCGAGCTGCAATCCGATCGCCGGCGACGTCGTGGACCCGGTCTATCCATGATCGGCCGACACAACAGCGGCAGCTGAAGCTGTAGCGGCTGGAGGTCACGCTGCCCCCGTGACCTCCAGCCCGCCGCTCCAGAAGGGTGAGGAAGTGACTGATCCGACAATCCAGATCGACACGATCCTCGCCGAGATGACAGTGGCCGAGAAGATCGGCCAGATGACGCAGGCGTCCAACGACGCCATCACACCGGACGAGGTCTCCGAGTTCGGTATCGGGTCGATCCTCAGCGGCGGCAACGGCAACCCGACGCCCAACACACCATCGATGTGGGTCGACATGGTCTCGGCGTTCACCGAGGCCGCATCGAACACGCGCCTCGGAATCCCTCTGCTCTACGGGATCGACGCCGTGCACGGGCATGGGAACGTGCACGGAGCCACGATCTTCCCGCACAACATCGGTCTCGGCGCCGCCGGCGATCCCGAACTCGTGGAGCGGATCGGCGTCGCAACCAGAACGGAGATGCTCGCCACCGGCATCCACTGGGCATTCGCTCCGACGGTCGCCGTCCCACACGACATCCGTTGGGGCCGGACGTACGAAGGGTTCGGCCGTGATCCGGAGTTGGTCTCAGCACTCGGCGCCGGATTGGTGCGCGGCCTTCAGGGATCCGAGCCGGATCGACTCGAGGCGCTCGCTTGCGCCAAGCACTTCATCGGCGACGGCGCAACGACGTGGGGCACGGCGCCACGATTCGACTGGGTCGACTGGTGGGACGGATGGGGTGACGTCTGGCAGATCGACCAGGGCGACGCCCGGATCTCCGAGGACGAGTTGCGGACGATCCACCTCGCGCCCTACCGAGCCGCGATCGACGCCGGCGTGGCGACGGTCATGGCGTCGTACAACTCATGGAACGGCGACAAACTGCACGGGCACCGGCGGCTTCTGACCGACGTCCTCAAGGGCGAGCTCGGATTCGACGGGTTCGTGATCTCGGACTGGATGGGCGTCGACCAGCTCGACCCGAGCTACGAACGGAGCGTCGTCACGGCGATCAACGCCGGGGTCGACATGGTGATGGTGCCCGAGGAGTTCCGGCGCTTCATCGAAACGATGACCGAGAGCAGTGGAATCCGGATCGATCCCCATGCAGCGGATCGACGACGCCGTCAGGCGGATCCTCCGATCGAAACATGCCGTCGGGCTGTTCGATCCGGACCGGGAGCCCCCACCGGTGGAGGTGATCGGCTGCGCCGAGCATCGAGCCATCGCGGCGGAGGCCGCTCGTAGAAGCGCCGTCTTGCTGAAGAACGACGCAGCGCTCCCGCTAGAGCTCGACAGCCCACTTCTGGTGGCAGGTGCGGCGGCCGACGACATCGGACTCCAGTGCGGTGGATGGACCGTCGGCTGGCAGGGGGGCCTCGGACGAACCACCCCGGGCACGACGTTGCTCGCAGGGCTGCGATCCGCATCCGGAACCGATGTCCTCTTCGATCCATCCGGTGACTTCGGTATCGACACGCACACCGAGGTGGGAGTCGTCTGTATCGCCGAACTCCCGTACGCGGAGGGTCCCGGTGACTCGGCGACGGTGACGGCTCGCGACGAGGACCGGGCAGTGTTCTCCAAGATGCGAGACCAGTGCGACACATTGGTCCTCGTGATCTACTCGGGGCGCCCACTGGCGATCGCCGATCTCATCGAACAGGCCGACGCCGTCGTGGCCGCCTGGCTCCCCGGGAGTGAGGCAGGCTCTCTGGCAGAGCTCTTGACGGGCACGCACGAATTCGAAGCAGTCACTCCGCAGCCGTGGCCGTCATCGATCGAAGATCTCGACGCGCCTTCAACGGCGCCGCTATACCCGACGGGGCACGGGTTGACGATCACCCCACATGACAGAAGCGACGGACGGGCACTCCGGTGAGTCCGACGAGGAGAAGAACATGACGCTCACAGCCGATGCCGCCACCGCCCGAGAAGGACTCGTCGAGGTCGACGGCCAGGGGTTCTACCTCATCCCGGATTTCGATCGGATTCCCCCCTTCCTGATGAGCGTGGTCAGCGACGGCGATCGGTGGATGTTCGTGTCCAGCGCCGGGCCTCTCACGGCGGGCCGGATGAACTCTGGAAGGGCACTGTTCCCGTACGAGACCGACGATCGGATCCACAACGCGGCCGGCAGAGTCGGACCCGTCACCGCAATCCGAATCGAGGGTTCGGAGCCATCCGTGTGGAGGCCGTTCCACGGGCCGTCCGAATCCCACACCCACCGCTCGCTGTACAAGTCGGTCGTCGGCGACTCCGTCATCTTCGAAGAGACCCACCTCGATCGGCACCTGACCTTCCGGTACCGCTGGACGACCAACGATCAGCTCGGGTTCATCCGGACGGTGACGCTCTCGAACGACGGCACCGAGCCCGTACGGGTTCGATACGTCGACGGAATGTTGAACGTTCTCCCCTACGGCTTGGACCCGGCCGTCTATCAGCGGCTGAGCAGCCTGACGAACGCGTACAAGCGGAGCGAGGTCATCGACCCTGCCCGGCGTCTCGCCATCTTCTCACTCGAATCGGGCATCACCGACCGACCGGAGCCCGCCGAGGTGCTCCGTGCCACCTCGGTGTGGTCGGTTGGGCCCGAGGCCGATGTCACGGTCATACCGGACGCGATCGCCGACCTCTCCTCCGGTCAGGACGTGCGGCCCGCTTCGAAGTCGACGGGGCGACCGGGTGCCTACCTGCTCCACGGCTCACTGGACGTCGCTCCCGGAGACGCGGCAACGTGGCACATCGTCGCCGACGTGGCACAAGACCAAGCAGCAGTCGTCGCCCTCCAGGCACGACTCGTGGCCGAGCCCGACGTGCTCGGGTTCGTGACCGACGCGATCGAGCAATCGGGTCATCGACTGGTCGAGTTGATGGCTCCCGCCGATGCGCTGCAGCGGACGGGAGACCGGGTCGCCACCGCGCACCAGTTCGCCAACGTCACCTACAACGTCATGCGAGGCGGCGTCCCCATCGACGGCTACCGGGTCTCGAGCCGTGATTTCGCGGCGTTCGTCACCGACCGCAACCGAGAGGTGGCCGATCGTCACCGCAACTGGCTGAGTTCGCTCCCGGTGAGCATCGACCGAGCGGCGCTGATCGCACATGCCCGCGACCAAGGCGATCCTCAGCTCAGGCGGCTCACCCGTGAGTATCTGCCCTTCGGGTTCGCCCGGAGGCACGGAGACCCGAGCCGTCCCTGGAACAGCTTCTCCATCCGTGTCCGCGACACCGAAGGCGAGCCGATCCTCTACTACGAAGGCAACTGGCGCGACATCTTCCAGAACTGGGAAGCTCTGTGTGCGAGTTTCCCCGAGTTCCTCGAAGGGGTCATCACGGTGTTCGTCGACGCCTCGACGCCTGATGGCTACAACCCCTACCGGATCACCCGGTCCGGTATCGACTGGGAGGTGCCCGATCCCGACGATCCATGGAGTGGGATCGGGTATTGGGGTGACCACCAGATCGTCTACCTCCTCAGACTGCTCGAAGCCAGCGAGAGATTCCACCCGGGTCGCTTGGCAGGCTCGCTCAGCGAGCGCCTGTTCTCGTACGCCAACGTTCCATACCGGATCGCTCCGTACGAGGCGCTCGTCCGCAACCCGAAGTCCACGATTCACTACGACGAAGCGGCCGCAGCAGCCTCCCTCGAGCGAGCCGGGCGCCTCGGTGGTGACGGCCGCCTAGTCGCCGACGAGGCAGGCGAGGTCTATCTGGTCACGCTCGCCGAGAAGCTCCTCGTGCCGGTGTTGGCGAAGCTCTCCAACTACGTGCCGGGCGGCGGGATCTGGCTGAACACCGAACGTCCCGAATGGAACGATGCCAACAACGCGCTCGTCGGCTATGGGCTCTCGATGGTCACGCTGTATCAGCTGCGCCGCTACCTCGACCACCTGCGCAGGCTCGTCCGCTCGGCTGACGTCGAGCGGGTGCCGATGTCGACCGAGGTCACCCAGTGGCTCGCGGGCGTCACGGCAGCACTCGCCGGAACCTCGCCGCAGAACGCGATCTCCGACCGTGAGCGCAAGGCGCTCATGGATGCGCTGGGCACGGCGTTCTCCGACTACCGGGCACGGGTCTATGCGTCGGGCTTCTCGGGGCTCACGGAGGTGGCCGTCGAGGATGTAGCAGCACTGTGCGACCTCGCGATCGAACACCTGGACGCCACCATTCGGGTCAACCGCCGCCCTGACGGCCTGTACCACTCGTACAACCTCGTCCGTTTCGAGTCGGACGGAGCGTCCGCCGCCGTCGAGCACCTCTTCGAGATGCTCGAAGGCCAGGTCGCAATCCTCGACTCGGGTGTTCTCTCGGCCGCCGAGCGGGCGGACGTCATCGATGCGCTCTTCTCGAGTGCCATGTATCGAGCAGACCAGGACAGCTTCATCCTGTACCCCGCACGACGGCTGCCGTCGTTCCTCGAGAAGAACGTGGTGCCCTCGAGCGACGTGGCAGACAACCCGCTGTTGTCGACCTTGCTCGCACAGGCCGAACTCTCGATCATCACGGTCGACGCCAATGGCGAGCACCGATTCGATGCCGACTTCACCAACCGCGGCGACCTGATCGCCGCTCTCGACAGGCTCGCTTCCGACGATGCTTGGCGCGACCTCGTCGCAGCACACCGTGAGGCGACCCTCGACACCTACGAGCGGGTGTTCGGCCATCACGGCTACACCGGCCGGTCGGGATCGATGTACGGGTACGAGGGCATCGGGTCGATCTACTGGCACATGGTTGCGAAGCTCCTCGTCGCAGTGCAGGGCTCGGTGCTCGATGCCCAGACGGAAGGCGCGTCCGATGTGACCCTCGAGCGGTTGATCGACGCCTACTGGCGGGTCCGATCTGGGCTTGGATTCAACAAGTCGGCCGCCGACTTCGGAGCCATGCCGCTCGATCCGTACTCGCATACCCCGGCCCACGCCGGTGCACAGCAGCCGGGCATGACCGGTCTCGTCAAGGAGGAACTCCTCACCAGGCCGCTCGAAGTCGGTGTCCGGGTCGAGGAGGGCTCGATCCACTTCGACCCCGTCCTGTTGAGATCGGTGGAGCTGCTCGACCAGCCCGAGACCTGGCAGGTGTACGACGTGGAGATGCAGGAGCGCGCCATCACCGTCGACGCAGGGTCACTCGGGATGACCGTGTGCCAGGTCCCCGTCATCGTGTCCTCCGGCATCGGCGATCCGGAAGTGGAGGTGCGGTTCTCGGACGGCACCAGCAAGCGTTTCGAGGGCAATGCGTTGGACGAGGCGACGAGCGCCGAGGTCTTCGCCCGCTCCGGCGCGGTGGAGCTGATCGAAGCTCGGGTGCGCATCGACTGACCGTGGCCGCCTATCGAGGTCGCAGGCGCGCCTTGCCGCCGAGGGATGGCACGTCGGTGGCCCCGACGAGCTGCATGGTTCTCACCAGCTGACCCCGGAGGATCTCCAGCGCCCGATCCGCCCCGACGGCTCCGCCGGCCATGAGCCCGTACAGATAGGCGCGTCCCACCAGGACCGCCTCCGCTCCGAGTGCGACGGCTGCTGCGACGTCGGCGCCGTTCATCACACCACCGTCGATCAGCACCGCCACGTCGGAGCCGACTGCGTCGACGACCCCGGGAAGGACCTCGAGCGGGGTGGGGGCGTTGTCGAGCTGGCGCCCACCGTGGTTGGAGACGATCAGGCCGTCCACACCGGTCGCGGCGATCCGGCGGGCATCTTCGACGGTCTGAACACCCTTGACGATCACGGGCCCGTCCCACTGATCCTTCACCCATGTGAGCGTGTCGAGATCGGCGCCGGGGAAGAACATCTGATCGACCATCTCGGCGACCGTGCCGTCGAAGTTGGTGAGTGACGCGAACTCCAGCGGCTCGGTCGTCAGGACGTCGAACCACCATCGAGGGTGCCTCGCCATGTCGAAGAGCGTTCTGAACGTCAGCTTCGGTGGAACCGTGAGCCCGTTCCGGACATCGCGCAGGCGTTCACCCGCCACCGGGGTGTCGACGGTGAGCATCAGTACGCGGTATCCGGACTCCCGGACACGGCTGATCAACGCTCGACTGGCTTCACGGTCGTTCCACAGGTAGAGCTGGAACCATCGACTCCCGACGGGTACGGCGCGAGCGAGATCCTCGGGACTGGTCGTGCCCATCGTCGAGAGCGTGTAGGGGATCCCGGCGCGGCTGGCGGCCGCCGCCACGGCGACCTCACCGTCGGTGTGCATCATTCGAGTGAAGCCGGTCGGGGCGCACACGATCGGCATGGACAGGTGCTCGCCCAGCACCGTCGTCGATGTGTCGACCGCCGACACGTCGGTGAGGACCCGGGGGTCGAACTCGACCGTCCGATACGCGGCCCGTGATCGGTTGAGGCTCTCCTCGTACCCGGCACCGCCGTCGACGTACCCGAACACCGCACGCGGCAGCGCGCCGTCGAGCCAGCAATCTGAGATCCTCGATCGCCGGCGCCGCCGCGACGCGAGCGGCGTCGGTGATCCGGGGCGCGGCAACTCCGAACATGGGCTTCAGATCAGACCAGGACGGGAACTGTCGTTTCACGCTGCCTTCGAGGTAGACGGCCTCAACATACTCCCGCAGCCCATATCGCGGTCGAGCCAGAGCGGATGCTCGGATCCATCCGCGGAACTCGACGAGCGGAGGGAGACCTTCCCGTGACTTCCGGCACTTGAACACACCCCTCGAGTGTGTAGTCGTTTGGGTCACAGGCGAC
Source organism: uncultured bacterium (assembly GCA_963753285.1). Taxonomy (GTDB): domain Bacteria; phylum Actinomycetota; class Acidimicrobiia; order Spongiisociales; family ZC4RG35; genus JAHEDH01. Next base: position 169,475 of record CAVWBT010000003.1, read on the forward strand.
GAGGAGGATGGTCGACCATCGACGGCTTCGATGAACCCTGGGACGTCGCTCCGGAGCGGAGGTGAGAATGAGGGCTGTGGTCTGTCACCGGCATGGATCGCTCGGTTCGGCTCTTGCCATCGAGGAGATCGACACGCCGACCCCCGGAGAACTGGAGGTGCTGGTCCGGATCGAGGCGGCGGCGCTGAATCGACGCGATCTGCGCCACGTAGCCGTTCAGCCGTGGCTCTCTCGGCTCGGCGCAGGGCACCAGGAGCAGGCGGCGACGATCGTCGGTAGCGATCTGGCCGGCCGCGTCGAAGCAGTTGGGGAGCGTGTGACGCGCTTCGCTCCCGGCGACGAGGTGTATGCGTGGGTCGAGGCGGGTGCGTTCGCCGAGTACATCGCCCTTCCGGAGACTGCGTTGGAACCCAAGCCGGGCAACCTCACGCTCGAGCAGGCCGCGGCCGTGCCGTTTGCCGCACAGACGGCACTTCAAGGCCTCCTCGATCACGCTCGCGTCCGCCCGGAACAAGAGGTGCTCATCAACGGGGCTTCGGGCGGTGTCGGCACGTTCGCCGTTCAGATCGCACGGGCGTTCGGAGCCGACGTGACTGCCGTGTGCGCCACCAGGGACCTGGAACGTCTCCGCGTGCTCGGAGCGCACCACGCCATCGACTACACCCGTGTCGACTTCACCAGACAGGGCCGCCGGTACGACGTGATCCTCGATGTCGCAGCGCGAACGCCGATCGTGCGCATCAAACGGGCGCTCGAGCCGGATGGGAGCTATGTCATGGTCGGGCAGCCTGCGGGCGGCTGGATCGGTGGACTCCGTCGATCGCTCGCCCTGCGGCTGCACTCGGGACTCGCCGGCGGGACGCTCCTGTCGTTTTCCTCCGTACCCGACGTGGAGGGCCTCGCATTCCTGACCGACATGATCGAACACTGGAAGATCGTCCCCGTCGTGGACCGGGTCTACGCGCTCGATGACATCTCGGATGCCATGCGCTACCTCCAGGGGGGCCACGTTCGCGGCAAGGTCGTGATCGACGTGGCTAGCACCCGAGTCGGAGGCCTGCGTCGGCCACCCCGGACGCGCAGCGCCTAGAGGCCGAGGACCTCGCGCGTCCTCGCGCTGTCGCTGGTGGCCAGCACCAGCTGACCTCGCTCCCCGTAGTACGAGACGCTCAAGACGATCTGTGCTTCGGAGACCCTCTCGGCCACGGCGGCCATCCCACCGGGATAGTCGGGAGGGACCACGATGCACGGCCGCTGATCGGCGACACCGCCGAGCCTCTCGGTGAGCAGATCCTCCACGGCGTCGTATTGCTCGTGCTCGACGGCGATGTGGGCGACACGCCCTCCGAGTCGGGGGAACAGGCAGGACGCCTTGACGTCGATGCCGGCGCCTTCGAGCAGCTCGAAGAGCTCGGCCGAGCGGCCGATCTTGCCGTCGAGCAGAACCACCACGTCCATCATCTGTTCAGCCCTCCTCGTAGTACTCGGTTCCGAGGTGGGTGATGAGATCCTCGCCCATCATGTCGCGCAGGTTGTTCTTCAGTTTCTTCAACTGGATGAAGATGTCGTTCTCGGCGTACAGCCCGGGAGCCGCCTGCGGCGCTTTGTAGTAGAACGACAGCCATTCCTGGATTCCCGATCGACCCGCTCGGGCGGCGAGGTCCATGAACAGTGCGAGGTCGAGCACGAGTGGGGCGGCCAGGATCGAGTCCTTGCAGAGGAAGTCGATCTTGATCTGCATCTTGTAGCCGAGCCATCCGAAGATGTCGATGTTGTCCCAGCCCTCTTTGTCGTCACCCCGGGGCGGGTAGTAGTTGATCCGCACCTTGTGGTACATGTCGCCGTAGAGCTCCGGGTAGGCCTCGGGCTGGAGGATCTGTTCGAGCACACCGAGCTTGCTGACCTCTTTCGACCGGAAGTTCTCGGGAGCGTCCAGCACCTCGCCGTCCCGGTTGCCGAGGATGTTGGTGGAGAACCACCCGTGGATGCCGAGCATCCTGGCCTTGAGTCCAGGAGCCACGATCGTCTTGATGAGTGTCTGACCGGTCTTGAAGTCCTTGCCGCTGATCGGCACACCCTCGCGAGACGCGAGTTCGACCATCGCCGGGAAGTCGAGAGTGACGTTCGGTGCGCCGTTGGCGAATGGGGTTCCGGTGATGAGCGAGGCGTAGGCGTAGATCTGAGATGGCGCGATTCGCTCGTCGTTGGCCTTGAGCGCAGCCTCGAACAGGTCGAGGCTCTGGTGGATGTCGACCGGCTCGTGGTAGGCCTCGGTCGAGCCGCACCACACCATCGACAGCCGCTCGCAGTCGTTCTCCTTGCGGAACGTCTCGATGTCCTCGACGAGCTTCTCGACCTGCTCCCACTTCGTGAGCCCGTCGGAGCCGACATTGTCCGTTCCTTCGAGACGGGTGACCCAGTCGTGGGAGAAGATGGCAGACATGGGCGTGATCGCTCGCATCTCCTCGCCGACGCCCTCGATGTGCTCGGGGCGGAGGACACCGGCTCGCATCGCCGCCGCATAGGCGTCGTCGGAATACGGGTCCCAGCCTCCGAAGACGACGTCGTCGAGATCGGCGAGCGGCACGAACTCCCGGATCAGCGGATTGCGGTTGTCGGTCCGCTTGCCGAGCCGGATGTGACCCATCTGGGTCAGCGAGCCGATCGGGGTCGCCTGACCGGCGCGGGCCGCCAGGACTCCGGCGTACAGCGTGGTGGCGACGGCCCCCATTCCGGGGGTGAGGATTCCCAGCCGGCCGGTGGCCGGTGCGATGGGGGTTCGAGACACGAAAGCTCCAAGTTCGAGAACGGCTCAGGTGATGGTACCGGCGGTCCGCCTTCCGAGGTCCGCTCTGCGATTTGCGCCTTGCGATTCGACCCGACGCGCATGTCGCATATCGCACGTCGGGCATCGCAGGTCGCATTATTCGATCGCTATCTACGTAGATATCTGTCAAACTATCAGCATGACGACAACAAACGACTCCATCATCTCGATCTTCAAAGCGATCGCCGACGAGAGCCGACTCAAGATGCTCGCCCATCTCAGCTCGGGACCGGCGTCGGTGACCGATCTCGCGGAACTGACGGACTTGAGACCCCCAACTGTGTCGCACCACCTGTCGGTGCTGGCCGACGCCGGGCTCGTGCGGTTCGAACGACGCGGTACCAGCCGGATCTACTCGTTCGTCCCAAGCGGGCTGGACGAGGCACGAAAGAGCTTGAGCGACGACCGCGGCCTATCGGGATTCTCAGACGACGACACACTGGAAGCTTGGGAGAAGAAGGTGCTCTCGACCTTCGTCGATGGCGACGCCATCACCCAGATCCCGGCCAGCGAGAAGAAGCGAATGGTGTTGGTCCGCTGGATCGCAACCAAGTTCGAGGAAGGTCGGGAGTACCCGGAGAAGGAGGTCAACGAGATCATCAAACGCCACCATGTCGATTCGGCGTACTTCCGTCGAGCGATGGTCGACACCGGAATGATGACTCGGGAGCGAAGCGTCTATCGAAGCTCCCGACCGGCTGACGGCCGGCTTTTGAGCGTACGTTCAGATCCTGGATAGGCTCACCGACAGGAGGTTGCCATGGAGAATCCACTGGAAGCGGTCCTCGAATCCGAGCGGTTGGCCCCGATGTTGCCGCTGCTCTACTCGGCCTGGCTCGACGGCGAGCTCGAGTCCGAGGAGCTCAACGCCCTCGAGACCGAGTTGGTCAGCCTCGACCGGCTCAATGCCGACGAGAAGGCGGCGATCTCGGCATGGCTCGAGCCCACCGCGCCACCGAGCGCCCAGGATCTCGCAGAGCTCGAGAGCCACCTCCGCCGCATGGCACCCGATCTCACCATCGACTCCCGGCCATCCCAGCTGGGGCTTCGATTGGCCGGGTCGATCGATGAGGGAATCGCAGCGCTGCTCAGCCGCGCCGATGCCGCCGCCGGCGAGTTCACCACCGAAGCCTCGAAACGCCTCACCGGCGAAGCCGGACATCAGGCCACCCTTGCGCCACTGCCCGAGCCCGGACCGGCGCCCGCCCACTACGACGCGTTCCCAGGGCTTCTCGACGGACCCCATGCGGAAGTCCGCGCACGCGTCAGGGGGATCCTGACTCGTCCCGAGTTCTCCCCGAGCGGCAGCCTCACAACCGACGGGTACCGCCGACGCGTCCTGGAGTGGACCAGGGTGCTGGCCGCAGAGGGAGTCGGTGCGATGGGACACCCGATCGGCCTGGGCGGCGGAGGCGACCCTGGAGGATTCATCGCCGCCTTCACCGAGCTCGCCCGCCACGACATCAGCCTCCTCACCAAGTTCGGCGTTCAGTTCGGACTCTTCGCAGGCGCCGTCTACCGCCTCGGCACCGAACGACACCACGAAGAGATCCTTCCTCGGGCGCTCTCCGGGGATCTCCTCGGCTGCTTCGCGATGTCGGAGACCGGTCACGGCTCGAATGTCGCCGACATCGAGACGACCGCCACGTACCTCCCGGAGATGGAGGAATTCGAGATCCACACGCCGAACGACCTGGCGCGCAAGGACTACATCGGGAACGCCGCCCGGGACGGCCGAATGGCGGTCGTGTTCGCCCAACTCGTCACCGACGGTCTCGAACACGGAGTTCATGCGTTCCTCGTCCCACTGAGGTCCGAGTCCGGCGAGACCCTCCCCGGCATCCGTATCCAGGACAACGGGCCGAAGGGTGGGCTGAACGGCGTCGACAACGGACGCATCTGGTTCGACCGGGTCCGCATCCCGCGTGGAGCGCTGCTCGATCGGTTCTCGACGGTCCATCCGGACGGGAGATACGAGAGCTCGATCCCGAGCCCGGGCCGCCGCTTCTTCACGACGCTCGGCACGCTGGTAGGCGGTCGGGTCAGCATCGCCTCGGCGGCGATTTCGGCAGCCGAGGTCACGTTGGCCATCGCCGTGCGCTACGCCACCCGCCGGCGTCAGTTCGGCAGCACACCGGACGGCGAGACCCGGTTGATCGACTACCCGGCACACCAGCGCCGACTCTTGCCCCCGCTCGCAATCACGATCGGCTATCACCTCGCATGCGCCGACCTCTCCGAGGAGTACGTCAGCATCGAGACCGGAGCCGATACAGGCGGTGCCGAGCATCGCGCGCTCGAGGCACGGGCAGCGGGCCTGAAGGCATTCGGCACGTGGCACGCGCTCGACGTGATGCAGGAGTGCCGGGAAGCCTGCGGTGGCCAGGGCTATCTGCTCGAGAACCGAATCGTCCGAATGCGAGCCGACGCCGACATCTTCACCACCTACGAGGGTGACAACACCGTGCTTGCCCAACTCGTGACGAAGTCACTGCTCACCGACTTCCGATCGAGCTTCGAAAGCATGGGGCTGCTCCGGAAGGCCGAATTCCTCCGCTCCCGGGTCGGTGCAGCGGTCGCAGAGACCATCCCCCGGGTGGGGTCCGTCACCGGCGAGCTCGAGGACCGCGAGACCCAGCAACGGTTGCTGGAACGCCGCGAACGCCACGTCATCGAGACGCTGGCATCACGAATCCGCAAGCGCATCGACGAGGGCGCCGACCCATCGGCTGCGTTCGTGTCGGTGCAACCCCACGTGATTCTGGCCGCCAGGGCGCACGTCGAGCGTCTCGTGTTCGACTCGTTCGTTCGAGCCGAGGAGAGAGCACCAGCGGCAGCGCCCCTGATCGCAGACCTCCGGACGCTGGCCTGTCTCGCCATGGTCGAGGAGGACCTGGGATGGTTCCTCCAGCACGGCGTGATCACCCCGGCGATGGCAGCCGGCGTCAGACGAGAAGTGACCGAGCGATCCGCCGCACTCGCCTCCGAGGCCCGCTGGCTGGTCGATGCCTTCGGCATCCCAGACGAGGTGCTGGCTGCGCCGATCGCGCTGTAGAGCACGTCTCACGTCTCACGTCCCCGGCCGCTCTCCGCGGCGATTGCCGGGTAGCTGGACGGTGGTCGTAATCTCCTCTCGATGAAACCCATGACTGGACTGCTTGTTCTCGCGCTTGCGCTGTCTGCGTGCGGCGCTGAGGAGGAGCCGGCGATCGGAACGGAGCCGGCTTCGATCACTGCGACAACGGAAGCGGAGACCACGACAACGACGGAAGGCGACGACATGTCAGAAGCCCCGACGAGCCAGGTCGCCTCGGACGGCGACACCGTGGCGGTCAACTACCGCGGCACACTCGACGACGGCACCGAGTTCGACTCGTCTGAGGGACGCGATCCGCTGACCTTCGTGGTGGGATCGGGTCAGGTCATCGCAGGATTCGACGACGCCGTTCGAGGTCTCACCGTGGGCGAGTCCCGCACCGTCAGGATCGAGCCCGAAAACGCCTACGGCGAGTACACCGAAGAAGCGGTCATCGACTTCCCCGCGGACTCGGCTCCCGAAGGCCTCGACGTCGGCGATGCCGTCTCACTCGGCAACGGTGGCCGCGGAACCGTCCTCGAGATCACCGACGAATTCGTCAAGATCGACGCCAACCATCCCCTCGCCGGGGAAGCACTCACCTTCGAGATCGAGCTCGTCTCGATCGGGGGCTGACAGCCTGTCCATGGCCGGCACCGAGCGGGTCCTCCCCTCGAGCGTACGAAGTGCGGTCTGCGGCCGGCAATTCGCCCCGAATACAGGGAACCGGCAACCGGCCGGCGGCGTCTCACGAAGAGGCGGCCATGAACCGCCTGGTTCACGCTCAGAAGGGAAACATCACACACCATGAAAGGCATCAACGTATCCGGACGCGGAGAGGCTCTCGGGACTCCCGATACGCTCATGGTGACGATCGGGATCTCGGTCGGCAGGCCGACGGTGAGCGAGGCCGCTGATGATGCCGCTCGCAGAGCCACCGACCTGATCGGTGCCCTGCAGGCTCTGGGCGTGGCCGAGGCAGACATCCAGACGAGCAACTATTCGATCTATCCCGAGTACGAGCACCGGGAGCACCGAACGCCGCAGATCACCGGCTACCGAGTCGACAACACGCTCAACGTCAAGGTCAAGGACCTCGATCGCGCCGGCGAGGTGCTCGACGCGGCGACGGCTGCCGCCGGCGACGACGTACGCGTCCACGGCGTGTCGTTCGTCCTCGAGGACAACGATGCGCTGCTCGTCGCCGCTCGCGCCGCCGCCTGGGAAGACGCCAAGGCGAAGGCCCAGCACCTCGCCGGCCTCGCCGGCGTGAGCCTGGGCGCGCCACGCACGATCTCGGAGTCCGTCGGCAGCGTTCCGGTTCAGCGCTTTGCGCGGGCCGAGGCGGCCGCGCGCGACATGGGGACACCCATCCAGCCCGGGCAGGAGACGGTGAGCGTCGACCTCATGGTGACGTTTGGGATCGACTCGTAGCGGACGAGCGCATCGAGGCCGGCCGACAGACGGGTTCACCCGCGGCACCCGTGACGTGCTCTCGGCTGTCCGCCGTCGGCTATCCGACCAGCGCGGTTGCCGACGTCCGGCGTCGCACAGCACCATCTCCTCGCACAACCGTGTCAGTGAACGAGACGCTTGGTCGCCCTGACAGCCCGTGTCTAGGAGCGGAAGGGTTCTCCTGACTCGGCGTGGGCGCGCAGGATCTGGGCAGCCTCGAAGCGGGGTCCGTGCTGTGCTGCAAGGCGATCGAGGGCTGCGACGACGGTGTCGGCACCCATCTGATCGACCCAGAAGAACGGCCCGCCGCGGAACGGAGGGAACCCGAGCCCGAACACGGCCCCGATGTCGCCGTCCCGAGCTGAGCGAAGAATGCCCTCCTCCAGGCATCGGGCGGCCTCGTTCACGAACGCCAGCGTGATCCGCTCGGTGATCTCCGATGCGGGTATGTCGCGGCGGGGACCCAATCCGAGGCTCTCATACACGGTCTCGTCCACTCCACCGCGCTCGCCGCCGGCGTCGTAGCTATAGAAGCCACGGCGGTTCTTCCGACCCTTGCGATCGTCGGCCTCGAGACGCGTAATCTCCTCGGGCGCGGCCATCCGGTCTCCGAACGCGTCGATCATGATCCGGCCGATCTTCGCCTGAACATCGAGACCCACTTCGTCCCCGAGTCGCATCGGCCCGACGGGCATGCCCCACTGCTCGATGGCGGCGTCGATCGCCTCGACCGATGCGCCCTCGGTGAGCAGATGGAACGCCTCTACGCCGTAGGGCCCGAGCACCCTGCTGGTGTAGAAGCCGGGTCCGTCGTTGACCACGATCACGGTCTTGCCCTGGCGCTTGCCGAACTCGACCGCCGTCGCCAACGCCCAGTCGGCGGTCTGCTCGGTGACGATCACCTCGAGCAAGGGCATCTTCTCAACAGGCGAGAAGTAGTGCATCCCGACGACCGCCTCGGGACGCGATGCCCCTTCCGCGATGTCGGTGATCGGGAGGGACGACGTGTTGGAGGCGAACACCGTGCGATCCGAAGTGACGGCTTCGACCTCTGCAACGATGGACCGCTTGAGATCGAGGCTCTCGAAGACCGCCTCGATGACGAGGTCGGTATCGGCGAAGCCCGTCCAGTCGGTGGAGCCGCTGACCCGAAGCATCGCCTTCTCTCCTTCGAACACGCTCATGTGGCGGCGCTTGACGCGGCCATCGACGACCTTCTGGACGTAGGCGAGCGCCCGCCCGACGCCATCGTGGTCGATCTCCTTGATGCGCACTTCGGCACCCGCCTTGAGCGTCGAGACGGCGGCGATCCCACCACCCATGAGCCCGCCGCCGATCATCGCCACGCGCTTGACATCGACGGGTTCGGCCTCGACCCACGTCTCGCGATCGACGGCTCGCTGCCCGAAGAAGATGGATCTGAGTGCGGCCGACTCGGGAGAGACGACCAGCTCGCCGAAGAACCTGGCCTCGGCGGCGTATCCCGCCTCGGGGCCCTCCTCGACTCCGATCCGGACCGCTTCGAGCGCACGCTCGGGAGCCGGGTAGTTGCCCTTTGTCTGGGCGAGCAGCTTCTGACGGGCCTGCTTGAACAAGATGTTGCGACCGATCGGATTCGTCTCGAGCGCCGCTTTCTGTATGCCCGACGCCGACAGGTCGAACCCGGAGCCCTTTCCGTCGACCGACCCGATTGCCGAGCGGGCACGCTCGACGGCGATCTCGGTGAGCATCTCGGGCGGCACGACCTCGTCGACGAGCCCCAGAGCCTTCGCCTTCTTCACCCGGACGTTCTTGCCGGCGAGAATCATGTCGAGGGCGTTGGCGATGCCGATGACCTTGGGGAGGCGCTGGGTACCGCCGCCGGCCGGGATCACGCCGAGCTGGGTTTCGGGCTGCCCGAGCTGGGTGCGCGGCGAGTCGGTTGCGATACGCATCGAGCAGGCCAGAGCGAGTTCGAGGCCACCGCCGAGTGCATTGCCGTCGATTGCGGCAACGACCGGCTTGCCCAGGCGGGTGTGGACCTTCTCGAGCCTGGCAAAGAGCTGGTGAGTGGTCCGGATCGCCTCCTCGGCGGCAGTCGAGGTCGTCAGCTCGTCGAAGAACCGGATGTCAGCACCGACGAGGAAGTCCCGCTTGCCGGACGTCAGGACGACGGCCCTGATGTCGGGATCGGTCTCGAGGCGACGCAGGACGACCTCGAAGTCGTCGATGAGCCTCGGGCCGAGTGTGTTCATGGACTCGCCTTCGAGATCCATCGTGACGATCGCCGTGTGGCGATCCATGCGGATCGTGAAGTGCGTGAGGGTGTCTGCCGTGGTGGTCATGTCAGCGCTCCAGGATGACGGCGGCGCCGAGTCCGCCGGCGGCGCATTGGGTGATGAGAGCGGTCCCGGCGTCGCGCCGGACGAGCTCGTTGGCCATGGTGAGAAGCTGTCGCGCTCCGGTGGCGGCGAACGGGTGGCCGAGACTGATCGACCCTCCGTAGAGGTTCAACTTGTCGCGGTCGACCTCGCCGATCGCATTGTCCCGCCCGAGGTGCTCTTTGGCGAACGTCTCGGATCCGAAGGCGTCCAGCACCGAGAGCATCTGGGCGGCGAACGCCTCATGGATGTCGATCACGTCGATGTCGGAGAGCTGCATCCCAGCCCGGTCCAGCGCCTTCGGCGTGGCGAACGCCGGTCCGATGAGCAGCTGCCAGTTCGGATCGACTGCGGCGAACCCCCACGACCGCAGGAAGGCACGGGGCACGTAGCCGAGCCGCTTGGCGGTCTCCTCTTCCATGAGCAAGAGCGCAGCGGCGCCATCGGTGAGCGGTGACGAGTTGCCTGCGGTGACCGACCCGTACCTCCGATCGAAGACGGGCTTGAGCGACGCCAGCTTCTCGAGCGACGTATCGGCCCGGGGAATGTTGTCCCGCACGACGGTCGTCTGATACTTCGGTCCGACCGGGAACGGCATCACTTCGGTGTCGTAGACGCCCTTCTCCCAGCCTTCGACCGCCTTCTGGTGTGAACCGAGCGTGTAGGCGTCCTGAGCCTCACGGGTGATGCCGTTCATCTTCGCCATCCTCTCGGCGCCGTCACCCATCGAACCGCCGGTGGATCGATCGGCGATCGCCGGGGGCTGCGGCGCCAGGTCCGCGGGCCGGAGAGCGGCGAGCGCCCGTGCTCGGGAAGCGAAGTCCTTCGCCTTCTGAGCGGCCTGCATCACCTCGACGAACTCGTCGGTGAACAACACCGGCGGCCGCGACAGCGAGTCCGCTCCACCGGAGATGACGACGTCGGCCTCCCCGGTGAGGATCGCAGTGGCCCCGTCGATGAATGTCTGGGTCGAGGTCGCACACGCCTTGGTGACGGAATGGGCGTCCGTGGTGTCCGGCAAAGGTGACGCGAGGACGATCTCACGGGCGATGTTCGGCGAGTTGACGTCCTGGACCACCGACCCGAAGACGACCCGGTCGATCTCAGTGACCGGTACCCGCGAGCGGTTGACGAGCTCGGTCACGACGCGTGCCCCCAGCTCGTAGGCCGACACGGTCTTGAGATCCGTGCCCGACTTGGTGAAGGGGGTCCGGAGACCGTCGACGATCGCCACCCGCCTTCCACCGTGCGCGTTGTTCGAGGCTGCCATTGGTCTCCTCCAAGAATCTGAGTAGTCGTTCAAATTGTATCGGGCCGAACCGTCACCACCATCATGGCAAACGATGACCGCAACACGCTCGGCCACCGGTGTCGTCGTGACCGGACATGGCGTCGCATCGGGTCGATCCGGCGACCCGCGCTTCCCGTCCGGCACACTCGGCTTGCAGTTCCCGATCTTCGCGCAGCTGGGCGTGGACCTCGACAACGTCCACCCGGGGACGGTCAACGTCGAACTCGATGAGGGCCCGCTCGACCTCGGAGAGCCCGATCACCTCCTGACATCGGTGAAGTGGCACGACCACATGCCGCCCGAGGACTTCTCGTTGTGGAGGGTGGGCCTGCACCATGCCGGAAAGCGGTGGCAGGCGATGATCTACCGACCGCATCCGGAGACCAAGCCCGAACACCACCAACCCGAAGACGTCATCGAGATCCTGGCTCCACTCATCCCCGATCTCGCCTACGGCGACCGGGTCACGATCGCGCTGGACCGACCGCATTCCCGCGATGCCGTCACCGGGTGTCATAAGATCACTGACTGATGATTCGTGGCCGGGAGGTCTCCCAACGACCGAGCTCACCAATGGCACGTCAACTCTCCCACCGAGACGTGACTAGTCCGTTCGCGCGTATAGGGCTTGAGCACTACAAATCGCTCAAGTTCGACGTCGTTCCCACCGATGGAGTCTCCGAGAGACTTCTACCCAGGGATCATCAACATGAAAATGCGTGGACTCAGCCTCGACGGCACGAAGCGTCGCCGGACATCACTGATCGTCGCCGTGGTCATCTCCGTGATGACGCTCGCAGCCCCGGCGAGCGCGTGGTCCGGGAAGACGGTGTCCGTCGACGACGGCCAGACGTCATGGACCAATGTCACTCAGACCTACACGACCTACGGTCGTTCCTGGTCCTGATCGGACCCACATCACAGTCCGGAGCCCGGCAATGATCGCCAGGCTCAACCGCATCAGCCCCGTCTGGTTCCTCAGCGGGGCTCTTGCTGTGCTGGCAGTCGCGATCGTGCCGTTCGCCATCGTCTACGACGCCCCGACGACCGAACCTCGGCTTGCCTGGCCCATCGTCGCCCTCGGCTTCTACCTCGCAGAGATCGCCGTCCTCCACCTGCGGTTCCGGCGGGACGCCCAGAGCTTCTCGATGAGCGAGATCGCCATCACGGTCGGCCTGTTCTTCGCCACTCCGACCGCCATGCTGATCGGTCAGTTCGTCGGCAACGCGGTAGCCCTGATCCTGAATCGCCGCCAGCCGCCGATGAAGCTGGTGTTCAATCTGGCCCAGTTCACGGTCCAAATCGGTGCCGCCGTCATCGCATTCAATCTCGTCCTCGGCGACGGCGACCCGTTCTCACCCAGAGGCTGGATCGCTGCACTCGCCGGGAACCTCGCTGCGTTCGCCGTGTCCGACCTCTCGGTCAACACCGCCATCAAGATGGCCGGCGGCTCGCTGTCCCGCGGCGAGGCATGGACGGTGAGATGGCTGACCACGGGTGCTGCCTTCATGAACACGATCCTCGGAGTCGTGATCGTCCTCGTCTGGTCGACCCAACCGGCTGCAGCGATCCTCGCCCTCGCGCCACCGGTCATGCTCTATCTCGCCTACCTCGCCTACACGCTCCAGAGGGGGCAGCAGGCCCGCCTCGAGGCGCTCCAACGCACCGCCCAAGCGCTGCTGCGCGCCCACACGCTGACCGACGTCGCCAGCCTCGCCGCCGAACAGGCGCGGGCGATGTTCGAGGCGGAACTGGCCGAGGTGGCGATCATGGCGTCCGATGACCGCCCCGGTCTACGCGGGATCGCCGTCGCCACGGAGGCCGTGGATGTTCGCACGGGTACAGAATCCCCCGGTCGCGTGAAGCGGGGCGAGGCGCTGCTCCTGAAGGGCTCGGCCCTCCAGCCCTACCTCGTATCGGATGCGGTGACCCCGGTGACCGGGATGGTCGCATCGATCGATGGGGAAGACGGCGCAGTCGGTTTCGTGGTCGTCGTGAACCCGCTCTCCGATGTCGCGAGCTACGACACCTCGGATCTCGCGCTGCTCGAGACACTGTCCGGTCAGATCGGGCCCATCATCGAGAACGAGCGCCTGGGTGGCGAGGTCGCTGCGCTCGCCGAGCTCGTCGACTCGCGCAACCAGGTGCTCGCCGCAGTCAGCCACGAGGTGCGCAGCCCGCTCGCCACGGTCGTGTCCGCGGCCGCCACCTTGGAGGGGCGGATGGCCGACCTGAGCCCCGAGAACCGCAAAGTCCTGGTGGACCTGATCCGGAAGAACAGCCAGGAGTTGACAGCGATCGTCGACGACCTGCTGGTCGCAGCGCGCGGCGACTCTGCCACGGAGTCGATCGAGACACAACCGGTCGATCCCGCCTCCGAGGTCGCCGCGCTCGCGGCGACGCTCGAGGACCTGCCGGGAGAGATGGCCGTGAAAGGGAACGCCAGCCTGGCCCTGGCCGACCCGACCCGGTTCCGTCAGATCATGCGAAACCTCTTGACCAACGCCACCCGGTACGGCGGCGAGTCGATCTGGATCGAGTTGGAGGACGGCCCGGCATCGGTGTCCATCTCGGTGTGCGACGACGGGACGGGGGTTCCCGAGGAGCTGTCCAAGAAGATCTTCGAGCCGTACGTGTCGGCGCACGACAAGAGCGGACAGCCGCAAGCGCTCGGGCTGGGGCTCGCCATCTCCCGGCGCCTCGCCCGGTTGATGGCCGGAGACGTCACCTACGCACGAGCAGGTGACGTGACCCGCTTCACGCTGACACTCGCCAAAGCCTGACGAAGGCTCAGCGCAGGGGCTGGAACACGCCGCCGACGATCTGCCCTTCGAGGAAGACGACCGAGTCGGTCCAGCTGATGCCCGCCTCCGAGCTGATCGGAAGAGCGACCTCGAAGTCCCCCAACGGAATGGACGCCCCGCCACACTGGGGAGGGAACGACTCTGCCAGCGTCTCGCACATCCGGGCACCGGCGTCGTCGACGAAGAAGAACCCCCGCAGCTCGAACGCTCCGTCGATCGGCTGAGCGGTGGCCTCTGCGACCGAGACCCCGCGCTCGGGCTCGGTGGCGGGAAGATCGGAAGAGACGGTGTCGTCGCAGTCGGGCGCCCCCGCGAGACACGTGTCGGCGGCATCCGGTTCGGTCGACGCGGAGTCGGAACCAGTGCACGCCGCGACGGCCAGGACGAGGATCGGAATGAACGGCGTTAGGCGCTTCACGACGTGAAACGATAGGGCGTCGGTCAGCTGTGCCTGCGCAACACCAGGTTCTGTAGCGCCCTCCCGACCGGTCCCGACGTGTCGAACAACTCGGCATCGGCCCGACCGATCCCGTTGGGCTCCCAGAACGAAACCGCGTGTGATCCGAACCAGTCACCGACCGGTGGGCGGTGGAGCGCAACGACGAGGTCGGCATTCACGAACGCCATCGTCTCGGTTCCCTCGTGGAAGCTGATCCCGTTCCCGCTGTCCGCCACCGGGCAGACGGCCTGAAACGGTGACGGCTCTTCGCCATCGAGCAAGGGGACCTTCGATCTCGCCCACATGAACGTCTCGCCTCCGGTCCCCTGGGACATGCCCGGCACGTACCGGACCTCGAGCGAGTGCCCGAACGCGACCTCGCCGTGGGTCGGGGAGATCGGGAAGGGCCCAGGCACCGCGTCGTCGGGATCGAGCACATCGATGTGATGCGATGTGACCGGTCCGATCTCACCCTCCGCGAGATGCAGGCCCTCCGCCCTCGCATACGAGCGCTCATCGTCGTGCAACTCGATCCTGGTCGTCGTGACGGTTCTGCCGGTTCGCGAGATCACCGAACCGATCCGGAACCCCGACATCGGAATGGGCCTGGTGATCTCGACCAGGAGCCTGACCAACGGCTTGTCCGGAACTGCGACCTCCGACGCCCGGGCCATCAGCCCCGTCGGCGGCCCGGCGTGACACGCGTCGACGCTCCACGGGCCGCGGGCGAAATCCGTCGGCACGAAAGTGCCGTCACCCACAACGGCGAAGTAGGCGCTCGGTTCCATCACGCAAGAGTATGGCGGAGCCGGTCACGCGCCGTTCGCGCTTCGTATGATGGGCTCATGGAATGGTTCTTCATTGGTCTTCTCGTCATCGTCGTCGCACTGGTGGGGTGGTTCTTCCTCGCCTACAACAATCTCGTCAAATCGCGCAACCGCTCGGAGAACGCCTGGGGACAGGTCGATGTCCAGTTGCAGCGCCGCTTCGATCTCATCCCCAACCTCGTGGAGACCGTGAAGGGATACGCCAGCCACGAGAAGGAGACGTTCGAACGCGTGATCGCCGCCCGCAACGCCGCCCAGGCGGCCAGCGGCCCGGCCGAGGCGGCACAGGCAGACAACCTCCTGACCGGGGCTCTCCGCCAGTTGTTCGCCCTCGCCGAGGCGTACCCCGATCTCAAGGCCTCGACCAACTTCAGCCAACTCCAGGACGCACTCTCCGAGACGGAGAACAAGATCTCGGTGAGTCGCCAGATCTACAACGACACGGTCCTCACCTACAACAACCTCGTCCAGACGGTGCCGTCGAACATCGTGGCCAACATCGCCAACTTCAAGACCCGCGAGTACTTCGACGCCCCGGAAGCCGCAGACGAGGCACCGAAGGTCGAGTTCTGAAACAGCGCTGGGCGCTCGTTGCTGCGTCTGCCCTCCTCCTGATCGCGGCACTGCCGCTGGTCGCACAGGCCAGGGGCTACACGCTGCCCGACACCGACGTCACCATCACCGTCCAGCCGGACGGATCCATCTCGGTGACCGAAGAGATCACCTACCGGTTCGACGGGTCGTTCTCCGGCGCCTACCGGGAGATCCCGCTGCGGGCCGGCGAATCGATCCGCGACATCGAGGTCACCGACGCCCAATACGGCAGCTATTCACCGGGCGCCTGCACCGACCTGGGGTGCTCGTCTCCACAGGGCACCTTCGGCGCCGCCGATCTGGGAGGGCGAATCCGGATCGTGTGGCACTATGCGGCACAGGACACCGACCGCACGTTCGTGGTGTCGTACGTCGTCGACGGAGCCACCATCGCCTACGACGACATCGTCGATCTCAACTGGAAGGTGTGGGGTGACGAGTGGACCGTGCGACTCGATGATCTTCGCGCCAACGTGTTCATCCCAGCCGGCGCCCAAGCCGACGATGTGCGGGTATGGGGGCACCCGAGCTCCGTTGCGGGAACAACGTCACTCGGCGACGACCGGGTCTCGCCGACGCTGACAGCCAGGGACATCCCCGCCGGCCAATGGGTGGAGATGCGGGTCACGTTCCCCCGTTCTCTGCTCACGTCGACATCGGGAGCCCAGGTCCGTGCAGGGGACGGGCTCGGCAATGTGCTCGACGAGGAGACCCGACAGTTCGAACAGGACGAATCCGAGGCGGCTCGGCGGCGCATGCTCGTCTTCACGGGCCTGTTCGGTGGCACGATCCCCGGGCTGATCGCAGGCTGGCTCTTCTACCGGCGCTTCGGCCGCGAGCCGACCGTGGCCTACGACCGAGAATACGAACAGGAGCCGCCATCGGAACTGAGCCCGGCAGAGGTCAGCGCCCTCGTCAGCCAGGGCAGTGTCACCGAACGCGACTTCGTCGCAACCCTCTTCGACCTGATCCGCCGAGGGCACCTCGACGCCCGCCCGGTCACCTACGACGAATCGACGTGGATGGGGATGAAGACCGAGACCATCACCGACCTCGAATTGTCGCTGGGAACGACCTCAGACACGCTCGCCGACCACGAGGAAGAGGTGATGGAGATCATGACCCGGATCCTCTCCGATGGACCGTCGACGATCAACGACCTGCGGGACCGGATCCGTGAAGACGCCTCCGCCAACGCGTCCAGCTACGGAAGCTTCCGCTCGGACGCCGCCCTTCAGCTGACCCGGAAGAAGCTGCTCGACACTGCCGGAAGACGTCAGATGGGTTGGATCCTCGCCCCCGGTGCCCTCCTCCTGTTCTTGTCGATCATGGTGGCCAGCACGATCGGGAGCGGCTCGGCGTTCGGCATCCTCCTCGTGGTTCTGATCGGCGGGAACCTGCTGCTCTTCGCCCTGGCCGTCGGGCGCCGGAAGGCGTACGTCCGTCGCACCGACGCCGGCGCGCTCGAGTCGGCACGCTGGGAGGCATTCGGCCGGTACCTCAACGACTTCTCCCGCCTCGAGGAGGCACCGGCGATCTCGCTCGCCCTGTGGGACCGCTTCCTGGTGTACGCCCTTTCGTTCGGAATCGCCGAAGAGGTGCTCGAGGCCGCCCGGCTCCGCGCACCTGCGGAGCTCCAGGAGGTCTCGAGGATCTACTGGTACGGCAACAATGGGTTCACCGGTGGAAGCACCCAGAACGCCTTCTCCGGCCTCCAGTCGAGCCTGCGCGGTGCGTTCGCACCACCCAGCTCTGCGGGCACCGGCGGTGGTGGCGGCTTCGGCGGCGGCGGCGGTGGAGGCGGCGGTGGAGGGGGCGGCGGCGCCTGGTGAGCCGGCTTCGCCGCTGACCATTGCCTGTTGGGCGCTCGGCGCTCAGGGCCTCGGGCGTCCGGCATCGTGGCCAGTGGGCCCCCTTCGCATCGGCGCTTCGGGCCTGTGGCCGCAACCCAGAAACGCTCTGCGTCGAGGTAGGGGCGACGTTCACGTCGCCCGCAGCGCATCCGGGTGCAGCCGACGATCACCCACAGGCGCGAAGTCACGGCGTCGGGCCGCCGGGCCGCTCAGCCCGGCGGCCAGCCCGAGGTTTCAGTGGTCGCAGACGCCGGTCGGGAAGATCGCCTCCAACGCCGTCTGCTCCGACGCGCTCGGCGACCACCATCCATAGGTCCCGTCGGCGATCGCATCGGCGACCGGCTCGAGGTCGCACTTGAAGACGTCGCCGGTGATCGGGGCGCCGGCCACGATGCGCGAGGTCGAGAAGACCGGGAACATCTCGGTGCACGGTCCCGCCGGATCGTCATCGAGAATCCCCGCCCAGGCATCATCACCGGCGAAGATCAGATCGCCGTCGACATCGAAGCACGAATCGATCGCCGCGTCGGGCTTGTTGGCATCGACCCCGGCGTCCGGGTTGGCCTCGATGTTGCGCATCCACTCGTCGATGACCTCGAAGGCCATCGGCGTCTGATCGAAACGGTCCCCTGACGACGCCGCACCCATCGTGAACCAGATGATCTGATTCGAGGCATCGTCGTCGAAGTTCAGCAAGCGCTGTCTCGAGGCGAAGGACTGATGCGAGTTGTGCATGTCAAGCCAGGGCTCGAGGTAGTGGCGCCAGTCGATGAGCGGGATCTGGACGTCCCCACGATTCACCATGCCAGAGTCGAAGGCGGCTTGGATCGCCCCGGGGTCGGCGGCCTTGCGAGGCGCCGGTGTGACACCGCCGTCAGGCGAGAGTGCCATGTTCCGCGCCGACCACGGATCGATCAGGTTCGGCCAGATGTCCGGGAACGGAGCCAGACCGCCGAGCGTCGACGGATCGGGACACAGGAAGCTCAAGAACGGACACCCTTCCTGAACCATCTCGGGTTCGTTCTTCCACGAGCCCACGTTGGCGTTGAGGTCCAGGAATTGCGCCGGCGTGATGCTCCCCTCCAGCAGCGCGCCGAGACCGTACTGGACGCCGACGTTGTCCCAGGTCGAGTTGGCGAACCCGTCCGGACCGACGCCGTAGATGTTCACCAGATCCGCATAGTGGGTCCATTCGACCGAAGCCTGCTGAGCGGGCGTGATCCCCGGAGCGGTCCCGAAGTTGGGGTTGAGGGCCAGCGGAGACAAGCCGCGCCAGCCATTGATGCATTCCGACGACCCGGCCGGGAACCCCGGCGGCATGGCCGCCCCGAACGGATTGCCCGCCGTGTTCCAGGCGGCGAGCCCCTCGATCAGGGTGCGGTTCTCCCAATCGGCCCACATGAGCCCGCTCGGATCGCCTGATAGGAGTTCGAAGTCCATCCAGCGCTCCAGCAGCTCGCAATCCCCGATGTGGATGGTCTGGGTGATCATGTCCGGATACGAGTACTGCGGGATGCCGGCGTCGATCAATCCAGGGTGATTCTGTGCATACACGTACTGCTGGATCCCGCCGCCCGAGCCGCCGACGCCGACGGTGTAGTCGGGATTCCCGTACGCCGAGACGAACCGGTCCTTGACCATGATCGCCGTCTCGCCACCCAGCTCGAGGTTGTAATGCGTGCCGGTCTTGGTGCCGGTCGAGTACGCCACCGCGTATCCCTTGCTCAGCCCGTCGTCGTACAACATCCGGCTGCCCGATGGGTCCCCTTGATAGTGGCCGATGGCGACCCCGCCCTGGAAGTAGTAGATGAGCCGTTCGTTCCAAGCGGACAGGTCGGGAGCATTCACGTCCTGTGAGTCCGGGGACAACACTGCGATCGAGTAGATGAACCGATTGATGGTCCCACGCTCCCACCGGACGATGTAGTCCACGGTCTCGCCGTCCATCGTCGTGGTCTGTGCGAGGTCGGCGGGACGTGGCCCGTCGGGATCGAAGTCGGCCCAGCCGCCGCTGGCGGTCCGGTACTTGAAGTCGACCTTGGTCTCCATCGAACAGTCGTCGTCGATCGGACCGTCGAGCTCGGCCGCCCCGTAGTCGTCGGGAGTCGAACAGAGGAACGGTTCTTGCTGTGGCCCGGAGAAGATCGGACCGGTGATCGGATGGTTCATCAGCGTCAGGGTCTTCGACCCCTGGCTGCGTCGGTTGAACGTGACGGTCACCTGGTTGGCGCCGAGCTCCAGATCACCGACGACGCCCTCGAGGGTGCCGCGGTCGATGCGTTCGAAATGGTCCGTCTGGTCGACCCCGTTGACCAGGATCGACACCTTGTCGACCTGGCCCGGCGGAACGTGAGCCAGGACCCTGGCATCGCCTCCGGACACGTACTCGGGTGGGCTCGAGACCACCTCCAGGTCGATCGAGGCGGCTTCTCCGGGGGTTGCGCCCCCGATCGCCGCCGGCACCAACATCGTGATCACGACGGTGAACACGAGAACTCCACGTCTCATGGCACGTTCCCTCTCTCGTTTCTCCCGTCGACGACTCTAAGCAGGTACTCACGGAGGATGTCGCCGAAACCCACGCCGGCCTCGCCGAGGGCTTCGCTCCGCATCGGCGATGGTGGCCTCCGGTCGCCGCCGTCGAGCGCCAGGCCGACTCAGGAGATCAGGTTCTCACGTTTGACGCTGCGGGCACCGCGAGTCAGCCCGATCAGCGCGGCGATCCAGGCGAGGGCCCCGATGACGAGCGCAGCCACCGACGAGTTGAAGAGCAGCCCGGTTGCGACGCCGTAGGCGCTCAGGATCACCGGAAGCGTGACCAGCTGACTCGCCTGCTGGGCTGCAGCTGCGGTCTTCACCCGGGCGGAGATCGCCACGATGATCGACAGCGCTACAGCGATGAACGGCGGGACGACCCACAGGATGAGAATGAACCACTCCGTGGTCGGGAAGAACCAGCCCCCGACACCCGGGCCAACGATGATGTTCACGACGAGCGAGTAGATGGTGAAGCCGACCACGGTTGCGACGTAGCCGGGGATCAGGCTTGCGATCAGCTTCCCGACGTAGATGTCCCGCTCGCTCGCCGGGGTGTGCGCCAGGAACTCCCCGGTCCCCTTCTCGCGTTCGCCGACGACCGCAGTGGCCCCCACTGCGGTGGAGATCGTGAGGGGCACGACGATCGCGATCGGTGCCAGCAGATAGACGGCGACCGCATACGAGGCCCGAACGGGCTCGGTGTCCCCCTGGATGTTCTGTTGGGCGGTGTCGGGGAGTGTGTTGATCACGGCACCGACCGCCTCGGCCGCCTCGTTGCCGGTCACGTTGGTGACCGCACCAAGCAGAAACACCGGCACGAAGAAGAAGAACAGGAGTCCCAGCGCGCCGAGCGGCAGCAGGTAGTCGCGGCTCCTCACGACCTGTCTGAGCTCATTGGAGGCGACCGCCCAGATGATTCCTCGGTTCATCGGCCCTCCTCGGCGTCCAGTCGGGGTGCCGTGTCGCCGAGTTGCTTCCGCATGGCGAAGTACAGCCGTTCGAGCGTCGGCGTGACGGGTTCGACCCTTGTCAAACGAACGCCGCCGGCGACGAGATGCCCGATCAACGACGGGATCTCCGACGATTCGGCCAGGGTCACCGTGACCGCTCTCAGCTCGTCGACCCTCGGCTTCATGTCGGATACGGCAGCGAGGAGCGCTCCGGGATCCTCCGCCTCCAGCCTCACTTCGAGGCGCTTCCAGTATCGACCGGTGAGCTCGGCCGGAGTTCCCTTCTCCCATGCGCTCCCACCGTTCATCATGACGATCTGGTCGGCGGTGCCGTCGGCCTCGTGCAACAGATGAGTCGACATGACCACGGTTTTGCCGGCCCGCGCCATGTCGAAGATCAGCTCGCGGACTGCGTAGGCGCTCTCGGGATCGAGGCCGGCGGTCGGCTCGTCGAGGAGCAGAAGCTCAGGATCGTGAAGCAGTGACCGGGCCAGCGCCAGCCGGGTTCGCATCCCGGTGGAGTATCCCCCGACCGACTGGCCGAGCGCCGTGAGGATCCCGAAACGGTCGGCCAGGTCGGCGATCGGCGGATTCACCAACCCGTACAACCGGGCTGCGTACGCCAGGTTGTCCCAACCGCTGAGACGGTCGTACATGGCGGGTTTCGGCGGCACCACCCCGGTCCTCGCCCGCACCTCGGTGCCGGACACCCTGGGATCGAGCCCGAAGGTGCGGACCGACCCGCGATCTGGGGCGAGCACACCGGTCGACAGGCGGATCGTGGTCGTCTTGCCCGCTCCGTTCGGCCCGAGGATCACCGTGATCGAGCCGACGGGGACCTCTACGTCGAGGTGGTCGATCGCCTGGACGTCACCGAAGGCCTTCGACACCGAGGAGAACAAGAGGGCAGGCTGCACGTTCCGGCAGGCTACCGCTGTGATCGATCAACGCTCGCAGTGCTCGATTCACCGCCGATACGCATGACCTCGTGAGCTCGCCCTGCAAGGCGAGTCGTTCGCACCGAGCCACATGCCCACAGCCAACGGCCAGGAGCGTCAGCGACTCCGGACCCAGATCGCGCCGGTTCCATCGGTCAAGGTGATCTCGTTGGCGGCAGACGTCGGAGGCTGTCCGCCCGCTCCTCCGGTGTCCGGGCGTTCGACGATCGTCTCGTCCTCCAGCCTCGGGATGGTCGTGTCATCGGAAGCGCCATAGGCGAGCCCGGGCGCCACGACGGCGAGACGCCATCCGACCGGATCCACCCCGACCAGATCGACGGGCACGACCGCCTTCGGAACACCCTCCATGTTCGCAACGAACAGCACCTGCGCCCCCGAATCGGGATCGGTTCGCAAGCCGTGGAACACGACCGCGCCATCCGTTGGATGCACGTACTCGAACCGGTCGGTGTCGTTGAGGTCGCCCAGCAGCCAGGGGTGCTGCCTCCGGAACGATCTCGCCTGGTGGTCGAAGTGGACGATGCCTGCGTCGAGGGAGGCGAGCCGGCCCGAGGTGACGGTGCAGAAGTCGTGCACGTCACTCATCCAGGCGCGAGCGGCGCGGACGAGCGAGTCGAGATCGGTGGCGAGGCCGTCGGGGCGAGGCCCCCGCTCGATGGCGGCGATCACAGGCTCGGCGGCGTCTCCATACACCCCGACCGCGGCCAGGAGGTTCTCCATGAACGCGACGATCGACGCACGGTCGGAGAACCCGAGCGCCTTGAGACGGCGGAAGTTGGCTGTGTCGTCGTAGTCGTCGGTGGTCACCCTCCAGTCGAGGAAACGCGCTTCCTCGCCCCACACCTTCAACGCATACCTTCGATCGGTGTTGCGGATGAAGCTCCACGGGGTGCGGGTGATCCCCTGAAGGAAGTCCATCGGGACTCCGGGCAGAAAGCAGTGGAACAAGAGCGTCGATGCGGGATGGTCGTAGGCGCGGGCGATGACATCTGGCAGCGAGTCCCCCAGAAACGTGTTGATCCGTTGTCCCGGATCGACTTGGGAGCCGCGCCGCAGCGTGTCGTGGTTGGCGCACCCACTGATCCAGTGCGATCCCATCTCGGCGACTTCGCGAAGTCGCCACCATTTCGAGACCCAGAACGTGAACAGGAAGGGCGTGTTGTGCGCGAAGGTCAACGGACCCCACTGGACCACGTGGGGCTGCAGATCGGTCACCGCCCGATACGTCGACGCGAGCTCCCAGTCGTCGCGCGGCCACGGGCGACCATCCTCGAAGATCATCCACGGCCGATACGTGACTCCGGCGACGTCCTGGACGACGTCGCTCATCTCCTTCATGAAGTCGTCGTCGCGGATCAAGTCGTCCTGCTCGTGACTCCAGTACGTGAAGTCCTGGGCACCGTCGATCCTCAGACCGTCGGCTCCGAAGTCTGCCTTGCGGCGCTGCATCTCGAGCAGCTGCGCCCGCACGAAGGGGTTCAGGTAGTCGAGGTGCTGTCCGTACATGTCGGGCCCGGTGAACCACGCAGGCGGCATCAGCCCGACGGCCTGGTTGTCGGCGTGGCCGTACACGATGTCGAAGATCACCCTGATCGGCCCGGTCGGCAGGTTGTGCATCGCTGTGACGAAGTCGATCAGCTCATGTGGTCGGCCGGTCTCCAGCAGCGTCGGTGTCACGGTTCCGCTGCCACAGATCGGGATGTCGTAGCCCCAGTTCAACATGTCGGGCCGTCCGACGGTGACCGAGACCTCGTCATCGTCGGTCTCCGACTCGACCCAGTAGTCCCCGTCTCCCTCGTACCCGATCAGTGGTTCGACCGGGAGCAGCTCGATCGAGTCATAGCTCATCCAGACGCGGTCGCCGGGCTCGTCGCCTCCGGCCGCAACCCGTTCGGACGCCGCCGTGATCCGGCGCGCGAGCGCCGCAAGGGTGCCCTCTTCGGTAGCCGAGCGGGGGTGGACCTGGAGGATGTTGACCGGCGGATCCTGGCGCGGGACACCTTCGCCAGCGACCAGAGTGCGGAAGTACTCGGCGTCGGCCCGCTCGCCGGTGAGATCGACGACCTCTGCCGGTGCGAACGCCCCGAAGGGGAAGCTCATCCCCATCGGATCCGGCAGCACGATCACGTCGTCGTCGCCACCGACCCCTCTGAAGCGATAGAGGGCACCGACGGTGCCTCGGGTCCCGATCGGAATACCGGTGAGCACGAGCCAGGCGGTCTCTCCCGCCGACGTCATCTCGAATCGATGGCATTCCATGTCGACGGCCTGACGCGACACGGTCGGATCGAAGCCGGCAGGCGGCAGAAACACCTCCAGCTCGATTCGGTGCGCAGTGCCCTCCCGCAGCGCCGGCGCCCACAACCCGAACTCGACGGTGCCGGTGGAGGCGCCCCCCGACACTGGGAGCGCGCCGAGCCGTCGAGCAATGGCAGCGAAGTCGCCGTTGCGGACCCGGTCCGACGCCCACTCGCTCAGCCGACGGGTCGCAGTTGATTCGATCTCTGGCCGCATGGAGCCGGATGCTAGATCGGCGTCATCCGCCGAACCCCAGGACTGCGGCATGGATCAGGACCCCGGCGAGCCCACCCACGAGCGTGCCATTGACACGCACGAACTGCAGATCCCTCCCCATCCAGATCTCGAGCCGACGACTGGCGTCTCGAGTGTCCCACCGGTCGACGGTGACCTCGATCAACGCCCCGATCTCACGGCGGGCCGCCCCGGCAATCGGCCCCGCAACCGACACGATCCAACCGTCCACCCGTTCGGCGAGTGCGCCGTCGGTCATGAGCCGGTGCCCGAACCCCGACAGGGCCACCGCGATCGACTCGCGCAGTTCCGACTCGGGCCGTTCGGCGGCTTCGGCGACCGCCATGGCGATCGCTCGCCACTGGGCATCGATGAAGTCGCCGACTTCGGGGGTCTCAATCAGTTCGCCCATGCGGGCGGCGACCTGGGCATTCAACTCGCCATCGGTCTCCAGCCGGTCCGACAGCACCGACAGTTGGGACTCGATGGTCTTGCGCAACGGATGGTCGGGATCGGCGGCGACCTCGAGCAGGAAGGTGACGAGCGCCGAGAAGGCACGATCGAAGACCGCGTCGTCCAGTTGCTCGGGCACCCACCAGGGAGACTCGTCACCGAGGCGCTGGCGAAGGACGGAACGGTTGGCGACCATCGCATCGACGATGCCGCGGATCCCGGCGTCTACCAACGGACGGTGGTGGCCACCCTGCACGGTCGTTTCGAGGATGCGCGAGCCGATCTGGGCATACGGCAGGCGCCCCAGCTGAGGCTTCAGCACACGCTCGAGGTCGGTGCGAACCTCGTCGGACGCAAGACCCTCGGCGAGGCCGGCGGCGACGGCGGCGACCTGACCCGAGACCGCGCGTGCATTCGCGGGGTCGGTGAGCCATCGACCGAGCGACCGCGCCGGATCGGCGTGTTCGAACCGCTCGGCGATGAGCGCCGGATCGAGGAAATTCTGGACGATGAAGGTCGCCAGATTACGGCCGAGGCCCTCCTTCGAGTTGGGGATGATGGCGGTGTGCGGGATCGGGATGCCGAGCGGATGGCGGAACAGCGCCACGACGGCGAACCAGTCGGCGAGGCCACCGATCATGCCCGCCTCTGCGAACGCCCTGAGGAAGCCCGTGGCGGTGGTGTCCGGCATCCAGAACGTTGCCACGAACACCAGTGCAACCGCCGCGAGGAGCAGCGTCGCCCGCCGCCGCACGATGCGCAGTTGCTCGAGGGCCACCTGATCCGATGAAGCGGTCACCCCGCCAGCTTGCCATGGGCAGGCCTCCGAACGGTGCACCGGTGGTAGTACGGTTCCGGCGTGACACAGAAGAACTTCCTGCTCGACATGGACGGCGTCCTCGTTCGTGGCCGCACTCCGGTCGAAGGGGCGCAGGCCTTCATCGACCGTCTCAACGAGACGGAACGGCGATACCTGGTGCTGACCAACAATCCGAACTTCACCCCCGGAGACCTGTCCCACCGGCTCGCTGCCGAAGGCCTCCGAGTGCCTGCCGAGCGGATCTTCACCTCGGCGATGGCGACGGCGCGGTTCCTCGACGTTCAGAAACCGGGAGGCAAGGCCTTCGTGGTCGGAGGCACCGGTCTCACGACTGCGTTGCACGGGGTCGGGTACGTGCTGACAGACCTCGACCCGGACTACGTGGTCCTGGGAGAGGGGGGTCTCGACTTCGAGGCTCTCACGACGGCCACACGACTGGTCGACAAGGGATCGAGTTTCATCGTCACCAACCCCGACGCAGCCGGCCCGACCGAGAAGGGCATCGTTCCGGCCGCCGGCGCGGTCGCAGCGATGATCCAGACCGCAACCGGCGTCGAGCCCTACGTGGTCGGGAAGCCGAACCCGCTGATGTTTCGCACCGCGCTGAACTTCCTCGACGTTCACTCCGAGGACACGGTCATGGTCGGAGACAACCTCAGAACCGACATTCGCGGCGGAATCGAATCGGGATTGGAGACGGTGCTCGTCTTGAGTGGCATGACGGCCGAGCCG
This sequence comes from uncultured bacterium, assembly GCA_963753285.1. GTDB lineage: Bacteria > Actinomycetota > Acidimicrobiia > Spongiisociales > ZC4RG35 > JAHEDH01. The sequence continues at coordinate 195,985 of CAVWBT010000003.1, forward strand.
GACATCGCCCGTTCGCCGTTCCGGCCCAATCACGTCGTGCGTTCCGTCGCCGAGATCGACCTGGACTGATCGTGCACCGGATCGTCGCAGCGTTCAGCTTCGTCGTCGCCACGATGTGGATCGTGATCGTGGTCGCCGAGATCGCCAACGAGGGTCCGGTCGCCGTGATCGTCACCTCGGCGGCACTGGCGGCGGCATTCCTCTACGCCGGCTACCGGCTGCTACGCCATCCCCCGGCCCGCTTCCGCTGAGCCGAACACGAGCCTGCCTTCGTCGGCATCGACGAGGACCTCGTCACCCTCCGACCACGAGCCGTCCAACAGCTCGAGGGCGAGCCGGTCGACGAGCTGCTTCTGGATCACCCGCTTGAGAGGCCTGGCGCCGTATACCGGGTCGAAGCCCTCCGTGGCGAGCAGGTCCTTGGCGGCGTCGGTCAGCGTCAGCCGGATGCCACGCTCTCCCACGCGGGTCACCACCGCCACCAGCTGGATGTCGACGATCCGCCGCAGGTCGTCGCGGGTCAGGCGATCGAAGACGACGATGTCGTCGACCCGGTTCAGGAACTCCGGTCGGAAGTGGCTGCGCACGGTCGCCATCACCTTGTCCCGAATCGCCTCCGAGCTCTCGTTCGGCTGGATGAACTCGCTGCCGAGGTTCGAGGTCATGACCAGGATGGTGTTGGTGAAGTCGACCGTTCGACCGTGACCATCGGTGAGACGGCCGTCGTCGAGCAACTGGAGCAGGGTGTTGAACACGTCCGGATGGGCCTTCTCCACCTCGTCCAACAGCACCACCGAATAGGGTCGCCGACGGATCGCCTCGGTGAGCTGGCCGCCCTCGTCGTACCCGACATAGCCCGGCGGCGCCCCGATGAGACGGCTGACCGAGTGCTTCTCCATGTACTCGGACATGTCGATGCGGACCATCGCCCGCTCGTCATCGAACAAGAACTCTGCCAGCGCCCGCGCCAGTTCGGTCTTCCCGACTCCGGTCGGGCCCAGGAAGAGGAACGAGCCGATCGGGCGGTTCGGGTCGGACAATCCCGAACGGCTCCTCCTGATGGCGTTCGAAACGGCGGAAACGGCTTCGTCCTGGCCGATCACCCTGCGGTGGAGGTGGTCTTCGAGCTGTACGAGCTTCTCGACCTCGCCCTGCATGAGCTTGGCGACGGGGATGCCGGTCCAGCGTGAAACGACTTCGGCGACGTCCTCCTCGTTGACCTCCTCGGACAGCATCCTGCCCTCGGCGTGGAGCTTGGCGAGCTCCTCCTGGGCGGTCTCCAGGGTCCTGTTCAGCTCCGTGAGCCGGCCGTATCTGAGCTCAGCGGCGAGCTGGAGCTCGCCGTTGCGCTCTGCCCGCTCGGCTTGCGAGCGGACGTCCTCGATATCGGTCTTCGTCTCCCTGATCCGGGCGATTGCAGCCTTCTCGAGGTTCCATCTGGCGGTGAGCCCGTCGATCTCCTCATCGAGATCCGACAGGTCCCGCTCGAGATTCTCGAGTCGTTCCGCGGATGCGGGGTCGGACTCCTTCTTGAGCGCCTCGCGTTCGATCTCCATCTGGATCCGTCGACGTGTGAGCTCGTCGATCTCCTCGGGCATCGAGTCGATCTCGATGCGGAGCCTGGAAGCGGCCTCGTCGATCAGGTCGATCGCCTTGTCGGGGAGCTGACGACCGGTGATGTATCGGTCGGAGAGCACGGCGGCGGCGACGAGCGCAGCGTCGGTGATGCGAACGCCGTGGTGGACTTCGTATCGCTCCTTGAGCCCGCGAAGGATCCCGATGGTGTCGCTTGTGCTCGGCTCGGAGACGTAGACCTGCTGGAAACGTCGCTCGAGGGCGGCGTCCTTCTCGATGTACTTGCGGAACTCGTCGAGGGTGGTGGCACCGATCATTCGCAGCTCGCCTCGGGCGAGCATCGGCTTGAGCATGTTCGACGCGTCCATCGACCCTTCGGCCGCACCCGCCCCCACCATGGTGTGCATCTCGTCGATGAACGTGATGACCTGACCTTCGGAGCTCCGGATCTCGTCGAGGACCGCCTTCAACCGCTCTTCGAACTCGCCCCGGTACTTGGCACCGGCCACCAGCGCGGAGAGGTCGAGCGCGACGATTCGCTTCGACTTCAGCGCCTCGGGGACGTCGCCGTCAGCGATCCGGCGGGCGAGACCCTCCACGATCGCGGTCTTCCCGACGCCCGGTTCCCCGATGAGCACGGGGTTGTTCTTGGTGCGCCGGCTCAACACCTGGATGACGCGGCGGATCTCGTCGTCGCGCCCGATCACCGGGTCGAGCTTGCCGGCACGAGCGACTTCGGTGAGATCACGACCGTATTGCTCCAGCGCGTTGAAGGTCGACTCGGGGTCGGCGGATGTGACCCGCTGGTTTCCGCGCACGGCTCGGAGTCCGTCGAGCACCTGGGCTTCGTCCAACCCCAACTCGCGGAGTGCCTCACCGGTTGGGCCGTCGGACGTGACCAGCGCGAGGAACAGGTGCTCGACGGAGATGTAGTCGTCCTTGAACTCGATACGTCGTTTGTCGGCTTCCTCGAGCACCCGGGCGAGGTCAGGCGTCATCTGAGGGTCGGTCCCCCCGTACACCTTGGGGAGCTTGCCGAGCAGGTTCTCGGCGACGCTCCGCACGGCGGGGGGCTGCACGTCCATCGACTGGAGCAGTGGGAGCACGATGCCGTCGGTCTGGGCGACGAGGGCGCGCAGCAGGTGGGCAGGGTGGATTCCCGAGTGATTGCGGGCCTGCGCCTGATCGCGCGCAGCCATCAGCGCCTGCTGGCTCTTGTTCGTCAGCTTGTTGAGATCCATGAGATTCTCTCTGTGTGAAAACTTGAGTGCAATTGTATCAAGTTCCCAGGTCTGCCGGATATTCCGAGCGGGCTATTCCGAGTAGGGCGCCCGCCACCTCGGCGGAGCTTCGACACCCTCCTCCAGCCAGTACTCGACGCCACCGGCGATCACACCGCCCGAGACGTCGTAGAACCCGACGCACCAGAAGACGTGGTCGCCGTGCTTCACCCTGGCTCGGAGGACCTCGCTGTCGTCCCCTTCGTACTGGTCGATCACCTCGATGTCCCAGCCTTCGGGGTAGTCGTGGTTCATGGCGAGATATCGCTCGCCCACGAAGCGCTCCCCCGTGGCCGGCCAGACGATCAACGCATCGGGGGCCACGAAGGTCCCTGCCGTATCCCAATCACGGGCCTGAATTGCCTCGAACATCTCGAATGCTGCCATGACCCAAAGGTACCGCCGCCTCCAGGCGCGTGGAGCATGCAACGGATGACAGATGACAGATGACAGATGACAGATGCTGCCATGGGGGATCGAGGGGAATCGTCCCGCTGTCGTTTCACGTTTCACGTCAGGCGCGTCGACTGCGGCCACTACCTGGGATGCTGGCTGCGGGCCGCGTGATCGAGAGGCGGTGTGCCAGCGGGCTGGTCGCCCTTGGTGTCGCTTCACGCCTCACGCTGCACGCTACACGCCTTGCAAGAGGGTTGTTGGCTGCAGATCGCGCAACACGACCGGCAGGTATGCCATCAGGGGGCTCGAGGGGGATCGTCCCTGGTGTCGCTTCACGCTTCACGCTTCACGCCCCACGTGAACACAGACCCGGGTTGTTGGCTGCGGGCCGAAAACAAGCGAACAGGTCGGCCATCAGGGGGTCTCAGGGGGATCGTCCCCCTGCATGTGACAGCCCCCTCAGTGTGACAGCCCGCCGCGGGAGATGCGACGGTTGAGGGCGTCGAGGACGGCCTTGGCGGTGGCGGTGGCGGCGTCGCCGTCACGAACCATGGCGGAACCGATGAGGTAGTCGCTCCAACCCGTCTCGCGGATCTGGGCGAGGGCGATGCGGACCGGGCCGAGATCCGAGGTCCCGATGGCGGTCAGATCGAATCTGTGCCGCCCTTCGATGAGCGCCTCGACGGCACGCAGCGTGGCCTCGCCGACCAGGCGGGCGCGCTGATGGGGGTCGGACGTGCCTTCGGCACTCCCGGTGACGTGGTGATCGCCCCAGCCGAGCGCCACCGACACAGATGCACGGCCGTTCTCGAGTCGCTGATCGATGGTGGCGAGGAACGGGCGATCTTCGTACATGCCGCCACCTTACGGAGCGCGACCGAGCCCACGCATGGGCGCAGCGACCCAATCTGGATGGAACCGTCCGCGCTAGCCCCCGTCGACCGGTTCGTCGCCACAAGCAGCCTGCAGTTCGTCGAGTAACCGGCGCAGGTCGCGCACGGTCTCTGCGTACGCGGGCTCATCGATGACGTTGTTCATCTCGAAGGGGTCGGACTCGAGGTCGAAGAGCTCCCACTCGGGTGGCGAGGCAGGACCGCGGGCACCCGGTTGGCCGAGCGGCTCGTTGTAGTAGCAGATCAGCTTGTGCCGGTGGGTCCGCACCCCGTAGTGCGCCCACACGTTGTGGTCGGCGTCCTGGTGCATCCAGTACCGGTAGTACATGGACTGCTGCCAGCCGGGTGGGGTCTCTCCTGCCAGCAGCGGCACGAAGCTGGTTCCCTGCATGTGATCCGGGACGCCGACCCCGGTGAGTTCGAGGAAGGTCGGAGCGAAGTCGACGTTGAGCACCATCTCGCTGCAGTCGCTCCAGGGTCGGATCATCGCCGGGTACCTGATCAACAGCGGCATCGAGAGCGACTCCTCGTACATGAACCGCTTGTCGAACCAACCGTGATCGCCGAGGAAGAACCCCTGATCGGACGTGTATGCGACAACGGTTTCGTCGGCCAGCCCGGAGTCGTCGAGCCAGTCGAGCACCCGCCCGACGTTGTCGTCGATCGACGCGACCACACGCAGATAGTCCTTGATATAGCGCTGATACCGCCAGGACACCTCCTCGTCGTGGCTCAGGCCCTCGGGTACGGGCTCTTTGAGATCGACCTCGTTGAGATCCATCATTCGCATCTCGGCCACCCTCGCGGCCGTCGCTCGGTGCTCGTAGTCGTCCCAGAAGGTCTCGGGTTCCGGGATGTGCTCGCCCTCGTACATCGATGCGTGGGCGTCATCCGGCTCCCATGGCCGATGAGGAGCCTTGTGATGGATCATCAACGCAAACGGCCTTTCCGGGTCGCGCTCCTCGAGCCACCGGAGGCTCATGTCGGTGATGATGTCGGTGGCGTACCCCTCCACCACGATCCGACCTTCTGGGGTGAAGAAGTCCGGGTCGTGATAGAGCCCTTGATCCGGCAGCACCGCCCAATCGTCGAAACCGGTCGGGTCGTGCGACGGCCCATGACCCAGATGCCACTTGCCGAAGATGGCCGTCTGGTACCCGGCCGCCTGCATGAGCTTGGGGTAGGTGACCAGAGCGTTGTCCATCGGCGTGTCGAGCGTCGTGACCCCGTTCACGTGGTTGTAGGTTCCGGTGAGCACCGCGGCCCTGCTCGGCGTGCAGATCGAGTTGGTACAGAAACAGGCGTCGAATCGCATCCCCTCGTCGGCGATCCGGTCGAGGTGGGGGGTCTGGTTGATCCGACTCCCATAGGCGCTGATCGCATGAGTGGCGTGGTCGTCGGACATGATGAAGACGAGATTCGGACGGCGCATCCAACGAGCGTACATCCGAAGTCCTCTCCCGTTCCGAGGGCGCTCGCACCCGGCCTATCGTGGCGACAGCAATCGACATCTCGAGAGAAGGAAGAGTCGATGATCCAGGAGTTCAAGGAGTTCATCAACAAGGGCAACCTCGTCGAGATCGCCGTGGCGTTCGTCATGGGCGTCGCATTCGCCGACGTGATCGCAGCTCTCACGAGCCGCATCATCAGCCCGATCATCGGTCTGATCTTCAATCTGGAATCGCTCGCGGGCGTGTGGACATTCGGAGAGCTAGATCCGGAGACGGGTCAGCCGGTCGGATCGGTCGGCGCCTTCATCGAGGCATTCATCAACTTCCTGATCGTCGCTTTCGTGATGTTCCTCGTCGTCCGGGCCTACAACCGGATGAAGGCTCGCATGGAGAAGGCCGAGGAAGAGGCGCCTGCCGAGGACCCCGAGGACATCAAGCTCCTCAGGGAAATCCGCGACAACCTCAAGGCATAAGCCCGATTCGAATCGGATTGCGTAGACGGCGCCCGAGGCGGGCGCCGTCTACGCGTGCGAGCGTTCAGTCCGAAGGCGGCCAGGCGGGATCCAGCATTCTGAGAAACTCTTCGCACCGCTCGTGCTCGGCGTCCTCGCCGATGGCCGCAGCCATCCGGGCCAGGCCGGAGAGGCACCGGAGGAACCCCCGGTTCGACTCGTGGCGCCAGCGGACGTATCCAGACCCACGCCAGCCGTTCTTTCGAAGGCTGTCGAGCCCTCGGTGGTAGCCGACCCGGAAGGCGGCGTAGGCGCGCACCTGGGTCTCGATGTCCAAGCCGGTGTCTTCGACCGCCTCGCCGAGCGCGGCCCAGGCGAACAACGACTCGGGGTGGTCGGCGACGACCACCGAGAGGTTGGGCAGGCTCGAACCTGCGTTCTCGATCCGCTCGATCAACGCCGGATCCGGGTCGGGCAGCACGGTCTCGGGTGGGCCGGTGGGAGTGAGGTCGACGTCCATGGACCGGACGGTACCTGGGCGGTGGGCCATGAGCCACCCTGGGACGATCTGCGGCATCCGGTCCCCACCTCCGGTGCAACGCCCCCCTGGCTTGCTGGCGCAAGCCGGTCCCCCCAGAGGGGGGACAAACAATGCCATGTCCCCGTGCTTGCGACGGACCGGAGTGTCGCTTCACGCTTCACGCCACACACCTCGGGTGAACACAGACCCAGGGTGATGGCCGCGGGCCGTGCAACCCGACGGCGGGTATGCCATCAGGGGGTTCGAGGGGGATCGTCCCCCTCAATGTCACAGACCCGGGTTGTTGGCCGCGGGCCGTGCAACCCGATCGCGGGTATGCCATCAGGGGGTTCCAGGGGGATCGTCCCCCTCAATGCCACAGACCCGGGGTGTTGGCCGAGGGCCGTGCAACCCGATCGCGGGTATGCCATCAGGGGGTTCCAGGGGGATCGTCCCCCTCAATGCCACAGACCCGGGTTGCTGGCCGAGGGCCGTGCAACCCGACGGCGGGTATGCCATCAGGGGGTTCCAGGGGGATCGTCCCCCTCAATGCCACAGACCCGGGGTGTTGGCCGCGGGCCGTGCAACCCGACCGCGGGTATGCCATCAGGGGGTTCGAGGGGGATCGTCCCCCTCAATGTCATTGCCATCAGGGGGTTCGAGGGGGATCGTCCCTCTCAATGTCACAGACCCGGGTTGCTGGCTGCGGGCCGTGCAACCCGACGGCGGGTGTGCCACCAGGGGGTTCGAGGGGGATCGTCCCCCTCAATGCCACGGACCCGGGATGCTGGCTGCGGGCCGCGCAACGCGATGGCGGGGATGCCATCAGGGGGTTCCAGGGGGATCGTCCCCTGATGTCATCGTCCCCCTCAATGCCACGGACCCGGGATGCTGGCTGCGGGCCGCGCAACGCGATGGCGGGGATGCCATCAGGGGGTTCCAGGGGGATCGTCCCCCTGATGTCATCGTCCCCCTCAATGTCACTGTTGATTGACTACCTTGCATAACGTGTTAGTGTGTCATGCATGGTAACTGGTCACGGAGTAGAGCGGAGCTCGCAGTTGCTCAAGGGCGTGCTCGACATGTGTCTGCTGGCGGTGATCGCCGAGCAGCCGAGCTACGGCTACGAGATGGTGCGCAAGCTCTCGAGCCGAGGCCTCGCACTGGTGAGTGACGGAACGATCTACCCGGTCCTCTCGCGATTGCAGCGGAGCGGATTGATCGATTCGTACCTCGAACCGTCCAACGAGGGGCCGGCTCGGAAGTACTACCGAATCACCGAGGCCGGGACGTCCCGGCTGGAAGACTGGACGAGCGAATGGAGAACGATGAGTGACGGTGTCGAAGCCGTGCTGAAAGGAGCGACCGATGGACACAGCTGACACGGCCCGGCTGATCGCCGACTGCGAGAAGTACTGGCGCTCAACGGGCGTGCCGCGTCGCCAGGTCGCTTCGATGCGCAACGAGCTTCGCCAGCACCTCGACGAGGCGCTTGCGGAAGGACGTTCGATCGACGACGTCGTCGGCGCCAGCCCCGCAGTGTTCGCCGAGAGCTGGGCAGCAGAGCACCGCGAACTCGACGCCAACGCTGCCTGGGAGGCAGTCATCCGGCGTGACCCCGAAGCCGAGAAGGAACGACGCTTTGCGCTCATCTCATACGTACTGGGAGGCATCGCCATCGTCGGTGGTGTGATCACCGGTGCCTGGATCAGAGGAGAAACAAACGTGGACGACGACATCTGGCGTTGGGTCTGGACCGGATTTGCAGTCGGGTTCGGGATCGGCGAGATCTTCACCGCCGCCTTCTTCCTCCTGCCCTTCGCCATCGGTGCGGCTGCGGCCGCAGTGCTGGCGTGGTTCGGCGTAGGACTGCTGGCGCAGTGGTTCGTCTTCTTCGGCGTGTCGCTGATCGCCTTCGCCTACCTCCGGCGGTTCATCGTCGCCCAGGACGCCTTGGAGCAGCCCCGAGTCGGTGCCAATCGCTGGATCGGGATGGAAGGCATGGTGCTCCAGGACATCGACAACGACGAGGCCGTGGGGATGGTGCGCGTCGAGTCCGAGGAGTGGCGAGCCATCTCCGACGATGGAACGGTCATCGGAGCGGGAACCCGGATTCGAGTCCTCGACGTTCGCGGCGCGCGCCTCGTCGTCACAACCACAGATCACTGAAACCGAGCAAAGGAGAAACAACACATGGAGGCGTTCATCGTCTTGCTGTTCGTCGTCGCCGTGGCGGCGATCCTGGTAGCAGCCACCGGCTTCCGAATCGTCCGCCCGTTCGAACGAGGGCTCATCGAGTTCCTCGGCCGCTACGAGAAGACGGTCGAGTCGGGTCTGCGTTGGGTCATCCCCTTCGTGAAGCGGCTCGAGAAGGTCGACATGCGAGAGCAGGTCGTCGACGTGCCTCCTCAGGAGGTCATCACCAAGGACAACGTGGCTGTCACGGTCGACGCCGTGATCTACTACGAGCCCACCGATCCCGTGAAGCTGAAGTACAACGTCGGCAACTTCATCCTCGCCGTGACCAAGCTGGCCCAGACCAACTTGAGGAACGTGGTGGGTGACCTCGACCTCGACTCGGCGCTCACGTCACGAGAGGTCATCAACTCGAAGCTGCGTCAGATCCTCGACGATGCAACCGACAAGTGGGGCACCCGGGTCGTCCGTGTCGAGATCCAGCGGATCGAACCGCCGGCAGACGTCACCGAGGCGATGCACCGCCAGATGAAGGCGGAGCGGGATCGCCGTGCCGCAGTCACCGAAGCCGAAGGCGAGAAGCGGGCAGCGATCCTCAAGGCGGAGGGTGTCCGCGAGTCCAACGTGTTGGAGGCGAAGGGTCAGGCAGAGGCGATCAAGGAAGTGGCCGACGCCGAGAAGTATCAGAAGCTGACCGTCGCCGAAGGTGAAGGTCAGGCCATCGAGCGAGTGTTCGCGGCGATCCACAACGGCGACCCGACGCCGGATCTGATCGCCATCCGGTACCTCGAGGCGCTCCAGGGCATCGCGGACGGCAACGCCACCAAGGTGTTCCTGCCGCTCGACACGTCCGGCGTGCTCGGCAGCGTCGCAGCAATCGGAGAGCTCTTCAAGGAGTCGAACGGCGGTGCACCGGCCCACCAGTAGACGCAACATCGAAGGGGGCGGGTACCTCCCGCCCCCTTCGTCGCGCTCAGCGATGAACCACGACGTACCGGCACGCAGACGGCGACGAGCGCATTCACTCGCGCCAACGGCCGACCCGGCGAGGGACCGGGCTCAGCCGAGGAGTGCCGGGAAGAAGGCGGCGTACAACAGGATGAACAGCACCGCCGATCGCCAGTCGTGCCTCCGCCGCCAGGCGAGGACAGCAGCGACCACACCGAGCACCACCGCCCCCAGGAGGCTCCCGCGAAGAGCGAGCTCGGCGGTGACCTCGTTCGGCGCGATGATCGGCCCTGAGCCGATCGACACCGTTGCGTCGAGAAGTGACGCACCCAACAGCCCACCGATGGCCATCTCACGCTCGCCCTTCCGCAGGGCGGTGGCATCGACCACGAGTTCGGGAAGCGACGTGCCGATCGACGCCAGGAAGAAGCTCACCACGTACTCGGGAAGCTCCATGCGTTCCGCGATACCGATGAAACCCTGCACCGCGGCGAACGCCCCGCCCCCGACCACTGCCAACGCCCCCGCCGCCTCCAACCAGGTCATCGTTCTCCGTGGCGGCTGCTCCTCGATGGGGAGCTCCAGCTGTTTGGGTGGAGCGAACTTGAAGATCGCGTAGGAGGCGATCGCCCAGAACCCGACCAAGAGGCCTCCGTCGATTCTCGTCAGGTCACCGTCCAGCATCAGGCCTGCACCGAGCAGCAGCGCGACGACGGTTGCACCGCCGGTGCTGACGGCGTCCCGCCTTTCGACGCCGAACGCCCCACCGATGAGTGGGAGGAGAGCGAGGACCAGGGTCGACTGGGTCACGGCGGAACCGATGGAGTCCCCGACGTTGATGTCTCCGTGACCCGACAGCGAGGCCGCGACCGAGTTGGCGATCTCGGGCAGGTCGGTGCCGATGGCCAGCAAGATGAGCCCGATCACGAAGGGCGAGATGGCGGTCCCGGCCACGATCGCCCGCGCGCGATCGACAACGACTCGGCTTGCGAGGATCGCTGCGGCCAAGCCACCGACGATGAGAAGGATGGAAGCTGTCATGTGACGATCTTCACCGTCAGGTGACCAACCGAGTCGCGCCAGAGTCGAGGGTCACTGGTCTCAACACACCTGGCGGAAGACCTACGGATGGAGTGAGCCAGGCCCCTCCCACATCGTTCGACCGACCGCTCGTGCGTTGGTCGCCACCCTCGTGTTGCCGGTGACGGTCGGGGTGGTGATCGGGAAGTCGAGCGGCACCTCCCGCACGCGGCTCAGCCGGGCGGCGCCCGCCACCCGGCTGAGATCGGGTCGTCGGAGATCAGGCCGGAGGCCCCTGGATACGCGTCGTCCTCCTCGACGTGAGCAACAGGATCACGCCGATGGCCACGAGCACCAGTGGGCCTGCGTAGCGCAGGTCACCCAGCGAGAATTCCCACACATCGAGCGCTTCGAGCGTGAACACGAACCCGAAGACGGTGAGTGCCGCACCCCAGACGAAGGTCGGCAGGTGCATGCGATCCATCATCTGCGCACCTCCACTTGTCCCATGAAGACACCCGCGTCGATCACCAGCACATCGCGGGCAGAGCCATTGCTCGTGAAGCTGTCCTCCACGTCGATGCCGTCAGTCTGCTCACCGAAGAGCCGGACTTCGCCGGCACCGGACCGAGCCTGCACGTCCACTGCGACATCGTCGGGGACGATGATCAAGAGCTCTCCGAGCCCGACATCGGCCTCGACTTCGACCGTTCCTTCGATCCGCAGATCGGTGAGGTCGAGTCGCATCGAGCCGATTCCGAGCCGGTATGGCGAATCGAGATCACTCATCGTCGCCGGTTCGTATCTCCGATCACCGATCCCGCCGCGGAATCCCTGTGTGGGGGCGACCGCGGTCAGGAGCGTGAGCACTGCGAGGATCACCCCGAGGGTCACGAGACCCGGATGCTCACCCTCGAACGACAGTGCCAGCAGAACCACACCGATTGCTGTGACCAGCAACGGCAGCACCATGCCTGCGTCGATGTCGATCCAGTCGAGCCGTTCGGCCATCCATACGGCGCCGACCACGACGAGCAGCGCACCCATGGCGATCCGCCCACCGATCGGCGGCCGAGACTTCGTGGTCTGTACGACCTCTCTGTCATCGACGATTGTCACGTGAACCACCTCCCCATAGCAGTGCTGCCCCCAGCGCGATCAGCACTCCCGGCCAGAACAGGTTGTCGATCCATGGGATCGCCAGGTTGAGCAGCGCGATCGCACCGATGGCGATCAAAACCGCTCCCACGATGATCGTGCCTTGCGTTCCCGAGTGCTTCGACGGCGTAGCCGGCGGCTCGCCTGGCTCCCGTTCGGGGATCGCGATCATGGCGATGATGTAGAGGATCAAGCCTCCGCCTGCACCGGCGAACACCAGGGCAACGAATGCGACGCGGAACCACACGGGGTCGATCCCGAAGTACTCGCCGAGACCGCCACACACACCGCCGAACACCTTGTCGTCGGGTGAGCGCCTCAGGCGCGCCTTCTGCTCCTCGATCTCCGGGGTCCGCGTGTCTTGGTCTGTCAAACTGAACCTCCCGGGTCATTGCCTTCACGCTATGGAGCACCGGATCGAAGAACCAGTGACGGAAGACCCGATGCGGAGCACGGCGAAGCCGTGCGTTTCACGTCCCACGTCCCACGTAACACGTCCGCCGCCCTGCGTCCCACGGTCGTCGCCCTGCGTCCCACGGTCGTCGCGTGATCGGAGAGGTGCGGGGCGAGGTTTGCCTCGCCCGCGGCGCATCACGCCGAAACCGTGGTCCCATCCCCCAGGCGCGTCACGTCGGCACCAACACGCCTGGTCCGGGTCAACGCCTGTCACGGCCCGAGCCGCGGGCGCTGCGAGCGGCCGCCCCTGTCCGGTCTGAGACGTGAGACCGTATCCACGTGACGGCGAGTGAGTTTCGGCTCTACCGGGTGCGAATCGAACGAGTCACGGTGACGTGATGGAACCCGGCAACGCAACACGTAACCGGTTGATGCTGGCAGTTGGACTCGTCATGGCGTTGGCATCAGCTGCGCTGATCGTCTGGACAGATATCGAGGTCCCTGTGCTGTCGGCGATCGGAGTCGCAGGAATCGCGCTGATCGCCATCAGCCGCAAGGACCGCCGGCTCCTGGGGTAGCGAACCGAGACCGCAGCTGCTCCCGGAAGGGTGCGGGCGAGCCATGGCACCTGACCCTGGTCGTTTGTCACGTCGCGAACATGAAACCGGACGCCCGGGAGCTGAACGGCCGCGCTCACGCCCGCGTCCACCGCTGTCACACACCTGGAACTCGGAACCTGGGACCTGATACCTTCGATTTGGAACTCGAAACCTGGAAAGCGGCCTCAGCCGGCGGTGCGGTCCATCGACTCGATGGTTGCGCGGACTTCCTGAGGATCGACCGGCGGGTAGAACACCAGCGTGTACTGATCGCATCGCTCCCCCGGCTCCTCGAACCATGCGACCACCCATTCACCCGACTCGAACGGGCCGACCCGGGCGTCGACTCCGTCGATCTCGACGATCTGGCTCTCGCCCGGCCACTGCTCGGGAGGGAGGGCACCACGAATGAGCGCCATGGCGAGACTCCCGTCGTCGGCGAGCCAGATCTCCGATGAGCTGCCCGGCACGATCGTGTAGTCATCGAACGGGAGGTCGGCGACCGGAACCTGATCGGACGAGATTCCCGACGGGAACGAACCGATGTCGTACGGCGGGGCCGGGCAGTCGGCCAGTCGCTCGATGGTGGTCGTCGTCTCCGGAACGGTTGTGGTCGTCGGTGGCTCCGTGGTCGTCGAACCGGCGCCTGCATCGGTGCAGGCTGCCGCGAGCAACGCGAGCATCACGATCACCCCCCGACGCACGATCAGGCGAACCTCGCCTCGAAGCGCTCCGCCTTCCGGATCAGCTGCGCCGGCAAGGACATGATCTTGTCCTGCAGCTCCTGGCCCTTCTTGTCGAGTCCGGTGAGGTCGCCGATCGACCAGTAGTTGAGCAGCGGTTGCACGACGTTGTCGTGATGGATCCGCATGTTGTAGACGCCGGCCCTGGCGACCTCGATCGAGCGCCTCAAGAAGCCGGGGATCCCCACGCCGGGCATGTCGAAGTTGTCGAGGACGTTCCACAGTCCGTCGAGCGCAGCAGTGGGTTTGACCTTCATCATCTCGGTCATGACGCCCCGGTAGAAGACGAAATGGTGGTTCTCGTCAGCGGCGATGTTGCGCATGAGCTCGAAGGCGTCCTCGTCCTCGGTGATCTTTCCGGCATTGCGATGGGAGACCCGCGTGGCGAGTTCCTGCGCAGTCGTGTAGGCGAACAGCTCCGCCGGCTTGCTCCACTTCGGTTCCCAGCCGGCCTTCATCGTCGCCATGCGGTCGTCCTCGAGCTCGACGGGATCGCAGTTGCGTGACGTCAGCAGGTAGGAGCGGATCGCGATCGCGTGCTGACCTTCCTCGGCTGTCCACATTCCGTTCCATTCACGCCAGATCGAGCCTTCCGGCATGTACTTCTCGAGGGTCACGTGGTAGTACGGGAGGTTGTCCTCGGTGAGCAGATTGAGCACGAGAGACGTCCGCGCCCGCTCGTTGATCGTCGCCTGGGACTCCTCCCACGGCTTGTCCTTGAAGCTCTCGCCACGCTCCCACGGCACCAGGTCGTGGAAATACCAGTGCTTCCGCCGCTCCTTGTGCTCGGTGATGAGGCGCCCGACGGTCGGTTCGACGAGATCGAGCAATTCGAGGTCTTCCTGGAATGCCATCAGCTCATGTCCCTCTCTCGAACGCCCACTGCTGTACCGAGATGCGTCCTGTGTTGAATCCTGCTTCACAATAGGCGAGGTAGTACCTCCACATCCTCCGAAAGCGGTCATCGAACCCGAGCTCGGCGATCACCGGCCACGCGACATCGAATCGTTCGAGCCACAGCGAGAGCGTCCGAGCATAGGAGGGGCCGAAGTCGACGACCTCGACGGTGTGGAGCCCGACGCCGGTAGAGAGCTCTCTGATCAAGGCGGGTGGCGGAACCCGGCCCCCGGGGAAGATGTACTCGCGGATGAAGTCGTTGCGGTTGCGGTAGGTCTTCCAGATGCCGTCGTCGATCACGATGGCCTGGAGCCCGGCTCGCCCGCCGGGGCGCAGGTTGGCGGCGATGGCCGCGAACAGCGCCGGCCAGCGATCCTGATCGATCGATTCGATCATCTCGATCGAGACGACGGCGTCGTACTCCCCTCGCTCGTCGGCGAAGTCCAAGAGTTTGAAGGTCGTCCGGTCGGAGAGCCCCGCCTCGGCCATTCGCTTGTCGGCGTATCCGAGTTGCTCCTCGGCGATGGTGAGGCCGGTCACGGATGCACCCGCCCGAGCGGCGTACTCGGCGAACCCTCCCCAACCCGAGCCGATCTCCAACACGTCGGTGCCGGCGGACACCCCGGCCAGCTCGGCGATCTTCGCGTACTTGGCCTGCTGGGCGGCCGCCAGGTCGTCGGTGTGGGTGAACAGGCCGGACGAATAGGTCATCGACGGGTCGAGCCAGAGCTCGTAGAACTCGTTTCCCAGGTTGTAGTGATCCGCCATGGTGTCGACGGCGCCACTTCGCCGGTCGGGCTTCACGGCGTTCCAAACACCGGATACGGTCCGCTTGAAGACCGATCCGAAGGATCCGGAGAACGAGGCGTCCTGGTTGACCGCCGCCATCGTCAGGAACGCTGCGAGGTCGGGCGTGTCCCACCACCCCTCGACGTAGCCCTCGCCGAGCGCGCTGGCGCCGTGACGAAGGAGTGACCGCTCGGCGGCCGAGTCGGAGATCATGATCTCTGCATGCGGACCCGGACGCGAACCTCGGAAGTCTCGAACCGATCCGTCGGGTCGCTCCAGCCGCAGGCTGCCGCGATCGATTCGACCGGCGAGCGCATCGACGACCTTGGTTGTCACGGATCGACTCATCGCACGTCCTCCCGGGTCCCGGCAGCGTAGGTGACACCCAGGCTGGGAGGCTCGGGCTTCGAGCGGAACCCGACGCGCTTGCGCGCCAGCTTCAGGGCCTCCCAGTGGATGCCGGCGATGACCTTGAACGAGACGAGCGGGTGACTCCAGAACAGGCGCACCAGGTTCCGGTCGGTCAGCACCGAGCGGACCCCGGCGAACGACGCGGTGAGCAACGGCCCATGCTCATTGGAGTAGTCGATGACGACGCTCACCGTCTTGCCGGGCGGTCGCAGCCGGAAGTCGTAGTCGCCTGCCACGTCGAAGAACGGCGACACGTGGAAGACCTTCTCAGTGGCGTGGGTGACGAGCGTGCCTTCGCTCGGCTCGACCGGGGCGACGTAGCAGTGGCGCTCACCGAACGTGTTGCGGACCTCGTGGATGATCCCGGCGAGTCTTCCGGATTCGTCGTGGCAGTACCAGACCGTCAGGGGATCGAAGCCGTACCCGAGAATGCGCGGGTAGACGAGCAGTTGGATCCGCCCGCTGCCGATCTCGACGCCGACACCGCTCAGGAGCCGCTGCGCCCACGGTCGCAACGGCGAGCCGTCACGGGGTCCGTGGTCGATGCGCCGGAATGACATCAGGTTGAACCGATCCACCGAGAACCACCTGAGGTCTGCGTCGAGGTCATCCAGTTCGTCGATGTCGAGCAAGAGCGAGTAGACCCGGTACCGGAGGGCGTGCTGCTTCGGGGCGAACCTCCGGTGCGAGACCTGACCCGTGTAGATCGCAGATCTCATCGCAACGCGTTCACTCCGTCTGCGATTCTGGCAGCCTGACTGTCCGGCTCGACGTCGTTCCACCACGGAACGCCACCGCCGAGTGCGCGGCCCACGGCCATGCCTGATTCGAGCCCGTCTTCGTGGAATCCGTATCCGGTCCATGCACCACAGAACCAGGAACGCTCCGAGCCCTGGATGTCGACGAGCCGGAGCTGGGCGGCAATCGCCTCTGGGTCGAAGACGGGGTGTGTGTACCACGAGGCTCGATGCACGGTCTCTGGTTCGAAGGGTGGGTTGAGCGTGACGAACACGTTCTGTTCGGTTGGAAGCGGCTGGAGGCGGTTCATCCAGTAGGTCACGGTGACGGGCTCCCCCGGCTCGGTCTCGAGCACATTCCACGCCGACCAGGTGCGCTTGGCTCGCGGCATCAATCGCTCATCGGAATGCATCACCGCGTGGTTGTCGGAGAACTGGAATGCCCCCAGGACCTTGCGCTCGTCGTCGGTGGCGCCCTCGGAGAGGATGTCGAGGGTGGTGTCGGCGTGGCAGGCGAACACGACCTGGTCTGCTTCGAATCGGTGGCCCGACTCGGTGCGTACGACGACCGCGTCGACCAGGCGATCGACCGAGCCGACGGGCGCACCGGTCACGACTCTCGCTCCGGATGCGTCGACCAGGCGACGTACGTACTCGCGGGAGCCGCCCGGCACCGTGCGCCACGTCGGTCGACCGGTGATGTCGAGCAGGCGGTGCTGATCGAAGAATCGCAGCAGCGTGCCGGCCGGGATGTCGGCGGCGTCGATGTGCGGGGAACTCCAGATCGCCGCAGCCATGGGAAGCAGGTAGCGATCCCGGAACACCGCCGGGAAGCCGAGGTCGTCGACGAAATGCCCGATCGTGCGCGGATCGTCGAGGTGCTCACGTGCGACATCGCGGAATCGAAGGATCGACCGCAGCAGCCGGTAGGCGGCGGGTCGGGCCCAGTTGAGCCCGCCGAAGAGTCCAGATGCATCGCCGGAGTATTCGAACTCGGGAGAGGAGAGCGCGAACGACATGTCGCTGTCTGCAACCGGCACCCCGATTTCGTCGAACAGCCGGATCATGTGCGGATAGGTCAGGTCGTTGTAGACGATGAAGCCCATGTCCACCGGGATGGTTCCGCCGGTCGTGGCGACATCGACAGTGTCGGCATGGCCCCCGATGTGCGATCCGGCCTCCAGCACGACGACATCGGCGACGTCACGCAGCGTCCAGGCGGCACCGAGCCCGGCGATCCCGGATCCGACGACGACGACCTTCTGCATGTGAGAGCTCCTGGCTGTGAGGGTTGAGGATGCGGATACCCCCTGTTCGGAGCACCAAACCCAGCGGATGGGCAGCTTTCGGGCGCGGCGACGCCGAACCCCTGGCACCGACGCATGCGGCTGAGATGGGTGCGCCTATCGATAGGCGCGCATGAAGCCGTCGCGTGAGCCGACGTAGATGACGCCGTCCCACACGGCGGGAGTCGACTCGAGGCAGCCCTGCGCCGAGACGGCCGACCACACGAGCGCAGGCGACGCAGGATCAGTGAGGTCGTAGCGGCGCAGCTCGGCCGTCTCGCAGGTCGCAACGAGGAGGTCCCCCTCGACGAGCACCGGCGATGACCAGGCGTGCGGCCCCACATCCTGGCGGTCGGTGACCTCACCCGTCTCGGTGTCGACCGTCAACAGGTCGCCGGTGTGGGTCGTGACGTACAGGTGTCCGTCACCCAGTGCAGGCGTAGCCCAGATCCCGCCGTCGCCCGGCTCGATCGGCGGGACGTCGACACCCCAGAGCCGCGGGTCGCCGGACGCAAACGGATCGAGCTTGATCAGCTGGCCGACTTCAAGCGACCGATCGGTCCTACGTTCGAACTCGATGGCTGCGTAGATCATCCCGTCGGCGTCCGCCACCAGCGTGGCGTCGATGTCGTCACCCGCCCAGTAGTCGAAGACGATCGGCGCCGTGCCGCTCCGGACGTCTGAGATGTCGAGCCCGACGATGCGTCCCCCCGAGTTCGCGAAGTAGACGCGGTCGTCGGCCATGACGACGGAGCTCTCGATCGACACGTTGGAACCGACTTGGGCCAGCAGCTCCTCGGTCCAACCCGGTATCTGAACCAGGATCTCCGGTTCGAGCGCGACCAGACCGGCCTGATCGATCCGGCGGTTGAGTTCGATCGCAAAGAACCAGCTGTTCTCACCACCCTCGTAGAGGATGCCGTCGTGCACCAGAGGATTGCCGTCCCAGTCGTTGTTCCAGCGACCTGCCACCGCCGAGGCGTCGAGCGCCCACAACTCCTCAACCGGCTCCCGGTCGAGCGCGATCGCTCGCAGCTTGTTGTCGCGACTGCCCGTGTAGAGCAACGGGAACCCGTCGGGATCGAGTGTCACCGATCCCTTGATGATGTCTCCGGTCTGGAACGGAGCGCGCGTGGCGGTACCCGTCTCGGCGTCGACGAAGTGGACCGCCTTGTCGTATGCCCCGAAGATCACCTCGGTGATCCCATCCGGACGCTCCCAGACCACGGGTTGACCCGTCCACCCCGTCCCGCACCACAGGCGCGACTCGCCTCCCACGACCGACCTCCCGCACATGGCGGAGTCGGGGTACGTCCACTGCTGGCCAGGAGCGTCGGCAGGGAGCGGGCCGGTCCCGTAGAACGTCCTGCTCGGGTTCCCGCGGAACATCGTCAGGCCGGTCACGTCGCCGTACGGTTCCCCGACTCCAGCCACGATCGGCAGGGGCAGCGTGGAGGTCGTCGTGGTCGGTGACTCGACCCGCGCCACCATCGCAGTCGTGGCGACGGCGCTGGTGGTGGTCGTGGCGATCACCGGCGAAGCTTCGACCTCTTCGGCCTCGAGCCCGAACCCGACAAAGGCGAGCGCGCCGAGCACGATTCCGGCGAGCGCAACCCCGGCGATGTTTCGCCCGGTCACGGTGTCGCCTCGCAGGTCCGCGGACCGGTGAGCGACGGTTGGCCGTCGCGTTCGATGAACGCCGGCAGGAGGCACGCCTCGATCGAGCCGGACGGATCGATCTCGAGCCGCGCGACTCCAGATGTGGCCGATACATCCGAGAGCCTCGGCCAGATGAAGTTCCCCAGCGTCCAGTACACGGGCACGCCGTCGATGATCTCGAGCTCTCCGAGTCGATGGGGGTGGTGCCCGAAGATGGCGTCTGCCCCCGCCTCGATCATGGCTTCGGCCCTGGCACGATCGTCGGCGCGAGGGGTGGACTCCCCCTCGATGCCCCAGTGGATGGTGACGAAGACGAGGTCGGCGATCTCGGTGGCGGCACGAACGGACGCGGTCATCTGCTCGATGTCGTCACCGCTGGCCATGCCGGGCCGTTCGTCGGTCGCCAACCAGCTCTCGCCCGGCACGACACCCCCCATCCCGAGCACGGCGATCCTCCATCCGCCGACCTCGATGATCGCCGGTGTCGTGGCGCCGCTCAGGTCGGCGCCCACTCCGACCGGCTCGAGCCCGGCGATCCGGGCCTGGAGCAGCCCGTCGAGCATCGCCGTGGTGCCGTAATCCTGGCTGTGGTTGTTGGCCATGTTGGTCACGTCGACGCCGTTGGCGTGTGCGACTGCGAGAGCCGAGGGTGGGCATCGGAAGACGAACGTCTTGTCGAGCGGGGCCCCGAGCGTGGAGGGGGCGCACTCGAGATTGATCACGGTGAGATCGTCAGCCTCGAAGAGCCCGTCGAGCGCTTCGAACGCATGGGCGTATCCCTCGGCGCGGAAGTCGACGATGTAGTCGGGGTCGAGCGCTACGTCACCGGTGGCATGGATCACGAGGTCCTGCCGCTCGGGTTCGACGGAGAGTGGTTGAGTCTTCGAAGTGGTCGTTGGCGCGTCGGACTCCGTCGCTGTCGCGAGCGACGCTGTCGTCTCGATCATTGAGATGGTGGTGGTCGTCTCGACGCCTGTCGACTCGCCGGGTTCCGCGGTGCCGATGTCGCCAGCTCCGAACACGAACGACCCGAGCAGCAGGCCACCCACGATCACCGTGGCGGCCTGAGCCCTCCGGCTGGTTCGCATTCGGTGAAGGCTACCCACGGCACCAGGGAAGCACGGTCACCGCCGAGAATCCCTCACCGCCGGCCTGTCCGATCGCCGGGGCCGAACCGCGATCGAGAGCGGTGCACGAGCACCGTCGAATCCACCGAGGAGAGAGATATGAAACGTCCGATCACATCGACTGCGGCGATCGTGGCCGCACTGCTGATGGCACTTCCGGCCAACGCCGCCCACGATGACAACCCGACACAGCGGGTTGCTTCGCACACCTACGACATCGCAGCGCTCAACGACTCGGGAGTCGAGGGCACCGTCCGCATCAAGGCACTCCCGCACGGGAAGACACAGGTGGAGGTCGAGGCCTCAGGTCTGGCGCCGAACCTCCCTCACGCCCAACACCTCCACGGAACGACAGCTGGAACGCCCGCCCAATGCCCGCTTCCTGACGCCGACACCAACGGTGATGGACTGATCACTGTGGTCGAGGGCGGACCCTTCTACGGGGGCATCCTGGCCTCACTCACCATGACCGGCGACACCGGCACGTCGACCGCTCTCGTGGTCGACCGCTTCCCGGTGTCGGATGCCGACGGGAATCTCTCGTACGAGCGAACCTTCGACGTCCCTGCCGACGTCTTCACCGCCCTGGGCACGGCCTAGTACGTCGCCCACGGTGTGGATCTCGACGGCTCCGGAGCCCACGACGGCGGTGCACCGTCCTCGATCGCCCCGAGCGTTCCGCTCGAGGTGACATCTCAGCAGGATGTGGCGTCATTCTCAACTGACCGACCCGACACCGGGCGCGTCACACGCCGTTCCATGGCACCCATCCGTCGCTCAGCGGTGGGCGGGTGCCTTCGCGTCGTTTGCTCCGTCGACCGACGGCAGGTCACCCCCTCCAGGCAACGTGAGGCGGAACACGGAGCCCTGGTCGTAGAGATAGTCCAGCGTGCCGTCCATGAGCGTGGCGAGTTGCCTCGATACCGCCAGCCCGAGACCGACGGACGCGGTGGTTCCCGGTTCGCTGTGTGCTCGACCGTACGGCTGGAAAATCCGCTCTCGCGCCGCAACCGGGATCGGTGCTCCGGTGTCATACATCTCGAAGACCGAACGGCCACCCTCCTGGTACAAGATGGCCTTCATCTCGGCACCCCCGTATCGAGCAGCGTTGACCACCAGGTTCCGCACGATCTGGCGGACCCGAACCGGATCGGCAAACGCAGTGACATCGGAGTGGGCCTCGACTGGAACAGAGAACTCCATGCCGCCGACGACTGCTCCGACTTCGGCGACCATGTCGACCGCTTCGGGTCGGATCGCGATGGTTCCAATGTCCGCTCGTGCCCCGACCAAGAGGTCCTCGACCAGATAGGACACCTCCTCGGACTGTCGTACCACCACGGCCAGCAGCGCCTGACGTTCCTCCTCGTCGGTGACTGCGCCGTCGAGCAGCGCTGCTGACAGACCCAGCACGCCGGTGAGTGGGGTCCGCAGCTCGTGGCTGATGCTGGCGATGAACTCGTCCTTGGATCGGACGAGTTCTTCGAGCGCGTTCTTCGCCACCTTGAGTTGGGTGATGTCGGTGATGGAGATGACGATGCGCCGCGCATGGTCGAGAACTTCTGTGGACACCACCTCGACCCGAACCCAGGTCGGCGACGCCAGATCCTTGCCAGGACGAGTCGGGAACTCGACTTCGAAGCGGGGTCGGCCCTGCCACACCGCTACGACCTGCTGACGGAGGCCGTCGGCCGATGCCGAGTTCACCAGATCACGCGGAAGCGTTTCGGGATGGCTCTGGGCGTCGATCCCGAGAATCGACTTGGCCTTGGCGTTCATCCTCAGGATGCGAACTCGAGAGATCGTCTCTGCGAGCACTTCCTCGTCGGCGATAGCGGGAAGAAGATCGGTCTCCTTCTCCACACCGAGTGATGCGAGGTGCTCGATCGCGTCGCTCCACTCCTGCTCCAACAGTGCGACCGGGGCGGTGTTGAAGAGCCGGCGGAACCGGGTTTCGCTCTGCATCGAGGACACCCGAATCGCAATGATCAGAACCGCCGTGATCAGGAACGACAAGGCCAGCACCAACCCGACCGAAAGCGGTGATCTCACCTTGTCGGGCCAGAGAAGCGGGATCACTGCCAACGCAACGGCCACGATCACCACGAACAGGAACGGCCGGTGAACAACGAAGAACGTCGCAGTCACAGCGAAGACCCACAGCGAGACGACGGCGGCAACGGCGGTATCCGGCGTTCCGACATTCGTGAACGCCACCACGACGACGGCTGCGCCGGAGAGCAGGGTGATGACTGCGTCTTCCTTCTTCCACGCGATCTGGGCGGTGAAGAGCAACGACGTGGCGATCGGGCCGATTGCCTCGACGAGGAGATCAGGGTTGCCCGTGAAGAACCATGCTCCGACGTACACGGCGCTGCACAACCAGGCGCCGACGGCTCCGACACGAACGACCGCACGATGGGTCGACTCGGGGACTGCACCGAGTTCTACTCGGGCAAGGAAGCTGCGCATCCAGCAATCATCGGTGCGGAACCCCTGCGGCTGAAGGGCTACTGCGATCAGGTCCGGGGCTCGCGCTCCTCTTCCTGACTCACCGAGACGTCGGGCTCACCACTCCGGAGATCGATCACGACCTCACCCGCGGGGATCGGAACCTCTGCGATTCGTTCACTCAGCTGTGTGAACGGGTGCGGCTTCCACATCCGGAAGATCATGAGCGCCGGCACGATCAGGTAGGCGCTGTTGGCCGCCAGGTAGTACAGGGTGTCCGGCTCCACACATCCTGGGCAGAGCGTCGGGTCGGCCCAGCCTTCGGTAGCGACCGACCCGAAGATCCCCTCGGCCATGTAGGTGATCATCCCGTGGGTCAGCGCTCCCCCGTACACGAGGCCGAAGGGACGAATGCGGTCGATGCCGCGGACGAAGGCGAGGATGAACAGGGCGTAGAGCGGCAGCCACACGAACGCCGAGATCCACGCCGAGACCCGCACCTGGGGCGGGTTGACGATCAGGAGGGGGTCGGCCAGCCGGGCGTAGGAGTCGTAGATGAACCGTTCCACGGGGTACGGGCTGTCGGGATCGAGCGACCCGTTCAGTCCGTTCACCGCGTCGGTGACGATGCTGGTCACGATGAAGAACGAGAACGCCACGACGAAGAACACGTCGAGCTTCCGCTCACGAAGTGGTACCACCACCCGATCGGCCGGTGGCGTACCCCACCGCCGCACTGCGCTGCGCATCAAGCGAGGCTACCGGAGTGCGTTCGCCGAGGCGTCGCTCAGCGGAGGCATTCTCCAGAGAGGAACAGCGTCGGGGAAGCCGACACGTGGCAACCGAGAACTGATGACTGACAACCGACAACGGCGAGCCGCCAGGCGAGCCCTACAGAATCTGGCTGAGGAACAGCTTGGTGCGGTCGTGTTGGGGATTCGTGAAGAAGTGCTCGGGCGTTCCTTCTTCGATGATCTGGCCCTGATCGAAGAAGATCACCCGATCGGCGACCTCACGGGCGAACCCCATCTCGTGGGTCACGACCATCATCGTCATTCCGGACTGTGCGAGTTCCTTCATCGAATCGAGGACCTCTTTGATCATCTCGGGGTCGAGGGCGGAGGTCGGCTCGTCGAAGAGCATGATACGAGGGTCCATCGCGAGCGACCGGGCGAGCGCAACTCGCTGCTGCTGGCCACCGGAGAGCTGCCCGGGGAACTTGGCGGCCTGCTCTCTGATCCCGACTCGGTCGAGTAGATCCATGGCTTTGCTCTCCGCCTCCGCCTTGGTGCGCCTGCGCACCCAGGTCTGGGCGAGCGTGACGTTCTGGAGAACGGTGAGATGCGGGAACAGGTTGAACTGCTGGAACACCATGCCCACTTCGGAGCGGATCTTCTCGATGTTGCGGACGTCGGAGCTGAGCTCGATCCCGTCGACGATGATCCGACCCTCCTGATGGACCTCGAGACGGTTGATACAGCGAATCCAGGTCGACTTGCCCGAGCCCGAAGGGCCGATCACGACGACGACCTCTCGCTCGCCGACGTCGGTGGTGACGCCACGGAGTGCCTGGAAGTCACCGAACCACTTCTTCACGCCATCGCAGATGATGATCGGTTCCTTGCCGTTTCCTGTCATCTGTTCATTCTCCTATCTGACGCCGACCCCGAGCTTCCGCTCGAGGCGGAGGCTGGCCCGGCTGAACGTGAACGTGAACACCCAATACACCACCGCAGCGAACACCAGGTTCTCGAGCTTGGTGCCGAGCGAATCAGGCTGTCCCGGAACGATGTTGTTCGCCACTCGCAGGAAGTCGGCGAGACCGATGATCGAGACGAGCGACGTGTCCTTGAACAGCGTGATGATCTGGCCGACGATCGCCGGAATGACGGCGCGGAGCGCCTGAGGCAGCGTGATGAGCATCGTCATCTGCGCCGTCGTCATCCCCATCGCCTTGGCGGCCTCGTACTGGCCCTTCGGGATCGACTGCAGCCCACCACGGATGTTCTCTGCGAGGTAGGCGGCGGCGAACAGCGTGATGCCGATGATCGCCAGCAGGATGGCGTCGGGCTGGAGTCCGGGCGGGAGGAAGTTGAGGACGCCGAACCGGAAGAAGAAGAGCACGGTGATCAGCGGGACTCCACGGATGAGCTCGATGTATCCGGTCGACATCAGCCGGAACAGCGGCATCGTCGAGGTGCGGCCCAGCGCCATCAGGATCCCGAGCGGGAAGGCCAACAGCATGGGCACGATGGCCAGCATGAATGTGAGGTTGAGTCCGGCGAAGTAGTTGTTGTTGGTCTCGAGGCTCGGTGTGCCGACCCCGATGGCGAACAGATAGAGCGTGACCAACACGATCCCGGTCCAGACCGCTACGACCGCGCGGCGACCCTTCTCGCCAGATCCGAACGTCGGCGTCGCGAGCGACAGGCCCGTGAGCAGCAGGATGAGGAACCGGGCCGCCATCGGGGCAGATACGAACCAGATGCCGATCGTGGCGACGACGAGGAGGCCATTGACGATGGCCGCCGTCTCCCGGTGGGCTCCACTCACGAACACCACGGCGGCGTAGCCGATCACCGCGATCGGGATGATCCAACCGGACCAGTCGAACACCCGATCCCAGGGGATGTCGGGTGCGCGCTGCACGTGGAGATACAGCACTGGCAGGGCAAACAGCGCCAGCGCCACGACGGACCGCTTGAGGACGGAGCTCCCCAATGGCTGGATCAGCAGACGGCCGATGGCGAACGCTGCAACACCGACGGCCACCACGACCGTCCAAGGAACCTGTGTCGACGCCTCGATCGGCAGGATCCAGAGAACAACGAGGAACAGCACGATCGAGGTGCTGATGACCAACAGGATCGGGATGAACTGGTCGACTGCCCGGTCTCCGAGCATCATCATGGCCGCCTGCCCCAGAACCAGCAGCGCCGCGCCGGCGATCAGGATCTCGGTGCGAGCGGCGAAGGTGGACGGGGCGAACAGTGCCAGCACGATCCCGGCGACACCGGCACTGCGGATCGCTGCGGAGATCTTGCCGGGGCTGATGCGGCCGACAGGCCGCCACGCGGCGGTTGCCAAACCGGCGATCGCCGCGACCACGGCAAGCGAGACCCAGATTCGCTCGATGTTCTCTCGCGGATACGAACCGATCGCGTAGTTGGCGGAGTTGCGGGGGATCACTTCCCACTGGCGGGCCTCGTCCAGGAGGAAACCGATCGCTCCCCTCAGGAAGAGCAGAACCACTCCGCCGACGAGGATGGTGAGCACCGAGCTGCCGCGGCTGTAGAAGAGGTTCTTGCGGAGCCAGACGACCACGCCCGGCTGGCTGGCCTCGGGCGGCGGTTCGGGTGGGACGAGATGTTGGGAGACCCGTGTTTCGACCATCAGCGCTCCACCAGCTTGAGCTTGCGGTTGTAGTAGTTCACGATCGCAGAGAGCGTGAGACTCACGGTGAGGTAGAAGCCCATCCAGATGAGCAGCACCGGCAGGTACTGACCGCTCTGGTTGGCGAGGGTGGTCATGACGGCGACGACCTCCGGGAAGGCGACGGCGATGCCGAGCGACGTGTTCTTCGCCAGGTTGAGGTACTGGTTGCCGATGGGCGGGAGGATGATCCGAAACGCCTGCGGGAGGACGATGAGCCGGAGCAGCTGGCTGCGCCGGAGGCCCATGGCGAGGCCTGCCTCGTTCTGACCCTTGGGCACGGCGAGGACACCGCCGCGGACGATCTCACCGATGTTCGCCGCGGTGAAGAGCGTGACGCCGACCCACAGCCCGAAGAAGGCCGGCGTCATCGTCATGCCCTGTGGCCCGATCGACGCGAAGTTGGCCGGCTTGACGATCTCCGGGCGCCGGAACTCGAGCGGGCTGCCGGTCCGGAGAAACTCGAACTTCTGGTCGAAGAAACCGAACACGAACTCGGCCCCGTCGTTGATCGCCTGGGTGACCGCCGGGACGAAGAGGAACACGATGGCCGCCCCGAGCCCTACGACCCCGGCGAGTCCGATGCGGAAGTAGTCGTCGTCCGTGAGCTTGGCGAGGCCCGCCGGTGAACGCAGGGAGTCGAGGAAGCCACGGATCCAGCGGACGGCGAGGAAGACGGCGACTGCGGCGAACAGGATCTGCAATGCGATCACGGGGATCGCAGAGACGATCGACTCGAGCAGCTGCCAGAGCCATCCGAGCGCTCCGGCGATCGGGTGGGCGAACCAGCCGATGAGGGAGACGAGCAGGAACGCGCCGATCGCGTACCGGGGGGCGTGGGTGTTCTGGCCCGTCTGCTCCCGGAGCTTGTCACGACGTCGGTACATGAAGACGCCGGCGACCACGCCGAGGGCGATGAACGCACCCCACTGCCAGAACGTGTCGGTCGGGAACAGCCACGGCAGCGAGACGCCGTTGCGGGTGAAGATCAGCCACATTGGCCCGGACGCCTCGTTCGGGAGGACCGGGAAGAAGAGTGAGCAGAGCAGGGCGAAGAAGATGATGAGGACCAGCAGCGGGATGTTGCGGATGATCTCGACGAAGACGGTGGCGGACTTCGACAGCAGCCAGTTCGACGACAGCCGGGAGACGCCGACGATGACGCCCAGCAGACTGGCGGCGAGGATGCCCGAGACGGTGACCCGCAGCATGTTGACGATGCCGGTGGCGAGCGACGCCAGGCCGTCCTCGGGGAGGGTGAAGATCCCCTCGGAGATCTGCGGCGCCGGATCGCTCAGGAACCGGAACGAGAACTCACGGCCCGCCGCGTCGAGGTTGTTGGCGGCCGTCGTTCCGAGCACCCAGAACAACGCGACGATGCCGGCGAACACGCCGAGCTGAGCCGCCCATTTGAGGAAGGTCTCGTTCCGCCACAGCGGCGGCTTGGTTTGTGGTGCTGTGACTCGTTCGGTGGTCATGGTGGTTGGGGAGCTGGTGGGGAGGACGTCCTCCCCACCAGCTCCAGCTCACTCGATCAGCGTGCGGGTGGCGGGTAGAGGAGTCCGCCGTCACTCCACAGAGCGTTCAAGCCGCGCTCCAGGCCGAGCGGCCGCAGGTGCTTGTCGAACACTTCTGCGTAGTTGCCGACCTGACTGATCACGTCGAAGAACGCGGACGTCGGGATGCCCATGGCGGTCTGGAGTTCACCCTCGCCACCGAGCAGACGCCCGATCTCGTCGTTGGGTGGGTTCGCCTGTGCATCGGCGACATTGGTCGAGTCGATGCCGGCTTCCTCGGCGATCAGCATGGCGAAGATCGTCCAGGTCACGACGTCACCGAAGCGCGACTGGTTCTGCGACCAGGCGGGGCCGAGCGGCTCCTTGGAGATGGGCACTTCGGGGAAGATGAACCAGTCGCCGCCCTCGGGATCGACCGCCTTGCGTGAAACCAAACCGGAACCGTCGGTGGTGACCACCTGGCACGCTCCGGACTTGAAGTTCTCCATGACGATGTCGAAATCCTCGAACGTCTGCAGGGTGATGTTCACGCCCAGGGCCGAGGCGGCCTCGGAGATGTTCTTCTCGGTGGTGGTTCCGGCGTTGGTGCACACGGTGGCGCCCTCGATGTCGCTCAACACAGACCCACTGCTGAACCCGTCGGCACCCTTCGCCATCAACTGCTGACCGTCGTAGTAGGTGGTCGGGGCGAAGTCGAGACCCAGGTCGGTGTCACGGGACTGGGTCCAGGTCGTGTTGCGGCTCAGCAGGTCGATCAGACCGGAGTTGACGGCCTCGAATCTCGCCGATGCGGTCAGCGGCTCGAGGCGGACGGCGTCCGCGTCACCGAAGAGCGCTGCAGCCACTGCGCGGCACAGATCGACGTCGAATCCGACCAGGTTGCCGTCGGTGTCACGCGAACCGAAGCCCGGCAGCACCTCGTTCACACCGCAGTTGAGTTCGCCCCGGTCGAGCACGACCTCGAGCAGGTCGCCTCCATCGGTCTGACCACCGGTGTCGGTGTCGCCACCGTCGGCAGCCGTCGTCTCGGTCGTATCGTCGCCACCGGCAGTCGTCGTGGTGGCTTCTTCTGCGTCACTACCGCATGCCGCCACAACGAGCGAAAGCACGGTGAGTAGCAGGATGAAACGATTTCTCATCCAATTCCTCCCTTGGTTTCAAGTCAGTGCCGGCAGAGCCGGCACGTCGACCCTAGCCACACATTCGTGAACGGGTCGTGAATGCGGGGAACCAATTTCGAGTGCCTTCTTGTGACGGGAACAGCGGGAATATCGATGTTTCCGTCACGAGAACGGTCAGCTATTCGCCGATCAGTCCGAGCACGTGGGCGCTGATGGATGCGGGGTCGAGCCCGATGGACTCGAGGACGTCGGCGGCCGACCCGAAGGGGAGGAACCGATCGGGGACACCCATGACTTCGACCCGGGAGGCGGCCGGCGTGCCGGCCAGATGTTCGAGCACGGCGGCGCCGAAACCGCCCTTGGTCACGCCGTCTTCGACTGTGACGATGTGCTCGTAGCCTTCCACCCACTCCGACAGCTTCGGGTCGATCGGCTTGATCCAGCGGGCGTTCAACACGCCACAGGAGATGCCACGCTGCTCGAGATCGGATGCCGCCTTCTCGCACGCCTCGACCATGCGCCCGTTGGCGATGAAGAGCACGTCCGAGCCCGACTGCACCTCGACCCAGGTGCCGATGGGAACCGGATCGACGGGCATGGCAGGGAGGGACGTTGCGGCCGCCTTCGGGTACCTCACCACGACCGGGCCATCGTGGCTGACCGCGGTGGCGACCATCCCGGCCAACTCGGTGGCATCGGCCGGACTTCCGATCACGAGATTGGGAATACCTCGCAGCAGGGAGATGTCGAAGACGCCGTGATGGGACGAACCGTCGGGGCCGGTGACGCCGGCCCGATCGAGCAGGAACGTCACGGGGAGGTCGTGGAGGCAGACGTCCATCGTGACCTGATCGATGGCGCGCTGGAGGAACGTCGAGTACATCGCAACGACGGGCCGCTTGCCGGCCATGGCGAGGCCGGCCGCGAGTCCGACGGCGTGTTGCTCGGCGATCCCGACGTCGATGACCCGGTGCGGGAATTCCTCCGACATCTGCTGCAGCCCGGTCGACGACACCATCGCGGCGCTGATCCCCACCAGGTCGGGGTCGTTACGCGCCGCCTCGAGCAGTGCGACCCCGGCCACGTCGGTGTACTTCGTTTCGGACTTCAACGGCTGCCCGGTGGCGATATCGAAGGTCGAGACGCCGTGGAGCTTGTCGAGTTCGTCGGCGATGGCGGGCTCGTATCCGTTTCCCTTCTCGGTGACGATGTGCACCACGACCGGTTCACGGAACTCCTTCGCCCGCCGGAGCGTCTCCTCGATGAGGGGGATGTCGTGACCGTCGATGCGGCCCGAGTACTTCAGTCCGAGCGTGTCGAACACCGTCGACGGTTCGATCACCTGCTTGACCGCCTCCTTGAACCGCATGGCGAGCTCGTCGGCGGTCTCACCGACCACCGGCATGGTGCGCAGCATCCTGCCCGTCGTCCGCTTCGCCCACTCGTAGCGGGGGTCGAACCGGAGCCCGGCGAGTCCCGCCAGCATGGCGAGCCCTCCCACGGTGGGCGCATATGACCGACCGTTGTCGTTGAGAACGACGATCAGCTTCTCTGGTCGAAGGACCGATAGGTGGCTGAGTGCCTCGTAGGCCTGTCCGCCGGTGAACGCCCCATCGCCGATCACGGCGATGGAGAATCCGTCACCGCTGGCCAGTGCATTTCCCAGGGCGTAGGAAATCGAGGTCGACGCGTGGCTGTTCTCCACGAAGTCGTGGTCGCTCTCGGATCGCGACGGATAGCCGCTCATGCCGCCGAACGACCGGAGACGGTCGAAGCCCTCCTGGCGGCCGGTCAGCATCTTGTGGACGTATGCCTGGTGGCCGACGTCCCAGAAGATCCGATCGGTCGGCGAGTCGAACGCCCGATGGAGCGCGATGGTCAACTCGACGATGCCGAGGTTCGGGGACAGATGCCCACCGGTGCGGGAGATCTTGTCGAGGAGAAAGGCTCGGATCTCCTCGGCGAGCTCGTCCAGTTCTACCAGAGAGAGGTCGTCGAGATCGGAGGGATCGGAGATGCGGGCTAGCAGCGACATCGGATGCACAACGCTACCTGTCGTCAGTGGTATTCAGGAACCACCGTGCCAGCAGGCGGCGACGGCTCAACCGCCCGACGGGCCTCACGTGCGCGTTTGCGATTCGGCTCCGATCGGCCGACTGATCGGGATCGTGACTCGGAACGTGGATCCGACCCCCAGCTCGGAAGACACCGAGACGGATCCGCCGTGTCGCTCGGCGACGTGTTTGACGATGGCGAGACCGAGCCCGGTTCCGCCTGTCTCCCGGGAGCGAGCCACGTCGACTCGGTAGAACCGCTCGAAGACGCGATTGAGTGATCGAGTCGGGATGCCCGCTCCGGTGTCGGCGACTGCCAGTTCGACCGAGTCGACGTGCGGGATGAGCGTGACGGATACGCGGCCACCGCCGTCGGTGTACGCGATCGCGTTCTCGCACAGGTTACGGATGGCCAGCGCCCAGTCGGACGATGGTCCCGAGACGGTGACAGGTGCGAGGTCGGCGACCACCGAGATGCCGGCGGATTCGGCTCGTGCTCTCAGACGCTCGATCTCCTCGATCACCACGCCGTCGAGCCGAGTCGCCTCATCGGAGCGAGCCGACGCCTCCAACCGGGAGAGGTCGAGGAGATCCGAGACGATCCGGGCGAGACGGCGTCCAGCCGTCTCGATCTGTGCCGCGAACCCCTCCACCCGATCAGGGTCCCGCGACAGGGCGAGCTGCAGAGCGTCGGAGGACGCGAGGATCGATGCGATCGGTGTCTTGAGTTCGTGCGATGCGTCGGCTACGAAGTCGCGACGCATCGCCTCCAAACGATGCCGTTCGGTGATGTCGGCTGCGACAACGAGCACTCGGGCGATGTCATCGCGGATCGGAGTCGCCACGACCGACACCACTCTCGCCGGAGCACCCAGTTCGACGTCCAGCCGGACCACCTGGCCATCTCGGGCTGTCCGTACGGCTCGCTGAACACTGGCGGGAGTCAACGCCTTGAGGCGGTCCGGCACCACACCGAACAGATCGCTGAACGGGCCGTTGGCATACGAGAGCCGGTCGTCGGGCTCGACCAGCAGGACACCCTCCGGTAGCGCACCGAGAACGGCTTCGAGCGTCTCTCGCTCCTCCTCGCTCTCACGGATCCGGCGACCCAGATCGGATGCCATTCGACCGATCGCCTGACCGAGGCGATCGAGCTCGATCGTGGACGACCGCCCGGGTTGCGCGTCGATACGGCCGCCTGCCACGGCATCCGCCGTCTCGGTCAGAGCAGCGATGGGGCGGGCGATGCGCGCCGAGACGAACATCGCACCGAGAAGGCCAACGATGCCGACCAACGCGATCGCCGTGACGATCCGCCCTGTCACCGCACTCAGCTCATCGTCGATCTTCCCCTCTGTGACGGACAGCCGTACGATCCGGCCGTCTTCGGGGGGCAACGCAACGTACAGGCGGTTCTCGTCTGTGGTTTCGCTGTAGCGAGATGAACGGCCGATCTCGCCCGTGATCGCAGCGATGACCTCAGGCCTGTCGGAGTGATCGTCCATCACCGCGGGGTCCGATTCCGAGTCGGCGAGCACCCGCCCGTCCACCGATATCAAGGTCACCCGCGCATCCAACACCACCGCCTGCTGCGTCACGTCGCGCTGCGGGTCGACGTCCGGCAGCGTCAGGGCGACCAAGGCCGCCTTCTCGACGAGGTCGTCTGCGAGCTGCTCGATCAGCGAGTCGCGTACGCCGTTGCGAACGAGGATCGCCACGAGGACCAACAACAGGAGAAAGACGATCGTGAACAGGGAGAGGACGCGGCCGCGCAGCGTCCGAACCCCGAGTCTCACTCGATCAAACATCGACGAACTTGTACCCGAGCCCTCGCTCGGTCACGATCTTCCTGGGCTTCGACGGATCGGATTCGAGCTTCTCCCGGAGACGCTTGATGTGCACATCGAGCGTCTTCGTATCACCGAAGTATGACGGTCCCCACACCTCGTCGATGAGGACATCACGGGTCGCGAGCCGGTTCACCCGGCGCATCAGCGACTCGAGCAGGTCGAACTCCTTCGGGCGGAGCTTCACGAGCTCGCCATCGACGCGGACCTCGTGCGCGTCCACATCGAGCTCGATACCGCCGGAACGCAGCACGTCGTTGGGCTCCGTCGGCGTTACCGACCGGTCGATTCGGCGGATCTGTGCTCGCACTCTCGCCATCAGCTCCCGCATCGAGAAGGGCTTCGTCACGTAGTCGTCGGCACCGAGTTCGAGACCGGCAACCGTGTCTGCCTCACCGTCTCGAGCGGTCACCATGATGATCGGCACACCAGATTCGGCTCGAATCCGGCGGCAGACGTCGAGACCCGACGACTCGGGGAGCATGACGTCGAGCAGGACGAGCGACGGACTCACCGCTCGGAAGCGCTCGACCGCTTCACGACCGGTGCCGACGGTCGTGACGTCGAATCCCTCCACTTCGAGCGCGTACCTGACCGACTCCGCCAGCGCGACCTCGTCCTCGACGACGAGCACGCGATGTTTCGTCTCAGACCTCGCTCCCCCGCTCATCGAGCGCCTCCTCGTTGAAATCGTGCAGTTCACCCGTGACCAGGTAGACGACCTGTTCACCGATGTCGACGGACTGATCGCCGATCCGTTCGAGTGCTCGCGACGCCATCATCATGTGAGTCGCCCATTCGAGCAGTTTCGGGTCGGTGCCGAGGGCCACCACCTCCCGATACATGCCCATGTTCAGCCGGTCCACTGGCTCGTCCATCGCCGGCAGGAGCCGTGCCTCGTCGGCATCCCGCCGGATGAAGCTCTCGATGGCGGTTCGCAGCATCGGCCGGACGAGGTCGGCCATCTCCTGGATCTGCTGGTTGACGCGACTGCTGCTCGGGAGCCCTCGACACAGCTCGGCCAGCTTCGCGATGTTCACGGCCTGGTCTCCGGTCCGTTCCAGCGTCACGTTCATGTGGAGGAGGACCGACATCAGGCGCAGGTCGGCGCCCATCGGTTGTTGTCGGGCGATCAGGTTGATCCAGCGATTGTGGATGTCGAGGTACATCTGATCGATGAACCGGTCGCTGGCCTGGACCTCGTCGGCGAGCTCGGCGTCACCGACGATGAGCGCCTGAACGGCCTTGCCGATCATGTCGTGGGCTCGGTCTCCGATCTCGTGGATGCTCTGCTCGAGTGAATCGAGCTCTGCGTGGAAATGCGTTCTCTGGTCCACCATCAGCTCCTCTCCGTCCGCCCGGTCATCCGAATCGTCCGGTGATGTACTGCTCGGTCTCTTCGTGCTCCGGTGTCGTGAAGATCTTGTCTGTGTACCCATACTCCACGAGCCGACCGGTACGCATGCCTGCGTCGTTGACGTCGACAGAGAAGAACGCGGTCCGATCCGAGATGCGCGCCGCCTGCTGCATGTTGTGAGTGACGATGATGATCGAGTAGTCGTTCTTGAGTTCCTGCATCAGCTCTTCGATGCGCAGCGTGGCGATGGGATCCAGGGCCGAGGCAGGCTCGTCCATCAGCACGACATCCGGATTGGTGGCGATCGCCCGTGCGATACAGAGTCGTTGCTGCTGGCCTCCCGAGAGGGAGTAGCCACTCTCGGGCAGCTTGTCCTTCACCTCGTCCCACAAGGCGGCCTGCCGGAGCGCTCGCTCGACCAGATCGGAGAGTTCACCCTTCGAACCCTTGAAGCCATTGATCTTCGCTCCCCATGCGACGTTGTCGAAGATCGACTTCGGGAAGGGGTTCGGCTTCTGGAACACCATGCCGATCCGACGACGAACCTCGACGGGGTCGACGTCGTCGGAATAGATGTCGGTGTCGTTGTAGATCACCGTGCCTTCGACACGGGCGGACGGGATGAGATCGTTCATCCGGTTGAAACACCTCAGCACCGTCGACTTCCCACACCCCGACGGACCGATCAGTGCGGTGATCTCGTTCTTGCCGAACCTCATCGTTACGTCACGGACGGCTCTGAATTCGCCGTAGTAGACCCCGAGACCCCGAGCCTCGATGACCGCGTCCTCGATCTGCATCGATCTGGTGTCGTCGCCTGTCGAGCGCATTCGGGTCGTGATGTCGATTGGGCGATCGGATGCTCTGCTCATGGCGGGTGCGGTCTCGGTGTCGGACATCTTCAGGCTCTCCTGGAGTATCGGTTTCGGAGTATCACGGCGGCTGCATTGAGAGTCAACAGGAGAACGAGCAACACGAGGATGGCCGCAGCTGCGATGTTGCGGAACTCCTCCTGGGGCAGCGAGGTCCACTGGAAGATCTGGATCGGCATCGCCGTGTAGTTCGAGAAGGGGCCGGTCGGATCCGAGGTGATGAACCCTGCCGCACCGACCACGATCAGCGGCGCCGTCTCACCGATTGCCCGGGCGACGGCGAGGATCGCACCTGTGAGGATGCCTGGAAGCGCAACCGGCAGGACCTGGCTGCGAACGGTCTGCCACCTGGTTGCCCCCAGCCCGAGGCCGGCCTGTCGGAGCGAGTTGGGGACCGCCTTGAGCGCCTCCTGGGCGCTGATGATCACGACCGGCAGGATCAGCAAGCCCAGGGTGATGCCACCCGAGAGGATCGTCCGGCCGTTGCTCGCCGCCCCATCGCCGAGGAAGAGCGAACCGCTGGTCAGCGGCTCGAAGGTGCGCACGAGCACGGCCAACCCGAGCATCCCGTAGATGATCGAGGGGACTCCTGCGAGGTTGTAGATGTTCGTCTGGATGAACTCGTTGAGCCGACTCGGCTTGGCGAACTCGACGAGATAGATGGCGGCGCCGACCCCGACCGGCACCGCGAACAGCATCGTGATGAGCACGAGATAGGTCGAGCCGAGGATGGCAGTGCGAATCCCGGCGAGCTCGGGGGTGGAGTTCTGGGGGGATCGGATGAAGTCGAGGTTGAGCCACGCCCTCCACTCGAATCTCACCTCATCTGCGGTGTAATCACCGAATCGCTGGGGGGAGGTCTCGAATGCGTCGAGCACGGACCGCTCGAATCCCTGGCGGTCGAACAACGACGGGACCAGATCATTCGAGGCGATCACGTCCGGTTGGACGACCCGCTCGCGAACCAGGGCGAGCACGTCGGCCTGGTTGCGGATCCCGCCGGTGCAGCCTGCTGGAGGCTCGTCCGAGGCGCAGATCTCGTCCCATTTCTGCTGGGACTCGAACACGAGCCGGTCGGGGTAGAACCGCTGCTCGCGCTCGAGCCGGCGCCCGACACCGCTCGAGACGGCACCTTCGAGAAGACCGACGAGCTGGTCCTTGTCGAGGTCCCTCAGCGATGTGGTTTGGGGGTCGAGGCCCAATTCCGCCACGACGTCTTCGGGGTTCTGCGCGTTGACGATGGCGACGAGCCCGAAGGCGTCGTTGATGACGGTGTAGAGCAACGTGAACAATGCCAGGACGGCGATGATCAGCGCGAGCAGGAAGCCGCTCTGCGCCAGGAAGGATTTGCGGCTGCGCCGATTGAGTAGTGCGACGAATTCGTCGTCGGTTGGGTACAGATCGCGCGGCTCGACCTTCTCGGGTGCGGTGGCGGTCACTCGTACACCTCTCTGAACCGCTTCACGAAGCGACGACTCAGGATGTTGAGGCCGAGCGTCATGAAGAACAGCGTGAGCCCGATGGCGAAGATCGAGTTGTAGTCGATGGTGTTGTAGCTGAGGTCTCCGCTGGAGATCCGGACGATGTGGCCGGTCATGGCCTCGCCCGGCTGGAACGGATTGAGGATGTAGCCGAAGAGCGAGTCCTCGGTCAGGTGAAAGTTCCGGGGCGCCGCCCCAGAAGCCAACGCAACGACCATGGTCTCCCCCACCGCCCGTGACATCGCCACGACGAACGCGGCCGCAATGCCTGAGAGGGCGGCGGGAAGCACGATTCGGGTCGACACCTCGAGCTTCGACGCACCGAGCCCGTACGCCGCCTGTCGGAGCGAATCGGGAACGGCGTGGATGGCGTCTTCTGACAGCGAACTGACCAGCGGGATGATCAGAATCCCCACGACGATGCCGGCGGACGCGACATTGAAGAACCCTACGACGTTGTCACCGATCACCGACCGCAGGAGAGGCGTCATGAAGGTCAAAGCGAAGAACCCGTACACCACGGTGGGGATTCCGACGAGCACCTCGAGCATCGGTTTGAGGATCTGGCGGACTCGCTCCGACGCGTACTCGGACAGGTAGATCGCAGAAGCGAGCCCCAGTGGGAGCGCGACCATCATCGCGATCAGGCTGATGAGCACCGTTGAGAGGATCAGCGCCCAGATACCGAAGGATCCGGCTCCGGGCTGCCAGACGGTTCCGGTGAGGAACTCGGCGACCGAGACCCGCTCGTCCTGGAAGAAGAGCAGCGATTCCTTGCCGAGTTCGTAGAGGATGCCGAAGGTGGTCGCGATCGACACGACGCCGCACAGGAACAGCGCTACTCGGATGAGCAGCTCAGCCGGCCTCGATCGCTTCCGAAGCGACATGGCGAGGGCGCCGGCTGCTGCCGGGGTATCCGTCGTCATGGCTGCTCCTCGACGCGGACGCCTGGCTCGGCCGGTGTACCGGCCGAGCCACGTTCCAAACCGCTCGATGGGCGCATCAAGACGGCCTCATCTAGAAGTCGGCCGCTGCTTTGATGGCGTCTGCCGCCTCCTGCAGCGCCGACTGCGGTGCGGGGAAGTACCCGACATCGCCGATCACCTCGTTGACCCGGTTCAGGTAGAAGGCGATGAAGCTGGCGACCTGAGGCTTCTCGGCCACGATGCCGGCGTCGGTGTACATGAACAGTGGTCGGGCGAGTGGGTAGGTGCCCTCGTTCACCGAGTCGTCGCCCGGCGACACGGGACCGTCTCCGGCATCCACGGCGACGGCCTGGAGGAGGTCGGCGTTCTCGGCGAAGAAGGCGTACCCGAAGTAGCCGATCGCGCAGGTCGACGCCAGGTCGCCCTCGGTGCAGCCGTCCCCGGCGACACCCTGAACGGTCACGTTGTCGTCCTCACCGACGATCTGAGCGATCGACGACAGGATCGGAGAGGAGTCCGTCTCGTCGAAGATCTCCTCGTTGAAGTAGTCGAACGTCCCCGAATCAGCGCCCGGCGTGAACAGTTGGATCGGGTGCGCTGGGAAGTCGGGGTTGACGTCGGCCCACGTGGCTCCGGGGTCCGTGAG
The DNA here is from genome assembly GCA_963753285.1 of uncultured bacterium. Lineage (GTDB taxonomy): Bacteria > Actinomycetota > Acidimicrobiia > Spongiisociales > ZC4RG35 > JAHEDH01. The sequence goes on from CAVWBT010000003.1 coordinate 234,222, forward strand.
CGAGAACGCCGTCGCGATCTCCTCGAACGTCAGCTCCTGAGCGAAGTAGTTGCCCTGGCTGATGACAAGCGACAACGCATCGGTACCGACACGGATCTCGATCGGCTCGCGACCGATGTCGTTGCACTGAGCGACCTCTTCGTCCTTGATCGGACGCGAGGCATTCGAGATGTCCGAGGCCCCCTCCACACAGAACCGCTCGAAGCCACCTCCCGAGCCGATGGAGTCGATGGGATAGCCGGGACCGCCTTCGTCTTCCCAGAGGCTCATCACCGCAGTCGACAGCGGGAAGACGGTCGACGAGCCGGCGATCGCCACCTCACCGGTGGGCACATCGAGAGGGTCGATGACCGGCAGCCCGAGATCGGATGAGGGACCGCCCGAGTCGGCCGGTGTGGCGGTGGTATCGGACGGCTGAGTCGTTGCCGGAGCCGATGCCGTCGTGTCCGTGGTGTCACCGGAGTCGGTATCTCCGCACGCTGCCAACACCAGTGCGGTCACCGCGAACATCGTCACGGTCTTGCGAGATTTCGTCACGCTGAGCTCTCCCCTGCGTCTTCGGATGTGTGATTGCACGAGACCGAGACGATGTGCCCCGACCCCGGGATCAACGTAGAGAGACGGTCTGAACCGAAAGGACCCGCAACGTGAACGGGAGGTGAACGTTTCGGCGTTCGGGTCAGTCGACCCGATCCACCTTGTCCTCGTCCCAATAGTCGAGGCGATCGAGCGGCATGACGACGGCGGTCATCACGTTCATGAGGTGCGCCGTGATCCGCTTGAGGTACCGGTTCAGCAGCGCTCTCGGGACAGCCGGCCCGGCAGACGAACCCTCACGCACGAGGGTCGAGACCTCGTCGTCGAAGTCCGACGTCCACTCGTCCATCTGGGTCAGCCTGGCAGTTGCCTGCTCGGCATTCCGCTCGGAGAAGATGACCGCCGTCTCGTTGATGAGGTCCTGAGTGCGCGCGAACCGATCTGCCCACATCGCCTCGTCGGGTGTTCCTTTCAACATGAACCCGTCGGTGGTCAGATCCCAGATGTTCTTCGAATAGTCACCGACTCGTTCGATGTCCTTGATGATCGACATGTACACCAGCATGAGCGGGTAGTCGGCCGCACCGGCCACACCGGCGTGGATGATCAGTTCCCTGCGGATCGAACGCTCGCCCTTGTTGACCTGTCGGTCCGACTTGCGGAGATCCTTCCCGATCTCGGCGGGATCGACCCGCCCGAAGACGGCATCGGTGGCGAGACCGAAGGTCGTGTTGTTGTCGGCGAGCATCTCCTTCACGCTCTGTTCGATTCTCTCGAGAGAACCCTCCGAGCTTGACCTGAAGAAATCGAGCACCATGTGACTCACCTCACCTCTAGAAGATCACGATACCGAGAATCGGCACGACAACGAACAGGCCGACCACGTATGCCACGACGAGTTGCTTCCGCTCGGCCGCCACGGCTGCCAGCTTCGTGGCGAGGATGATCGGGACGGCGCGCAATCGCGGGATCGGGTAGAACAGCAGGATTCCCGAGATGTTGAAGAGCGTGTGGACGAGCGCGATGGTCAACGCCTCGGGCCGATCGGCTGCCACGGACGCAAGCAGCGCAGTGACCGTCGTGCCGACGTTCGCTCCGAGCGTGACGGGGTATGCGTTCTCGAGCGAGAGCACTCCGGCGGCCACCAGCGGGATGAGCACGGAGGTCGTGATCGACGAGCTCTGAACGGCGATGGTGATGATGAGCCCGATGAACATCGCCCCGATCCCCGCCCCCTTGCTGAGGACTGCGTTGAGCGACCGTTCGATCCTGCCTTCCATGACTGCTCGCATGTTCTTCGTGATCATCGCCAGCGCGAGGAAGATCAGCGCGAGCCCGGCGACGAGCAGCGCAACACCGAGCACGGTGGACGAGTCCGTGAGACTCTCGACGCCGCTCTCGAACCACGACACCGGCACCTTGATGGCGTCTTTGATCGGACTCCCCTCAGGCGCAACCCCGGCCAGCGACGTCTGCCCGGCGAGCACGTCGGTCAGCGCAGTGGCCGCCGAGGAAAGGAAGCCGGTCAGGAGCTCGAGAGGCAGGAAGACGATCACCGCCAAGAGGTTGAAGAAGTCATGAACGGTCGCTCCGGCAAAGGCACGGCGGAACTCGGCGCCACGCCTGACATGCCCGAGCGAGGCGAGCGTGTTGGTGACGGTGGTGCCGATGTTGGCTCCCATGATCATCGGGACGGCTGCGCCGACCGTCAACGCCCCCGAGCCGACCAACCCGACGATGGTCGCCGTCGAGACGGAGGACGACTGCACGAGCACGGTGGCGAGTATCCCGGCGAACAGGCCGGCAATCGGGGACGAGACCGTATCGAAGAGTCGATCGGCGAAGTCGGCGCCGAAGGCCTTGATGCCAGACTCGAGTCCCTTGACACCGACCAGGAAGATGAACAAGAGCCCCAACACGAGCACAACGCGGAGCCAGGTCCTGGGCTGTCTCGTCGTTACCGGAGGCGCGGCTGGAGTGGTCACGGCGCCGGGAAGGTAACAAGCCGGTGAACGGCAGGCGAACGCCATTGGTCCTTTTCTCGCCGCCGAAAGCCGGAAAACCCGACGTCCGGCCGGTGTCGGGTCAGCCCGAAGGCGCGCCGCCGGCCGCCGATGTGGAGGGCTCAGGCCTCTCGCGCCGCGCGAGCCTCTGCCAGCGCGCGGAGGGTGATGTGGGAGTCGACTCCGATCTCGCTGGGGACCTTCTTCCAGTCGATCCCGGGGCCGAGCTTCCAGGCGAGTGAATCGTCGGCCAGGAGCACCTCGAGGATCTCGTCGATGCGGAACTGGAGGTCGGGATCCTCGACGGGGGTGATGGCCTCGACCCGACGGTCGAGGTTGCGGGGCATCAGATCGGCCGAGCCGATCAGGTACGTGCGTTCTCGACCCCGGGCTCCGAACCGGAAGACACGAGAATGCTCCAGGTAGCGCCCGACGATCGACCGCACGGTGATGTTGTCACTCATCCCGGGGATCCCCGGGATGAGACAGCAGATCCCTCGAACGATCAGGTCGACCCGGCAGCCGGCCTCCGAGGCTGCGTAGAGCTCTTCGATCAGCCGCTCGTCGACCAGCGAGTTCATCTTCAAGGTGATGAGCCCGTCGCTGCCGCGTGCGGCCTCGTCACGGATCATTTGGGTGATCCGCGACCGGAACGAGTTCGGCGAGACCAGCAGCTTCCGGTAGGTGGTCTGCTGGCTGTAGCCGGTCAGGTAGTTGAACAGGTCCGACAGATCGGCGCCGATCGCGGGGTCGGCGGTCAGCAGCCCGAGGTCCTCGTAGATTCGGGCGGTGGCGTCGTTGTAGTTGCCCGTGCCGATGTGGGCGTAGCGCCGGATGCCCGCCTCCCCGTCGTCACGGACCACCAGCGCGATCTTCGTGTGCGTCTTCAGGCCGATCACGCCGTAGACGACGTGGACGCCCTCGTCTTCGAGGCGCTGGGCGAACTCGATGTTCCGCTCCTCGTCGAATCTCGCCTTCAACTCCACGAGCACGACGACCTGCTTGCCCTCCTTCGCGGCGTACATCAGCGATTGGATGATCGGGGAGTTCGCCGAGGTGCGATAGAGCGTCTGTTTGATCGCGAGCACGTTCGGATCGTGAGCCGCCTGGTCGATGAACGCTGCAACCGACGAGGTGAAGGAGTCGTACGGATGATGGACCAGCAGGTCGCCTTCGCGGATCGCGTCGAAGATCCTCGCCGGTCCCTCGGCCGTGGGGGCAAGGCGCGGCTGGGTCACCCACGACCAGCGATCGTGCAGGAGATCCGGCCGCTCCATCTCGGTGAGCACCCCCAGCCCGGACATGTCGAGCGGACCGTCGACGACGAGCACCTCGTTCCTCGTGAGGCTCATCTCCCGGATCAGCAGATCGAGCACGTCGTCGGTCATGGTCGGAGCGACTTCGAGCCGGACGACCCGGCCGAACCCGCGCCGTGTCAGCTCCGATTCGATCGCTGCGAGGAGATCGTCGCCCTCCTCTTCCTCGATCTCGAGATCGGCGTTGCGGGTAACCCGGAAGACGTGGTGCGCAACCACTTCCATGCCGGGAAACAGCATGTCGAGGTGGGAGGCGATGACCTGTTCGAGTGGCACATAGCGCTCGCCGTCGGGGAGCACGACGAAGCGGGACAGGATCGGCGGGACCTTCACGCGGGCGAATCGGGTGACGCCGGTGTCGGTATTGCGAACGAGCACCGCCAGGTTCATCGAGAGGTTCGAGATGTATGGAAAGGGGTGGGCGGGGTCGACCGCGAGCGGTGTGACGACGGGGAACACCCGCTCACGGAAGATGTCGTCGAGGTAACTGCGGTCCTCGTCGTCGAGGTTGTCGTAATCGTCGAGGGCGATCCCGGCGGATGCCAGTGCGGGGGCGACGTCTTCACGGAACGTTCGATGGGCGCGTGCGTACTGGCGCGCCGTCTCCTCGCGGATCAGCAGCAACTGTTCGGTCGGCTCGAGACCATCGGGTGAGTTGCCGTGCGCTCCGTACGCTTCGAGCTCCATCAGCCCGGCGACGCGCACCATGTAGAACTCGTCGAGATTCGAGGCCCAGATCGAGAGGAATCGAGCACGCTCCAGCAGTGGCAGATTCGGGTCCTCGGCCAACGCCAGGACACGGCTGTTGAAGTCGAGCCAGGACAGCTCCCTGTTGCGATATCGATCGGTCCCCATTGCCTGGGATTATGGCAGGGAGGGCTCGCTCGCTGCGCTTCGCGGCGTGTCATCGCCTTCGGCGGCGTGTCTTCCGGCCTATGGGGCCGGAGCGTGTCTTCAAGCCTGGCGGCTTGAGCGTGTCTTCGCCTTCGGCGGCGTGTCCGCGACCTCATGTCGACAGCGCGCCATGAGGCGGATCGAACGACGCGTCGACTCTGAGCGCATCGCAATGCTCGAAGCGACGCAGGTCGCGGAGAAGCTCACGAAGTGAAGATACGCTCACGGAGTGAAGAAACGCTCTGCGGAGGCCCCCTGGGGCCGGAGCAGAAGAGACGCTCCGAGCCACTGGCGAGGAAGACACGCTGCCAAGCGAAGCGAGCTCAGCGAGCGAGCTCAGCGAGCGAGGCCACCGAGCAGGAAGCGCTCGAGTTCGGCGGCGACCTCGGGGTAACGGGCTTCGGGGCTCTCGGCGCTGATCAGGATCCGGGCGGCCGACATGATCGTGTCCTGCATGAACCGGCCGGCGATGTCGACGGCCATCGGACGCAGCTCGCCTCGTTCCACGGACACTCGATAGGCGCCGACCATGTCCATGGCGAGCTCGGAGTGTGCTGCGCGGATCCGCTCCTGGGCCTCCGACGACAGCCGGGGCAGCTCGCGGTGGAGGATCAAGCCCATCACCGGATCGGAGACGACGAAGTGCACAGTCGACTTCGCGAGCTCCACGAGGCGCTCCGTTCCCTCCGTGGAATCAAGGCGTGCGATCAAGTCATCCACGACCCCGGGCAACCGATCCTCGACCAACGAGGCGATGAGGTCGTCTTTGTCTCGGAAGTACTCGTACAGCGTTGTCCGACCGATGCCTGCCTCGTGAGCGACCTCGCCGAGTGAGATGTCGGCCGACCCGATCTCCTCGAGCAGACTGTGGGTCGACTCGAGGATCTCTCGACGCGTCTTGAGCTTGTGCGCCTCGATGTTCTCGGCTCGAATCCTCGGCATATCCACAGGGTAACCCAGGTCGGGCTCCTAGGCCCCGGTGACGTCCGCAATCAGAACCCGCTCGGTTGGGGCTCCCATTCGGACTTCGGGGCGTTGGACTCGAACTGCTCGACCGTGGGGCCGCCCAGGGCGAGCAGGCGGTTCCGACCGACGATGAAGGTCGCTATCAGCAACGCGATGGTCCCGGGCCAGCCGGTGGCCGCCCGGACGAAGCCGAGCGCGGTCGTCTGATCCGTCAGGAACAGCCAGATCTGCACTCCGGTCCGCACGGCGAAGAACCCCGCCCACAGCCAGGTGACCCGGGCGTAGGCGGGCCGGACCGTCGGTTGCCAGTACCAGTCGAGGGGCCATTGCCTCGTCACCCAGCTCATGTAGGCGACCATCGGGCGCCGAACGGCGATCGAGATAACGGCGATCGCCGTCGTTGCGACGCCGGAGATGATCCCGGGGAGGAAGTAGTCCTGGGCGTCGCCGGAACGAAGTGCCAGGGCGATCGCCAACCCAGTACCGAACAGCCCCGACACGGCGTAGCGAAGGTCGTTGCGCCGGGCGAGCCTGACGAGGACGACCGCCACCGCGACGCCCACTCCCGCATAGGCGGCGGCCGGCATCCCGGCGATGGCGTTGGCCAGAACGAAGACGATCGGAGCGACGATTCCGTCGACGATGCCGGCGCGCCCTTCCAGCAGGGAGCGCAGTTCGTCCTGGATCTCTCGTAGAGTCGTGTCTCCCATCGGCGGGATCCTATGGGTGGCGGAGTGAAACCGGTAGAAGGAAATGAGGATGCCGGCGGTGATCATCGGGACCGGGGTAGCGGTCCCACCGAACAAGGTGACGAACCACGACCTGGCGAAGATCATGGACACGTCCGACGAATGGATCCGTTCACGCTCCGGTGTCGTCTCCCGCCGCTTCGTCGACCCGGGGATCGGGACGTCGGATCTCGCCACGGAGGCGGGGACCGCAGCGCTGGCATCCGCGGGTCTCGGGCCAGATGACGTCGATGCCCTCATCACGGCGACCATGACACCGGACCTCACCAATCCTGGCATCGCCGGGCTGGTACAGAACAAGATGGGTCTCGGCCACATCCCGGTCTTCGACATTCGCCAGCAGTGCTCGGGTTTCCTGTACGCCCTGGACATGGCCGACGCGTTGATCGGTTCGGGTAAGGCCGAGACGGTGGCGGTGATCGGCGCCGAGGTGCACGCCGGCTATCTCCCCTGGGGTGCCACCTGGGACATCGTCTTGGGCAAGACGGATCGCGAGCCGACACCCGAGGAGTACTCCCGCAACACCGAACACCGCGCTTGGAGCGTGCTCTTCGGAGATGGCGCAGGAGCGATGGTGTTGCAGCGATCGGACGCAGCCGATGTCGGCTTCCTCAGTTCCAGCCTCCACACCGACGGCGAGCATTTCGAGCTGATCATCGTGCCTGGCCTGGGGTCGCTCCAGCGGCCGTTCGCCTCCGAAGCCCAGCTCCAGGCCGGCCTTCACATGCCCCGCATGGACGGAGGAGGGCTCTACCGCCAGGCGGTGCGGCTCATGCCAGACTCGATCAAACTGGCGCTCGACGACGCCGGACTCGAAGTCGACGACCTGGGCGTCGTGATCGCCCACCAGGCCAACGAGCGCATCCTCGCAGGGGTCCGCAAGCAGCTCGGCGTCGACGAAGAGCTGGTGCCGTCCAACATCGACCATTGGGGCAACACCACCGCAGGGACCCTCCCGATCCTGTTCCACGAACTGTGGGAGCAGGGCCGGATGGAAGCCGGTTCGATCACCTGCTTCACCGCCTTCGGCGCCGGCGCCCACTGGGGCGCCATGCTCTACCGCCATCCATGAGGAGTTCGATATCCAAGGGGTCGACGCTCCCGAAAGGAGTTCTTGTTGCGCAGCTCCCGAACCTGCGAGCGATCGGCCGAGCTCTGGTTGGGCGGAGTGACAAGAACGACGGAACGCACTTCAGAGCCTTGGCGCACGACCCGCAGGACGCGGCTCTGAGCCTCCAAAGCACCGATCCTCGATCTTCTTGTTGCAGGGCGCTCTCAAAGAAGCACGAGAACAACCGCCGCCCGTCCTCCGTCCCTGCGACAAGAAGGCACGTCTACCAATCGAAGCGTGGGCCTGCGTCAGTCGAGCAGGTCCCATTCGACGCCGTCGGGGGTGTCACGGACCTCGACGCCCAACTCGACGAGTCGGTTGCGGATCACGTCCGACTCGTCGTAGCGCTTGGCTTCCCGGGCTTGCTTGCGCAGCTCGAGCATCGCCTCGACGTAACCACCGACCACCTCGCGGGGATCCTGCACGCCGGATCTGGCCGCCTCGCCGAGCTCGACGATCACCGACCGCAGGGCCGCACGATCACCTTCACCGATGAAGACCTCCCGTTCGACCTCCAGCGCCGCCTCGACAGCACCGTCGATGTCACCGTCCTCGAGCGCAGCGGCGAATCCTGGTGCCGTGGGCGCCACGGCGTCCACCGATCCCGCGTATGCGCCTCCCAGGATCTCCGCCGCCTTCTCGAGTTCAATGGTGTCACCCGCCTCGAGAGTGACGAGATCCGTCCCCCGCAACACGGCGCTCGAGGCTCCGGACACCACGAGCGTGCCCCGACCGAAGTCGATCGTCACCGCCGTGTGCTCATCGATCCCGAGGATTCCGTGTTCGAGTTCGGCTTCGAGCTTCGACAGCCTGCGCTCACCGATATAGCAGCGGCTGGTGTCGTGATTGCCCCCATCGGTGTTGTTCCAGTGGGGGACGACGGTCATCGGCAGCCCGAAGGCAGATGAGAGATCCAACCCATCAAGCCAATACGGGTCGGCACCGGCCTTGTACATCTCGTACACGGGAATCGTCTTCAATCCCGCTGTGAGCGCAGCGGCCGATGCCATCACGATCGCCCCGCCGTTGGCGACCACCTCGCGCATGGCCGGAGCCATGCCGGCCGACTGCCAGATCCCCAGCGCGTAGGAGGGCGACCCGGGCCCGGCGAAGACGTACTTGGCCCGACGAACCGTTGCCAGCGTCCGCTCGGATGTGGCGGCTCCGGCATTGGACGTCCGCAGCGACGCCACCACGGTGGGCTTGCGGAGCGACACGTCGAAGAACTCGACGATCTTCTCGGTGAGCACGTCGACGTTCTCTTGAAATCCGAATGGCGTGTCGAGCAACACCACCTCGGAGGCGCCCACGGCCTCCAGTGTCTTGCGATGCGTGGAAACCATGGTCGGTGCCAGCTCTCCCGAGCCCATGAGCACCAGTCGGCCCGCCATCAGATGCCCCCAGCGAACGCCGACATGAGATCGGCGACCAACTCGGGGTGCTGGGCGTGGACGTCGTGATGCGCGTCCATCCAGGTGAGCCGGCCGTCGGCGAGGGCGGTCACGAAGGTGTCGACCCGCTCTTCCCGGCCCGGCTCCGACCGGCCGACGGCCAGTACGAGAGCGGGAACCCCCACCTCACCGGCGGCCTCGTCGGGCCGGTGCTCCCACAGGTGACGGAGGATCCGCATGTGGTTGGAGCGAGAGAGGCGTGCTCGAACGTGACCGTCGACCGTCTCGAAGTTGGCGAGCTGGCCTGCGATCCCACTCTGGGGCCAATCGGCGAATCTCGTCTTCGACATCGTCTCCATCTGCTCCATCGTGAACCCGGTGAAGTCCGGCGGCGCCAGGGCTGCCCGCGCGTCGGCCCAGACCGGGAAGGTGTCGGCCAACTGAATGAACCCGCCGTCGACGCAGACGATTCCCGATACGAGGTCGGGATGGCGCCTGGCGAGCTCGACCACGACGTTGCCGCCCCACGATTGCCCGGCGACGACGGCCGGCCTCCCGAGCGCCTTCTCGATCACTGCGGCGAGGTCATCCGCCACGGTCTCGAAGTCGTATCCGTCGTCGGGTTTCGAAGATCTCCCGTGACCACGTTGGTCGACGGCGATGGAGGCGTGACCGAGCTCGGCGAGACGGTCACCGACACCGTCCCAGAGCCGGGCGTTCGAGGCGAGCCCGTGGACCAGTACGAACGCTCGCATGTCCGGTCGTGCATCCCTGGCGATCACCGACAGATCGACGCCGGGAGCGACGGTCACAGTCCGCTGCGTCACCATCCCCAAGTTCCGGGCTCGCCTTTGAAGGGCCCTGCGATCTCGTCGAGGATCCACCCTCCGTAGAAGTCACCGGCCTGGGGTCGCGCCACTTCGCCTCCCACCGTCGCCTCGTCGACCCGACCCGGATAGAACGAGACATATCCGGCGATCGATTCGAACGTGGGCGTCGGGCTCGGGTACGACCAGGCCGCATTGACGGCGATCCGATCCCCGACCCGCACGGTCCAATACGCTGCCCGGCCCTTCCATTCGCACATCGAGGAGCCGGACTCGGCCTCGAGCAGATCGAGCCGCACGTCGTCGGGTGGGAGGTAGTAGCCGGGGGGATGGCTCGTCTCGAGCACTCGAACCGCACCCGTGGAAGACGCAACGACCTGACCACCGAAACGGACCTCGACGAGGCGATCGTCTCGCTCCAGCGCTGGCGGGCGCGGATAGTCCCACACAGACTCCTGGCCGGGTCCTGGCTTTGCTGGTTTCGGGCGTCGAATCATGATTTCACGTCTCGCGGGGAGACGGCGACCATACCGTTCACATCGAGCAACGAGGAGTCGACCATGACGGCCATCCGCACCGTGTCTGCGCTGGGAGTGGCAGCAATGACGATCGCGCTGATCATCGGGTTCACCACCGGCGACTTCTCGGGCGAGGGCGGCCAGATCCTCGATCTCATCTGGGGCCGCGTCACGCTCATAGACCTCTACGTCGGAATCGCCATCTTCGGTGTGTTCGTCGTCTGGCGTGAGCGGTCGGTGGGAGTCTCGATCGCCTGGCTGATCTCATTCGTGGTCCTGGGGAACCTGACCACCGCCCTCTACGTGCTCGTGGCGAGCCTGCGGGCGACTTCGGTCGAGGAGCTGTTGACACCCGTCCGCTGAGAACGCTTCATCCGGCTGGACGGCGCGCTCCGAAGAAGGGCTGTGCAGACCGCAACCGCCCAGGTTTACGACTTCCCCACCAGGGGTACACCTTCGCTCGTGGAAACGACGTACACGGTGTCCCCATCGCCATTCGCCGATCACAGCGACCACGAACTGGTCGCCGTCATCGCCTCCCGCCGACCCAGCAGCGAGGCCGCGCTGGAAGAGACCTACCAGCGACACGGCGACGCCGTGTTCGGGCTCGCCCTCCGGGTCCTGCACGACCGGGTGCTCGCAGAGGACGTTGCCCAAGACGTCTTCCTGTCGCTGTGGCGCAAGCCCGAGCGATTCGATCCGAACCGGGGCAAGCTCCGCACCTTCCTGCTGACGATGGCGCACAGCCGGTCAGTGGATCGGGTGCGGTCGGAGCAGTCCAGGCGGGCCCGTGAAGAGCGCGAACACCTCAAGGTCGTCCGCTCGACGCCATCGATCGAAGACGAGGTGATCGACATGCACATGGCAGAGAACGTCCGACGAGCACTCGATACGCTCTCGTTCGACGAGCGGCGTGCCATCGAGCTCGCCTACTTCGGCGGACAGTCGTACCGGCAGGTTGCCGTGACGCTCCAACAACCTGAAGGCACCGTCAAGAGCAGGATCCGGTCCGGGATGAAGCAACTGGGGCGGGTTCTCGAGCAACACCGATGACAGACCACGACGACATACGAAGTCTTCTCGGCGTGTATGCGCTGGATGCGATCGACGATCCCGACGAACTCCGATCGGTAGAGCTCCACCTCACCGGATGCGCCGAATGTCGCGCCGAGGTGGACGCCCACCGCTCCGTGACATCCGCGATGGCGGAAGCCGAACTGGAAGCTCCACCGGGACTGTGGGCCCGGATCGAAGGCGGACTCGAAACCGAGACGGCTGAGCCCGTCGTGAGGCGATGGCAGCTGCAAAACGTCACCTCGATCGCGGCCATCGCCGCCGTCGCCGCTGCGATCGGCATGGGCGCGTTGTGGTCGTCCGCCAATGAGAACGTGACCGACCTGCGACAACGAGTCGACCAACTCGAGGCGGCCGTAGCACAGGCCGAGGCGGAGATCGACGCCGTTGAGCCCGTGGATCTCGCCATCGAGCGCGCTCGATCCGCCGGAACCGCGCTCGAGGTGACGATCTCGGGTGACATCGGCACGGGCACCGCCATCGTGCTGCCGGACGGTCAGGGTTGGCTGACCGACCTGTCCTACGAGCCGCTCGACCCGTCGCGTACCTATCAGCTCTGGGCGATCCAGGACGGGACCGTGATCAGCGCAGGTGTGTTCGGCTCGGATCCGACAACGGTCTCGTTCCACGTCGACGCAGACCGACTCGACGGGTTGGTGATCACCGTCGAGGAAGCAGGCGGCGTCGTGTCGTCCGGTAACCCGGCCGCCGCAGCATGGCTCGCCGACGCATGAGACCCGCCGGATCCCCCGGCACACGATGATTCGGCCGACGAGATGAACAGGATCTCATGAGTGCAATGGTGTGGTTCCGGCGCGATCTGCGACTCGACGACAACCCTGCGTGGAGTGCTGCGACCCGAACCGGCGCCGAGGTGACCCCGGTGTTCGTGATCGATCCCGAGCTGTGGGATCGAGTGTCGTCACAGAAGAGAGCGATGCTGGCCGCCAGCCTGAGGGCGCTCGACGACTCGCTTGCTGCGCAAGATGGTCGGCTGTACGTCCGTCGCGGGCGTCCAGAACAGGTCTTGCCAGAGTTGGTCGAGCGCTGGGGCATCGGGCACGTCCATTGGAACGCCGACTACACGCCCTACGCACGCCGCCGGGACGAACCGATCGCCTCGACCCTCCCGGTGACCAGACATCACGGGCAGGTGGTCCACCAGCCCGGGTCGATACGGACGAACGACGGCGGCCGCTACCAGGTGTTCACCCCGTTCTATCGACGATGGACGGACGCGCCGATCTCGACCACACCGCCACCGGCGCCCATGCGCGTCCGATCCGATCCGGGCGATGGGGTCCCAGACACGGACGCCGCCCCCATCAGAGCCGGCGAGGCCGGTGCGCTCGAACGGCTGGAGCAGTTCGTCGAGCGCGTCGACGCGTACCCCGCCGAACGGGACCGCCCCGATCTCGACACGACGAGCAGGCTGTCCATCGACCTGAAGTTCGGCACGATCGGCCCTCGGACGATCATCGACAGGCTCGGGACTCACACGCCGGGGCGGGAAGCGTTCGTGCGTCAGCTGGCATGGCGCGACTTCTACGCCGATCTGCTCGACGAGACGCCCGAGTCGGTGGACCAGGCGTTGCGACCGGACTACCGATCGATCGAATGGGAAGACGACCCCGAAGGTCTCGAAGCGTGGAAGGATGGCAAGACCGGGTACCCGATCGTCGACGCCGGCATGCGCCAGCTTCGGGCGGAGGGCTGGATGCACAACCGGGTGCGGATGATCGCGGCGTCCTTTCTCGTCAAGGACCTCCTCATCGACTGGCGAATGGGCGAACGCCACTTCCGACACCTGCTGCTCGATGCCGATGTGGCCTCCAACGTCGGCAACTGGCAATGGGCGGCGGGCACCGGCGCCGACGCGGCGCCCTACTTCCGGATCTTCAACCCCGTCACACAGTCGAAGAAGTTCGACCCGGACGGTGACTACATCCGCCGCTGGGTCCCCGAGTTGATCGAGGTGGCGGCCCCTCACATCCATGCGCCCTGGGACGCGCCTCCCCTCGAGCTCGCCGCGGCCGGGGTCATCCTCGGCGACACGTATCCCCACCCGATCGTCGATCACGCCCTCGCAAGGGAGCGGACGCTTGCGAGGTATCAACGGGGTCTCGGACGCTGAGAAGAATCCCGGAATCCTCGGTTTGGGGTGCGGAGTGACGGGGTACATCACGCGCAGGCCCGGATCGAAGAGGAGCGCCATGTCAACCAAGCAGTACGACCCGTACCTGGGTGAAGAGGTCATCGTCCTCGAGTGGCGGGACCTCGCAGCATGTGCCGGCCACGACCCATCCATCTTCTTCCCTGCGGGCGAGACCGGCCCTGCCGCCGAGCAGATCAGGCAGGCAAAAGAGATCTGCGGGACCTGCGAGGTCACCGAGGACTGCCTGACGTACGCCGTCGAGACGAATCAGGTCTCGGGGATCTGGGGTGGGCTGACCGAAGACGAACGACGCCCGGTTCGCCGTCGCTGGCTCTCCGATCGGCGCCGCCGGGTGGGCTGACCAGCCTACGATTCGTTCACCTCGCCGACGGGTGAACATGGATCACGACATCACAATCGCCCTGCAGCAGCTCTCTCGTATGCGGGGCATGAACGCCCTGTACCACCGGCAGTTCTTCTCCGACGTCCGCTTCACCACGGTCACCGTTCTCGGACTGTTCGTTGCAGGTGCGGCCGTCGATCGATGGCTTTTCCTGGCCGTCCCCTTCGTTGCACTCCTGGGTGCGGCCTCGACCGCCTTCGACGCCTCATACCTCATCTTCTCCCGGCAGTACGCCACCAGACTCGAGCGCTTCATCAACGAACGGACCGGCTCGAACGTCCTGGTCGCCCACGAGCTCGAAGACGCCTACCTCTTCCCGATCGATCGCACCAAGATCGTGACGCTCCGCTTCGGAACCGACTTCAGCTGGTTCGGCTTCATGACCGCGTTCTACACCCTCCTCGGTGTCGCCGCATACTTGACCGGTCTCGCCCTGTCACTCGATGTCCTCTCGGACTCGGGGCGGGCCGACGTCGGGTTTGCCTACCTCGTGACACTCGCGGCGTTCACCCTGGGTTCACTGGCCGTCGGCGCTTGGTGGTTCGTCGGCGGGACCGGTGAAGCGCGCCTCAAGACCGTGCTGGATCACCGGTTCGGGGCCACTCGATGATCGTCGACGCCGCCCACTACCGAGCCGGTCACCGAGAGCCGGATCCGTTCGAGCTCGACGGCGCCCTGGCATGGGATCGTCGATCGGGGTCCTTCTCCTGGATCGGGTTGTACGAGCCCGACGAGGCGGAGTTCGATGCGGTCCGAAACGAGTACGACCTCCACGAACTCGCCGTCGAGGATGCCGTCAAGGCGCATCAGCGACCCAAACTCGAACGGTATGACGAGACGTTGTTCGTCGTGCTCAAGCCCGCCATCTACGACGACACGACCGAGACCGTGGAGTTCGGCGAGATCCACCTGTTCATCAACGACTACTTCGCGGTGGTCGTGCGCCATCGGAAGTCGAGCCAGCTCGTCGATGTGCGGCACTCACTGGAGGCCGACGTCGAAACGCTGCGGCTCGGGCCCGGTTCCGTTCTCCACGCGATCACCGAACACGTCGTCGACAACTACCTCGTCGTCCTCGACGGTCTCGAACTCGACATCGCGCAGGTCGAGGGCGACGTGTTCGCCGACTCCGACGTGGTTCCGACCGAGCGGATCTATCGGCTGCTGCGGCAGGTGATCAACTTCTCGCAAGCCACGATCCCCCTGGTCGAGCCGCTCGACCGGCTCTCCAAGGGAAGCTTCGTCGGAGTGCACGCTGACTTGCGTGAGTATTTCCGCGACACCCACGACCTCCTCATCAGGGTGATCGATCGCATCAATGCCCTGCGGCAGCTGCTCACCTCGATCCTCGACGCCAACCTCACCCAGGTCACGGTCCGGCAGAACAACGACATGCGAAAGATCTCGGCGTGGGTGGCGATCGCCGCCGTCCCGACGCTGCTGGCCGGTGTCTGGGGCATGAACTTCGACTCGATGCCCGAATTGAGCTGGAACGTCGGGTACCCACTCGCGATTCTGGTGATGGTGTCGATCAGCGGGCTTCTCTACCGCCGTTTCAAGGCGAGCGGCTGGCTGTGATTCTGCGGGGACTGAATCCCCAGCACCCCAACGCCCAAGGCCTTGCCACCCACAGGCTTCCCGGCAGCAACAGCCCTCTCGTCCGCCGAGTCGACCGAGGACCGTCTCACAACACACGCCCCGGACCAAGCGGCGCTCCAACACCCCGCCAAACCCGCCAAGCGAACGTAGGACGTAGAACGTGGAACGTGGAACGTGGAACGTGGAACGTGAACGTAGGATCACTGCCGTGTTCGATGTAGCGACGGCAGCGGTGGAGGGGGCGATCGCCGCCGGCGCGACCTACGCCGATGCCCGGGTGATGGGACGCAGGATCCGGTCGATCGATGTGCAGAACGGCGACGTCCAGTCGATCGGGCTCTCCGAAACGATCGGCGTCGGGGTGAGGTCGCTGGTCGGTTCGTCCTGGGGGTTCCAGGCCACGGACAGGCTCGGCACCGCCGATGCCGCTCGCGCCGGCGCAGAAGCCACCGCGATCGCACGGGCGAGCGCACGAGTGCCGGGCCCGCCCCTCGTTCTCGCCGATGTGGAAGCCCGCGAGGACACCTTCCGCACGGAGGTCGTGGAACATCCCTTCGACGTTTCGCCCGAGGAACAGGCGGGGCTTCTCGTCGAATCGACGCGAATCATGTTGGAAGAGCCGAACGTCGCAATCGCGACCGGACAGCTCGGCTTCTGGGACGTCGAGATGTGGCTGGTGTCGTCCGAGGGGCACCGCATCCATCAGAACCTGGTCCACTCGGGCGGAGGGCTCCAGGCGATGTCGATCGGTGACGGCGAGACCCAGGTGCGCACGTATCCGCAGTCGCGGGTGCACTACGAGTCGGCCGGCTACGAGGCGATCCGCAAATGGGACTACCTCGGCGAGGCTCCGCGAATCGCGGCCGAGGCCGCTGCGCTGCTGACGGCGGCGGAGATGGAAGAGTGCGAGAAACCCTTGATCCTCGAGGGCTCCCAACTCGCCCTCCAGATCCACGAATCGGTCGGGCACGCGATCGAACTCGACCGCATCCTCGGCTGGGAGGCGGCATTCGCCGGCACGTCACACCTCGAACTCTCGAGACTCGGCACGCACCGGTACGGGTCGGACCTCATGAACATCACCGCGGACGCCACCCTCCCCGGTGCACTCGGCTCGTTCGGGTACGACGACGAGGGAACGCCGGCACAGTGCGTGCCGATCGTCACCGGCGGCATCTGGGTGGGCGTGTTGTCGGGGCGGGACTCGGCGTCGATCGCAGGTCTCCCTGCCGGCGGCATGGTCAGAGCTGACGGATTCGACCGACTCCCGATGGTCCGGATGACGAACGTCGGCCTCCTGCCGGGAGACTCCTCGCTCGAGGAGATGATCGCCGCAACCGACGACGGCATTCTGATGGCGACCAACCGGTCATGGTCGATCGACGACCGCCGACTCAACTTCCAGTTCGGGTGTGAGATCGGGTGGGAGATCAAGAACGGAGAACGGGGTCGGATGCTCAAGAACCCGACCTACACGGGCATCACCCCCCGGTTCTGGGGCACACTCGACATGCTCGCCGGCGCCTCCGAGACCGTGTTCTGGGGCACGCCCAACTGCGGCAAGGGCCAACCGGTCCAGGTGGGGCGGACCGGACACCCTGCCATGCCGGCGCGGTTCTCCCGAGTGCGGATGGGCGTGAGAGGATGACTCCCCATGAGACGGCGGCCCGCGTCCTCGACCTCGTGCCGGCCGGGTTCGACTGTGAGGTCGTCGTCACGTCTGGGCGGAATGCACTCACCCGCTTCGCCAACTCGTTCATCCATCAGAACATGGCAGATGACACGACGTCCCTATCGATCACGCTGGTCTGGGACGGCCGCGTATCGACTTCGTCCGGCACGGCCTCCCCGGAGACGCTCGCCAGCTTCGTTGAACGAGCGGCGGAAGCGAGCAAAGTCGCCCCGGTCAATCGCGAGTGGCCGGGCCTGACCGCTCCGACCGACGTCCCGCCATCCCTGCCGGTCCCCGACAGCATCGCGTCCGCTTCCCCGGCAGACCGGGCCGAGCTGGTGTCCGACTTCGTTCACGCCGGTGAAGGCATGCGGGCGGCGGGCTACTGCTCGACCGCCTCCGCCACGTTCGTGTACGCCAACTCGAAGGGACACACGGCATCCGGTCAGACCGCGTCGGCCGTGCTCGACGGGATCCAACAGACGACGACCTCGGCCGGATCGGGGCACGCAGCAGCCCGGGACCTCGAGGCGATCGACGCATATTCGGTCGGCTCGGTCGCCGCCGACCGTGCACGACGCTCCGAGTCCTCGATCCAGATCGAACCGGCCGAATACGAGGTCGTGCTGGCCCCCGAGGCGGTCGCGACACTCGCGTTGTTCCTCGGTGTCTACGGGTTCAACGGCAAGGCCGTCAACGAAGGCCAGTCGTTTCTCAAGGTCGGCGACCGCCAGTTCGACCGTGCGTTCGAGTTGGTCGACGATGGGCTCGACGACCGGTCGATGAAGCTCCGCTTCGATTCGGAGGGCACGCCGAAACGACGCCTCGCATTGATCGAGGACGGCGTGACCCGCAACGTGGTGTACGACCGCAGGGAGGCCGCCAAGGCGAAGACCGAGAGCACCGGTCACTCGATCAAGCTCTTCGGGCAGAACGTCGGACCGATCCCAACGGACCTGTTCGTCACTCCTGGCGCCTCGTCGCCCGAGGAACTGATCGCAGGCGTGCGCCGCGGGTTGTACGTCTCCACGTTCAACTACGTACGCATCCTCGACCCGCGGACCACGGTGGCGACCGGCCTCACCCGGAACGGCACCTTCCTCATCGAGGACGGCGAGCTGACCGATGCGGTGTCCGACCTCCGATTCACCCAGTCCTTCGCCGGGGCGATCGCCCCGGGCCGTGTGCTCGGGGTCGGCAACGACGCCCGCTTCGCCGATTCCGAGTTCGGCCCCACCATCGCTCACGTGCCGTCGATCCGACTGGCCGGCTGGCGTTTCACCGGCGGCGCCGCCGGCTGACCCCGTTCTTGTGACGGAAACAGCGGCGGGAATAGCGGCACGAGCGTCACAAGAACGATGTCAGCCACGACGACACGACCGTTACTCTCGCCGTCATGCCATCGACAGTCGTGCTCGGGGCCCAGTGGGGTGACGAGGGCAAGGGACGGGTCACCGACTTCTTCGCCCAGTCGGCCGACTATGTGGTCCGATACCAGGGCGGGAACAACGCCGGTCACACCATCATCATCGGCGATCAGAAGTTCGCCCTCTCCCTGACACCCAGCGGGGTCATGTACCCCCACGCCGTGCCTGTCATCGCCTCGGGCACGGTGATCGACCCCAAGGTGCTCCTCGACGAGTTGGACATGCTCGAGTCGCGTGGCGTCGACACGTCGAGGCTGCGCATCTCGTCGAACGCGCATCTCATCATGCCGTATCACAAGAAGCTCGACGCCGTGATGGAACGATTCCTGGGCCGCAACCAGATCGGTACGACGAAGAAGGGCATCGGGCCGGCATACACCGACAAGTACCAGCGGCGCGGAATCCGGGTCCAGGACCTCTTCGACCCGAAGATCTTCCGCGACAAGGTCGACGTCGCACTCGGCGACACCAACCGGCTGCTGACCAGGGTGTACAACCAACTGCCCATGGACGGCTCCACGATCGCCGACGAGTACCTCGAGTACGCCGAACGGCTGCTGCCGTACGTCGATGACACGTCGCTGTTGCTGTGGGACGCGCTGCGAGACGGCAAGAACGTGCTCTTCGAGGGAGCCCAGGGGACCCTGCTCGACATCGATCACGGCACCTATCCCTTCGTGACCTCTTCCAACCCGACCGCCGGTGGAGCGGTCGTGGGCTCGGGGATCGGACCGAAGATGATCGACGAGGTCGTCGGCGTCGCGAAGGGCTACATCTCCCGTGTCGGCACCGGCCCCTTTCCGACCGAACTCGACGATGAGATCGGCGAGACCATGGTCGAACTGGGCGGCGAGTACGGCGTCGTCACGGGCAGGCGCCGCCGCTGCGGGTGGCTCGATCTGGTCGCGCTTCGGTATGCGGTTCGCATCAACAGCCTGACCCAGCTGTTCCTCACCAAGATCGACATCCTCTCCGCTTTCGACACGATCAAGGTCGCCACCGCCTACACGTCGCTGGGCGAACGCTATGACCACTTCCCACGACAGCAACGGGTGCTCTACAACTGCACGCCGATCTACGAGGAGTTGCCGGGCTGGAAGACGGACATCACGGGCTGCCGCGAGTTCGAGGAGCTCCCAGCGGAGGCCCAGGACTACATCGCCTACATCGAAGACGCCATCGGCATCCCGATCGGCTGGGTGTCGGTCGGGCCCGAGCGCCATCAGCTGATCAACCGCCAATGAAGGTCCTGCTGATCGGATCGGGCGCCCGCGAGCACGCCCTCGGGTGGAAGCTCGCTCAATCCGAACACGTGTCAGAGCTGTTCAGCCTGCCCGGTAACCCGGGGCTGGCCGAGCTCGGAGCCGTGATCGAAGGCGTGGACCCGACAGATGTGGGTGCGGTCGCAGCACTCGCCCGGGTCCACGCCATCGATTTCGTCGTGGTCGGCCCGGAGGCACCGCTCGCCGCAGGCGTTGTCGACGCCCTGTCGCGCGTCGGGATCCCGGCGTTCGGACCGACCCGCGCCGCGGCTCGACTCGAATCGTCCAAGTCGTTCGCCAAGGAGATCATGACCCGGGCAGGTGTACCGACTCCGGCAGCATGGACCTTCGAGGACTCGGCCGGAGCCGAGACCCACATCCGCAGCCATCAGGGACCGTACGTCGTGAAAGCCGACGGTCTCGCCGGCGGGAAAGGTGTGCTCGTCACCGGGGATCCCAACGACGCGATCGCCTGGGTACATCGGTGCCTCTCCGACGAGCTGGGCGGCACGAACTCGCGTGTCGTGATCGAGGAGTACGCCGCCGGACCGGAGCTCAGCGTCTTCGCCATCTGCGACGGCACGAACAGCCTGCTGTTGGAGCCGGCGCGGGACTACAAACGGATCGGGGACGGTGACACCGGCCCGAACACCGGCGGGATGGGCAGCTACTCACCCGTGGATCTCCCCGATGATCTGCTCGATCACGTGGACCGCAGCATCATCCGGCCCGTCCTCGACACGATGCGGAACGACGGCGTTCCGTATGTCGGCGTGCTGTATGCCGGCCTGGTGCTGACGGAAGACGGCCCGACCGTCATCGAGTTCAATTGCCGGCTCGGCGACCCCGAGACCCAGGTCGTGCTCGCCCGACTCGAGAGCGATCTCTTCGAGGTCCTGAGGGCCGCCACGACCGGTGAGCTCGCAGAGATCGAGCTGTCGTGGTCACCCGATTCGGTGGTCAACGTGGTCCTCGCCGCCCACGGATATCCCGAGAGCCCGAGGAAGGGCGATGTCGATCAACGGGGTCGCCGACGGCGTCGGGCTCGTCTTCCACGCCGGAACGGTTCGCGACGGCAAACATCTGCGTACGGCGGGTGGACGAGTACTGAGCGTGCTCGGCCGGGGACCGGATCTGACGTCGGCCAGGTCGGCCGCCTACGGGGCCGTCGATGCCATCTCCTTCAAAGGCAAGACCTACCGCAAGGACATTGCCGCCTCGGCGTCGATCGGCTGACCGGACGCGGTCGACCGCCTGAACCCGACTGCCGACGACCGCTCGGTTGCGACGGGCTTCCCGGTCGAGCAATCGATCAACTCAGGTATGCGCGCAGATCCTCGGCCAGGTCACCGCGGGGGACGACCTCGATCGCTCCGCAGTCGAGCCAGCGAGCGGTCTCTTCGAGGTGGGCGGCGAGCCGCTGTGCCACTTCATCGCGGTGATGTCCTGGCTCGAGATGGGCGGCCTGGACACGGAGGACCTCGGCCTTGCGATCCGTCTTGAGATCGACACGGGCGACGATCTCACCGTCCATCAGGAACGGCAGGACGTAGTAGCCGTGGACCCGCTGCTCCTCAGGCACGTAGATCTCGATCCGGTAGTGGAGGCCGAAGACGCGGAGTGCCCGGTCGCGATGCCAGATGAGCGGGTCGAACGGGGACAGGAGCGCCGCTCCCTCGATCCGTCGGGGAATGGTTGCGTCGACGTGTCGATAGGCGGGCTCTCCCCAGCCCGACACCTCGACCTCGAACACCGAGCCGGCATCGAGCACCCTGGGAAACAGTCTGCGGGCGTCGGGCATGCGGATGCGGTAGTAGTCGGCGATGTCGGCGAGGGTTCCCACTCCCAGCGCACGGGCGGACAGTTCCAGGAGTTCGACGATGGCATCGTCACGACCCGGTCCTTCGCTGCGATGGTGATCGGCGACGACGCGCTCGATGACGTCGTACATGCGATGGAAGTTCGGCCGATCGGCAACGTTGACGGCTCCCGTGCGGAAGTGCCACTCGAGCGCGATCTTCCCGCGGCCGTATCCCCACCACGGACCGGTCCGCTCGCCGGGGTCGGAGAGACCGCCGACCGTGAGCGGCCCGCGCCGGTGGACCTCCTCGAGCACCGACTCGAGATATCCCGGGTGCTCCTTCATGAGGGTGGCCGCCCGCCCCTTCGGGTCGGCGGCCCGCATCCGGTGGGTCATGAGACGGAACGAGTCCTGGGGAAGGATCGAGGCTTCGTGCGCCCAGTACTCGAAGTGCTCGCCCGACTGCCACAGCCAGCGGTCGAGGCGCTCGCGGTCGTAGGAACCGAGGCGGGCGAAGAACACCCAGTAGTGGGTCCGGGCGGAGACGTTGACCGAGTCGAGCTGCACCAACTGGAGTCGGCGCATCACACTGCGGAAGTGGCGGGCGTCAGGCGGCCCGGTCGGCGAAGCGGAGCCCATTCCGGAACTCGCCAGCGATATTCGGCGCGCGGCGTCGGCGGTCATCGTTCGCATCTGAGGCGATGCTAGAAGGTGGAGGCGACGATCTGGCCTGCGCCGTCCGGAGCGGTTTCAGGGACGGTTCGGCTGACCCTTGGACGTTTCCGTGCTGGACTCGTCGTCGCTCGAGTTGTCGTCCGACTTGCCGTTGTTCGACTTGTCGTCCGACTTGCCGTTGTTCGACTTGTCGTCCGACTTGCCGTTGTTCGACTTGTCGTCCGACTTGCCGTTGTTCGACTTGTCCTTGGCGTCCTTGGCCGCCTTGGCCTCGTCCGACTTGCCCTTGAGCGTCTCGTACAGGCTCGACAACTCCGACAGCTTCGAGCCTGTGTCCTTCTTCAGCTGGCCGGGCACTTCGCGTTCTAGCAACGCCTCGTGCACTTCCTGGGCATTCGCGGGACCCTGTCCCTCGCCCTGACGGTTCGAGTTCTCGTGCTTGGCGACCCAAGCGTCGTAGACGCCGAGCGCCTCGATCAGGCCCTCGTCGACGACGATCGTGTCACCATCGCCTGCAAGCTCGGACGCAGCCGTCAGACCGAGGGCCACGCCCTCGACGGCGCGATCGAAGTTCGGGGCGGGCTGTGCGCTCGCCTGGGCGGCGGACACGAGCACGAGAAGTGCTCCGGCGAGCATGGAGGCGATGAGGCGACGGATACTGATCATTTCGTCAGACAAGTACAAACCTCACTCTGAGTGTTACACCTTCACTCATCTTGGAGCGCCTGGAGATCGTCGAGGTACTCGGGACAGATCAGCTGGACACTGGCGCCGAGGATCACGCCGCCGAGCACGAGGTCATCGTCGGAGAGTTCACCGTATTGTGCTTCCAGCGAGGAGATGTAGGACTCGAGCACGCCGGTCGGACTCACATCGGCTTCGAGCAGCGAGCAGAAGAGCCTCCCGACACTGATGTAGCTCTCGGGGTCGAGATAGGCGTCGCCCTCGTACTCGGTCCCCATCAGCCCGCGATCGATCGCCGCGAGGTAGCGCGCCAGAGGTGGGACGTCCTCCCGGGGCAGCGTGTCGCCCGGGGACAGATCGGTGGTGGCGGTGGTTTCGACGACCGCCGTGGACGTCGTCACGACGGACGGCTCGGTGTCACTCACGGTGGTCGCGGTGTCACCACCGGTGCAGGCCACCAAGACCAGCCCAACGGCGATTCCCCCAAGAAGTCTTCGTGATGACATGCGCTGCAACAGGCTACTTCACGGATGTGCATCAGCCAT
This sequence comes from uncultured bacterium, assembly GCA_963753285.1. GTDB lineage: Bacteria > Actinomycetota > Acidimicrobiia > Spongiisociales > ZC4RG35 > JAHEDH01. The sequence continues at coordinate 257,831 of CAVWBT010000003.1, forward strand.
CCACGCGTGTCAGACTCCGCACCGTGATACCCCGCTACAGCCTCCCCGAGATGTCCGCGATCTGGTCCGATCAGCGTCGCCTCGACATGTGGAAACAGGTCGAGGCGCTGGTCGTCGACGCGTGGGTGGCCGAGGGAGTCGCCCCCGAGTCGGCGGCGCGTGCCGCCCATCAGGCGGCGGTGCCCACGCCGGAGCAGGTCGCAGAACGAGAAGCGGTGACGAACCACGACATGGCCGCCTTCGTCGACCTGTTGGCGGCCAACTCGGGTGAAGGCGGTGAATGGATCCACTTCGGTCTGACGTCGTCGGACGTGCTCGACACCGCCAATGGCGTTCTCATGAGGGACGCTGCCGACCAGTTGTGTGCTCGGATCGAGACGCTGTTCGACACGGTTCGGCGGCGGGCGTTCGAGTTCCGGGAGACGCCGATGCTCGGCAGAACGCACGGCATCTGGGCCGAGCCGACCAGCTTCGGGTTGAAACTCGCCACCTGGGCGTTCGAGCTGGAACGTGCGCATCGTCGCATGGTCGACGCGCGAGCGGCTGTTGCGGTGGGAAAGATCAGCGGGGCGGTCGGCACCTACGCGCACACGCCGCCATCGGTGGAGGCCCACGTGTGCGCCGCACTCGGCATCGGCGTCGAGGATGCATCGACCCAGGTGACCCACCGCGACCGTCACGCCCAGTTCCTCTCCACGATCGCTCTGACCGGAAGCTCGATCGAACGATTCGCCACCGAGATCCGCCACCTCCAGCGATCGGAAGTGGGCGAGGCCAGGGAAGCCTTCAGGGAAGGCCAGAAGGGTTCATCGGCCATGCCACACAAGCGGAACCCCATCCTCTCCGAACGCATGACCGGAATGGCGCGGGTCCTCCGGGGATACTCACAGACTGCGCTCGAGAACGTGGCGCTCTGGCACGAACGGGACATCAGCCACTCCTCGGCAGAGCGCATCGTGCTACCGGACGCGTGCATCCTGCTCGACTACATGCTTGCGAAGTTCGACGGGCTGGTGGACCGTCTCGTCGTCGACACCGAGCGGATGAGCGGCAATCTCGAGTCCACTCGCGGTCTCGTCAATTCGCAGGCCGTCCTGCTTGCGCTCATCGAGCGGGGGCACACTCGCGACGGCGCCTACCGGATCGTCCAGCGGAACGCCATGCGTGCCTGGGACGAGGGACTGCATCTCCGCGACCTCCTGCGAGACGATCCCGAGGTCGATCTCTCCGACGGCGAACTCGATGGGTGCTTCCGACCCGAGCGATTCCTGAGGAACACGGCGCCGGTCTTCGAACGACTCGAGGCGCTCTCACTCGTCCGCTGACCGGGCCGCGGCCGGATAGACGGAAGCCAGCGTGTCGTTGAATCGCTTGGCGGGGATCAACACCTGCGCGCCGCCGGGGGTCCGGTAGTTCTGGATCGAGATCGTCAGGCGCCTGACCGACGACGGATCCAAGCTCCGATACCGAAAGGCGAGAGACGCCATGTCGCCGACACCCCACCCCGAGTCGGTCCTGACGACGCTGGACAGATTCGACAGAATCGAGGACAGCGCGCCGACCGACGACGTGGACGTCAGCTTCCGGGCGAGCTGGAACAAGATCTCCTGTTGCTTGCCCTGCCGGTCGAAGTCACTGCCGCCTGGGCGGGTCCACTCGCCATCCTCACCCTGGTATTCCGGGTTGCGAGAACGAACCCATGCGAGCGTCGTCGGACCGTCCGCCTGGTGGCATCCGGGGCCGAGGTTCAGCCCGGACTTGGGGTCTCGAATCGATCGGTCGCCCACGCAGACGGTGGTGCCACCGAGTTGATCGACGATCCATTCGAAACCCGAGAAGTTCACACGAGCGAAGTGGTCGACCTCGATGCCGGTGAAGTCCTTCACGGTCAGCGCCAACAGCTCGGGGCCGGATGCGACACCGCGACAACCGCCCAACGCACTGTTGACCCGCGCATATCCACCGGAGCACTCGTCTACGAGATACAGGTCTCGGGGCAGCGAGGCCATGATCGGAGTGGAGCCGTCCGACGGCAGGAGGACGTAGATCAACACGTCGGCCAGGAATCCGGACGCATCGGCGCCGATCAGCAGCACCGAGTTGAACATGTCGTCGGGAAGCGGCGGGCTGGAGACGTTCGGCACGACGAACGGTTCCTCGACGTTGCGCTGCTCCTCGAGTTCCTCGAGCAGCGCCTGGATCTCGGCGTCCGTCAACGCCTGCGCTCGCTGGGCCTGCGCCTCGGCGAGGAGTTGGGCTTCCCGGGCGGCGATCTGCGCGGCGATGTCGGCCTCCGTCTGCGTCGCCAGGGTCTCCCCGGCGCCAGAGGGATCGAAGTCCTCCGTTGCGATGCTGTTGACAGCTCCGACAGCCTGGACGATCAGGAACAACCCGGCGCCGACACCCACCCCGACGACCACAGTGAGTGACGCCAGGAGCGGTTTGGACCGCACCCAATCGAAGATCTGCTCCATGGAGGCCGAGTCTACGAGTGCGGGTCGCGCAACCCGTTCCACCCCGAGCCGCCGTCACGTGCACGCAGGGTGACGGTCACGACGAGATGTGGACAGTGCCCGTGAAGAGGCCGACGATCCGATCCTCGTTGCGTCGCACCACGATCCGGTAGGTCGCAAGCGTGCGCCCTCGAGTGGTCTCTTCGGCGACGGCGCTCAACACGTCACCCTCAGACGACCCTCCGGTCAGGACCAGATGGGTGTCGATCGCCACTGCCCGGGCACCCGCTCGATTCGACGCGAGAGCAAATGCACAATCGGCGAGCGAGAACATCGCTCCGCCGTGCGTGACCCCGAGGAAGTTCTGGTGTTCGGGGCGGACGACCATCGCCACCTCGATCGGATCATCGCTGCGGAGCTCGATGCCGAGGTGCGCGGCGTAGGAGTCGTTCGAGAGCATCTCTGCGGGGTCGAGCACCATGGCGCCAACGTAGCGGCACAGTCCGACACCAGCGGTAACCTGTCCCCGATGACACGCATCGCATCGGTGCTCGTCGTCGTGTTGATGCTCTCCGCCTGTTCCGATACGGACTCGAGCGCGCCCTCGACCGACGACTCCACCCCGCCAACCACCTCGGCCGACACCTTCGACAGCTACACGACCGTCGAGGTCCCCGAACTGGGGTTCTCGATCGACCAGCCGCTCGGATGGACGGCTCAACTCGACGTCGAGGACTCGATCCTTCAGGTCACCGCGCCCGCCCCGACCGATGGCTTCACGCCGAATTTCAACGTCGCCGTCGGAGACATCCCCCAAGAGCTTCCCGCAATCGCATACTTCGAAGGCGAGGTCTCCCGTCTCGAAGCGACGTTGCCCGGTGTGGAGATCCTCGAGGTCGCCAACCTCACCATCGACGGCGCCATGGCTCGCGGCATCACCCTGACGAGTACGGAGAACGACACGACCATCGGGATCTCCCGGCTCATCATCCTCGACGAGAACAATCGCGCCTGGGAGCTGACGTTCTTCGCCGAGGCCTCCACCCTGGAACGTCTCTCCCGCGTGGTCCAGACCATCTTCGCCAGCTTCCGCTTCCTGGAGTAGCAGTGCTCTCGGTCGGAGGCGGTTGTCTGTGGCCAGTGTGCTGTCGGCCGTCGGCTGTCAGCCATCGGCCCAACGCGTGCTGAGAGCAGAAGGCTGACAGCACGTCCGTCGATCTCACTCCGCGGTCCCGCCATCACCCTGCGAGGGGACAGCTTCCTGCAGCGCAGCTGCGGACCGACGCCAATACTGTGGCGCCATGCAGTTCGGCGTGTGTTGGTATCCAGAGCAGTGGCCACCCCAGCGGTGGGCGACCGACATCGAGATGATGGCGGACCTCGGGCTCGACCTCGTGCGGGTCGGCGAGTTCGCCTGGGCCAGGATTGAACCCGAGCCCGGCAGCTTCGACTGGGAATGGCTCGACGCCGTGGTCGAGATGGTGGGCGGCGCCGGCATGGGCATCGTCCTCGGCACACCGACGGCCACTCCACCGGTCTGGCTGATGCGGGCCAACCCCGACATCATGATCACCGACCAGCGTGGCGCCCGTGTTCCGTACGGGTCACGCCGCCACACCTGTACGACCTCCGCCACGTACCGCCGCGAGTCGCTGCGTATCACCGCCGCCCTCGTCGAGCGCTATGGAGCGAACCCGGCCGTCGCCGGCTGGCAGGTGGACAACGAGCCCGGCAACCACGACTCGGCCCGGTGCTGGTGCGGCGAGTGTGAGTCAGCGTTCTCGGCCTGGCTCCGGGACCGCTTCGGCACCATCGAGGCGCTCAACGAGGCCTGGGGCACGATCTTCTGGTCGCAGACCTATCCCGATTTCGAGTCGGTTCGGCTCCCCCGAGACACCATGACGTCGCAACACCCGGCGCTCCGCCTCGCCCACCGCAAGTTCGCATCCGACCAGACGGTCGACTTTCTCCGGGTCCAGTTCGAGCGAATCCGGCAGGGAGTCGCAGCCGACATACCGATCACCACGAACCTCTACTGCGAGGATCTCAACGTCGATGCGCGGGCGGTCGCACGGCTGGGAGGCGTGGCCTCGATGGACAACTATCCGCACGGGGTGTCGACTCCATTCGACACCGCCTATCTCCTGGACTTGCACGCAACGGCGTCGGGCCTCGACGGTCGGGCGTGGGTGATGGAACAGCAGGTCGGTCCGGTCAACTGGACCGACGAGAACCCTCAGGTGCCGCACGGCCAGGCGCGGCTGTGGTTGTGGCAGTCGGCGTTGCACGGATACGACGCATCGCTGGTGTTCCGCTGGCGGGCGGCCCGATACGGCCAGGAGCAGTATCACACCGGCCTGCTGCGCCACGACGGGACCCCCGAACGCGTCTTCGACGAGGTTCGGTCCACCATCGCCGAGATCAAGCGGGCCGCCCTCCCCAAGCCGAAGCCGAAGGTGGCCATCATCCACTCGTACAAGGACGCCTGGGCGATCGAGATCAACCCGCACCGTCGCGGGCTCACGCACCGCGCGCTGCTCTTCGAGGCCTACCGGGCGGCGCGCGGCCTCGGGCTCGACGTCGCCATCGTCGACTCCACCGACGACCTCGCAGCGTTCGAGATCGTCCTCGCTCCTGCCATCCAGATCTCGACGCCGGAGCGCATCGCCGCGATCGAACGCGCGCTCGACTCCGGTACCGAGGTGATCCTCGGCGCACGCAGCTTCGTGATCGACCGTGAGAACGCCTGGAGCGACCGACCGCTACCCGCCGGGTTGACCGATCGACTCGGCGCTCGCGTGATCGAGCCGACCAGTCAGAATCTGCCGGTGACAATCGAACCGTGGGGGACTCCCGCCGGAATCTGGACGGATGTGCTCGAAGTGGATTCCGCCGAGATCGTCGCCCGCTACGGCGGTTCCACCTATCTAGACGGAAGCCCTGCGGTGGTCACCAACAACGGTCTCACGTATGCGGGATTCACCAATCGCGAGTCGTGGCAAGCGCTGCTCGCCGACCGAACCGGGATGAGCCCGGTCGGGGGCAACATCGAACGGTTTCATCGCGGTGGCGCTCTCTGGACGATCGACCACGACACGAGGCTGGTCACGAAGTCGGAATGAGCGAATGGGCCCATGACTGTGAGCCTTCTGGCTCGCTCCTCCCGAGCCCGCCGGTTCCCCACGAGAGACATGGCTCACGGCTGCCAGCACACGGCCCAAGCGCAACGCCAATTCGATCCACGAGGCCGAAGTGCCCGGTAAAAAGGAGCAGGAGCCTCCGTCGGAGCCGGTCTGCATCCGATAGATTGCCGTCCGCGCCGAACGCGGGGGCGGAGCCTCCTCCGACGTGCGCACCGAGAAACCAACCCAAGGTAGGTCGATATGACAAAACGATGGTGGGCACTCGTGCTCGCGATCTCGTTGATCGTTGCCGCGTGCGGCAGCGACGACACCACGGAAACGACGGAGGCGGCAACGCCGGAAACGACGGCCGCAGAAACCACAGAGACGACGGCCGATGTCTCCACGGAGACGACCGAGGCGATGTCCGAGGACGAAGTGAGCCTCGTCTGGCGGACCCGTCCCGACAACCAGGAAGAGATCGACGTCTACTCGGCGATCTCGCAGACGATCGATGGGAACCTCGAGAACATCGCTCTGGACTACCAGCCTGGTTCGAACGAAGGCGCCGGCTACCAGCAGACGCTGCTGACCGAGCTGGCCGCAGGGACTGCACCTGACGTCTTCTGGATTCCCGGAACGGACGTCGCAGACTTCGCGACGAAGGGCGTCATCCTGGACCTCAAGCAGTACGCAGACGCAGACGCCGAGTTCAGCGTCGACGACTTCTACGAGGGCCCGATGTTCCATCTGACGTTCAGCCCAGACACCGGCAACGCCGGCGACGCGCTGTGGGGACTCCCCCGTGACGTGTCGACGTTCGCGCTGTACATGAACGTCGACCTCATCGAGGAAGCCGGTGTCACCGATCCCCGCGAACTGGAAGCCGCCGGCGAATGGACGTGGGAAGCGTTCCAGGAGACCGTCGAGGGTGTCGCAGCCCTGGGTGGCGAGATCAAGGGCTACGGGCAGAGCGCCTGGTGGGGACCGTACGGTGCGTGGCTGAATGCCGCCGGTGGCGGGTTCTTCAACGCCGATCGCGACGCCTGTGCACTGGATAGCGACGCCTCGATCGCAGGTCTGGAGTTCCAGCGCGACCTGTATTCGACAGATGCCGTCATTCCCTACGGCGAAGATCCCGAACCTCCGTTCCGCGCCGGAACGGTCGGCCTGTTCCAGAACGGCCGCTGGGCGACCCCCGGGGTCCGAACGGTGGACTTCAACTGGGACGTCGTCGGACTGCCAACTGGACCCGAAGGCCCCGGCAACTGGCTCTTCTGGGGTGCGTACGTCGTGAACGCCAATACCGAGAACCCCGAGGCAGCGTGGGAGCTCGTTCGTGCACTCACCTCTGCCGAAGTTCAGTCCGAGATCGCCGCGCTCGGCGCCAACGTGCCGAGCCGTGTGAGCGATGAGGCTCTCGACGCCTTCCTGGGCTTCACGCCTCCGGCGAACAACCAGGCGTTCCTCGACGGACTGGCGAACTCGCCGACCGCCGAAGGCCCGCTGTGGGCCGGCAGCTGGCCGGACTTCGTGAGCTTCATGGACGCCGAGGTCGGAGCAGTGATCACGGGCGACCGTGACATCGCCGACTTCCAGGCGAACATCTGCTCGGAGACATCAGCAGCGTTCAGCGGCTGACCGTACGATCGGGAGGGGCCTTCGGGTCCCTCCCGCTTCGTTCCCCATGGACACCCTCACCCCCACCCGTTCCGCCCGAGGCTCCGGCCACGACCTCCCCCTCGCCTCATGCTCGGATGGCGGATCTTCGTCGGCCTCGGCCTCATCGCTGCGACGGTCGCCGTGGCGTTCGCCAGTCGGAATCGAAGTCGAAGGCACACTTCGTTGGGTCATTCACAGCGGCGCTCGGCATTGCGAGTGTCCTCGCCGTCCTCTCGATCCAGTGGACACGGACACTCGTCCATCGGGGACGTGCCGTCAGTTTCTTCCTCGACTATCTGATCGCCATCGGCGGAGCCTTCGCCATGGCACAGGGGGCGAACCTCTTCGTCGGACTCGACACCGCCGCCGCACGGTTCAACGAATCCGCCTTCTTCCTTCTCATCGTCGTGGTCGGATGGTTCATCGGCGGTTTCGCCGAGAAGACGTCGAACCCCGCACTGCTCCAACGAGTCTCCAGAGCCACGATGGCTGCCGGTTTGGCCGTCCTCCTCATCTCGATGGGTCTCCTCCCCGGTCTGGTCGAGTTCGCTCGTCGGCTCACCGGCATGGATGTCTTCATCCCGCTCCTGGTTGCGCTGGTGGCGGCGTACTCCGCTCGCCTGCTCTGGTCGGAACGTGCCGCTCACGCATTCGGCACCGACCAAAGACAGGCCGAGGTCATGGATGGGTTCTTCTTCGTCTCCCCCAACCTCATCGGGTTTCTCGTGTTCCTGGCGGGCCCACTGCTCGTTTCGCTCTTCATCAGCCTCACCGACTGGGACGGGCTCACCCAGGCCACGTTCGTCGGCTTCGACAACTACGCCCGCCTGTTCACGGACTCGGCGTTTCTCAAGTCGCTCCGCAACATCCTCGTGTTCGGGCTCGTCGCCGTTCCCGCCTCGGTGATTCCGGGCTTGTTCCTGGCGGCGCTCCTCAACTCGAAGCTGCCCGGCATGAAAGTGTTCCGCGCCATCTACTTCCTCCCGTCCATCGCAGGCGTCGTCGGCGTGACACTCATCTGGAAGAACCTGCTCAACGCCACGGTCGGATTCGTCAATTACGGGATCCTCCGCGCCACCGAGTTGGTCAACTCGTTGACCGGCGCTGAGTTCGAGGCTGCCCAACCGTTGTGGATCTCGGGCAGTTCGGTGGCGTTGTTCTCCGTGATGATCGTCTTCGCCTGGCAGCAACTCGGATTCAACACCGTGCTGTTCCTCGCCGGCATGCAGGGAATCGACACATCGCTGTACGAGGCGGCCGACATCGACGGCGCCAACGCCTGGAATCGGTTCCGATCGATCACGGTGCCCCTGTTGAAACCGACGACGGTCTTCGTCGTGACCAACGCCACGATCCTGGCACTCCAACTCTTCAACGAGCCGTTCATCCTCCAGGCGCCGAGTCCTCCCAACGGGCCGAACAACGCCACCTTGTCGCCGGTCATCTACCTCTATCAGAACGCCTTCCAGCGGTTCCGCCAGGGTTATGCCTCGGCGGTCGCCTGGGCACTCTTCCTCCTGATCTTCGCCATCACGCTCATCTACTTCTCACGCCAAGACGAAGAGGGGGTCCTCAGTGCCTGACGCCCCCACCCAACAGCAGGACCGCCGCCGTCGCCTCCTCCGCACGCTCGTCGGCCAAGGAGGCGCCTACCTCATCCTCATCGTGTTCGCGGCGATCATGCTGTTCCCGTTCGTCTACATGGCGACCGGCGCCGTCAAGACGCCATCGGACACGTTCCGGTATCCCCCGAAGGTGCTCCCTCGCGTGCCACTCGTCGCCGAGATCGACGGCGAGGAACGAGAGGTGTACTCGTTCGACTTCGGCAGCGGCGAGGAGCGTGCGGTGCTGGTGGAGACCGGGGTCGAGGCCGGGCTGTTCGTCGACCCGGACGATCCCGAGCGCACGGTGCCGTGGCCGCTGGCACTCGCCACCGAGACCGGCGCTTCCGTCACCGTGGCCGGTGAGAGCCTGCCCACCTACGACGTCGAACTGGTCACCGGCACCGAGACACTGGCCCTACAGCGGAACACCGCCGTCGGGGAGTTCCGACAACTCGACGGTGACGCCGTCACCTACGCCGTGCCCCGAACCGCGACGCCGGCGGAGGAGATCGAGGCCCAGTGGGGCAACTTCTCCGAGGTCATCGGCTTGCGCGACCTCGACCGGGCACTGACCAACACCATGCTGGTGACGATCCTGGTCGTGGCCGGGACGCTGTTCACCTCGATCATGGGCGGGTACGCATTCGCTCGGATCCGTTTCCCCGGACGCGACAAGATGTTCCTCGCCTATCTGGGCTCGATCATGATCCCGTTCATCGTGCTGATCATCCCGCTGTTCCAGTTGATGGTCGGTCTCGGATGGGTGAACTCGATCGGATCGCTGGTGTGGCCGTTCCTGTTCAACGCCTACGGGACGTTCCTGATGCGCCAGTTCTTCATCGCGATCCCCAAGGACCTGGAGGAGGCCGCGTTCATCGACGGAGCCAAGCGCGGGCGGATCCTGTGGACGATCTTCGTGCCACTCTCGTGGCCGGCGATCGCCACCCTCGCGACGTTCATGTTCCTGTACGCCTGGAACTCCTTCATCTGGCCACTCGTGTCCATCAACGTGGCGAACGCCGACAACTTCGTGCTCACCCTTGCCCTCCAGCAGCTGGGTGGAACCGCCGGCGAATCACCGAACCTGCTGTTCGCCGGGATCGTCCTGTCGGTGCTGGTGCCGTTCACCGTGTTCGCGTTCGCCCAGCGCTACTTCGTCGAGAACGTGGCCACCAGCGGGATCAAGTGAGGCTCGCTGGCGCTCGCACGTCTCACGTCGCACGTCTCACGTCTCACGTCTCACGTTCGAAGACTTGACACCTGAGAGCCCACGTGATCGACACCGGCGCGGCAGGTAGGCTCCGCGCCATGCTCGACGGTCCGCATCGGAGGTTGAATCCGCTCACGGGTGAGTGGGTGCTGGTGTCGGCGGGGCGGACGAACCGGCCGTGGCAGGGTGCGACTGGTGACGCCGTCGTCTCCGAGCTCCCTGAGCACGATCCGGACTGCTATCTGTGTCCCGGGAACGGCCGGGTCGGAGGCATGGAGAACCCCGACTACGACTCCACGTTCGTGTTCACGAACGACTTCGCCGCACTCCGGCCGAACACCGGACGCCGGATCCAGACCGACGGGCTGATGGTCGCCGAAGGCGAAGAGGGAACCTGCCGGGTCATCTGCTTCTCGCCACGCCACGACCTCACGATGGCTCGGATGTCACTCGAGGAGATCGGGACGGTCATCGAGTTGTGGCAGGACCAGCTCGACGATCTGGGACCCGATCATCGCTGGGTGCAGATCTTCGAGAACCGCGGCGAGGAGATGGGGGCGTCGAACCCGCACCCGCACGGTCAGATCTGGGCCGGCTCGATCCTGCCGATGCAGGCGGCCGCCGAAGACGACAAACAGGATCGACACTTCGCCGAGCACCGTCGCACGATCCTCGAGGACTACGTGGCACAGGAGGTCGGCGGCGAACGGGTCGTCTTCGAGAACGATCACTGGTTGGCCGTTGTCCCGTTCTGGGCCGTCTGGCCGTTCGAGACGCTGCTCGTGCCGAAACGGAGCGCCCCCCGACTCACCGACCTGGACTCGACCCAGGCCGAACAACTGGCCGAGGCGCTCAAGCAACTACTGGTCCGCTACGACAATCTCTTCGAGTACCCGTTCCCCTATTCGATGGGCTGGCACAACGCCCCGTTCGATCAACCCGGGGACCACTGGACCGTCCACGCCCACTTCTATCCGCCGTTGCTGCGCTCGGCCTCGGTTCGCAAGTTCATGGTCGGCTACGAGCTACTTGGCGAGTCCCAACGCGACATCACCGCCGAAGAGGCGGCCGCCAGGCTCCGGGACCTCCCCGACATCCACTACGCCCAGCGCTAGCCGGGACCCCCTCAACGAGCGCAGACGCTGTCCGCGCAGGACGGACGGTCTCGTAGAGTCGGCCCCTCACGCGAGATCGGAGCGCAACGATGCAGCTTGGAATGATCGGGCTCGGCCGGATGGGAGCGAACATGTCCCGCCGACTCACCGCCGATGGCCACGAAGTGATCGGGCACGACATCTCGCAAGAGACGATCGATGAGCTGGCATCGGAAGGTGTCATCGTCGGTGCGTCCTCGTTGGAGGATCTCTGCTCGAAGCTCACCGCACCCCGCAACGTCTGGGTGATGGTGCCGGCGGCGGTGGCGGACCGCGTCATCGACGGCCTGATCCCACACCTCGAACCGGGCGACACCGTCATCGACGGGGGGAACTCGTTCTACCGCGACGACGTCGATCGCTTCCAAGAGCTGGCTCCGCGCGGCATCCACCACGTCGACGTCGGCGTGTCTGGCGGAGTGTTCGGCCTCGAACGCGGCTACTGCCTCATGGTTGGTGGAGAGGCCGAGTCGGTGGATCGGTTGACGCCCATCTTCGACAGCCTGGCACCGGGCGTCGACGCCGAGCCTCGGACTTCCGGACGCACCGGCCCACCTGCGTCCGCAGAGAGGGGATGGCTCCACTGCGGACCGGCAGGCGCGGGCCACTTCGTCAAGATGGTCCACAACGGCATCGAGTACGGGGTCATGGCTGCGTACTCCGAGGGGTTCGCGATCCTGTCACGCGCCGGCCTCGGACGTCACAGCCGAACGGAGGACGCCGAGACCGCGCCGCTGCGGGAACCGCACTACTACCAGTTCGACTTCGACCTCCCAGCGATCGCCGAGGTGTGGAGAAGAGGCAGCGTCATCGGATCGTGGCTGCTCGATCTCACCGCCGCCGCCCTGCTCGAGGACCCTGGGCTGGACGACTTCACCGGTCACGTGTCCGACTCCGGTGAAGGGCGATGGACGGTCCAGGCGGCAGTCGATCTCGGCGTGCCGATCAACGTGCTGGCCTCGTCGCTGAACCAACGGTTCAGCTCCCGGGATCAGGGGGACTACGGAGACAAGCTGCTGTCGGCGATGCGAGAGCAGTTCGGAGGCCACGAGGAACGCTCGGGGTGACCCGTCTCACGTCTCACGTCCCACGTCCCACGTTGAACGGCGCTCGAGGAGTGCGGCGGAGGCGGATCCGGTCGCGAAGGCTCCCGGAGGCGCCGGTACCTCACCGCTAGCCTGACCTCGGTGCCGATCGAACACATCGCCTCAGGGAAGGTTCGGGAGATCTACGAGATCGACTCCGAGCACCTGCTGTTCGTGGCGACCGATCGGATCTCCGCCTACGACGTGATCATGAACGAGCCGATTCCCGACAAGGGCAGGGTGCTCACTCAGCTCTCGGCCTACTTCTTCGAGCTCCTCGACGTGCCGAACCACCTGGCGAAGCTGTCGATCGAAGAGATCGACATCGGACTGGATCGCGAGTGGCTCACTGGACGCTCGATGGTCGTCCGCAGGGCGGAGATGCTCCCCATCGAGTGCGTCGTTCGCGGCTATCTGTACGGATCGTCGTGGCGGGAGTACGCCGCCGGAGGCGGACCGACGACCGAGCATCTCCCCGACGGTCTGGTCCAAGGCTCGAAACTGGAGCAACCGCTCTTCACTCCTGCGACCAAGGCGGAGTCCGGGCACGACGAGAACCTCTCCGAGGCGCAGGCGCGGGCACTCGTCGGCGACGAGACCTACGAGCACCTCCGGGCACAGTCGATCGCCGTCTACGAGCGTGCGGCCGCCCACGTCGAGTCCCGGGGCCTGATCATCGCAGACACGAAACTCGAGTTCGGGATCATCGACGGCGAGCTGACCCTGTGCGACGAGGTCCTCACCCCCGACTCCTCCCGTTACTGGCCCGCGGAGAAGTACGCGCCGGGGTCGGTCATGCCGAGCTACGACAAGCAGTATCTGCGGGACTGGCTCGACTCGACCGGTTGGGATCACACGCCACCGCCGCCGACGTTGACGGACGACGTCGTCGACAACGTCCGCTCCCGGTACATCGAGGCGTTCGAGATCATCACCGGGCGCACCTTCGATACGCCAGTACAGGCAGGCTTTGGAGCATCACAAACCCAACCGACGCTGGAGACGAAGGCATGAAAGTGACCGTGCATGTGACTCGACGACCCGAGATCGCCGACCCGCAGGGCAAGGCGGTGTCTCGAGCACTCGCAGACCTCGAGTACCACAATGTTCGCCAGGTGCGGATCGATCGCACGATCCACCTCGAGATCGACAGCGACGACGTGGAAGAGGTCCAGTATCAGGTGGACTCGATGTGCAACGAGGTTCTCGTGAACCCCGTCCTCGAGGACTACCGCGTGGAGATCAACACATGACGGCAGCGGTGGTCGTGTTTCCCGGAACGAACTGCGAACACGACGTGGTCTATGCCCTCGAGCGCGTCGGGGTCGACAGCGAACTGGTGTGGCACCGCGAAACGGATCTGAGCCGATTCGACTCGGTTGTCCTTCCGGGCGGGTTCGCTCATGGGGACTATCTGCGGGTGGGCGCCGTTGCCAGGTTCTCCCCCGTGATGGCCGAGGTGAAGCGCATGGCCGAGGAAGGAAGTCCGGTTGTCGGGATCTGCAACGGGTTCCAGATCCTGTGCGAGGCCGGCCTCCTGCCGGGAGCGCTCATCGCCAACCGCGACCTGGCGTTCATCTGCCGCGAGGTCGAAGTCGAGGTGACCGACACGAACACCGTGTTGACCAGGAACGCCGAACTCGGCCAGCGGCTGCGCATCCCGCTCAACTCCTTCGACGGCAACTGGGTCGATCCCAGTGGCACCGGGCGGGTCGTCATGCAGTACGTCGACGATCCGAACGGCAGCCAGGGACGCGCCGCCGCGGTCGCCAACCAGGCCGGCAACGTCGTCGGCATCATGCCCCACCCCGAGCGGGCCATCGAAGAACTACTCGGATCCGCCGACGGCAGAGTCCTGCTCGAGTCGATGTCCACCTGACCGAGCCGACCCGAGAGCACGCTCAGTGGACTTCCTCCCCTGGACGCGCAACGGGCGCTCGCGGACGCTGTCCACACGGAAGGGAGGTCACATGCGACGCATCATGGCGCTCGCCTGCCTGGCCGCAGCGGCGTTGCTCGTGTCCGCATGCACGGTGGGTTCGGGCGAGGTCATCACCGAGACCCGGTCGGTGAGCGGGTTCGACGAGATCGACCTGCGGGGCAGTGGTGAGGTCCGAGTGACCGTGGACGGGTCCGAGTCGTTGATCATCGAGGCCGAGGACAACATCATCGACGACCTCACGAGCGAGGTGCAGGGCACGACGTTGGTTCTCGGTATCGACAGGCCGATCACACCGACCGAGGACATCATCTACACGGTGACGATGGCGGCGCTCGAAGGTGTCGAGATCTCCGGGAGCGGTTCGATCACGGTCACCGAGTTCGCCACCGACGACTTCTCGGTGGATGTGAGCGGCTCGGGTGCAGCGTCCATCAGCAGCGTGGCCGCCGACACGGTCTTCGTCAGGATCGGCGGCTCCGGCGCAGTCACGATCAGCGGCGATGCCGGGGCGCTCGACCTGTCGATCAGCGGCTCCGGCGCCTTCGACGGCAACCGGCTCGAGGTGACCACCGGCGACGTCGACATCTCCGGCTCCGGAAGCGCAACGGTGAACGTGAGTGAGATCCTCGACGTTCAGGTGAGCGGCTCGGGCAACGTCGAGTATCTCGGAAACCCGAGCCTCACGGTCGATTCGTCGGGATCGGGCAGCGTTTCGCAGCGTTGAGCGCCAGTCGTAGACGGGTGTCGACAGGCGCGCCTTCGATATCGGATGGATAGTCCAGCCGACTCAGCGACTCACTGGCCGTTGCCGACTCAGCGACTCGCCTGCCCTCCCGCCCTATCCTCTCGTCCGGCGTCGACCGATTGCGGCAATGACACAAAACACCGAGCTGGCACCCGAAGAGAACGCACTCCCCGAGGAGCCCACCGACGACACCCCTCCCCCCGTCCATCGCCTGCTCGGTATGACCGACGACGAGTACGGGAAGGTCTGCGAGATCCTGGGCCGCGAGCCCCGCTCGGCGGAGCTCGCCATGTACTCGGTCATGTGGTCCGAGCACTGCTCGTACAAGTCGTCCCGAACCCATCTCGGCCGCTTCCCGACCGAGGCCCCCTGGGTCGTCGTCGGCCCCGGAGAGAACGCCGGCGTCGTGGATCTGGGCGACGGGTGGCTGGCCGCTCTGCGCATCGAGAGCCACAACCACCCCTCGTTCGTCGAGCCGTATCAGGGCGCGGCGACCGGAGTCGGGGGGATCCTCCGGGATGTCTTCACCATGGGCGCCCGACCGATCGCATTGTGGGATCAGATCCGGTTCGGGCCGCTCGACCAGCCCAAGAACCGTTACCTGCTCAACGGCGTGGTCGCCGGCATCGCCGGGTATGGCAACGCCGTCGGAGTTCCCACGGTTGGCGGCGAGATCGCGTTCGAAGAGTGCTACACGGGAAACCCGCTGGTCAACGTGATGTGCCTCGGGATCCTCCGGGAGGACGAGTTGGTGTTGGGGACCGCGGGCGAGCCCGGTTCGATTGCCGTCCTCCTGGGTGCCGCCACCGGTCGGGACGGCATCGGCGGGGCCTCGGTCCTCGCCTCGGCGAGTTTCGACGTGGAGTCGGGGGCGAAACGCCCGTCCGTCCAGGTGGGAGACCCCTTCGAGGAGAAGAAGCTGATCGAGGCTTGTCTCGAGCTGTATCGGGAGAAGCTGGTGGTCGGAGTCCAGGACCTGGGAGCGGCCGGGCTGTCGTGCGCGTTCTCGGAGCCGGCCGCCCGGGCGAGCGCCGGGATGAGCGTCGATCTGAACCGTGTGCACGTGCGCGAGGACGGCATGACGGCACCCGAATTGCTCATGTCCGAGTCACAGGAGCGGATGATGGCCTTCGTGCATCCCGACAACGTCGACGCGGTGCTCGCCGTGGCCGAGAAGTGGGAGATCGACGCATCCGTCGTCGGCGAGGTGAAAGCCGGCGGCTCACTCGACGTGTACCACGACGGCGTGCTCGTCGCCCAGCTGCCCGCCGCCTCGCTGTCCGAGGATGCCCCCAAGTACGACCGGCCGCTCGGCGAGCCGGGATGGATGGAGGATCTCTGGGCGAACACACTCACCTTCGTCACGCGGCCCGGAATCGCCGACTCGCTGCTCAAGCTGCTCGACGATCCCTCGCTCGCGTCGCCGGCCTGGGCGTACGAGCAGTACGACCACATGCTGTTCCTGAACACCGTCGTGGGCCCGGGCAACGACGGGTCGCTCTTGCGGATCAAGGGCACGAACAAGGGACTGGCCGTCTCGACCGACGGCGATGGGCGGCTCTGCTACCTCGACCCGTGGCGAGGCGGCGCCCGGTTGGTGTACGAGGCTGCGCTGAACGTCGCGATGACCGGTGCAAAGCCGATGGCGGTCGTCGACAACCTGAACTTCGGAAACCCGGAGAAACCCGATGTCATGTGGCAGTTCCGCGAGACCGTCGAGGGCATCTCCGAGGCGTGCGAGCGCCTGGGAATCCCGGTGGTGGGCGGGAACGTCAGCTTCTACAACGAAACCGACGGGCTCGACATCTATCCGACACCGGTCGTCGGCCTGCTCGGTCTCGCCGACCCGATGCCCCAGAGCCCGCCGCGCCACGACCGGGTCACCGACGGGATGGAACTCTGGCTCTTCGGACCGGAGTGGGCGATCAACCTCGCCGGCTCGGCGTTCGAGCGGGTCACGTTCGGTCACGTCGGAGGACGTCCGAGCCCGCCGGACCCCACGATGGCCAAGGCGGCGATCGAGGTCGCGAACCGGCTCGCCAACGACGGTCTGAGCCCGGCACTGCACGACATCTCCGACGGCGGCCTGATCATGACCGTGGCAGAGCTGTGCATCGCATCCCAGGTGGGTGTCACGGCGCGCTACGACGACTGGCGGAGCTTGTTCTGTGAGGACCCCCATCGGTTCGTTGCAGCGGTCCCGACCGAGCACACCGAGGCTGTGGCGGCGATCGCCGCCGACGCCGGGCTGCCGGCCTCGCGCATCGGCATCTTCGGGGGCAACGAGATCAGCTTCGAGCGCAAGGGCGCACGCGGCGCCGTGGACCTGGAGATCGCCACCGAGACGTACCGCAACGCCATCCCCCGCCGCCTCGCACACTGATCTGCGCCGGGGCGCCATCTGCGAGGCACCGGACGGCTGATCGGGATGGGCGATCTCAGGCGGTCTCGGCTCTCTTCCACCATCGGACGGTGCCGAAACCGACGACGAGGGCCACGGCAGGCACGGTGAGGATCTGAAGGAGAGAGACGGGTGGAGTCCCCGGCGCCCCCCGGCACGGCCATCTGGGGGCGCGGGTCGCGGAGGACGACGCCGAGCGTGCCGTTCGAACAGCACTGGACCTGGTCGAAGCGATGATGAGCTGAGAGAGATCGCGTCCCCGACCTGGAGCTGCGGGCCGGGTGTCGTCGGAGAGACCAGCGTCGGGTCTGGCGGCAACACGACGGGGCTCGGGATCGGCGACATCGTGAACACCGCCTCTCGTCTGCAGTCCATCGCCCGCCCGGGCACCGTCTACGTCGGCGAGCCCACTCGTGCCCTGGCGGACTCGGCGATTCGCTTCGAGTCGGTCGAGCCTCATGATCTGAAGGGCAAGGCGGAGCCGGTCACGGTTGGAGACGGCCACGACTTCGACGACCCGTGGGGCAGGGCGCACGAGACGCGCGAAGCGCCTTCGTCGGCCGCGAGCCGAACTCCGCTTCGAACGACCACCTCGAACCGACGGCGCACCGCGGCTCGCCTCGTTTCGATCGTCGGTGAAGGTGCATCGGGAAATCACGTCCCGCCTGGGAGCTGCGACAGTACGTCGACGACCTGACCGAGACCTTCGACTGGCACCAGGGACGTTCCCCCGCGTACGGTGACGGCGTGACCCTGTGGTCGTTGGGCGAGATGGTCCGCCAGCGGGCGCGGATCGCCGAGACCGACGACGCACTCAAGTCCCGAACCAAGTCCAGACCCTCGTCGCCGAGTACTTCCCCGATCCCGACGACCATCGATGGGTCGTCCCTCGGCTTGCTGGTCTCCTCGGTCTCAGCGAGATGCCGGATGGAGACCGGGCCGATCTCTTCGGAGCAATTCGCACGCTCTTCCAGCGGATCAGCGAACGAGGCACGACCGTGCTGGTACTCGAAGACCTCCATTCGGCCGACGAAGGTCTCCTGGACTTCATCGTCGAGTGGTCGAGCGATCACCGCGCCATCGATCTTCGTGGTGACGCTCGCGGTCTTCACTGATGGACCGTGCGCCGGGGTGGAGCACTGCGCGCCGGGTTGACGTCCGCCCACCTCGGTCCCTCTCGGAGGCCGACTGCGAGCGCTCGTCGAGGGGATGGCTCGGGCATCAGCCGGACACCGTCGACCTCGTCGGTTCGGCGGCGGGCTTTCCGCTGTACGCCATCGAGTACGTCCGGATGCTGGTCGCCGGCGGCGACCTCGTTCGGGCCGGCGATCGGTACCGACAGGTCGGCACGTCGAGGCTGGCGCAGCCGGACATCCGGCACGATGGTCGTCGCCCGGCTCGACCGACTCCCCTCCCTCGAGAAGAGCGTGATCCAGGACGCCGCCGTGCTCGGGCAGTCCTTCACCTTCGAAGGGCTGGCGGAGTCCTCCGACCGGCCGGAAGGCGACCTCCGGCCGGTGCTCGACCGGCTCGTGCGAGACGAGGTGCTACGCCTCGAACAAGACCCACGCTCGCCCTAGCGCGGCCAATACCAGTTCGTCCAGTCCATGATCCGGGAGGTCGCATACGGTCGCCGTCAAGGCCGATCGCAGGCAACGGCATCTCGACGTGGCGCGTCAGTTCCAACACCGAGACACCACCGAGTTCGCAGCAATCGTCGCCAGCCACTACCTCAGCGCGATCGAAGCGGGTGCGGGCTCCGAGATCGCCGCTGAAGCGCGGCGTGCCCTGCTGGACGCTGCCCGACGGGCGGCCGGTCTCCACTCGCACAAGCAGACGCTGACGCTGGTCGAGCAGGCGCTCGAGATGCCTGGCGAGGACCGCGATACGATGCACCTCTGGAGTTGGGAGCCAGCGCAGCCAGCTCGCTCATGGCCCACGACGTCGCCCTCTCGATGGCAACGAGATCCTCCGAGTGGGCAGAGGCACATGGCGACACAGCGGATCGCACCCGCGCGGCCACTGCATTCGGCAGAGCGTTGATGACAGCCGAGCAGCCGGCCGACGCTGCGGCGACCATGGATCCTCACCTCGCGCCTGGGCCAGACCCGGGACCAGAGCAGTTGCGGCTCGGGGCTGAACTCGCCCGAGCGAACCTGCTGGGAGGAGCCGAGCACCGCGCCGCCGAAGTCGCCCGTGACACGTTGATCGCCGCCGAGGCGGCCAGGAACGCAGCGATCGTGGTGGAGGCGATGACACGCGTGGCACGGCACTGCGATACGTGGGCAGGGCCCACGAGGCGATCGCACTCCTGCGGAGGCAGTTCGACTCGTCGCCGAGCTCGGCTCCCCGACTGCGGAGGCGAGGGCGCTCAACAACTACATCGTCACCAATGCGAGGAACGGTCTCCAGGCGAACCGGGACCTCCTCGAGCGGTTCGACGCCGTCGCCGAACGAACCGGGGCCCTCAACCTCATCGTCCGATCAGCCGGCCGACTCGGCGACTGGCTGGCGGCGAACGGCGAGTTCGAAGCCGCCCAGGATGTGCTCGCAGGGTCGATCTGGATCCGAACGGGCGGTGGGGAGGTCCTCCGCTCGGAGTCGCTGGCGGCGATGGGCCCTCAGCCAGCCGGATCTTGGCACGTGGCCTTCGACCTGGTCTCGGGGTCGTACGGAAGCGGTGAACCTCGGTGGAGGCGTACACCGCCGGATCCAGGCGACGATGCGTTCCTCGCGATCGCCCCAGGCGAGGCGCTCGAGAAGGCGCTCGAAGCACCCGTCGAGTCCAGGCTCGCCTTCTCCGACGCCTGGGTCATCCCGATCCTGGCGTCGATAGGCTGGGAGACCAATCCATGCTCGAGGCGTCGTGGGATCCTTCGCAGGTGCCGATCGGGAAGTGGTTCGAGGTCTTCGACACGATGTTCCCAGCGGCCGGCCGGCTTCGAGGGCCGCTTGGAGGAGTCGGCTGCCCAGTTCCTCCGGCGATCTCCTCGACCGTCACGTCATCGAACCCTCGCTCGGTGAAGAGCCGGAGCGCCTCCTGCTCGAGCCGCCGGCGTGTCTCGGTCGCCGCCATACCAGTGATGTTAGTCACTAACATCACTGGTCTGCACGGAGGGCTCCCACACTCCCCTCGCCGGCGGCGCATCGCGAATCGGGCGGGCGACTCATCGGTGGACGTGGCGCGCAGACGACTCGTTGCTCCGGGTCCGCTCCCAGCGCCTAGCCTGATCGGTCATGTCACAGACGATCGGAATCCTCACTGCCGGCGGAGACTCGCCTGGACTCAACGCCGCAATCCGCGCAGTCGGCAAGGCCGCCCAGCGCCACTACGGCATGCACGTCATCGGATTCAAGGACGGCTTCACAGGCCTCATCCAGAACCGCCACATCCGGCTCGACGGCGACTCCCTCTCAGGCATCCTCTCGCGGGGCGGGACCATCCTCGGCACCAGCCGCATCAAAGTCCACAAAGTCGACGTCGGCAACGGCCAGAAGATCGACATGCGTCCAATGATCCAGCGAGTGGTCGAGGAACATGATCTCGCAGCTGTGGTCTGTCTCGGCGGTGGCGGGACCATGAAGAACGCCCATCGGCTCCACAAGGTCGGCGTGCCGGTCGTGACGCTCCCCAAGACGATCGACAACGACGTCTGGGGGACGGACACCACCTTCGGATACGACACCGCCATGAGCATCGCAACCGATGCGATCGATCGGCTGCACTCGACCGCCCACTCGCATCACCGGATCATGATCGCCGAAGTCATGGGGCACAACACCGGCTGGCTCACCCTCGGCGCCGGGCTCGCCGGAGGCGCCGACGCCATTCTCCTGCCTGAGGTCCCGTTCAAGGTTCAGACGGTTGCAGACTCGATCCTCCAGAGGAAGGCCGGTGGCTCGAACTTCTCGATCGTTGCGGTCGCCGAAGGTGCGATGTCGGCCGCAGACCGAACTCGCCACGACGAGATCCGCAGGCAGATCGACGAGCTCGACGACGACGACGATGACTCCGAGCTGCGCGCCGAGCTCGAAGATTTCCACGCCGGCCGCAAGCACTCCACAGAGCGACTCGCCGAACAGCTCGAAGAATTGACCGGACTGGAGGCCCGGGTCACGATCCTCGGCCACGTGCAACGGGGCGGCTCGCCGTCCACGGCGGATCGTCTGCTCGCCACCCAGCTGGGCACCGCTGCTGCCGACGCCATCGCCGAGGGCACGACCGGCGTGATGATCGCTGCTCGGAACGGAGAGGCGGTCCGCGTGCCGCTCGCGGAGATCGCCGGAAACCGGAAGTCGGTCCCGCTCGACCACCCGTGGATCGAGTCGGCCCGGCGCCTCGGCATCTGCATCGGCGACTGACAGTTGGCCTTTGGCTCTTGGCTGCGGGCATCGCATCGACGCCAGGGGCCTCAGGTCGCTTCCAGATCGAACCCTCCGACAGGGACGCAGAGATGGGGCGCTGTCGTGTCAGCTGAATGGCGGATGGCCACTGGCTAGTCGGTCTCGTACTTGTCCCGATAGAGCTGATCGGCGGAGCCGACCCAATCGTCTCGTTCGATCCGGCCGGGGAAGGCATCGAGAGCGAGTGTGACGGTCGCGATGTCCTCGGGCGTGAGGTTCGCCACCTGGAGGAACGAGGTGATCCCCATGCTCTTGAGGAGCTTCTCGATCTTCGGGCCGACACCGTGGATCTTCTTGAGATCGTCGTTCGTGACGTCCCGACCCCCTGCGGTTCGGGTCGCGATCTCCTTCACCTTCTCCACAGCCACATCCCGTTCGGCTACGGGTTCGACGTTCGATGCAGGAGCCGGCTCGGGGGCAGGAGCCGGCTCCGCGGCAGGTCCCGGCTCGGGGGCCTCCGGTTCGCCCTGAGCCGCCACCTCTTCCTCCTCCGACCCGGACTCTTCGGGTTCCGCCGCCGGGGTCTCCTCGGTGACGATGGCGACGTGTTCGACCGGCTCGGACACTGCGACGTCCTCCGGCTCGACCGCACTGGAACCGCGCTCGTCCGACACGACCGACGACGCGGCGAGCTGCTCGCGCAGGGCGGCCAGCTCCTCGGACTGTCGAGTGATGGTCGATTCGAGTCCGGCGATCGTCGATTCCGATGCGTCGAGTTGGTGCTGGAGATCGAGTGCTCCCGCTGCCCCGTCTCGCAGCGTGTTGATGGTGTCAATCGCCGCTTCGAGCTCGACCGTTGCCCGGTCCGTCACCTTCTTCGCCTCGGCGGCACGGAGCCTTGCGTCTTCCTTCGCCCGCTCCGCCTCGACCAGGCGATCTTGGGCAGAGGTCAGCCTGTCTCGCAGGTCGTCGACGGTGCCGAGCTGGAGACGGAGATCCCCGGCCTCCTTGAGGGCGGCGTCGAGCTGACGCTGGCGATCGCCCAGCTCCGCGCTCAGACGATCGGCGTCTTCGGCACGCTTCCGGATGTCGGCCACCGAGACGTCGAGCTCGCTCTTCTCGCCCTTCAGGTTGTCGAACCGGCCCTTCAGTTTCTCGAGCTGCTTCTGGAGGTCCTTGCGCTCGTCCTTGACCTCACGGATCTGCACGCGCAACGGTTCGAGCTGCGCCTCGGCCTCGTCGGCACGACGGCGTTGGGTGTTGATCTGATCGTCGGTGTGACGGAGTCGTCGAGCAAAGTCGTCGTTGAGCCGCTTCGACCCGACTCGATCCCACACGAACCAGCCGATCCCGATCCCGACAACCAGTCCGACGATGAACAGCACGACTTCCACTTGACAGTCCTCCCGCAGGCAATCCGAGCGCGTCTTCTGCGATCCCCCGCCCGTAGACGAGTCGAAAGGGACTGTAGGCGGTCGACTCGGGCTTCGTGTAGGCGATGTGACACCACTTCACCGACGTCATACCCTGCGGCCGTGACCAGCAGACCGGTGGCGGCGCCCACCAGTGTCCTCTCCAGAGAGCTCCTTCCCGCCTCGACCGCGATCTTCTTGACGGTGGCGCTCGCCGCGTTCGAAGGACTGGCGGTCGCGGCGGCACTGCCGGAGGTCGCTGCCGACCTGGGATCGGTCGCGCTGCTGCCGTGGGTGATCACGTCGTTCCTCCTCACGTCCGGGGTCGCGACCATCGTGTCGGGTCGGCTGATCGACACGATCGGCGTGAGAACGATGTTCCGGGTCGCCGTGATCGTGTTCGCAGGCGCCGGGGTTCTGGCGGCGTTCTCACCGTCGATGGAGGTCATGATCGCGCTCCGAGCGGTGCAGGGAGCCGGGTCCGGCATGGTGATCGCCGTCGGATTGGCCGCCGTCTCGTTGATCTTTCCACCGCATCTCACGGGGAGGGCGTTCGCCGCCAACTCGACGGTGTGGGGGGTGATGGGCGTGGCCAGCCCTGCCATCGCGGCCGTGATGCTGACCCAGCTCGATTGGCGGTGGATCTTCCTGATCAATCTGCCGCTCGGCGTGATCTCACTGGCCGCCGGCTGGAGAGTGATGCCGCAGAGTCAGGAGCGTTCCGAACACAAACCGATGGACTACGTCGGGACCGGGCTGGCGTTGGTCTTCTCCGGGGCGGTGCTGTTCGCCGTCAACGACCTCGAGTGGTTCTCGCTCGTGTGGCTGGTGGTCGCGATCACCTCGGCCTTCGCGTTCTATCGGAGAGCCGGATCTCGTGAAGCCCCGCTGGTCGAACGGCGGTATCTCTCACACGCACCGTTCGCTCCGCTGGCGTTCGCAATCTCCCTGCTCATCACCGGAGCGATCGCTCCGAATGCATTCGTTCCGCTGTATGTGAGTGCCGGGCGGCTGGCGTCGGAAGCGACGACGGCATGGTCGGTCCTGTTCTTCACCGTCGGCTGGACGGCCGGCGCCAACGTGTCGTCGCGGCTGCTCGACACCCGAACCCAGCTCACTGTGATCCGGTACGGGTTCGCAAGCACCATCCCCTCGCTCGTCATCACGGCGATTGCAGGCGCGCTCTCGTCGACGATCGGTGTTCTCTTCGCTGCGTTGTTCGGTGTCGGCGTCGGTGTCGGCCTCGCGACGAATGCCTCGTTGACGCTGCTGCGCGATGTCAGCGCACCGCAGGAGATCGGGCGGTCGACGGCAGCCCACCAGTTCTTCCGCAATCAGGGGTTCGCGTTCGGATCGGCGATCGGCGGCGCAGCACTCTTCGCCGTCGTCGCCTCGGCCGTCGGCGACCCCGAGCTGGTGAGGAACGTGCTTGCCGGCGACTCGGTGTCCGTTGCCGGCGAGGTCAGTGCGGCGGTCGAAACCGGGTTCGCTCTGTCGGCGGCGATCGGTGCCGGGATCTCGGCGCTCGGGCTCATCGCATTGAAGCGAGTCGAAGCGAGCACCGAGGCGCAGTGATGCGGCCAATCATGCTGCGCGCCCTATCCTGATCGGGGTTGTGAAGGACTCAGCCGAGAACCACCTCTCCGACCTGAATGGCCCCCGCGAGGCGTGTGGCGTCTTCGGCGTCTACGCCCCCGGACAGCAGGTCTCGGCCACGATCTACTTCGGTCTGTTCGCCCTTCAGCATCGCGGACAGGAGGCTGCGGGCATCGCCACCTCCGACGGCGAAACCGTCACCGTCGTGAAGGATCTCGGGCTCGTTCCTCAGGTCTTCGACGAGAACGACCTCGCTGCGCTCGAGGGTCACATCGGCATCGGTCACACCCGCTACAGCACCACCGGTTCATCGTGCTGGGAGAACGCACAGCCCGTCCATCGCCAGATCGGGAGCACGTCGATCGCGCTCGGACACAACGGCAATCTCACCAACACCGCCACCCTCGCCCGCGACCACGGCATCACCGGAGTGTCGAGCGACTCCGAACTGATGCTGGACATCATCTCCAAGAAGGTGAACGACGAGCGGTCGGATGCTCGCGGGCTCGAGATGGCGCTGATGGAGGTGCTCCCGAGATTCGAAGGCGCCTTCTCCCTCGTCGTCATGGATCAGGGTCGCCTCGTCGGCGTGCGCGACCCTCACGGGTTCCGACCGCTGTGCCTGGGTCGGATCGGTGCAAACGCCTGGGTGTTCGCATCCGAGACCGCAGCTCTCGACCTCGTCGGAGCCACGTTCGTCAGGGACGTCGAACCCGGCGAGATGGTCGTGGTCGATGCATCGGGCGTGCGGAGCCACCGGCCGTTCGCGCAACCCGATCCGAAGCTGTGCGTCTTCGAGTTCGTCTACTTCGCCCGCCCCGACTCGAATCTGTACGCAACCAACGTGTTCGGCGCACGCCAACGCATGGGTCGTGCCCTCGCAGCGGAGTACCCGGCCGACGCCGACGTCGTCGTACCCGTGCCGGAGTCCGGCATCCCCGCCGCACAGGGGTTCTCGGAGGCATCCGGCATCCCCTACGCCGACGGGCTCGTCAAGAACCGGTACATCGGCCGGACATTCATCGAGCCGACCCAGATGCTGCGAGACCAGGGCATCCGGCTCAAGCTGAACCCCATCCCGGCGACGTTCGACGGCAAACGGGTGGTGCTGGTGGACGACTCGATCGTGCGCGGCTCCACGACGCGTCAACTGATCGCCATGGTGAGAGACGTCGGAGCCGCCGAAATCCACCTCCGGGTCTCCTCGCCGCCGTATCGCTGGCCGTGCTTCTACGGTATGGACACCTCCGATCAGACCAAGCTCCTGGCTGCCCGCATGAGTGTCGGCGAGATCACGGAGTTCCTCGGTGTCGACTCGCTCGGTTACCTGTCGATCGACGGGCTGTTGGACTCCACCCACGCACCCCGCGAGTCGTTCTGCACGGCGTGTCTGACGGGTGAGTACCCGACACAGATCGAGGACGGAGCCGGCAAGTTCGTCCTCGAACCGGCCACGGCGCCCTGACATGACCAACTATCGCTCCGCCGGTGTCGACCTGGCCGGAGCCGAACGACACGTCGAAGCGATCCGCTCGCTCGTCACTGCGACATGGGGGCCGAACATCGTCGGCGGCTTCGGCGGTTTCGCAGCCGGCATCGAGCTTCCCGACGGCATGAAACGCCCGGTCCTGATGATGTCGACCGACGGTGTCGGGACGAAGCTCGAGATCGCCCGCCGGCTCGGGATCTGGGACGGTGTCGGCTACGACCTCGTGGCGATGTGTGTCGACGACCTCACCGCCGTCGGAGCCAGACCGCTGGGGTTCGTCGACTACATGGCGATCGGAAGCCTCGACCCGGACCGGGACACGCGAGTGGTGGGCTCGATCGCCTCGGCATGTGCCGAGGTCGGCGCAGCGCTGGTCGGCGGCGAGACCGCCGAGCATCCCGGAGTCATGGATCCAGACGCCATCGACCTCGCCGGCGCCGCCCTGGGAGTGGTCGAGGCCGGAAGCGAGATCATCGGTGAGCGCGTGGAAGCCGGAGATGTCGTGGTCGGGCTGGCGTCCCGCAACCTGAGGTCCAATGGATTCTCACTCGTGCGACGGGTTCTCGGTGGGGTCGACTGGTCGGCACCGTTCGGCCGCTCCACGCTGGGCGAGACCGTGTTGGAGCCATCGGTCCTGTACAGCCCGGCGGTGCTCGAAGCGATGACGACCGGAGGGGTCACGGGCGCCGCACACATCACCGGCGGCGGCCTGCCGGGCAATCTCGGCAGACCGATTCCCGAGGGTCTCGGCGCCCGGGTCGACACCACGGCCTGGCAGACACCGGCGATCTTCGATCACCTCCAGGAGGTCGGCCGAATAGAACGAAGCGACATGTTCGATGCCTTCAACATGGGGATCGGCTTCTGTCTCATCGTTCGCCCCGATCGGCTGTCGGATGTGATGGGCCCGGTAGCAGCGCACGATCCGTTGGTGATCGGCGAGATCGTCGAGGGCTCCGAGCGCGTCGCGCTCTCCTGATCGGCAATACCATCGTTCGTCATGGACGCCGACGCGATCTGGGACGAGCTTCAACGGATCAACGCCGTCCTCGCCGGCACCGAATCGGCATCGGAGCGGCACCAGCTCCTCGAGCGCAAGGCCGACCTGCAACGGCGCGCCCGGGCGGTCGCCGACGAAGGCGTACCGGACCTCGTGCTCGAGCTGGAACTGGAGGAGGCCGAGCGGCGCTGGGTCGCACTCCAACACGAGCGGATCGATCCGATCAAACACTCCGGCGGTGACTTCGGTGGCGACATCAAGGCGGGTGTCGACGTCATCTACATGAACAAGAAGATCGACGCCGCCCAGGGTCGAGCCGAGCTCGAGGCCCGCATCGCGGAGCTGAGACGACTCCTCGAAGCGCGCCGCTCGAGCCCGGAATGACCAGTCCTCGCCCTCGACTGAAGCCCGTCATATGGCATACTCGTGCCATGCACAGGATGCCGATAGCAACGAGAAAACACCTGTTCGCAGCGCCCTAGGCGACGGTCGATCTTCCGAACACCGTCCACCCAAGGAGCAAATCAATGTCAAATCTCGTTGCACGGCACCTCGATGTGATCGCACCGGTGCTCGCCTTCGACACCGATCTCGTGATCGAGCGAGCAGAGGGCATCTGGATCCACGATGCCAACGGAAACAAGTGGGCCGACTTCGCCTGCGGAACGGCCGTCACCAACCTCGGTCACAACCATCCGGCAGTCGTCGCCGCCGCCCATGAGCAACTGGACCGCTTCGTCCACTCCGGATGCATCTTCCGCTACGACTCGCTCGTGGAGGCAGGCGAGAAGCTGAGCGCAATCGCCCCTGAAGGGATCGACAAGTTCGGGTTCGCCAACTCAGGCGCCGAGGCGGTCGAGGCTGCGGTAAAGCTCGCCCGCAAGACGACCGGTCGCCAAGCGGTCATCGCCTTCCGCGGGGCGTTCCACGGTCGGACGATGGGATCGGTCTCGTGGACCTCGTCGAACGCGAAGTATCGAGACGGTTACCACCCCATCCTCGGGTCGACGTTCACCGTGCCCTTTCCACATCCCTACCGCTGGGGGATGGAGGTCGAGGAGGCGACCGACTACGCCCTGTTCGAGATCGAGATGCTGTTTCGCCACGAGGTCACGCCACAGAACGTTGCTGCGATGCTGGTCGAGCCCCAGCAAGGCGAAGGCGGGTACTACCCGGCTCCGCCTCGATTCCTCGAGTCGCTGCGCTCGCTCTGTGACGAGTACGGGATCATGCTCGTCTTCGACGAGGTCCAGACGGCGTTCGGGCGAACCGCCGAGTGGTTCGCCACCGATCACTACGACGTGAACCCCGACATCATCGCTCTCGGCAAGGGGATCGCCAACGGCTTCCCGCTGTCGGCATATGGTGCGGCAGCGGACGTGATGGACGATTGGCCGGTCGGCTCGCACGGCACCACCTTCGGCGGCAACCCCGTCTCCTGTGCTGCGGCCGTCGCCGTCATGGACACGATGGGCCCGTTGCTCCCGAACGCCCGCGAGGTCGGCGCCCGGGCCACAGAACGGTTCAAGAAGCTCGCCATCGACCATCCGACGATCGGCGACGTCAGGGGCCTCGGCTTGATGATCGGTGTCGAGTTGGTCGCCGACCGCGAGACACGTGACCCGGACAAGGCGGCCTTCGCCCACATCCACGAGTACTGCCTCGAGCGCGGACTGGTGGTCATCGAGTGCGGCCCGATGGGCAACATCATCCGGTTCATCCCACCCGTCATCACGACGCTCGCAGAAGTGGACTGGGCCATCGACCTGATCGACGAGGCCTTGACCGATTACGAGCAATGACGCTGCACGCCTCACGAGGTCAGACCCTGAGGCGCGTCTGTCTGCTCGCACCGAGAAGGAGTCGCGGAGACGAGATCGAGCCCCATGGGTAGGCGGTCTCGTCGCCGACATCTGCCATTCCCCGCACGCTCGGGAACCCCACGCAGGTGTCGGCGCGTCGTAGTGGCATGAGATTCCTCGCTGTGATGACATCGATCGCACTCGTACTCGGCGCCTGTGGCAGTGGCGACACCAGCGATCCCGGGACTCCACCGACGATTCCGGAGGGAACCATCGGTGGAGTGATCCTGGAGATCTCCGACGAGGGCGGCTTCGTCCCGCTCGAGTTCAACCTGACGAGAGTGCCGAGATTCACGGTCTTCGCCGATGGAACCGTCGTGACGCCCACGGGAGGGCAGTTCAGCTTCCCCGGCCCCGCGCTGGCAACGCTCGTGAAGCGGCAACTGGACACCGAAACGGTCGCCGACCTGCTTGCGTTCGTGAACGACTTGGGTCTGGCCGACGTGGACGCGGTCGATCTGAGCGATGCGCCGAACGTCGCCGACGCGTCGACCACCGTCCTCCGGTATCTCGACGGCGACGGCGAGCACAGGATCTCGATCTACACGCTCGGCTTCGGCGAGTCCGGGGACGCACGGGCAGCGATCGTCGAGTCGATGATCGCTCGACTGGACGAAGCGACTGGCGATCTCGATCCCGAGCCGTACCAGGCGGATCGACTCGTCGTGTACGCCCTCGACGCCGAGGGGCTCGATACTCAGCAGATGCGCAACGCCGGACCGTGGCCGCTCGACCTCACACCCGACGACATGACTGCACAGGTCGCAGGGTTCTCGTGCGCCACCATCGACGGCGACGCGGCAGCGCAACTCGCTGCCGAGCTGAGCGATGCCGACGCCGCCACCACCTGGACCTACGACGGCGCTGAGTTCCGCATCCTCGCCCGACCGCTGCTGCCCCATCAGGAGGGCTGCTGAGCATTTGGGAACGCAGCAATCGGGCCACGAGAATGGCCCGATGACACCCGAGGAGTTCCGCCGAGCAGGTCACGAACTCATCGACTGGATCGCCGACTTCCGCGCAGACATCGAGTCACTCCCGGTCCGGGCGCAGGTGGAACCCGGTGAGATCCGCGACCGCTTCGACGTCACGCCGCCGGCAGGTGGCGACTCCATCGCCGACCTGATCGCCACGCTCGATTCCGACGTCGTGCCCGGAGTCACACAGGTGCAACATCCGATGCACTTCGGATGGTTCCCGTCGAACGCATCGCTGGCCTCGGTGCTCGGCGACATCACCTCGTCGGGCATCGGGTCGCTCGGGATCTCCTGGGAGAGCAGTCCCGCCCTCACCGAGGTGGAGGAGGTCGTCTGCGACTGGATGCGACAGCTCGTCGGTCTGGGCGACGGCTGGAAGGGCACGATCCACGACACCACCTCGACGGCCTGCCTGGTCGCACTCCTCGTGGCGCGTGAGCGCGCCTCGGATCTGTCTCAGAACCACGGAGGCGTCCAGGGGTTGGACGCACCGCTGATCGTCTACACCAGCCCGCACGCCCACTCCTCGGTGACGAAGGCGGCACTCCTGGCCGGCTACGGATGGGACAACATCCGCCTCGTCGATTGCGACGAACAGATGGCGATGCGTCCTTCCGCGCTCGCCGAGGCGATCGAACGCGACGTGGCCGAAGGCGCGGTGCCGGCGGTGATCGTCGCCACGGTCGGGACCACGGGAACGACGGCGATGGATCCGATCGCCGAGATCGTCGACGTGGCGGCTCGGCGAGGTGTCTTCGTCCACGTCGATGCAGCCATGGCCGGCGCTGCCATGCTTCTCCCCGAGCGCCGCCATCTGTGGGAGGGTGTCGAACGGGCAGACTCGATCTCCTGGAACCCCCACAAGTGGATGGGCACCATTCTCGACACGTCGCTGTTCTACATGCGCGACATCGAGATGTTGACCCGGGTCATGTCGACCAATCCGACGTATCTCCAATCCGCGTCCCACGGCGCTGTGACTCAATACCGAAACTGGGGAATCCCGCTCGGAAGACGATTCCGGGCGCTCAAGCTGCTCTTCCACCTTCGCATCGACGGGATCGAGGCCATCAGGGACCGCATTCGCAGGGACCTCGGCAATGCCGAGTGGCTGGCGAGTCAGGTGGCGGATGGCGAGAATTGGGAACTGGTTGCACCGGTCTCACTCCAGACGGTGTGCGTCCGTCACCGTCCCGACGGCCTCGCCGCCAAAGCCCTCGATGAGCACACCAGACGCTGGGTGGAAACGATCAACCGGTCCGGCGAGGCCTACCTCACGGCCTCGGAACTCGATGACGGCTGGATGGCGCGTGTGTCGATCGGGGTCGAAACCACCGAGCGGCGTCATGTGGAGAGGATGTGGGAACTCATGCAACGCGCAGCCGCAGCGAGCGCGGACGCCGCGCCGAGGGACTGACGTCACGAAAACAAATGCTCTTCGCTGGCTTGCTCGGCGACCGGCGCGGGTAGAAATAGATATGACGACACGCGAAAGGAACTTCGTGCTCACGACGCTCGAGACCGATTTGTTGAAGGAACTCGCCTCACACCGCAATGAGCCATGTGTGACCATCTACATCCCGACACATGCGAAGGGTCGAGAGATCGAACAAGATCCGATCCGGCTCAAGAACGCGATCTCGACAGCGGAAGCAGAGCTCGAGAAGCTGGGAGTGGACGATGCCGAGCGCGCCT
Source organism: uncultured bacterium (assembly GCA_963753285.1). GTDB lineage: Bacteria > Actinomycetota > Acidimicrobiia > Spongiisociales > ZC4RG35 > JAHEDH01. The sequence continues at coordinate 289,584 of CAVWBT010000003.1, forward strand.
CCCTCTTGGCCCGGATGCGAGACCGAATCGACGATCGTGACTTCTGGCGTCATCAGGGATCCGGCCTGGCGATCTTCGCTTCGAAGGACCTCTACGAAGAAGTGCGCGTGCGAGTTCCGGTCGACGAGCGAGTTCGGGTCAGCGATCGGTTCCTGATCACCCCACTGGTCGAAGCGACCGGAGAGCACAGCGTGTACGTGCTGGCCCTGAGTCGAGGAGACGCCCGGCTGTTCCAGTTGGGTGAGCAAGGGGGCACCGAGCTGGCTCTGCCGGAGGGAACACCCCGTTCGATGGAGGACGCCAACTGGTTCATCGACCGGCAGTCCGGACTCCAGTACCTGGGAAAGACGAGCGGGGGGCAGTTCCACGGCCATGGTGACACCGGTGGGACCGAACGGGCCGATCTCCGTCGCTTCCTGCGCGACCTGTCCGACGGAGTGAAGGCGGTGGTGGGTGACAACGCCGTGATCGTCGCAGCGGTCAGCGAGCTGGCTGCGGCCTATCAGCACGACGCACACCATCGCGTCTCTCAACATGTCATTCCCGGCAACGCGGACGATCTCGATCTGACAGAACTGAGGGAGCGGGCGGCTGACGTCATCGAGGCCTCACGGTCGGAGAAGATGAGTGAGCTCGAGCATCGCTGGAACGAGTCCCTGGGCCGCAAGCTGGCGACGAAGGGAATCATCGACACCGTGATCGCCGCACACCAGGGCAGGATCGAGACCTTGCTCGTCGGCGACACGACACCGATCTGGGGGACGTTCGATCCCGACGAGGTCGAAGTGATCATCTATGACGAGCGCGGCGACGACCATCGGAATCTCGTGGACGACTCGATCCGGGAAACCCTTCAGCACGGCGGGAAGGTCGTGAAGGTCCGCACGATCGAAGACGACATCGGATCACTGCTGCGGTACTGATCTCCGACCAGGAGTCCACCGGTCGGGCGTCGACCTGACGTTTCGATTTCCTTGAGTGGCGGCCCGTTCAGCCGATGGGAACGTCACGAAAGGAGACGTAGATGTTCGATCGCCTGACAGATCGTGATCTCGCAACGATCGCCGCCGCGACGTCGACTTCGGTCGAGGCACTGGGCGATCGACTGCGGTTGCGACCCTGGACTGTTGCGGACCTCCTCGCGTCGGACGACGTGTTCGATGCCGTCATGGACCGCCACGCCCACCCGGCCGAACTCGTGTCACCGTTCCTGCTGTTCTCGGTCCTGGTGCATCGCGCCGCCGCAGAACTCCGGGACGCGACGTTCGTGAACGAGTGGGCGGGCATGAAGGTCCGTTTGCCGGTCTTCGACATCGGCGGCGTTCACGACTTCCTGACCGACCCGGCCAGGCTCATGTTCCTCTCGCGTTTGCTGACCGCATTCACCGGCCCGACGCCGCTGCCTGTGCCGGTGGACGATCGATTCGACCTCGTCTCGATCGCCAACTGGCTCGATGCCGTGTCGGACAACGATCGGGTGGTGCTGTTCGAGCGACTCGGTGACCTGGCGTTGTTCCTGTCTGGCGTCTTCCCGGACAAGACCGGGTCCACATGGATTCCACCGACGGACGCCGAACGCCTCGGAAAGACCGTCGATCTCGACTCCGAGGCCATCCTGGGGCTGTGCGACTCGCTCGGGCTCGGCGGTCTCGACGCCTACGAGAGGCTCGGGTCGGAGTGGTATCGGGCGGTATCGAGTTCGCGGCAGGCTCCGATGATCGCAGACGTCTCATACCGATTTCGCGCCGCACGCCGCGTTCTGAACCACGTCGCCGACCGCTACCTCTTCGACATCAAACCCGCCTTCGGCTTCGCAGCCTGAAGCCCAGTCTTGGGACGCGTCGAATACGCACTTCTCAATCGGGGGTCGACGACGCCACGCGGAACGCCGTCAGCGCTTCGGTGAGGGCCTGGCGGTACTCGGCGATCCGGCGCAATTTGAGGTCCTCGTAGCCACGGACCATGTCCGGGAGGCCGGCGATGGCGATTGCGGCGTCGATCGTCTCGGCGTTGGCCCCGGCGAGCACGATGAGCACGTCCTCGAACTCGCCGACCAGATCGCGCTCGAGCCGCCGCATCTCGGTGGCACCGAACGGGTCCAACCGGGTGCCCCGCAACCGCTTTCCGCGCTTCAGGGCCTCGAACAGAGGCAGCATCGAGTCCGAGATGGCGAGCTTGTCGCCGAGACCGAGCGCCTTGAGCATCGGCGGGTGCAACAGGAAGCGGACATCGGCTCCTCGGCCGCCGACCGCTTCGGCGGCGGCACGGGCACCCGGCATCGTCATCAACCGGGCCACCTCGTACTCGTCCTTGTAGGCCATCAGCTTGTGGAGGCTGCGCGCTGCGGTTTCGACCAGCTCGTTGGATCGCCCGATGCCGGCCGTCGCCTCGGCGAGCCGTCCGATCCGGTCGATGAACCGTCGGGCATAGACGACGTCTTGATAGTCGACGAGATCGGATGCCAGCGACGAGACGGTGTCGCGAACCGGCGAACCCAGGCCGAACCGGTCGAGGCGGTGCTCGAGCGCGTCGGGCAACGGGTCGACCACGAGCACGCCACTGACGGTCGCCACCATGGCCTCGATCCGTTCCGGGTCGGCCGCCCACGCCCGTCCCCAGGAAAGGGCGGCGAGGTTGTGATCGACGGCGACTCCGTTGAGCTCGATCGCCCGTTCCATCGACGCAGGTGAAACCGGAATCAGCCCGAGCTGGACGGCTGTGCCGAGCATGAAGACGTTGGTGGTTGCGGCGTCTCCGACGAGCGTGGCCGTGACTGCGGGCGCATCGACGGCGAACACGCGTTGTGAGGCGGCGGACAGGCGCTCGGTGGCCTCGCTGTGGGGGAAGCCGAGCTCCGGACTCGAGATCATCGCACCGGTGGGCACGATTGCGGTGGACACGAGCGTTCCGGTCCGACCGGGGTCACACACCCCGATCACCGGATCGGCCGCCCCGACCAGCTGGTCGAAGGCGATCAGTGTCTCGGCTTCGCCGGTTCCGATCAGGTTCGACGACTCGCGATCGGGCCCTACGAGGACGACATCGCTGACGACCGGACCGGCTTTTTGGGAAAGCCCCGTCTGATCGAGGCCCTCGATTCGCCATCCGTCGAGCATCGCAGCGGTCGCCAGGATCTGGGCGGCGGTCACCACTCCGGTTCCGCCGATGCCGGCCAGCCGGACGGGATGGACGCCGGACACCGAGAAGGCAGGAGGTGTGTCGACGGCGGGCGGGGGGCTGATCCCAGCGCTGTCCACGTCGCCGACTTCGACCTCCATGAACGCTGGGCAATCACCCTTGACACAGGAGTAGTCGAAGTTGCACGACGCCTGGTCGATGCGGGTCTTCCTCCCGAGATCGGTCCCGAACGGTTGAACGGACAGACAGTTGCTCACGTCGCCGCAGTCGCCGCAGCCCTCACAGATCCGATGGTTGATCACGATGCGCTTCGAAGGGGTGGGCACCAGCCCCCGCCGGCGGGCGCGACGGAGCTCCGCCGCGCACTCCTGGTCGTTGATCAGGACGGTCACTCCGGTGATCTCGGCGAGGCGCTCCTGGACTTCGAGAATCCGCTCCCGGTCCCACACCTCGACGCCGTCGGGAAGCGTCGACCGGTCGTAGCTCTTCGGGTCGGGGGCCGTGACGACCACCTTCTTCACTCCCTGGGCCAGGAGGACCGCTGCCAGCCCGCCGACACCGACGGCGAACGACGCGTCCTGGCCGCCGGTCATGGCGACGGTCGAGTTGTAGAGGATCTTGAACGTGATCGAGACGCCGGCACCGATCGCTGCCTGAATCGCCAGCTGGCCCGAGTGGAAATACGTGCCGTCGCCGAAGTTCTGGAAGACGTGAGTCGTTTCGACGAACGGCTCCATCCCGATCCAGTGAGCGCCCTCGTTGCCCATCGCCGTGATCCCGAAGGTCTCCCCCACCAGTTCGGTTGGCATCAGCAGTGACATCCCGTGACATCCGGTTCCTGCTCCAACCAACGCGCCGTCCGGCACCTTGGTGCCCCAGTTGTGCGGGCAGCCGGAACAAAAGAACGGTGTGCGGTTCACCGTCAACGGGATGGTCGTTCTCGGGGGCTCCGGCAGGGGTGCCAGCCGGTCCTCGAGACGGATCGCCAGATGCTGTCTCAGCCCGGGCAGGATCCGGTCGGCGTCGAGCAGGCCGTGACTCGGCATGAGCACGCTCCCGTCGGTGTGCGTCTTGCCGAAGACCCTGGGTCGATCCGGAAGGTCGTAGAGCGCGTCTTTCACGAGCCATTCGAGTGTCGGGTTCTTCTCTTCGACGACCAGCACCTCGGTCATGCCCGACGCGAACCTACGTATCAGCTCGGGGTCGAACGGCACCGGCATGCGGAGGTGCAGCAGCCGGATGCCTGCGGATCGGAGATCGTCGTCGCGGGAGAACCCGAGCCGCCGGAGCGCCTCGCGCAGCTCGTAGTAGGTGTAGCCGGTGGCTGCGATCCCGATCCAATCGTCCGGCCCGGACACGGCGATCCGGTTGAGCCCGTTCTCGATGCCATAGGCCAGCGCGGCCTCGGATCTGACGGTGCGGAACTCCTCCTCCCGGGCGACCATGCGGGCCGAGCCGAGGAAGACGGAGCTCGGCGCCGAGCGCTCGACCATCGTCAGGACGGGATCGACGTCCAGGATCGGCAGATCGACCGTCTCGGAGCCGTCGGCGACCGGTGTGACGATCTTCATCGCCGTCCACAACCCCGATGAACGTGACAGGGCGACGGCATGGAGGCCCAACTCCAGGCATTCGGAGGTGGTCCCCGGGTAGAGGATCGGCATGTGGAGGTCGACGAGCGCCGCGTCTGACGACGAGGGGATGGTCGACGACTTGGCCGCCGGGTCGTCTCCGACAAGGGCGATCGCTCCACCCTCGGGGGAGGCACCGGCGAACACGCCGTGCCGCACGGCGTCCGTCGCCCGGTCGAGGCCGGGCGCCTTGCCGTACCAGATCCCCACCACGCCGTCGTACCTGGCGTCGGGTCGCGCAGCGGCCAGCTGACTGCCCATGACGGCCGTCGCCCCGAGCTCCTCGTTGACCGCCGGCCGGTGCACGATGGGCAGGTCGGGATACAGCCTCAGCATCCGGGCGACCTCGAGGTCGAACCCACCGAGCGGCGACCCGGGATAGCCGGACAGCAGCGCTGCGGTGTTGCGTCCCTCGGCCCGATCCCGACGGAGCTGTTCGGGAGCGATCCGGGCGAGCGCCTGGATGCTCGTCATGAACACCCGGCCTTCGTCGCCGGTGTATCGATCGTCCAATCGATAGTCGGCGGTCACGGTGACGTTCTCCGGCGACGGACAGGGCTCATGGCTCCACCGTATCGCAGGTGTCGAGTCACCGCGGCCCGACGACCCCCGTGCTCATGGTTGCAAGAGCTCGGGCGGATCGAGCTCGATCGAGATCCCGTCGTAGATGGGATCGTGATAGAACCCCTGCTCGGCGTAGTCGGGGTTCCAGCGTTTCCTGCCATCAACGCTCCTGTACACGAACGGCGACACGTGGAGCCGCTCGCGGTGATAGCGCCCGGCCTCCCCGGAGGGGATCTCGGTTCCCTGCCCGTAGAGCATCAGCCCTCCGTCTGCTCGTACCTCGTGCTGAGGGGCGACGTCCCGATACTCGTGGCTGACATTCATCAGCTTGTGTCCGATCTCGTGAGCCACCGTCTTCCACGAGGTCATCTCCTTCGTGAGATCCGTGATCGTGATGACTCCACGCAGCCGTCGTGGGATCGTCGCCCCGTACATGTATCCGGGGAACGACAGTCCACCGGTGGAGATGGTCTTCCACTGCCACGTTCGAAAGTCGAGCTGTTCGCAGAACGTCATGAACACGTCCTGGAGCACGACCAGATGGACCATGCGGTCCGCGTCTTCGACGTCTGGGATCACAGAGTCGAAGGCAGCCTCGGCCTCGGCTGACAGCCTGTGGGGGTGGCGTTCGATCCCGCGGTACATGCCGACGAAGCGCCCGCGCGGCAGCGGATTCGGTTCGTCGGTGGAGGCGATTTCGAGAAGCTCGGGATCGAGGGAACCGGTCCGCACGGCGGCAAGTTCGAGCCGTACACCCGCCTCGGCGAAGATCGGTTTCGCCTTGACGAACCCCTCCACGATGAGATCGAGCGTGACCTTCGATCGATGGGCCGGGTCGAGGTTGTCGGGGTAGTGGATCATGACCATCGCCGTCGGCTCGCCCTCGACGAGGTCGGCGTTCATCGCAGTCAGATCCACGGAGTCGACAGGACGCCACGGATTCACGACGTGGCACCCGGATCGCCGCCGGTGACCAGCCGGGCGTACTCCCGGGCCGGATGGTCCTCTCCGAGCTCATGGAAGTAGAAGGGCTCGCCTCCGGCGTGATCGTCGTCGAGCTTCTGCTTCGTCCCGGCAAGGCCCGCCGCCATCTCGTCGTAGGTCTCCGATCCCTGCTTGAGGATGAGGATCGTCGCACCCTCGGGGAACGGAGTCTCGAAGCCCGTCGGGACACCGCCCGGGAAGTGGAACAGGTCGCCCTCATTGATGACGGTCCGCTGCTCTTCGCCGTCGACGATCGTGCAGAACACCCAACGGCCCGATGTCGTGTAGATGATGCTCTCGGTGTCGTGTGGATGGGCATAGCAGTACTGACCGGGGTGCATCACGATCTGATGCGATCGGATGTGCTTCCCCGACAGCAGCGGCACGATGGTCCCTTCGACGGTGTCGACTCCTGGCTGGGCGTCGACATCTCTGAGCACACGGCATTCACCGATGTGCTCCAGTCCAACCGGTGCGAGTTCATTCATTGGTACTGCTCCTTTTCGAGTGACGGGTGATCTCAGAGTTTCGGGTTGATTCGTTCCTCGACGGCGAACGCTACGAGCGCGAAGCCGAGCGATGCGGCCATGATCGCCAGTCCGGGCGGCAGCACCCACCACTTCCAGGCGGGTGTGAGGAACGCACCCCTGGACTGCGCCCAGAACAGGATCGAGCCCCAGCTCTTCTGGATCGGGTCGCCCAGACCAAGGAAGCTCAATGCGGCTTCGAGCAGGATGGCACCGGAGATGGCCCTCACGAACGAGCCGGTTGCGAGCAGAGCCGTCCGCGGGAGGACGTGACGGAAGATGACCCAGCGGTCACGGGCGCCCATCGATCGGGAGGCGAGCACGTACTCGCGTGACCTCAGCGACAGCACCTGCGAGCGGATGATGCGGGCGGGACCAGCCCAGATGAGGACGCCGATCACGACGATCGTGTTCGTCAGACTCCTCCCCAGATAGGCGGCGAGCACGATGAGGAGGGGGAGAAACGGCAGGATCAACACGACGTCGACGAACCGCATCAGCACGGCCCCGACCCGCTTCGGGTAGTAGCCGGCGATGATGCCGACCGTGGTCCCGATCAGCATGGCCACGAGTGCAGCCACGATGCCGACGGTGAGGGACACCCGAGCCCCGAAGATGAGCTCCGAGAGAAGATCCTGTCCCACGTCGTTGGTGCCGAGCAGGTGGTCGGCGCTCGGAGGCAGGAACGGCCTGCCGACCCGCTCGGTCGGGTCGTACGGCGCCAGCACCGGGGCGAAGACTGCGGTGAGCACCAGCGCGGCCACCGTGATCGCACCGATCCATCCGAGCCGGTCCGACAGCGAGCGCGGGATCATGCGCCTGACCGAAGAGATGGGAGGGACCGTCATGCGGTTCTGGTCCTGGGATCGATCAGCGGATACAGGAGATCGGCGACGAGGTTGGCGAGCAGCACCGCGGCCGTGAAGACCAGGAATGCCGCCTGCATGACCGGGAAGTCACGGCCCGAAACGGCTTCGAACACCAGGCGCCCGAGACCGGGATAGGAGAACACCGTCTCGATGATCACCGACCCGCCGAAGGCGAACGCGAATCGGATGGCGAGAAACGTCACGACCGGAGCGAAGGCGTTTCGGGCGACGTGCCCGAACAGCACGCGGCGCTCCGACGCTCCCTTCGCTCGGGCGGTACGGATGAAGTCCTCGCCGAGGACCTCGAGCATCGAGTAGCGCATCGTGAGATAGACACCCGGAGTGGAGAGCACGGACAGCGTGACGACCGGCAGCACGGCGTGCTCGGCGATGTCGCGGAATCTGGCCCACCCGGCCAGGCCCGCAGCGGGCGACTCGGCGCCGAACGACGGGAAGATCCCGAGATTCACTGCGAAGATGGAGATCAGGAGCATCCCGAGCCAGAACGACGGCAGCGACTGGAGGGCGATCATGCCCGTCAACAGTGAGATGTCCCCCTTGCCTCCCCGCCGCCACGCCGAGATCGCTCCCAGCAGGATTCCGACGATCGACGAGACGACCAGTGCCCCACCGGCGAGCAGCAGCGTCCACGGCAGGCGTTCGCCGATCATGTCGATGATCGGACGGCCGGAGCGGAACGACTCACCGAGGTCACCGGTGAGGATCGAAACCCAGTAGTCGCCGTACTGCTCGATCAATGGGTCGTCGAGCCCGAACTGCTCGATCAGATCTGCCCGCTCTTCGGGTGTGAGTAGCCCCACATCGGCTCCGGCGATCAACGCGAGCGGGTCGCCTGGCATGAAGCGTGGCAAGGCGAAGTTGAGCGTCACCGCCACGACTACGACGACGGCGTATTGGCCCAGCTTCGAGAGATCGAGTCGCCTCATGTACGAGTCCGTGGGGGGCGCCGACGATCGGCGCCCCCCACGCGTCTCACGGTCGGGCCGAAGGCTCGAGCAGCGAGACCTTGCTCACGATGCCCTGACCCGCGATGAACTCCCATCCGTCATAGGAGTCTGCGTTGTAGGCGTAGGCCCCGTCGGGGTACGCGAGCAGCACGAACGGGAGCTGTTCTGCGATCAGCACCTGGAGATCCGAGATCAGCTGAGCCGATGTCGCCTCGTCCGCTTCGGTCTGAAGCTGCGCGGAGATCGCATCCACTTCGTCGTTGGCGAAGCCTGTCAAGTTCAGGAACCCGATGCCGGGATCACCGTGGACGAGTTCCGCAACCCGGATGGTGTTTGCCTGGATCGGGGCGGACCATCCCCAGGCGGCCATCTGATAGTTGCGGCCGTTGCTGATGTCGAATCCGGGCCAGACGGCCTCCTCCCAGGTGGCAGTCTCGACCGAGGCGATCGAGACTTCGATCCCCACGTCGCCGAGCATCTCGGCGACCAGCTCCGAGATCCGAAGCCGGAGCGAGTCCGACGAGTTGGTGATCATCTCGAACGACATCGGCTGACCGTCGAACTCGCGGACCCCGTCGCCATCGGAGTCGGTGTATCCCGCGTCCTCGAGCAGCTGACGCGCAGCGTCCGGGTCGTGGGTCGCAGCGACATCCGGGTTGTAGACGGCTTTGTCGGGATGCACCCATCCCGGACTGCCAACCGTGGCGGAACCCAGGAAGACGGTGTCGACGATGTCCTGACGATCGACTGCCAGATCGATGGCCTGACGAACGGCGACGTCGTCGAACGGGGCCCGTGTCACGTCGAAGTTGATCATCTGGGTCGTGAACTCCGGCCCCTGGATGACGTCGATCGGGTCCTGGGCATCGAGGAGCTCGATCTGCTCGGGGCTGATTCGCTCGAAGATGACGTCGATCTCACCGGACCGGATCGCAGCGAGCGGGCCGGCGTCGTCGGCGAAGACGACGATGACCAGTTCGTCGATCGCAGGCGCCCCACGGAAGTAGTCCTCGTTCGCTTCGAATCGGTACGACTGATCCTCGGCGTAGTCGACGAGCACGAACGGGCCGGAGCCGACGTTTGTGACGGAGTCGAACTGATGTTCCTCGGGGTTCTCCACCTCGGACCAGATGTGTTCGGGAAGGATCGGGATGTCTGCCAACGCGACGAGCTCGAAGGACGGATTCGGAGCGTCCAACGTCACGACCATGGTCCGGTCGTCGGTCGCCTCGACTCCACTGACTCCGCGGAGGTCGCGCGCGAATCGGCCGGCGGCGTTCTCGATGAAGTAGTTGAAGGTGAACACGACGTCGTCGATGGTCAGCGGTTCTCCGTCGTTGAAGCTGGCGCCGTCGACGACCGTGATCGTCCACTCGGTGAGATCCTCGTTCGGCTCCACGCTCTCGGCGAGCCACAACGCAGGCTCCCCGGCGGCGTCGAACTGCATCAGCGAGTCGTACTGAAGCATGAGCAGGTTCCAGCCCGGGAATCCCGACACGTAGGTGTACGGGTTGAGTGTGCCCTCTCCCCCGGTCACGGCCGCCCGCAGCGTGACGGGTTCGTCGGACGGCTGGGTGGTGTCTGGTGGTGCGGTCGTCTCGGTCGTGGTGTCACCGGGCGCCGCTGTGTCGTCCGGCGTCGTGGCGTCGACGGTGCTGTCGGATGTCGAACTGCTGCACGCAGCCAACACCATCGCCAGGACCGTCAACAGGACGGTCAGTCTGGTCCATCTCGTGGTCATCTGAGGATGCCTCCTTCTCGCTCTCTCATGTGTGTTGGGGATCTTCGACGAGGTGACACGCCACCTGCCGGCGTCGACCCAGAGGATCGCAGCTCCGGCACCTCGGTTTCGCATCGGCCTTCGATGGCGACCGGGCATCTGGTGTGGAACCGGCAGCCGCTGGGAGGATTCGACGGACTCGGAAGGTCACCGACGAGCGGGGTCGCCGACCGGTGGATGGTCGGGTCGGGGACCGGCACGGCCGCCAGCAAGGGCCTTGGTGTAGGGGTGCTGGGGATCGTTGTACAAGTCGTCACGGGGCGCCCGCTCGACGATCTGACCGAGATACATCACGGCTACTTCGTCGGAGATGTGCCGGACGACGGCGAGGTCGTGGGCGATGAACACCAGCCCGATGCCCTCGGTTGCCTGGAGGTCGGCGAGCAGATTCACGATCTGTGCCTGCACCGAGACGTCCAGAGCGGAGACCGGCTCGTCGCACACGATCACCTCCGGCTCGGCGGCGAGTGCCCTTGCGACTGCGATGCGCTGACGTTGACCGCCGCTGAACTCGTGCGGATGACGATCTGCGACCTCCGCCGACAGGCCGACCTGTTCCAGCAGTTCGGCGACTCGGTCGTCGAACTCCTCGGCGGGCCGGAGCCCGTGGATGCGCATCGGTTCGGCGATCACGTCACGGATCCGCATGCCCGGATTCATCGATGAGAACGGATCCTGAAAGATCATCTGGATGGCCCGCCGCCGACCCCGCGGCAGCTGGTCGAGCGGCTCCCCGTCGACCCGGATCTGTCCCGCAGTGGGTTCGACGAGCCCGACGAGGGTCCGGCCGAGTGTCGTCTTCCCGCAGCCGCTCTCTCCGACGATGCCGAGCGTGCGGCCGCGCCGCACCTCCAGGTCGACTCCGTCGACGGCGCGCACTGCGATGCCATCACCTCGCAGACGCCTCCGAATCGGGAAATGCACTTCGAGGCCCTCGATCTCGATCAGGACCCTGTCGTCGAGCTGACCCGCTTGGCGTTGAATCGGTTCGTCCGGCCAGAGACGCTCGCCGCCGGTCAGCGCGGCGTGATGGACACATGCCGAGAGATGTGCAGCGCGATCGGTCGATTGCAGCTCAGGAACCCCGGCTCCGCAGTCGTCGGCTTCCATCGGGCATCGATGACCGAAGGCACACGAATCGAGCGGTTCGGTGACCGTCCGTGGCGTACCGGGAATCTCGGACAGTCGCGATCCAGCCTCTCGATCGAGGCGAGGGATCGATCGCAGCAACCCCGAGGTGTAGGGATGACGGGTGTGCCGGTACACCTCGGCGGCGTCCGCCGTCTCCATGATCCGCCCGCCGTACATCACTGCGACCCGATCTGCGATCTCGGCGACCACGCCGAGGTCGTGGGTGATCCAGACGACCGACATTCCTCGGTCCTGCTGCAGCCGTCTGACCAGTTCGACGATCTGGTTCTGGACGGTCACGTCGAGCGCAGTGGTCGGCTCATCTGCGATGAGGAGCTCGGGGTCGCATGCCAGCGCCATGGCGATCATGGCTCGTTGCCGCATCCCGCCGGAGAACTCGTGCGGGAAGTCCTTGACCCGCCGCTTGGCATCCGGAATGCCGACCTGATCGAGGAGCTCGACGGCCCGCTCGATCGCCTCGCGGCGGCCGAGGTCGAAGTGGAGCCGGAGACTCTCGCCGATCTGGCGACCGATCGGGTGGACGGGGTTGAGTGACGACATGGGATCCTGGAAGACCATGCCGATCTGGCGACCCCGAACGGAGTTCAGTTCTCGTCGGGACATGCCCAGCAGTTCGCGATCCTGGATTCGGATCGAACCGGTGACCCGAGCGGGTGGCGTTGGAAGGAGGCCCATGACACTCAGGGCGGTGACGCTCTTCCCGGAGCCGGATTCGCCGACGAGCGCAAACACCTCTCCGTGCTGGACTTCGACGGAGAGCCGCGTGACGGCATGAACGGTCTCTCGTTTCGTCTCGAAACGGACGGACAGGTCCTCGATCGCGAGCAACGGCGCGTCGCCGAGCGGAACCGCGTCCACGTCGGCGAGAGGGCGAGCCGTCATCTGATCATCATCGACGGGCTCGGGCCGACTGCTCAATGCACCGCATCGAGCCCCCGGACAGACGGGGCCGACCGATCATGGTGGCCGTTCGGGTCGACATGAACGTGGACATCGTCGAGATGGGTGATGTCGGAGGTGAGCCGATCGTGAACGCGTTCGGCGACGCCGTGCCCGTCGGCGACGCTCATGGCTCCATCGACTTCGATCTCGAGGTCGACCCGGAGGCGATGACCCAACCAGCGGACTTGACACCTTCCGATGCCGTCGACACCGGCGACGGACTTCGCGCTTGTTTCGATCTCGGTGACGAGTTCGGGATCGACTGCATCCATGAGACGACGATAGATGTCACGGGCGGCCGTTCGAAGAACGCCGAGGATCGCGATCGACACGAGGATGCCGACGATCGGGTCGGCGAGATCGAACCCGAGCCAGACACCGGCGGCACCGGCAGCCACGGCGAGCGAGGTGAAGCCGTCGACCCTGGCGTGATGTCCGTCGGCCACGAGCGCCGCCGAGCCGATCTGCCTGCCGACCCTGATCCGGTACAACGCAACGAGTTCGTTGCCGATGAAACCGATCACGCCGGCTGCGAACACCACACCGATGTACTCGATGGGCCGGGGGTCGAGAAGCCGGTTGATCGACTCCCACGCCGCCAGCACCGCAGAGATGAAGATCATGAGCACAACGAACAACCCGGCGAGATCTTCCGCCCTTCTGTAGCCGTACGTGTAGCGGCGGTTGGCCGCCCGTCGACCGAGGCGAAACGCAACGAACAGCGGTACCGCGGTGAGCGCATCGGAGAAGTTGTGGATGGTGTCGGCGAGGAGTGCGACCGAACCGGTCAACACCACGATCCCTGCCTGTGCGATCGCAGTGACCATGAGGACCGAGAACGAGATCTTGAGAGCCCTGATGCCCTGGGCGCTGCTCTCGAGGGCGGAGTCGACCGAGTCGGCGGGGTCGTGCGAGTGCATCCCGAAGAACTCGCTCAGCGCATGCCGGATGGCTGCGAAGACTCCGTCGGACGCGTGATCGTGGTCGTGATCATCGTCGTGGTGGTGATGTCCGTCGGAGTCATGCGGGAAAATGTCGTGCTGAGAACTGTTGGGCTGGGGCCGTTGCTGGGTCACAGGTGCGCTCCGCTCGTGCTCGAGGTGGACGACTCGAGCGTAGATGCGGCCGTTCGTTATTGCAACTGTTTGTAATAGCAATCGCCAGGGAGAAAGGCAGCTACGATCGGCAGCGATGAGTGCCGGGACCGCGAAGGTCGAAGAGGATTTGCACGCCCGTATCAGGGAGGCAGGGCTCAGGCTGACCATGCCGCGCCGGGCGATCTGCGCAGTGCTCGCCGCGAACGGCGAGGCGTTCTTCTCGAGCAGCGACGTCTTGAGCGCCGTGGAACGCGACACGGGGCCGATCGATCCGTCAACGGTGTATCGCACACTGGACGAGTTCGCCCGCATCGGACTGGTCCACCACGTCCACCACGGGAACCAACCCGGGCAGTGGCACCTCACGGTCAACCACGACCACCTCCACCTTGTGTGCGAACGCTGCGGGGACACCCGATTGGTGCCCACCGACGAGGTCCGACCGATGCTCGACCTCTTCGAGAGCAAATACCGGTTCCGGGCCTATCTACATCACTTCGCCGTGCTCGGTCGATGCGAGTCCTGCCTGTCTGAGGAGGAGCATCCCCATGACTGACGAGGCGCGGCCATGAGTGGGTCGATCATCCTCGGCCCGAACGGGCTCGACCAGGCCGGTGTCGTGGCGATCGCCCGAGCGCGCCACACGATGATCCTCTCGCCGGAAGCGCTGGAACGGATCGACGCCAGCGCCTCGGTGGTCGACCGGATCGTCGCCAACGAGGAGATCGCCTACGGGGTCACGACCGGCTTCGGATCGCTCGCCGACACCGTCGTGCCGGTCGACCGGTCGGCGGAACTCCAGACGGCGTTGATCCGCTCTCACGCCGCCGGCATGGGCGACCCGGTCGAGAGCGAGGTCGTGCGGGCGATGATCGCGCTCCGGGCGCGCTCGCTTGCGATGGGCTACTCGGGGGTGCGAGCGGTGGTCGTCAGGCGGCTACTGGACTTCCTCGACCACGACCTGACTCCTGTCGTTCCGGAGTTCGGCTCACTCGGGGCGTCGGGTGATCTGGCACCTCTCGCCCACGTCGCACTGTGCATCCTCGGCGAGGGATCGTTCCTCTCCGACGGTCGCGGTGTCGAGCCGGCAGCCGACGCGCTCTCCCGCGTCGGGCTCGAGCCGCTCGAGCTGCGGGCCAAGGAAGGCCTCGCTCTGATCAACGGGACCGACGGGATGCTCGGGATGCTGGTGCTGGCGCTCGACGACCTTCGCAGGCTCGCGGTCACCTCGGACATCGTCGCCGCGTGCTCCGTGGAAGGCCTGATGGGCACGGATCGGGTGTTCGCGGCCGATCTCCAGGCGCTGCGACCACAAGTCGGCCAGGCCGTCGCCGCGGCCAACCTGCGCTCCCTGCTCGCCGAGAGCGCGATCGTCGAGAGCCACAGACTGAACGACTCACGCGTGCAAGACGCCTACTCGCTCCGGTGCAGCCCGGTGGTCCACGGGTCGCTGAGGGATGTGATCGGCTTCGCGAGCAGCATCGCCGATCGGGAGCTCGTCGCTGCGATCGACAACCCGATGATCCTGCCCGATGGTCGGGTCGAGTCGTGCGGCAACTTCCATGGGGCACCGATCGCGCAGGCTGCGGACTTCCTCGCCATCGCCATCGCCGACCTCTCGGCTCTCAGCGAACGGCGTACCGACCGGATGCTCGATCGGAACCGCAGCCACGGGCTGTCGCCGTTCCTCGCCGCAGACCCGGGAGTCGACTCGGGCATGATGATCGGCCATTACACGCAGGCGGCGATGGTTGCCGAAAACCGTCGGCTGGCGGCCCCGGCGAGTGTGGACACCATCCCGACGAGTGCACTGCAGGAGGATCACGTGTCGATGGGCTGGTCGGCATGCCGCAAGCTCAGGTCCGCAGTCGTCAATCTCAGGCGGATCCTCGCCGTGGAGCTGGTGGTCGCTGCGCGGGCGGTGGAGATGCGGGAGCTGAAGCCGGGCCGCGGAGTTGCAGCGGCTGTCGCGAGGCTCCGGCGCGAGGTTCCCGGCCTCGCGCCTGATCGCTGGTTGTCCCCGGAGCTGTCGACCGCCGAGCAGATCCTGGCCGACCCGTCGTTCGTTGACGAGGTCGCAGCCGAGATCGGGGGACTCGAGTGATCGACCTCCGATTCGGAGCATTGTTTGTCCCCCCTTCGCGGGTCTCGCACGAACTCGGATCGCCAGCAAGCCATCGGGGGTTCATCCAGACAGCGCATGGCCTCTTCGGGTTCTTTGGTCACGAATCCCCCCAGCGTTCGCAGGGCGAACGCTGTCCCCCCGAAGGGGGGACAAACAGCCCCGCCGCCATCGAACTCGGGGCGGAACGGGTGACCGAGCGGTCAGGGAGGCATCCTCAACCTGGCCATGCCCTCACGCGACCCCATGCCTTGCTGAGTCAAGCCGGTTTCCTCACAGGGGGAACGAACAACCCGACGATCCACGCCTCAGGAGGACGACGATGAACGAAGCATCCGGCTCGCGGCCGGTCCGAGCGGCGACGGGCACCGAATTGAGCTGTCGAGGTTGGCAGCAGGAGGCCGCGCTGCGGATGTTCCACAACAACCTCGATCCGGACAACGCCGAGAACCCCGACGAACTGGTGGTCTACGGCGGCACGGGCCGCGCAGCCCGTTCGTGGGCGGCGTTCGACGCGATCACGTCGACGCTCCGGGCCCTGGCCGACGACGAGACGCTTCTCGTCCAATCGGGAAAGCCCGTCGGTGTGTTCCGCACCCACGAGTGGGCGCCTCGGGTGCTGATCGCCAACTCGAACCTGGTGCCCGACTGGGCGACCTGGCCCGAGTTCCGTCGGCTCGAGCATCTCGGGCTCACGATGTACGGGCAGATGACCGCCGGCTCGTGGATCTACATCGGAACCCAGGGCATCCTGCAGGGGACGTACGAGACCTTCGCCGCCATCGCCAACAAGCGCTTCGGCGGATCCCTCGCCGGGACGATCACGCTGACCGCCGGTCTCGGCGGCATGGGTGGCGCCCAGCCGCTCGCCGTGACGATGAACGAGGGCGTGGCGATCTGTGTCGAGGTCGACCAACACCGCATCGATCGTCGGCTCGAGACCCGGTACCTCGACGTCCAGGCCGACTCGGTCGACGACGGGCTCGCACGAGCGATCCAGGCGAAACGGGACCGGACTCCTCTATCGATCGGCGTGCTCGGCAACGCCGCAGACGTGTTCCCGCGTCTCCTCGAGTTGGAGGCCGACATCGACATCGTCACCGATCAGACGTCCGCACACGACCCGATGACCTACATCCCCAACGACCTGTCCCTCGAGGCGGCCGCACAGATGCGGTCCGAGGATCCCGACGAGTACATCCGCCGATCCCGGGAGGCGATGGTCCGTCATGTCGAGGCAATGGTCGGGTTCATGGACGGCGGAGCCGAGGTCTTCGACTACGGCAATAGCCTCCGAGCCGAAGCACAGCTCGGCGGCTACGACCGGGCGATGGACTATCCGGGCTTCGTCCCCGCCTACATCAGACCACTCTTCTGTGAGGGGAAGGGACCGTTCCGTTGGGCCGCCCTCTCGGGTGATCCGGCGGACATCGCCGCCACGGATCGGGCCGTCATGGAGGAGTTCCCCGACAACGAGGCCCTCGGTCGATGGATCAGGATGGCCGGCGAGCGGGTGGCCTTCCAAGGGCTGCCTGCGAGGATCTGCTGGCTCGGGTACGGCGAGCGGCACCGGCTCGCACTCCGGTTCAACCGCATGGTGGCGAGCGGCGAGATCACCGCACCGATCGTGATCGGTCGCGACCACCTCGATTCGGGTTCGGTCGCCTCCCCGTATCGCGAAACCGAGGCGATGGCGGACGGCTCCGATGCGATCGCCGACTGGCCGCTGCTCAACGCCCTGCTCAACACCGCCTCCGGCGCCACCTGGGTCAGCATCCACCACGGCGGCGGTGTCGGGATCGGTCGCTCGATCCACGCCGGCCAGGTCTGCGTGGCCGACGGCACCGACCTCGCCGCGGAGAAGCTCGAGCGGGTCCTCACCAACGACCCCGGAACCGGGGTGATGCGCCACGTCGACGCCGGCTACGAGCGCGCAATCGATGTCGCATCCGAGCGCGGCGTGCACATCCCGATGATGGAGGGCTGATGGCCGTGCGCCCGGTCGTCCCGATCGGCCACCCGGTGCTCCGCACCCCGACGATCGACGTCGACCCGGCCGACGTCGCCTCGCCCGAAGTGCAGGGCTTGATCGACGACCTCATCGACACCATGCGCCACGAGAACGGCGCCGGCATCGCCGCCAATCAGATCGGAGCCACGGCGCGAATCACCACGATCGAAGTCACCCACAATCCTCGCTACCCGTACAAGCCGCCGATCCCGCTCACCGTTGCGATCAACCCGCGCCTCGAGCCGATCGGCGACGAGACGGTGGTCATCAACGAGGGCTGCCTCTCGGTCCCGCTGCGCGGCGACCTGGTTCGGAACGTCGCGGTACGCGTGCGTTACCTCGATAGGCACGGGGTGGAACACGACGAGGTCAAACGCGGCTTGACCGCTGGGACATGGCAGCACGAATGCGATCACCTCGACGGCCGGCTGATCGTGGATCGGATCGACCCGCTGACGATGGCCACCTGGGAGCAGTTCGAGGCCCACCAGCGAGACGCCTTCGTCGAGCGCATCACCCGGTTCGTCGACGAGGTCGGATCATGACCTCGTTCTTCGCGACGCGGGCGCTCCTCCCCGACGGGTGGGCCGATGACGTGTCGATCGCGATCGACTCCGGCGTCATCTCCGCGGTCGTCAAGGGGGCCGCTCCGGATGCTGCCGACACCCGGCTCGAGGGCCTGGTGCTTCCCGGCCTGGCGAACGCCCACAGCCATGCGTTCCATCGAGCACTGCGCAGCCGGGCGCACGCGCTCGGCGGATCGTTCTGGACGTGGCGGGACATGATGTACTCGGCCGCCCGGAGACTCACGCCCGACACCTATCACGATCTCGCACGCGCCGTGTTCGCCGAGATGCTGGAGGCCGGCTTCACCGCGGTCGGGGAGTTCCACTACCTCCATCACGATGTCGACGGAACGCCGTACTCCGAGCCCAACGTCATGGCGGAGGGCCTGCTCGCTGCAGCCGACGAGGTCGGGATCCGGATCACCCTCCTCGACACCGTCTATCTCCACGGCGGACTCGACGCCGACGGATACGACCCGTTGTCGCCGAACCAGGTCAGGTTCGGGGACAGGTCGGCCGACCACTACATCGAGCGTTCCCAGGCATTGCGGCCCAGCTCCCCGCTGGCCTCGATCGGGACAGCCATCCATTCGGTCCGGTCCGTCGATCCCGAGGCCATCGGCATCGTGAGCGAGGCCTTCGATCGGCCGGTGCACGCCCACGTCTCCGAACAGCCCGACGAGAACACCCAATGCCTCGCCGCTCACGGCATCACGCCGATCCAGTTGCTCGCCGAGACGGGCGCACTGACACCGTCGTTCACGGCGGTCCACGCAACCCATCTCACCGCCCACGATCTCGAGTTGGTCGGAACGGCGCGCTCCTCGGCCTGCTTCTGTCCGACGACCGAGCGCGACCTCGCCGACGGCATCGGACCGGCCATCGAGTTGGCGCGAGCCGGCGCAAGACTGTGCGTCGGGAGCGACTCGCACGCCGTCATCGATCCCTTCGAAGAGATGCGGGCGATCGAGATGCACGAGCGGCTCTCGTCACACGAGCGGGGCGTGTTCGAGGCCGAAGACCTGATCACAGCCGCGTCCTCGAACGGGTACGAGTCGATCGGTTGGAACGGAGGAGGCCGGATCGCCGTTGGGGCTCCCGCCGATCTGGTCTGTGTGTCGCTGGGCTCGACCCGACTGGCGGGATCCGATCCCGCACTCCCCGGAGATGCGGTCGTCTTCGCAGCCGGGGCCGGCGACGTCTCCGATGTAGTCGTTGGCGGCAAGCACATCGTTCGAGATGGGACCCATACGATGATCTCGGTGGCTGCTGAGCTGGATCGCACCATTGCGACATTGTTCGCATGAGCCTGGTGATCGACAACATCGGGCTGCTGGTCACCAACGATCCCACGCTCGGCGCCGGCCCGCTCGGGACGATCGAAGATGCCTCCGTCGTCGTCCAGGACGGCGTCGTCCTCTCGGTCGGGAGGAGCGGCCAGGCGGCCGACGAGCGGGTCGACGCCGCCGGTGGGTGCGTGCTTCCGGGGTTCGTCGACTCGCATTCGCATCTGGTGTTCGCCGGGGACCGAGCCGAGGAGTTCACGGCTCGCACGGCCGGGATGCCGTACGACGGTGGCGGGATCCGGGTGACGACCGAGGCGACGCGGGCAGCGGCGACGGACGAGCTCGTCGCGCTGACCGCCCGGCGGGTCGCCGAGGCCAGGGCCTCCGGCACGACCACCATCGAGATCAAGTCCGGGTACGGACTCAACGTCGCAGATGAGGTCCGCAGCCTCGAAGTGGCGTCTCGGTTCACCACGGAGACGACGTTTCTCGGGGCGCATCTGGTCCCGGCCGAGTACGAGGGGCGTTCGGACGACTACGTCGATCTCGTCTGCGGCGAGATGCTGGAGGCTGCTGCTCCCCTCTCCAAGTGGATTGACGTCTTCTGCGAACGGGGCGCCTTCGACGCCGACCAGTCTGCGCGGGTCCTCGATGCGGGTCGATCGGCGGGACTCGGACTGCGACTCCATGGCAACCAACTCGGCCACGGGCCCGGAGTGCAGCTGGCCGTGGAGAAGGGCTGCGCGTCGGTGGATCACTGCACCTATCTGAGCGACGACGACGTCGAGGCGCTCGCCTCGTCGGACACGGTTGCCACATTCCTACCCGCCACCGACTTCTCGACGCGACAGCCGTATCCCGATGCGCGGCGCGTGATCGACGCGGGCGCCCAGGTGGCGATCGCATCGAACTGCAACCCCGGTTCGAGCTACACGACGTCGCTCCCGTTCTGCATCGCCCTGGCGGTGCGTGACATGGGGATGACGATCGAGGAGGCCGTGGCGTCGGTCACCGTGGGCGGGGCCCGAGCGCTGCGGCGACCGGATCTCGGCCGGCTCACACCCGGATCGACCGGCCATGCCGTGGTGCTCGACGCCCCCAGCTACCACCACCTCGCCTACCGGCCCGGCGTCCATCTCGTCGACCAGGTGATCGGGATGGCCGAGTCTCACTCGTCGGCGGCCCGTGAGCTGTTCGAGCGGCAACTCCGTCTCCAGAGCGAGGCGGCCGGAGTGATTCTGGACTTGCGACTGTTCGACGTCCTGAAGGCGGCCGGCGATCCCGAATCCGGTCGGGAGCCTCGCCACCGGACTGATGGTCTGGAGAGACATCGACTTCACCGTGGTCTGCGACCGCCTGGACGTCTCTGTCGTGACCGACATCACAGTCTCGGCTCGCGATCCATCCGCGAATGCGCACCGTGCGAATTCCGCAACGACACAGGCGAGCGGAATCGGGATGAGTCCACCTACCCGGACGGACTCTTTCTCGGCATCGAGTACGCTGACGGACGAGTCGTGGGAACTGGACATCTGGTTCGTCGACGAACCGGATCGACAGCCCGATCTGCGACGTGTCGGAGTTCGCGCGACAGCTGACCGACGAGACCCATCGGGAGGTGATCCTCGACGATCAAGCTTCGCTCCATGGCCAGCCCGGCTACTCGAGTCATCGAATCTACGAGGCGGTGATGGAGCACGGCGTTCGTTCGATCACCGAGTACGAAGCCGCGAACTCGGTCCTTCCGTCCGGTTCCCCACCTGGAGTGGTTGACTAGTCACTTTGTGTGGCTATCGAATGATGCTCGACTATCCGGGCGGGCAATCACCGATAGCAGATGAAGAAGCACCAAGGAAGGTCCCCGCCAAATGACTAGCCACCCTCTCCCCGAACGGAGACCGGCCACGAACGCCGCCATCGGAGTTCTCGCCATCCTCTCCCTCCTGGTCTCGCTGGCTGCAACTGCCCCAAAGACCGAGCCGGATCCGCTCGTGGCGGTGATCGTGGTCGAGGCCAACCCGATCTCCGAGCTGGCCGAGGCGATCGTGACCGGGGCCGGCGGAACCATCACCTCCAGCCTCGATCTGATCGGCGGATTCGCCGCAACCGTGCCTTCCAGCTCCGTGTCGGCACTCGAAGCAACGGCTCCGATCCAGTCCATCACACCCGACGGGACCGTGCAGCTCACCGAAGCCGGATGGGGAAACGCAGCAGCAGACCTCGGAGGCCTCGATCCGAAGACCTTCGCCGGGTCGTTGTATCGCATCACCGAGATAACGAAGGTCCGAGACATGTGGAAAGCCGGCTGGACCGGCGACGGTGTCGACGTGGCCCTCATCGACTCGGGGGTCAGCCCGGTCCCCGGCCTGGACGACTCGACCAAGGTCGTCAACGGCCCGGATCTCTCGTTCGAGTCCCAGAGCGACGACTTCCGTCACCTCGACACCTACGGGCACGGAACCCACATGGCGGGCATCATCGCAGGCCGCGACGTGGTCGCGTCCAACTATGACCTCGTCGTCGCCGACCACTTCGTCGGTGTGGCCCCTGATGCCCGAATCGTCAATGTCAAGGTCGGCAACCACGATGGGACGGTCGACGTCTCGCAGGTGATCGCAGGCATCGACTGGGTTGTTCAGCACAAGAACGACAATGGGCTCAATATCCGGGTCCTCAATCTGTCCTTCGGCACCGACTCGACTCAGTCGCATCTGCTCGACCCGCTGTCGCACGCCGTCGAACAGGCCTGGCGGAACGGGATCGTCGTGGTCGTGGCGGCCGGGAACGATGGCAATTCTGCGGGCCTCAGGAACCCGGCGACGAACCCGTACGTCATCTCCGTCGGGTCGGCCCAGGGTCTCAAGGCCTCGGCCTCGAAGATGGAGATCGTCTCCGACTTCTCCAACTGCGGCACGAGCGCGCGTGGCGTCGACATCGTCGCCCCCGGCAAGTCGGTGCTCTCACTCCGCACGCCAGGGTCGATGGCCGACATCGAGAACCCTCAGGCGAGGGTCGAAGGCCGACTCTTCCTCGGATCGGGCACGAGCCAGTCGGCTGCGGTGGTGTCTGGTGCGGTTGCGCTGCTTCTCGAGCAGCACCCATCGGCCACACCCGACCAGATCAAGGCAATGCTCGGCAACGGGGCACTGACGGTCAAGAAGTCGAGCAGCCTGTGCCAAGGTGATGGGGGTCTCGTCCTCGACGTGACCGAGACCGTCCCCAGCGCGGTTCAGAGTCACCAGCCCTCCACCGGAGTCGGATCCCTCGAGGCCGCACGCGGTACGGATCATCTGGAGATGAACGGCGTGGTGCTCGAAGGTGAACAGGACATCTTCGGGAACATGTGGAATGGTACGTCGTGGTCGACCGCCGCCGCCCTGGGAACCTCATGGTCGGGCGGCCAGTGGAACGGCACCTCGTGGTCGGGAACGAGCTGGTCCGGTACATCGTGGTCGGGAACGAGCTGGTCCGGTACATCGTGGTCGGGAACGAGCTGGTCCGGTACATCGTGGTCGGGCACCAGTTGGAGCGACATGGCCTGGTCCGGCACCTCTTGGTCCGGCACCTCGTGGTCGGGCACCTCGTGGTCCGGAACGAGCTGGTCGGGTTCCAGCTGGTCGAGCGCCGGGTGGGGGCCGCAGCCGGCGGAGTTCGCTGGGACTGACACGCGCAGCAGCCTCGAAAAACCAAGACGCTCACGGCCTCAGACCGTGAGCGTCTTGCCGTCGAACCCTCTCGAAGACCGGGCCACCTCACGCGAGGACTCGGACGATCCGATCCCCGGTGCGGTGGACATCCGCGACACACCGCGGGGCGGTAGTGGTCGGGGACGGTCGAACGCCAGCTGGGACTGACGACACCAGAGTCGAGAGACTCGACGGACCGGCTGTCTGTGACAGCCGGCCCGTGTCTATCAGTGCTCGCTAGCGCCTGCGTCTCAGTCGGTCTGGTTCTTCTTCACCAGGTAGAGGATGCCCAGGATCGTGAGCAGCAGAAGAAGCGCCACGAGCGGTGACTTCGACTTTGCCTTGGCAGCGGCGTCGGTTGCCTTCTCGGCTGCGTGAAGTGACTTGTCGGCGGCGTCGAGAACCGTTTGCGCTTTGGAGACGGTGTCCTGCGCCGACTTGATCTTTTCCTTGGTGGCCATGAATGCCCTTTCGGTGGTTGAGGTGTCTTTGCCCGCTTCTGAGCCTACGCAAACGCTCCGCAGCGACGCCTCCGGTTCATCAACCCGTCATCGACCTGTCGACCCGATTGCTGCTTGACACCTCTGACTGAACACCTGTACATTCTGTTGAACACACGTTCAACAGAGGGCGGAGATGGAGATCGAAGAGCGAAGCACCGCGGCCAGGATCCGCGACGCCGCCATCGAGTGCTTCGCCACCGAAGGGATCTCCGGGACCACCGCTCGGAAAGTGGCTGCCCTGGCAGGAGTCTCCCCCGGATCGATCATCAACCACTTCGGCTCCATGGACGGCCTCCGTCAGGCATGCGACCGGTACCTGATCACCTACACCCGGGAGCGAAAGCAGCGGGCGATGGCGGCCGGACCGAACCTCGACATCCTGGCCGCACTCCGCGAAGGCGGACCGCCGCATCTCTTGGCGTATCTCGCCGAGATGCTCACCGACGACTCGGCCGCAGTCGCCGAACTGATCGACGGCATGGTCGCCGATGCAGAGATCTACCTGGCTCAGGGGGTGGAGAGCGGCATGCTCCAGCCGTCGGTCGACCCACACGGACGCGCCGTGATCATGGTGATGTGGAGTCTCGGGCTGCTGGTCATGCACCACCACGTGGGACGGCTGCTCGGAACCGACCTGACCGACCCCGACTTCGCCTCCAGCCCGGCCATCGGCAACTACCTGACCCCGATCATGGAGATCTACGGGGAGGGCGTCTTCACCGCCGAGTTCATGGCCACCGCTCGAGAAGCGATGGCGGGGCTGGGAAACCACACACCCAGGACGGATTCACCACACCACGCGAAAGGAACCTCATCATGAACGCCGCGATCGAGACGCATGGTCTCACGAAGCACTACGGGGACTTCCCCGCCCTCAAGAACCTCGACCTCGAGGTTCGGCCGGGTGAGGTGTTCGGCTTCCTCGGGCCGAACGGCGCGGGGAAGACGACGATGATCCGGACGATCCTCGACGAGATCCGGCCGACCGCGGGATCGGCCACGATCCTGGGCTTCGACTCCCACAAGGACTCCGTCGAGATCCGGAACCACATCGGTTATCTGCCCGGCGACCTGGCGATGTACCCGCGCCTCACCGGGCGTGACACGCTCACCTACTTCGCCAATCTCCGCGGCGGCGTCGATTGGGCCTACGTCAACGAGCTCGCCGAGCGGCTCGACGCCGATCTGTCGAAGAAGGTCGGGGATCTCTCGACTGGGAACCGCCAGAAGGTCGGGCTCATCCAGGCCTTCATGAACCGGCCGGCGGTCCTGATCATGGACGAGCCGAGCACCGGGCTCGATCCGCTGGTCCAACGCGAGTTCCAAGCGATGATGCGTGAGGTCGTAGCCGACGGACGGACCGTCTTCTTGTCGAGCCACACCCTGTCGGAGGTGCAGCGCATCTCGGACAGGGTCGGGATCATCCGACACGGTGAACTGGTTGCAGTCGAAACGGTCCACGAACTCCGATCGAAGGCGATGCGCCGGGTCGAGTTCGAGTTCGCAACCCACGTCGATCCGGGCGTGTTCGACGACGTCCCGGGTGTGCGTGACGTCTCGGCCAACGACCACCGGATCGTGCTGTCCTACGACGGGAAGATGGACACGCTGCTCACCAAGGTCGCCGGCCGCTACGAAGTGGTGGACATCACCACGGCCGAGGCCGACCTCGAAGAGATCTTCCTCACCTACTACCGGGACGAGGTGACCGCCTGATGCTCGCCACCATCACCACGAAGACGATCGCCGATCGGTGGAGGGGGGTCATCATCGGCGCCTTCACCGTGGCGTTGTTCCTGGTCGGCGGGATGGCGGCGTACAAGTCGGTCGACCTCTCGCTGTACACGAGCCTCCCGGAGGGATTCCGCGAGTTGTTCGGCATCGCCGACAGCGCCGACGCAGCCGGGCTCGCGTACGGAGCCATCTACGGCTTCTATGGAGCGCTCATCCTCGCCGGTCTGGCGGTGTCCATGGGCTCTGCCACGATCGCCGGTGAGGAGCGCGACGGCACGATCGGCGTCCTGCTCGGCAATCCGAAGAGCCGAACCGACGTCCTCGTGTCGAAGGCGATATCGACCGTTGCGCTCACGGCGCTGGCCGCTGTCGTGCTCTGGGTGGGCGCGGTCGCCGCCCCGGTGCTGCTCGACGTGGATGTCACCGGGAGGATGGTGGGTGCACAGGCGTTCCACATCTTCGCCAATGCACTCTTCTACGGGTTCCTGGCGCTGGCCATCGGAGCCTGGACCGGCAAGCCGTCACTGGCCTCGGGGATCAGCGCCGGCATCATGGCGTTGTCGTTCTTCGCTGTCGGGTTGCTCCCGCTGGTGGATTCGCTCGCCGAGGTCGCCCGCATCTTCCCGTGGTACTACCTGGACAACGGCCAGCCGCTGATCAACGGGATCCAATGGGGCGGCATCGCGGTGCTCCTCGGAGGCAGCGCGCTCTTCGCCGGGATCGCCTACGTCGGCGTCAACGGTCGGGATCTCCGATTGCAATCGGTGGGAGGCTCGATCCTCGACCGCCTGCGACGAGGATCCCCGCATCGGGGCGATCCTCGAACGGTTGTCGAGCTCAGCTGGCGTCGCACGCATCTGGACCAAGACGGCGGCAGACCATCAGGCGCTCACGGCAATCTCGGCGTTCGCCATGTTCTCGATGATGGGCGTGATGATGGGCCCGATGTACGCCGCAGTCGACGAACAGCTCGCCACGTTCGGTCAGGACCTTCCCGAGGCGCTGATGGCGCTCGTGGGAAGTGCGGACATCAGCACGGCCGAAGGCTGGTATCAGGTTGAGACCTTCAGCCTCATGGCCCCGATCCTGGTCATGGCGGTCACCATCACGCTCGGCGCCAAGGCGCTGGCCGGAGAAGAGGCACAGCGAACGATGGGACTGTTGCTGGGAAACCCGGTGCGCCGCTCGAGCATCGTGCTCCAGAAGACGCTCGCCGCAGGGATCTGGGAGTAATCGTCGGCATTGCGACCTTCCTCGGGGTCGTCGCCGGGTCGGTGATCGCCGGACTCGGAATGAGCATCGCCAACATCGCGGCGACGTCTGCTCTGTCGGTGCTGATCGGATTCGTCTTCGGCGGGCTGGCGCTGCTGTTGAGCGCGATCACCGGCAGGGTCCGCACGGCCGTCGTAGGTTCCGTCGGACTGGCCTTCGGCTTGTACCTGTTGAACTCGCTGGCTCCGTTCAGCGAGGCCATCGAAGGCCTCGCGGCGCTGTCTCCGTATCACTACTACCTGACGAGCGACCCCCTGGTGAACGGCATGCCGTGGGGTGACGCAGCGGTGCTCGTCGCCATCACGGTGCTGCTCGTCGCCGGAGCCGTGTTCGCGTTCGACCGGAGGGACATCCGGAGCACCGGCTGAGGTCAGAGCTGGCCCTGATCGCCCATCTGGTCGAACACCTCTCGGTAGGCGGGTTCTTCGTAGCGATCCAGGTGCCAGGAAGCCAGCGAAGTCCGGCAGCTCCAGCCCGAGCGCATGCCTGGCAGCCAGTTCCCCGGCTGCCGGCGCCGCCATCACGCCGTACCCGGACAATGCACAGGCGACAAACGACCCTTTCGGCCCGACAGGGCCGATGAGCGGACGGTTCTCCGACGTCTTGGTGTAGTAGCCGCCGTCGACGTATGGCTGGGGCAGGTGATCGAAGTACCCACCGACGGCCGGGACGATGGTCGAGAGGCCACGCATGACCAGCTCGGGATACATGGGGTCGTCGGGGATGGGGAACACGGGCGCCCGCACATCGGTCCGATACTCCCAGAGCCCCAGGACGATGGTGCCATCTGCCGGGCCGTCCGGCCGGCAGTGGGCGCCGGCGGCAAGAGGCCCCAGCAACGGTCTGAGAGCAGGGTCGGAAGCGAGCAGCTCGCGCTCGTCGTCGGACCATGCGAGTTGCTGGGGATCGTTCCAGATCAGCATCGGGGCGTCCCGGGGAACGGCGCCGAGCCGGTCGCGGAACGAGACCTTGCGATGCACTTCGTGATGGACAGGGAGCTGAACGCCGACGAGTCCGGCGACCTGTTCGACCAGGGGCCCGGCAGCATTGACGAGCCGACGCGTCGGGATCTCTCGTCCGTTCGAGAGAGTGACCGATGCCACCTCACCGTCGACGACTTTCACACCGGTGACTGAGGCGGTGATCAGCTCGGCACCCCGATCCCGGGCCACCTCGAGCAGCCACATCCCGAGCTGCTGCGCGGAGACCCACCCTGCTCTGCGGGCGTGGAGGGCTCCGACCACCGTCTCGGACACGTACGGGAACGCCGATCGAACCGCCTCCCCGGTCAGGAACAGATCGGCGCCGCCGGGCTGGCCCTTCCAGCCGTCGGGGTCGGACGCCGTGTAGGCGCCGATGTCGGATTCGTGGATCCTCAGCTCACCTGCCCCAAGGGCGGAGATCTCCTCGGCCTGAGCGGCCATCCGCGCGAGCTCCGAATCGTCGGCCGTGAGGTACAGGTAGCCGCGACGCGACATGTTGAAGACGTCGTCGCTGACGTCCGACCAATCCTCCAGCAGGTCGATCGAACGGTTCATGAAACCGACCATCGTGTCGTCCGGCCCCGGCCACCAGTTCCGGTAGCACTCCGTCGACTTGTCGCTGGTCAGCGACAGGGGCGCCAACGGATCGCACAGGACGACCCGCTCTGCTCCGAGCGCCATGAGGTGATACGCCGTCGACACACCGGCGATCCCGGCTCCGGCGATGACCACGTCCGCGTCCATGAGAGCCAAGCTAGGCCTGCCTGCGACCGATCACGGGGTCCAGAGCGAGAATCCGTCACCCGGTCCGAGTGTGAGTTCGAGCGCCGCTGGAGCGACCGAGACGGCGAGATCCTCCCCCGTGATCAGCTGACCCCCTGCGAGCCCCGGGAACGGAGCGAGGTCGATGGCGACGTCTCGTGTGGACGCCCCGTTGACACCGGCAATCCACCAGCGACGTCCGGACCGCCGGGCGACGACGATCCACTCCCCCGGATAGCCGTCGACGAGCCGGGATTCGTCCCACACCGCCGGTACCTCCGACAGGTACCGCCAGACCTCCGCTGACTGCGCCCGGTAGGCGGCGGCGCTGTCGGCGAAGTGCTGCAGTCTCGATTGGAAGACCACCGCCAACGCCAGTTCGTGCCCGGCCGTCGTCCGTCGCGGATATCGCTGATCGGAGAACGTGACCGGTGTGTAGTCCATCGAGCCGGCCACGTTCCGGGTGAACGGGAGCACGGTGTTGTGCCAGATGGCCGTCTCGGGGTAGTCCTCGGCGAAGAAGTACTGCTCGGCGCCACGGACCGCTTCCATCGTCAGCACGTTCGGCCAGGTCCGCTCCCAGCCCTTCGGCGCCGTGCAGCCGTGGAAGTTGACCATGAGACCGGCCTCGGCGGCGTCGGAGGCGATGGCGTGATACCGCTCGATGATGTCGGTTCGATCCGAGTGGAAGAAGTCGACCTTGACTCCGGCGATCCCCATTCCGGCGAGGCGTACGAACTCGGCTTGCCGGACCGCCGACTCGTGCATCCGGTCTCGTGGTTGCTCGGGCACGAGGTTGTTCGTGCCGCCCGAGTTGTACCAGAGGAAGACGCCGACTCCCCTGTCCCGGGCGTGAGCGAGGAGGTCATCGAAGTCCGGCTCGGGGATCAGGTTCCAGTTGGCGTCGATGAGCGTGTGCTCCCACCCGAGCTCGGCGGCGAGATCGATCGACTCCTTCAGCGCCGCCGGGTTGGTGGGACTGGTGTGATCCGACCACCAGGACCACGACACCCGTCCGGGCCGGATCCAGTCGGTGTCTGCGACCCGGCTCGGGTCGGCGAAGTCGGTGACCGCCGTCGACCCGTGAATGTCTGCGAGGTCGTCCGACACCACGATCAACCTCCACGGACTGGTCCACCCCGAAGCGACCGGCTCGCCCGGGGGCTCGGTACTGAGCCCCTCTTCGGCGTACGGGAGCGCGATCCGATAGGTCAGGGCGTCCTCGGTCTGCAGATGCGCTCCGAAGTTGCCGCGACCGACCGCCGACTCCGCCAACAGCACCCAGACGCCACCGGACCCGAACAGCGCAGGGAGATTCCAGCTCGGGGCGTCGGTGGGAGTCCCGATCGGGATCCCGTCGGCATACAGCGCCTCGTAGGCGGGAGCCCCGAGCGCCGGAGGATCGTGCGGCTGGATCCACGCCCGGCCGCCCTCGACGAAGCGAAACGACGTCAGATCGGAAACCAGCCGATCGGCGGGCCCGTCCCACCGGTAGCGAAGCCCAACGGCGTCGTCGGTCACTCGGACCTGAACTGCGAGCGTGTGCCCGGTGGCAGAACGGAACTCAAAGGCACGTTGTTGCGCCGAGACCTCGACGGCCGTCTCCGATCCGACGAGGTGGTACGAGTCGTGGAGCACCTCACTGTCGGCGGCTGCCTCTAGGTTCAGGGCAGTCAGATCATGATCTGCGAACTCCAGTCCGAGTCGACAGTCATGCAACACGGCGACATCGTCGACTGTCACGTCGAAGGTCGCCACACCAGACCCGCTCTGCAACTCGAACGCGAGGCGGCCGCTGGGGCTGCGGACTTGCATCGATCCATCGGTCACGACGCAGCAAGATACCGGCCGCGCCCCGTGGGATCCGCAACGGACTGGGCACCTACGACGAAACCATCTCGACGCTGCGCCATAGAGTGAGAGGCATGCACGCAGGGCTGTATCTCCCGAACTTCGGCTCATGGGGGGATCCGGCCGCCATGGTGTCCCTTGCGACCGACGCGGAGACACATGGCTGGGACGGGTTCTTCATCTGGGACCACATCGGCGGATTCGAGAACACCATGGTCGACCCGTGGGTCGCGCTCGGCGCCATTGCGCAGGCCACCACCACGATCACGCTCGGGACCACAGTCACGCCGGTACCGAGGAGACGACCACAGAAGCTCGCACGCGAGACGGCAACCGTGGACCGGCTGTCCGGGGGCCGGTTCGTGTTCGGGGTCGGAAGCGGTGAGGGCGCTCCCGAGTTCGACGACATGGGCGAGAACACGGTCCATCGGGTGCGCGGTGAGATGCTCGACGAAGCGCTCGATGTCATCACCAAGCTCTGGACGGGCGAGCGTGTGGACCATCGCGGGGTGCACTACACGATCGAAGGAGCCAGGTTCACCCCGACTCCCGTCCAGACACCGCGGATACCCGTCTGGGTCGGAGGTTTCTGGCCGTACACCAAGCCCATGCGGAGGGCTGCTCGCTGGGACGGTGTGATGCCGTTGCTTCGGCTCTCTGAGGGGGAGAGCGAGGCACAGGCATTGCGAGCGTGCGTGGACTACATCGTGTCTCATCGCGAGACCGACGATCCCTTCGATGTCGTGTACTCCGGTGTGACGCCCGGAGATGATCCGGCGCAGGCGGCGGAGATCGTCGGGTCCTTCTCCGATGCCGGCGCAACGTGGTGGCTCGAACCGATCGCCCCGTACCGATACGACGAGGGTTTCGCAGAACCGTGGAACACCGAGAGGCTCCGCGAGCGGGTGCTCCAGGGACCACCGAGGATCTGACCGAGAACCATTGGGCACTCGTCGAGCGCCGCCGCGCCCGCGAGAGGGGACCGGTGGGGCATGGCCCGAAACCCGAGTCACTCTCGGGCGGAACAGGCCAGAGGTGGCGTAGGCTCGAAGACATGTTGAGACTGATCGGAAACGTGCTGTGGCTGCTCCTCGGAGGGATCGAGATGGCGATCGCCTACACCATCGCCGGTCTGCTCGCGTTCCTGCTGATCGTCACCGCCCCGCTCGGCGTCGCCGCCTTCCGTCTCGCCGGATACACGCTGTGGCCGTTCGGCCGTTCGCTTGTGGAGAGGCCGACCGCCGGAGCAGGATCGGCGATCGGGAACATCATCTGGACGCTCGTGTTCGGGTGGATCCTGGCGCTCGGTCATCTGCTGGCTGCCTTCGTCAACGCCGTGACGATCATCGGGATCCCGTTCGCCGTCGCTCACGTCAAGCTGGCTCGCACGGCACTGGTCCCCTTCGGTCATGAGGTGGTCGACTCGACCACTGGTGACGTCACCGTCCGCCCGCTCGGTCGTTGATCTCGGAACTTGCCGTAGGTGTCAGCCGGCGGCGATCACCCAGACGGCGAAATCGGGCGTGAACTTCTCGAAATGTCGTTCGGTGCCCTGGGCGGCGAACAGCAGGTCGCCGGGCGAGAACGGCTGACGCTCTCCGCCACTCACGAAGAAACCGGAACCGTTCACGACGAGATAGACGACGTCGGATTCGGGCACGTGCGGATCGTCCGACTCGTGGGGCGCGTAGATCCCGACGGTGAGTGAACCACCGAGTGGGAGCTCGTTGTACCGCTCGTCTGCGGGGATGGATGCGAGAGCCTTTCGGAAACTGATCATCGTGTCACTCATGCCCCGAGCATATGGACGCTGGACTAGAAGACAAGAGCGAACCCTCCGGGATCGGGTCAGTGGGGCCACCTCCGGCGTATTCTCGACCCATGAGCATTCTGGCCCTCGGCGTCGCAGTCCTCGTCATCCTCGGGATCATCGTGGGCATCATCATCGCCTTCGCCGGAACCCGCGACTGACCGATGGCCGAGTCATTCTCCCCGTACCCGGAGAGGATCGTCTGTCTCACCGAGGAACCAACGGAGGTCCTCTACCACCTGGGCGAACAGGACCGGATCGTCGGAATCTCACAGTTCACGGTTCGACCTCCAGAGGCGCGTCGGGACAAGCCGAAGGTCTCGGCGTTCACCAGCGCCCGGACCGAGCGCATCCTCGAGCTCTCACCCGATCTCGTCGTCGGCTTCTCCGACATCCAAGCCGAGATCGCCCGTGACCTGGTCAAGGCGGGGGTCGAGGTGTGGATCTCGAACCACCGCAGTGTCGACGGGATCCTCTCCTACATCGTGCGGCTGGGCTCGCTCGTGGGGAGACGTGACGACGCCCTCGACTGGGTCGCAGACATCAGGCACGCAATCGAAACCGTGTCGGCGTCTGCAGCCCGGCTCCCGACCAGGCCTCGGGTGTACTTCGAGGAGTGGGACGACCCGATGATCACCGCCATCCGCTGGGTGTCGGAGGTGATCGGCATCGCCGGAGGCGACGACATCTTCAGCGACCGTTCGACATCGAGCCTCGCAGCGGACCGGATCATCGAAGACCGCGCCGAGGTGGTGCGCCGCGACCCCGAGATTCTGCTCGCCTCGTGGTGTGGTAAGAAGCTGAAGCCCGAGGCGGTGTGGGACCGAAAGGGTTGGGAAGCACTGAAACCGGTGCAGACCCGCACCATCCACGAGATCCCCGCCGAAATCATCCTCCAGCCCGGCCCGGCGGCCCTCACCGCCGGTCTGGAGCGCATCCACGAGATCGTCATCAGGTGGGCCGAGTCGAAGTCGACATGAACCATGTCCACGAGAGCGAGGCCGGGATCTGCGAGGCTTCGCTGATGTCGATGCGACCCTCCCTATTGCTGTTGTTGCTCCTGCTCATCACAGCAGGATGCTCGGACGGCGACGTCATCGACGAACAACCGGCAACGACGAACACTCGAGCCACTGGCGCGGGGAGCACACCGGCGGAGACGGCCCCTCGATCGTCGCCCGGTACAGGTGAGATCGGCGCAGCGCACTGGGCACCATCGATCGACGACACGTGGCAGTGGCAGCTCGAAGGCGAGATCAACACGACCTATGACGCCGACGTGTTCGACATCGACCTGTTCGACGCTCCCACCGAGACGATGAGAGAACTGAAGGCACGGGGCATCAAGACCGTGTGCTACTTCTCCGCGGGCTCGTGGGAGGAATGGCGGTCCGACGCCAACGACTTCCCGACTGCGGCGATCGGGGAGACGCTCGACGGTTGGGAGGACGAGCGCTGGCTCGACGTCACCGACGCGATCGTCTTCGAAGTGATGGAGCGGCGTCTGGATCTGGCGGCGGACCGTGGTTGTGACGCCGTCGAGCCGGACAACGTGGCCGGCTACGACGACGAGACCGGATTCGACTTCGACCGAGACGACCAGGCCTCCTACAACCGGGCGCTGGCCGAGGCTGCCCACGCACGTGGTCTGGCGATCGGCCTCAAGAACGCCCTCGAGCTGATCGAAGAGCTCGAACCGCGGTTCGACTTCGCGGTGAACGAGCAGTGCTGGGAGTACGACGAGTGCGACGTCCTGCAGCCGTTCATCGACGCCGGCAAACCGGTCTTCAACGCCGAGTACACCGATCGGTTCGTCGAACGGCCCGACGAGGTGTGCGCCCGGGCGGTCGCGTTCGGGATGCGAACACTGATACTCCCGCTCGATCTCGACGACGGCTTCCGGATCAGCTGCGACGATCGTTGAGTCGTCCTCCGGCAGTGACGGCGCGGCGCTGTGGGCTCACGTCGACCCCGAAGCCCAGCGCCTGACGATCTCGAGCGCCGCGTCGGAGACCTCGATGATGTCGGCGTGGGTGTATCGATCTCCGGTCACGTATTCGACGACCGCTTCGGCGAACTGCTCCATCGGGCGCTCCTCCCAGGTCTCAGCCCGCTCCCATGGGACATCGACTGCGATCCCCTGAGCCACTCTGAACGTCGGCCCGATCGCGCGCTCACCGTCACACACTGCATCGAGGTGATGTGCGAGCTCATGGGTGAGCGATTCGACATAGCGGCGCGGCGACGTCGGAATCTCGATCCTGATCAGATGCTCTGCCACGAGGTAGTCCGCAGCGCCGTCAGGAACATCATCGACCAGTTCGAGTTCGACGTCCGACAGGCAGCCGGCCTGCGCCGGGAAGGCCTGCTCGAACGCCAGCCAAGTCGACGACGTGAGCTCGGCGACGTCACCGGGAAGGCTCTGCCTGGGTTCGATCGCCGTGCCGAGCTCCAAAGCGACGAACGCAGCTGCCAGAAGCGTGAACGCTGCTGCGGTCAGAGCACCGGCGCCGGATCTCATCTGCGGTCACTCGGTGATGAGACGCTCGTCGATGAGTCGCTCGTTGACGGTTTCGCCGTTGGGGTCGAGCCGCAGGTACTCGTACTGCTTGCGGAACTGGATGTCGACCATGTCGGCGCCGTCGCGGTTCTTCTCGACGGTGAACACGACCTGGTTCTTGAAGCTCTCGGCCGCCGTGAGGTCGTGGGTCATCTGCGAACGGGAGACGATGTCGAACTTCTCGTTCATCAGCAGCACGACATCTGCCTCGTATGCGAGCGACGCAGAGCCTCCCAGGTGATGCATGCGGAGACGCCGCGCCCGTAGCCCAAAGCCGTCGGATGCGACGATCGCCACGACGGCGATGTTCGCCCTCATGGCGAGATCCTTCAGCGCGTGGCTCACAACCGTGACACGCTGGCCCTCATCTTCGATCGCAGGAGTGACGGGGACCTTTTGGAGATAGTCGACGAACAGCGCATCGGTGTCGTCACCCACGAGCCCTTCGATCTGATCGAGGTCCGTGTGAAGGCCCGAAGCACGGACCAGCCACAGCCGGTCTGCGTATCCGCTGACCGTGGAGTACGGCATCTGGAGGACGGGAGCCTCCTCGATGGCCCTCCCGAGCGACAGGTCACCGGCCTCGACCCGCCCGAGGATGCGGCGGGCAAAGCGGCCGTCCTGTCCCATCCGCTGCTCGGTCGGCAGCTCTGCCAACTCGAGATGGAGCAGGCGCGACAGCAGCGTCACCTCGTCGTGCTCGTAGCAGGCGAAGATGACACTCTGGCCCTTGTGGGCGAGGTTGCGCGCCATCTGCAGGGCGGTGATGGTCTTGCCGATGCCAGGCGAGCCACCGATGAGCGTCAGATTCCTGGTACGCAATCCCCCGCCGATGACCCGGTCGAGCGCGGGGAAGCCGGTGGCCATCGTCCTGCGCTCCGATCCGCGGTCCCGCGCATCCGCCAGCACCGACGACAGTGATCGCCGTTCCATCTTCTCAATCAATCGAGTCTCCGTTCCCCTGGACCAGACATCTTCGTGTACGAGCAGTGTTTCTCCAACCCTGGATCCGGATGGCGCTGACGATCGAGGGCTCGGGAATTGTGGCCCTGGCACGGCCGCGACCGGTCAGGCAGGGTGCAGACCGGAGGACTCACATGCCACTGAAGCCACAGAACTACTCCGAAGACACCGAGTATCGACCCCCGGCTGCGTGGTACCGCACGGTCAACCCGGCCGGTGTCCTGCTGACGCGCCTCGGTCTGGCGCCGAAGGGTGTCGTCGTGTTGGAGATTCCGGGACGATCGAGTGGGGCCATTCGCCGAACGCCGCTCCTCACGACGTCGCTCGACCGCCAGGAGTACCTGGTCGCGCTCGCCGGCGAGTCGCACTGGGTGCGGAACGTGAGGGCAAACGACGGCCTGGCGACGATCACCCGGACGACACGGCGACGAGCTCGACTGGTCGAGTTGCCTCCGTCCGAACGGGCACCGGTCATCTCCGCATACCTTGCACGCGATGAAGACGGCAACCAGGCCAGGTACTACTTCGGTCTCGAGCCCGACCCGTCGATCATCGACATCGAGTCGATCGTGGATCGCTATCCGGTGTTCCGTATCGACTACCTCGGCAGTGCCCCCGAGTAGCCCGATGGGCTTTGTTCGATCGCACCTCCGGCGGCGCCGGACAAGGCCTCTACCCTCGTGACATGAAGATCTTGTTCATCGGCGGCACCGGAATCATCAGCAGCGCGTGCGCGCCGCTGGCGCTCGATCGTGGCCATGAGATCCATCTCATGATCCGGGGAACCACGAGCAACGTGCGGACCCCGGCGCCCGGCGCCCGGATCCTGCATGCGGACGTTCGGAACGCAGCGCAGGCGCAAGCCGCTCTCGCGGACGAGCACTACGACGCGGTCGTCGACTTCGTGGCCTTCACGCCGGATCACATCGGTTCCGACCTCGATCTCTTCCGGCACCGGACCGAGCAGTTCGTGTTCATCAGCAGCGCATCGGCATATCACAAACCGGTTCGGCACCTGCCAATCACCGAGTCGACTCCACTCCACAACCCCTTCTGGCAGTACAGCAGGAACAAGGCCGCCTGTGAGGAACTCCTCTTCGCCGAGTACACCGAACGCGGCTTTCCCATGACGATCGTCCGGCCTTCCCACACCTACGACAAGACCCTGCTGCCCTTCACGTCGGGCGGAACGGTCTTCAAGCGGATCCTGGCCGACAAGCCGGTGATCGTTCATGGAGACGGGACCTCGCTCTGGACCCTCACGCACCACCGCGACTTCGCCGTGGGGCTCGTCGGGCTCCTCGGCAACCCGAAAGCGATCGGGGAGGCCTTCCACATCACGAGCGACGAGAGCATCCCCTGGAACGAGATCTTCCTCGACATCGGGCGAGCCGTCGGGAAGACCCCGAACCTCGTTCACGTCCCTTCCGATGTCATCGCCCAGGCGAACTCGGAGTGGGGCGACGGGCTCCTCGGCGACAAGGCCCACAGCGTCATCTTCGACAACTCGAAGATCAAGGCGGTGGTCCCGGACTTCGACCCCACCATCTCGTTCCACGAAGGCGCCCGGGAGATCGCCGCCTTCCACCTGGAGAACCCTGACTTCGCTCCACTCGACCCGGAACGGGACGCGCTCATCGAGAACCTGATCGCGAGGTTCTCACCGGCCGGATGAGCGCCGTTCTTCCACCGCCGGCACGGAGAGTCCCTGCTGGCTACCGTGTCGACATCGTGCCCGACCGTACCGCGACCCTCCCCTCCGGCACCGTGACGTTCCTGTTCACGGACGTGGAGGGAAGCACGCGGCTCTGGGATGCATTCCCCGACGACATGCGGGCGTCACTCGCCGCCCACGACGAAGTCCTCGAGGCGGCTGCGACGCAGCACGGTGGCACCATCGTGAAGCACACCGGCGACGGGCTGTTCATCGTCTTCGACTCCGCCACCGGAGCGACGAACGCTGCCGTGGCGGCACAGCGGGGCCTCGCCTCGGTCGAGTGGCCGGACGTGATCGGGTCACTCATGGTGCGCATGGCGCTCCACACCGCAGAGGTCTCGCCCACCGGTGACGACTACCTCTCCCCCGAGGTGAACCGCGTGGCGCGAATCGAGGCCGCTGGTCACGGAGGCCAGATCCTCCTCTCGGGTTCGACCAGCCGTCTCGT
This sequence comes from uncultured bacterium, assembly GCA_963753285.1. Lineage (GTDB taxonomy): Bacteria > Actinomycetota > Acidimicrobiia > Spongiisociales > ZC4RG35 > JAHEDH01. The sequence goes on from CAVWBT010000003.1 coordinate 327,510, forward strand.
CGGTGAGGCGCTCCCCGACGGCACAGCGCTCTTGGACCTCGGCATGCACCCGCTACGTGGCCTCTCGAAGCCCGAGCACATCCAACAGCTCACCGTTGAGGGATTGCCGGCGGTCTACCCCCCGCTGCGCACCGACGCGGCGATCGTCGGCCAACTCCCGTCGTTCTCCACCGAGTTCGTGGGGCGCCGCGACGAGCTGGATGCGCTGGTCTCCCTTGCCGTCGAACCCGCCACAAGGGTCGTGTCGGTGGTGGCGAACGGTGGCATGGGCAAGACCCGGGTCACCGTGGAAGCAGCACGTCGCATCGCCGAGCAAACCGGGACCGTCGCCCATTTCGTGTCCCTCGAGTCGATCACGAACGAGCACGCCATCACGTCTGCGGTGGCGAGCAGCGTCGGCTTCGGAGTCGACCTCCACCTGTCGAGCGCCTTCAGCGAGCAGGGCCAGCTCTTCGACTTCCTCCGCCCCCACGACCTCGTGCTGGTGCTGGACAACCTCGAGCAGATCCCCGGCGCCGGCAGCTGGGTCTCGGAGCTCGTCGCCGCAGTTCCGTCGGTGACGGTGCTCGCCACGTCCCGGGAACGCCTGAAGGTGACCGCCGAACGGGTCTTCCCCCTCGCCGGCCTGGACGCCGCCGAAGACGCGGTCAGGCTCTTCTGCAGCCGATGCGCTGCGGCCGGTGCGCCTGTCGGGCCGGACACCGAGGGCGTAGCCGACCTCGTCCGTCTCCTCGATGGAATGCCGCTCGCCCTCGAGCTGGCCGCTGCGTGGGCACCGATGCTTCCCGTCCCTGAGATCGTCGTCGAGATCCGTCGAGACCTCGACTTCCTCACCTCCACGAACTCGGACGCGAACGACCGCCACCGGTCGGTGCGGGCGGTGTTCGAGCAGACGTGGCGCCGCCTCGACGACGACGTCCGCAACGGCCTCGCCCGCCTCGGCGTGTTCGTGGCCCCGTTCACCCGGGAGGCAGCGGCCGCGATCGCCGCCGTCGGCCTGCCGACGCTCATGCAGCTCGTTCAGTCGGCACTGCTCCGTCGTGAACCGCTCGACGACACGTTCTCGCTCCACCCACTCCTTCGAGAGTTCGCCGCCGACCGGCTCGAAGATCGTGAGTCGCTCGAAGAGCGGTACGCACGTCACTATCTGGGCGAGCTTCTGCACCGGGCCGATGACCTCGAGGGCGCTCGGCAGGTCGAAGCACGTGACGAGCTCGTCGAGGATCTCGAGCACCTCCGAGCCGCACTCACCTGGGCGATCACCCGCCTCGAAGACGAGGAGCTCTTTCAGTTGGTCGCGGTGGCCGGCCGCTTCTACTTCCTCCACAGTTGGGTGGAGTTCGTGACCGACTTCGGGAAGCTCGTGGACGCCGCCCGCGACACAACCGACGCCGCCTGGACATCCCATCTCCTCCTCCGGGCATTCTGGATGCTCATGCGCACGCAGTTCGAGCCCTCCGACGACCTCGAGCCCGAGTTCCGCACGCTCATCCCCGACACGGAGGCGGTTGGTGGCCTCCCGCTGAGAGTGGCCCGAGCGGGATTCGGAATCCTCGAGGCGGAACGCTCGAACTACGAGGAGTGCCTGGGGTGGCTCGAGCTCGCCGAGGCGACAGCCGCCGAGCCCAACTCTCTCCTCGACCTGCAGATCGGGGCGTGGAAGGGGTGGGCGCTCCTGCAGCTGGGACGGGCGGAAGAGGGCCGGACGGTCTTCACCGCGTACCTCGCCGGGGCCACCGATCGGCGCGACGGCATCAGTCGGGCATTCCTCCTCTCCAAGCTCGGTGTCGCCGAGGACGAACTCGGCGACCACGCGTCGGCCGCCGAACGTCACCACGAGGGCCGGGAGATCTTCGTGAAAGCCGGCGACCGAGGCGGGCAGGGCTACACGCTCAGCCGCCTCAGCTGGACTCACTACCTCATGGGCAACCACGAGTTGGCACTCCGGTACGCCCTCGACGGCCTCGGCCACTTCGAGGCCATGAACCTGCGCTGGGGGATCGCCATCTCCCACGCCCGGGCGGGCCTCGCCGAGGTCGCACTTGGTCGCACCACCGAGGCCAAGGCGCGGTTTCTCGAGACGATCCGCCTTGCCAGAGAGGCGGGCTTGCCTGACGCCACCCACTACGGGATCACCGGTGTCGGCCTCGCCCTCGTGACCGAGGGGCGTCCCCGGGACGCCGCTCGCCTCCTGCTGGGCTCGCTCTCTGCGCAGCGCAACCCCTACAAGGACTTCGCCGAGAAGGGCATGGACGACGTCCGCAGCACCGGTGCGGTGGACGATCTCGACGCGGTCGGATCCGCCGCCGCAACCCTCACCTTGGAAGAACTCGCCGACGAGGCGGTGCGGCTCGCAACGTCGACTGCACCGGTCTAGTCATGGCTTCACACCATCCCAGCGGCACCTTCGAGTAGCCGACAGCCGGAGACCGTCGTGCGTTCGCGCCGAGCGTCGCCCGCTCCGCATGGCGTGCCCGCCCTATCAGTCGTTGGAGGCAGCCTCCGACTTCTTGGCGATCTCCTCGACCACGGCGGCGTTCGCAAGCGTGGTGACGTCGCCGAGCTTTCGATGCTCGGAGATGTCCTTGAGCAGCCGGCGCATGATCTTGCCCGAGCGGGTCTTCGGCAGGTCCGGTGTGAAGACGATCGACCTCGGCTTGGCGATGGGGCCGATGTGATCGGACACGTGCTGACGCAACTCGGCGATCAGGTCCTCATCGCCTTCGATCGTGCCGCGCAAGGTCACGAATGCTGCGATCGCCTGACCAGTGATCTCGTCCTTGCGGCCGACCACCGCCGCCTCGGCGACGGCCGGGTGTGAAACGAGCGACGACTCGACCTCCATCGTGGAGATGTTGTGGCCGGACACGAGCATCACATCGTCCACCCGCCCGAGCAGCCAGTAGTACCCGTCCTCGTCACGCTTCGCCCCGTCGCCGGGGAAGTAGCGGCCGGGGAACCGTGACCAGTAGGTGTCGACGTAGCGCTGATCGTCACCCCAGATGGTCCGGGCCATGTGCGGCCAGGGCCGGGTCAACACCAGGAACCCGCCGCCGGGGATCCCCACCGAGTTGCCCTCGTCGTCGACGATGTCCGCTGCGATGCCCGGCATCGGCATCGTCGCCGAGCCCGGCTTGGTGGCGGTGACACCGGGGAGCGGCGAGATCATGATGCCGCCGGTCTCTGTCTGCCACCACGTGTCGACGATCGGGCACGACTCGTTGCCGATATTCTTGTGGTACCACATCCACGCCTCGGGATTGATCGGCTCGCCGACCGTCCCGAGCAAACGCAGGCTGGACAGATCGCGGCCTGCCGGGTGCTCGTCGCCCCACTTCATGAACGCCCGGATGGCCGTCGGTGCGGTGTAGAAGATCGTCACCCCGTACTCGTCGATGATCTGCCACAGCCGATCGAACTCGGGATGGTTGGGCGCTCCCTCGTACATCACTCCCGTGGTCCTGTTGGCGAGCGGCCCATAGACGATGTAGCTGTGGCCGGTCACCCACCCGATGTCGGCGGCGCACCAGTAGATGTCGGAGTCGGGCTTGATGTCGAACACGAAGCTGTGGGTCGTGGTGACTCCGGTCAGGTAGCCGCCCTGGGTGTGGACGATGCCCTTCGGCTTGCCGGTCGTCCCCGACGTGTAGAGGATGTAGAGCGGGTCCTCGGCGCCGAGCCGCTCCGGCTCGCATTCGGCCGGCTGGCCCTCCATCAGGTCGTGGTACCAGATGTCACGGCCATCGGTCATGCCGACACCGTGGTCGGTCCGGCGCACGACGACCACCGACTCGACTCCCGGCGTCCGCGCGAGTGAGACGTCGGCATTGGCCTTCAACGGCACCACGTTCCCGCCGCGCCAGGCGCCGTCCTGGGTGATGACCACCTTGGCATCGGCGTCGAGGATGCGGTCGGCGAGCGAGTCGGAGCTGAACCCGCCGAATACGACGGAGTGCACTGCGCCGATCCGGGCGCACGCCAGCATCGCCACCGGCAGCTCGGGGACCATGCCCATGTAGATGGCGATCCGGTCTCCCTTTGAGACACCGAGCGACTTCAGGGCGTTGGAGAACCGGCACACCTCTTCGTAGAGGTCCCCGTAGGTGATCGTGCGAGTGTCGCCGGGCTCCCCCACCCAGTGATAGGCCACCTTGTCCGCCGACGACTCGAGGTGGCGATCGAGGCAGTTGTATGAGAGATTGAGCTCGCCGTCGGAGAACCACTTGTAGAAGGGCGGGTTGGAGTCGTCGAGCACCTCGGTCGGTTCGGTGTACCAGTCGATCCGGTCGAGCGCCTGGCGGTGCCAGAAGCCCTGGAAGTCCGCTTCGGCCTCGGCGTGGATGCCCGGCTTCGCGTTGGCCTGAGCCGTGAACTCCTCGCTGGGAGGGAAGCTCCGACTCTCCTTCAGAAGATCCTCGAGTGTCTCGCTCATGGGTGCTCCTCGCTTCGGCGTCCGTGACCCGAGAATATGCCGCCACCCGCCGCTGCGGCGGTCGAACGTGGTTGTATCTGTGGCGAGTCCCAGCGATCGGGTTGACATGGAATGGCCGTTCATCGAGTTGCGAATCCACGGGGTGTCCGGCACGTCGGCGGTCGACCTGCTTCAAGCTCGACCGGTCAGCGCCGACGATGACCCCTCGACGGATCTGACCCGCCCAGCCGACACGGGCGGGTGGACCCGGGCGTTCCGATGGGCGAGCCTGACGTCGGGCCAACCGGCCTCGGCGAGCTGGATCCTGCTGCTTCCGTACATGCTCGCGAACCTGGCGGGTTGGGCCCTGCCCCGCCGAAACTCGATGCTGCGTCATCGCATCGACGTGGCGCTGGTGCGGATCGTCGGCGCGATGCTCACTGCGATATTCTCGCTGGTGATCGCTTACGGCCTCATCGTCGTCGGCGGCTTCTCCACCCTCGGAGACCACATGGACGAGGGGCTCGCCGTGAGCCTGGGTGCGATCGCCTCACTCGCCGTCGTCGGAGCGCTCTGGTGGCTCACGAGGAGTCGTGACCGTGCGATACCACCAGTGCTCACCGACCCCGCCCTTGCCCAGGACGACTGGGCGCTGCTGCGTCGATCCCACCTCGGAGTCGCCGCAGCGGCGACGTTGTGGACGCTCGCCACGGTTGCAGTCAGCACGTTCCCAAACGACGGCGTGGACCTCGAAGGGATCGAGACGAGTTCGATCATCGGGCTCGTCGTGCTGGTCATGGCAGCTGGACTCGGTGTGCTCGCCCCGACCAGGCCGATGGAGTGGATCGCCGGTGCCGCGGCGCTCGCCATGACGCTCGGTGTGGTCGGGCTCGCGATCATCGTGTGGCTCGGGAGAGATCCCATCTCTCAGACCATCGTCGGCGCAGGTGACCCAATCGCCTTGACCGTGCAAGTCTTCACCGCGGTGGCACTCCTGTTGGTAGCGGTCTCACTGTCGAGCATCGATCGGCTCGCAGCCGCGACGATCGCCACGCTCATCGCCATCGCCGGAGCTACGGGGGCCGCGGTCGGAGCCGCGTCGATCCAGGTCAGTGCGGCGGCCGCCGGCACCGAGACACCGACAGAGATCGGGCTGATCGCCGAAGGATTCCTCCTCGGAGTGCTCGTGCTTGCCGCCTTCGTCCTGATCCTGATCCTCATGGCCGATCTGATGAGTGACGCCGAGGACAATCGTTTGTGGCGCAACATCGTTGCAATCGTCGACGACCCGGCGCTGCTCATCATCGGGACACCGGTCATCATCACCGCTATCTCGCTCTTGGTCTTCCTCAACCTGGACGCCGGAGATCCGGTGACCGTGTTCCAGACCGGATCACAGTGGTCCTTCGGCCTCGTCACCGCACTGCTCGCCATCTCGTTCCGGCGCACACCGAAGAAGGCGCTGGGGACACTGGCTGTCGGCGTCGTCGTGTTCCTCGTAGCCGACTGGCTGGCCGACGACTTCCGTCAGGTCGCGGTGTTCGGAACGCTCGTCCTCCCCGCACAGCTCATCGGCGGCCGGATCATCGGCGCATACCGCGATGCCGATCAGCGGCGGGCGCTGGCCGTTCCGTGGGACGTCGGCTCCTACTTCCCATCCGTGTTCCATCCGCTCGCTCCTCCGCCGTACGGCGCCACGGCCGTGGCATCGCTCCGAGCAACACTGAAGGAGCTGGCCGGGGACGGGCGGACACCGCTGGTCGTGGCGGCGCACTCGCAGGGCACGGTGATCGCCTCGAGCGCCATCGTGGGCTCGGGAGTGCCGGTGGCGCTGTTCACGTTCGGCAGTCCGCTGGGAACGCTGTATCGACGCTTCTTCCCCGCCCACTTCGGAGACGAGCTCTTCGGCACGATCCGAGAATCCGTGACACGATGGTCGAACCTGTGGCGGGTCACCGACCCGGTTGGCGGTTCGATCGACCCCGAGATCGATCTGCAGGAACAACCCGATCCGCACTCGCGGATCCACGGCGCCTACTGGTTCCGTGACGAGCGGGTCTACAACGCCACCGCAGGTGATCTCCTCCGATCACTCGGCGTCGAAGAGTCCGCGCTGCCCCCCAGATACCGCTGAACATCCTTCTGCAACACACCTCCTGGCGTCGGGGGACCGCTGGGTAGATTGCCGGTGACCGACCCGAGGAGCACCCGATGCCATCGACCGATCTGTTGTCCAAGTATGCGGAGGTGGCGGTGCGTGTCGGTGTCGGGCTCGAACCTGGGCAGCGGCTGTCGATCAGGTCATCGGTCGAAGCGATCGAGTTCACACGCCATCTGGTGGACGCCGCCTACCGGGCGGGAGCGTCGAACGTGGACGTCATGTGGAGCGACGACTACATCTCCCGGTCGCGTTTCGAGCACGGTTCCCCCGAGGCGGCCGAGGTCGTGACCACGGGCTCTCGAGCTGCGATGGCGGCATTCGAAGCAGGGGATCAGTTCCTCTACGTCTCTGCCAACGATCCGGACGCTCTGGCAGGCATCGACCCGGCGCGCATCGCCGGTTTCCAACGCACCAATCAGGCGGCGGTCGAACCACTGACTCGTGCACAAGGCACGCTCCAGCGGCAGTGGAGCGTCGTCGCAGCACCCAATCCCGCATGGGCGACGAGCGTGTTCGGAGACGTCGACGAGACCGAGGCGATCGAGCGGTTGTGGTCGGCGATCTTCCGCGCCTGCCGGGTCGACCAGGACGACCCGGTGGCCGCCTGGCAGGCTCATGTCGCCGACCTCGATGCCCGCAGCCGATACCTGACGTCGAGGGACTACACGTCGTTGCGATACGAGGGCCCCGGAACCGACCTCACCCTCGGCCTTCCCGAGCGAACGATCTGGATCGGCGGCAACGCAGGGAGCTCCTTCGTTCCCAACATCCCCACCGAGGAGGTCTTCTGCGGGCCGCACCGAATGAAAGGCGATGGTGTGGTGACTTCGACCAAGCCGCTGTCGTTGTTCGGGAATCTGGTCGAGGACTTCTCTTTCCGAGTCGCAGACGGTCGGATCGTCGAGGCGACCGCAGCCAAGGGTCAGGCAGTGCTCGATCAGCTGCTCGCCACCGATGAGGGCTCTGTCCGGTTCGGGGAGTGCGCCATGGTCCCGATGTCGTCGGCAGTGGCCGCCGAGCGCCTCGTCTGGAACAACACGCTCTACGACGAGAACGACGGATGCCACATCGCGGTTGGACGTGCCTACCCGATCAACATCGAGGGTGGGCCGGAGATGACAGTCGGCGAGTTGACCGAGGCCGGGATGAACATGAGCTCGACCCATGTGGACTTCGTGGTCGGCTCCGCCCAGCTGAACGTCTACGGCGTGGGCGCCGACGGCGGGGAGGAGCCGATCATCACGAACGGCGAGTGGGGGTTCACTCCCTGAGGGTGTCGAGTTCGGGGACTCGAGATGGCCGGACCGACTCGACGATCCGTCGCTTCCCGAGCGGTACCGGCGATCGGTCGGTAGCGTCGGGAGCGATGATGCCCCGACCCGACATCGTGGTCTTCGACGTGAACGAGACGATGCTGAGCTTGTCCGCGCTCCGCCCGGGGTTCGCAGAGCTGTTCGGCTCGGCCGACCTGATCGGCGAGTGGTTCGCCCGCATGCTCCACGGCTCGGTCGTGTCGAACGAGCTCGACGACTACCGGAGCTTCGGCGCGATCGGCGTCGAGGCGCTCTCGATGCTCGCCCACAAGCACGGCATCGAGGTGAGCCGTGACCGGGCGGAAGGCGTCGTCGCCGGGATGCGACGTCTCGATCCGCACCCCGATGTGGTCCCCGCACTCGAGTCGCTTCGGGATGCCGGGTACCGGACCGCAACCCTCACGAACGGAAGCACCGAGGCCTCGACGGCTCAGCTCGACCACGCAGGGCTCGCGCCCCTGCTGGACGAGTCGATGACCGTCGACGAGGTGCGGAAGTTCAAGCCGGCCCAGGTGGTGTACGAAACGGCAGCCGAGCGGTTCGGCGTCGACATCTCGAAGATGCTGATGGTCGCCGCACACGACTGGGACATCGCCGGCGCGGACGCCGCCGGATGTCAGACCGCGTTCGTCGTACGGTCAGGTGTCTTCTGGAGCCTTCCCGGAGAGCCGCCCGGACTCGTCGTCGGTGACCTCTTCGGGCTCGTAGGAGCACTGACCGATGGCTGACATCACCGAGCACCTCGAGAGCGCGCACACGGTGATCGCCGTGGTCGGCGCCACCGACACACCCTGGAAGTACGGGGGCAAGATCTACCGGGACCTCAAGGCGAAGGGGTTCCAGGTCCGCGCCGTAAACCCGAACCGCAACTCGGTGGACGGCGACCCCGCATACCCCGATCTGGCATCTGTCCCCGACGAGATCGACATCGTGGATGTCGTGGTCCCACCCGACGTCGCGGAGCGCATCGTCGTCGACGCAGCCGAGCTCGGACTCACCCACATCTGGTTCCAGCCCGGGGCAGAGTCACAGCGGGTGATCGAACAGGCCGAGTCTGCCGGCCTCGATGTCATCCATCATCAGTGCATCATGGTGCGTGCCGGACGAGTTGGATAGGAGACGAGATGCTGGAACCGAACCGCGACGTGTACGAGGCCGTCAAGGGACTGCGGGTGGTCCGGAGCTTCGAAGCCCGGCAGCTCTCCAACGAGCACCTCGACGCCATCCTCGAAGCCGGCAGATGGACCGGATCTTCGAAGAATCGGCAGAGCTGGGTGATCATCGTCGTCCAGGATCCCGAGCAGCTCGACCGCCTGGCGGAGTGCGGCGACTTCACGACTCCCCTCCGCAACGCACCCACGACGCTGGTTCCCGTCAGGCTGGCAGACGGATACGACTGGGACATGGGGAGACTCAGCCAGAACATCATGCTCGCAGCCGCCTCCCTCGGGATCGGTTCGTGCCCGGTGACGTTCCACCGCGAAGACGACGCCAAGGCGGTGCTCGGTGTGCCAGACGACCACGGCGCCCGCTTCGGCATCACCCTCGGCTACCCCGATCCCGACGCCGAGCGTGAGGGTCGGGCCCGAAGCCGGTTGAGCGGCCGCAAGCCGCTCGAGGACATGATCCACCGCGACCGATTCCGAGGCTGATTCGCCTTCGGAGCGGTTCGTCAATCCGCCTTGGCAGACCGGAGCAGGGCGCCGCCGCCAAGCCCGATCGCAGCGAGCAGAGAGAGCCAGTCCCCGAGGACGGCGTATATCGTGCGGCCCGACTGTCGCATCTCGACGGTGCCCGTGAGGACCTCGGCGGTGACGAGATCCGTGGTCTCCCCCACGATGCCCCCGTCGGTGATCAGCGTCGACTTCCCCGTGATCGCACTGTGGATGAGGTCGACACCGAGTTCCGCCGAACGCATCCTCGTCATGGCGATCAGTTGATCGGATGCGTTCGAGAACGGATAACTGGCCTGTGAGGTGGCGACGATCAGCAGCCGAGCACCCTCGTTGACGGTGTTCCTGGCGTATCGGCTGAAGGCGGACTCGAAGCTGATCACCGAGCCGAACGGGCCGAACCCTTCGTCGAACACCACCGGGTCCGAACCCCGGATCATGTCTCGGGGGACCCGCGAGAGATCGGGTATCCAGGCGAACAGCGGCCGGAACGGCACGTACTCGCCGAACGGCACCGGATGTCGCTTCGGGTACTCGCCGACGATGTCGCCGGCCGTGTCGAACACCACGTTGGCGTTGGTCCATTCGGTGTCCGACAGCGGGCGATCGCCACCGGCCAACAGCACGGCCCCGATCCGCTCCGCCTCGGCGCCCATCGCGGCGGCGATCGATGCGTCCAGCACGGGATCCACGCTGAAGCCGGTCGAGCCCTCGGGCCACACCACCAGGTCGACGCTGCCCGCTTCGATCGATCTCGTCAGCTCGAGCGACGTCTCGTAGATGGCCGCCCGCTCCCCAACGCATCGCTGCTGCGGGCACGGGGTCGAACCCTGGACGATCGCCACCCGGACCGGCCCACCGTCGGACACCGCAGGTGCGATCGCCCCCGCAGCGACGACGATCGCAACCGACGCCGCAGCGACGGCCAGTGGCCGACGCTCGGACGCTCGAATCCACACGACCGCCCCCGCCGCGATGCCGACCACCAGCACGGACCACCCGGTCGTGCCGAAGAACTGGGTGGCGTCGCGGGTGAGCGTGTACTCACCCATCGGATAGCCCGCGAGCCCCCAACCGAAGCCGCCGAACGGGAACCGGAGACGGACCAGCTCCATGGCCGCCCATCCACCGGTCGCCGCCATCCACCAGATCCACGGCCGATCGAGGTCGAATCGATTGAGGAACCTGGCGTAGACGGCGGTGAACGCAGCCTGGACGATGACGAGCGGGCCGAGGGCGATGATGGCCGGGTCGACCAGCTCGCCGAGCCACGGGAACAGAAACCCGAAGAACGCGATGCCGAACCCCCATCCTGTGAACCAGGCTTCGGACGGACGCCGGGCCTCGACGATCGCCCACAGGAAGCCGGCGATCGCAACGGGCGCGATGAACCCCCACCCCCACGGCGGGTAGGCGAGCACGAGCAGCAGCCCGGAAAGCACACCGAGAACGACAGATCTCACCCCGGAAGTCTATGACACCGCCCAAATCAGCGAACCCAGGGTTCCTGACGACATCTAGTGTGCATTTCAGGTCAAGGTTCGTGAGACGGCATTCGGTCGTGGTCGGGCGACGCGACCCAGTCGATAGGCTCGTCGAGATGAACGACCTCGACGTTGCGCTCGCTGCCACCAGTGCCGGAACCGCCGTCATCCGTGAGCGCTTCGGGACCGCGTTTCGCACCGAATGGAAAGGGGAGGTCGATCCGGTGACCGAGATCGACAAGCTCGCCGAGGAGGCCATCCTCGCCGTGATTCGCGAGCACCGTCCGGACGACCGCATCCTCGCGGAGGAATCGGGCGGCCATGACTGGGATCGGGGACGAGTGTGGATCGTCGACCCGCTGGATGGGACCGTCAACTTCGTCCACGGATTCCCGCAGGTCGCCACCTCGGTGGGTCTCAGACACGACGGTGTGGGGGTGGTCGGGGTTGTCGGGTCGGTCGTGAACCGGGAGGTCTTCGCCGCCGAGGCCGGGGCCGGTGCGACCCTCGACGGCAAGCCGATCCGAGTCTCGACGATCAACGAGGCCGCCCGTGCGCTGGTCGGTACCGGCTTCGCCTACGACCGCCAGCGGCGCGCCCAGTCGATGGCAAACACACTCGCCGGGGTGCTTCAACGCTTCCAGGGCATCCGTCGGGTCGGTTCGGCGGCGCTCGACCTCTGCTGGGTGGCGGCGGGGCGCATGGACGCCTACTGGGAGTACGGGGTGAAGCCGTGGGACACCGCGGCAGGGGCCCTCATCGTCGAGGAGGCCGGCGGGCGGATCACCACCTTCACCGGCAGTGACTACCCCCTCGATGATCCGGGCATCGTCGCCACCAACGGACTGGTCCACGACGCCCTGCTCGAGGCGATTTCGGAGTGACGACCGTTCGATACATGGTCGATGCGGTCGTCGATCGGACCGGACACCGCGGGCGCGACGTCTGGGTGGACGACGGTGTCGTCTCGCTGGAGCCCCGCGACGAACCAGATCGGGTGGCGACGGTCCGCCGGCCGGGCTTCGTCGTTCCCGGGCTTCGGGATGCGCACCTCCATCTCGGGAGCATCACCGCTGCCACGTCGGGGATCACACTCGAAGGCGTCCGCGACCTCGAGGAGGCCTCCCGGCGAATCGCCGGGAGCGGATCGGGAGACGTGGTGGCGATCGCATTCGACGAAACCGACATGACGCCGAGCCGCTTGATGGATGCCGTCGATCTCGACGAAATGGTCAACGACCGGGCGGCGCTCGTCTACCGGGTGTGCGGCCACATCGCCATGGCGAACTCGGTTGCGCTGGAACGAGCGGGGATCGATCGGTCCACTCCAGACCCGCCTGGCGGAAGCTTCGACCGAGACCCCGCGGGCAACCCCACCGGGGTCTTGCGCGAAACGGCCATCGACCTCGTCTCAGCGGTGATCGACGACAACACCAGGCGGATCGGCGACGACGAACTGGTCTCGACGATCGACCGGCTCTCTGCGCTCGGCCTGACCTCTGTCACCGCCATGGTCCCGGCAGGCGCACCGGCGTGGTGCGGCCCCGACGACGAACTCGACCGCTTGCTCGCCATGAAGGGCCGGCCGAAGATGCCGATCGACGCCGTGCTCATCGCGAACACCGTCGGCGATCTCGCCCATCACGCCTCCCGGCTCGCCTCATCCGACGTTCGTTTCGCCGGGTGGAAGGGCTTTGCGGACGGCAGCCTCGGCGGTCACACTGCCGCGCTGTCGGCACCGTATCGAGACAGACCGGACCAATCGGGAACGGTGAGGCACGATCCCGACCACTTCCGCGCGTTGGCCGACGCTGCCCTGGAGCTGGGCGGCTCGGTTCACATCCATGCAATCGGCGATGCTGCCGTCGAGAGAGTCCTGGACCTCTTCGACGACCTGACCGCAGCGGGCGCTCCACCCGATCGGCTTCGGGTGGAGCACGCCTCGGTACTCACACCCGAGCTGATCGAGCGGATGTCCGAACTCGAGGTCACCGCCTCGGTTCAGCCTGCCTTTGTGCGGTCCGATGCCCGCTGGCTCGACGCGCGTCTCGGCTCCGAGCGAGCGCGCTGGGCCTACCCGTTCAGATCGATGCTCGATGCCGGCGTTCGGATGGTGGGTGGTTCCGATGCTCCGGTCGAGCAGCCCGATCCGCTGTCCGGCGTTCGTGCAGCCGTCGACCGCGGAGGGTGGAACCTCGAGGAGGCACTGGAACCATGGGAGGGACTGTCACTGTTCGCCGACGGCTCGTTCGAGGCGGGGACGGCGCTGTGGATCTCACCCGACCTGGACCGGTTCGAGCGGATGACCTGAGGTCAGCTCCGCAGGTGAGGAGCGATGTCGACTTCGTATTCGGCGTGGCGTCCGGTGGCCTTCTTGGAGTAGACGAGCTCTCCATCGACCGTCACCTCGAACACGCCCCCCGAACCAGGGATCAAGCGCACGTCGTACTGCTGGCCGAATTCTTCGAAGATCTGCTCTGCCGTGCTCACGGCACGGGGGGTGTAGTTTCAGGTGCGGCAGAACTCGATGGTGATGTTTCGCATGGACCGAGACTAGGCGACGCCTGGCGGGGAGCCGGAATGCGACTCCGGGGCATAGTCCTCGAGCCGGAACACGAGCCGATGCATCGTTGGTGGTGAGTGCGTTCTTGTGTCAGCGCAGACGTCGGCTTCCTGCAGAGCCAGCTCGAGCGGGGAGAGCCCTGACACAAGAACGGTCCGCAATCAAGCAACGTCGGAGTTGCTGCCGCCGGGCCGCACACGGGCGTCCCTCTGTTCTTGGGTCGTCACCATGGCGAGGTTGCGTCTCGGCCCCGGGCTATCGCTTCAACTCCGCCGACCCAAGAACATCGGTTGGAGCGGTGGCCCGATGTCGAAGGCCGCGCCCCACACGCACCGCAGACGAGGGCTCGTTCAGAAGTGCTGGTCGATGAGGATGGCGTTGCCGTCGGGGTCGACCAGCGTGATGTGCGCCGGGCCGGTGCCTTCCCCCGCACGTTCGATGAGTTCGACCCCTTCGGACTCCAGACGCCGCTGGACGTCGCGAACATCGGTGAACGATGCGAGGCGTTCCATCCGATTCGTCAGGCCGGGATTGAACGTGAGGACGTTGCCCTCGAACATGCCCTGGAAGAGCCCAATCAGCGCCTCCCCGTTGGCGAGAATCACCCAACTCTCACCATCTCCACCCGTCCGCTCGAATCCGAGCTTGCGATAGAACGCTTCCGACGTCGAGAGGTCGGCGACGCTGAGAGAGATCGAGAACGCCCCCAACTCCACGTCGCCCGGCAGGCCGGCATAGGAAGAGGCCACCTCCGGGAGTTGATCCATCGGATTCTCGCTCATGGTCGCTCCTTGCTCGTTGAAGACCCGACCCTACGCAAGCTCACCGCCCGTTGGCGGAGAAGTGCTGTGGGTCGGTGAGCGTGGTCCATCTGCCGCCCCATCCCCACCCGATCGAGTCGAACGCCTGAACCACGGGATCAGCCTCGGTGATCATCCCGGGCAGGCCGAGGGCCCGATCGGTGTACACGGTCGCCAGTTCTGGGAGCACGATCTCGCCCTTCACGTAGGGATTGTGGAAGGGGTTGATGTCGATGGCGAGCCCATAGGCGTGCTGCGACCACGACGTCCCACCCGTGACGGGTCGACAGACGAACGCCGTGGTCACGTTGCCGTCCCCGGTCGGAGCCGCATCGAGCTCATCGGGTGCGATCACCCTCACCTCCTCGAGCGGGAATCCTGACTCGAACATCACCCGGAACACTCCGACCATCTGGTCCGCAATCGACGCGTTGACGATGACCTCGCCGATGTAGGGGGCGCCGTCGAACCCGATGAAGCTCACCGTCAGGTAGGCGAGCTCGTCGGAGCGCACCGGGCACGCCTCCTGCCATGTCGATCGGGCGAGCACGTCGGACGGGACCGGACCGGAGGTCGACTCGAACGTCGGGCCACCGTGCCGGAGGTAGGTGGCCGGGGAGAAGCGACGATCGATCAACTCGAACGGAGTCGGCTGGATCTCGCCGAACCCGTCCGGACGAAGCGGAAGCGGCCGCTGCCCGAGCCAATCGGGAACAGTCAACGACCCTCGTCCGGGTCGATCGGTGGGGTCGGGAAGTCGGGGGGCGAGTGCGTTTTCCGCTGCCTGTTGGGCGAGTAGACCGTCGACGGTCTCGCCTGTGTCGACTTGAGCGGCGGGGGCCGTTTCCGGCTCGGATGGCGGCGGCTCGAACACCCCGGTCGACTGCACGGGCACCGACGAGACGGCCGGAGCACCGCAGGCGGCGACGACCAACACCAGCACGAGAGCGAGAATCCCCCGGGTCACAGCGATCAATGTACCGCACGCATCGGCGTCCGAACCGTGACGAGGCACCCGCAACGGCTCGCCGATCTCCTCTGGAGTGCGAACCTCGGGGATATACCCGATGGACAACTCAGGGACCAGGTCGGCAGGATGATCGCCATGGACACGAGCACCACCTCCCCCCGCACGGCTCGAGCCTCCCGGCGAGAGAACCTGCTGACCAGCTTGTTCGCCACGTGGCTCCTGGTCGGACTGTTCGTCGACGGCTGGGCGCACAACAACCTCACGGAACTCGAGACGTTCTGGACCCCGTGGCACGGTGTCTTCTACTCGGGCTTCGGCGCCACCGCAGCCTGGATCGTGTGGATGGTCCGGGGCCGGGTGCTCGATGGAGCCTCGCTCGCCGAGTCGATCCCCGTCGGATACCGGTCATCGATCCTCGGGTTGGGGATCTTCGCCGCCGGCGGCATCGGGGACGCCATCTGGCACACACTGTTCGGCATCGAAACCGACGTCGACGCACTCTTCAGCCCGACGCACATCCTGCTGGTCACCGGAATCATGCTGATCGTCACCGGCCCCATCCGCTCGATGGGCGCCCAATTCCCCGCACGTCGTGTTCCCAGAGGCGAGTTCCTGCCTGCGGGCATCTCGATGACTCTGACCCTGCTGCTCGTCTCGTTCTTCACGATGTACTCGTGGGCACCCACCAGCGGCGTTTACGCGGTGACGTTCGTGCCGAACCGGGCAGGCGAGTTCGAAGCCGTGTTCGGGGTGCTGTCTGATCCTGGTGACGACGGTCGCCGTGAGTTCGGTGGTCTTGTGGCTGTCCTGCGAGGTGGGTCGTGCCGTTCGGAACGTTCACGGCGATGCTGACGGCGATCGGGACGCTCATGTCTGGCATGCTCGACGAGTTCGCCCAGCCATGGGAGATCCTTCCGGTCGCCGCGGCCGGATTGGCCGCCGATGTCCTGATCCTCCGCTTCGACCCGACGCCTCGGAGAATGACAACCTGGATGCTATTCGGGGCCGCCGTGCCGCTCGTGCTGTGGACCACCCACTTCGCGCTGTTCGCTGCGTACCGCGACCTGGGGTGGACCGCCGAACTGTGGGCGGGCGTGCCGGTGCTCGGAGCGATGACGGGTGCGCTCTTGGCGTATCTCATCGGGTACGCGCCGGCTGACGGTTCCCGTGATCTCGAGGACTCCAAGGAAGCGCTCGCAACGTCGTATCGTTGACGGATGCTCTTCGACTACACCACCGTCACACCCGAATCGATCACTGCCGACGTCGACCAGACCCTCGCAGCCGCCGACGTCATCGTCGACGAGATCGCCGCGAGTGTCGCCGCACCCGCTTTCGGCTCGGTGCTCGGCCGCCTCGAAGACGTCGGTGACATGACCGCCTCGCTGTTCGGGCGGACCGGGTTCATGGGCTACGTGCATCCGGACGAGGAGACCCGGACCACGGGTCAGCAGCTCGAAGAGCGGATCTCGAAGTGGGGCATCGAGATCTCGTTTCGACCGGACCTCTATCGGGCCGTCAAGGCGTTCGCAGAGACCGACGAGGCACGGGCCCTCACCGGTGAGAGAGCCCGACTGCTCGAGTTCACACTCCGGGACTTCCGGAAGGCGGGCCACGAACTCTCCGAAGCAGACCAGGCCCGGCTCAAGGAACTGAGCAACCGCCTGGTC
The DNA here is from genome assembly GCA_963753285.1 of uncultured bacterium. Classification (GTDB taxonomy): domain Bacteria; phylum Actinomycetota; class Acidimicrobiia; order Spongiisociales; family ZC4RG35; genus JAHEDH01. The sequence continues at coordinate 344,555 of CAVWBT010000003.1, forward strand.
GAGTTGGGAACACAGTTCCAGAAGAACATCGCCGACGTCGACGACACTCTCGTCGTCGACCGGGACGATCTCGAAGGCATGCCCGACTGGTATGCCGACTCGCTGGAACCGAGCGACGACGGTGAAGGACTGGAGATCACCATGGCCTATCCCCACGTCGTTCCATTCGTCCAGAACGCCTCACGACGCGACCTGCGCGAGGCCCTCATGTTCAAGTTCAACAACCGGGCACGCGAGATCAACCGGGTGATCCTCGCCGAAGCCGTCGAAATCCGTCAGGAGATCGCCGAGCTGTTCGGCAAGGAGTCCTGGGCCCATCACCTTCTCGACGAGCGCATGGCCGAGAACCCCGAGAACGTCTTCGAGTTCTACGACTCGCTGCGCGAGCCGCTGCAGAGCGCCGCCCGCGAGGAGATCGCCCGAATGACAGAGCTGCTTCGAAAGGACACCAACGACGAGTCTGCAGTGCTCCAGTCGTACGACTGGCAGTACTACGACACCCTCCTGCGAAAAACCGAGTACGGCGTCGATCCGAACGAGGTGGCCCAGTTCTTCGAGCTCTCACAGGTGCTCGACGGCATGTTCGAGATCACCGGCGAGGTGTTCGGGCTCACGTACGAGCGCGTCGAGGCCCCGACCTGGCATCACGACGTGATGACCTATGCGATCCACGACGCCGCCACGGGCGACCTGATCTCGCACTTCTACATGGACCTCTTCCCACGAGAGGCCAAGTTCAGCCACGCCGCGGCCTTCCCCCTCGTTCCCGGCCGGAGACTCACGGACGGCTCCTATCAGCATCCCGTGTCCGCCATCGTCGCCAACGTGACCAAGCCGACCGAAGAGCGGCCGTCGCTCCTCCAGCACCAGGAAGTGGAGACGATGTTCCACGAGTTCGGCCACATTCTCCATCAGACGCTGACGAGAGCCGAGCTGGTTCGATTCTCGGGCACCAGCGTGGAACGGGACTTCGTCGAAGCCCCTTCCCAGATCATGGAGCACTGGACCTGGAAACCCGACGTCCTCCAGCGCTTCGCCCGGCACCACGAGACCGGGGAGCCGATCCCCGAGGACCTCGTCGACAAACTCGTGGCCGCCAAGAACCTCAACATCGCCCTGATGAAGCTCCGTCAGATGACATACGGCACGCTCGACATGAACCTGCACGGCCCGAACACCGATCGCGACCTCGACCGCGCCCTCGCCGACGCCAACGCGATCTCGTTGCTGCCCGCCCACGAGGGAACGTTCTTCCCGTCGAGCTTCGGTCATCTGTTCGGGTACGACGCCGGCTACTACGGCTATCTGTGGTCGGAGGTCTACGGCGACGACATGTGGTCCCGCTTCGAAGAGGAGGGCTACACCAGCCCCGAGGTCGGTGCCGCCTACCGGCGTGAGATCCTCGAGGCGGGCGGTGCCCGGGACGGCATGGACCACCTCCGGGCGTTCCTGGGCCGGGAGCCGGACAACACCGCGTTCCTGGTCAACATCGGCATCCGGAAGTGACCCTCCCCTCGAGTCATCGATGCGACGTGGCCCCGGATCCCGGATGTGGCCGGCTCTTTACATCCATTTGACGCAGTGACTCCGAATATGGGCTGAACCTCGGGTTCCGGGAACAAAACCGGGACATGGGGCGTTCAATTCGAGTGACCGGCCGACCAGAAGGAGGCCCCGAATGTCAGACACAACGATGAAAGGGCGAACCATCAAGGGAGCGGCTCGCCCATCGAAGGATTTCGGCGACGGACGCACCTGTATCCAGGACGGGTGCATCACCAAGCTCAGCAGATACAACAAGCGTGATCACTGCTATCTCCATGCTCCCGTGAGATATCCACGTGTTCGTGGGAGAATTGTTCCTGAGAGCACGTGATCAGATTTCGGAGCCTCTGGCGAGTTCGGTTCTCTCCCCCTCCCTCTCCCGCCACGCTCTGAGCCCAGAGACCCCGGCCAACACACGCCGGGGTCTCTGTTTGTTCTGGCTGTGCTGACGCTGGCCGATTTCTCGACAGGGGCTTCGTAGTGCCCAGGACGCACACGAGTCGAGAACAGACGCCGGTCGGCCAGAGCTGCCGCCGGCTGCAAGGTTCTGACACCCGAGTCCCTTGGCGATTGGTCCTGGCGGCCTCAGCGCTGCGGGTGCTTCGCACGCTCGATTCGCGTCTCGCTCCGCTCGCCACTGAAACCGCGTTCAGGAGCGGCCGAAGACCCCAGAGCCAAAGGGCCCTGAGCGCCGATGCGAAGCGAGGCTGTCAGCCGTCGCTTGACCCCTCCCCCGGTGGGGTGGTATCGTCGTCTCGTGAAGCAACAGCACAAGACATCGGCACTCAATCGACTGAAGACGGTGCGTGGGCATCTCAACGCCGTCATCGACATGGTCGAGGACGAGAAGTACTGCCCCGACATCATGAAGCAGGTGTCGGCGCTCCAGTCGTCGCTCGAGAAGGTCAATCGTGTGCTGTTGCAGAACCATCTCGAGACCTGCGTCACCCACGCCGTCGCCGAAGGGCGAACGGCGGAGATCGTCGACGAGTTGCTCGAAACCATGAAATACACCGCGGCCGTGACCGGTCCCGGACCGCTCGAACTGGAGGCACCATGACCACGACCACCCTCAACGTCCCCGACATCTCCTGCGGACATTGCAAGTCCTCGATCGAGGGCGCAGTCGGCGAACTCGCCGGCATCGACAGCGTCGAAGTTTCGATCGAAGGCAAGACCGTTGCCGTTTCCTACGGCGACGATGTCACGCTCGACACGATCATCGAAACGATCGAAGAGCAGGGCTACGACGTCGCGTCGAGCTGACGCTCACGCCGTCTCAATCATGCCCGACACCACCACCCAACCCGAAACCCTGACCTTCGAGGTCGACGGGATGACATGCGCCGCGTGCGCCAATCGGATCGAACGCGTCCTCGGCAAGTACGAAGGGGTCGAGACGGCCGTCGTCAACTTCACCGGGGCCGAGGCCAAGGTCCGATCGGACGTGGCGATCGACCCCGAATCGCTGCGCGCCGCAGTGCAGAAGATCGGCTACGACATCCGGGTGGTTGCCGAGGGCGACGAGCGCCAATCACTGGTCGCGAAGTACTCCGAGGAGGAGAAGGTCCAGTGGCGGCGCTTCTGGATCTCACTCGCGCTCAGCCTGCCTGTCATGGCACTCGCCATGTTCGGCCCGATGATGACGCTGTGGAGCGAGCTGGTCCAACTGGCGCTGGCGACTCCGGTCGTCTTCTGGATCGGCGCCCAGTTCCATGTCGTCGCCGTGAAGCAGTTGCGATCGTTCGGCGCATCCATGGACACGCTCATCTCGCTCGGCACCGTCGTCGCCTGGGCCTACTCGGTGTGGGCGATCTTCGCCGGAGAGGCCGTCTTCTTCGAGACCGCGGCGATGATCATCACGCTGATCACGCTCGGTCGCGCGTTCGAGGCGCGCGCGAAAGGCCGCGCCTCGTCGGCCATCACCGCCCTGCTCGAGCTGGGCGCCAAGGAAGCCCGGGTGATCCGAAACGGCGTCGAGACGACGATCGCCATCGATCGGGTCCTCCCCGGCGATCTCCTGGTGGTGCGCCCCGGCGAGAAGATCCCCACCGACGGCGTCATCGTGTCCGGCACCTCGTCGCTCGACGAGTCGATGCTGACCGGAGAGTCGGTGCCCGTCGACAAGACCGAGGGCGACTCCGTGTACGGCGCAACCGTCAATCAACAGGGACGCCTCGAGGTCCGAGCCACACAGGTCGGCTCCGACACCGCACTCGCACAGATCGTGAGGCTCGTGGAGGACGCCCAGGCCTCGAAGGCACCCGTCCAGAAACTGGCGGATCGCGTCTCGGCTGTCTTCGTCCCGACCGTCATCACGATCGCACTCATCACCTTCGGGGTGTGGATGGCCGTCGGCGACTCGGTCGCAGAGGCAATACAGGCCGCAGTGGCGGTTCTGATCATCGCCTGCCCGTGTGCGCTCGGACTGGCCACACCCACGGCGATCATGGTGGGGTCCGCCCGCGGGGCCGAACTGGGTGTGCTCTTCAAGCAGGCAGATGTCTTCGAGCGGTCGCGGAGCATCGACCGCGTCCTGTTCGACAAGACCGGCACGCTCACGACCGGCGTGATGAACCTCACCGATGTCGAAACCGACATGGACGAGGCCGAGTTCCTTCATCTCGCCGGCTCGGTCGAAGCCGCATCCGAACACCCGGTCGGCCGGGCGGTTGCGCTCGGGGTCGAAGAACGCGACATCGAGCTCTCACCCGTCACCGACTTCGAAGCCGTTTCGGGACAGGGCGTGATCGGCACCGTGGGAGACCGCCGGGTCGTGGTCGGGAAGCCGAAGTTCCTGGCAGATCAGGGCGTCATCATCCCCGCTTCGCTCTCCGATGCGCTCGATGGCATCGAGTCTGCCGCCCGCACGGCCTTCGTCGTGGGCGTCGACGGTGAGGCAGTCGGAGTGATCGGCGTGGCCGACGAGGTCCGAGAGACCTCCGCCGCCACCGTTTCGTCACTCTCTGCGGCGGGCGTTCAGTCCACGATGATCACCGGCGACAACCAGCGGACGGCCGAATCGATCGCTGCCCAGCTCGGCATCGGCGACGTGGTCGCCGGCGTGTTGCCCGGAGGGAAGGCAGACGAGGTGGAACGCTTCCAGCGTCGCGGCGAAACGGTGGCCTTCGTCGGAGACGGCATCAACGATGCCCCCGCGTTGACCCGGGCCGACATCGGCATGGCGATCGGCACGGGGACCGACGTTGCGATCGAGGCGGGCGACATCGTTCTCATGTCCGGAAATCCGGCGTTGGTCGACACCTCCATCAGGCTCGCCACCAAGACGTTCAAGACGATTCGCGAGAACCTGTTCTGGGCGTTCTTCTACAACACGGCCGCGATCCCACTGGCTGCACTCGGGCTCCTCAACCCGATGATCGCCGCGGGGGCGATGGCGTTCTCGTCGGTGTCGGTGGTGACCAACAGCCTCCGCCTGCGCCGCTGGAACCCCGATCGTCGCTGACGTCAGTCGGCGTAGCGCATCTCCCTGCGGAACTTCTTCCAGTCCGACGCCTTGGTCGACCACAGCACGTCCGTGGCGATCTGAACGATCCCTACCACGACGAGCAGCGCGGTGACCCACCCGGACACTCCGATCACGAGCGCAGGACCCAGGGCGAAGAACGGAATCGCCTTGGTGACCAGCGCACCGGAGGCGTGCATCCACGCCCGCGCCCTCGCCGGAGTGGCCAGATAGGTCGCGTAGTCGACCTTGACGCCTGGCTGGGGCCGCCTGAGGGTCCCGACGAACCAGTGGGTGAACCGCATGCCGACCGCGCTCCCGACCGCGAGGTGGGCGAGCCCGTGGGTGGTCACCAGTGTGATACCCGTCCCGACAAGCAGGAAGAGCCCCGCCCACAGCTGCGAGGCGCCGTAGGCGGCCAAGACGAACCCGAGCCCGACCAGCGTGCCGACGACCATCAGCACGGTCCCCACACCGGCCGGGACCACGAACAGAGCCCAGCGCTCGAATGCGGCCCGGTCGATGTTGGCGATCCGCTCCCGGTAGGCATCGACGAGCGCAGGGTCCCGTTTCACGGCCCCCACGGCAGACCAGAAGCCGGTCCCCGACAGGCCCGAGCCCGCCTTCACCGCCTTCTCGGCCTCCTCCAGCCTGCGGTCGATCTCTGCTCGCTCCACGACCCTCCTCCTCCTGGCATCGAACGCTACACGCCGGTCGGTAGGTTGCGAGCATGAGCATCAGGGTGCAGATCTACACCGCACAAACCACCGAAGAAGCGCTGGGCCTGGCCGCACTGGGCGTCGATCATGTCGGATTGACGCCGTCCGATCTCGGCTTGCCCGGCGAGATCGACCTTCTCCGTGCCAGGGCCATCCGGGATGCGCTGGTCGGTCACGCCCGATCGGTGGCGTTGAGTGTCGCCACCGACCTCCCGGCGATCGTCGAGATGCTCGACGCCGTCAGGCCCGACATCCTGCACCTGTGCGGACCACCAGGCGCAGTGGGACCCCGGGACGTGGCGACGCTCAGGGAGGAAGTCGGCACTGCGGCGATCATGCAAGCCGTGGCGGTGACAGGTCCCGAAGCGGTCGACGTGGCCCGGGCGTTCGCCCCGGTCGTCGACTACCTGCTGCTCGATTCCGTCGACCCCGGCATTCCAGGTGTCGGCGCAGCCGGAACGACCCACGATTGGAGCGTCAGCGCCGAGATCGTCGAAGTGGTGGACGTCCCGGTGATCCTCGCCGGCGGCCTGTCGCCGGCGAACGTCGCCGATGCAATCACCCGGGTGCGGCCGTGGGGGGTCGATTCGCTGACCCACACCAATCGCCGGATGACATCCGGCCGGTTCTCGAAGGATCTCGATCTCGTCGAGGCATTCGTGAGAGCGGCTCGAGAGGCGGACCGACCATGACCGTCGTCGTGATCGGTGACGCCAACGTCGACCTGGAGATCCGACTCCCCGTCGACAGCCGGGAGATCCATGCGAATCCGGATCCGAGGATGTCCGGTGGCGGGTCCGCCGCGAACACCGCCGCTGCGCTCGCCCGACTCGACGTCCCGACCCGATTCGTTGGCGCCGTCGGCGACGACGACGCCGGGCGCCATGCCGTCGAGAGCCTCGCCCGCTCCGGCGTGGACGTGAGCGCGGTCTACGCCGACCCGTCGGAACCGACCGTGATGGTCATCGTGGTGCTGCCGCCCGGGGGTGAGCGCCTGATCTACGTGTGGCCACCTCGCGGGGGCGCCCATTCGATGCTCGACGTCCAACTCGCGACCAGTGCCGTCGAACACGCCGACTGGGTCCATGTCTCCGGCATCTGTCTTCGAGTCACCCCGGCTCGAGATGCCCTGCTCGCAGCAATGGAGCACGCTCGGGACCTCGGGATTCCGGTCTCACTCGACCTGAACCTCAGGCTGGAGAACTGGGGGTGGGAGGCAGGGTTCCGCGAGGTCGCGCTCGACGCCGTCGAGCGCTCCGACATCGTGCTCGGCTCTGCGCTCGACGAGATCACTGCGCTCGGGGATGACGCCGACCCGATCACGGCTGCACGAGCGCTGAGCGTCGGCGATCGGGTGGTGGTGGCGAGGCTGGGCGCAGACGGAGCGATGGCCATCGACGGTCGCCAGGTGATCCGTGCGCCCGGGCTCGACGTCGAGGTGGTGGACACCGTCGGCGCCGGCGACGCCTTCAACGCCGGATTCATCGCGGCCAGGCTGGAGGGCAGCGAGCTCGGCGAATCCCTGCGATGGGGAAACGCAGTCGCGGCGTCCACCATCACCGAGCACGGCGCTCGATCCGGGCCGACCCGGGCCGAGCTGAAGGCACTGCTCGATCGCTGACCGTCGTTGCGGGCACCGGACGCCCCCCACCTACTCTCGCTCGCCATGCTGTTGGCGCAAACAGACGAAGAGCTTCTCAACCAGTTCTCAGGACTCGGCTGGGAGGACTGGGTGATCGCCGCCGGCACCAGTCCGACACCGCCACCATGTGGAGGGTGCGTGACGAAGTTGCACGACGCGTCAAGAAGGCGTTCGACGAGGCCGGGATCGAGATCCCCTTCCCGCAGCGAGTGGTTCATCAACCGGACGGAACCGGGCTCGGCTGAATCCGACTCAGCCGTCCTCGAGGAAGCGTTCGATCTCCTCGACGAGCAACTCGGCCGGGTCGACGCTGTCATCTCCGGTGAGCGAGTGGCTCTCCAACTCTTGGACGTAGTCGATGATCTCGCTGTCGGCGAGCGCGTCGTCGACCTGCTGGCGGAACTCTGCCGACGCAATCGTCAACTCGGATGTGTCGACCCGCAACTCCATGATCTCCAACACCTTGTCCAGCAGCGCCAGCCCGCCCGGCGGATACTCCTGATTGGACAGGTAGTGCGGTACCGCCGCCCAGACGCTCAGCGTCTCGAATCCCGCATCGTTCAGCACGGCGTTCAGCACGCCGACGATGCCGGTCGGCCCTTCGTAGCCGGAGGTGAACAGCGAATGGCGCTCGAGGAGGTCCGGTCTCGACGAAGAGCCCACCAACGGAACGGGAAGCGTGTGCGGTACCTGTCCGATGAACGCGCCCATCGTGACGGCGATCCCGACGCCGAGCGTGTCGAGCACCGTCACGACGTCCCGACAGAAGGCCTTCCACCTGGTGTGTGGTTCGTGCCCGGTGATGATCACGAGGTCGCGCTCTGACCCGAACGGCCGCACCGCCCAGACCTCACAATCCGGCCAGCGCACCTCGCGGGTGCCTTCGTGATCGAGTTCTATCTCTGGGCGACGCACCTGGAAGTCGAAGAAGTCGTCGGAATCGATGATGGCCAGCCGCTCGGCATCGAACTCGTCGATGAGATGGCGGACCGCCATCGAGGACGACTCACCGGCGTCCCCCCAACCTTCGAATGCCATGAGCGCGATCGGGTTGCGAAGTGTCGGTCGCTGTTCCCAGATCAATCGATCCATGCGATCAGGCTACCGACTGAACACGCGTAACGAACCCTCAGAGATGGCGTTCGAGGAAAAGCTCGGTTCGCTGCCACGCGATGTCGGTCAGACGGTCGTCGTAGCCTTCGGTTCCCGCCTTGTAGAAGTCGACGGCCTTCGTCGGATAGACGTGGAATGTGGCGTCGAGACCCAGGTCCCGTAGCTCCATCTCCGTCTTGGCGGCGTTCGGCGCCCCCGGCGGCTGCTCGCCGTCGCTCTGATGACTGAGATACGCCGATTCCGACAATCGCCAGCCGACTCCCACCTCGGACCACGGCGAGTGGGACCCGAACGCCACCACCGACCGGACCCTCTCTTCGAGCCCGGCGATCCACATGGCCAACGCTCCACCCACTCCGAAACCGACGAGACCGACCGTCCCGGCTGCCGCGAAACCGCCGGCAATCAGTGTGTCGATGGCCCTCGCCACGAGCCGGACCACCTCGTCAGGATCGAGTTCGGAGGGATCCCGATCGTCTGTGAGGAGGTCCACTGCCAGCGCCGAATTGCCCAGCGCCGCAATCCGATCGGAGGCATCGAGGACGTGATCCGCCAAATGGTCCCCCAGGTCGGACAGGACCACGACCGCATGACCGCGCTCGATCACGGGCGCAATGAAGTAGCCGGTCCTGCCTGAACCGAGGTCGACCTGATTCCCGGGGCGGCCCGACCAGGGGACTGCCGGCCTCGCTGTGTCTCCGGGGTCCTCTGCGGGTTGCTCGGGCTGCGACTCGACGGTCCGATCCTCGTCGGTCGCATCCTCGATGAGTTCGGCGAGAGGCCCTTCGACGGCCTCGTCACTGGTCGGCGGTTCGGGCTCCGGTCCCTCGTCCTCGCCGCTCGGCGGAACGACACCGGGGTCCCGCTCGTCGAGTTCGATTTCGAACGGTCGAACCGCCGGTCGGGGCACGGGAGCCACGCGATTCCATGGCAGGTCCTCCTCGGTGTCCGCCGGGCCAACCCCGACGAGCGCACGGACGGCTGCGCCGGAGCGACCTTCGCCGGTCGAGAAGTGGTCCGCACCCGCCCGTGCGACGTGCATCACGGTTCGGCCGTACTCGCGCTCCACTGCCAGACCTTCGCTCAGCGGCAGCCAGCTGCCTTCGAGCACCGCCATACGATCCGATCGCAGCGTCTGCTGTGGATGCTGGGCGATCCGGTACGCCCACTCGAGCGCATCGTCGAGCGCCCGGTCGGGTACGGTCACCATGTTGACGAGTCCGATGGCATGGGCCTCGGCGGCGTCGACGGAGCGCCCGGTCAGGATCAATTCCATCGCCAACCCGTGGCCGATCAACCGGGGGAGCCGCTGAGTTCCCCCGTCGATGAGCGGGACCCCGAAGCGGCGTTCGAAGCAGCCGAAGGTGGCGTCGGACGAAGCCACCCGAAGATCGCACCACAGCGCCATCTCGAGGCCGCCGGCGACGCAGTATCCCTCGATCGCAGCGATCGTCGGCTTGCCGACCTCGGTTCGGGTGAACCCCAGTGGCCCGTCGTCGGAGTCCTCGAGGTCGAACGACTTGAGATCGGCGCCGGCGGAGAAGTGGCCGCCCGCGCCGTAGAGGATCCCGACGTAGGCGTCGTCGTCGGCGTCGAAACGCTTCCAGGCGGCCCTCAGGGCGCGTGCAGTGGCCAGGTCGATCGCATTGCGTCGGCCGGGTCGGTCGATCGTGACGATCGCGACTCGGTCCTTCCGCTGATAGGTGACGCTCATCGAGTGAACCCCCGCTTCGAAGCATCAACAGGATGGCAGACATCGCGGTCGCGTCCAGGGATCTCGACCGATTTATCCTCCGCCCGGAAAGGAGTGTCGATGGTCCGCTGGCTGCATCTCGTCTCGGCTTCCGTATGGGTGGGAGGTCTGGTGACGCTGGGGGCGCTCGTTGCTGCGGTGCGCCGTGAAGGGGTGGACCGATCCGTCCTCCAGGCGATGGCGCGAATGTTCGGTCGCGTGTCCTGGGTGTCGATGGGGGTGGCATTCCTGACGGGAGCCTGGATGTCGATCGATCTGATCGGTGAGCCCGCCCTGGCGGTCAAGCTCGCCACGGTGGCGGTGACCGCTGCACTCGCCGCCTATCACCAGGTGGCGGCGCCCAACCAGAGCCCGCGCACCCGTGGCATCCTCCAGGGCCTCATCCTGGCATCGTCGCTGGGGATCGTCGCCGCCGCCGTCGCGCTGTGAACCCAGCGATCGTCAACGGGATTGTTCCGGATCTGGGTTCGGCTTCCCACTGAACGCGAGAAGACCGGCCGCTCGGGCCGGTCTTCTCATCAGTTCACTTGCGCTTGTGGCGGTTGGCCTTCAGGCGCTTGCGGTACTTGTGTTTGGACATCTTCTTGCGGCGCTTCTTGACGAGCGAACCCATGTATTACCTCTCTGAATAGCTCTTCGATGACCCACGGCGGCGAACGAATCGTGCCGAGGGCCCTGCGAAACCTGGCGGAGCCACCGGACGGTCGATGAGCGGTGCTCCTGGCCCATCCGTACCAACAACGCTACCGAGGCGCGCTCGCCTTGGTCAAACCGCTCCGCGCACGGCGACGTCCGGCGCGATCACTTCGACGGACTCCTCGAGCATCGATCGGAGGTGGTCGATGACCCGATCACGGTCGGCAGTCTCGACGATGGCGATCACCGACGGGCCCGCTCCGGACCACGCTGCATGGACTGCGCCGGCGTCGAGTGCAGCCCGGATGCGTTTGGCGACCTCCGGGACGAAGGCGTTGCGCGGTGCTTCGTGGATCTCGTCTCCACCCGAGGCCCGCACCAGGTCCGGGTCGCCGGCGAGGAGGCCGGCGATCAACGACGACGCTCGGGCGACACTCGAGACAGCCGCTCTGTGGGTGTAGCTCGCCGGGAGCAGGGTTCTTGCCTTCCGTGTCGACAGCGACTCGGTCGGAACCAGGATCAGAGGAGCAAACCGGGGATTCCACGGGATCCGGTGTGGCTTGCCGAGGGCGTCGACGAGAACCAAACCGCCGTAGACCGCGGCCGCGGCGTTGTCGGGGTGACCCTCCAACTCGGCGACGAGTTCGAACAGCCGCTCGGTCGGGTGGGATTCGCCGACCGCACGCCACGCTGCGAGGGCTCCGGCGGCCAATGCGGCGGAAGACGAGCCGAGACCCTTGCCGATCGGAATCTCGTTCGTGACCGTCAGCGCCAGCGGCCGATCCGACCCCACGGCGAGCCGGGCCGCGGCGAGCACGGAGTCCTCGGAGTCGGGATCGATCTGTTGCTCGCCATCATGGGAGACCGACCACTCCGACGACGCCTCCGCACGAACGACGCAGCGGAGTTCGAGTGCCAGCGCCAGGCAATCGAAACCGGGCCCGAGATTGGCGGACGACGCGGGCGCAGAGGCCTCAGCCACAGTGGATCTCCATGGGGCGGCAGTCTATTGAGGTCGCTCTTCCCCTTCCCAAAGCGAACGCTCACACGTCGAGGACCCGCACCTCGTCACGAGCGACCTCGCCACCCAGGTGGACACCGTCCTCGTCCCAGGTGAGTTCGATGCGGGACGGGTACCCCATCTCCTGTCCCTGATGTATCACGACCGAGCCGGACGGCTCCCCGCGAGCTCTCATCGACGCAGCGAAGGCAACGGCGGCACTCCCCGTCGCAGGATCCTCCACCACGCCGTGTTCCCGGGCGAAGAACCGTGCCCTGATGCGCTCGCCGCGCTCCTCCCAGGCCCACACGTAGACCATGCCGTTGTCGGGCGGTCGCCCCACCATGCTCACGTCTTGCGGTGTCCGGAGTTCGAGAACCAGGTAGGGAAGTGGCATCTCGACCAGACACGCGTTGACTGCCCCGAGCCGCTCACCAACATCATTCGTAGGCTCCGACACCGTCTGGTCGAACGGCGGATCGATCCAGGTCGCCGTCCCGACGTTGCGGATGCCAACCTCACCGACACCGCATTCGATGCGGTTGGGCCCTCCCGGGCCCATTCGGGTGAGCACCCAGGCGGCGCCGACCAGCGGATGTCCTGCGAACGGCAGCTCGGAGGCCGGCGTGAAGATCCGCGCTTGGGGGATACCTCCCTCCCTCCAGTCGAGGAAGACGGTCTCGGAGAAGCCGAGCTCGGCGGCGATCGACTGCATGCCGTCCCGGGTCAACCCGGTCACGTCGGTGATGACACCGAGATGGTTGCCGCCTTGCCCGCCGCGTGTGAACACCCTCAGTACGTAGCAATGCCGCATGTCTCGAAACCTAGCGTGACCACACGGTCCGGAGACTGTCGAACTCCCCCATGCCGGTACCCTCGCGTTTCATGATCGAAGCCCTCGGCCTGGACTCGCTGTTCGCAGAGATGATCTTCGCGATCGGCCTGGCGATCGTTGCCGGCAACGGGTACGCCTACTACCAGCACCGTCGAGGCGAACGCCCGGATGACGCCGACGACGACGCCACGTTCAACACCGGACGCGTGGTCTTCCTCTCGACCGTCGGCTCGCTCATGGCGATCTGGGGCGGCATCAGCATCTTCGGCTGAGCGGCAGATGCGGACCGCCCGGCAGCTGGGTAATCTGACAGCACCTGCGGGTGTAGTTCAATGGCAGAACATCAGCTTCCCAAGCTGAATACGGGGGTTCGATTCCCCTCACCCGCTCAACGACCGAACATCAGGCTGCCACCACGGCTGAATACGGGGGTTCGATTCCCCTCACCCGCTCAATATCGAATGCGGGGACTGAATCCCCAGCACCCCAACGGCCCAAGCCACCCGCGTCCACCGCAACCTCGGCAGCATCAGCTGGTCCAACCCGAACATCAGCCAGCCACCACAGCCGAATACCGGAGTTCGATTCCCCTCACCCGCTCAAGATCACTGCGGGGACTGAATCCCCAGCACCCCAACGGCCCAAGCCACCCGCGTCCACCGCAACCTCGGCAGCATCAGCTGGTCCAACCCGAACATCAGCTTCCCAAGCTGAATACGGGGGTTCGATTCCCCTCACCCGCTCAAACCCAAGACACAACATCAGGCTGCCACCACGGCTGAATACGGGGGTTCGATTCCCCTCACCCGCTCAACGACACTGCGGGGACTGAATCCCCAGCACCCCAACGCCCAAGCACCCACGCAAACACACGAGCCCCTGGCAGCATCAGGCCTCACCGCGACAGCCGCCACGGCTGGCGAGGGTTCGATTCCCTGTTTGTCCCCTCTCAGGGGGGACACGCTGCCCTCCAGGGCAGCGAGGGGGGTTTCGACCCCCGTGCGCCACCCACACACCGGGCAGCATCCGGTACACCGCGAAAGCTCTCAGCCAAGTACCGACGCCCGGCGTTCTGCCTTCGCCGGCTGGCGAACGAAGGCTCCCTGCAGACCGGATCAGACCGTGACGCCGCCGTCGGGGTCCCAGGCATACTCGATCTGGCGAGCAGTGGCCTCGGCCAGATCACGGTCGGCGAGTCGGTCGATCAGATGCAGGGCCATGCCGATGCCGGCGCTGAGGCCACCGGCCGTGACGACCTCACCCGAGTCGACCCATTGGACGCCCGGAGTCGCTCCCTCGCCACCGATCGACCCGGCGAGGATGCCGACGTCCTCGAAGTGTGTGGTCCACGGACGGCCGACGAGCAACCCCGCCTCACCGAGCAGGAAGGCACCGGTGCAGACACTCGCGATGATCCCCACACCGGCGGAAACCGATCGGATCGCGTCGATCAAGGACGTGTCGGCGGACACGTCACCGATGGCGATCGCCCCAGGGACGACGAGCACGTCGAGATCCAGTGACGGATCGAGCCCCGCGTCGGGGACCAGACCGACTCCCCCGTACGCCGTGACGGGCTCGCCATCGAGCGTCAGTGACAGCACATCGAACGACCGGTCGTCCCGGGCTCTCTGCAGCAGCCGATCGGCGGTCAGAAACACCTCGTATGGACCGCCGAAATCCAGCAGGTCGACCTGATCGAACAACAGCAGACCGATTCGCACCGGGCACCCCTCTCTCGGACCGGGCCAGCGTATCGAAAGGCTCTGAGCGGTACCGTTCGGACCATGACCGCCGAATACGAGACGCCGCGGGAGATCATCCAGCACTACGAAGAGGACTACGACGAGGCAGAGCGCCTGTTCGAAGGCGGGTGGGGCCAGGTCGAGTGGCTCAGGACCAAGGAACTCATCGGCCGCTTCATCCCAGAGGTACCGGCGAAGATCATCGACATCGGAGGCGGACCCGGGGTGTACGCCGAATGGCTCACCGAACTTGGATACGAAGTCCACCTCATCGACCCCGTCGCCAGGCACATCGAACAGGCGAAGCAGCGATCGGCCGACCTCGTAGTTGCAGCCATCGGAGATGCACGGTCTCTGGACTATGCGGATGACACGTTCGACATGGCGCTGCTCCTCGGTCCGCTGTATCACCTGATCGAGAGAAACGACCGACTTCAGGCGCTGCGGGAGGCGCGCCGTGTCACGAAGACAGGCAAGCCGGTCGTCGTTGCGGCGATCAACCGGTTCGCTTCGGCCATCGACAACCTCCACAGCGGGACGATCGACGATCCGGAGTTCCGGGCGATCACCGAACGAGACATCGTCGACGGGGTGCACCTCAACACCACCGAAGACCCCCGCTATTTCACGACGGCCTTCTTCCACCGCGCCGACGAGCTCGAACGGGAACTGGCCGATGCCGGCCTCACCGGCGTCGAGGTGTTCGCCGTCGAAGGCATCGCCTGGGCGGCTCCCGACCTCGACGAACGCATCGCAGACCCCGAGAAGCGTCGGCTCCTGCTCGCTTTGCTCAGGAAGCTGGAGCGAGAAGAGACGCTGCTCGGAGCTACCGGCCACCTGCTCGCCGTGGGATGGGCGACCACAGGCTGAAGACGTGTCAGGAGTGGGAGTCGAGCCACTCCAGCACGGAGCTCCGCTGTTCTTCCAATGCGTCGATGTCGTTTCCTTCCGCAGCGATGACGCTCTCACCCTCTCGGACGCGCAGCACGAGCGAACCGTACGGATCGCCGTCGATGTCCTCCCCCATCTCGATGTCCGCCCCGACCACGGCTGCCGTCCGTCGCCTCGTGAAGAACAACAGTCGCTCCTCGACGACGGCGACTGGATCACCCGGATGCAGTCTCACCAGGAGTCGACGGCGGTGAACGAAGGCCCACCACACCAAGACCACGAGGAAGAGCGGGAGCCCGACCTGGATGACCGGTACGACCAGGTCCGGGAGCTCCTCCGGCTCGGTCCAGCCGAGATACGTGAGCGGCCCACCGACCACCATGAAGAACACCGCCAGCAGCCGCTCCAGCATCGGGACGTCGTTTCGCAATACGACGGGTTCGATCATGCGTGCGCCCACGCGTCCCCGTCAGCCCTCACGCTCGGGCCACCAGCTGCGACGGCCCCGGGGCTTCCCGAAGCTCTCTGGCCACGGATCGCCCGGAAGGTCGCCGGCGACGTCGCATTCGGCGTGATCGAGCAGGCAGATCGAGGCTGAAGAACTGGTCGTCGATCGGCTCCATCAGATCGCCGAGGCGCTCGTAGCGATCGGCGAACCCCACCATCGGGAAGTCCGCCAGCTCGGCGGTCGGCACCTCCTCCCATGTGAGCGGCGCCGACACCCAGCCGGTGGGCCTGACCGAATAGGCGCTCGCCACGGTTCGGTCCCGGCTGTTCTGGTTGTAGTCGATGAACACCCCGTGACGATCCTCCTTCCACCACTTGGTCGTCACGATGTCCGGGCGGCGGCGCTCCACTTCGCGCCCCAACGCCAGGGCGGCCTTGCGAACCTGCAGGAAGGAGTAGCGGGGCTCGATACGCACATAGATGTGGATCCCTTTCGAGCCCGACGTTTTCGGGTAGCCGACGAGCCCGAACCCATCGAGCACCTCACGAACCTCCAGTGCGGTTTGCTGGACGTCGGACCAACTCGCTTCGGGGGTCGGATCGAGGTCGATGCGAAGCTCATCGGCGTTCTCGAGGTGATCCACCCTCGTTGGCCAGGGATTCAGATCGACGCAGTTGAGCTGTGCCATCCAGATGACGTCGTAGGGGGTGCGTGGCACGAGATATCCGGCCGTCCTCCCCGAGGGGAACTCCACGAACACTCGCTCACCTGCCGACTTCGGAGCGCGCTTCTGAAAGAACGGCTTTTCGCCGACGCCACGCGGGAACCGCTTGAGCATCGTCGGCCGGCCGAACACGCCGGCGAGCGCGCCGTCCACACAGCTGAGATAATGCTCGACCAGATCGAGCTTCGTCCATCCGCGTCCGGGGAACATCACCTTGTCGGGGCTCGTGACGGTGATCAGATCCCCATCGACCTCGACATCGACGTCATCCACCGTGTCTCTCGCAACGTGTGATCAGGATGGCTCGACCGCGCCGCGATACAGCCGGAACTCCTCCTCGGACTCGCGACTGGTGTCGACGAAGCCGAGGTATTCACGCGCCACATCGGTGAACGCACCCGAAGAGTCCGCTGCCGCCGCACGGAGATCGGGCGGACGCTCCGACCCGTACCTCCACACCTGATGGAAGTCACAAGGTTCGGGGCTGAGCGACCGATAGGTGCCGATGTATTCGTAGTTCTTGGGGGCGAGCTCGACGAGACGCGACTCGCTCTCCGCCAGCCACGCCAGGAACTCGTCGCGCCTCCCCGGCTTGATGAAGAAACCCCAGTCGTACAGCAGCGCCATGAATGCCTCTCGCTCGTCTCCCCAAGTATGAACGAACGGAGCGCCCCACGTTGGACCATCCGCATGCGCAGCCTCCAACTCTGTTCGCACCGGTGACCCATGCATGGCGCTCGTGGTTTAGCATCGCAACATCGAGCCGACCCACACCCCCAACCAAGCCGAGGCGTGGCCACCGACCCGCGACGAACTCCATCGATGGCGTCAGGTGGGTGACCCTCCTGCCGATGCGCTGATCGCCGAACTGTTCGACGCCCATGGGCACGAGGGGGTCGGGCAACTGATGACGGATCTGCTCGACAGCGAGTGGGTCGGAGAAGGCGAGGTCGGCGAGAAGGCAGAAGCATTTCTCACAGCCGAGCGGCAATCGGGATTCTCCGATGCGGCCCACTTGTCTGCGACGCTCGAAGCGGGACAGGCGGTATTCGCCGAACACGGACCGGAGATCATCCTCATCCTCGGCTGCTACAGCCTTCCTGCTGCGTACGCGGCCGCCAACGGCGTCAAGGTTCTACGACAGACCGACTACCTGACGAATCAGCCCGATCGCAGGCTGATCGAAACCGCACAGATCATCGTCGACGTCATGCAGCCCGGCGGGCTCGAGGCGGGGGGGATCGGGCAGCGATCTGCCGAGAAGACGCGGATCATGCATGCTGCGATACGGCATCTGATCCTGCATCGGCCGGACCACTCGTGGGACACCGCCAGGCTGGGGGTCCCGATCAACCAGGAAGACCTGGCGGCGACACTGATGACGTTCGCGTACATCGCGATCGACGGGCTCCACAAGATGCACATCTCGACCACGCCGACGGAGCGGGAGTCGTATTTGGCAGCCTGGCGCGAGGTCGGACGGATCATGGGCGTCGCCCCCGAGTTGCTCCCCGCCACGTTCTCGCGCGCCGAGCAGCTCACGAGAGCGATCCAGGACGATCAAGTCCTCCAAGGGGTGCCCCCGACCGATCCGGCCTGGAGCGACGGACGATTGATGACCGTGCCGTTGCTCGGGGTCCTCGACTCCAAGATGTTGCCGGGTGTACCCGCGACGATGATGGGACTGTTCCTCCCGAGAGACGTGGCCGACGGCCTGGGTGTGCCCAGGCGGCCGATCGCCGACCGGGTCATCCACGCTGTCGTCAGAGCGTTCGGCTGGCTCGACACGAACGTGCTCGAACGGTTCGGCCGCCGGTCGCGTGTCGTCCGGCATGTGAGCCTCGATCTGTTGCAGATGATGCTCGACTGGGAACGAGGAGGAAACCGGCAACCGTTCAGGATCCCAGACAGTCTCGACTGGTACAACGAGCCGGGAGCCAAGCACACGCTCGGTCAGCGCGCCCTCACCCGCACGGCCAAGTTGACTGCACGAAACTGACGATGCCCGCAGCCAGCACCGAAGTCGAATTCCTCAAGCCCTTCATCGCACCCCATCTGCAGCGATACCTCGCCAGCCACGAAGCTGCCCCGACCGAAGCCACCGAAGCCACCGTCGAGGCCGCCGCCCTCGTGGCGGACATCGCCGGCTTCACCGCACTCACCGAGGCCTTCGAGGCCGCCCACACCGAGGGCGCCGACAAACTGTCTGAGTTGCTCGACGAACTCTTCGACCTCCTCAACGGCATCATCGAGGCTCATGGGGGCGAGTCGGTCCATCTCGCAGGCGACGGGCTACTCGCCATCTGGCCCGTCACCGAGGACCGGGATCTCGGTGCGTCCGTCCGAGACTGTGCGACCGCCGGCCTCCGCATCCAGGAGCAGATCTCCGAACGCAACGCGCTGGCGGACCATGCGATCAGGATGCGGATCGGCATCGGCGGGGGACCGATCTGGATGCCGGTCGTCGGCAGCGACACCGCCGGCTGGTACGCCCCGCTCGGGGGGCCTCCTCTCGAACAGATCGCCGACGCCCTCAACGCCGCACGTCCCGGCGATGTCATCGTCTCGGTCGAGGCGGCCCAAGCGGCCGACGGCGGGGTCATCGGAGTGACGAGTCCCCAGGGCCTCGTCCGTGCCGAGGCCACGACCTTCGAGAGGAGCTACCGCCACTCGGTGCCCATCGAGTTGTCCGGACCGGCGCTCGCCGCATTCGTCCCCGAGACTGTGGCTGCCCGGGCGCAGGCCGGCATGACCGGGCGGTTCGCCGAGATTCGGCAGGCGACCACCGTCTTCGTGCAAGTCCGGGGGCTCCCCACTGATTCCGGGGTCCGGCTCGAGCGCCTCCAGGACGTCGTCGCATCCTTCCAACGAGCGGTGGTTCGTTACGACGGCACCGTGAGCGTGATGCTTCTCGACGAGAAGGGACTCAGCCTCGCAGGCACGTGGGGCGGATCCGGGCATGCCCACGAGGACGACGCCATGCGGGCGCTGCGCGCGGCGATGTCGTTCGTACCGTCGATCGACTCGGACACGTCGATCGGTATCGGCGTCGCCACCGGGAGAACGTACTTCGGTGACGTCGGTGCTCGCGCCATCAGGCGCTTCACGGTGCTCGGACGCCCAGTCAATCTGGCGGCGCGCCTGGCGGCATCCGACCCTGGATCGTCGGTTCGATGCGATGCCGCGACCATGGTCGCGGCGCGGAGTGACATCGCATTCGAAGAACACGATCCCGTGACACTCAAAGGGGTCGGCGAGTCGACCCGCACCTTCCGACCCGTGGTTGCGATCGACACTGCGCGCGGCGAATCGGCGTCGATGGTCGGACGGCATCGGGAACGGGCCGTGCTCAGGCGGATGTTCGAGGAGTTTCTCGCCGGGAGCGGCGGCGTGGTCTTCGTCGAAGGCGAGGCCGGCATCGGCAAGTCCACACTGGTGAGAGAACTCGTGGATGCCGCAGAGACGCACCCCATCAGGCGGCTGGTGGTCCGGGGTTCGGCGCTCGACCAGTCCACCCCGTACCACCCGTGGCGGGCTGTGTTTCGCACGCTCGCCGGCGACTCGCCGCCCGCAGAATCGATCGCCGAGCTCCTCGACTCCGACGACCATCACTTGACCGAGCTGCTTTCGGCCGTTCTGCCCGTCGAAGGAGGCTCCGAGATCGTCGCGACGATGTCGCCGCACGACCGCGCCGAGGCCACGAGACGTGTGGTGACGAGTGCGTTCGGTCGACTGACCGCTGACGCGCGCCTGATGCTCGTGCTCGAGGATGCCCACTGGTACGACACGGCGAGCTGGTCGCTGATCGAATCCGTCGTGACACACTGCCCCGACGCCCTCGTCATCTGCGTCACACGCGGGCCGTCCGACCCGCCAGATCAGGCGGAGCTCCGTCTGCGGCGGGAGACCGCAGCGCTGCGGCTACACAGCCTGGATCTTGACGAGACGGTGGCACTGGCGTGCAACCGACTGGACGTTCCCTCGATCCCCGAAGAACTGGTCAGGTTGCTCTACGACCGGACGGAAGGGCATCCGTTGTTCACCGAGGAGCTGATCCGATCGCTCCGGGACGCGGCAGTGCTGGAGATCACCGGCGCCTCGAGGGAGGTCGGCGTCGACCGTGACGCGCTCGAGCGACTGGGCGTGCCATCGAGTGTGTCGGCGATCATCGCGAGCCGGATCGATCGACTCCCACTGTCGCATCAGGACACGCTCAAGGTGGCGAGCGTGATCGGACGGTCGTTCTCGATCCACGAGATCGAACGAGTCCACCCCGAGTCGGCGTCCTCCTCCGACATCAAAGCCCACCTGGAGGAAGCGGTCGTCCTTCGACCTGATCGACTTCAACGACCAGGGCGAATCCGGGGAGTACCGGTTCTCTCACATCCTCACCGCAGAGGCCATCTACCGATTGCTGTCGACCGAGTTCCGAGAACAGATGCATCTGGCACTCGCCACGCAGGGACGCGTCGAGCTCCCCGACTCGGTGCTCGCGCACCACTGGCGGTCGGCCGGGCTGCACGATGCGGCCGCAGCCTGCTACGACCGGGCTGCACGAGCGGCATTCGAATCGGGCGCGAACCGGGAGGTCACGGAGCTCCTCGTCGACTCGTCGACACGCTCGAGTACGACGAGGAATCGCCGATGGTGGCTGCGAGGAGACACTCGATGCGCGGTGCGGCACACGTTCAGCTCGGCGAGCTCGATCGAGGTCACGACCATCTCCTCCGTGCCGCCGAGCTCAAGGACATGCCCATGCCGGACTCGCGATGGCGACTGATGGCGGGCCTGCTGTGGCAGCTGCTTCGCCAGTTCGGTCATCGCATTCGGGTGCGTCCTCTCCGTGGAGCAGCAGACACAGAGCGCGCCGAGATCGGTTCGGCCGCCTACTGGCAGATGGCGACGACGACGTTCAGCCATCAGGACGCCCTCGGTTTGGCGTACTCGGGCATCCGCGCCACCAACGAGGCGGAGCGGATCCGGGCGACCCGCACGCTCGCGCAGGGATACAGCTTCATCTCGTACGCCACCGGGCTGATCGGTCTGCAAGGAGTGTCCGAGGCCTATCACCGTCGGTCGCTGGAAGCGGCCCGATCCGCCGACAGCCCGATCGCCGGGGCCGAGGCACTGCTGAACCGGGGTGTGATGCTCACGTCGATCGGGCAGTGGGAAGACGCCTCGGAGGTGTTGGGTGCTGCGGCGGAGCAGTACGGCCGGCTCGGTAGCCGCACCGACCGCGGACGTGCTCTGTCCGTGCGTGCGTACGTCCACTTCCAGAGCGGCCAATTCGACGAAGCACACCGCCTGTGGGGTGCAGTCGGCGAGATCGGCTCCGACAGCGATCTCGTCAGAGCATGGATCACATCCGGTCAGGCGCAGGGCCTTGGCGAGGATGGGACGCCTCTCGGAGTCGATCGGGGCTCTCCGTGCCGGCCGACACCTGATCGACGAGGTCGGAGAGCTCCCCACACAGGTGGCAGCACTCGGGTTCTACGGCTTGGGGCTCTGGCAGGAGGGTCGGCTCGATGCCGCCGTCGAGGCGGCGACCACCGGGCTGGAGATGATCGAAGGCACCGAGGCGTTCAGCGCGCCCCACTCCTTCGACGGGATCGCCGAGGTCACCCGGGTCCTCCTCGAGGCGAGCGCGTTCAATCCGAACGAGACATCGCAACGCCTCGCAGAGCGCGCAACCCGTTCGCTCGAGCGGATGGCGAAGCGACTTCCCATCGCCCGGCCACGGGCCTCGATGGCGCGAGCCGTGCTGCTGGCCCGCCGCGGGAACGAACGGGCCGCCCATCGCCGATTCCGGAAGGCGATCGAGTTGGCCGAAGAGATGTCGATGCCGTACGAGCGGGCACTCATCCTGCGCGAAATGGGCCTCGCCCTCGACGACCGCGCCGCAACCGAAATCGCGGCAGAAGCGCTGATGGCACTCGGTGCGCTCGAAGACGCCCGCCTGTCACATCCCGGTCAGCGGGAGCCCTGACCAGCCGGCCGCCGCCGGTGGTGAACGAACAGCTTGGCCACCTCGTACACCGCGATGTTGCTCCACGTCGCAGCTCCCCAGAGCAGGACCGCCTCGATAGGGAGGTTCGACCACGGCGTCACGAAGATCCCGATCATCTGCGACGGCTGGTAGCCCCACCAGCCGTACGGCAGGGCGAGCGTCGCCTCCCACAGCAACGCGATCAGCAGCATCGACTGCAGCGTGAAGACCATTGCCCGCACGTTGATGAACCGGAGGACCACGTGTAAGAACATCGTCGTGGGGACGATCACCATGACCGTCATGAAGGTGATGTATCCCGGGAAGCCCGGCACCGCCTGGCCGAGCGGGTTCCAGGCCTTGAGTGCGAGAGCGAACGCGACGATCGCCAGTCCGAATCCGAGCACCCTGGGGTTGAAGAGCGCTCCCAGTCGCTGTACCTGCGCTGCCTTCTCGTAGGCAGCCCGATCGAGGGTGTGGGCCGGAAACCAGTACTCGGATGCCCAGATGTACATCAGCACGATGAACGCGCTCCCGAGGATGTAGAAGGCGAACTCCTCCACCGGAACATGGGCACCCCATCCCCTGTCCGGGTCGTACCCGATCACGTTGACACCAAGGGTCGCCTCGGAGTTCGGGAATGTGAAGAACGTGCGGGCGAGCAGGATGTCGAGGGCAGACCACAGTCCGACGATCGCACCGAACGTGATCCAGAACGCCGTCCAGTGGCGATCGATTGCGGCACGGTGGCGGGCGAACCAGATCACGAGCGCCGAGACGGGCACCAGGAACAGCATGAGGCTGATCGTGTAGCCACGCTCCCCGGCGCCCTCGGGATACAGGGCAGCCGGTGCCTGATTCGTCGAGACCATGGCGATTGCAGTCGCACCGATCATCAGCCCCAACATGATCCAGACGGATCGGTACAGGGTCGGGTTGGGTCGTTCGTTTCCGTCCATCGCTTCTCCTCGGCGGCAGCCTACGAACCGAGCGCGGCCACTGCCGCCGAGAACCACAGTCGGCTGTCGTGTAGGTCCCCGGGTACCGATCCGGATGGGACGCAGCCCCGGGCGGGCAGAGAGCGACGGACGCGTCGAGGTCGTCGCCGTCGAGAACATCACCTCCCCTTTCGGAGGCAGCTGCGCTCACCGAGTCGTACTGTCCAGGCGGTCGGGGGATCACTGCCGCCTCGAAGGAGACGGCTCGAGAGAGAGGACGCACATCCATGCGTCGATTCGGACTACTCGCCATTCTGGCGATGCTCTTCGCACTCATTCCGGTCACGGGTGCGACGGCTGCAAGTTGCGATACGCAGACCAACAACACCTACAAGAAGCTGCTCGACTGTGTCACGATCGACGGCGTTCGGGAACATCAGGCGGCGCTTCAGGCGATCGCCGATGCCAACAACGGGATTCGCACATCTGGGACTCCCGGGTACGACGCCTCGGCCGACTACGCAGCCGGAGTGTTCGAAGCCGCCGGGTATGACGTGACGGTCCAGGAGTTCCAGTTCCAGACGTTCATCACGCTGTCTGCGACCGTGCTCGAGCTGATTGCGCCGCTCACCGGCCCGGTCCCGACGAACATCATGTCGTACTCGGGGAGCGGCGACGTGACCGCAAGCGTCTCGACGGTCACGGCGATTACCGGCTGCAACGCGTCGGACTACGCCGGGTTCCCTGCCGGGACCATCGCCCTCATCAGCCGAGGCACATGCACCTTCGCCCTGAAGGCGACCAATGCGTACAACGCCGGCGCCTCGGGCGTGATCATCTACAACAACGCCTCCGGCACACTCAACGGAACACTCGGCAACGGCTTCACGCTCGACATCCCGGTCACGTCGGTGACCCAGGCCAAGTCGGCCAGCAACTCGCAGCCACATCCGGTCTGGTCATGCGACTGAAGACCGACACGTTCCGCGGAGTCGCCACCACATCGAACGTGATCGCAGAGTCACCTGGCGGGAACCCCGACAACGTGGTCATGGTCGGCGCCCATCTCGACTCGGTGAACGCCGGACCCGGCATCCAGGACAACGGCTCCGGATCTGCCGCCATCCTCGAGGTCGCTCAGAACATGGCCAAGTCGAACCCGGTCAACAAGGTGCGGTTCGCACTGTGGGGCGCCGAAGAGTCGGGCCTCGTCGGATCGACCTACTACGTCGACAACCTGACCACAGAGGAGCTCGCCGACATCGCCCTGTACCTCAACTTCGACATGATCGGGTCGCCGAACTACGTCTTCTTCGTCTACGACGGCGACGACTCCGACGGCGTCGGTGCACCGGCCGGGCCGGCCGGTTCGGCGGAGATCGAGGCGCTCTTCGAGTCGTACTACAACCAGATCGGCGAGCCGTTCAAGGGCACCGACTTCTCGGGACGCTCCGACTACGGGCCGTTCATCGCCAACGGGATCCCGGCCGGCGGCCTGTTCACCGGCGCCGAAGGCATCAAGACCCCTGAAGAGGTGGCGATCTGGGGCGGCACCGCCGGAAACCAGTACGACCCGTGCTACCACCTGGCGTGCGACACCTACGACAACGTGAGCCTGAAGGCGCTCGAGGTGAACTCCGATGCAGTGGCCTACGCGGTCCTGAGCTACGCCTACTCGACCGAAGCGGTCAATGGTGTGCCCGGAAAGATCGTCCCCGGCTCGCCCTCGGCGGGCGCTGCGTCATCGGGATCGAGCGGACACCCTGGAGGCGCCTCATCGGGGCTCCACGACCACGAGGAGCCGGAAACGTCCTGATCGTTCCGACGGGACCCGAGCACGCGCTCGGGTCCCGTCTCCGATCATCCCGTCAGCTGTCGCTCGCGACCGGGGTGAGAAGTCCGGCGATCACGTCCGCCGCCGAGTAGCTGTCGGCACCGTTCGGGAGAAAGCGGCGGATGCTGTCGAGGTCGTCGCCGGCGGTGAGAATCGGGTGCTCGATCACGCCCTCGTCCCGCACCTGGCCGAGACCGATGTTGGACATCAGGGCGTTGCACAGGCACTTGCGTCCCTCGGTGTCCTCGATCGCCCCACCCTTGCGCACGTACTGGTCCACCGGTTCGGCGGGGCACCGCCATCCGATCGATTCGTCCTCCCGCTGATACGCCACCCGCAGGTAGCCGAGATCACAGACCCGCTTGCGCTCGGGTTCCGGGGTGCCGGTTGCGACGACCTTGAAGGGGAACCCGGTTGGGGATGCGACCGGGTCGGTGAACACGCTGACCTCACCGTCGAGCGCCTGGCTCACGACCTGGGCTTTCAGATCCGGGTCCAACCCCGACTCCTCGCAGAAGGCGAACGCCGTGCCCACCTGGATGCCGGCTGCTCCCTCAGAAAGCGCCTGAGCGAGGGCCTCGGGTGTTGCCTGTCCCCCCGCCAGCCAGAACGGCCGACCGAGGCCTCTCATCGCTTCCAGATCCGCCCGATCACGATCCGAGTAGACGGGCTGGCCGTCGTCGGTGAACGTCGGCTTGCCACGCGGAGGAGCGTTGTGCCCGCCGGCGGTCTCGCCCTCGACGATGAACCCGTCCGCAGGCGAGTCCAACCGGGCGAGCATCGTGGCGAGCACGTGCGACGAGACGATCCCGAGGAAGTCGGGTCTTCTCAACATCGAACCACCGGCGAGATGACGCTTCGGGTCGAACCGCACCTCAGGTGCCTCTCCGGTCGTTCCCTTGACCTCGAAGCGCAGCGTCGAAGGTTCGCCGGCGCTGAGTTCGTCGATCACTCGCGGGATGGCTCGCGGAATCCCGGCACCCATGAGGATGTAGTCCACGCCGGCGAGGATCGCTCCGAAGATCGACGCGAGCGTGGGCACCTGGATCTTCTCGAGGAAGTTGATGCCGACAGGGTTCGAGTGCCCCTCTCGGGCGAGGTGCACTTCGACAAAGTTCGCCAGAACGAGCAGGTCCTCGCCGAGCGCACTCTGTCGCTCCCGCGGCATCGGGCCGCGCTTGAACGGTTGGTCCGGATCGATCCCGCCCTCGACGAAATACTTGTCGAGCGCCCTATCGGCAATCGAGGACACCGGGAACGCAGCCAACGCTCGTCGGACGTGCCCACCCGGGTCGCCCCGCTGAAGTCGCCGAACCAGCACGCCGTCGATCGCAGTCCCCGACACCACACCGAGCTGACCCGTCCGCGACACGGCGTTCGCCAGCCTCCAATCGGAGACGGCGATACCCATGCCCCCCTGAATGATGGATGGAAGTGTTGTTGTCATCGGTCGTGCCTTCGCCGGTGCGGCGATCGAGGGCGTTGCACCTGCGAGGCACGATACCCACCCGCGAACCACTACAGCGCTCGAACCCGAGACCGGTCGTTGTCAACGATGCAGCGAGATCGACAACGAGCCTTCTGGGTCGTCTGTGATGACGACCGCCGGAAAACCGAGTGCCACGTCGTAGATGGCGTCGAACTCGAATCCTGCGAGCTGCCATTTCGCGAGCATCTCGAACATCTCTTCGATCGTCGGGAGCTCGACGTCTTCTGGCGGGTAGACGTAGCCGTTCTGGGAGACCGCGACGATCGCCGACCGCTCGACAGTGACGGTGAACGTGTCCGTGAAGTCGGCGGTGGAGATGTCGTGGACGGTGATGTCGAAGGTGTAGCTGTCGAGACCCGCAGACGCCCACCTCGACCGCGCCGCCTCCAGCTCACTGTCGGGGTCGATTGGTAGCGGCACCACCTCGGACACGGTCATGACCAGGCGAGGGGGGAAGCCCGCCTCTGCGGCGGCCTGCGGGTCGGTGACTTCGATCTCGAGTCCGATCCAGTTCGGGTACCCGTACCGGGCGTCGTACAACGCAGAGCCGGTCACGCTGATCCCCTCGTTCGGGAAGTCCTCACCTCGCAGGAAGGCCTCGACATCGTCGAACATCTGGGCGATGGTCAGCGGCGAGAACGTGGTGTCGGTGGGCTCAGGTGTTCTGTAGTCGAACGCCGTGACACGGCCGTCGACGACGGTGGTGTGCATGCTCACCTGGAACTCGCAGTCGCAGCTCACCGCAGACGAGTATTCGTATGCCGTGAGCTCCGCTGCCTCCCATCGCATCCGTGCCTCGCGATGAGCCTCGATTGACGCCGGATCGCCCGGGAGGCCGGGCTCGAGTGCACTGAAGACGAGATGCGTCCCACCGTCGTACGCCCGGGCCTCGCGGTCGATCCACAGGTCTGTCGGGTACCCCAGTTCGGGATCGAAGCTCACCTCGACGGCGACGCCCTGTGATAGAGCACCCTCGATGAGGGTGAACGCATCCTCGACCGATGCGGCACGACGGAGAGGATCCAGGACCTCTCCCCCCCACACGACCGTCGACTGCACTGGAAGTTGATCGCACTCGCCGCAGTCATCGAAGAACCGGTACGAGTAGGAGTCAAGACCTGCCGCATCCCACCTGGCGCGAGCGGCTTCGAGC
Organism: uncultured bacterium; assembly: GCA_963753285.1. Taxonomy (GTDB): domain Bacteria; phylum Actinomycetota; class Acidimicrobiia; order Spongiisociales; family ZC4RG35; genus JAHEDH01. The sequence goes on from CAVWBT010000003.1 coordinate 372,472, forward strand.
TCCGCCTCGAAACCGTTCGGCTCGCTCGGCTCGGTCGGCTCGGTCGGCTCGGTCGGCTCCATCGAAACGGTCGAATCGGTGGTGGCGCCGGGGGTCGACGTCGTCGAACCGGAAGCGATGATGTCACCACGCTGACTTCCGCAGGCGGCCACGAGCATCACCGCCGCCAGCAGGACGGTCAGGCGTCTCATCACCATGAGACGAGCTTCTGAGCCAAGGCGTTCCATCCCGAACTCATCGGCACGCGGCGAGTCGCCCTGCAGCATTTCGGGCGGCCACGCCTGCCATCCTCCGAAAGGGGACGCCCAGGCGAGGAGTCGAGGCCCGATCGCGGACAGCGTATGTCGAACAGTTGGATGGCGATCGAGGTGACCTTCGACTCTTCGAGTCCCGCCTGCGCCGAGCGCATCGTGCAGCGCGGGAGGTCGTAGGTCGCTCTCGATCCCGACTCACGCTCTCGGGAGCGCCACGGCCTCCCTGTGTGAGTCGGGCCCCGACTCACGCTCTCGGGAGCGCCACGGCCCCCCTGTGTGTCGAGCACGTCAGCAGCTCAACCAGTAGTGACGGCTGCCGCGCTCTCGAGTTCCCTGATCGATCCCAGTTTCGTGAATGCCTCGATCGCGCGCGAACGATGATGGACCGACTCCTCGTTGCGGTGGAGACGCGCACACACCTCAGCTAGCCCGAGGTCGGCAACGCCGGTCCACCACGGGTCACCCATCCGGTCAGCCATCGCACGTGCCGCTTCGAACTGCTCCAGTGCGATCTCGATCGAGCCTTCCTCGAGCGAACGCCGGGCTTCAGCGGCCTGCACGGCGGGCAGGAGGGCCTCGATCCCGTGCCGGGCGGCGTGGCGTCGACAGTGGGCTGCGAATTCGCCGAATCGAGACCAGCGATGTGCCTCCATCACGATCTGGCACCTCGCGATGAGAAGCTGGCCCTGCCGCGAGGCCCGTCGATGTGCCGTGCAGTCGATCATCTCGAATGCCGTGTCCGGGTCACCTCTCCTCGCCACGATCGGAGCAGTGAACTCGGCCCATTTCGACAGCTCCGGGCCTTCGGGCTCGTCGGAGGAGACCAACGCTGCGAGCAGCCGGTTGGTTTCCTGTTCGTTTCCTCGGAGATGATGAACGAGGGCGGCGACGGCGACCAAGGGTGTGGTGTACGGGGCGACCCCGCCGATCGCCTCCGCTTCCACCGCATCGAGATCCTCGAGCACGCCGTACCAGTCGCCCGAGCGGAATCGGGCGAGTCCCCTCCAGGTGCGGCAGTGAAGGGCGACGCTGGGGTAGTCGCTCCCTGCGTTGTCGATGCCACGCGTCGCCCATCGGATCGCCTCGTCATATCTGCCCCGCTGAAAGGCGACCCAGCCGGCAACCGCGCACAGATCACCCCGCTCCCAGGGGTCGGTGAGCGCCTCGTAGAGATCGCAGCGGCGCCGGGTCACCTCGTCGGCTGCGAGATAGTCGCCTCTGAAGATGTGAGTGGAGCCGAGCCCATCCAGCGCAGCCGATTCCAGATCCACACGGCCCAGCCGGCGGGCCATATCGGCGGCTTCGAGTGCTGCCGTGCGAGCCTCCACCTCGGAGATCAGCTCGGTGTCCGGGTGCCCGACGGTGGCGAACGGCCAGAAGCCGACCACCGTGAGGAGCTGGACCCGCTCAACCGAGTCCACGTCGTCGAGCATCTCCCCGGCTCTGCTGATCCGGTCCCGGAGTTCCTGCGGAACGGGCGGATGTCTCACCCCACCCGCCCAGCGAACGGTGGAAGCGAGCGCCCGGATGTAGAGGGTCGCGACGTCCGATAGGCGCCGCACCCCGGTCTCGGCTGCGAGGTCGGCGGCCTGGGTCAGAACGCTCCACGCCTCGTCACCCTCGTAGCTGTAGAAGTGGGCGTTGCCGAGACACTCAAGAGCGCTCACCTTCTGCTCGTCGTCGCAGGCGTTCTCGGCGGCGAGCAGGGCGAGCCGTTTCGCCTCGGTGAATGTCGTCGCTGCGATCGCCCGGCGCGCCGCCTTGATCACCCATGTGATCCACCGTCTCTTCACCATCTCGGCGTGATGCGGGGTGGCCTCCCAGTCGGCGTCCAGGGCGGAGTGGGCCTGCCCCAGGTGGAACGCGATCATCGCAGAGGTGTCGCCCGGCACGACGTCGGCGTGCGACTCGAGCCAGTCCGCCACCGTCTCGTGCAGCCCGTGGAGATCACGCCTTGGAATCGAGCGATATGCCACATCGCGTGTGAGCGCATGAACGAAGCGGAACGGCATCATCGGATCCCGGGTGGGCTCCACCATCCCTCGCACGGTGAGTCGCTCGATGGCGGACTCGAGCGTGCTCGGCTCCAGGTCCAGGACTGCGGCGATCGGAGCTGCGAAGAACTCGCGACCCACCATCGACGCAACCTGGAGGACCCGCTTCGCCTGCGAGTCGAGCCGATCGATTCTGTCGGCGATCACCGACTGCACGCTGTCGGGCACCCCGAGATCTCGCAGATCTCGCGGCGAGATGCGACTCGGGTCGCCGAGCTCGGAGAGACTGCGAGTCAATTCGACGATGAAGAACGGATTGCCCTCGGTCATCCGATGGAGAGCCGATGCGACGCCAGGAGCGTCATCGACACCCGGATTGACCAGAACCGCAACCCCTTTGGTCCCGGCTTCGTCGAGCGGTCCAAGCACCACGGATCGGCTCGACTCCCCTTCGACCGGCCACGATTCGGCGAGCTGGCCGGGCCGGGCGGTTGCCACGACGAGAGCACCCTCGCCACGAGCGTCTGCGATGGCCTTGATCAGATCGAGGGCTTCGGGCTCCATCCAGTGGATGTCTTCGATCGCGAACAGCCACGGCTCGTCGGCGGTGAGACTGCCTACGACCGCCCTCCACGCTGCGGCGAGATCGTGCGCCGCTCGGCCAGGGGCCGACTCGGGCTCGACCTCACCGTCCCCAAGGCCGAACGCCCGAGTGAGCACATCGACGTAGTGCTCGGACTCACCGGAGAGGAGTTCGGCGATGCGGTGGCGAGTCGGTGGCTCCCCGAGTGCAGACTCCAGCAGCGCGACGACCGGCGCCAGCGATCCGAGACTGCCGAACGCCCGACAGTCGCTCTGCGCGACCGGCATCGGCGTATCGCTTTTCACCTCATCGACGAACGCGTCGAAGAGCGCCGACTTGCCGATGCCGGCTTCACCGAGGATGGTGCACACCTGCGACTCCCCGGTGTCCAGCATCTCTTCGAGGGCTGCCCGCAGCCCTTCCATCTCGGGTCCGCGCCCGACGAGGCGAGCGGACAGCGCCACCTCGGACTCGGCCGAACCGGCTCGCTCCACGCGGAACGCCCGGACCGGGTGCTCCCGACCGGCGATCGAGAGCTCGCCGAGGTCGATCACGGCCCGATCATGGATTGCGACCAGAGTGCGCTCGGACACGACGATCTCGCCGACTCCCGCAGTCTGTTCGAGGCGAGCCGCGACATTGAACACATCGCTCGCCATCCCGCCGATGCCGGTGTCGCCTGCAAAGTCGACCAGAACATCGCCAGTGTTCACTCCGATGCGCACTCCCAGCTCGGCACCCAGACCGGGCGCGAGCCGCCGGTTGAGCCCGTCGATGGCGTCGAGGATCGCATCGGCGGCTTCGAGTGCCCGACCCTGGTGGTTCTCGACCGCAACCGGGGCACCGAAGATGGCGACCACACCGTCACCGACGAACTCGGCAACGCCCTCGCGGCGCTCCACGGCCTGTCGGACCGCCCGGTGGAATGCCCCCATCACTTGCGCGAGAGGTTCGATATCGAGACGCTCGCCCAGAGACGTCGACTCGGCGAGATCGGCGAACAACACCGTCGCAACCTTGCGTTCCTGGGAACGCAGTCGACCGTGTTCAACCATCCATTCCTCCTGCCCCCTTCGTATGCCACATGAGTGCGACGTTGAACAGGGTCTTGTGCCCCTGCGTCGAGCGATCGGCATCGATGACTGCGAGGTCGGCTCGTGGGGATTGGAGGGCGTGAACCGCGGCCCCCGGGTTCATCCGCGATGGTGTGCAGGCCAGCCTCAACCAGCGAGTCGGCGGTTGCCTCCGGACCCTTCCGAGCCGGGCGGAGCATTCGAGCCTGTGAAGTCGATCGACAAGTCCGAAGTGCCGGTCTTGTTGATCGAGTCCACGACCACGAGCGAGTTGAGAGAGCCCGACCCCGAGGTCCCGGTGGCTAGTCCTTCGGGGCGATGGACGCCCACATGAGGAAAGGCCTCAAACTCCCGACCGTTCCAGCCGATGGGTTCCTACGACCAGCCGTTAGAAGAGCGATCCGCGATGCGCACCAATCGACCACACATGCTGATCAGAGTGCCGATGCTGGCGCTCGCCGCCCTCGTCGTCGCGGGTTGCTCATCCACGACATCAGCCGACGCCGCCGTGTTCGACCAAGCACGGGATCTCGGCCAGGACCTCAGCCGCGCCGTGTCGGCGACCCACGATGCCGTGACCGGCTACGCCGAGCCTCAGTTCGCCGCCAGAGCGATCGATCAGGCGTCTTCCGCATCGCGACAGCTCGCAGAGACGGCGACGGCCCTGCACGCACCCGAGATCCGCTCGAAAACGACAGAGATGATCTCCGTCACCAACCGAATCATCTCGCACTTGACCCAGGGAGACGTCGAATCGGCCGAATCACTCCGAGCCAACAGCTTCGTGCCGCTCGCTTCTCAGATCGCCCAGTTGAAAGGCGGCCTGCCGTCTACGACACAGACGCCGGCATCGTCGGGTAGTTCCACGGTCGCTGTTGCCTCTGGCGCCATCGTGCTGGTTGTTGGCGGGGTCGCGGCACTGCTCATGCGTGGGCGGAACCGACCCGTTGGACCCGGCGCGAATGCCGCCGAATCGAGACCGGCGACCGAGGCCCCTGCCGAGCGACGCCACGAACGGGCATGGGAAGCACCGCATCCGTTGTACGGAGCGCAGCCCCCGGTTGAGGCCCCGGCCGGAGACCCTGGTGACGCGGCACGAACCACGCGCATGCGGCCCATCGACATCGAGCTGCGATCACTCCTGGAGGCCACGATCGACCAAGCCGGCGAACGCGAATGGCAGGTCAGCTTGGTGTGCCCCGAGGTCCAGATCTCCGGTGATCCAGTCAGAGTTCAGCGGGCGATCCTCGCCACGCTCGGCAACGCGTTCCTGGAGGGTGCGGTGCTGGCGGGCATCGTCGTGGACGTGGTCGACGGACAGGTGCTCCTGTCGATTGGTCACGACGCCCCGATCGACGATGCGAAGGCAGAGGACATCGCCGTCCGGTTGGCCAAGCAATTGGCTTCCGCACTGGACGAGCCGGAGCTCGGCTGGTCGGTGGCCTCCGACGGAGAGGTCTACCTCACGACGGTTTCAGCCGGCGCGCGTCGCGTTGTCGAAGAAGGAGCAGAGGTTCCCGCATGAGATCTGATCGATCCACCCGCCTTCGATCCGGCGGCGACTCCAGAGCACGCCGGAGCCAGATGATGGTCCGCATCTCGGTGCTGGCGCTGATCTCCGTGTCCATCGCCGCATGCGGTGGATCGGTCGACGTCGCGGAGCAGGCGAGTGAGAACGTGGACGCTCTCGGTGAGGCGCTTGCCGAGGCGGTGATCCTCAGCTACGAATCGAGCCGGGGAGGGGCCGAGCCCGACGCAGGGACTCGAGCCGTCAACGAGGCACGAACTCTGACGCTGAAGCTGTCCGAGACGTCGGGTTCACTCAACCCCGAAGCCCAGGCGCTCTCGCTCGGCCTTGTCGAGCTCGCCAATCAGGCGATCGTGTGGGTCGGCCAGAGCGAATACGAACTCGCCGAAAAGCTGCGTTTGGAGGAGTTCGCGCCTACGGCGGAGCAGTTCAATGCGGCGCTCACCGCACCGATAGCCGAGCCAGTCGTCGCGGCGGCATCGTGGTCGACCGGACGCGCAATCGCCGTGCTGTCGATCATTGCAGGCATCGGTCTGCTGTTGTTCGTGCGCTACCGCCGCGGCGACATCCCGGACCCGGTCGTCGAAGCGCACAGGCGCAAGGCAGAGCGCTCTGGCCAAACGTTCGAAACACGGGAACGCAAGTGGTCCGAGATCCCTCCCCTGTTGACCGATCCGACAACCGACGAGCCACTCCGCGACGACCCGGATGCCAACCGTTCAACGAGAGCACGCACCATGGATGTCGATCTGCGAGGGCTGCTCATGACGGCATTGCACCAGGTCAAGGACTACGGATGGGACATGAGCATCGTCTGCCCCGAAGTTCAGATCACGGCAGACCCGGTGAAACTGCGGAACGCAGTTGTGGCGGCTCTCGGCACCGCCTTCTTGGGCGGAGCGCAACGGGTTGGGATCGTTGTCGAGGATCTCGAGGGTGATGTGTTGTTGACGATCGGGCGCGACGCCCCACCCAATCGGAGCGACGCCGAGGAGTTCGTCGAGCGGTTCACCACCCAGGTCAGCCTGGCACTGGGGGTCGACGAACTCGAGTCCTCGTTGATCGATGACGAGGATGTCTCGTTGATGTCCGTGTCGCTGGGTCGGAAGGTCGGAGCCGCCGAGGTATCCGAACCCATCGCCGGCCTCCGACCTCCCGCCCCGATCAGAACTCCCAGGGCGTGATCGGTTCGAATCTCGCCTGGAAGAATCGGAGTTCCTCCGGTTCGTAGGTGAACCGGAGCCCACCGATCGTCTCGCGGTGCTCGTACACCTCGACGACCGACTCCATCACCACGTCCATGTGCGCCTGGGTGTAGACGCGCCGTGGGATGGTCAGGCGAACCAGTTCGAGCTTCGGATAGTGATGTTGGCCGGTGACCGGGTCGCGTCCGGCGGACACGATGCCTCGCTCCATGCCGCGGACGCCCGAGTCGAGATAGATCGCCGCGGTCAACGCCTGAGCCGGGAACTCGTCCTGGGAGAGGTGTTCGAGAATGGCGCGGGCATCGAGGAACACGCCGTGCCCTCCGATGGGTCGCACCACCGGTACACCCGCTTTCAAGAGACCGTGACCGAGATACTCGACCTGACCGACCCGAGCCGCGATGTGGTCATCACCGTCGACCATCTCACGGATGCCCCGGGCGAGCGCCTCCATGTCGCGCCCCGACATGCCGCCGTAGGTGTGGAGCCCTTCGAACGCCACCAGTAAGGCACGGGCCTTGCGGGCGAGCTCGGGATCGCGGAGTGCCAGGAACCCGCCGATGTTGACGAGGTTGTCCTTCTTCGACGACATCGTCGCCCCGTCCGTGAGGCCACACATCTCCTTCAGGATCTCTGCGACCGAATGGTCCGTGTATCCGCCCTCCCGCTGTTTGATGAACCAGGCGTTCTCGAGCGCCCGGGTCGCATCGAGCATCACGAGGATGCCGTTGGCACGACACATCTCCGACACGGCACGCAGGTTGGCCATCGACATCGGTTGACCACCGGCCATGTTGACGTTCGCCTCGACCGAGATGTAGGGGATCCGGTCGGCGCCGTAGGTGTCGATGGCGGTTTGCAACTTGTCGAGATCGACGTTCCCCTTGAAGGGGTGGTCGGAGTATGGATCATGAGCCTCGTCGACGATCACATCCACGAACCGCCCACCGGCGTACTCCTGATGGAACTTGGTCGTCGTGAAGTACATGTTGCCGGGGATCACGTCGCCGTCGGAGATGAGAATCTGGCTGAGGATGTGCTCGGCACCGCGTCCCTGGTGGGTCGGGATGAGCTCTTCGTACCCGTAGACGTCACGCACGGCTTCGACCAGGTGGTAGAAGCTCTTGGATCCGGCATACGCCTCGTCGCCCAGCATGAGCCCCGCCCACTGGTGATCCGACATCGCCGACGTGCCCGAGTCGGTGAGCAGGTCGATGTACACGTCATCGGACCTGAGCAGGAACGTGTTGTACCCGGCGGCCCGGGCGGCCTCCTCGCGTTCGGTGCGGGTGGTCATCCGGATCGGCTCGACCATCTTGATCTTCCATGGTTCGGCCCAGGTGCGGCGCTGGCTCATGTGTGTCTTCTCCTTGTGGTTCGTGTTCGTTCAGACGGCTCCGAGTGCCTGACGTAGATCGGCGACCAGATCGTCGGGGTGTTCGACCCCGATCGACAGGCGGACCAGCCCGGCGGTCACGCCGGTGCGCTCCTTCTCGTCGGCAGGCACGCCGGAATGGGTCATGGAGGCGGGATGCTCGGCCAGCGACTCGGTACCGCCGAGACTCACTGCGAGCTTCACCAACCTGAGAGCGTTGAGGAATCGGAAGGCGGCGGGCTCGCCACCGTCGACCTCGAAGGAGATCATCGCCCCAGGACCCAGGCACTGCCGCCGATAGACGTCGTATTGGGGGTCGGAGGGGTCCAGCAGATCGAGGTAGCGAAGCGCCCTCACCTTCGGGTGCTCCTCGAGGAATCGCGCCACTTTCGCAGCCGTCTCTCCCTGGCGGGTCATCCGCATGTGGAGTGTCTCGAGGCTGCGCATCAGCAGCCACCCGGTCCAGGCATCCGCCATCGTGCCCATGTAGGTGCGTGTGGCGGCGATCGGCCGGACGTCGGCCTCGGACCCGATCACCGCGCCGGCGACGAGATCGGAGTGTCCACCGATGTACTTCGTCGCGGAGTAGAGCACGAGATCGGCGCCGTGCTGCAGGGGGTGCTGCCACAGTGGTCCGAGGAACGTGTTGTCGACTGCGAGAAGCGGCCTTCGATCATCGATCCGTCTCGACTCGGCGATCTCGTCGCACATCCGGATGTCGATGAGATCGAGCGTCGGGTTCGCCGGAGTCTCGATCAGGATCATCGCCAGCTGTCCCTCGGGTTCGTGCTGAGCGATGCGCGCTTCGACCTCCGCCCGGCTCATGCCGGCCCGGAACGGAACCGAGACGATGCCGAACTCGGGCAGGGTCTCGTTGACCAGATGTGTGGTCCCGCCGTAGAGCGGCTCGCTGTGAAGCAAGATGTCGCCCGGCCGAAGGTAGGTGAGCAGGGTGGTGGCGATCGCCGCCATCCCCGAGGCGAAGACGAGACCCATCTCGGCGTCCTCCCACAGACAGAGGCGGTCTTCGAGGATCTCGAGGTCGGGGTTGTTGAGCCGGGAGTAGATCATCCCGGGTGTCTCGCCCTCTTCGGCTTCGACCTGTCCGGTGGCGATCTCGAAGAAGTGCTTGCCTTCCTCGGCGGTGCGAAAGACGAACGTCGAGGTCTGGAAGATCGGCGATTTGATGGATCCTTCCGACCACTCGGGTTTGTACCCGTATCCCATCGACAGCGACTCCGGTTCGAGCCGATGACCTGCGATGACCTCTTCGCGGCGTTTCCGCATGACCGCTCACCTCCGCGACCGGCACCTGGCGACTCTCGCGTGAACGACTACCGGTCGTTCTACTCTCAACGTATGCTTTCGCCGGAATTGGTCAAGGTCTGCCGAAGAGGATTCGGAAGGAGCGGTGCATGATCGAACTCGACCGAACAGATCGCAGCCTGATCGCACTCTTGACGGAGGATGCGCGGAGGTCAAACAAGGAGTTGGCGGCTGCGGTCGGGATCGCCCCGTCGACCTGCTCCGAGCGGCTCCGTCGACTTCAGGACGCCGGGGTGTTCCGCGGCTTCCACGCCGACGTGGACCCGAAGGCGCTCAGCATCGGGCTGCAGTCGATGATCGCGATCCGATTGCGTCGTCACGGGGCCGACGAGGTGGATGTCTTTCGATCGAAAGCCCTGGCACTCGACGAGGTCATCGGCGTCTCACATGTGACGGGCGCCAACGACTTCCTGGTTCATGTCGTCGTGCGTGACGCCGACCACTTGCGAGACCTGGCGGTGAGTTCATTCACGTCGTGGCCCGAGGTTGCCCACATCGAGACGGCGTTGATCTTCGAGCACGTGTCGAAGCCGGGACTCCCGGATCTGAGCTGAGCGAAACCGCTGCGGTGGCTCAGACCTCGAGGTTGGACTTCAACCGGGCGAGACCCTTCTCGAAGTCGGGACCGAGCAGGCTGTCCATCGACTTGAAGATGCCCATCACTCTCGTAACGAGCGTCATCGGCCCGGTCATCGTCCATGTGACTTCGGACCCGGATCCGGTCTGGTCGACACGGAACTCGGTGACGCTGTGCGACTTCCAGGGCTTCTCGAAGACCAGATCGATGAGCAGGTGGGACGGCGACTCGGCCTTCAGGATCTCCATTCGGCCTCGACCGGCCTGTCGATTGCCCGACCACGTGTAGATGGCGCCCCTGCCGCTCGCGGAGCCCGAGTAGGTGCGCTCCATGTTCGGGTCGAGCCCCTCCCACGGAGACCACTCGGCCCACTTGTGGAAGTCGACGATCTGCTCGTACACCTCCTCAGGGGGGACGCCGATCACGGTCGCCCGCTGCACGGTGTAGGTGCTGTCTGCCATCCGGCCAGGCTATCGGCAATGGGCCGTCTCCGCCCCGGCGTCAACGCGATTTCGTAAGCGCTATCTCAAGCGAACAGATCCCCTGTGAGGTACTTGAGGCCGGTGTCACAGGCAACGGTGACAACCGTCTCACTCGAATCGAGCTCGCCGGCGATCTGCAGTGCTCCAAGGACGTTCATGCCGGTCGAAGCGAGCCATGTCCCGCGCTCGAGGCTCTGAGATGGCGCGAATCTCGTCGAAGCGTTCCCGATCCAGGAGCGGTGGAAGAAACCCGATGCCGATGCCCTCCACCCGATGTGAGCCTGCCTCGCCACCTGAGATCACGGGTGTCGAGTCCGGCTCGAAGATCACGACCTTCTCGCTCGATCCACCGTCATGCAGAGCCGCAGACACGCCCATCGCGAGACCAGCGGTGCCCACCGATGCACAGAAGACGTCGATGGGCCGGACCATCTGTTCGAGGAGCTCGGTCCCGATGCTGCGATACCCGACGACCGAGCCGGCGTTGTGGAGCTGATCCGTCCAGTAGGTGTTGGGCTCGGAGGCGAACTCGCGGGCCTTGGCGATGATGCGCGGCACGAGGTCGGGGGTCACGACCCCGCCTTCACTCGGTATCACCGTGACCTCCGCTTCGAACGCAGCCATCGTTCGGAGCTTCTCCGGCGAGTATGCGTCAGAGGAGACGACGCGGAACCGGTAGCCCTTCACTGCGCACGCGTACGCAAGCGACGAGCCGGTGCTCCCTCCGGTGTATTCGACGACGGTCATCCCCCCGGCCGGAGGTCACCGCGGCGCTCGGCCTCCTCGATCATCGAGAGGGCCATTCGATCCTTGTAGGACCCCGTTGGATTGAACCATTCGAGTTTGACGAACACGTCGGCCGCACCGCGGGGGACGACCGAGTTCAGCTTGACGACCGGGGTACGGCCAACGACCTCGATCATGGATCCAAGGACGCGTACACCAACTCCGATCAGTCCGACTGGCGCGGCGACGGTCGGATTGCGACCGGGTCTCGCTCAGATGTCCCCGCCGACGCTAACCCTCGGATCACCACGTGGACGCCCCTTCGAGGACTCGAAGTGGTGTGCGCCTCGGCTCAGCCGAGTGCGGCCAGGCTCGTCTCCAGATAGGAGGCCACGTCACGGAACGACACGACGGCCACCGGACGACCCGATTCTCCGAGCAGCGGCACGTGGGAGAAGCCGTGGCCGGCCATCTCGTCGATGACGGTCGCCACCGAGGAGCGGGCGCTGAGTGCGACGAGATCCTTGGACATGACCTCGCTGACCGCGACCGCCGTGAGATCGGGGACGTGGCACCCGAGCTTGGTGAACAGGTCGAACTCGGTCAGCATCCCTGCGAGGCTGTGCTCGGCGTCGACTACCAGGACCGAGCCGATCCCACGGGCGCGCATCTGATGGACGGCCGCCTCGACGGTGTCGTCCTCACGAACCATCACCGGTGCAGACGTGTGCATGCCGGTGAAGTCGACGAACGCCAGCCCGTGTTGGACCTCTGGCTCGGAGGCTGAGTCACCGATCCGCTTCTTGACGAAGTCGGCGATCGCAGCCATGACCACGTAGTACGACAGGTTGCCCACGACATGGTCGTTGCTGTCGAGCACCGGGACGCTCCGCACCCACCAGTCGTTCATGATCTTCAGACCGTCGGCAACCGAGTCCGTGTCGCGCATCGTCTGGACGGCGACGGTCATCTCTTCACGGATCTCCCGCTGCCAGTTGCCGGGCCGCCCGACGGCACGTTGGAGCGCGTCACGTTGGGTGAAGATCCCACCGATGTGGGAGCCTTCCATGATGAAGGCACACGACCATTTCACTGCGGCCATCGTCTCGACCGTCGTCTCCACGGTCGCATCGGGCGTGACCGATACGAAGCGGGTCAGGTCGAGACTCGAGACAGACGTTTCGGCGAGTACCTCGGAGATGTTCACAAGCGTCCTTTCGTCGCACCCGGCGGCGGCCGCCACCGGCAGGATGGGTCAGACCGTACTGACCACTCAGCGTGGGGACTAGGGGAACAGGTCCCGAGGATCAGAGGCAGTCGCAGGTTTGTGGTTGGTTCGTCCGGCTGCCTGGCCTCAGCCGAGCACGGTCGGATCGACCACCAGGGACCCATCGACGTACTCGCCGAACAGCACCAACACTCCATCGGTCCAGGTGACGCCCTGTTCCATGATCAGTGGGACGTCGATCACCTCTTCGTGACCCGACACCGGAAGAGGCGCGCCGCCACACTGCGGCGGGAACGACTCGGCGAGGGCCTCACAAAGCACCGGGCCAGAGCCATCGTCGAACAGGAAGCCCTGCACCGCGAACACCCCGCCGATGTCGGAGACGAGGACCTCGGACACCGTGAGCGGCTCTGCCGTCAGGCCCCCGGACACGACCTCGCCGTCATCGCCCGGCAGCGGAACCTCGCCTCCGGCTGCGGGAACACCGACGTCGTTGCATTCCGGCTCTTCGATCAGACAGGCCCCTGCAGCATCCGGAGCGGGATCGGCACCGGTGTTGACAGCAAGAGCGTTGTCGACGGCGTCACCGCCACATGAAGCCAGAAGGGTCGCCAGTACGGCACAGAGCACCAGTCGTCGTCGGGTTCTCATCGTTGACCTCTCAGGTGTGGATTGCCCTGCTGGGACGTCGCAGACACGCTCACGGGTTCCCGAGCGTTCGGATCAGGCTTCGCTCTCCACATGGATCACAGGTACGTCGAGCGCCCTGGTCGCCTTGGCGACCAGATCCATGTGAAGCCACCGGGAAACGCCGCTCGGATGCGTCGAGATGATCACGTCGTCGAAGTCCTCGCCGATGAAGGCATCCTGGATGGCATAGACCGGGTTGCCGTCACCGACGCGCACGTCGTTCAGGGTGACGCCGTCCGCCGCGAACGCGGCCCTGGCCCGCTCGCCCGCCTCGGTTGCGGCCCTGACTGCCTCACCTTCGGTCCAGCTGCGCAGGTGATCGACCGGGGTCGCCGGGATCACGAGAACGAAGGCCGCGTCGAGGTCCTCGCGGGCGAGGGCAACGACATGGCGGCGAAGCGCCTCGGAGCTCGCGGTCTGATGCGCAATCAGGAGATGTTTCATGATGATCTGCTCTCCCTCGACCCTACCGATCGGTTGTCGGACCTGCGCCGCTTCGCCGAGGCGTCTTTCTGACTACGCCGGCACGCCGCTACAACCATGCGAGACCAAGGAGATCACGTGGCAATCCGCATCGGCATCAACGGCTTCGGGAGGATCGGGCGCTGCACCTTCAAACAGCTGGTGGCGGACCATCGGTTCGAGGTGGTGGGGATCAACGACCTAGCGGATCTCGACGACCTCGCATATCTGCTCAAGTACGACTCGGTGCACGGCTGGTATCCCAGGAAGGTCGAGACCGCCGAAGGGAACCTGGTCGTCGACGGCGCCGACATCTCGTTCACCGAGGAGCGGGACCCGGCTGCACTTCCCTGGGGTGAACTTGGAGTGGACGTCGTGATCGAGTCGAGCGGTGTGTTCCGCTCCCGCTCCGACGCCGCAAAACATCTCACCGCCGGGGCGTCGAAGGTGCTGATCTCGGCGCCGTCCTCGGACGCCGACACGACCTTCGTGTACGGGGTGAACGACGAGCAGTACGACCCGGAGCGCCACGTCGTGGTGTCGAATGCCTCGTGCACCACGAACTGCCTCGCTCCGGTCGCCAAGGTGCTGCACGACACGTTCGGCGTGGAGCGGCTGATGATGTCGACAATCCATGCATACACATCGAGCCAGTCCTTGATGGACACCCCTGTTCGAAAGCGCCGCCGGGGCCGTTCGGCCGCACTGTCGATCGTGCCCACCACCACGGGCGCCGCCAAGGCCACAGAGTTGGTGATTCCCGAACTCGAGGGGCGCATGGACGGCATGGCGTTCCGGGTGCCGGTCGAGGATGGATCGGTGGTCGACGCCACCGTGACCCTCGAGAAGTCGGCGAGCGTCGCTGCCGTCCACCAGGCGGTGGAGGCTGCTGCCGAGGGGCGCATGAAGGGCGTACTGCGTGTGACCGAGGAGGCACTCGTCTCCCGTGACATCATCGGCGATCCGCATTCGTCGATCATCGACGCTCAATCGACCATGACCCTCGGTGACAACACCGTGAAGATCGTCTCCTGGTACGACAACGAGTGGGGCTATTCGGCGCGTCTCGTCGACATGGCCGCACTCTTGGGCGGAGCCGGCTGAGCTTCCAGCGCGACACCGACCGGCACGCCCACGCCTGCCGGCCGGATCTCCCCGGTCTGGCAGACGGCCCGCGCCGCCGGCCAGTACGGTTCCCGCAGCGAGTGGAGGGAGCAGCGGATGGTCGATGGCGGCATGCTGTTGCTCGCGCTCGAAGACGTTCTGCCCGTCATCCTGTCGGGGATCGGCCTCTGGGTGCTCGCCCGGCTCTCGACACGCGTCGACCGGCAATCGGGGTGGTCCGTCATCGTGGGAGCGCTGCTGATCGTGATCGGTGGGCTCACCAAGCCGGTGTTCAAGCTTCTCCTCGCCTTCTCCGCGGCGGAGGTCGATCTGTTGTGGCTCGATGACGCGCTGTTCTGGCTGCTCGCACCGGGATTCCTCATCGCGTCGGCCGGCCTCTGGCGTGCCGGGCGGCTCGACCTGGCCCGGCCAGTCGGCGGAGGTAGGTGGGGCGCCATCGCAGCGGTCGTCGTGACGACGGCGGCGTTGGCGACGGCGATCGCCGGGTCAGGGGCCTGGTTCCTCATCCTGCTCACCGCTGCGACCGCCGGCAACGTGCTGGCGATCGTTGCGCTGGTGTCGTGGGCACACGGCCGCCACGAGCGGAAGGCGGCTGTGCTGTTCGGCGGCAACCTCCTCCTCGTGTTCGGGTTGGCTGGAGCAGCAGCGGTCTTGGAGCAGACCTTCGCTGTGCAGCTCGGAGAGCAAATGGTCAGCACGGCGGCGCAAGGGATGTTCATGTGGGGGTCCGTCCGCCTGGCGAGAGCGCGTCCGACGGATTCGCAATCGGCGGGGACCGAGACGATGGCGTCAACGGCGCCGCGCTGAGGAGGCGAACTCGGCGCTTCACGCTCGGTCGTCACTCACCGACGACGAGGCCGACAAGCCCTCCGTCGGAGCGGCTGGGCATCAATCGTCTGGCGATTCTCCTCTGAGCTTCACCAGAGTCGGCAGACTCCGTTCCAGTGCCTCATCGAGCTCGAGTTCGCTGCCCTCGGCGATGAGCCGCTCGGCTTCGGCCTCACCGAACCGCTCGACGACCTCGGCGCGAAACTGGTCCAGCTCGAGCGGGCGAATGATGGAATCGGCGGGGAACGGCGCGGCGATCGCCGCCCCCACCAACACCCCACCCTCGTCGGGCCGATCGGCGGTGAGAACCAGCTCGGCGATGGCATCGAGCGTGCGGGGTTTCGTGATCTCCGGCATCGGCATGGTGGGCATCCGGTCGAGCACGGCGAGCAGGCGGCTCGCCGAGGAGCGCGTATCGCCGATAGCGGTCTCGCACCGGGCCAGGCCCCGGCTCGAGGTCGCCCAACAGTTCACATCGCCGACCATGTCGAGCAGACGCGCCGACTCTGCGAACTGCGGCATCGCCTCCGCCGGCTGCTTCTCCAACGCGAGCAGCATTCCCCGCAACATCAGCGCATGCCCGTACCAGTTGGGCGAGTCCATCCCGGCGAGGATCTCGCATGCGCGGAGGTTGTAGGCGAGACCACGTTCGTGTTCACCCATCACGTAGAGCGTTCCACCCGTGTCGTTGAGGGTTGCAGCGAGCAGCGCAGGGTCGCCGGCCCGCTCGAACAAATCGAGCGCCGCCTTGCCGTGCTCCTCGAGACGTTCGTCCTCCATTGGGAGATACGCCGCGAGCAGGAGCTGGGTCAGCGCCTCGTCCCAGGTCGCCGACCACCAGTGGGGCTCGGGGTGTTGCTCGAGGAGCCGCCGCCCCTCGACCAGATGCTCGAGATACTCCGGGTCGGTAGTCGCATGGCGGATCGCCGCCCCGAGAGCGATCTCCATCCTGCCGATGGCATTGGGATCTCCGGTCTCGCGGGCCACCTCGAGACCCGCCCGGCCGAAATCGACGCCGTCGGGGTCGGTGAGCTCGGCGGCGTGGATCGCCGACGCCCACCACAGTTTCACCATGCCGAGCCGGTCCGTCTCCGCGGTCGCTGCTCGCAGACCCTGCAGCGAGAGCTCGATCGCCTCGACCCCGAGTCCCTTGTGCATCCAATAGCTCATGAGATCGAAACCGACTGCGAGATAGTCGTCGATCTCAGCCGTCTCGAGCAGCGTGGCGAGTGCGCTCCGGATGTTGTCGTAGTCGGTATCGAGCCGCTTCATCGTTGCGACGATCTCATCGCTGCGAAGGCCCGGACTCGCCTTCGCCACGAAGTCGACGAAGTAGCGAGCGTGAGCCGCCCGGAAGCGGATCGGCTCCGCGGTGTCACTGAGCCGCTCCTGTGCGTACTGGCGGACCGGCTCCAGCATCCGGTACCTGGTGGATCCCTGCTCATGCTGGATCGGGATGATCAGCGACTTGTCGACGAGCGAGTCGAGGTGGTCGAGCACCTCCCAGTCCTCGACCTCGTCCCCGACACACACCGCCTCGGCGGCGTCGAGATCGAACCCGCCGGTGAACACCGACAGCCGCCTGAACATCGCCTGCTCGGGTGGCTTGAGCAGGTCGTAGGACCAGTCGATCGTGGCCGCCAGGGTGCGCTGCCTCGGCAAGGCGGTCTTGGCGGAACCGGACAGGATCCGGAACGAGTCCTCGAGGCGGTCGGCCAGCTCGCCGGCCGACATGCTCCTGAGCCGTGCAGCGGCCAGCTCGAGGCCGAGTGGGATCCCGTCGATCCGCGTGCAGATCCGGCCGATGTCGACGAGTTCGGTCGATGTCGGTTCGTAGTCGGGACGGACCGCCCGCGCCCGGTCGAGGAACAGGTGGACCGCCTCCGAGTCCTCGAGGGTGTGTGTCGCATCGGCGAGACCCAGCGAGGGCACCCGCAGCATCGTCTCGCCCGGGATCCCCAACGACTCGCGCGACGTGGCAACAACCCTCAGTTTCGGACAACTGTCGAGAAGCAACTTGATCGCCGCTGCCGCGGCATCCAAGAGGTGCTCGCAGTTGTCGATCACCACCAGCAGGTCGCGGGACCAGAGGTAGCGGATGACGACGTCCTCGATCGTTGCGCCTTCGCCGGCTCTCAGACCCCAGGTGTCGGCGATGGTGGTCATGATGTAGTGGTGGTTGGTGACCGGGGCCAGCTCGACGAGCCATGCACCGTCCGGCCGCTCGGACACGGCATTGCGTGCCGCTTCGACCGCCAGACGCGTCTTGCCGGTACCCCCCACGCCGGTCAACGCCACCAACCGATGCTGGTCGATCAGCTCGGCCAGCTCATCGAGCTCTTTGACGCGCCCGACGAACGACGTGAGGTAGTCGGGCAGGTTGTGGCGCCGGACGTCGACCGTCTTGATGGGGCGGTCGACGACAGGGAGATCGGGGTGGCGGATCTCGAAGAGGTGCTCGGGCTCGTCGAGGTCCTTGAGGTGGTGGGTACCGAGATCCCGCAGCGACAGCTCACCGTCGAGGTCGGAGGCGTCGGCGGTGACCGACGACAGCAGGATCTGGCCCCCGTGACCGGCCGACATGATGCGGGCCGCCCGATTGAGCACCGGACCGAAGTAGTCGCCGTCTCGCTCCTGGGCCATGCCGGTGTGGATCCCCATCCGGATCTTGATCGGGGGTCCGGGCCAGTCGGCACCGAGCAACTGGAGCTGAATCGTCGTGGCGGCGGCGATGGCGGCTCCGACCGATCCGAACGCAACCGCGAATGCGTCGCCCGCGGTCGAGAACACGTGCCCACGATTGGCGTCGATGACACTGCGCATGATCTGGTCGTGTCTGGCGAGGCTGGCTGCCATACCGTCGGGGTCGGACTCCCACAGCCGGGTCGACCCCTCGACGTCGGTGAACAGAAACGAGATGACCCCGGTGGGGATGCTGGCGACCATGGCTGAACGATACCGATGCGAAGTCCGTGACGACCCTCCAGCGGGCATCGAATGCCCGCATTCGGGGTGCACCGAACCATTGGGCGCAGGTGCATGGGTATCGTGATCGGATGTCCCGCCGCATCGTCCTCGCCGATGACGCCTTCATCATCCGTGAAGGCGTGAAGCTGGTCCTCGAGAGCGAGGGTTACGAGATCGTGGCGATGGCCGAGGATCACGACGAGTTGCTCGACGGCAGTCGAGGAACACGACCCCGAGGTCGTGGTGACCGACATCCGCATGCCGCCGACTCGGACCGACGAGGGGATCCGGGCGGCCCGCCAGATCAGAGCCGAGCATCCGACGATCGGCGTCGTCGTCCTCAGCCAGTACGTGGAGCCCGAGTACGCGCTCAAGCTCCTCGAGGACGGCTCGACGGGCCTGGCCTACCTGTTGAAGGAGCGTGTCGGTGACGCCGGCGCGTTGGCCGACGCCGTCGAGCGGGTCGCGGCCGGCGAATCGAAGATCGACCCGAAGGTGGTCGATGCCCTGGTCGAAGGCCGCCTGAACAAGAAGGAGACGAAGCTCGACCGACTCACCGAGCGCGAGTCGGAGGTGATGGCCGAACTGGCGTGCGGGAAGTCCAACCGCGCGATCGCCGAGACGCTCTTCCTCTCGGAGCGTGCCGTAGAGAAGCACATCAACTCGATCTTCACGAAGCTGGATCTGATTCCGGAACGTGAAACAAACCGGCGGGTCCTGGCCGTGCTGCTCTATCTGGCCGAGACGAGCGAGTGATGGTGTGGAAAACCCCACCTCGCGAAACGTGCCTCCCACCTGTTGCCGAGCGGACGTCGCGCCGATGATGATGGGGTGGCAGTCATGACCGACACCGTTCGCGTGCTCATCGTCGACGATCAGGAGCCGTTCCGCTCCGCCGCCAAGATGGTGGTGGAGTTGACCGACGGGTTCGAAGTCGCGGGCGAGGCAGGATCGGGCGAGGACGGGCTCCGGCTCGTATCAGAGCTTGCACCGGATCTGATCCTCATGGACATCAAGATGCCCGGCATGGATGGCCTCGAGGCCACGCGCCGGATCGTGACGGACGACCCGAGTGCTCGGGTCGTCGTTCTCTCGACCTACGAGGCCGGCGAGTTTCAGGAACGAGCGATCGAAGTCGGAGCCATCGCATTCATCTCGAAGTCCGACTTCGGGCCAGACGCCCTCGAACGGGTCTGGTCCTCCGCCGGCTGATTCAGGCGTCGACTGAGACGCCGACCGGAACGGAGCCGATCACACGCGTCGGGCTTCCAGGCGCGGACACGATTGCAACCGAGCCTCCCAGAACGTCGAGTCGATCCGACATGTTGTTCAACCCCGCTCCTCGCTCGACGGCTGCGGGATCGAATCCGGGACCACGGTCGGCGACCTCGAACACGACCTGACCGCCGGCATCCGACACCGACACCGACAGCGGCCCCTCGCCGTGCTTGGCGGCATTGGTCAAGGCCTCGGAGATGCAGAAGTAGACGGCGGCCTCGATGGGCATGGGGTGCCGCTCATCGAGTCGAACATCGACGATCACGTCCATCGGCGACGACGCGGCCGTCGCCGGGATCGCAGCTTGCAGCCCATCGGACTGGAGGAGCGGCGGGTAGATGCCCTGAGCCAGTGAGCGGATCTGCTCGATGGCGTCCTGCGCCTCGTCGGCCATCTGCCCGGTCAGTGAGGCGAGTTGCGTGAAGCCCTTCTGCTCTGCGAGTGCCTGAGCCACGCCCAGCCTGACCTTCAATGCCAGCGCCTGCTGTTGGGCGCCGTCGTGCAACTCGCGCTCGAGTCTCCGGCGTTCTACGTCCTGGGCGTCGAGCAGTCGACGTCGTGACTCTTCGAGCTCCTCGGCCTTACGTTCGAGTTCGTTGTCGAGACGCAGCCTGCGCATCACGAGTCCGGCGGAGCCGGCCAGGTCCTCGATCAAGCCGGCCTCGGTCGGAGTCAGGACGTCACCTCGGGCCTTGGCGATCGCAAGCGCTCCGAGCACCTCGCCCTCACGTTGGACGGCGAATGCCGACCCGGGGATCTCTCCGAACGTCCCGACCCGCTCCGGCAGGCCGATCGCGTCCGGGGAAGCTGCTGCGAGGTGGAAGCCCGTCTCGTCGGTCAGCCACACGGACGCCCGATCCGCACCGGTGCCCTCACCCAGCCGCTCGGCCATACGGGCGAGCAGTCGATCCTCACTCTCTGCGGCGGCGAGCCGGCCCGTCAGATCGGACAGGACCTCGTACGGTGTGGCACGACTCCCGAAGACCAGGCGGTTGGCCCATCGCTGAACTCGATTGCGGATCGGCTCGAACACGACGGCGACCACGGCTGTGGCAGCAATCGACCACACGAGGCTGGAGCCTCCGACCGCCGACCCGACACCCACGACGATCGCCACATAGGCGACTCCGATGAAGACTGCGAGCGCCCCGAACACGACGGCCCGGTTGATGATCACGTCGATCTCGTACAAGCGATGCTTTGTGATCGCCACACCGAGTGCCAGCGCGACCAGCCACAGGGAGATCATGGTCGAGAACCCCGTGAACGGTGCATCGACCAGCGACATCAGTGTGCTGAACACGGCCAGGAGCGGCGCCGCGAACACGACCCACTTCATCTGATGCCGGAGTTCGGTCCCGGCGCCGACGTATTTCCGAACGAGCGTTGCGACAACGGCGACACCGGCGACCGCTGCAGCGATCAAGGAGAGGTTGGGGTCGAGCCCGGCGAGGAAGCCGAGAGCGAACGGATTGTCGAACGAGATCGGTTCTGTGGATCCGAACAGCGTCAGGCCATCAGGATGGAGGAGCGTCAACGCGGTCATGAGGCCCACGAGCGCAACTGTGGCGCTGAAGGCACGCCTCCACGTCTCACCCACCATCAGATGTCCATTCGGGAAGAGCGAGAAGCCAACGAACATGCCGATCGGGAACGCAAGGACGGTGGCGTCCCCGAACCAGGCCAACACGGGCAGCCAGGCAGCCGGGAGCACCTCGGCCGCCGAGAGGAGCACGAGCCCGGCAAGGGCCGATGAGAGCATCCAGGTCGACACCGAACCACCGAGAACCCATGCGAATCGGTTCGATCGGTCCCGGGAGAGCGCGAGCGCGACCACCACGAGCCAGGCGGCGAACCCGAGGCTGTAGCCGACAAAGTCGGGACCGAAGTACTCGAGAACCGCCTCGACCGCGGGTTCGGTGGCGAGCACGGCGTCGATGTCGACCGCACCCCCGTTCTCGACCCACCAGCCGAAGACCTGGAGCGCAGCGAGGGACGCCAGGGCGATCGAAAGAAGGATCCAGGCGCCGCGCCAGCGCTCGTTGGCGTCGGCGGGCTGTGAGCCCGGATCGACGGGCGGCGATACGAGCTCCTGTCCGTTCACGCCATCACCTCCGGGCTCACGGGGATGGAACCCGAGATCACCGTGCCCTCATAGGGACGAGAAACCGCCGTCAACGTCCCGGCGATGGCATCCATCCGGTCTCGCATATTGACGAGTCTCGTGTCGACGGAATCCGGAGCAGGATCGAAGCCGTGCCCATCCCGTCGAATCTCGAACGTGACCGAGCCGTTGAGCTGTGCGAGCCGCACCGTCGCATCTACCGGCTCCCCCGGTCCCGTGGAGCCTCGAAGCGCTTCAAGCACACAGAAGTAGACCGTCGACTCGATCTCTTTGGGGTAGCGGCCGATGCCATCGGTCTCGACCACGACCGGGAATCCCGAGTTCCGCGCATGGGCGGTGATGGCTGCGACCAGGCCCTCGGCCTCGAGCAACGGCGGATACACACCCCGGGCGAATCGACGCAGCGACTCCACGGCGTCGTCGGCATCGCCGCCGATCTCCGACAGCAGGTCGACCATCTCCGATGCGCCCTCCTTCTCGGCGATCATCCGGGAGAGGCCGAGCTTCACCTTGAGGGCAACGAGTTGCTGTTGGGCCCCATCGTGCAGATCGCGTTCCAGCTTGCGCCGGGTCTCGTCTTGCACGGCGACCAGGCGACGGCGTGACTCTCGCAGGTCCTCGACCCGGCTCTGGAGGCGCTCGGTCAGCAGCCGGTTCTTCAACGCCAGTCCCATGCCCGAGGCGACCTGGCCCGCCAGCCCTGCGTCTTCCTCCGACAGCGTCTGCCCACTCGAGGCCACCAGCGTGAGCACTCCGAGCTCGACACCCTCGTGCTCGATGTGAACCGCCAGCGTCTCCCCACCGGGGTCGTCGCCCGACTCCGGCCAGACGGCGCTCTCGACCAGTTCGTCGTCGACCCACACGGAAACGGCCGCACGGCTCGCCGACGTGCCCTCGACGAGGGAGCGGGAGACGGCGCCCAACGAGCGCGTCGTCGGTTGCTGCGACACGCCGGGAGAACTCCGAGAGCACCTCGTACGGCGTCGCTTTGCGCCCGAACACGAGACGATTGGCTAACCGTTCGAGACGTCGGCGAGCCGGCTGGAAACCGATCGCGACGAGCGCCGTGGCTGCGATCGCCAGCGCCGGGTTGGACTCGTCTCGAAACCCGAGAAGCGTGCCGACCCCGACGACGATGGACACGTACACGACACCGATGAAGAGTGCCAGTGACCCGTACACCACGGCCCGGTTGATGATCAGATCGATGTCGTACAGCCGGTACTTCGTGATCGCCACGCCCAGGGCCGCTGCGAAGAGCCAGAGCGCCACCATCACGGGGAGACCTTCCCACGGCGTCTCGATGAATGTCATCAATCCCGAGGTCGCAACCATTACCGGGATCACGGCGACGATCCACTTCACCTGATGTCTCACCTCGGGTCCCGACCTCACATACGTGCGGACCAATGAAGCGACCGCAACGACGGGCAACACGACCTCAGCGAACTGGGCGGCCCCGAGGTCCAGACCCGATAGGAACCCGAGGCCGAGCGGATTGTCGAACGTGGTCGGTGTCGGATCCAGACTCGACACGATCGGTCCCGGAACGAGCAGGCGGACGAGCCCTCCGACCGCAGAGATCGCGATTGCGATCTGCAGGACCCGACGCCACTGGCCGGACGGAAGGCGACCGCTCGGGAACACGGCAATCATCAGCATGAGACCCAAGCTGAAGACGGCGTAAGCGGCCTCGCTTGACCAGGTCAATCCGGGCGCCAGGGCAGTGGGTATCAGCCCGGCGAGCGAGAGCACGGCCAGACCGGTCAACGCCGTGCCCGTCATCCAGCTCACGACCGAACCTCCGAGGATCCATGCAAACCGGTTCAAGTGGTCTCTCGACAGTGCCAGGGCGCTGAACACCAGGAGCGCTCCAAACCCGAGGCTGTCTCCCGCGAACTCGAGACCGAAATACCGGAACGTGGTCTGGGAGGCGGGCTCCGCGGCGACGACGGCTTCGGGATCGACGGACCCGCCGAACTCGAGCCACCAGGTGAAGATGTTGAGGGCGACCAACGCAGCCAGCGCTCCACCGAGCAACACCCAGGCCGTGCGCCAGTGCTCATTCGGTTCGGAGCGCACGGTCGTCGCGGCGTCGATCCGGTGGGCTTCGCTGATCTCCGTGGTCATGCCGACACCTCGACAGGCCGGAGGTCCAGTCGTCCGGTGAGTGCGGTTCGGGTCCCCGGTGTGGTGTCGATGGTGAAGGTTCCTCCGAGGGCGTCGAGCCGGTCGATCATGTTATCGAGACCGGAACCCCGCACGACCGCGGTGGGGTCGAAGCCCGGCCCCGAGTCGGTCACCGTGAACACGAGCTCCCCGGTCGCGTCCGACACACGCACCGTGATCGGAGGCTCACCATGCTTGACCGCGTTCGTCACCGCCTCCGACACACAGAAGTAGACCGCACCCTCGACCTCCAGCGGGTACCGCCGACCCACCAACACATCCACGGCGACGTCAACCGGCGCCACCTCGGCCAGGGCCCTCACCGCCGCGTGCAACCCCTCCGATTCCAACAGTGGCGGATAGATCCCACGCGCCAGCGCCCGGATCTGATCGATCGCATCCTGAGCTCCCAGAGCCATTTGACCGATCAACGCCGCTGCCCGCTCGGCCCCCTCGGCCCGAGCCTGCTGCTCGGCCAAACCCAGCTGGAGCTTCAAGCCGAGGACTCGCTGCTGGGCGCCCTCATCCAACTGCCGCTCCAAGCGGCGACGCTCCACGTCCTGAGCATTCACCAGCCTCCGACGAGACTCTTCGAGTTCCTCGGCCTTGCGCTCCAGATCTGCGTCCAATCGCAACCGTCGCATCAGCAAGCCCGCCGATCCCGCCAGATCCTCGACGAGGCGTTGTTCGGTCGGGGTCAATGCATCCCCCCGTCGAGACTCCACCGACAACGCACCCAACACCGCATCGTCGTGGACGATCGGCACGACCGATCCGGGTATCGCGTCGAGGCCCGGGACCGGGTCGAGGGCACCGTCGGATGCCGGCGAGTACGCCGCTGGAGTGAAGTCAGATCCCTGCTTGGTCCACACGATGGCTCGGTCGGCACCCGTCCCCTCCGCCAGGCGCTGAGCCATCCGACCCAATAGCCCATCCTCCCGCTCCGTCACCGCCAGCCGACTCGTCAAGTCGGACAGCACCTCGTACGGTGTTGCCCGCCGCCCATACACCAGCCTGTTGACCCAGCGCTGCACCCGACTCCGAACGGGCTCGAACACCACCGCAACCAGCGCGGTCGCTGCGATCGACCATCCGACGTTCGAACCACCCACCGCCGACCCGACCCCAGCCACGACGACCGCATAGACGACGGTGATGAAACCGACGAGCAGCCCCAACACCAACGACCGGTTGATGATCAAGTCGATGTCGTACAGCCGGTAGCGCGTGATCGCAATGGCGATCGAGATGGGCACGGAGGCGAAGGCCAGGCTGAACAGGCCCCAGAAGACTGGGACCAGGGCACTGGCCTCCTCTGATGCGCTCACGAATAGGGCGTCCTGAAGAACCACGGATGTGGCGTAGGCGGAACCCAGCAGAACCGCCGAGTAGAGCACCCACTTGATCTGAGCACGTTCATCGGCCTCTGATCGACGGTACCTGACCACCATCGAGGACAGGCCACCGATGGCAAGGGCGATCAACCCCACGCTCCACGGACCTTCGAGGTATGTCTCGAAGAACGACACCGGGAGGAACCCGAAGGGATTGTCGATCGTCCAGGCTCCAGAGGCGGGGCCGCCCTCATCGGTCAGCAATCCAAGCGTGAAGAGCGCAAGCGTCATCAAGCCCACCAGCCAGCCTGCCCATCGCCAGCGCTTGGTCAAGAAGCGACCGGTCGGGAACAGGAAGAGGGTGAGGAGGATCGGGAACATGAAGAAGACCCACCACATGCCGTTCAGAACCAGCACCACCAGCATCACGGGCGTGAGGCGCTCCGGTGGGTTTTGCATGAGCAGATCTGTCACCACACCAAGTGTGATTCCTGTGCCAATGGTGCCCATCAGCCAGGCGATCGCGTTCCCCGGCGCCCTGGTGGCGATCACGGCGGCCAGGACTGCGAAGAAGGGCGCCAATATCACCAGCCAGGTCACGAACAGGTCGTCTTCGGGAAGTCGACCGGACGCGACGGCCACGATCGAGGCTACGAAGATCACAGCCACCCACACCCAAGCGGCGGTCTTGAACCAGCCCGGGGTGAGACGCTCGGAGACAGTCGCCGCGGTCATGTCGTCGCCTCCACTAGGACGGGAATGGTTCCGGTGAGGGTGGTGCCGTTGCCGGGTTCGGTGTGAATGGCGAGCTCGCCGGTCATGGCATCCAGCCGGTCGGCCATGGCAGTCAGGCCCACCCCCCGAGCGGTGTCCGGGTCGAATCCGGCGCCGTCATCGGTCACCAGAAACTCCAAGGCACCGTTCGACTGGGTCAGCGTCACGGTCGCCTGCGAGGCTCCCGCGTGCTGGACGGTGTTCCGCAACGCTTCGAGAACACAGAAGTACACGGTGGACTCGATCTCCCGTGGGTAGCGGCCAATCCCGTCGGAATCCACCGACACCGGGATCGGCACCCGCCGCGCCTGCGCCGTTATCGCCGACGCCAGCCCTTCGGCCTCGAGGAGGGGCGGGTAGACGCCGCGAGCGAACTCCCGCATTGCATCCACCGCCGCATCCGCTTCCCCGCTCAACCCTTCTAGGAGCTGGGCGGTCCGAGTGGCGCCATCCTTCTCGGCGATCGCCCTCCCCAACCCCAACTTCACCTTCAACGCCACCAACTGCTGCTGCGCCCCGTCGTGGAGGTCTCGCTCCAGACGGCGGCGGGTCTCGTCCTGGACGGCCACCAACCGGCGCCTCGACTCCCGCAGTTCCTCGACGCGAGCTTCGAGCCGCTCTGTGAGCAGCTGATTGCGAAGGGCCAACCCCATCCCCGAGGCGAGCTGCTCGGCCAGCCGCCGATCGTCATCCTGCAGCTGCTGACCGGCAGGCAGATACATGTCGAGCGATCCCAACGTGGCGTCACCGTCGACGATCGGAAACGACACCGGCTCCGCTGATGCGGCGGCCACCTCCGGCCAGGCGGCCGCCTCGAGCGCCTCCCCGCCCACCATCACCGAGATGACCACTCGCTCGGCGCGCGTCCCCTCCGCCAGCGACCGGGCCGCGTCATCCAGCAGGTCGTTGCTGGTCGCAGCCACCCGCCGGGAGAACTCCGATAGGACCTCATACGGGGTCGCCCGCCGCCCGAACACCAGCCGATTCGCCACTCGCTCCAGGCGTCGTCTGACCGGTTGAAACCCCACGGCCACCAACGCCGTCGCTCCCACCGACAACACCGCGTTCGGCTCGTCCCCGGAACCAACGAGGGCGCCCAGGCCGACCACCACACCCACGTACACCAGTCCGATGAACGCCGCCAACGACCCGTACACGAAGGTGCGCGAGATGACGATGTCGATGTCGTACAGCCGATACTTCGTGATTGCCACCGCAATCGAGACCGGGATGTTGGCAAGCAACAGCGTGCTGAACAGCGTGCCAATGTCTCCCAGGCCTTGAAGCGCAGAGAAGCCGAAGATGCCTACGACGACGTACAGCCCAAGAGCCCACGTCACCCAGCGGTACTGGAGTCGCTCCTCGCCTGCAGTGTTCCGGTACCTCAGCACGATCCGAAGGACAGCGGCCAGTGCGATCGCCATGAGCACAAGCATCAGGAATCCAACCGGTGGCGCCATGGTGGTCCCGTCACCACGCTCGAGCAGGACCTCGTATGGAGTCGTCACCCATGGTGCAGTGGCAATGACACCCTGCAGGGACAGTGCCAGCATGCTTCCGCCGGCGACCCACAACACCACCCGCCAACGTCGCGACGGCGCACGTCCGGCCGGGAAGAGAATCAGCAGGAAGGTCGCAAGCAGGAAGACGGCCGGGATCCACGTCCACATGGAGACATTGATGCCCAACGCACTGAGTGCGTCGTAGTCGGCCGGTGAGCCCGGGATCTTGCCCATCTCGATGTCATCGACGCCCAACCCGGTTCGCCATGCGGCCAAGTGACTGCCGAACGACCCGGCCATTCCGACGAGAGCCGATCCCGCAAGTGCCCAGACGGCACCGTTCGAGGGTTGCGCGCGCATCGCCAACGTTGCCGCAACAAGGAAGGCACCGGCGAGGATCGCAAGATCGGCAACGTTCACCCAGTCGTCGAGCCGGATTCCGAGGGCAACAGCACCCAGGGCAAGTGCGCCGGTGGAGGCAACCACCCCATACCCGAGCCGCCTCATGGTGGCCTCCGGGAAACCCCTCACCGGGCTCTCCTCGGAAACCGGAAGGCCGCCACGGGAGCCACCCGTCCCTTGACCTCGGCAGGCTCGAGCACCTCGCAATCAGGGGGCGCAAC
This sequence comes from uncultured bacterium, assembly GCA_963753285.1. Taxonomy (GTDB): domain Bacteria; phylum Actinomycetota; class Acidimicrobiia; order Spongiisociales; family ZC4RG35; genus JAHEDH01. Next base: position 400,700 of record CAVWBT010000003.1, read on the forward strand.
CAGCGCACCGAACGTGGCCTCGCTCAGGACCGTCTCGCCGGGGTCTCCCCACTGCTGGAGCCGCTGGGTGAGGTTCACGGTGTCGCCGACCACCGAGTACTCGATCCGCTCCTCCGAACCCAGCAGTGCTGCCGCGACCGGCCCCGTCGACACGCCGATCCCCAACCCGAAGGCTTCGAGTCCCTCATCGGCCCACTCGGTATCGACCCTGGCCTGTGCCTCGTGCATGGCGATCGCGGCCGCCGTTGCCCGTTCGGCGTGGTCGGCCATCGGGTCGGGTGCACCGAACACCGCCATCACGGCATCCCCGACGAACTGCATGACGGTGCCTCCGTTGGCGATGATCGCCCGATTCATCTCGGCCCGGTGGCGGTTGAGCTGGCCGGCCAGGGTGGTCGGGTCGGTCCGCTCGGCGATGCCCGAGTAGCCACGGATGTCCGACATCAGCACGGTGACCTCTAGCTCTTCGGTCTCACCGATCCTGCGGCCATCGCGGCGGAGCTTCTCGGCCAGGCCACCCGGGAGCAGACGTGAGAGCTCCGCTCCCTGCTCCTCCCGATCGGCGATCGCCCGCTGCAGGGTGCGGAGCCGTTCGAGGGCAGTCGAGTCGCCGCCGCTCAGGCCCTGGGCCAGTTTCAGGAACATCTTCTCGATCCTGGAATCGGCATCTGCAGGAGTCGTGGAGAGCGCCACGGCGATCGCCTTGATCGGGGTCCCCTCCGCCACCATGTCGAGGAGCCGTTCCTCGCCTTCGTCCAGGAGACCGTCCGAGGTCACCGGCCGGGTCAGCGCCTCCACGATCTTGGGATCGAGCATCGAGCCGCCCGTCGCCACTTCGCGGATGGCCCGGACCAACTGGTCGCTCTCTGCGACACGGTCCTTGAGCAGATAGGCGTAGCCGGCAGCGCCATCGGACAGGAGTGCGATGGCGTACTCGGGATCGTCGTACTGGGACAGGATCACGATTCCGGTGCCGGGATGACGCTTGCGGACGAGTTTGGCCGCCTCGATGCCTTCGCGACTGAAGTCCGGCGGCATCCGAATGTCGGTGACCACCACCTGCGGCTCAGCAGCCTCGGCCCCCGCCACGAGACCGTCGAAGTCTTGGGCGACTCCGACGACGTGAATGTCGTCGGACAGCTCCATCAGCGCCTTCACCCCTTCGCGCACGAGGAGGTTGTCGTCTGCAAGGAACACCGAGATCGTCATGGAGCCATGATGCCCGGAGGGATCGAACGCCGACAGGGGGCGACCCCGTCAATCGGGGTGGGGATTCCCACACCCCGATTCACGTGGCGCCACCATCGACGCCGACCCGGCCGGGAGCCACGCTGCACACAGAGCAGACACCGACCCCTGGAGGCGCTCATGCGTATCGAATCATCCGTGACCTCGGTCAGCTGGATCCCATCCGAGGCGATCTCCGGTGTCAACCGGCTTCCCATGGACCTGGGCATCGGCCACTACGACCCGGCACCACCGGACCGCGTGGACGACGATGTACTCGACGAACTCAAGGACGCCGACCGGCTCAGAGCGGCCAACCGGCTCGTCGCCTGGATCGAGGTCGAAAACGGCCAGATCGTCGATGCCGGCTACTCCGGCCGGGCGCTCGTCGGAGCGACCACTGCCGGCATCGGCCGGGCAAAGATCACGTTCCCGGGCATCGGGTTCCCGATGCTGCAGGAGGACCCGGTGATCGAGAACGGCGTCGCTCGCTTCGTGCAGTCGGTGGGCGCCCGGACCGGTGCGCCACTGCCACGCCGCATCGATCGGCCCCCATACATCCGCATCACCGGCCCCACCACGTGGGTCACGTTGGGTCTCGAGATCAGCGCCGACGGGTCCTCCCGGCATGAGGTGGTCGGCGCATCACCGTTCCCTCGCCACTGGATCTACGACAGCACGGGAGCGTTGGTCGAGAAGAGCGGGCTGGTCGACTGGTCGGAGTGGACCCGGGTCCACGATCACGACCGGTCCCCATGGGGCGGCGTGGAGCGTGAGGCCGTCATCGCCGAAGTCGAAACCGAGATGGAGCGTGCCCTGTCCGGTCAGGTGATGGGGCTCAAGCCGCAGATCCGGAAACTCGCCGTCGGCGACACCCTGACGATTCAGGGCGAATCGGGGGACGAGTTGTATCTGGTGCTCGACGGAATGTTCGACGTGGACGTCGACGGTGAGGTCGTCGCCGAGATCGGACCGGGCGCCATCGTCGGAGAGCGCGCCCTGCTCGAGGGCGGTGCCCGAACGTCGACCGTCCGCGCAACGACGGCGGCGAAAGTGGCGGCGGTCGGCTCCCCGGCGCTCGATACCGGTGATCTCACAGAGGTCGCTTCCGGACACCGCCGCGAAGAACGCTGAGTGGACGTCACCATCCTCGGTTGCCGGGGCTCGACCCCGGCAACCGGTGCGGCGTTCGCTCGCTACGGCGGGGACACCAGTTCGGTCGCGGTCGCCAGGTCGGGCGAAGCCCCTGACTCTGATCCTCGACGCCGGAACCGGTCTGCACCGACTGTCGGAGCCGTTGGGAGATGAGCCGTTCCGAGGTTCCATCCTGCTGACCCATCTCCACTGGGACCACACCCACGGACTCCCGTTTGCTCGGTCGGTCGATCGCGAGGACGCCGACGTCGACCTCTACCTCCCTGCCCAGGGAGGCGACCCGCTCGAGGTGCTGTCCCGAGCGATGAGCCCTCCGCACTTCCCGATCACGCCGGCCCAGCTGCGGGGCACCTGGCGTTTCCACTCGCTCGAGGCCGGCGTCAGCGAGATCGCCGGCTTCGAGGTGCTCGCCTCCGATGTTCCGCACAAAGGCGGCCGTACGTTCGGGTATCGGGTCACGCACGGAGACTTCATCGCTCGCCTACATCCCCGACTACTGGCTGGATGCGGCGACCGACGAACCAACCAACCTCGTCGCCGGTGTCGGGTTGCTGCTCCACGACTCCCAGCACACCGCAGCGGAGATGAAGGAGAAGGCGTTCCTCGGTCATTCGAGCATCGATTACACGGTCGGACTGGCGGAGCGCCACGACGTCGAGCGATTGGTGTTGTTCCATCACGACCCACATAGGACCGACGATGAAATCGACCGAATCGTTGCGAAGGTCACGACAGCCGGAATGGCGGTATCGGCCGCTTCCGTCGGAGCCCGCTACCAGCTCTGAGTCGGTCGAGGGTCGACCTCGACCCCCGCCAAGCCTCACTCGAGAGTGGTGGAAGCCACACCCCGAGACGACGGGCAGCTCGATCGACTGACGGAGCGCAGGGAGAGATCGTGGTCACACGAACTGGACCGCCGACGAAAGGAACGATTGTGCAACTCCAGGACAGGCAAGTGGCAGCAACGAACCGCTGGACGTGGCTCACACTCGCAAGGATCGGCGCCGGCGGGTTCGTGATCTGGGCGATCACACTGCAACTCGGCGCCGGGTTCATCGACCCGATCATCAGCTCGCTCGGACTGATCTACGCCTCGTCGATTCGCCTACTCGATGCGGACCGCAGAGGCAGGCTGGTCGCATTCGCGGTCTTCGCCGGCCTCACGATGATCCCGAACATCGTCTTCGGCAGTCCCGAATTCAGATATGTCGAATCGGCGGGGTCGTTCATCCCTCAGCTGTTCGTCACGCTCTGCATCGGACTGGCCATCGTGGGAGGAGCCGGTGAGCTGAGGCATTGGTCGACGGAGACTGCTCGCACCGTGCTCGGTAGAGTCGCTGCCGTCTTCGCCCTCGGGGTAGCGGTGTCGCTCGTGGTTTCCGCAACCGCGCCCTCCGACGACGCCCTCGTCGACGACCTGGCCGTCACTGCCAGCGGATTCGCATGGGAACCCGGTGTGATCACGTACGACGCGTCGGCTGCGAGCGGCCTCTGGGTGGACAACCGCGATTTCGCCCACCACGCGTTCGCCGTGCCGGACCTGGGATCGACGTCCAACTCCCCGCCTCGAAGGCACGAAGGGTCGACCTCGGAGCGTGAAAGCGGGCGAGTACGAGTTCGTGTGCGCGTCCCGGGCCACGAGAGCATGCCGGGACCGATCGTACAGGCTGAGGCGCTCACGATGCTCGACCCTCGTCCGTCCTCCACGTGGGGTGGCAGCCGCTGGTTCGGGCACAAACTGCTGATCCCGGCCGACATCCTCCAGGTCCCCTCAGCGATGAGCTCCAGATGGCCGCTCACTGCTGCCGGACCGAACGAGCCGAGCGACTCGGGATCGTGACCGGGTTGGGCACGCTGGCGACCGGAGCGCTACTGGTCGGATGATGGCCCGGACGTGGTCGGCGTCGGGGTCTGGCTCGCCTGATCCTCGTCCTCGTTGCGATCGGGACAAGCGCCATCGCGGCACGCCCCGCATCGATCCGCCTGCGGGCCGCAGCCGATGCCGCGACCCTGAGCCGGCCCGTCGAGGCAGCGAAGGAGACTGTCCCAGTGTTGACGGTCGAGACGTGCTGTGGCTGCGTCGCTCATGGACTGCTCACCGAATCGTGCAGGGAGGTCAAGTTGGATGTGAATCCGGCCATGTCGCCCGGCCCTGGGATCCCTTCGCCGGCGATCGTCACACTGGCTCGACGGTGGCGCCCACCTCAACGGAGGCCGATGCCGCCGATCGGTCTGGTCTCGATACGGTGTTCGAAGGCTGCGATCAGTGGTCGGCCGCGTTCGACCGCGGCCTGGACGGACGGGAGGCCGAGCGAGGCGGCGTGGGCTTCGAGGCTCTCCCACACCTCGGTCACCCAGAGCGCATCGGGATCCGAGTCGTCGCCGGCGACGACGTAGCTCTGGCATCCGGGCATCTCACCCATCCCCGCCAGGATGGCGGCCAGCTCGTCCCGCCCGCCATCGACTGCCCTGATTCGTCCGATCAATCCGTACACGCGCTCCCACTCTGGTCTCGATAGACGCAGGCTACCGGTCGGCTCGCAGGCCGAAGGTGTGGTCCGAGTGCGTTCGGAGGCGGATTGGCTTCACGCCGCAGTCTCGGAGCGGACAGCTTCGATGGCATCGAGGAAGTGCCTGCCACCGATCGGCGCGAAGAAGGCTTCGGCGGTCTGGAGCAGACCGAGCGCTCGATCCTCGTCTCCGAGTTCGACGTGAGATCGCGCCTCGAGAATGCGGGATTGGTTCGCGAACACCGGTGCCTTCAGGCGCTCGAATCCCGCCACCGCTCCGCCGAGGCGGTCGACCGCCTCTCCGTGCCTGCCATATGACTGGTCGATCGCTCCGAGCACGGCATCGAGTGCTCGATCGGACAGGGCGAAGCGGCGCTCCGCCATCGCCGCCATCCGCTCCAGTGCCGGACGATCGAGTTCGACGATCGAGTCGATGCCGGGCAGCAAGATGATCGCGAGCCACGTCGGTGACAAGCCCACTCCGGAGATGTCCTCGAGTTCGGTGATCAGGCCGCGCGCCTCGTCGGGATGACCCGATCGTGCGGAGGCATGGATCCCAGCCGACAGCGACGGCAGCAGTACCTGGGGATCCCGGATCTCGCGAGACCGCTCCATGGTCGGCTCGACCAGCGCGTAGGCCTCCTGATACCGACCCCGATACAGGAACACCGGCATCAGGAGGTTGCGGGCCATCGTGACGATCTGGGTCCCGCCTCTCGCGAGGTCGTGATCGATGACTTCCGTGAGTTCGGACTCCGACTCGTCCCATCTACCGAGCCACACGAGGCTCTCGACCCGCGACGATCGCGTGAAATCGAGCGACGCCTTCTGCCCTCGCACTTCGAGGAACTCGACCGCCGGCTCGATCACCGCGAGCGCCGCCTCGGGGCCCTCCATCACCTGGAGCGATGCGTGGAGGTTGTTGGCTGCGTAGACGAAGGACATGTCGCCGAGGTCCGTACCGATCCGATACGACTCTCGGAGCATCTCGATGCCCCTCGCCTGATCCGGTCCGTAGACGAGGGAGGATCCGAGCGCACGCAACGCCGATCCGACGTCGGATGGCGAGCTGAACCGGCGTGACACGGCGAGTGCCCGCTCGCCGATCTCCGCAGCTTCCTCCCAGTGGCCCTCGATGTGCAGCTCGTTGGTGTACTGCCTGAGCACGTGGGCGACCTCGGGGCCATCGTCGAGACCTTCGATCGCCTCCATCGCACGCCGAAGATGCTCGTGGGACGACGGTTTGTCGCCTTCGAGCCAGAACGTGTGGGAATGTTGAGCCATCACTTCGGCCAGCCGTGCGGTGAGGCCGTGGCGGGCGAAGATGTCTTCCGCCTCCTGGGAGTGGGAGTGTGAGGCGTCGAGCATTCCCATGTCGGCCTCGTGTTTGGCCATCTCCGCCAAGATCTCGGCGCGCTGGATCTCGTCGGTGGTCAGCTCGCCGGCTCGGGCGTAGAGCTCGATGGAACTCCGAGCGTCGAGTCGGGCGGCCCGTTCTGCCGCGGCGAGTGTGAACCGCAATGCCTGACTCTGGAGGTCGGCCCGGTGCTCACCCAGGGACGTGCGCAGCTCGAGCGCGGCGTCGTAGTGATGGGCGAGGATCCCGACGACGTCATCGTTGTCGGCGACGACAGCCTCGATCCAACGCGCGACCTCCTCGTGGAGCGCCGCCCGGTCGGCTCGGGGGATCTGGCCGTACGCGACGTCGCGCATCAGGATGTGCCGGAACGAGAACTCGTCCTGTCCGGTCATCGACGGAGAGCGGACCGGCCACACCAGATCGCGATCGGCCAGTTCTCTGATTCCGGCCGCCACATCGGAGACCGGGATCGACAGCGCGAATGCCACCGCCTTGGACCAGAACACGCGGCCGACGACCGATGCAGCCTGAGCGATCGTCCGGGCGTTCTCCGGAAGCAGATCCAGCCGGGAAGCGATCAGCGCCTGCACCGAGTCGGGGGGTGCCAGCTCGCCACCCTCGCCGACCAACCGGGCGTATTCGATCGCATACAGCGGGTTGCCGCCGCATCGCTCGAGCAGCGTGCGTTGGAGATCGGCATCGACCAGCCGCCTCGGCAACAGCCCGGTGAGCAGCCTGGCGACGTCGGCGTCGGCGAGCGGTGAGAGCCCGATCGTGATCCCGTTGCGGTGACCGCCGCCCCAGTCCGGGCGGTCGGCGTACAGCTCGGGGCGAGCGGTGCAGACGAGGAGGATCGGCAGGTCGAAGGCCCAACCGACGAGCTCGTCGAGGAACTCGAGCATGGCATCTTCCGCCCAGTGCAGGTCCTCGATCACGATCACGAGCGGGTGCTGCTGCGCCATCGCCCCGAAGAACCGTCTCCATCCGGGCAACAGCTCGTCGGAGCCAGATGTGCCACTCCCGATGCCGATGAGTGGCTCGAGCGTCGAGATGACCCAGAGCCGATCCGCTTCTGTCGGGATGAGCGCTTCGACCGCCACCCTCAGCTTCTCCGAGGCCTCGGCCGCCGGTTCACTCTCGAGGATGCCCGCTTGGGCCTTCACGAGTTCGCCGAGCGCAGAGAAGGTGGTCTGGTCACCGTATGGAAGACATCGTCCCTGACGCCACAGCAACAGGTCCGGACGCGCATCGACTGCGGCCATGAGCTCGCGCAGAATGCGGGACTTGCCGACCCCTGGCTCGCCGGTGATGGTGACGATCTGGGCTGCGGAGCGCTCGATGGTCCGATCGAGAGCGTCGAGGAGAAGTCCCAGCTCGCGCTCCCTGCCGATGAACTCCGTCGGCTCGGTCTCGCCGACCGCCACGCCGAAGCGTGACCGGGCGGCGATCGCCCTCCAGATCTGCTGCGGCTCGGACTTGCCCTTCAACGACACGGGCGGCAGGGGTGCGTACTCGATCGCGCTGTTGGAGGCGGCGTGTGTCCTGGCGTCCACGACGATGGTGCCCGGCTCAGCGACCGCCTCGAGGCGGGAGGCGGTGTTGACGACATCACCGATGACGCCTTCGCGATCGGGATTCGACGAGTCGAGTTGCACGATCGCCTCGCCGGTGGTGACGGCCATACGGACACGCAGACCGAGGCCGGGATCCCGTGCGTTCAGCTCGTCGATCGACTCTTGCGCCCGCAGCGCCGATCTGACGGCCCGCTCGGGGTCGTCCTCGTGCGCGACCGGGGCGCCGAACACGGCGAACACACCGTCGCCGATGAGCTTCTCGATGCGGCCGCCATGCCGTTCGACGTCCTCGCGCATCTGACGGTGGAAGCGCGTGAGTCGGGCGCGCACGTCCTCGGGATCGGATCGCTCGGTGTGCTCGGTGAAGCCGACGAGGTCGGCGAAGAGGACGCTGACGACCTTGCGGGCCTCCTGGCTGACGCTCGGCGCCCGGGTTGCCTCGATCGCCGACCCGCAGCTCGAACAGAACCGAGCATCGGGCGAGACGTCTGCCCCGCATGCCGGGCAGGTCGGAACGACGGACTCGCCGCATTGGGCGCAGAACCGCGCATCTTCTGCCAGTTCGGCGGCGCAGTTCGGACAGGTACGGGACACGTCGGGAGTGTACGGATGATGATTAGCGCGCGCCTCGAGGCATCTGGATCAGCGGATTGCTCGGGGTTCGTCGAGGCTGCGGTCGGCTGGATCGTCGTGTGCTGATCGAAGTGGCATCGAGCGCATGCTTCGCGCGGTGGGTCTCTTCTGCCTATGGTCGGAACGCATGAAGCCGCTCTCTTCGTTCCGAACTTCGGAGACTTCGCCGAGCCACGGGCGTTCGCTGGTCTCGCCGCCGAAGCAAGAGGCCGGCTGGACGGGCTGTACATCTGGGATCACATCCTGATCGAGGACGGGACGCGATGTGCGATCTGATTGCGATGGCCGCGCGGCGAGCGTGACCGAGCGGATCCAGCTCGGTACCATGGTGACACCGATTCCACGGCGTCACCTGAAGTTCGCAAGGAGCTCATGAGCCTCGACAGCTGTCGGCGATCGGATCGACTTCGGGGTGGGGATCGGGTTTCCGCCGACACCGAGTACGGAACGTTCGGCACGAGACGATCGGTCGTGCAGACAAACTCGAGAGGGGCTGAGGTCATCACGGTATCTGTCCGGCGAGCGTTGCTCACGTTGGTGTCACTATCACGTCGAGGAGTCGATGTTCCTGCCAGTGCGATCAACAGCGCGTATGCGATTGTGGGGAGTGGGAACAACGGTTTGGATGCAGTGTGGTATATTGCTCTGACGGATCGCCGGGGTCGGCCAGATATAGAGAATGGTGATGGGAGTACACAGGGATCGGATTGGACGGTTTTGATTGTATGGTACAAGAGGACTGGTGAATTAAGTCGAAGTGATGTTTTAATTTTAGAACAGTGCAAGATAATCGTTTGCCGGGGGCGCCCGGGTTCAGCCGGCGAGACCCACGCTGCGATCATCGCATCGACCTCGGACTCGTAGAAGGCGGCCGGGTCCTGGTAGGCCCAGTCGAGTTGGTTGAGGATCTCGAGGGTGACCATGCCGTGGAAGTGCGCCCAGGTTCCGAGAAAGGCGCCGATCGCGGTCGGCGGCAGGTCGGAGGCTGCCTGGGCCGCCAGTTCGACCTCGCCCGGCTGAGCAGGCCGATTACGTTCGGGCATGGTGAAGTCGCCTCGCTTCCAGCCCTCGATGAGGACCGACATGAACGCCTCTCCGATGCGCCGATTGGCCTCGACCGTCGGACCGCCTTCGGGCGCTGCGTAGCCGGGAATCGGCGTTCCGAAGATGAGCAGAAAGCGATTGGGGTGATCGACCGACCAGCGGCGATAGGCGAGCATCCCGTTACGGAGCCGCAGGGTCGCCGGGTCATCGGTGGCCATCGCGGCGGTGACGGCGTCCGCCAGGTCGGTGTAGGCATCTGTGATGAGTTCGGTGATGATGGCGTCGAGACCGTCGTAGTAGCGGTAGAGACCCGCCGGGCTCATCCCGATCTCACGGGCGATCCCTCGCAGCGTCAGCGCCCCGGCCCCCTCGCAGGCGATCTGATCGAGCGCCGCTTCCTTGATCTCTGCGAGCGTCGCCGCCCGGTTCTTCTCACGTCTGGTCGCAGTCACAGTGACAGTCTGCCTCCCTGACGTCCGCCTTGCAAACATCATTGACATCACGAACAGCGTTTACAACCGAGTCTTGGCGAGTTCAAGAACCCGGTGACGCCTTTGCCCCGACCGTCATGGCGACCGTCCACCGTCGAGATGGACTTCGGTTCTGTAGGTATGGTCCGGTGATGCTGTCGCTGCCACACATCGATCCGACGTCATTCGTAGCGCCGTCCGCACAGATCCATGGAGCCGTCACCATCGAATCGCACGCTGTGATCATGTTCGGAGCGGTGCTGCGAGCCGAGTACGAGGCCATCACCATCGGGGCGGAGTCGAACGTGCAGGACAACTGTGTGTTCCACACCGATGAGGGCTTTCCAGCCGTGATCGGGAGGCGAGTGACGGTCGGGCACGGTGCCGTCGTACACGGTGCGACCGTCGCCGACCACTGCCTCGTCGGAATCGGTTCCATCATGCTCAACGGCTCGTCGCTCGGGGAGGGCGCCTGGCTCGCCGCAGGGTCCATGCTGACGCCGGGCAAGCAGATTCCACCGTGGACGCTTGCGGCTGGATCGCCCGCGAAGCCGATCCGGGATCTCCGGCCCGAGGAGATCGAGAGCCAGGACGACGGGGTCGGGACCTACCTCCACTTCGCCGACCTGTACCGGGAGCGTTTCGGGATCGATTGACCATCAGGCAGGCACCGAGGGCGCACCGTCGTTGGTGCCACCTCAGAGCCGGGCACGTCGAACGAGTGCAGCGGCAGGCGTGGGTGGCTGCGGGAAGGCTACGGTTCGGGTGGCATCACCCGATGGTCGCCGGGGCTCGATCCGCGACAGCGACCCATCAGCGAGGAAGCGTCGTCACCGAACCGGACAGACCCGCCGGTGCCAGATTGGAGTACAGATGTCTTCATCAGCCGAGCTCATCGCCAACGAGCAGCATCTCGGCGCCCACAACTATCAGCCGCTCGACGTGGTGTTGAGCCGAGGTGAGGGCGTGTGGGTGTGGGACGTCGACGACAGGCGGTACCTCGACTGCCTGTCTGCCTACTCGGCCGTGAACCAGGGGCACTGTCATCCCCGCATCCGACAGGCAATGATCGATCAACTCCAGCGGATCACGATCACATCGCGTGCCTTCCGCAACGACCAGCTCGGGCTGTTGTACGAGGACCTCGCCGAGCTCACGGGAGCGCACCGGATCCTGCCCATGAACAGTGGAGCCGAGGCAGTCGAATCGGCGATCAAGGCCGTTCGGAAGTGGGGATACGAGGAGCGGGGGATCCCCGACGGTAACGCCGAGATCATCGTGTGCGCCGACAACTTCCACGGGCGGACGATCTCGATCGTGAGCTTTTCGACCGACCCGACCGCCCGCCGCGGCTTCGGGCCGTTCACCCCGGGGTTCCGGGTCGTGCCGTTCGGCGACTTCCCCGCACTCGAGGCGGCAGTCACCGACCGGACGGTGGCGGTCCTGGTCGAGCCGATCCAGGGCGAGGCCGGCGTCATCATCCCGCCCGAGGGCTACTTCCCCGAGGTTCGCCGCCTGTGCACCGATCGCGGGATCAAGCTGATCCTCGACGAGATCCAGACCGGGCTCGGCCGCACCGGGCGGATGCTCGCCGAGGAACACGAGGGCATCGAGGCCGATGTCACGCTGATCGGAAAGGCCCTGTCGGGCGGCTTCTACCCGGTGTCTGCGGTGCTCTCCGACGATGCGGTGCTGGGCGTGCTCAAGCCGGGCGAGCACGGAAGCACCTTCGGGGGCAACCCACTGGGAGCGGCGGTCGCCCGCATGGCACTCCGTGTCCTGGTCGAAGAGGGCATGATCGAGAACTCGGCGAAGCTCGGCGCCTACTTCCTCGAAGAGTTGAAGGGCATCAAGTCGGACATGGTCCGGGAAGTCAGGGGACGCGGACTGATGCTCGCCATCGAGTTCAAGCCCGACGGGCCCAAGGCCAAGTCGATCGTGTACGCGCTCAAGGATCGGGGGGTGCTCACCAAGGACACCCACGAGACCACCATCCGCATCACCCCGCCACTGGTCATCACCCGCGACGAGATCGACTGGGCACTCGAGCAGTTCGCTGCCGTCCTGATGTGAGGCAGCCGCTCGTCGGTGAAGCCTTTGACACCCGTGGTCAGCGACCATCGGCGCCCCGTTCGCCGTACCGGTGGTGAGTTCAGGGTGCGAGCGACAGCAAGGGGATGAGCCGGTGGGTGCCCGACAAGCCCTTCAGCTCGACGACCCGCTCCGGACCCGTCTCGCAGGTGAACCGATCGAGCAGCTCCCGGGTGGCGGACGAGATCAGGATCTCGCCGCCGTGGGCGGCCGAGGCGACCCGCGCTGCCTTCGCCACCGCGACACCGGCGTAGTCATCGCCGATGGCCACGGCCTCACCGGTGTGGACACCGATACGAACCCGTAGCTCGTCGTCGGACTCCATCTGCTGGATACCGAACGCGGCACGTGCCGCGCTCGTTGCAGACGAGAAGGCCGCCATCGACCCGTCGCCCAGCGTCTTCACGACCCGGCCGCCGTGATCGGTGACGATGTGTTCCACGGCGCCCAGATGAGCCTGGATGTCCCGAGACCAGCGGCTGTCTCCCCGAGCTGCCGAGAGGTGCGTGGAGTCCTCGATGTCCGTGAACATCAAGGTCACGATGCCGCTCGTGCCGGCCAGGTCGGAGATCTCGGCGGCGGAGGAAGCCTCGAGCGAGGCGATCAACGCGGACAGCCCTTCGGCGAGCTCCACACCGAAGACATCCGCTTGCGGGACACCGACCGAAGTGTGTACCTGGATCGCCTTCCACACGCCGTCCTCGATGACGAGGGCCATCGTCGTTCGAAAGGTTGTGGATCGGCCGGATCGCATCGTGACGGTGACCTCGGCGGCCACCCACCCGACATCGTGCTTCTCGTAGGCCTCGAGGCGCTCGAACTCGAGGCGTTCGACGTCCATCATCCTGCCGCGCTCGGCGAACATGGGTGCGAAGTCGGGGCCTGCGAACCATTGGTCGTCGGCGCTGAGGATCATCCGGAACCCGGCGTCGCTGCTCATCAGGTTGCTGAATGCAGCCTCGGAACCGTCGACGAACGCTCTCCAAAGCCGCCGGAAGACGGCTTCGATTTCTGGGGACCTTCGGACCCTCTCCTCGGCCACACTGTCTCCTGCTCGAATCGCATCACTCTACGAGGAGGCTGCTCGTGATCGAGTTCGATGCAGGGGGGACCAACGCCGATCGGATCGGTACGCCTCGACCGAGCATTGCAGCAGTTCGTCGCAGTCCTCGCATGAGTCGGCCGGCCGGCTGATCGGCGGAGTCCATCTGCTGGAACGTCTTGCGGCGATCGTGCGTCGGATCGGCGCGATGGAACACGGAGCCTCAGACACCCACGCCAGATACCGCTTCGAGGTGCTGGTCGCCGACGTGTTCGACCCGCTCCAGCGGTATCTCGGGCGCCGTCTGCCCGCCGATCAAGTCGATGACGTGCTCTCCGAGACCCTGCTCGTGATGTGGCGTCGACTCGACGACATCCCCCGTGAGGCCGCGCTGCCGTGGTGCTACTCGGTCGCACGCCAGACCCTCGCCAATCACCGTCGCAGCACGAGGCGCAGGCTCGCGCTCACCCAACGCCTCCAGGCCGAACCGCCGCCCGTCTCGGGCGCCGAGCCCGAAGACCCCGAACTCGACGCTGCGCTGGCCAAGCTGTCCGAGGCGGATCGGGAGCTCATCGGTCTCTGGGCGTGGGAGCAACTAGAGCCCCGAGAGATCGCCGTCGTCACCGGCTCGACCATCAACGCGGTGAGCCTGAGACTGACCCGGGCGAAGAAAAAGATCGAAAGGGAAATGACACGACAGAATCCGGCCCGTGCCGGACACATACGGGATGAAAGCACACAGGAGCACACCGAATGAGCGACGAACTGAGAAACCGGATCCGTCGACTCGACCCGATGGGCCCCGACGTGGAAACCAGATCCGTGTCCGAATCACGGGAAATGATGGAGGCAGTCATGTCCACCCCGACCAACACCAAGTCAACCGGTCACCAGCCCGAGCGTGACCGGCGGACGCTGCGCCCCGCCGCAGGCACCGCCGGCGGCAGCATCGCGATCTCGCGTCCGATCGCCTGGGTCGCCGCCGCGATGGCAGTCGTGGTCGTCACGGCGTTCGCACTTCTGAACAGCGGCGGGACCGCACCCCTGGTGCTGTCGGCCGGTGAGTCGGACCCCGCACTCATGAGCTGTCTGCCGTTCTCGGTCGACATCCTCGACGACATGGAGGTGGCGTTCGAGGGCACGGTCACAAGCGTCGACGCCGATCTGCTGACGCTCGACGTGGTCACCTGGTACACCGGTGGTGACGCCGAGCAGGTCCAGATCACCGCACCGCTCGGCATGGAAGCCTTCATCGGCGGTATCCCGTTCGAGGTCGGCGGCAGCTATCTGGTGACAGCGAGCAACGGTGTCGTCAACTACTGCGGCTACACCGGCGTCGCAACACCCGAGTTCCGCGCCGCGTTCGACCAGGCGTTCTGACCGACGCACCGGATCGGGGCCCGAGTTCGGGCCCCGATCTCGCGTCGAAGGCACCCTGCGCGACAACACGAATCCCGATGCCCGCGCCTCAGCGGAGACGGCTGTCCACATCCCTCGTGAGCACGGTACGGAGCCGGGAAGCGACCTGATGGAGGACCGAGAATCGCTGCTCCGGCTGGAGCTGCGACCACACGGCGGCGAACCGCCCCATCGAGTCCTTCCACGCGTCGAGCATGGAGTCGATCCCGTCGGAAGGCCAATCCTCTGACCGAACCGCCTCGAGTGACTCGCCGACATCGGCGACCCCCGCGATCTGACAGGCTTCGGCGAACCGCGCCTCGATTCCGGTTGGTGGGCGGACAGCCTGCCAGTCGAGACGGCTGACACTTTCGAGAAGCGTCTGCAAGGCGACGAATGCCGATCGGGCCTCGCTCGTCAAGAGCAGACCTCCCTGCGCCGAGTAGTACCACTCGCCCAGCTCGTCCATCAGCCTGCGGGCATCGCCAGACTCGAAGCGATCGCGTCCGAACGCGGCGATAGGCGGGTCTTCGACCAAAGACCGCCGTAGCTGAGGAAGCGCAGCTGTTGACGTTCGGCGCCGCGCAAACGCTTCATCTCCCGACTCAGCTGGGTCCGCCATCGGTGCGATTCGAACCAGCCGTCAACTCCACGACTCGCCGCCTGCTCCACCGCTGCCCGACCGAAGATCGCCAACCCGGTGAGCACAACGAGCATGACGACTTGCAACGTGATCTCCATCAGCACCTCCACAGGATCTGAGGCGAAGAGGCAGCCGCCGATACCGCCCAGGCGGAAAGGCATGGCGCTCATCATCAACCGAAGAGTGAGGCCCTCGAGGTCGACTGACCATCTCCAGCCGCGCCGATGCCGGCGGGGTCACGCCGAGCGAACCGGCAAACCGGTCAGGTCGATCGCGAAATCTCCCACTATCAGATCGGTCCGCCACGGGTCATAATCACCGGAGTGTTCGCAGACGCAGCATCGGGCGACGCCCTTGCGTCAAACACTCGGGTCGACGGGGGATTGGAATGGCCGACAGCGCATCACTGAGGGTGGCAGGTTCCACCACACCGGCGCTCTCGCTCGGCCTGATCGACGGCTTCTCGCTTCGCAGCAGCGGCCAGCCCGTGGCGCTCCCACAAGGAGAGCAGCGACTCGTCGCCTACCTGGCGATCAGACGCAAGCCCCTCAGCGCAACCCACCTGGCCGCAACGTTGTGGACCGACCTCCCACCGAAGCAAGGATCTGCCTGTCTGCGTTCCACCACCCACCGGATCCGCCGCCGGGTGCCGGGCCTCATCGAGCGCCGGGGCGGACGACTGCTCCTTCTCCAAGAGGTCGAAATCGACATCGAGTCGATGGACCTTGCCATCGCCGGCTTCCTGCATCCGTCCGGCGGGCATCCCGACGTGTCCGTGCCACTCCAGGCGTTCACCGGTGACCTGCTTCCCGGCTGGTTCGAAGACTGGGTGTTCGTCGAGCGGGAACGGCTCCGCCAGCGTGTCATGCATGCGCTCGACCGGGTCGCTGCGCTGGCGCTCGAAGAGGGGCGGATCGCCGGGTCGATTGACGCAGCACTCACATCGGTCAGCATGGAACCGCTCCGCGAGACCCCCCGCCGTGTGCTCGTCGCCGCCCACCTCGCCGAGGGCAACGTCAGCGAAGCCATCCGTGAATACGACGCATACGCAGCACTCCTCGAAGACCAGCTCGGCATTGCGCCCACCGGAGAGTTCAGCGGACTCGTCGCACCCTGGATGACCAGACGCTCCTGAGGCGCGCCGGTGACGGTGGAGTGACTCTCAACCGCTCAGATGACCGCCATGACGGAGACCTCCAAGTCCGCACTCGTCCGCATCTGGCCCCACGGGGACGAGACGGTCGCCCGTATCACCGTGAGCGGCGGCGATCAGAGCCCCACGGAGTCGATCCTCCTTCCCGATCGGCGTTCGATCATCGAGTGGATGAGTGAATGGGTCTCGAACGCAAACGGTGACGCGTCGGTGACGTAGTCGCAACGAGCCGCGGACGCCCACGCGACGGGCGCTTGGCACTGTCACCCAGATGCCAGACCACCACTCAGGGGAGAGACGCCTCACGATCGACGACATCGAGTCACTCGAGGTCGCCGGAGAATTGTCCTCGCTCGAAGTTCGGCTCAACCTGCTCAGCGGTTTCGAGGTGATGTCGGGGAGCCGGATCGTGCCGATGTCGTTCGCCTCGCAGCGGCTCCTCGCACTCCTCGCCATCCAAGGCCGGCCGGTCATGCGGAACTTCGTTGCGTTCACGCTCTGGCCGGACAAGACAGAGGAGCGGGCGAACGGCAACCTCCGCTCGGCGTTGTGGAGGGTCCGCAGGGAGGGTCTCGGCCTCATCGAGACCACCGGCTCGCGCCTCACGCTCGGGCGGGACGTCTCGGTCGACCTGCGGGTGGCGATCCTCGTCGCCGAGGGCGTGTTGAAGGGCCAGCGTCCGGTGCACCCCAGACCGGTCCTCGAACTCCTCACGCTCGGCAGCCTCCTCCCCGATTGGTACGACGAATGGATCGACTCCGAACGCGAGCGACTCCGTCAGCTGAGGCTGCACGCCCTCGAGGCGCTGTGCGTCCAGTTGGCCGACGACGGTGACATCCCCGCCGCGATCGAAGCGGGGGTCGCCGCCGTGGCGGCCGAGCCGCGCCACGAAGAGCTCCCACCGTGCGCTCGTCAGCGCCCACATCGCCGAAGGGAACCTCGGGGAGGCACTCCGCCAGTACGAGACCTACCGATACATGGCGCATACCGAGCTGGGGGTCCTGCCTTCCCAGCAGATGGAAGCGCTCATCGCCGGGATCCGCCGATCCGTGTATCGGGGGGACCGGTGATCCACCCATCTCTCGCCGCCAACGCCCGACGAACACACGACACGACACCTGGAGGACGACGATGACTTTCGGCACCGGAACACTGCGCCGGGGATCGACAGGGGAAGGAGTGACCGAGCTCCAACAGTGGTTGATCGACCGCCGGTTCCTCATTGCCTACGGCGCGCCCAGCGGAACCTTCGACGAGACCACCGAGCACGCGGTCAAAGCCTTCCAGTTCTCCGCAGGCATCGGCGTCGACGGCGTCGTCGGCGATGGCAGCAGAACCGCCGCCGAGGCGTTCAGCGGCACGGCATCCTCGACCGGGTGGCATACGAGCGCCACACGGAACGTGCAGGTCGATCAGAGCGGAGGGACCTACACGACCGATACCCGACGCGGCGTGCTCCACACCACCGAGACTTCGCGCCTCCCCAGCTACAGCAGCCCGCCCCACTTCACGATCGGCCGGGACGGCGCCGGCCAGCCGGTCTCGATCTGGCAGCACTTTCCGATCACCATCGCCTCCAAGGCGCTCCGTCATCCGTCCGGCACGGTCCAGACGAATCGGCACGGTGCGATCCAGATCGAGATCATCACCTTCGCCGAAAACAGCGCATCGCTCCAGACCGACGACGCCGATTTGTTCACGTCGCTGGGTCTACTGATGCGATGGATCGAATCGAACGCCGGCGTGGAGTGGGCGAGCCACTACACCTTCGACGGCGACCAGGCGTACGGCGAGTCCGGCACCGTTCGGCTCTCCGACGCCGACTGGCTTGCCAGCTCGGGCTGGCTGGGGCACCAGCACGTGCCGCACAACAGCCACTGGGATCCCGGCCGGATCGACATCAACGGGCTGCTCAACGTCTTCAGCCCGTCGGCGCTGTCGGCGAGCGCGTCGACCCGGCGCACCAGTGGACTCTCAGCGGTGAATGCCGGCCGGCCCTCGATCCGAGCGACCACCCGGCGTTTGACCAACGCATTCCCGAGCCTCACATTCGCCGTCGACCCTGGCGGTCATCCGTTCTTCGAGATCCTGCTCACGACGGATATGGCCCTGTTCGCCCCGGAGATGGCCTCCAGCCGCAACTCGACCAACTTCTATGCCTCCCGCCAGGACGGGCTCAAGGAATCGTCGGTCGCCCAGGGCCGCTACGTGGCACCGGTGCCGGTGGTCTCCGAGTTCGCCTCCGCAAACCCCATGGGAGGGACGGTCTACTACTCAATCGTCGCGTACGCCAACGCCGACGGTGCCAACCCCATGCCGGCGGCCGAGCCTCGCGCCCTGGCATCGAGCGCGCCGTCGGTGGCGATGGCACGAGGGTTCGTAGGCCACACTGCCACCGAGAGCTTGGGCGTCCCCCTGAGCATGCTGCGCCGCTCGGGCCGCCCCGTCGCCAGACGACACACGACGCATGCCGGCCTTCTGGAGGTCGACGGCCCGCGACCGGATGGCGGTGGACCCGGCAACGGCGGGGGTGACACGAGTGGCGGCGCCAACCGGCTGGGCGACGATCGAGAGATCGACGCGTCAGCCGACAGCGCCGAGGGAGAAGACGGATACGACCACCGGATGAGCGATGGCTCACAGCTTCCCGACATCCCTGCGGATCTTCGGCCAGCAAGTCCGGGCACGAACGGGTCGGCCGCAAACCGCCCCGGCGCAAACGGCGCGATGCCGGCGGTCGGGCCTGTGCCCACGGCGCCACCGAGCCGCGAGACCGAGGGCAACGGTCACGCCGGCACTCCGACCGAGACAGACCCGGTCACCGTCGCCAAGAGGGAGCCGGTCACCGACGGCGGCGCTCCCAACGCCCAGAGCCCGGAGGTGACCCCGCCGTCACGGATGGCGGCAGCGGGCTACGACGACGGATGGGGCGCTTGGGAGTCGCCCACCGCACTCGACAGCTCGTTCCCGCCCGGCCAGGTCCGGCCGGCGCCGCTGCTCGGAGTCGAGGCACCGCAGGTCGGCACAGACGAGGAATACGAGGATCTCGGATGGAACGGCAAGTCCTACGGCACCGACCGCCCCGGAACCAGCGGCACCCCGGTCCTGCCCGAAGACTGGCGACCGCCACTCCCAAGGCTCGATCCAGCAGCGAAACGAGATGTCATCGAGGCCTATGTCGGCCGGGACACCGATCTCTACTCAGCGGTCAGCCCCGACGGCGAGTTCAACGGCACCGCCGGCACCGACCACCCCGCCTATCAGCACCATCACATCGGGCTCTCGTTCGGCATTGTCGGGTTCTCACAGGACTCCGGCGAGCTGGGCCAGTTGCTCGCCCTGATGCGAGGGCGTGACGCCTCACGGTTCGAGGAGATCTTCGGAGCCGCAGCGGCCGAACTGGTCGAGGTCACCAACCGTCCCGGACCACTCTCGAAGGATGTCGAAGGCGGCCGAGAGCGCCCGCGTGCAGCCGGTGGCGGGATCGGACCTGTGGGAGGAGCCATGGCTCGGTCGGTTCGTCGCGGCCGGCCGCGATCGAGCCTTGAAGGGAGCTCAGATCGAGCTGGCCGCCGGCCTCTATCTCGATCCGACGCTGCGTTTCACCACAGACCTCGGGTTGGCCACCCAGCGAGGACTCGCCATCGTGTTCGATCGGGCGGCCCACCGCGGCGTCACCGGCGGCATGAACTGGGTGATCGAGACCGTCGGTCCCCTCCAGACGAATGTGCTGTTGAACGAGGCACTCCTGGCCATCGGTTTCCCCGACGTCGAGAGCTTCCAGCGTTCACAGCCCGATCTCCTCGTCGACGACCAATTCGGCCCTCTCACCCACGCCGCCATGACGGGCGCGCTCAGGAGCCACCCGGCGCTCGCAGCGGCCCCTCCCGTCCCGATCATGTCCTATCGCCAGATGCTGGATGCCATGACGCAACGCGCAGCAGGACAGCAGTGGGGCGACCGCGTCGTGAGGCTCTCCCGGGACGACTCCGTGTCCGATGAGCCGTTGGGCAGAGGCGCGACCACATGAACCCCCCCGGCGATCCACGTGCCGTGGTGCAGGCGGTGGGCTGCTCTCGAGGAATCGCCCGCCTTCCGCCGGCTCGACGACTCGACACGCCACGACCTCGTGGGGTCGCTCGGCTACATCGGCGGGTACATGGGTGGCGATCCTGCAATGGCACTCGCCGATCCCGAGCCCCCGAGTGACCAACCGCAAGGACGGGGAGGCACGACCGGACGGGTCGGTGAGGTCGCCAGGGCAACGCTGGGCGCGATCGACTTCCCCTCGTTCGTCGCCGCGCTCATCAAAGGAACGTTCCAGGCCATCGTCGACGCCACGATCCAGCAGATGGAGGCCTACGCCACCCTCCTCAAAGAGGTGGCGAAAACCGTCGACGACTACATGGAAGACAACGTCACCGAGGACGCCGCCAAGGACTACCTCGTCGACCGGTACAGCGGGGTCTTCAGCAAGGACACCTCGACGGGCCAAGCCAAGCTCGAGGTCGATCGCAGCGATCCGACCTCGCCGTTGCCGTCATTCTTCAAAGGCCTCGGCTTCGACAACGCAGCCCAGCTCGACCCCAACTCGGTCGAAGAGGTCGTCGTGCCGGCCGCCCGCAAGACGATCGCCGAGCAACGACACCAGACGCTGGCGACCATGGTGCTGCTCGGTCTCAATCGCATCGTGGTCGACGACGGAGAGATCAACGCCAAGCTCCAGTTCCACATCGACGCTTCTGAGACGACGGCGATCACGTTCGATTCGACCCAGACATCGATGGGCAACCTCGCAGGCGTCGCCGGCGGCGCCACCTTCTCCGGGCAGGGGATCATGGTCAACACGACCAACATCAACGCCCAGAGCGACATCAACGTGCGCGCCGATCTGACCGGAGAGGTCAGGGTCAGGTTCTCGAGCGATGTGATGCCATTGGAGCGCTTCGCCGACTCCAACGCCATCCAGCTGATCAACCAGCACGCCACGGTCCCACCCGTTCCGAAGGCCGAGACGCCGACCGCCGGCGGTGGGAGCGAGGCGACCGTGCACCGAGCCGCAGTCGATCCCCGCCGCACAGAGTGAGGTCTCGATCGACCCGTGGAGTCCCCGACGATGAGATGGACCGAGCTGCACGAGACCCTGACCCAGCTGGCGCTGGCGATCCAGCCACCGGACGGCTCTCGGCTGAGCGTGGACCACGCCGAACTCGACGTCCCGCTCGAAGCCACTGTCTTCACACGGGGAGACACACTCGTGTTCCTCGGCCGGGTTCCGCACTCTCGCTGGCAGGCCGGCGTCCTTCCGGTGACGCATCGCAGTCGGCTCGTGTTGGAGCGCTACGAGCCCGAGCGGGAATCATGAGCGTCGACGGAAGCTTCCGGATCGAGGACTTTCTCGAGGCGATCACCTCACAGCTGGACCGCACCCAGGACTCGCTCCGACTGAAGGCCGTCAACCGCCCGCTCACCTATGCGATCCGCGACTTCTCGCTCGACTTGAAGGTGTTCGTCGAACTCGACCCCGAAGGCCAGGTCCGCTTTCGGAGCAGCGGTCCGACCGACACCGGTGCGAGCACGGTCTCGATCGGCTTCACGACGATCACCAGGCCGATGATCGAAGAGAACACCATCGGCCTCGAAGAGGTGCAGAGCCCAGCGCTCGACGAGCTCGGATTGGACGCCGAGGAGCAACGATCGCTGGCGAAGATCGGCGTCCGCAACGCCGCTCAGCTCAAGAGGCTCCACTCGTCCTCGGGCGAAGGAGCCCTCGTCAAGTTCTCCAACGTGCCGGTCAATCGGCTCCGCGCAGCCCTGCAGGCGTCCCGGCCACAGGTCGACCGACTCGGTCCCGACCGCGAGCCGGCCAACGGCGAGGCCAGTCGCTCGCCGGGCAGGGCGAGCCCTCCATTCGAGTCCCGCGCGGCACCCGTCGACTCCGGCTCGACGGAGCCAACCTCTCCGGGTCTGGGGACCGCCACCCGGGCGACCCTCGACGGGATGAACGTTCCAGTCGTCGAGACCGCAGGTGACCACCTGGTCGTGGATCTCGGCAACGTGAACGCGTCCGGAAGGCTCGAGATCGACATCCCCGGGTCAGAGACGCTGTCGTTCCAGTTGGAGCAGGACGATGGCTGGGACAACGAGCCGAACAGTCACGACGACCCGTGGAGCCCGGAATGATCGACCGTCGACGAACCGCCCACATCGTTCTCACGATCCGTCCCGGTGAGAGCCCCGAGCACGTACCCGCCCACCTCGACGTGCTCGCCGGTGCCGCCCGGCCGTCGGCCACCTCGACGGCGGACTGGTTGACCGCGCGGTCACGGACGAAGGAGGAGCGTTTCGGGCAGCCGCCGTCTTCCACGCCCGGAACGGGCTCGGTCCCGTAGGAGCACGTCGAGAGGGTACGACGAGACCGAGGAGCGACTCGGTCTGAGCCGCACGTATCGCCTCGGGATCGCCGACCCCAAAGGGTGGACCCTGATCCGGCGATCGGTGAGCTGCGCTCGATCGAGAGCGCGGGAGTGGAGGTGTTCGCCACGGCACCGGCAGGAGTGCGGTGCCGAGGTCGGAGGGTCGACGAGATCTACGCACCACATCTAATGGTCGGGGCACTGGAGCGCTCGAGATGGAGCCGGGCGACGAGCGGGTCACCGTGGCCGTCGTCGATACCGGGGTCGCTCTCGGGCACGCCGAGTTCCAGCGCAAGCTGCTCAGCGGTTACGACGCCGTCGAGCTGGGGCTCGGTCGGATGAATCGACGCTGACACTCGTCGGCGACAGTCACGCGCGCGACTTCTCGCCGTCCGACGACGTGGGTCACGGCAGTCACGTCGCTGGGATGATCGGCGTCCAGGGCTGGCAGGTTCCTCAGGGCGTCGGCGGCCGATCCCTCCTCCTTCCGATACGGGTGCTCGCCGGCGCTCAGGCCGCCGATCATGTCGCTGTCACCGGCGTCGGTGCTATCGCCGACATCGACGCCGGGCTGAAGGTCGCGCTCGATCTCGGGGCGCAGGTGATCAACATGAGCTTCGGGACGCCGGCCAACGCCGTCGATCCGGAGGCGCCACGTCCTCACGGTCGATCGTCGGCTACGCCGCCGAACGGGGGTGCGCGATGGTCGCCGCAGCGGCAACTCCGGGCTCGACGAGCTCTTCTTTCCGGCGGCGTTCGAACCGGTCGTCGCGGTCGGCTCGGTCTCGCGACCAAGACCGCTCCGCGTTCAGTACCTACGGCCGCCATTCGCCCTCGCGCACTCGGCGAGGCGATCGTGAGCGTGGGCCGACGCGGGTATCGCGTCTCCACCGGGACGTCTCACGCCGCCGGTTCGTCGCCGGTGCCGCCGCTCTGCTGCTGTCGCGCGCCCGAATGGGGTCGGTCACTCGAACCCCGGGTGGTCGCCGTCGTCCTCACGGCGACCGCCGGCCAGTCGCCTCAGCCGCCGGTGAAGTCGGAGCCGGGGTCCTTGATATTCCCGCCGCATTGCGTGAACTCGACCGTATTCTGACCGCCGATCACCGTCCAAAGAGGAGCCGCCCATGGCTGACGACGACGTTCCGCAGCGGCTGGCGTTTCTCGCGTACCAGCTGCTCTATCCCGATCGTTTCACCGAGGCCGGCGACCACGGAGTTCGACGCGATCGGGCATCGTAGAGGGGATCTGGGAGGCGGCCGACGACGACCTCCGCAAGCGCCTACGGCTAGTCCGGCTGGGACATCTCCGATCCCGTCGAGGGACAACGACGGCTCGCTGCAGGATCCTCCTGCTGTGGTTGCTCGCCGGCCCTCTCCTCACGAAGGGGGCCGGCGACCACGGAATCGACGGATATCTCCGGCCAGAGCAAGTACCCGAGGAGGTGCGGCATTCGGCCGCCCGGCTGGCGGTCGGTTCGCCGACCGGATCGGACCGGAGGCAACTGGCTCGGTGGCTCAAACAGGCAACAGAGGAAGACGGAAGCGACGAGGAAGGAGCCGACATGGCAAAGACGACCCCTGGACGCCCTACGAGGGCGAGTATGACGTCGACCGGCGCAACCTGCCGGAGACGTTCGACATCGCCGCCGTTCTGGGCGGAGATCGTCCGCCTGTTCACGAATCGGAACGCCGCGGACACTCCGGCGACGCGGCTGATGTGGCCCATGTGGGCGGTGCCTTGATCAGGGCCAGCTACTTCGACTCCGACAGCCCGGGTTTCGAAGACGCCTTCGTCGAGTACTTCAACGAGGGGTTCGAGACCGTCGACGTGGTCAAAGACGGCAGGGTGATCGAATCGGAGCTCACGCTCCGCCGGCTCGACGTGTATCTGGCGGTGGCGCTGCCAGATCGCCGAGTTGAAGGACGGCAATTCCCCGACCCTGCAGGAGGTGGCGGCCGTCTCCGACGACGTCCTCGATCGGGGCCCGGTGAACGACAACTTCGTCGCCAAGGTGCGCAGCGCTCTCGACGACTTCGTCGCCAAGACCCCTGTGTACGACTCGCTCGAGTTGCCCGACATCGTCACCGAGGAGACCGCCCAGGCCGAGGTCGAGCCGGCCAACATCCGGTCGGTCGCGATGGTGTACGCCTCGTCGGGCCTGGAGAACGCCATGCTCTTCACCACCTGTGACCAGGCCGCCCAGGACTGGTCGGACGGCATTCTCCCGGTCGGCGAGAGCGCCGGCAGGCTCTTCGACGCCTACGTGTGGGGTGCGCGGAACGGCTCGACGCCGCTGCACGGGAGATCCAGTACGACCGCATCGGTGGGCTTAACAGCCATTTGCTGCGGTTCTGCTCGGCCACCTTGGAGCGGGATCGGTGGATGTTCCTCAGCGAGTACCTCGCAGATCGTAGGCGTTCAGCGCAGCCACGGGACGCGGCGGTGCGAAAGGCCGCTCGTGACTTGCTGGCGTTCGCGTCGCTACACGGATGGGCATACACGCAGTTCGCCGCCAAGCGGCTCGGCAACCAGATCCGTCAGTGCATCGACATCATCGACCACCCCGAGGTGCAGAAGGCCTATGGCGTTTCGGGCCCATGGCAAGTCGTCGAACGTGTGTCGGCCATGACGAGCGGCACGACGCCGGACATCCAGAAGAACCGAGCGCTGGCGGCGACCGGCAAGGCCATCGTGGACATGCTCGCCTCAAAGGCGAAGGCGATCGGAGCCAGTCTGGCCGCCGACCCGCTGTTCCCGCCGATCAACCGCCGGACCTCGCACGGCACGACAACGGAGCCGGTCGGTCTTCACCAGGCCGAGTACGACGTGCTCATCAACCACGTCGAGAACTGGCTGGCCGCCAACACCGTGAACGACGCTCAGCGGTTCGAGGAGTCACAGCTACGCGAGTCCGCTCCGTCGACATCGCTGCCGAATTTCGGCGGTGTCGGAGGCGCAAGCGGTGGCGTCGACTCCGAAGCCGTCAAGAACCAGCTAATGCAGATGGTGTCCGCCGGGCAGATGCCAACCGCCGACCAGGTAGAGCAGCTGTTCAACTTCGGAATCTAGGAGGACGCCATGGCTTCGGCCGCAGCACACGATGCCAAACGCTGGCTGACCAAGGCCGCCCGGCAGCTTCGCACGGTCGACCCTGTCAGCCACCTGGCGTCGTTCATAGACGAGTCGCTCCAGCTGCCGCCCGGCGCACCGGACTACCGTCGCCCGCACACCTTCGAGGCACGGTTCAGCGAGCAGACGCCGAGGAACCTCGAGCTCGACATGATGGTCGGCGATCCACGAGGCCCGTCCGCGATCGCGTGAACGGGGCCACCCGGGCGATGCGATACTGGTGCGTCAGAACTACGGTTCAGACGCGCTCCGGTGGCTGGACGGACGGACCGAATCGCTTCGCCACGAACACGGTGAGGCGTGGCTCGCCTCGGGGTTCGATCGCGACGGCATGCGCCATGCTCAGGTGACCTACAGCTGGGGACCCCAGACCGGACTCGCTCGGCACGCCGATCTACGACGCAGTCCAACTGGCGATGGACGCGCTCCCAACCCTCCGACCGGCATTCACGAGCGTCAAGTGCGGCCGATCGTACGGCAGTCAGGAGATCAGCTTCCACGTCGACGGTGCGCTCAGACTCGCCGACCTCCGGTCACTGATGGATCGCTTCGGGCTCGGAAATCAGCATACGCGACTCGTCAACGCCCTCGCCTTCGTGCTCGGTGCACGCTTCACACTGCCCCCGGACACGACGCTCGTCACGCTGCGTCCGACGTCGGCAGGCATGGAGCTGCGGATTGACGTCGATCTCGAGGGGATCGCAGACATCCCGCCCAACGTGGCCTCACTGCTCCAGCTGCAGCTGGTCGAGCGTCCGCAGAGCCTCTCCGCCTTGGAGCAGTGGGTGACGGCCATGACGCCGGATGGTCACCTGTCGCCGGGGTCACTGTCGGTCCTTTCGGTCATCGTCAGACCGAACGCCGGCCCCCGTCTCGCTATCGATCTCCGACCGCGTGGTGGCGCGACATGGATGGGGTAGAAGCCACGCCGGTCCCCTCTACCCCACCACGGCCACCTCTGACGGAATCAGTCACAGCCGGATTGCTCACCGGGTCCGCCGGTCACCGCTCGCCTTGGGAGCCGACGAGATGACGACCGTCATCACTGAGCGACCCACCGTCCCTCTCGTGCGCGAGCAGGTCCGCAACCTGCTGCTCCAGTCACCCGCCTATCAGACGTTGCCGGACCACGAGAAGCGCCAATTCGCCCATGACATGGTCAACATCGGTCAATACGTCGCCGACGCGGGTGGCGAGACGCTGGGCGTGCCTTTGGGGGCGGTGATCACCGACGACGCCGAACGCGCCTTCGGACCCGGAGCCACCCGGGCGCTCGCCGGGGAAGCGGGGGGACCGGACACCGCCGGCCAGAAGATGGCAGATCAAGGTGGTGCGATCGCCGCCAACGCCGGAGCCGATGCGCTCGCCGGCCTGGTGGCGAGCATCAACTTCCCGGGCTTCGTCTCGGAGCTGATCCAGGGTGTCTTCCAGGCGATCGTCGACGCGTCCATTCAGCAGATGGAGGCCTTCGCCGAGCTGGTCAAGAACGTCTCGAAGAGCGTCGACGAGTACATGCGCGACAACATCACCGAGAACCAGGCCCGCGACTTCCTCGCCGAGCGCTATCCAGAGCACCTCCAGGTCGATACGTCGGACCAGACCCCGAAGATCGTCCCGAAGCCGGACGCCGACGAGAGCAATCTGCCCGACTTCTTCAAGGACCTCGGTCTCGACTTTCCCGTCGACTCGCTGGACGAGGACACGACCGAAGAGGTGTTGATGCCGGCGGCAAGACAGCAGATGGCCATCGACCGCCAGCGCATGCTGCTCATGATGGTGATGATGGGCATCAACCGCCTGGTCGTCACCGACGGGTCGATCAAGGCGGCCGTCATCTTCCAACTGGACACCACCGATGCCGTCAGCCAGACGTCGACGGTCGCCACGGAATACGACCGGACCACGACGACCAAGAGCCGCAACAGCCTCTTCTCCGGCTGGTTCTCCCCCCGCTGGAAGACGGACACCACGTCGAATCTGAACGTCACGACGACGAGGACTGACGAGTCGGAGGCCAGCGTCGAGCTCAAGGCCAAGCTGACCGGCGACGTCAACGTCAGGTTCAAGAGCGAGACGTTCCCGCTCGACCAGATGGTCACCCTGCTCGGCGTCCAGGAGCCTGCGATGCCAACGACCCAGCCGAGGACGGAAGGCGAGGGAGGTGCCGGCGGGTGATGGAAACGCTCGATCTCGCAGCTTCGCTGCAAGCCTTTGCCCAGGCGGTCCGGTTGGCGACTCCGCCTGCGATGACGCTCGCAGACGACCCGTTCGAGATCGAGATCCCGCCGATCCGCGCACCCGTTTCCGGTGATGTCGACCCTCCGACGCTCGCCGTCCTCGCCGGGCTGTATCTCATCGCTCAGCTCGAGCAGACCGGGATGCTGCGAGTTGGCGAGTTGCTCATCGACAATCGGGTGACCCTCGACCTGCGGTCGATCGAGGCTGCGCAGCTCCTCGATGAGTTGGCGACGAAACGGCGCGACTGGTACGGCCAGGAGGTCCGAGATCAGTTGTACGCCCGGGTGTTCGGAGTCGGGGCGGGCGCCAGCGACGCCAACGCCAACGGGGCGTTCCCCGAGCTGCTTCTCGATCTCTGCTCGGCGATCGAGTCATGGGCCGACGCCAGCCGATTCGGCATGCCGACTGCACCACGTCGCGATGCCTCGGTCCGTGTCGCTGCCGGGCGAGTCCGCAACAACCTGGCCTTCCGGCAACATGGGAACACCGTGACGGCGGCGCGGCGCATCGCCGCCCAAGTCCGAGGGACCTACGAATTGCTGGGGCACCCCGGCGTATTGGCTCTGGTGGCGGGCCGCAGCATGTGGGACGTGGTGCGGGCGGTCTGGTCGGACGGGCAGCCGGACATCGACCGACACGTCACACTCGGCCAGACCGGTCAGCACCTGATCGCCTGGATCGGCTCGGCGTCGGCGGCGAGCGGCGAGCCCGGGGCCGAGACGATCGACGCTGCCGCACTGTGGCTGATGGCCGCAGGGTTCGAGCTCGGGGCGGCAGCGTGAGATGGCGGCAACCGACCTCACAGTCCCAGCTCTCCCAGCACCGTTCGACGAGAGCCCCAACCCCTCAGGCATCCGACCGTCCGGGTCGACCGAGCGTCTGGTGCGTGGACAGCGTGAAGAGTCTGCTCGTGTCAGCCCCCTCGTTCCATCACCTCGCACCGACCGAGCAGTCGTCACTCGAACACCACATGGTGAAGATCGCCGGCTACGCCGCCGAGTGCCTGCGGGACGACTGGGTCCAGAGCGAGAAGCTCGGCCAGCGTCCCGTGGCAGTCACCCGGCCGGCCACGGCGTTGTCCGCCGCCGACGAGTTCGAACCCGCCGCAGCCGATCAGATCGCCCGGGTCACACGGGCGACACTCGAGGCGATCTCGTTCCCCGATTTTGTGAGCGACCTCATCCGCGGCAGCTTCAACGCCATCGTCGACAGCTCCATCCAGCAGATGGAGGCGTACACCCGCCTTCTCGAGGACGTCTCGAAGACCGTCGACCAGTTCATGGCCGACAACATCACAGACAACCAGGCGCGCGATTGGCTCGCTCAGCGCTACCCCCTCCAGATCGCGCTCGCCCCGGGCGAGCCGCGCCTGACCGCCCGTGATGGAGCCGAAGACTCCCCCGCACCCGGCTGGCGGGAGGAACTGGGACTGCCAGAGGCCGTGGATCCTGGCGACGAGGACGCCTACGAGGAGATCCTCGTGCCTGCCGCACGCCGAAAGCTCGCGCAGAGCCGATTGCAGACACTGTCGATGCTCGTGCTGATGGGCATCAACCGCGTCATCGTGACCGGCGGGAAGATCCGGGCGACGATGGCACTCCACGTCGACACGACCGACCGATCGGCGCAACAGCGTGCGTCCGACTTCGACTTCAGGACCTCGGCGGCCGGCTCAGTCGGATTCGGCCCCTGGTCGGCCTCGGCGTCGATGTCGGTCGGCTACGTCAAGTCGACCCGAACCCAGAGCGAGAGCGAGCTGAACGTCGACGCCGACCTGACCGGCGAAGTCGAGATCCACTTCAAGTCGGACGTCTTCCCGCTCGAACGGTTCGTCAACGAAGGCGGCGCCGAGACGATTCGCCGAAACACCCCGGTTCCGGAATCCAACCCGCCGCCATGGGGCGAGAGCGCATCGATGCGTGCGGGGCGAACCGAGCGACCGCCGGCGCAGCCGGTCCGGCCGATCGGGCAGATGCCTCCGGCCCCCGCCCCTCCCACGCCACCCGCGCCGGTCACGCCGCCGGCACCGCGAGCCGGAGGGGGAACCGCGACACCGTCCGCTCCTCCCGCCGGAGCGACCCCACCACCCGGAGCAAGCCCGTCGCGGCCCGGAGCCGGCAGCGGCGGCCGACCGGTGACACCTCCACCGGCCCGGTCACCTGCACCCGGTGGAACGGGGACCGGAAGCGAGACGAATACCGCGCCTGCTGGCAGCGATTCGAGTTCGACCACCACACCCGGTACGAACGCCGGTAGCCCACCACGGACGGGAGCGGGGGCCCCGCCGACGGCCGAAGGATCGACAACCGAGGAGCATCAGCTATGAGCGCGCACGTCATCCAGCGGCCCCGCCCCCCTCTCAACGGTCCATTCGACACGGCACCGAGCCCGAATGGGGTGGAAGTGACACCGGCCGTGCAGAGGCTCGTGGCCACACAAGTACAGGCGCTGCTCGAGCAGAGCCCGGCGTACTACTCGTTGACGGGGGACCAGCGGAGCCAGATGGAAGCGGATCTGACCAAGATCGCCGGCTACAGCGCTGCGCTTCTCCACGACGGTTTCGGACAGGCGCAGCGACTCGGTCAGACACCGGTCTTGCGCGAGCGGACAACCGTTCCCGGCGGCGGAAACCAGCCGCTGGCGCGTGCGGCTGCCGGACAGTCGGAGTTCTCGCCCAGGGCGGTCAGTCAGGTCGCCACGGTCACCCGTGACACGCTCGACGCAATCGACTTCCCCAACTTCGTCGCAGATCTGATTCGAGGCACATTCGATGCGATCGTCACATCGTCGATCCAGCAAATGGAGGCCTTCGGCGAGTTGCTGGCCAACGTCGCAAAGACGGTCGACCAGTTCATGGCCGACAACATCACCGACAACCAGGCGCGAGACTATCTGGCGGCGCGGTATCCGGGCCACGTGGTGGTGGACACAGCCGGTCCGGCGCCCCAAGCTCGTGCCAGAGACGGCGCAGGCGATCTCGCCCGGCCGGACCTCCGCACAGATCTCGGTGTCGAAGAGGATGTCGACATCGACGACGAGGCGATCGAGACGGTCCTCGTGCCTGCGGCCAGACGACAGCTCGCCCAGAGCAGGCATCAGGTGCTCTCGACGATGGTTCTCATGGGCATCAATCGGATCATCGTCACCAGCGGACGGGTGAGAGCCAAGCTCGACTTCCACATCGACGCGTCGGACACCGGTCGCGCCGAGACCGCCAGCAAGTTCGATTTCCAGCACGAGTCTTCTGCCCGAGCGGGGTGGTTCGGATGGGGAGCCAAGACACGGACGAGCGTCGCCTACGTGAAGACCGCCAAGCAGGTGAGCACAGACGAGATCAACGTCGACGTGGACCTCACCGGAGAGCTCGATCTCAAATTCAAGAGCGAGACGTTCCCACTCGAACGATTCGCCGACACCGATGTGATCGGCCGCATCCAGTCGGCCACACCGAATCCAGCAGCCAACCCGGTCGCGACGCCATCCACGTGAGGACGCACCGAATGATCCGAGAGGAGAGCAACACATGACGACCACCCCAACCCTGGTACTCGATCCCGGCCACGGCGGCGATCGCGAAGTAGGCGGCTCATCACCGAACAACACGAGCGGTGGAGGTGTGCTCGAGAAGGACGTGACGCTCGACATGGCCCGGAGGGTGCGTCAACGGCTCGCTGGTCGCGCCAACGTCCTGTTGACCCGCGACAGTGACACCAACCTCTCGCTGGCGCAGCGTGCAGGGTTCGCGCGAGCGGTCGGCGCGGACCTGTTCCTCTCGTTGCACTGCAACGGACATGTCGATCCGAGTCACGACTCGATCGAGGTCTACGTCAACCGGGACGGAACCGAGTCGGACCGAGCGTTCGCCGCGGACCTCGAGGCCGCGCTCGCCTCGGCGATCGGAGCACCTGAGAGCGACGTGATCCAGGCCGACCTCGGCGTCATCAAGCGCGATCGACACACTCCGGGCACGATCGTTGCACTGGTCGAGATGTTCGATCTCACCAACCCAGCGCGTGCGCAGGCGGCGACGGATGTCGCGTTCCTCGACACGGTGGCGACTGCGCTCGCCCAGACGCTCGATGCACACCTCCCGGCTCCGACCATCCGTTCCGTACCGGGGTCGCTCGAAGTCGAACCCTCACCGAGAACGCCGAACGTCGAGCGAACTGCCGCCTCGCTGAGAGAGCGCGGCGTACCGAACGACGACATCGAGCAGTTCCTCGCCGAGTTCGAGAGCGCACCGCTGCAGCAACTGGGTATGCCCGGCCCGCGTGCCCTGGAGAACGGCCAGGTGTCGGTCCAGCTCCCGCCTGCGCATCTGCTTGAGTGGTGGCAGGACGAGCTGATCACTGCGGCACTGTCCACCACTCCGATCGGTTTGCTGCTCCCAGCGCTCCGCGCACTGTCCACTGCGCACAACGTCACCATCGGGATCGGACCAGCCGTGTCTGGCGGAATCGTGGCAGGAGCAGGCCTCTCCATCGGGATGGTGATCGCACCGGGAGGACACCTCGGCTTCTATGGAACGGTGAGCGGTCTGCTCGGTGCCATCGTGTCGATCTCGGCGACGGCGACGGTCACCGTCGTCTTTGGTGGGCCCTCCGTCTTCAATGGATCCGCCCTTGCGGCAGGCGTCAGCATCGACACCGGTGTCGGGCCGATGATCGCGGCGCATGTCCTCATGTCGACCAGCGGTGGCGGTGTGATCGGAGTCAGCGGTGAGATCGGCGTCTCAGTCGGACCATCGCCATTCGAGGCGTTCGCCCAATACCAGTACACGGTGTCGACGCTGGGCGTCGCAGCTCGAGCGCACGACACCCGCGCCCAAGCGCTTGAGCGTCCCTGGCATGGGCCTGCGACCCTCGGCTCCGACATCCCCCTCGATCCCGGAGTCGGAGGTCAGTCGATCGGGCCCGACGCGCTCGAGATCGGGGACGTCATCCTCTCCACGACGGACGCCTACATCTCAGATGCGATCCGCAGTGTGACTGGCTCTCCCGTGAGCCACGCTGCCATCTACGTCGGGGATGACAGAATCGTGGAAGCGGTGGGAGGCGGTGTCGAAGCCAAGACACTCGACGAGGCGCTGGCCGACGACAGCCTGGCCGTGGCAGTCCGCCTGAGTGGTCTCACCGCCGGCGAACGGGACCGTATCAAGGGGTTTGCGTTGTCGAAGGTCGGCCAGTCGTACGACGGAATCGCCCTGATCCGTCAGGCGCTCTTCCGTCTCGACGACGCCGTGTGGTGCTCGTGGCGCACCGGTCAGGACCGAGAGGATTGCCGCCAATGGGCGGGCCGGGTGAACCTCGGCAGCGGATCGAATGATGCATTCTTCTGTTCGGAACTGGTGATCGCCGCCTACGCCGCGGCCGGGCGGCCGCTGACCAGCACGCCCCCTTCCTGGACGGCGCCGGGAGACCTCGCCGAACTCATGCTCAACCAGCAACTCGGCTACGTCGGACATCTCAAGACGCCGCCGGTCGCCGCGGTCCAGGCGGCGTCGGTCGACCCGCGAGCACTCGTCGTCGGTGATGTCGTCCCAGACTTCTCGGCCGTCGACAACTTCTGGGACTGGATCGCGATTATCGGCGAGGCGCTCGGGCGCCATCTGCGGTTCACGACAGGCGTCGAAAACCCGACGTTCTTCCCGCACTCGGCGATCTGCCAGCTCGAGATCACGTCGGGTGCAGGTACCGGGATCGGGACCGGCTTCTACATCGCACCGGATCGCATCCTCACGGCAGGACACAACCTGGCGCTCGGTTCGAACACCGCGTCACGGATCACCGTGCACCCAGGGCGTCATCACAACATGTCCACCTTCCCTTCGTTCACGGTGACGGGATCGTCGAACTTCGTGCCCCACCCGAACCACAACGCCGCAGGCAGTGTGTTCACCGATTCCAGCGGTGTGGTGACGGGCGTGAGCGAGTCGTTCTCGGACTGGGACCTGGGTGTGATCAAGGTCTCCACACCGCCACCGAACAACACGTGGTTCGCCATCGAAGAGCAGCAGATGTCGCCATTGAGCGGCATCGTCGTGTGCGGCTACGCCGCTGAAGGCAGCGACGTCGAACAGAATCAGCAGAACATGGACGTCGACTCGATCCGCGATCTGCACGCCGAGCGGTTCACGTATGCACTGCACGTACGCCGCGGCACGAGTGGTGCACCGGTCTTCTACGTCGCGGGAGACCGGGTGATCGCCACGGGGGTGCAGAGCACCGCGGGCGACCCACACGTCAACACCGGCTGCCGACTCACCGACGCGAAGGTGACGTGGATTCAGTCGGTGTGACCGGGGAGGAGGCCAGAATACCTCGTCGCACCCACAGACGGCGCTTCCGCGTATCGAGCCGGTCGCGGCGCACGCACAGACGGGTACGAGATACCCTCGCACCATGGATCTCCCTGTGATGCCGCCGATCAAGCCGATGCTCGCCAAACCGGTGCCGAAACTGCCCGAAGGCGAGATGTCGTACGAGCCGAAGTGGGACGGGTTTCGCTGCATCGTGTTCCGGGACGGCGACGAGATCGTGATGGGCTCCCGGAACGAGAAGCCACTCAACCGCTACTTCCCCGAGATGATCGAGCCGTTCAAGGCGAGCCTGCCGGAACGCTGCGTCGTCGACGGCGAGTTGATCGTCGGCATCGACGGCAAGCTGGACTTCGATGCTCTCGGCCAGCGGATCCATCCGGCCGACTCACGAGTGCAGATGCTCGCCGAGAAAACACCGGCCGACTTCGTCGCCTTCGACATCCTGGCGCTCGACGACCGATCCTTGTTGAAGGCTCCGTTCTCGGAGCGGCGGGCGGCGCTCGAATCGATCGCCGATCGGTTCGAATCTCCTGTCCATCTCGCCCCGGCGACCAACGACCCCGAGACGGCGATGCACTGGTTCGACACCACCGAGGCCGCCGGCCTCGACGGACTCATCATCAAGCCGCTGGGCGATCCGTACGTCTCGGACAAGCGCACCCAGTTCAAGCTCAAGCACGTACGCAGCGCCGACTGCGTGGTTGCCGGTTACCGGATCCACAAGTCAGGTGACGGCGTCGGGTCGCTGATCCTGGGGTTGTATGCGCCCGACGGACAGCTGTGGCACGTCGGTGTCGCCGCCAGTTTCACCGCCAAGAAGCGCAAGGAGCTGCTCGAGGAGATGGAGCCGCTCGCTCTCGATGACATCTCTGATCATCCGTGGTCGGGGTGGATGGATGTCGAGGCGAACGCCGACGGCTCGATGCCCGGTGCACCCAATCGATGGAGCGGCGCCGCCGGCCGAGACCACTCGTGGACCCCGGTTCTCCCGGACCGGGTCGTCGAAGTCCAGTACAACTGGGCGTCCTCCGGCCGGTTCCGGGGCACCACCAAGATGCTGAGATGGCGACCCGACCGTGAGCCGGAGTCGTGTCTGACCAGCCAACTCGCCGACCCGCCGCCAGCCGATTCCGACTCACCGGTTGCGTCGATCGTCGGCTGAGCCGGGACGGCGCTCGCGACCCTGTTGACTCTGGCGCATCCAATGAAGCGTGGACCGGTCTCCGACTGAATCGAGCGAGATGTGACCAACACCGAGAGCGACCTCGTCGATCGCGTGATCGAGGCTGCCGAGCGTCGACTGAAGGATGCGGCCGGCGATCAGAGCCTCTGCGCGATCGGTCGATCGGGCCGCTCGTATCCTGCTGTCAAGTATCACGAGGGGGCGGTCGCGACGTTGGTCTCGGTCAGGTCGAAACTGAAAGCCGGGACAACGCTTGCCGGCGCCTTGGACGCCGCCCGACCGGGCCTCGCACGACTCGGTCACCTCGCTCAACAGTCACCGGACTGGGCTGCGTACCAAGCGGGTGGCCTGGAAGCGATCGAAGGAATCACCGACTCGAGTGAATCGAGCTCGGCT
Organism: uncultured bacterium; assembly: GCA_963753285.1. Taxonomy (GTDB): domain Bacteria; phylum Actinomycetota; class Acidimicrobiia; order Spongiisociales; family ZC4RG35; genus JAHEDH01. The sequence goes on from CAVWBT010000003.1 coordinate 436,681, forward strand.
TGAGCAGCCCTCGGGGCACCCAACCGAGCCGGTACCGTCGTGCAATGGCAACCCACATCCTCGACCCCGCACCGGACACCGTTCACTGGGGGTACTTCGACGCCTCGCATCGATCCGGCCCTCGAGATCGAGTCCGGCGACACGGTTCAGGTCGGGAACGGTCTCGGGAGCACCCGAGTACATGCCCGGGCCTCCCTTCGAGGTACCTCCAGCGCTCACCCAGATCCACGAACAGCTCACACCCGAGCTCGGGCCGCACGTCCTCACCGGGCCGATCGCCATCAGAGGAGCCCGTCCCGGTCACACTCTCGAAATCGAGATCGTCGACATCAGACTCGACGCCGATTGGGGATGGAACGTCCACAAGCCGGGGTTGGGGACACTGCCGGTCGACGACTTCCCCGACGGGTGGATCCGCCATCTCCCGATCGACCGGCAAGCAATGTCGGCGACGATGCCGTGGGGTACCGAACTCCCGCTCGCCCCGTTCTTCGGGATCCTGGCGGTTGCCCCGGCCGAGGGCCGAGTCAGCTCGAAGCCACCCGACCTCCACGGCGGGAACATGGACAACAAAGAACTCGTGGCCGGGTCACGCGTGTTTTTGCCGGTGTTCACCGACGGAGCAAAGTTCTCGATCGGCGACGGCCACGCCGCGCAGGGGGACGGTGAGGTCAGCCTGACGGCGCTCGAGACCTGCCTGACCGGCACGGTCCGTCTCACGATCCATGATGTCGAACCGATCCGCGCTCCCCGGGCGATCACACCAACCCACTACATCACCCACGGATTCGACCCCGACCTCGATCGGGCCGCCCAAGACGCCCTTCGCGACATGATCAGATGGATGACCGACCTGCTCGACATCCGTCCCGACGAGGCGTACATGTTCGCCAGCCTCGCCGTGAACCTGCACGTCACCCAGCTCGTCGACGGCAACAAAGGCGTGCACGCGATGCTGAGTCGTTCGCTCGTCGAGTGAACGATCGACTCGGTCGAAGTCAAGCCCCAGCACCAACGACCCGATAGCTTCTGGGTGGTGCGCACTCTGCTTCTGCTGACAGTCGTGATCGCGCTCGTCGCGTGCAGTGACGGCAGCGATGAGACGATCGAGTCGGTGGCAGCCACGCCGCCAATTCCGGCTGAGGCACCGCTCGGAGAGGAGCCGATCGCCTTCGATGACCTCCTCACTGCGACCGAATCGCTGGACACGTACCGGTTCACCTGGCTGATCGAGCTGTGGCACGCCGGATCCGACTCCGACGGGACAGCCCCCGATCTCGTGCGAATCGCAGGCGCGGTGGACCGAACAGCCGAGTCGGTCGTCTGGCATGTCGATCTCGGCCGCCTGGGCGGCGCCGACAGCAACGCGAACTACACGGTGCTTCGCCTCGGAGACCGCCGGTACACCCGCGGGTTGGCCAACACCGACGCGGCCGAGGGCGTGGACCTCGACGGCTTCCTCCCGACCGAAGAACTCCCGGGCTTCCCCGACTGGATCCACGACCCCGAACGCGGGCCGGCTCGGCTCCCCTCATTGCTGTTCGCGCAGGCGGGAGAGCCGGAAGCCACCGCGGACGGGTTCTCGGCCACACTCGACCTGGGGGAGATTCCTCCGGAGAGCCGCAGATCTGTCGAGGAGGCGCTCGACATCGAGTTCGACGACGACCTGCTGACGATCGAGGCGCGTTTGCGGGGCGACCTCGTCGCCGGCCTGCGCATTTCGGGAAGTGCGTCCGGATCGCCCGGTGTGGAGATCGCGATCGAGCCCGACGCTTCCGTCGAGTTCCCCGATGTCGGAGACACCGACCCGATGGCGTGGTGGGACGAGTTCATCGAGGCCTTCATGGCCTACGACGACGGTCACTCCAGCGCCGCCATCGACGAGGCCCCGCGCAGCGACGGGCAGGCCTTCGCCGTACCCGACGTGTCGGGTCTGGGCGCCGACGCCGCGTTCTGCACGATCTACGGGAACCTCCCCTACCGATGGGCGACGGACGCAATCGTCCCTGCCCAACTCTGGCTCGATCATGCAATAGCTGCCACAGACGTGACTCCACCCGAAATCGAGGAACCTTTCGAAGTGATGCTCGGGTTCTGGGAGCAGCGGATGGACTGGCACTTCACCGGCGGCGAACGACCACCGTTCACCGACGCCATGGAGTTTGCAGAGCGTGCGGTCGCGCGATGGGCTGTCGACAACTGTGATCTGCCGCAGATCCCACTCACCACCCCGGTCACGCCGGGATACAGCGAGTTCACGTGCGACTTCGAGCGACGGTGGCTGGACGACGCCCAGACTGCGTACTTCGCCGAGTTCGGGACCTATGCGACGCACCTCCACGTCCTCGAGACCAACACAGACACATTCATCGCCACCGACCACATCCAGGTCGGTGCTGCCGACGATGACGGCTACGAGGTCGTCATCGTCCCCGGCGGGGCCTGCGACGAAGGCTGAGGAAACGGACCTACCGGGCAGGGAAGGCCGGTTCGGGGACGTGCCAAGTCGGGATGGCAGCCGTCGTGCGACGCGCTCCCTTCACTTCGATCGCACCGATTCGCAGCGCCTGGCGCCACGTCCACTCACCGATGTGCCAGCGGACGAACGCCTCCGATCCGGCGACCACATGGGCATCGGGCTCGCCTCCCGGGTCCGTGTAGCAGACTTCGGCATGACCGCCCTCTGCGAGCAGCCAGAAGTAGCGGTTGCCGGGTGACTCGTCTGGGAACTCGAAGGCGACGAGTGTGCGATCGACCGGGAGGGCTTCCCGTGCCAGATGGAACTCGACCCATGCCCACAGCGCAAAGCCTGGGTCGGTGTGCTTCTCGGTGACGTCGAGCCACCGGGTTGCCCATGCCGCCATGGCGTCTGTGACGTCTGCCAAGTCGCGACCCGCCGGCGTGAGGTGGTAGGTCGAGCCGTGCCCGCCTGTCTTGGGCCGGCTGACGATCACTCCGGCCCGCTCCAGCTCCCGCAGGCGCTTGATCAACATCGAACGAGACATCGCCGGCACCCCCCGGGCGATCTGGGTGAAGGTCGAGGCTCCCCAGAGCATGTTGCGGACCACAAGCGGCGTCCAGCGTTCGGCGAGGATCTCCGACGACCGGGCGATCGGGCAGTACTGGCGATAGCTCGTCATGGTTCGATCTTCGCGCCATCGGTGCTGGTCTGTTGGTACTGATTTCGCGCTGGTACCGGCCAGACGGTCGCGGGAAGGTGACGCCATGGATGATGCAGCACGCGGTCAGGTGGCAACCTCGGCCGCCGAGGTGTATGAGGAGTTCTTCGTTCCAGCGCTGTTCGGGCAGTTCGCTGCGAGCACCGTCACATTGACGGGAGTCGGGGTCGGTGGTCGGCTGCTCGATGTCGGCACCGGCACCGGAGTCGTGGCACGAACGGCACTCGAGAAGGTCGGACCTTCCGGTCATGTGGTGGGCCTCGACATCAATCCCGCAATGCTGGACGTGGCTCGTCAGCTGTCCGACGGCGTCACCTGGGTCCACGGAGCCGCGGAGGACATCCCGGCCGACGACGACTCGTTCGACGCCGTGGTCTGCCAGTTCGCCCTCATGTTTCTCGAGCGTCCCCGAGATGCGGTGGCCGAAATGGCTCGCGTGGTCAGATCGGGCGGCAGGGTGGTCGTCTCCACCTGGGCCAACGTCTCGCAGAGCCCTGGGTACGCCGCGATGGTCGAACTGCTGGATCGGGAGATCGGTCCCGCCGCGGCCGACGCCCTGCTGGCCCCGTTCTCGATCGGTACCGAAGACGAGTTGGCAGCGCGGTTCGACGGCTGCTTGGACGTGGTCGAGGTGAGGACTCAGCCGGGCGTGGCACGCTTCCGCTCACTCGAAGCATGGCTGTACACCGATGTTCGCGGCTGGACGCTCTCGGACATGATCGACGACGCCGCATTCGAGCGCCTCGTGGTGGCAGCTCGCCACCGCCTGCAGCGCTTCGTCGGGTCCGACGGGCGGGTCGAGTTCCCTGCTCCAGCGATCATCGGCGTGGCGGTCCCACAGTGATCGACGGTGACCAGGTCAGTGGTTCGCCCCGTCCCACCAGCGAAGCACGCGCAGCGCCCGGAGCGTGTTCCATCGGCTCGGAGCGCGGCCGGACTCCATCTTGAACCACACCTCGCCTGAGTAGTTGGCGTGGATCGGCCACCTGCCGTCCTTGCGCCGATGGCCCAGGACAACGTCGATCGGGTCCTGGAGCCGATCGTCCCGCAGCGCCTCCGCCGCCCGGAACCAGTCGAGACCCCGGAGCACGTCGTGGTGCCAGCGTGGCGGAAACGGCATCCGCGTCATGCGCTCGTCGGGGATGTGATCGGAGCGATGCGAGCGGTAGAGCCGATGGGCGCCGAAGAACTCCATCGCCCTCCGCTCGGCGGCCTCCGTGTCGTCCGTCCGCCGTCCGCCGGACAGCGCGTACTCCCGAAGTCCCTCGACAACGTTGATCGTGGTGTGGAACGAACTGTGCTTCGAACCGGTCCTCGGGGTGCGGCAGTTCCAGCCACCGTCGTCGAGCTGGCTCTCGAGGATCGACAGGACCAGATCGTCACGGCGATCGTCGTCGATCGTGAACCAGCTCGAGAGCGCAAGGCCGAAGCCGGCCACGCACTCGTCGCGACCGACACCGAACACCCACACCGGTCTGTCGAGCAGCAGTTCTACGGACGAGATCGCCTCGGGATGGTCGCGGGGTAGGCCCATCCTCCACAGCTCAAGGAGCGTGTAGGTGGTCGACTTCCACTTCGGCCCGTACAGCCCCTGCGCCCACCTGCCATCCGGGGAACGCTCGGCCAACAGCTGCGCGCCCCAGCCTTGGGTGGCGACACGAGCCTGGGTGGCCGCCCACATCGATTCAGGCAGGTCAAGCAGATCTCGCTCCACCTGCCAAACGATCGACGGATCCCCCGCAACCAACCATGTCCGAAGTTCTTCGTCCACCCGTTCGACGATACGCCTGTCGCTCCGCCATCTGCGGGTTCGATGGTCTCGAGCGACATCGCACCGGCCCCGCAGCCGGCGGTGCCGGGTAGTCTCAAACCCTGAGGGGCGGCGTCCAATCCGACCGGATTCACACCTGTCCCGGCGAGGAGCAGAGTTGAAGAACTGGTGGCAGGCGATGATGTCGTACCCGGCGACGTGGGTCGTGGTCACGTTCGTGGTTGCCGCCGTCGCTGCCATCCTCGTCCTACTCGAGCCCCCCGGGTTCATGATCGCCGTCCTGTTCGGCCTTGCCGCCGTCTCGCTGGCGGCCTGGCCACTGGCGCTCACGGTGACCGGCACGCTCAACCGTCTCCAGTTCAGCCTCCCCCGGATCACCGAGGTGGACGAGGAGGAGATGGCGAAGCTGGTCGAGGAGTTGGAGGAGCTCGAGGATCCGCGCCCCACCAGGCAACTCAAGTCGCTCGCCCAGAAGCGGGACAACCTGGCCGACGTGCTCGGTCGGAGGATGGACGCCGGTGAGCTCACCTACGCCCGGTACCTCACCACTGCCCAAGCGGTCTACGAGTCGACGCTCGAGAACCTGCATGAGGTGGCGGTCGCCCAGCGAAGCATCAGCGCCATCGACAGCGAGTACATCGAGACGCGACTCGCCGAGCTCGCAGCACAAGGGATCGACGACGAGGCCGACGAGAGCGAGCTGAAGTCACTCGAGAGCCGCCGAGCGCTCCGGGACAGCCAGCAGCAGAAGGTCGCAGCGCTGCTCGCCGAGAACGAGGCGGCGATGACGCTGCTGGACCGGACCGCCACGTCGCTGGCCAACGCCCCGATCGGGCGGACACCAGAAGACGCCACGGCCGCCATGGCGGCCCTCGAGGAACTGGCCGACCGGGCCAGCCGATATGCCACCGGATAGCTTCAGATCACACAAGAACGAGGAGACACGATGACAGGCGAACTGCCCACCGCAGCCGCAACACTTCCCCCACTCGATCTCAGCCTGGGCGTCGAGGAGGCGAAGGCCGAGCTCGCTCAGCTCGAACCCGAGCCGACGTCGGAGATCGAGCAGAAGGCCGCCGACTACGCCGCCCAGCTCATCGCTCTCGACCCGACCGACCACGACTCGATCCAACGCAGCCGTGAGGCCGTCGAGTCGATGGGCCGCGACCTCCAACGCCAGGCGGCCAACCGCAGCAGGATGCTCCAGGCGCCGATTCGGGACCTGTCGCACAGCGCCGAGGACGGCGGGCCGGTCGCCAAGTCCCTGACCGACCTCCGCATGGAAGTCGAGAAGCTCGACCCGGTCTCGGTCGACCTCGACCCCGGCTGGTTCACCCGGGCCGTCGGGGCGATCCCGGGAGTCGGCACACCGCTCAAGCGCTACTTCATGCGATACGAGTCGAGCCAGACGGTCATCGACTCGATCGTCAAGTCCCTCGAGAAGGGCCGCGACCAGCTCAAACGAGACAACATCACCCTCGGCGAGGACCAGGGCCACATGCGAGAGCTGACCCATACGCTGGCAGATCAGATCGCGTTGGGTCAGGCGATCGACAAGAAGCTCACCGAGCAGCTGGCCGCCGAGACCGACGAGACCCGTCGCCAGTTCATCGAGGAGGAGCTGCTGTTCTCGCTTCGCCAGCGGATCATGGACCTACAGCAACAGCTCGCCGTGAACCAGCAGGGTGTGCTCGCCACCGAGCTGATCATCCGCAACAACAAGGAGCTCGTACGGGGCGTGAACCGGGCGATCGACGTCACCGTCAGCGCCCTTCAGGTCGCGGTGACCGTTGCGCTCGCACTCGCCCACCAGAAGATCGTGCTGGACAAGGTCGAAGCCATCAACACGACGACGTCGGAGATCATCGCCGGCACCGCCGAACGGCTCCGTCAACAGGGCACCGAGATCCACCGTCAGGCGTCGTCGTCGATGCTGGACATGGACTCGTTGCGGTCTGCGTTCGCAGACATCAACGCCGCGCTCGACGAGATCTCGGCGTACCGGCGGAACGCCTTGCCACAGATGGCGGCGACGATCGTCGAGTTCGACCAGTTGGCCGAGCAGAGCGAAGAAGCCATACAGAAGCTCGAGCAGGGCCGCGACGCTGCCGCCGCACTCGAGCTCGACACCGACACGACGCCGTCGGAGTCCGAATGATCGTCGTTCCACAGGGGGCTCGAACATGATGCCAGTTCGAAAGGTCCGCATGATCGCGCTGTTCGTCGCGTTCGGATTGATCGCGGCGGCGTGCGGAGAGCCAGAGCCACTGACCATCGAAGACGCCAAGATCGAACTGCAGAACCTGGTCGACGACATCGGCTGGATCGACGATCCGGTCACCCGTCGCGCCAATCTGGCGCCCTCCGGCCAGGCGGACCTCGCTCAGACCCTCCCCGACATCGACCAGTTCCCGATCGAGGTGAGGCCCCCTGGCGGCACCGACGTCGTCGTCGAGATCTTCGCGTCGACCGAGAAGTCGGGCACCGGCACCGATGGCTGGATCATCGAGGTGGCCAACGACTTCAACGACGAGCGAATCACCCTTTCCGATGGTCAGACCGCCGGCGTCGAGATCCGCGAGATCGCATCCGGCACCGGATACCAGTACATCGCAGCAGGCCGCTACGTCCCGGAGGGGTTCACGCCCTCCAACGAGCTGTGGATCCAGATGGCCGCGGTTCATGAGCCGGTGGCACTCGTCTCCGAGCAGCTCGTTCCCAACGTGGCGGGCATCGTCATGAAAGACGAGACAGCCGAGGAACTGCGCGCCAAGTACAACACGCTCGATGCCGGGAGCCTGATCGAAGCCGTCGTCGCCGGCGACGTCGTCATGGGCTACACCGACCCGTTCGCCTCCAGCACCGGGCTCAATTTCCTGCTGACGGTGTTGAACGACTTCGCCGACGGAGACGAATCACGGTTGACCGCCCCAGACGTGGCCAGTGTGCTCGAGCAGTTCCAACAGCAGGTCCCGTTCGTCGCCCTGACGACGTTGCAGATGCGGGAGTCGGTGGAGAACGACAACGGGTCGCTCGACGCCTTCGTGATGGAATGGCAGACCTACGTCCAGACCGACTCGCTGCGATCCGGGTTCGAGTTCATCCCGTTCGGAGTGCGGCACGACAACCCGCTGTATGCGGTCGGAGACGTCTCACCCGCCGAGTTGGAGACCTTGGAGGCCTTCGCCGAGTTCGCCCGCCGCGACCGATATCGCAACCTCGCAGAGGACTACGGGTTCGATCCGCTCGCCTACACGTCGGACGTCGACATCCCTGCCGGCTCCTCCCTCATCGACGCCCAGAACCTCTGGAAGGAGAAGAAGGACGGGGGCCGACCGGTCGCTGCGGTGTTCGTGGCGGACGTCAGCGGATCGATGGCGGGCACCAGGCTGTTCTCGCTGCAGCGAGCGCTCCGGACCGCCCGCGGGTTCATCAGCTCAGAGGCGTCCGTCGGGATGGTCGAGTTCAGCGACCAGACGGTGCTGCGGCTCCCGATCGAAGAGTTCGACCTCAATCAGCAGGCCCGATTCATCGCAGCAGTCGACGACATGGACGCCGCCGGCGGCACCGCCATGTACGACGGGATCACGCTCGGCCTGTCGATGCTGCTCAATCACCAGGCCACCAACCCGAACGCCAAGCTGCTGCTGATCGTCCTCACCGACGGTGAGACCAACGAGGGCTACACGCTGAACGACGTCCAGCCCGTGATCGGCGGGCTGCGAATCCCCGTCTACACGGTCGGATTCGAGGCGAATCTCGACGAGCTCGGCAGGCTGTCGTCACTGGTCGAAGCGGCCACCATCAACGCAAGCGAAGAAGACGTCGAGTTCAAGATCTCGGCACTGTTCAATGCGGGAACGTAGGCCGCGGTGAGAGCATTTGCCATCTGGCTCGCCGCATTCGTGGTGATATTCGGGGCCTTTGCGTTGTTCGCCAACAACTCTCGGGAGAACGACGAAGTGTTCGTTCTCGTCGACAGTTCGTTCGGGATGCGCGACGTCTGGACCCGAGTGCCCGGAGAGCTCGACCGGATCGACGACGACCGGTTCGCAGAGTTCGCATTGGCGACCGAGAAGTCGATCGTCCACGGCTATCAGGAACGCCTGCGGATCGGCGACGTGGTGCCGTTCGCACCATGCGACAACGACGAACTCGCCGGTATCCGCAGATCGAGACGGCGGACCGCCTGGTGATGATCACCAGCGAAGGCTCCTGTCTCACCGAGGGCCTCGAAGGCGACTGGGAGATCATCACACTGGAGCCGTGAGCAGTGAGCCAGGGGCCATGAGCTGTGACGCCATGGGCCATGAGCCATGGGCTGGGGGTCGGGGAACCCCGCCAGCCGTGCGAAGGCGTGTCCCCCTGGATCAGCGGGAAGGTTGCTGCCGTCCAACAAAGGAGGTAGGCCTCCCCGGTCCGGGCCGCTTCGATCATGCTCGGCTCGGCTAGGGCATGCCGCCGGTCAGGTGGCACCAGTCGATCAACTCATCGAGATAGCCGAACGCGTCGACGTCGGTGTCGGGATCGAGCAGGGCGATGGACTGCTCGGCCCGCAGGCATTCGCCTGCAAATGCCCACAGCCGCGTCGTCTCCCATCGGAGGAACTCGTCATCGGGCCTCACCTCGGCAGCTGCTTCGTAGAGCACGGCTGCGTCCCACCAGCGCTCCTCGAGCTCGGCCTGCGATGCGAGCCACTCGAGCGCGTCGCTCCCATAGATGGGGAACGACGCCGACAAATGGGTCGAGAGAAGTGAGTCGCTGCCTGCCACGGCGTAGGTGAGCCAGGGACTCAGCAACGCTGCAGTCAGCACGGCGACGGTGGCGAGCAGCATGGCCACCCCGCGCCAGCGGGGTGGAGGTGCCGGTGGGTCGAAGTCGGGCTCCACTCCCGCAGCCAGCAGTCGCTCGTGGAGCTGGCCGTGCGTGGAACGACGGAGCACTGCCGGGATGAGGCCGACGCGATACGTCGTCTCGAGCGCACGTGCATACACCTCGGAACGATGGATCGCCTCCACGGCGGCGGAGTCGGACGCATGTTCCGCCGCCACGCTGCGACGTCGGATGATCTGCGTCATGGCCACAAAGAGCACGAGCGCGGCCACCGGACCGACGATCCCGACCGTACCGAGCAGCGGGCGGGTCGCCACGATCGGGACGAGCGCATACAACTGTGCTTGGCGAAGGCGGGTGAGTCCGGCCGACTCGGAGAGGTGTGCGAGCTCGTGATGGGTGATCGCTTCGAGCTCGTCGTCGTCGAGTTCGTCCAACAATCCGGTGGTGAATGCGAGGACATTGAGCCATGGGAAGGCAAAGGCGTTCGGCTGTCGGGTGCGGAACTCGATCACCCGATCGACCTCTCTGGAGAGGGACCGAGCGGCCCGATCGACGATCGTCGAGGTCCGAGCGTCGGCGTCACGTGCGAGTGGGGTCCTCACGATCAACAACGCCGCCCGGAGCCAGAGGTGAATCACGATGACGACGGCGATCAGCCAGGGCACCATGACCCAACTGTTCAGCGCCGATGGCGCGAACCACCCGAGCCCCAAGAGCGCAAGCAACGGCGCAAACGAGATCACGACCCCGAACGCCGAGCGGACGAGCCCTTCGTCGGATGGCCCGTGCACGTACCTGTCGACCACGGAGGACAGCCGGATGGCCGCGACAGCGCCGCCACCGGCGAGCAGGAACGTCACTGCTCGAGCGGGTACCGCAGACAATGGCCCGACGAAGGCAGTCGACGCAACTCCGCCCACTGCGGGGAGCACCAACACGGCGACCGCCGCTCCGAGCCGTGCAACATGGACGTGGCGCGCGCGTTCGGTCCATGGACCACTCCTCGCAGCCACCCGGAGTGCCCCTCCGACAACGAGGAACCGCACCACCAGGTATACCGCACCGAGGGTGCCGAGTGCGAGCACGGGCCCCGCCCACCGAACCCACGCGGGCAGGGCGGACGTGAGTTCGCTCAGGCTTTCAACGTTCATCGATGACCCTCATGCGCTCAGAAGATCGGAACGATCGACCGCCGGGTTGAGCGGTGCCGGTTGAGAACTCCTTGACCACTCCCGGATTCTGCCGAAGAGGTGGAGGTATGGATCGCGGCCACGGACGGTCGGTTCAGAGAACGTATTCGCCAAGGAAAGACACGGACATGTCACCACGTCGAGGTCTCAGCTGGGATCACAAGACGGGCAGCGACAAGCCCACGACGCGCTGACGTGGGACACCGCCGGGACCTCAAGTTCTCGGTCGTGGATGCCGATTCATCCACGACGAGGTGACCGTGTCCGATCTGCATGCAACCGAGCGAATCATCGGCGGGTTGATCGTGGTCGGAGTGGCGTCTCTCCTCAGCTGGAACCATTCCCAAGGCGGTGACCCCGGCATGTTCGGGATGGTGCTCACCGGCGTGATGGTGCTTGGCGGTGTCTGGACCCTTCTCGGGCTGGCCGAGCTCGTCTTCGGGCCGCTGCGCACCGATCGATTCAATCGGGCAGGGACCGAGAACCACCCGGCTTCCTAGGCCAGTCGGATCCTCGCTCGTGGCTCCGCCGGTATCGTCCTGGCATGTCTGAACGGCCTCCGCTGCGCGCAACGGAACGCCGATACGGATGGACGCTGGCGATCATCGGCGTCCTCGTTGCGTTGATCGCTCAGCTGAGCCGGCCGGCGAGCGATGACGTCGAAGGTCTGCTCGGAGCGTTGGGTCTGGTGTTCTCACTCGGCTTCATCGGACTCGTCGGCGCCAGCGTCCTCGCCGCGAGATATCTGATGACATCCGGTGCACTGCGGGTCACCACGATCCTGGCCGGGCCCGTGCTCGGCATGTTCGCGTTCGACGCCGTGATTCGCCTGCTCACCTGATCAGCGGACACCCGCAACCAGCGTGTCGAACAAGGCCTGTTGGGTCGGGTCGTCGTGGGCGGAGACCTCGGGGTGCCACTGCACGCCGACCGCCCAGGTCGCATCGTCGACCTCGACCGCTTCGATGATCCCATCGGGCGCCGACGCGGTGACCGTCAGACCCGGCGCCACCTCATCGATCGCCTGGTGGTGACCCGAGTAGGTCATGACGGTCGGGGTGCCCATCGCCGAAGCCACCTTCGAGCCGTCCACGGCTTCGATGTCGTGATAAGCCCACATGCCCGCCTTGTCACGATGGATGTCGCCGAACCCCAGGTCGGGGATGTGCGGATGCAACGTGCCGCCGAGCGTGACGTTGAGAAGCTGCATGCCTCGACACACGAAGAGCGTCGGGATGTCCCGCTCCAACAGACCACGCGTGAGTGCGATCTCCGACTCGTCCCGCTCGGGGTCCGCGATCAGGACCGCAGGCGTCCGATCCTGCCCGTACCTGGACGGGTCGATGTCCGTGCCGCCGGCGATGACGACACCATCGAGGCCGTCGAGCCACCGATCCGTGTGAGCCTCGCCCGGGGGAAGGAGGAACGGGACCCCGCCGGCGCGCCGGATGGCGTCTACGTAGACGTAGGGGACCGTGAAGTGCTCTTCGTAGTGCTCAGTCGGCATCGGGCGTTCGATCCGCCCGTACATCGTGAGACCGATCAGCGGTTGCATCATTTGAACGCTACTGGTCCCGGTCGGCGACGACGAACGCGGGAGCGCGGCTCCCTGGTTCTCCGAGCGATGCGACTCCGACTCGGTGGCGTGCACGGGTCCGTATCCTCTGTCCTTCGCCCACCTGGAGTGCCGCCCTGGTCCTCACCCAGTCCACCACGTCGATCTCGCGAACCGAGTTCATCGCGATGCTCGCAGCGATCATGGCGTCGACCGCACTCGGGATCGATCTCATGCTCCCTGCGTTCGGCGACATCAGAGAGGCGTTCGGGCTGGCCGCCGACTCGACGGCCGTCGCAGGGATCGTCACCGCGTACTTCGTCGGCCTCGCTGTCGCCCAGGCGTTCTGGGGGCCCATCGCCGACCGGTTCGGTCGCAAGCCCACCCTCTACGCCGGTCTCGGGCTCTATGCGGTCGGTGCGCTCGCATCGGCGATCTCACCGTCGCTCCCGGTGCTGTACGCCGCCCGGTTCGTCTGGGGAATGGGCTCGGCGGGACCGCGAGTCATGGCCCTCGCCGTCGTCCGGGACCGCTACGAGGGTGAGACCATGGCCAAGATCATGTCGTTCATCATGGCGATCTTCGTCCTGGTTCCCGTCGTCGCCCCGTCGCTGGGAGCGGCGATCCTGGCGATCGCCTCGTGGCGATGGGTGTTCGGCTTCGGCGTGATCTACGCCGCGTTGATCGCCGCCTGGTCCGTCAGGCTTCCCGAGACACTCCATCCCGAACACCGCCTCGACCTCCACCTCGGCCGGGTCGCACGTGCCGCCCGGTTCGTGGTCTCGAATCGCCAGACGCTCGGCTACACGATGATGCTGACGGTGCTGTTCGGGGTCTTCAGCTCGTACCTGGCCAGCTCGGAGATCATATTTGGAGACGTCTACGACCGCGCCGACCTCTTCCCGTACATCTTCGGCGGGATCGCAGCCGTCATGGGCCTGGCGATGACGGGCAACGGCCTGGTCGTCTCCCGCTTCGGTGTGCGTCGGGTGGTCCATGGCGCAACGATCGGATTCTCCTTGGTCGGCGGGCTGATGCTGGTTCTGGCGATGGCGTCAGACGGGGCGCCACCGCTCGGCGTGTTCATCGCCGTGCTCGCCCTGCAGCTGGTGCTCTATGCGCTCATCTTCCCGAACAGCAACACGATCGCGATGGACCCGATGGGTTCGGTCGCAGGCATGGCGGCCGCCGTGATCGGCATGGTCTCGATCGCCGGTGGAGCCCTGCTCGGCTCGTTGCTCGATCGGGCCTTCGACGGGACCGTGACCCCGATCTCGGCCGGATTCCTGCTCGCCGGGCTCGCCTCATTGGCGATCACGCTCTGGTCCGAACGAGGCCGTCTGTTCCAACCGCTTCGTCAGGGCTGACCTGTAGGTTGATGGGGTGGAACCCGGGTTTCTCTTCGCACTCTTCGTTGTGGCAGCGATCGCCATCCTCGTTTCCGGCGTCGTCAGTGCAGCGAAGCGGCGGGAGTCGGCGAAGACGCTCGCAGCCCGACTGGGATTGGCATACCACCCCTCCGACGACCTCGGGATCGCTCGTCTGCCGCACCCGATCTTCCGGATGGGTGATCGTCGGCGGGCATCGAACCTCCTCGTCGGGACGTTCCGGGACCGCACCGTCGTCTTGTTCGACTACGAGTACACGGTCGATCGGAGAGACGCAGAAGGCAAGCAGTCGACCAGCACACATCGCTTCTCCGGAGTGAAGGTCGACCTGGACATCCGATGTCCTCCAACCGTGATCCGGAGAGAGCAGATCGGGACGAAGCTCGCCAACGCGCTCGGGCTGGGCAGCGACGTCCAGTTCGAGTCCGATGCGTTCAACCGCGCCTTCGAGGTGCGATCGGGCAGCCAGCAGTTCGCGTTCACACTCGTCGACACGGCGATGATGGAGTGGCTGATGGCGAACGCATCCGACCTCGACATCCAGATCGAGCCCGGTGTGTTGGTCGTTATCGCCAGTCGCCTGCCGTGGACCGAGATGGAGGCACTCGCCGTGCGCACACACACGTTCATCGAGCAGTTCCCCCGCCTCGTCTGGTCCTCGTACGGGGTTTCCGGGACATGAGCCAGATCGCCCCGATCCTCATCCTCGTCGTCCTGGGACTGCTGCTGTTCGTGGGCCTGGGCTACAACCGCTTCGTCCGGTTGCGCAACCTGGTGGCGAACTCGTGGTCGAACATCGAGACCGAGCTCAAACGCCGCTACGACCTCATTCCCAACGTGGTCGAGACGGTCCGGCAATACGCCTCACACGAACAGGCGGTACTCGAGCTGGTCACCAACGCCCGCAGCCAGGCGATCGCCACGAACGGCCAGCCGGCGGAGTTCCAGGCACCCGCTGAACAGGAACTGGTCAAGGACCTGCGGATCCTCATGGCAACCGCCGAGGCCTATCCGGATCTGAAGGCGTCCACCAACTTCCTCGAGCTCCAGCAGGAACTGGCACTCACCGAGGATCGCATCCAGCTCGCCCGCCGGATCTACAACGCCAACGTGCTCGCCCTCAACACCAGGGTCGAGGTGTTCCCGACGAACCTGCTCGCCCGCATGTTCGGGTTCACCCAGGCGAGCTACTTCGAGGTAGAGGAGGCGGCGCGGCCGGCGCCGACCGTCGACCTCTGATGCGGGCTGCCGGCCCTCGTCTCCGGTTTCCGTCCGGGCGAATTGCGGCGCACCAGCAGCGCTGCGCTGTCACACTTCGAATCGGGAAGGAGGTCCGATGCCGTCGGTGGTCGTCGAGGGCCTGACCAAGACATTCAAGGTTCCGGTACGCGAGGAGGGCTTCCTCAACTCGCTCAAGTCGCTCTTCAACCGGACCTATCGCAACGTCGAAGCCGTCCGTGACATGTCGTTCACGCTGGAACCGGGCGAGGTCGTCGGGTTCCTCGGCCCGAACGGCGCGGGCAAGACGACGACGCTGAAGATGCTCTCCGGGCTGCTCTATCCGTCGGCGGGCCGCGCCCGGGTCATCGGGTTCGACCCGTCCGAGCGGGAAACCGAGTTCCTCACGAATGTCGCCCTGATCATGGGAAACCGCAACAGCTTGATGTGGGACCTGCCGGTCGCCGATTCCCTCGATGTGCGCAAGGCGATCTACGCGATCGGCGACGGCGACTATCGCTCCCGACGGGAACGATTCACCGAGATGCTCGACGTCGGTGACCTCCTCACCAAGCCGGTCCGCAACCTCTCGCTCGGCGAGCGGATGAAGGTCGAGATCCTGGCGGCGCTGTTGCCCGCTCCCCCGGTCCTCTTCCTCGACGAGCCCACCCTCGGGCTCGACCTCTCCATGCAGAAGCGGATCCGCCGGTTCGTCGCCGACTACGCCACGGAACAAGGCGCGACGATCCTGCTCACCAGTCACTACATGGCCGACGTCACCGCATTGTGCGAGCGGGTGATCGTCATCCACCGGGGAGCGAAGCTCTTCGACGGCGACCTTTCTGATCTCTCCGACCGGTTCGGAGCGCTGAAGACGATCACCGTCAGCGTCACCGGCTCGCTGCCAGACGTCTCGGGCTACGGGACCGTCACAGAGCGGACCGCCGACAAGGCCGTGCTGGCGGTACCCCGGGGCGACGTGGCCGGTGTTGCATCAAAGCTGCTGGCCGACCTCGATGTGCTCGACCTCAGCATCGAAGACCCGCCGATCGAAGACGTCATCGAACGCACCTTCGCCTCCGGCGACGAGGACGCGGCCCCCGCTGCTGCGCCAGTGGAATGAACCGTCTCCTCCCCATCTATCTGGTCGAGGGTCGCGCCGCCGTGCAGCGCCAGGCGCAGTACCGGGGAGCGGCGTTCATCAGCGTGCTCGGGTTCCTCATCGAGCCGATCGTGTATCTGATCGTGTGGCGGACCGTCGCCGAACAGGCCGGTGCCATCAACGGGTACGGGGTCGACGAATTCACGTCGTACTACATCGTGTGGACGCTCGTCCGGGTCTTCAATCTCGCCCTCGCACCGGGCGCGTGGGACTGGTGGGTCCGAACCGGCCGGATCGCCAACGACCTGTTGCACCCGGTCAACCCCTACCACCGTCAGCTTGCGAGCATGGCCGGCGCCAAGGTCGTCTGGATCACCCTGTGGGTGCCCGTCGCCGTCTTCCTCACAGTCTTGTTCCGACCACAGTTCTCGCCGAGCCTGCTGGAGGGCACGATCTTCTTCGTGACGGCATGGGCCGGATACGTCATCCGCTTCAACGTGCTGTGGCTGTTGGGCCTGGTCAGCTTCTGGACGACCCGGGCGCAGGCATTGATCGAGGTCATCATCGCCATGGAACTGCTGCTCTCGGGGCGTCTGGTCCCGATGGCGATCATGCCGGACTGGGTGCAGACGGTGTCGGCGTGGTTGCCCTTCAAGTGGACCTTCGAGTTCCCGATCGAAGTGTTCATCGGTCAGCTCAGCACCACTGAGATCTGGCAGGGCGTCGGCATGCAGTTGATCTGGGTCGCCATCACCGGCCTCGGCATCGTGGCGGTCTGGCGAAACGCCATCCGCAAGTTCACGGCAGTCGGCACATGAGCAGGTTGATGCACTCCGCCCGGGTCGTGCTGGTCCACTGGCGACTCGGCGCCCAATACGAGGTTCAGTACCGAATGAACTTCGTGCTGCAGATCGTCCAATCTGCGGTGCGGCTGGCGACCGGGATCATCGCCATTCAGCTGGTGTTCGGGTTCACGACCCAGCTGGGCGGCTGGTCCGAGCCGGAGCTGTATGCGGTCCTCGGAGTCCACGTGCTGCTCGGCGGGCTGCTGGCGACGTTCATCCTGCCGAACATGTTCTCGTTCATGTACGAGGTCCGTGAGGGTGAGCTCGATTTCGCTCTCATCCGCCCGGTGGATTCGCAGATGTTCATCTCGACGCGGCAGATCGGGTTCTGGAGTTTCGTCGACGTCATCGTGGGCATCGTCGTGCTCGGGTGGGCGTTCTCGGACCTCGCCGAGACGATCGGCCTCGTCGATCTGGTGCTATTCGCGATCGGGCTGGTCTGCGGGGCGCTGATCCTCTACAGCGTGTGGATGGCGTTCACCACCACGTCGTTCTGGCTGATCGACACCGACGAAATGGCGACGATCATCACCGGTCTGTACGACGCCGGCCGCTGGCCGATCCGGGTCTACCCGCTCTGGCTGCAGGGCGCGCTGACGGCAGTCGTCCCGCTGGGCGTGGCGATCACGGTTCCGGCCGAAGCGCTGACGGACCGCCTGACGCCGACAGCGATGATCACCCTGCTGGTGGTGACGGCCGCCTCGGTCGCGGCATCGCGCGCCTACTGGCTGTATGGCGTCAAGAACTACTCCGGCGCATCCGCCTGAACCGTGACCTGAGAAACACACTCAGTGTGTTCACGAACCCAGGGTTGCTGACGCCACCTGCTGTCTAACTCAGGTCAAGGTTCAGCGGCCGCTTGCGAAACCGGCCACCGTCCGAATCGCCCCAGCGGCTCTGCGGGCAACCATCGTCGAAAGCCGATCGACCGGACCGAACGACGGATGGTCGGGAAGGGGGACCGGATCGCTCCGCTCCGCCACGGCGTGAAGCTCCCACTCGCCCGGCACCCCCTTCAGCCGATGGGCGCCACGGCCAGCGAACACGTAGTCACAGCCCATGACGAGATCGCGGACCGTGTTCGAAACGAGGACCTCCCCCGGGCCTGCAGCCCCCATCACCCTGGCGGCGATGTTCACGGCCAAGCCGCCGATGTCGCCATCGTCCATTTCCTCGCACTCGCCGGTGTGGATTCCCGACCGAATAGCGATCCCGAGGTCCGCAAGTCGGTCGACCGAGCCTCGTGCACAGTCGATGGCGCGGGTCGGACTCGGGAACACTGCCAGAACGCCATCTCCGGTCATCTTGATCTCACGCCCGCCGGCGCGAGCCAGCTCCGCCCGAACGACCGTGTTGTGACGGTCGAGAGTCTGTCTCCAACCCGCATCACCCAACCGAGTTGCGAGTTCGGTCGACCCGACGATGTCGGTGAACAGCACGGACTGCAGCGACCGATGGGCGACCGGCTGGCTCCGGCGACCGGTCACGTGCTGCTCGATCGCTGATGCGAGCTCCCCGACGTCGCCGAACCACGGCACGTGCTCGTCTCCAGCGAGCACATGTCGGGTCGCGTTGGGGATGTGTTTAGCCAGATACTCGCTCCACTCACACGCAGCGAATGGATCGTCCCGCCGATGCAGGATCAGCGTCGGTAGGGACAGCAACGGCAGAATCGGCGTGACATCGACCCGCTTGACCGACTCGATCAGCGCACTCGCCATTGCTGGACTGGCCGAGCACCGCTCGAACATCCCTCCGAGGCGGCGACGGAACGGGTCCGAGGACTTCGAGAAGATCTCGGTTGTCGCGCCCTCACCCCAGCGATCGACGGCCGACTGGAAACGTGCGAGCGTCTCTGCTCCCAGTGCCCAGCCACCGGGGAACGTCCCGTACAGCACGAGTGACTCCACGCGCTCAGGAGCCGATGCCGCGAAGAGCATCGCGAGCGGCCCGCCCTCCGACATCCCGACGAGCGTCGCCCGCTCCGATCCGCTGGCATCCATCACGGCCCGGATGTCCTCCATCCGGCTGTCGAACCGCTCGGCGCCTGGTGTCGGGTCCGAGAGGC
Organism: uncultured bacterium; assembly: GCA_963753285.1. Taxonomy (GTDB): domain Bacteria; phylum Actinomycetota; class Acidimicrobiia; order Spongiisociales; family ZC4RG35; genus JAHEDH01. The sequence goes on from CAVWBT010000003.1 coordinate 455,833, forward strand.
CGGTTCCCCGCTTGTCGAAGATGATCACGCGTGAAAACGACGTGAGGCGTTCGATGAACTCGGCGAACGTCGGGATGGTCCACTGGAGATCGAGGTGGGATACGAAACCCGGTGCGACCACCACATCCACCGGCCCGTCGCCGATCGTCTGGAACGCGATGCTGGAGGCACCTGTCCTGGCGTAGTGGGTTGGCGGAGCCGAGATCATTGACATCCCCTGAACGACCGACGGTACCGACCAGAGGTCCCTCACGTCGGATAGATACGAACTCGACACCACTCGGTCTGTTCCGACAGACCACTCAGGCAGCGCTCGCCCCCATCGGCAGCCGTACGGTCACGGTGGTCCCTTCGCCCTCGACGCTGTCGATCGCAATGGACCCTCCATGCGCCTCCACGAGCTCGCGGCTCAAGGCGAGACCGATCCCCGAGCCCTGCCGGGTGTCGCCCGTGCGGTAGCGCTCGAACACACCGCCGAGCTCCGAAGCCGGTATCCCGGGCCCGTCGTCGATCACGCCCACTACCGCGTGGTCGTCCTCGATGGACAGCACCAGGCGGATCAGTCCCCCGTCGGCCAACGCTGCAACTGCGTTGTTGAGGAGGTTGGTCAGCACTTCCCTCATCCGAATCGGGTCGACGACGACCGGCTCGCCGATCGAGCCTTCAGTTCGGACGTCGACGTCGCCGGTCCGGTAGGCGTGAGCCAGGTCGGCGGCGATGTCGTCGAGATCGGTGGGTTCGGGATGGAGGCTCAACGCGCCCGCCTGTGAGAGGCTGAGGGTGCGAAGGTCCTCGAGGAGCCGCTCCATCATGAGGATGTCCCCGAGCAGCGCCTCGAGGTGTGCGTCGTCTCTGGGGTGGACGCCGTCGATCAGTGCCTCCACCCGGCCCTGCAGCACGGTCAGCGGGGTCCGGAGTTCGTGGCCGAGGTCGGCCAGCAGCGCCCTGCGTCGCGCATCCTCCGATTCGAGGCGATCGGCCATCCGGTTGAAGGACGACACGACTGCGGCCAGCGAACGCGGGGCGTCGACCGCGACCCGGGCCGAGTAGTCACCCTCGGCGAGTCGACCCGTGGCATCGACGAGTTGACGGGCCGAGAAGATGGTGCGACCGAACACCCGAGCCGCGATCGCGAGCAGCGCGATCACGGTCACCAGGGCGATGACGACCGCCACTGCCGGACCCCCCTGCGGAAACCTCGATCCGACATACACGCCGACGAGAGCCGGAACCCCAACCATCAGCGTCGCAATGACGGCGAACGCTACGAAGAAGCGTCTGCCGAAGCCGGGCGGCGGCCGCGACGGCGGTCCGAACCCGCGATGGTGTCGCCACGGCTCAGGCATCGGCGAACCGGTATCCGACCCCGTACACGGTCAGCACGTATCGAGGTGATCCGGGAACGGGCTCGAGTTTGCGGCGGAGGTTCTTGATGTGGGCGTCGATCGCCCGCTCGTAGGACTCGAACGAGATGCCATGGAGCACATCGAGCAGCTGTCCGCGGGTGAAGATGCGGCCCGGGCTGGCGGCGAGCGTCTTGAGGATCTCGAACTCGGTCGGCGTCAGATCGACCGTCCGCTCGCCCACCGTCACACGCATCTTGGGCACGTCGATCTCGACGTCGCCGGCCCGGATCATCTCCGACGCGGACTCTCCGCCATCGACCCGCCGCAGCAGTGCCCGCACCCTGGCGACCAGTTCCCTCGGGCTGAATGGCTTGGTGACGTAGTCGTCGGCGCCGAGCTCCAGCCCAACGATCTTGTCGGTCTCCTCGGTCCGGGCGGTGAGCATGATGATCGGGACCATCGACTCGCGCCGCATGGCCCTGGCGATGTCGAAGCCGTCCGTGCCGGGAAGGCCGAGGTCGAGCACGACGAGGTCGGGACCGTGACTGCGCCACAGCGCCAAGCCGGCCTCGCCGTCGGGTGCGCTGAGAACCGAGTAGCCCGCCTGTTCGAGATAGTCGCGAACCAGGCGGGCGATCTTCAGTTCATCTTCAACGACGAGAATCGTCTTCACTCGAGGCATTCTGGTCGTCGGGCTGGGTCTCGGCGTGGGCATGATCGTGCCACTCGTTCAGATGGCTGCGTGGGTCACGCCACTCTTGGCCCCACGGCGGACCCTCCCCCGCCCAGCGCCGCCGTCCGCCGATGAAGCGAAACAGCACCGCCAGGAAGAAGAAGCCGAACAGGACCTTGAAGAAGAGAGGAAACACCAGCAGCGCCCCGAGGGCGATCCCACCATCGGTGGCGGGAAGCGCCCCAACAACCCCCATTGCCAGGCCGACGGTCAGCCCGCCGACCAGAAAGGCCCCGAGGGCGGTGCCGAACATCCATCTGCGATGACTCACGATGACTCCTTTCGATGTGTACGTCTCGTGACGTCATCACTCTCCGGGAAGATTGTGGAGAACCGGTGAAGAGCGTGCGGAGGTGTCGGACGAGTCCGATTCCGCCTGGAGAGCTTCACAGGCGCGGTCTCGCACCCCGGGTCCGGGACGTCAGGGGCGGGTGATTCTGCGAATCCAGACCGGATCGTTGCGGCCGTCGCCGCCGCCGTGATTGATGTACAGGGCGCCGTCGGGGCCGACGGCGATTGCGTTGGGGCGGGCGATCGTCGCCTCGTCTCCCGGGCCGTCGTCGAAGCCTTCCTGGCCGGTTCCGACCACGGTGACCACGTCGCCGGTTGCGAGCTCGTATCGGTACACCCGATGATCGGTTCGGGCGGTGACGTACAGGAAGCCGTCCACGTATGCGACGTGGGCGTTGCCGGACGGGAACCGATAGATGGCCTCGATGTCGCCCTCCGGCGCGATCCGCTGCATGAACCCGGAGTTGAAGTTGACGACGTAGAGATTCCCGGAGTCGTCGATCGTGAGGCCGTTCGGGCAGTTCATCCCGACGCCGCCGGCGAGCACCTCGGCGGAGCCGTCGGCGAACACCTCGAACACCTGGTTGGTGCGGCAGGAGTCGACGAAGACACGCCCGTCGTCGGTCACGACGATCCCGGTCGGGCCGCGGACCTCGTCGGAGAGCAGCGTCACGGTCCCGTCCGGGTCGACCGTGACGACGTTGTTCGATCCGAAGCTCGACTGGTACAGGATGCCGTCGGGTCCGAACGTGTTCCCGGTCAGCGAGTCGAGCAGCTCAGACGTCGCGAACTCCGAGATCTCTCCGTCCGGGGTCACCTTGAATACGGTGTCGCCGACGTGATCGGGGTAGCCGAAGTCGCCGTGGTAGAGGTTTCCCTCGGCGTCGACCGCCAACCCGCCGGTGCCGGCATCGAGGCCGGACACCACCGTCTCCACGATGTAGTCGGGCCTGGTCTCGTAGGAGTCCGGCCGGGGAACTGCAGTGCTGGTTGTCGTCTCGGGGACCGTCGTTTCGGGGACCGTCGTCGTGGTTGGCGCCGGGGACGTGGTCGCGACGGCTTCGGTCGTCGGAGTCGGATCGGCCGACGACCACCTCATCGGGATTGGAGCACGCCGCGACGACCAGCACGGTCGACATGAGTAGCGCAAGGTGTCGCATGGGGCGTCCTTCCTTCTTCACCCGCTCCATGCGTCGAGTCTCCCAGACATTTCGCCGGGATGGTGCGGATACGTGTGATCGTCGACCGAACTCCTCCCGAGTCGACTCCGGCGGAGTCGGGCGAAGGCCCAGATGGCCGCAGTAGGACGAGGGCTTCCGTACAGTGATCGATCATGAGCCGAAGCGGAATCCCCACGATCGAAGAGTCCACCGACATCGGCGCACGGGCTGCCCACCGTCTTCGAACGTCCCGGGTCATCTGGCTGACGACGGTGTCCGCACAGGGTGTGCCCCAGTCGTCGCCCGTCTGGTATCTGTGGGAAGGAGGCGATTTCACGGTCTACAGCCTCGAGTCGCCTCGGCACGACAACATCACCAGGAACCCTTCTGTGGGCCTCCACCTCGACGGCAACGGTCTCGGTGGGGACATCGTCGTCGTCGAGGGCCTCGCCCGCGTCGATCATGCCCTTCCGCCCGTCCCCGAGAACGATCCCTACCTCGAGAAGTACGGAGAGATCATGGCGGAGCGGAAGTGGACGCCCGAGTGGTTCGGGAGTCGATACTCGGTGCCGCTCGCGATCACCCCGACCAGGTTCCGGTACTGGTGAGCGGCCGGCCGGCGGCTCACGCCCACGAGTAGCGTCGGGCCATGAGCGAAGCGATCGAGATGGACGTCGCCGGGCAACGGGTTCGGGTCACCAGCCCCGACAAGGTGTTCTTCTCGAAACGAGGCGAGACGAAGCTCGACCTGGTCGAGTACTACCTCGCAGTCGCAGAGCCGTTGCTCGCCACGATGGGTGGGCGCCCGACACTCATGCAACGGTTCCCGGATGGGGCGTCCGGCAAGAACTTCTTCCAGAAGCGGGTGCCGAAGGGCGCTCCCGACTGGCTCCAGACGACCGTGGTGAGTACGCCGAACGGCACCACTTCGGACGCACTCGTCGTTGCCGACATGGCACACATCGTCTGGGCCGTGAACCTCGGCTGCCTCGGTTTCCACCCGTGGCCCTACCTGGCCGCGAATCCAGAGGTCACCGACGAACTCCGCATCGATCTCGACCCGGTGCCCGGTCTGGTGTTCGACGACGTCCGTGATGCGGCGCAACGAGCAAAGCATCTGCTCGACGAACTGGGCATCGCCGGTCACCTGAAGACCACCGGCAGCAGGGGGTTGCACATCTATGTTCGACTGCTCCCCCGATGGGACTCCTACGAGGTTCGCTCGGCCGCGGTGGCGTTCGCCAGGGAGCTGGAACGCCGCCATCCCGAACGGATCACCGCGGCGTGGTGGAAGGAAGAACGGGGGAAACGGGTCTTCGTCGACTTCAACCAGAACGCCCCCCACAAGACGGTGTTCGGGGCGTGGAGCGTCCGGGCGAGGGTCGGAGCACAGGTTTCGACACCGATCGGCTGGGATGAGCTGGAGACCGTCGATCCCGATCAGTTGACGATGGACGTCGTCCCGAGCCGGGTCACCGAACGGGGCGATCCCTGGGCGGGGATCAACGACGTCCCGCAGGATCTCGAGCCGCTCCTCGCGATGCATCGGGCGGACATGGACGCAGGGCTGATGGACGCTCCGTGGCCGCCGGTGTACCCCAAACAGCCGAACGAGCCCCCGCGGGTCGCTCCCAGCCGAGCCCGGAGAGACTGACCTGCGAACCTTGACCTGAGATAGACACCCAGTGTCTTCAGGAACCCTGGGTTCGGAAAGTCAGCGGGGGTAGTTGGCTGCGACGTTCACGCTGACCATCAGGGCGACGATCGTTTTGGCCTTGGGGCTGAGCAGCCCGGCAACCGTGCCGGCGATGACAGGGGCGGGATGGGCGGCAACGACCAGTTCCTCGGTTCCCTTCATCTTCTGACGGAGCAGCGAGCCGGCCACGGCGCCCAGCAGGGCGGGCAGCGCAATTGAGAGCAGTTTCTTCATGCCACCCACCCTATCGAGCGTACGATCCGATCATGACCGAGATCCAGATCGAGCGCGGCGACATCACCGTCCAAGCCGTCGACGCCATCGTGAACGCCGCCAACGAGGCACTCGCCGGCGGTGGTGGCGTCGACGGTGCCATCCACGCCGCTGCGGGTCACGAACTGATCGTCGCTTGCCGCAGGATTCCCGAGGTCCGGCCGGGCGTGCGATGCCCGACCGGAGAAGCTCGGTTGACGCCTGGATTCGGCCTACCGGCGAGGTTCGTGATCCACACCGTCGGGCCCCGATACTCGATGCCCGACGCCCCCGCCCTGCTCGAGTCTGCGTTCGCCTCGTCGCTCGCTCTCGCCTCTGAGCATCCCGAGATCCGGACCGTTGCGCTCCCGGCGATCAGCTGCGGAATCTACGGCTATCCGGTCGACGAGGCTGCACCGATCGCATTCTCGGTCGCCCGCCGGGGTCCATGGGATCTCGACGTGATCCGGTTCGTGCTGTTCTCCGAAGGGCACTACTCGGCGTTCGTCGCCGCCTCGGGTTCGTGAGCCGCCCAGTGTGATTCGAGCGCAGCGACCGTACGGGCGAGATCGTCCCAGTGCGGAAGCCCGAGCGTGTCGGGAATGCGCACCGCGTCCCAGTCGACATCGGTGAGGAACTCGGGCAGTCGTACGAATCCGGTGAAGGGGTCGCGGTCGTAGAGGACAAGGCTGGGTACGTCGACGTGCCGGTACAGCAGTTCGACGGCGTCGCGGCTGAACAGCTCACCGGAGAGGAAGGCGATCGGAGCGAACCGGGCACCCGGCTGGTGGGAGGTGCGGTAGGCGTGTTCGACCATGCCCTGATCGACCGGCCCGTTGAAGCTCCGAGACAGGAAGAACTCGATCGAGCGCCGGCTGGCGATCACATCGAAGAGGGCCTGCGACCAGAGCGGAACCCGCAGCACGCCCCCGATGGACGGCTGGGCGCCGGGGTTTCCGAAGCCGGTGGGCGAGATCAGCGTCAGGCTCGAGAACCGTTCCGGATGCCGGATGGCCGCCCGAGCGGCGAACTCCGACGAGAGCGACAGCGCCACCACGTGGGCGGGTCCTTCGATCGACTTCAGCGCCTTCGTGATCGCGTCTGCCATCAGTTGCGGCGTGTAGGCGCGATCGCCCCGGGTCGAGTGTCCGTAGCCGGGGAGATCGAGGGCGAACACCGGACGTTGCTGCGTGAGTTGCTCGAACAGCGGTTCCATCTCGTATGCCGAGGCAGCGGCGTTGACCGAATGGACCAGCAGCACCGGGGTCCCCGGTGCCCGATGTGTTCCCATACACGGCAACCGAGCCACCGGAGCCGTCGTCGATGTCCACACGCTCGCCGTCGACAGACGGTCCGAGTTCGAGATCGTGGTCCACTGCGAACCGGCTCCAGGCGATGGCCGAGCCGGCCGCCGAGACAGCCAGGGCAGGCAGTTTGGTGGCGATCCTTCCAACGGCACCGAGCATGAGAGGTCCCCTTTCCGCGCTCGATGGAGACCGTACCCCCCTCTCGGGAGGATCACACCTCGGAAGCGATGACGGGCAGCACGAGACGCAGGACCGCCACCGTCTGGTGAGCGACGCGGTCGAGGAACTCGGAGAAGTCGACCGAAGAGGTTTCGCCGGCTCGATCTGACAGCGTGCGGATCGCCAGGTGATCGAGGTCGTAGTGCGTCGCCACCTGGGCGACTGCTGCGCCTTCCATCTCGATCGCCTGTGCCGAGAAGCGTTCCCACAGCCGCTGCCGCTGGGCATCGGATTCGAGAAACTGGTCCCCGGTGAGGATGGTGCCGAAGGTGATCCGGCCGGCGACCAGATCCGAAGGTGAATTCGCCAGGGCCCTCCGCACGGCATCTCGCAGTCGGTCGGACGGGCGGAAGCCGAACTCGTCGGTCGGGTTGAAGAACGGGATGTGACCGGCCTGGTAGGTGGCGATGCCGTCGTCGCCGAGCACCCCGGCGTCGTGTTGGATGAGTGTCTCTGCGATGACGACGTCACCGATGTCGAGGCTCGGGTCGAGGCCGCCCGCCACACCGGTGAAGACGAGAGCCGACGGCCATGCCCGTTCACACATCTGGGTCGCCGAGACGGCAGCGTTGACCTTGCCGATCCCGGTCATGCCGAGACAGACCGCCACGCCGTCGATCGCCCCGAATGTGAACCCACGCTCGGCGGTGCGGTCCGCCATCAACGCTTCGACCGCAGCATGCTCCTGGGGAAGCGCGGTCAGCAGACCGACGGGTCTCACCATCCGAGTCGGTCCAGGGTCTGGGCGAGCTGGCCGACGTAGCCACCGCCGAACAACCTGACGTGAACCAGCAGGTGGTGCAGGCGGAGCGCAGGTCGTCGGAGCTCCCAGCCGTCGTCCAGGGGCCACTCATCGAGCATACGCGTCGAACATCGTCTGCGGGATCCCACCGAACATCGTCATGAAGGCGAGTTCCATCTCGCGATCGGCGAAGGCGACGGCGGGGTCGATCATCCAGCGGCCCTCCACGATGTTGCCGGCCCAGAGGTCACCGTGAATCAGCGACGGTCGAGGCGCATGAACCTCCAACAACGACTGGAGCGGTCCTTCGCAGGCGGCGCGGAGGCGCCGTGCCAGTTCGGACGGGACGGCCGTGTCGTCGAGGTGGTCGAGGACGCGGTTGTCTGCGAAGAAGGTCCCCCACTGCACGTTCGGAGTGTTGCGCTGGCGGATCCCGCCGATGAGATTGTCGTGATCGAGACCGAACATGGCGGAGGTGGTCCGGTGGACCTCGGCGAGTGTGCGCCCGAGCCGCTCCCAGTCGGCCGGGCCGTCGAGCCAGGGCATGACGAGGCGATCAACGGACACCTCGAGGACGGGCGGAACCGGCGCACCGGCGTCCTCGAGCAGTCGAAGTCCTCGTGCTTCCAGCCGGGCGTCGTACCGGGTGTGTTTGACGGCGAGCGGCGGCCCGTCGGCTCCGGTGACACGCTCGACGGTTGCCCAGCTCATCGATCCATCTCTGCAATCAGACCGGCGGCGGCTCGCCTCACCATCCCGACGACCTGGGCGAATCCGTCCGGGCCGCCGTAGTAGGGGTCGGGCACGTCGAGATCGTCGGCGGTCGGGTCGAAGGAGCGGAACAGTCGGACTCGACCGATCGCATCCTCGTCCGGGGCCAGGGCGACGACGTCCCGGAGGTTCGACCGGTCCATCACGACGATCAGATCGAAGCGGTCGAAGTCGGCGGGCTCGAACTGACGTGCCCGACCCGAGATCGACAGCCCGGCCTGGGCGGCGGCCCTTCGCATTCGCTCGTCGGGTGGTTCCCCGATGTGATAGGCGCCCGTTCCCGCCGAGTCGACTTCGATGTCGAAGCCGGCGTTGGAAGCCGCTTCGGCGATGGCCGCCTCGGCGGCGGGTGAGCGACAGATGTTCCCGAGACAGACGGCGAGCACTCTCATGTCCTGGGAGGCTACGACGTTCGGACCGACTCGACGCCGGATCGTTGGTTCCTTCGACCCATCCCCGAACGGCGGCACCGAGCGATACACTCCGAGCACGTCTCAGGCCCGTATCAGCGCACGATGTTCGGGTTCAGGATGACTAGCCCGGACGGGGCTGATCGGTATCGCCCTGGCGGGCGCCACGGAGCGTGGTTTCATGAACGCTCATTGGGGTGAAGGGTGCAATGAGTATGAATTGGGCGAATCAAGAGAACCGTCGATCGCGGTGGATCTCACGATGGCTGATGTTCCTCGGGCCGCTGGCGCTGGTGCTGGCCGTGATGCCGGTGCTGCGAGCGGTCGACGTGCTGTTGCCCGACCTGGTCTCGGACTGGGGTGAGTACGACGAGTACACCAGCGGGATCGACGACGCCAGGGTCCGACCCGTCGAGGAGATCACCTACAAGGGCACCGACATGCTCGTCGTGCGCTTCGACGGATTCGTCACGAACATCGGCGATGGCCCGTTGCGGGTCGCCGGAAACCCTCAGACCGACTCGGTGTACCAATGGTTGCTCGAAGACGGGGGCGATCCGCTGAACCCGGCCGACTATCAGCCCGGTCCGAAGGTGTCGGTCATCTACGAGACCGACGACGGTCACAACCATTGGCATCTCAAGAACGCCCAGGAATACGCGCTCTGGAATCGAGGACGAAGACCGAACAGGTCACGGTCGGCGCGAAGGTCGGATTCTGTCTGTACGACATCGGCCAGATCTGGGCCAACGCAGGCACCCGCTACTACGACGGCAGCGTCGTGCAGTTCTGCGACCAGGGCGATCCGTCCTCCACCACGATCGAGATGGGTGTCACACCGGGCTGGAAGGACGTGTACGGGTACACGTTGAATCAGCAGTGGGTGGATGTCTCCGCCGTCGCCCCCGGCATCTACTACCTGTCGAACCAGACGGACACCTCGAACCAGATCCTCGAGTCCGACGAGACCAACAACGGCATCTCGTTCCACCCGGACCCGGTCACGATTCCCGGCTATGTGGCGACCGACACCAGCGCGTCGACGGCCGAGGGCGTCGCCGTCGATGTCTCGTTGCCGTCCGACACCTACGGGTCACCGGGCTCGGTCGGCTACGAGATCACGACCGAGCCAGCCAACGGCACCGTGACAGTCGACGCTGCGGGGACCGCCACCTACACACCCGACCCCGGCTTCTGGGGCGATGACGGCTTCGAGTTCGCAGTGTTCGACACCACCAGCTCCTACCCCACCGTGCGGCCCACCGCTACCGTCGCCATCACGATCACCAACTCCAACACCGCACCCGACGTCACCGCTCCGGGGACTCAGAGCTGGACCGAGGGCGACCCGGTGAACCTGACGATCGCCGCCACCGACGACGATGGCGACGCGCTCATCTACACCGCAACCGGACTCCCCGACGGACTCGACATCCCGACCGGCACCAACACCATCACCGGCACACCGACCACACCCGCCAATGGCACCGCAACCATCAACGTCACCGACGGCGACGACACCACCCAGATCAACTTCAACTGGACCGTCGAGGCCATCGCTCCCCCGTCCTCCGGTGGCGGCGGTGGCGGCTCGGGTGGCGGCGGTGGCGGCGGAGGCGGCTTCGGCGGAGGCGGGGGCGGTGGCTCCGTCCCGGCTCCGGTTCCTCCCTTGCCGATCGAGCCAGGGTTCGACGATGTACCCACCGACCATCCCTTCTTCGCCGAGATCACGTGGCTTGCGACCGAAGGGATCACGAACGGCTGTGGACCGACGAGCTTCTGCCCCGACGACTCGATGACACGGGCACAGCTGGCCTCGTTCCTGGTCCGCACCTTCGACCTCCCGGCCTCAGAGACCGATTGGTTCGACGACGACAACGGCTCGGTCCATGAGGTCGACATCAACGCCTTGGCGTCAGCAGGGATCACGACCGGCTGCGGACCCGACGCCTACTGTCCGGAAGCGTCGGTCACCCGAGCCGAGTGGGCTTCGTTCCTGGTGCGCGCGATGTTCTCAACACAGATGAACTCGACCAGCAATCCGTTCAGCGACGACGACGGCTCGGTCCACGAGTCAGCGATCGGTGTGTTGTGGGATCAGGGTCTGACTACCGGGTGCGGTACCGGGACCTACTGCCCGGACGATCACATCACCCGCGGTCAGTTGGCGGCATTCCTATACCGCCAGTTCGGCGAGTCCTAGAGCAACCCGCGATCCCTGGCGATCGCGTGAGCCTCGGTCCGGTTGCGAGCGCCCAGTTTGGTGATGGCCGCCGACAGGTAGTTCCGCACGGTTCCTTCCGCCAGGAACAGTGCCTCGGCGATATCCGCGTTCGGTCGGCCGTCTCCGACAAGACGGAGCACATCTCGTTCCCGATCGGTGAGCGGGTCCCCCGATCCCCAGGCGGCGACGGCCAGTTCCGGCGCAATCACCGTGCCCCCGGCTGCGACGGTCCGGAGGGCGTCGACGAGGTCGGCAATGGGTGAATCCTTCAGGACATATCCGGCGACACCGAGCTCGAGCGCACGCCTCAGATAACCCTGTCGGCTGAACGTGGTGACGATCACCACCCGGGGCGGTCCATCGATCGTCTTGACCGCGGCAGCCAGATCGAGGCCCGTCATGACGGGCATCTCGATGTCGGTCTCGACGAGGTCGGGTTTCAAGCTGAGAACCTGGTCGAGCGCCCACACGATGACGAGGTGGCCGGCGGCCGGGTAGTGGGGCCGATCAGGAGATCGGCATGACAGACGTCACGGTCGCCAGATATCAGGCTCCGACGAGGGCACGGGCCGGCGAGACGCCGACGAGAACCGGACGCTTGTCGGTGCCACGCTCGAAGTACAGCGCCCAGCGGTTCCAGCCTTCTCCCACGATGAGGTACTCGAAGTTGCGGAGCTCGATCGGGACTTCGTAGTCGGTGTCCTTGACGACCGGCATCGAGAGTGCGTCGAGGAGCTGCTTGGATTCGGCGTCGCCGTCCCGGAGGATGTGGGTCAGTAGCGGCTCCACCCTGCTCTGCGGCACCGAAGCGATCTCGTCGCTCATCTGCATGTAGAGGCCGCGCCCGGAGATCAGATGGGTGTATGGCTCGCCGTGACGGATCATGCCGTACAGCTCGTCACGGACCTCGATCATCGATGCCGATGTGATTCGCCGGACTCGGGACGTCCCGGCGTGACGTGGCGGGCTTCGACCCAGGCGGGTCCAGCCGACGTGACGACCTCGACCCAGAGCGTGCCGTTGGTCATCATCAGCTTGCCGGTCGACTCGATCCCGGTGACGCCGGCGTCGAACCACGAGATCGCCTTGTGGGAGTGATCCGGCCCGGACAGGGCAGGCAGTCGCTCGAACTCGCCGACCAGCACGACCGACCACGTGAGGTCGGACGATCGGGCAACCGGAAGTGGCTTGACGGCGAGGTTGAACGAGCGTCGGGTGGTGGCCAGCAACGTCACGGCGGCAACGACGACGAACGCGATCAACGGGGCACGCACCGCCCAGGTGGCCGACAGAACCTCGGAGGCGATCAGGCCGAAGAAGGGGATCCCGAACAGCACGAACTGCTCACCGCCGTCGCCTCTACCACCGGGCCCACCCGCCAGCAGTCCGCCATTCGAGTTGGGGTCGGTGCCGATCTCACCGAGGTCGAGGATCTTGACCGAGATGGTGGCGCCGTCGATGACGACTTCGATGATGATGAGGCCACGCGAGCCGGCACCGGCGGTGTCGACCACGAAGAGCTGGATGGTGTCCTGGCCCTCGTATCCGGGGTCGGGGGTGTAGATGATCTTGCCGTCGACGATCTCGGCGGTGCCGTGCTCGGGGTCGCCGAGGCTGATGGTGTAGCCGTCGTTCTCGGGATCGACGATTCTCGGGATCGGGATCTCGACGCTGCCACCCGACGAGACCGTTGCGGGCTCGGTGGTGGTTTGAATGCGCGGGGCGTCGTTGACCGGGTTGATGACAAACGTGACCGTCCCGATGTCTGAGCCGCCACGCCCGTCGCTGATCCGGTATTGGGCGGTCGTGGTTCCGCTCCAGTCGGGGGCGGGAACGAACTCGTAGCCGGACGACCGGCGGATCTCGCCCTCACTCGGGGTTTGGATCCAGGTGAGCGTCAGCGGATCGCCATCGGCATCGGTGTCGTTGGAGAGCGGGTTGAACTGCTTCGGAGAGTCCTCCGAACCGATGACCACGTCATCACCAGCGACAGGGGGACGGTTCTCGGCAGTCGTCGGATCGGTGGGTGGTGCGGTCGTCGACGGAGCGGCAGTCGTGTTGGTCGGAGTCACGCCGCGCACGGTGACCGTGATCGTGGCCGCGGCGCTGAGCCCGTCGGAGTCGGTGACGATCACCGAGAACGTCACAGTGTCGCCGCTGTACGAATCGAGGGCACCTGCGACCGAGACACGGCCTGAGGCGTCGACCGCGAACGGGCTCGAGCCGATGGCGCTGTACGTCAGCGAGCCACCATCGGGATCCGAGGCGGAGATGCTCCCCACGCCAGAACCAGTAGCGGTGTCGCTGTCGACGGCGAACGCCTGATCGGAGATCACCGGCGCCTGGTTGACGGCAGTGACGGTGATGGCGATCGAAGCGGTGGTGGATGCACCGTTGGCGTCGGTGACGGTGACCGTGCCCAACAGGAGGTCGCCGGCCGAGACGACACCGACGAGCGTCAGCCGGCCACTGCCGTCGACCCGGATCCGGGCGTCACCCGACACCGTATACACCATGCCGTCACCGTCGGGGTCGGTTGCGATCACGTTCCCGATCGGGTCACCGGAGCTGGTGGTTTCGGGAATCGAACCGATGACGTCGGAGACGACCGGCGGGGTGTTCGCGAGCGTCACCGAGACCGTGACGAGTGCGGTGTCGGTGAGCGCACCGTCGGAGACGGTATATGTGAAGGTGGCCTCGCCTGAGAAGCTGGTGTTCGGGTTGAACCCGATCGTCCCATCGCCGTTGTCTGTAGCGGTTCCGCCCGTTGCGGCCCCGACGCCGACCACCGTCAGCAGGTCGCCGTCGAGGTCGATGTCATTGGCCACCACATCGACGTTGACCGTGCGATCGCTGCTGGTCGCTGCCGTATCGTCGATCGCCACGGGTGCGTCGTTGACGGCGTTGACCGTCACGGTCACCGTGGCGACGTTGGATGTCGCTGCGCCGTCGGTGACCGTGTAGGTGAAGCTATCGGTGCCGTTGAAATCGACGGCCGGCGTGTAGGTGAAGGTGCCGTCGCCATTGTCTGTCACCGTGCCGTTCGCTGCTGGAGACCACGAGTCGATCGAGAGCGGGTCACCGTCGGCGTCAACGTCGTTGCCGACGAAGTCGAAGGTGACGGCGATGTCCTCGTCGGTGACGACCGCATCGTCACCGGCCACCGGCACGTCGTTCACCGCAGTGACAGTCGCGGTGACTGTCGCGGCGTTCGAGGTGTCGGTGCCGTCGGTGACGGTGTAGGTGAAGGAGTCGACTCCGTTGAAGTCGAGGTTCGGGGTGTAGGTCACGGTCCCATCACCGTTGTCGACCACCGACCCGTTCCCCGCTGCACCGACCGTCGCGATCGAGAGTGGGTCACCGTCGGCATCGGAGTCGTTCCCGACCAGGTCGACGGTCACGGCGGTGTCCTCTGCGGTGGTGAGCGTGTCGTCGGCTGCGACCGGTGCGTCGTTGACGGCCGTGACGGTCACCGTCACGGTTGCCGTGTTCGAGGTGGTCGTGCCGTCAGAAGCGGTGTAGGTGAAGCCGTCGCTGCCGTTGAAGTCGGCGTCCGGCGTGTAGGTCACCGTCCCGTCACCGTTGTCGACCACCGACCCGTTGGCCGCAGCCCCGACCGTCGCGACCGAGAGTGGATCGCCATCCACGTCCGAGTCGTTCCCGAGCAGGTCGATCGTGATGGCGGCGTCCTCGGCGGTGGTGCCGGTGTCGTCGGCGGCGACCGGGGCATCGTTGACTGCGGTGACGGTCACGGTCACCGATGCAGTGTTGGACGTGTCGGTGCCGTCGATCACCGTGTAGGTGAAACTGTCGATCCCGTTGAAGTCGGCGTCCGGCGTGTAGGTCAGCGTCCCATCGCCGTTGTCAGAGACCGTGCCGTTCGCCGCTGCCCCGACCGTCGCAACCGAGAGCGGGTCGCCGTCGACGTCGGTGTCGTTGCCGACGACGTCGAAGGTCACTGCTGTGTCTTCAGAAGTAGCTGCGGCATCATCGACTGCCACCGGGGCGTCGTTTACGACACCGACCGTCACGGTGACGGTGGCGCTGTTCGATACGAGCGCGCCGTCGGTGGCGATGTAGGTGAACGTGTCGGTTCCGTTGGAGTCGAGATCCGGCGTGTAGGTGAGGGTGCCGTCGCCGTTGTCGGTGACGGCGCCGTTGGCGCCCTGGGTGAAGCTGTCGATCGAGAGCGGATCGCCGTCGACGTCGGTGTCGTTCGTGAGGACGCTCACGACGACGGCGGTGTCCTCGAGGGTCGAAACGGAGTCATCGCTCGCCACCGGGGCATCGTTGGCGGCCGTGACGGTGACAGAGACCACTGCGGTGTCGCAGAGTGCGGACGCGTCGCAGATCTCGTAGGTGAACGAGTCGGAGCCGTTGAAGTCGAGATCGGGTGTGTAGGTGATCGACCCAGGGAATGGGCCGGGGGCGGCGCTCCCATTCGACGGGGCGGCCGTGACCGAGGTGGTGGTCGGGTCGAGGTCGCCGTCCACGTCGGTGTCGTTCCCGACAACGTCGATCACCACTGCGGTGTCCTCGCTGGTCGAGGCGGTATCAGGGTTCGCCACCGGAGCATCGGCGACCGAAGTCACGGACAAGGTGACGGTGGCCGTGTTGGAGGTCAGGGTCCCGTCGGTGGCGACGTAAGTGAAGCTGTCTGTCCCGTTGAAGTCGAGGTCGGGCGCGTAGGTGACGGTGCCATCACCGTTGTCTGTCACGGTCCCGTTGGCGCCCTGCGTGAAGGAATCGATCGAGAGCGGATCGCCGTCGATGTCGGTGTCGTTGGCGAGCACACCGATGGTGACGGCGGTGTCCTCTGCCGTGCTGGCGGCGTCGTCGACCGCGACCGGTGCGTCGTTGACTGCGGTCACGGTCACGATGATCGTTGCCGTGTTCGAGGTGAACGCGCCGTCGGTGGCGGAGTAGGTGAAGGTCGCGGTCCCGACGAAGTCGGCGGCAGGCGTGTAGGTGACGGTCCCATCACCGTTGTCGACCACCGTGCCGCTCGAAGCAGCGCCGAGTGTGCCGACCACCAGGGTGTCGCCATCGCCGTCGGTGTCGTTCGCCACCACGTCGATGATCACCGACGTGTCCTCGGGGGTCGACGCCGTGTCCTCGACCGCCACCGGGGCATCGGGCAGTGGGTTGACCGCCACGGTGACCGTGGCGATATTGGAGTTGTCTGTCCCGTCGGTGACCGAGTAGACGAAGCTGTCGGTGCCGTTGAAGTCGGCGTTCGGGGTATAGGTGACGGTGCCGTCACCGTTGTCGACGACGGCGCCGTTGCCTCCGTTCGACACACTCACGATCGACAGGGTGTCGCCCTCGGTGTCGGTGTCGTTGGCGAGCAGGTCGATGACGACCGCCGTGTCCTCGTCGGTGGTCGAGGCATCGTCGTTCGCCACCGGTGCGTCGTTGACGGCGTTGACGGTGACGACCACGTTGACGGTGTTCGATGTGTCGGTGCCGTCGGTTGCCGAGTAGCTGAAGGTGTCGAGTCCGTTGAAGTCGGCGTTCGGGATGTAGGTGACCGTCCCGTCACCGTTGTCGGAGACCGTGCCATTGCTGCCCTGAGTGAACACGTCCACCACGAGGGAGTCACCGTCTGCGTCGGTGTCGTTGGCCACGAGGTCGATCACGACTGCGGTGTCCTCGTCGGTGGTGGCGGTGTCTCCAGCGGCGACTGGCGCATCGTTGACGGAGTTCACTGTCACCGTCACCGTGGCCGCATTCGAGTTGACCGTCCCGTCGCTCACCGAGTAGGTGAACGTGTCGGTGCCGTTGAAGTCGGCGTTCGGGGTGTAGGTGACCGTGCCGTCACCGTTGTCGGAGACGGAGCCATTCGCACCGTTGGAGAGGCCGACGACGGTGAGCGTATCGCCGTCGACGTCGACGTCGTTGCCGACGAGATCGATGACTGCCGGCGTGTCCTCGGACGTGAAGCCGGCATCGTCGTTCGCCACCGGTGCGTCGTTGACCGGGGTGACGGTCACCGAGACCGGTGGGCTCAGCATGTCGCCGCCGTTGCCGTCGCTGACGGTGTATGTGAAGGAGTCGGAGCCGTTGAAGTCGGGGTCGGGGCTGTAGGTGACGGTGCCATCGCCGTTGTCGACCACGGTGCCGTTCGAGCCCTGGGTGATGGCGATGACCGACAGCGTGTCCCCGTCGGCATCGGTGTCGTTTGTGAGGACGTCGATCACGACCGCGGTGTCCTCATCCGTGGTGGCGGAGTCTGCTCCGGCGACTGGTGGGTCGTTGAGCGCATTGATGGTCACGGTCACCGTGGCGGTGTTGGACGTTGCTGTACCGTCGGTAGCGGTGTAGGTGAAGGAGTCGGTGCCGTTGAAGTCGGCGTCCGGGGTGTACGTCACGGAGCCGTCGCCGTTGTCCGACACGGTGCCGTTCGTCGCCTTGGGTGAAAGAGTCGACCAGCAGGGTGTCGCCTTCGGTGTCGATGTCATTCGCCACGACATCGATGACCACGGCTGTGTCCTCGTCGGTCGTTGCCGAGTCGTCGTTCGCCACTGGCACATCGTTCACGGCAGTCACCGTCACGGTCACCGTGGCGGTGTTCGACGTGGCCGTGCCGTCGGTGGCGACGTAGGTGAAGGCGTCCGGGCCGTTGAAGTTGGCGACTGGGGTGTACGTCAGGGTTCCGTCGCCGTTGTCCGTCACCGTGCCGTTCGCGGGCTGCGTGAACGAGTCGATCGACAACGTGTCGCCGTCGGCGTCGGTGTCGTTCGCCAACACGCTCACCACGACTGCGGTGTCCTCATCGCTCGTCACGGAATCGTCGACCGCCACGGGAGCATCCGCAACCGGACTCACCGTCACGCTCACCGTCGCCGTGTTGGATGGGTTCGCACCATCCGTCGCCACGTAAGTGAAGGTGTCTGAGCCCGAGTAGTCGGCGTCCGGCGTGTATGTGAGGGTGCCGTCACCGTTATCGGTCACGGTGCCATTGGTCGGCTGCGTGAACGAGTCGATCGACAGGGTGTCGCCATCTGCGTCCATGTCATTCGCCAGCAATGCGACGACGACCGGCGTGTCCTCGGGAGTCGTCACCGAATCGGCGACCGCAACCGGCACATCACTCACAGGAGTCACCGTCACGCTCACTGTCGCGGTATTCGACGTTGCGACGCCATCGGTCGCGACATAGGTGAAGCTGTCCGATCCGAAAAGGTCGGCCGCCGGCGTGTAGGTGAGCGTGCCGTCACCGTTGTCGGTCACGGTGCCATTGGTCGGCTGGGAGAACGAGTCGATCGACAGGGTGTCGCCGTCGGCGTCGTTGTCATTCGCCAGCACTACCACGACCACCGGCGTGTCCTCGGGAGTCGTCGCCGCATCGTCGACCGCCACCGGAGCGTCGTTCACCGGGCTGACTGTGACGGAGACCGTTGCGACGTTGGAGGGGTCGGTGCCGTCGGTGATCGAATAGGTGAACGGGTCCGAGCCGCTGAAGTTCGCGTCGGGCGTGTAGGTGACCGTGCCGTCGCCGTTGTCGACCACCGTGCCGTTCGACGGTTGGCCGATCCCCTGGATCGACAGCGAGTCGTCCTCGATGTCGGTGTCATTGGCCAGCAGGACGATGACCACCGCGGTGTCCTCGGCGGTCGTTGCAGAGTCGTCGACCGCCACCGGGGCGTCGTTCACCGACGTCACCGTCACTGTCACTGTGGCGGTGTTCGACGCATCCGTGCCATCGGTCGCCACGTAGGTGAAGCTGTCGGAACCGAAGTACTCGGCGTCCGGGGTGTAGGTGAGGGTGCCGTCGCCGTTGTCGGTCACCGTGCCGTTGGTCGGCTGGGTGAACGAGTCGATCGAGAGCGTGTCGCCTTCGGGGTCGGAGTCGTTCGCCAGTGGAGCGACTACGAGCGCCGTGTCCTCCGGTGTAGTCACCGAGTCGTCGGCTGCGACCGGCACATCGTTCACGGCATTCACCGTCATGGTCACCGTGGCGGAGTTCGAGGTCACCGTCCCGTCCGAGGCGACGTAGGTGAAGCTGTCCGAGCCCGAGTAGTTCGCATCCGGGGTGTAGGTGAGGGTGCCGTCGCCGTTGTCGGTCACCGTGCCGTTCGTCGGCTGCGTGAACGACTCGATCGACAGGGTGTCGCCATCGACGTCGGTGTCGTTGGCGAGCACCGAGACGATGACTGCGGTGTCCTCCGCCGTCGAGGCGGAGTCGTCGACCGCGACGGGGGTGTCGTTGACCGGGGTGACTGTCACCCACACGGTCGCCGAGTTCGACGAGTTCGTCCCATCCGTCGCCGTGTAGGTGAAGCTCTCCGTTCCGTTGTAGTCGGCGTCGGGGGTGTATGTGACGGTCCCGTCACCGTTGTCGACGACGGTGCCGTTGGCGGGCTGGATGATCGATCCGACCAAAAGCGAATCTCCGTCCGGGTCGGTGTCGTTGGCGACCAGGTCGATTGCAACTGGGGTGTCCTCGGCGGTGGTGGCGCTGTCCCCGACCGCCACCGGCGGATCGTCGTTCACCGGGTTCACCGTCACCGTGACCGTGGCGATGTTGGAGTTGTCGGCGCCGTCGGTCACCGAGTACACGAACGAGTCGGACCCGAACCAATCGGCGTTCGGGGTGTAGGTGACGGTGCCGTCACCGTTGTCCACCACCGACCCGTTCGCACCATTCGACACACTGACGAAGGAGAGCGTGTCGCCCTCGACATCGGTGTCATTGGCGAGCAGGTCGATGACCACCGCCGTGTCCTCATCCGTCGTCGCCGAATCGTCGTTGGCGACCGGAGCGTCATTGACGGCCGACACCGTCACAGTGACGGTTGCATTATTTGAGGTGTTCGTCCCGTCGGTCGCCGAGTAGGTGAACGAGTCGGAACCGTTGAAGTTCAGGTTGGGCGTGTAGGTCACGGTCCCGTCACCGTTGTCGACCACCGACCCGTTCGCCGCCGAACCGAGCGTGTCGACCAGGAGCGTGTCGCCGTTCGGGTCGGTGTCGTTGGCGGAGACGTCGATCACGGCGGCGGTGTCCTCGAGCGAGAATGCCGAGTCGTCGACGGCAACCGGACGTTACGCCGACGACGGTGACGGCGGCCGAGAACTCGGACGTGTCCCCGTATGAGCCCCCGCCGAGGTCGTGAGTGGCAGTAGCCGTGACCACATCACCGATCGTCCCACCGAACGTGTGGCTGAGCCCGCTCCCGGCAGTCACTACGACCGACGACACGAAGCTCTCGCCCTCGCCGAAACCAGAGCCATCGGCCCCCGACGGATTGGTGAAGAACTCCACCCGATAGTTACCCGCCGGCACATCGAGATCGAACTCGACGGTGACCGTCCCACCAGCTCTCGCTTGCGGACGTGATCACCGGGTAGTTGAGGAGATCGTTGGCGCCGGAATCCCCGTCGCCGACATCATTGGAGGTGACGCCGTTGAGGTCGAGATCGATGCCGAGGTTGCCGTTGCCGTAGATGGCGTTGCCGAGAATGGCATTGTCTGCAGCCGAGGCGCCATGGACGACCACACCGAAGTAGCCGTTGGTTGCGATCGTGTTGCCCTCACCGGCTCCTGCGCCACCGACCAGGTTGCCGGCCGTGTTCGAGAGGTACACGCCGGATCGCGTCGTGCTCTCGGTGCCGTTCGGGATCGAGCCGCTCTCGGCACGGTCGAGGCCGATGATGTTGTTCTGGATGACATTGCCGGTTCCGTCAGGTCCCCAGACGTAGATCCCGTACCAGGGGTTGCCTGAAATGACGTTTCCGGTCGCCGGGGTGCCGATGATGGTTCCCGACGTGTTGAGCAGGTAGATGCCGATCTGCTGATACTGCGGCACACCGTCGTAGGGGACGGTTGCGAACCCGGTCCGGTCGACCCCGATGTAATTGTTGATGATCTGGGTTCCCCCGGATGTCACGGCAGCCCCGTCCGACCAGTCGTCGACGGCGATGCCACGCTGTCGGTTTCCCGAGATGACGTTGCGGTCGGCGCCGGCGGTACCGCCGATGACGTTGTTGGGGGATTGATCGATGAGAACGCCTTGGGTGGTGTTGCCGACCGCTCCCGTCACGCCGTCGGCGGCGGTCCCGATGTAGTTCCCTGCGATCGTGCTGGCCGAGCCACCGGTGATGGCGACTCCGGTGGCGAAGCGGTTGACGACGAAACCGCGGATCTCGACAGTGCTCGCCGACACCTGGAGCCCGATGCCTCCCGCTGTCGTTCCCACGAGTTCGACTTCGGGTCCGAGGTCGTTGATCAAGTAGCCCTGACCGGTGGCGTATGTGGTCTGGGTGGTTGCGTCGAGAACAACGGCGTCATCGGTGATGGCCGGGAGAGACGTCGCCGGTTGGATCCGCCAGTAGCTCCCCCCGGCACCAAGATTCTGGTAGCCGGCGTCGGAGTCCGGGATGGCGAAGCCGATGGAGTCGACGTTGGCAGAGGCGTTGGCTTCCTGGATGGCCGCCCGGAGCGTGCACTCGGGTGCCGCTCCGACGGTCCCTCCGGTGTCACACGCACCGTTGCCGGGGATGGCGTCGGCTGTGTCACCGGTCGAGTTCACGGTCAACGAGCCGTCGGAGACGGTGTACGCGGCCGAGAACTCGGACGTATCGCCATACGAGCCACCACCGAGATCATGCGTGGCGGTGGCGGTGATGACATCACCAGGAGCGCCGGCGAAGGTGTGGCTCAGAGCCGAGCCTGCAGTCACGACCACCGCCGACACGAAGGTCTCGCCCTCGCCGTAGCCGGTTCCGTCGGCGCCGGATGGGTTGGTGAAGAACTCGACCCGGTAGTTGCCTGCCGGCACGTCGAGGTCGAACTCGACCGTGACCGTCCCACCCGACTCGGTCGCAGAGGTGATCACCGGGAAGTTGAGTAGGCCGTTGGCTCCCGAGTCGCCGTCGCCGGCGTCGTTGGTGGTGAGGCCATCGTCACCGAGGTCGATGCCGATGTTCGTGTTGGAGTAGATCGAGTTGCCGAGGATCGGGTTGGCGGAGGCAGAAGCGTTCTGGATGTCGACCCCTCGACCGCCGTTGTAGGCGATGGTGTTGCCGGCCCCTGCCGCAGCCCCGCCAATGCGATGTCCGTCTTCGGTCGTGACACGCACACCGTTGGTGCCGTTGCCGAGTGCCGTGCTCCCGTCGGCGCCGACGCCGATCAGGTTGCCCTCGATCACGGTTCCGGTGGTTCCGGTCCCCGGGGAAGCGCCGTCGCTGATGATGATCCCGTCGTTGCCGTTGGCCGAGATGACGTTGCCTTCACCAGCCGCCGTACCTCCGACGATCGTGTTGTTTGCGCCGGATTCGATCTGCACACCCCGGTCACCGTTCGGAAGGGCAGCGTTGCCGGTGATGTCGACACCGATGTAGTTGCCCATGATCACGGTGTCAGTCGTCCCGGCGTTCTGGAGGTAGATGCCGTCGGTGCTGTTGCCGGAGATCACGTTGCGGAGCCCGGCGGTGGCGCCACCCACGATCGTGGTTGTAGACGCCGCCGAACAGGTTGATGCCGGCGCCGCCGTTGCCACGGTCGAGGAGGCCGGTGCTGTCGGTGCCGATCAGGTTGCCCTCGATGGTGTTGCCGGTGGTCGCAGCGTTGGGGTTGCCGTCGATGCGTGATGCCCTGCAGGCTGTTGCCCGAGATGACGTTGCCTTCGCCGGCGCAGCGGTCGCCGCCGATCTGGGTGGTGTTGGCGCCGTTGTAGAGCACGATGCCATGGCGGCCGTTGGGAACCACGGTCGTGCCGTCGGCGCCGAGTCCGATGGTGTTCGCCGTGGATGAGGTTGCCACCGCTGACGTCGTCGATCTCCGATCCCGTCGTTGCCGTTGCCCGAGATGACGTTGCCGGCCCCGGGCTGTCCGATGGTGTTGTTGTCGCTCCGCTGCCGACATGGAGACCGTCGTGGTGTTGGGGATCGGAGCGTTGCCGGTCACGTCGGTGCCGATGTAGTTGCCGATGATGGTGTTGCCGTCGGTGCCCCAGACGATGATGCCGTCGCCGCCGTTGCCGGAGATGACGTTCCGATCCGCAGCAACGGTTGCCACCGACGGTGGTGGGGCCCGAACCGGTCTGGAGGTCGATACCCTTCCCGCCGTTGCCGCGGTCGATGAGACCCGTCGGATCGAGCCCGATGTGGTTGCCGGCGATCACGACACCACCCGTGGAGGTGGTGTCGACTTCGATCCCGTCGGCACCGAAACGGTTGATGGCAAGACCTCGGATCTCGACGTTGGGACTGAAGACCCGCAGGCCGTCTGATCCGGCTCCGGCGCCGGTTCCATCGAGTTCGACAACCGGCGTCGAGGTGTAGCCGGTCTGAGTCGTCGCATCGATCGACACTGCTTCTGTGATGGTCGGATAGGCGGATCCAGGTGAGATCGTCCACACGCCACCCGAGTGGCCTGACTCGGTCGCCGGCATCGAGAAGGTGATGTTGTCTGCTCCGGCGAATGCGTTGGCCTCTTCGATGGCGGCTCGAAGCGTGCACTGCGGGTCACCCTGAGAGTTGTTGAAGCCGGTGTCACAGACGGCGTCGCCGGGGTTGGAATCGCCGGAGTCCGAGGTCGAGTTCACCGTGAGTGTCAGCGGGCCGACGGCATACGTGACATCGAGCTTCGGTCGCCAGTTCACCGTGGAGTTCTCCGATGACCTCGCGTCCCATCCGTTGCTGCTGTCGATCACCAGGAGCCAGCCATTGTTGGCGCTGCCATCGACCCAGGCTTGCACTGCGGATTCGAGCCCGGTGATGGTGACCGGAGTGTCGGTGAGGCCGAGGCCGCTCCCGAGCGTCGAGTCGCTGGCCAGGCTCGCCTCGGAGTCGTCGATCCCAATGCCCGAACTGAGCGTGTTCCAGGTGTCGGTCTCCACCCATGTCCTCAACACGCGGTGAACCGACAGCGTGGCGGAGGCGTCGCTCGGGTCAGCAGCAACGAACGTCAGCTCGGCGGACAAGATCGTGGCGTCGGTGGGGACCTGGCCGGCGCCCGGACCGACGATCCCGTCGAAGCGGATCAGGCCCTGCTGGTACGCCGAGTTGTCGATCTGAATCAGCGGATCGGCGCTGTTGTCCTGATCCGCAAAGCTCCCCGAGACCCACGTGTCGACTGTGCCCGAGTAGCCGGCGGTGCCATCCTGGAAGGAAACGGCCACCGGGCCGGGAGGCTCGACCGTGACCGTCACGGTGGCCGTGTCGGTACCGCCGTTCCCGTCGGAGGCCGTGTACGTGAACGTGTCGCTGCCGCTCCACGAGGCGTTGGGCGTAAAGGTCACATCAGTGCCGTTGTTCACGACCGAACCGTTCGACCCCTGGGTGACCGATTGCACGGTGAGGGTGTCCCCGTTCGGGTCGGTGTCGTTGCCCAAGACATCGACAACCACTGCGGTGTCCACGGGCGTGGACGCCGAGTCGTCGGCTGCGGCCGGGGGCATGGGACCAACGCTCGCAGCATTCCACAGGAACAGGAACGGCTGGTTCTTTGTCTCCCCGGTGCTCGTCTCGAGTTCGTTGTCGCTGCCCCAGACGGTGCCGTCCCAGTACAGGTAGTGCAAGTCGCTCGAGGTGTCCTGGACGGCGAGCATCACACCGTCCGTGCCCGGCTCGGGGTAGAGCATCATCGAGTTGGACGTGGCTCCGATGGACGGTGCGCTCGACTCGGCCGACCAGCCCGTTCCCGAATCCCAGGTGCGGAAGACGCGCGGAGTGGATACGCTCTCTCCATACGCGGCGATCGCCTGACCCGACGTGCCTTCGAATGCAACTGCCACTGCGGGTTCGGTCGTCCCGGTCGTCGACGTGGTGACGGTCGACTGATTCACCCAACCGGCGCCGTTCCATACGGAAACCCATACGTCGGCGTCGTTGGTGAGGACTCCCATCGCGATGTTGTCGCCAGCGGGGTCGGAGCCCAGGGTGATCCAGCGGGCGTAGCCGCCGCCGATTCCAGGAGTGACGAACTCGTTGCTCCAGCCGGCGTCCCACACCCGGAAGTGGACGTCGTCGTTGCCGGATCCCCACACGACCAGGGCGCGCCCACTCTGCTGTTCGTAGGCGACGTGGACGTCGGTGCGGTCGTTGCCGGTGCCGGTGGCATCGAGCGTGAGTTCGTTGCCCCAGGCCGAGCCGTCCCACACCACGGCGTAATCCTGACTCGAGTCGTTGCTGACGATCAGGACCATCTCGTCGGAGAAGGGATGGGCGGCAAGCTGCATCTGGCGCGGCGTCCCGCCTGGCGGCTCGGTGATGGAGGCTTCGGTGCTCCACGTCGAGCCGTCCCACACCCGGTAGTTGAGGGCCGAGCCGTCGGTGTACACGACGATGGCGTCGCCACTGACGGGCTCGTAGGCGACGTCGACACTCCACCAGTAGGTCTGCGACGTCGTGCCGAGCGAGGGGAGCGCGGCCCATGAGGACCCGTCCCAGATCTCCCCAGCGATGGTTCCGCCCGAGTCGACGCCGACCACGATCGCCTCGTCTCGGGTGGGTGACTCCGCACCCTGCACGATCCGGAAATCGCCGACGCTCGCAGACGGCTGTGTTCCTCCGAACGTCGATCCATCCCATCCGCTGGAGAACGGCGTGCTCTGACCGCTCCTGCGCCAGACGGCCATCGGTTCAGAATGGGCCGATGCCGTGGCCGTGAATGAGGCCGAGAACTCCGAGGTCGAACCGTAGTTGCCGCCGCCGAGCGACTCCGTGGCCGTGGCTGTGATGATGTCGCCGGACCCTCCGGGGACGACATGGGTGAGCCCAGTGCCCGCACTCACGTCGACGCTACCGAGGAAGATGTCGCCCTCTCCGTAGCCCGAGCTGTCGGCCACCGCATTGTCGAAGAACTCGACCCGATGTGTCCCGGCGGGCACGTCGAGATCGAACGTCACGGTCACATTTCCGCCGGACTCGACCGCAGAGGTGATCACCGGGAAGTTCATGAAGTCGTTCTGGCCCGTGTCGCCATCGCCCACGTCGTTGCCGGTCACGCCGTCGTTGTTGAGATCGATCCCCAGTCCACCGTTGCTGTGGATTGCATTACCGAGGATGGAGTTCCCCTCGCTGCTCCCGGTCACTGCAACGCCGTACGACGTGTTGTACGCAACGGTGTTCGCAAACGATGGGTCAGTGCCACCGACGGAGCTGTTGTCGGCGCTGTTGAGATCGATTCCCCGTCCGTTGGGAAGAGGATTGCTGCCGCTGGCATCAGTTCCCACCAGGTTTCCGACGATCTGGGTCGACGTACCCCCGATCGTCACCATGATGCCCTGATTCGTGTTGCCCGACACCAGGTTGCCGTCCGCCCCGGGGCCGCCGATCGTGTTGCCTGTGCCCCGCAGAACCACGCCGATCTTGTTTGGTGCCGCCGCCGACCCGGTCACATCGGTCCCGATGTAGCTGCCGAACAGCGAGTTGCCGGCCGACGACAACGCAAAGCCTTCGTCGTCCCAGTTGTTCACCACCAGACCACGGATAGTGCTGCTGCCGCCAGTGACGCTGAAGCCGTCGGCGTTGGTCCCGGCGGATGATCCGGTCACCTCAACGACAGGTCGCCCGCTCGATGCATACTCGGGTTGCGTCGTTCCGTCGATCGTCATCGATGTCGTGATGGCGGGGAGGTTGGAAGCGGGCTCGATCGTGAATGCGACGGGCGACGCCGAATACCCGGGGTCGCTCGTCGGGATGTCGAAGTGGATCGTGTCGACAGTCGCCGAACCATTGGACTCCTGAATCGCTGCGCGCAGCGTGCACTCGGGATCGGCACCAACCGTGCCGCCGGTGTTACAGACATCATCGCCCGGGTTGTTGTCCGAGGCGTCGCCGGTCGAGTTGACAATGACGACGTTGCTGGCCGATGCCAGGGGAGCCGAGCGCGACCATCTGTGCCATCTTCTCCGAGTCGACGAATGACGCGGTCCGGTCGCCCGTTGCGCCGGGTCCAGCGAACGCCTCATCCGAGGAAGCGATCGCAATGTCGCCACCGAAGTCCCATCGTTCAGTCATGCCTGTGGCAGGCGTGACCGGGTCGGGGCCGAGGTTGGCGAAGAACGCTACGAGCCGGACGTCCGACACAGTGGTCGTGATCGATGGTGCAGAGAATGGATCGCCTGCAGGGATGTCGGTACCGCTGTCCGCGTCGATCGGCGACGCGGTGTCAACACCGCTATACGCAGCGAGGGCAGCCGAGAACTTGCTCGACTCGGAAAGAGCAAAGGTGTAGTCGGCCGGTTCGGAGGCGCCCGAGACCTTGTAGAACAACGCCTGCACGATCTTGGAGGCGAAGATGTCCTCGCGAATCAATATCCAGCCGGCTGGAGGCGTGACGGCGGCGGTGTCCTTGTCTCTCGTGATCTGGGCGACGAGAACATCGTTCGGTTGAACGCCGGCCGGCAGCGACACGACGGCCGAAGCCGCGTCCCCCGAAGACGCCGAAGAAGACCGGAAGGAAGGAGCCGTTGCAGCCTCCGCCGTGCCCGATCCGACGCCGATGGGGATCATGCCGATGACGAGGCCGAAGGCGATGGCGAGGTAGAGGTGGCGAATGCGGGCCGACACCGTCCGTGGTGCGGTGGCTGTGATCATGGTGAGACCGGCTCCATCTCAGCTGCGCGCTTGGTGGACTCCGGTACCGACTTGGCGAGGGGCACCTTGACCGAGAAGATCGTCTCTCCGAGCACCCGCCGGTAGCTGACCTCGCCGCCCATGCCCTCGACCAGTGACTTGACGATCGAGAGGCCGAGACCGACCCCGCCCACGACCGCCTGTTGGAAGGTGAGCGAGTGGATGTAGCGTTGGAAGAGCCGGTCCTCGAGCTCCTTGGGGATGCCGGGACCGTCGTCGACCACCATCCACTCGTACTGGTCGCCGTCTACCCAACCGCGCACTTCGAGTTTGCCGCCCCCGTATTTGACGGCATTCGACAACAAGTTTCTGAGGACCTGACGGAGCCGCAGGCGGTCCACCCAGATCGAAGCCTCTTCGACGTCGACCTTGATGATGTGGCCGTTCTGGGCGAAGGGTTGAGCCACGGCATCCGCTTCTTCCTGCGAGGAGACCTCGCGCGGTTCGAACCGAAGTTGGCCGGCAGCGAGACGGGATGTCGTCAGGAGGTCTTCGACCATTCGGGCCAGGTCGTTGGCCTCGGAGTTCATCATCCCCAGCATCTCGCGGGTCTCTTCGGTCAACTCGGGGTCCATCTCGACCATCTGGCCGAGACCGATGATCGCGGTCAGCGGCGTCCGCAGCTCATGAGAAGTGTTGGCGACGAACTCGTCACGGGCCTTACCGAGCTCCTGCTCGGCCGCGAGGCGGAGCTCCAGCTCCTTCTGGCGGAACTGCCGGGACACGATCTCGCGATAGATCAGGACGATCGCCAGCGGAACGACCAACGAGACGGCGAATCGGGCGAGGTCACCCGTTCGTGCACTTCCTCCGTCGGCGGCGACGATCTCGCTCGAGCACCGCCCCTCTCGCGGTATCGAGCTCGGCCTTGGCGGCACCGAACCGTGCAACCAGGCGATCCTCCGCCAACGACTGAGCCGCCGGATCACCCTGCGGCGACCAACTCGACGACCTGCTCGGCCAACGCCTGAAAGTCGGCGGTCGCGGTGAGCTCGACACCGATGTCGGTCGACAACAAGCCGTCGAGCGATGCCAGCGCCGAACGGGTGGTCTCGATCGACACCGCCGTCGAATCACCGATGTCGAGATCGAGATTGCGCTCCAACGAGTCGAAGTGGACGGCATTGGCGACGTTGGCGCGAACCACGGTTGCGATTCGAAGGGTCTCGTCGAGATGATGCAGCTCGCGGCTGTCGCCTGCGATCCGAGCGGTGGCGGTGGTGATCGCGAAGACCGCAGCGGACACGAGCAACAGGGTCAACCCCACAACGGTGGTGACCACCCATGCTCGGCGCGATGATGTCTCGGCCACGTTCTTCCTTCGAATCGACATCGACGCCCGTCGGCGCCCGTGTCTTTCTGTCGGCAGAACAGGCCGGAAGCATTAGGTGCAATACGTAACCATCGTGAAACGGCTGAACGGACTAGTCAGTGCACGCGGTGACGGGAACGACCCGCTCGCTACCCGCTCTGGGAGACCTCGGTCAACCGCAAGACCGAACCCTCCATCGATACGACGAAGAACTCACCGGATGGCCCGCTGGAGATGTCGAGCGGGGTAGCAACATCGACGCCGGTCTTCGTGGCGACACCGGTCTCTCGATCGAACACCAGGATCTCGGAGCGGCAGTAGTCGGTGAAGACGTAGAGGCCTCGGAGCGAATCGATCTCCGAGCCCCGGTACACCTCACCACCCACAATGGCGCAGAAGCCCCCCTCGCGCCAATACTCGAAGACCGGCTCATGATGAAGCGCGTCCAACTCACCCAGGAACGGCCGGGTTCCCTCGTAGACCGACCAGCCGAGATTGGCACCGGCATCGGTCGCCGGATCGATCACCGAGATCTCTTCGACACATGCCTGACCGACGTCGGCCACCCACATCTCGCCGGTGGCAGGGTCGATCGAGAACCGGAACGGGTTCCGGATGCCGGTTGCGAACACCCATGGATGCCCATCTACGCCGTCGAGATACGGGTTGCCGGGCGCACCGCTGACCGCCAGATGGCTGTCGAGCTCGAGTCGGAGCAGCGAGCCCAACGGGGTCGTCGGGTCCTGCGCGTTGCCGTACTTGTCTCCCTGTCCGCCACCATCACCGAAGGACGCCCACAGGTATCCGTCTGCATCGAATGCGATCGTGCCACCGTTGTGCTGTGAAGAAGGCTGCTCGACGGTGAGCACATCGACACGACCGGTCACCGTGGGCACCCCGTCGACGAGCGGCTGCGCTACGAGCTTGGACTCACCCTTCGTGGTGTAGTTGACCAGGAGGTGCGATCGATCCGGTGTGATCGTCAACCCCACCAGACCCTGATCCTGTTCCGTCGCCGTCGAATCCGTGAGGTCGATCACCGGCGTCGCCTCGTTGGAGACGAGATCCCACAGCAGCACCAAGCCGTCCCGCTGACCGATGAAGGCGGTGTCCTCGTCGTAGAACTCGAGCACCGTCGGAGCGTCGAGCCCCTCCAGCACGACTTCGGCGTCGAACCCGAGATCGCGCTCGTCCCAGCCGGTTCGCTCGTGGTCTTCACATCCGGCGTTCGCCCGGATGAATCCGGGCCGGTCCGTTCCTGGCGTGCCCGCCATCGGGTCGGGCTTGGCCTCGACGTATGGGGCCGTCGAGTCACCGGAACCGGTGAGTGCGAGCGCGCCGAACACGGCGGCGGCGATCGCGACCGCTACGCCGGACATGAGCACAGGGAGTTTGACTCGACCCACGAGGTGCAAAGGTAGAACGAACCCCAGGAAATCAGGCATCGAGCGATGCGGGCCTCGGATGCTCCAGCGGGCCGGCCGCAGGCTCACACCCCCGACTGCAGATAGCCTCGACACGGTGACAGATCCCACGCCTGACGGAATCTCCACGGTCGCCGGCGCCGTCCAGGCGGAGATCGACAAGATCAAGGGCTCACGGTTCATCTGCGACCTCGCTCCGACGAGCGATGAACGAGCCGCGCTCGAGTTCGTGGATTCTGTCCGTGCAGCGTGAGCCCGATGCGACCCATCACTGCTGGGCATTCCGCCTCCAATCCGGCGTGTCCCGCTCGTCGGATGACGGCGAACCGGGTGGCACCGCCGGTCCGCCGATTCTGCGGCGGTTGGAGTCTGCCGACCTGGTCGATGTCGTCGCGGTCGTCACCCGCTACTACGGCGGCACCAATCTCGGGACCGGAGGCCTGATCAGGGCCTACGGTGCCGCAACGGCCGCGGCGATCCAGGCCGCCACCAGGCTCTCTCGCCGGCGCATGCTCTCCTATCGACTCACCCACGCCTACGAGCTCTCGGCCCAGGTGAACCACGTCATCGCCGCCCACGGAGCCGAGATCGCCGACGCCCGCTACGAGGGGGAGGTCACCCTCGACGTGCAAGTGCAGGCAGCCACCGCACCCGCGTTCGAGGCGGCGATGATCGAGGCGACCGCCGGTGCGGTGAACGCCCACCGGGTCGAGCAACGCTGAGTTCCGCCGGAAGTGACTCTTCCCTTGCAATACTGTTTGATATTCCGTTGGAGTACCTTTAGGGTGAATGTTGGAACCCGTCTACCCAAAGGCACATCTGCAATGACCACACAGGAAGCAACGATGACAGCACGCCAGCAACGTCGCCTCGAACAGAGCCTGCAGAAAGAGGCCCGCTGGCTGCAGAAGACCATCTTCTCGCTCCGCAAGGCACAGGACGCACGATCGAAAGTGGTCGATGTGAACGGAGAGCCGCTGACCCCACTCGTCTCGGTCGACGGCACCCAAATCCCGATCGAACAACTCGAGACACTGATCGACGAGCGCGTCGATCAGATCCGAGCAGAGCTCGGCACCGGCGATTACCGGATGCTCTGAGACGAGGCGGTCTTACGACGCCCCCATGGCTTGCTGACGCAAGCCCGTTCCTCCGAAGGGGGAACAAACAACCCAGCCACGCACAAGAGAACAAACAACCTCGCTCACGCACAACTGGGCCGCCACGTCGCACAGGAACCTCTGAGCCGTTGACGGCGTTGGTATCTCCGAGTCCCTCCCTACACTTGCCCACGACCACTCCGGGAGTTCATCGTGACCGAAGTCAGGCGAGTTCGCCGCATCATCAGAAAGATCGACGCATGGACAGTGTTCAAGGTGTCGTCGATCTTCTGGGCCGTCGCCGCGCTCGGGCTGGTCCTGGGCCTCATCATGTTCTGGTCGGTGTTCCAGGCTTCGGGGATCCCGGAACGGATCACCGACTTCCTCGTCACCATCACGCTGGTCGACGAGGGCACCGATCCATTCGCCGACGACGACGCCTTCTTCCGGCTGGCGTTGTTCGGGTCGATCGCCTGGGCCATTCTGGGATGCGGGCTCACGACCCTCGCGGCCGTCATGTACAACTTGATCTCCGACGTCGTCGGCGGTGTCGAGATCGTCGTGCTCGAGGAGACGCTGAACCCGACGGCTGCACCCTCCCCGACCGCACCGGCCTCGCTCGGTTACAACACCACCACCGACATCACCGAGCTACCCACCCAGGAGAATCCGGTCACGAGCCGTCGGTGACCGCCTCGGCGATCAGCACGCCCATCGACTGCACCCGCTCGAGGTACTCCTCGGCGCGCTCCCACACCGGACCGGTGTGACCGACGAGCAGCGCTCCGGCAGCGAGGCACACACCCGAGAGGAAAAGCACGTCGTCGATCACCGCCAGGGATGTGGTCTCGTCGCTCACGACGACCCCTGCCAGACGCCCGTGCACCGGACACAACATGACGCCCTCGGACTGCGTGGCTCGCCGCACGGCGCCCAGTGGTTCGGGAAAGAGAGCGAATGGCCCCTCCCCCGGATCGGCTGCCGTGACGGTGCGGTCCATCGTGATCCTGTGCCCCGTCAGACGCGTGGCCAGGGCGCGCGCCAGACCGGTCAACCCGGCGAAGGTGATCGTGCCCGAACCGTCGGGCGTGACGTTGGGGATGTTGCCTGATGGACCCACGAGGACGTCGAACCCGGACGCATCGGCGATCTTCGTGGCACGCTCCCCCCACGACTTGGGCGGCGCCTTGTCGATCAACCCGACCGCACTCACGAAGGGGGACGAGACGAGACTGGCCGCAGCGCGGGAGTGGACTTCATCGACTGGATCGGTGGCGACACGCACCGGGGGAACGGTACTCGCACGGCGCGATATCCCCAGGTCGGGCGACCACACCAGGTGGTCACCAGATCATGCACACAACGAAT
Organism: uncultured bacterium; assembly: GCA_963753285.1. Lineage (GTDB taxonomy): Bacteria > Actinomycetota > Acidimicrobiia > Spongiisociales > ZC4RG35 > JAHEDH01. The sequence continues at coordinate 488,772 of CAVWBT010000003.1, forward strand.
CTGTGGAGAACTCTGTGGAATATCGCGTTCCTGTAACGCGAGCCGAGCAACCCGTTCCCCGACGATTCGGCCAATGACGAACGAGCGATTCGGCCGGTCACCCCGTCGGCCGGAGGCGAGCGCGGTGTGCGTTCGGATCGGACGGTGGAGATTCCACAGATTTATCCACAGATGTCCACAAGTTACATCCGTGTCGTTCGGTCGCTGTCAGTCCTCGTCGAGCTCCTGGACGATGGTGAACGCCGCCAACGACCCGCCTCCGACGTCGATCACCTTCACGCCGGTGGCGTCACGGCGCTGCCGGCTGATCGACTTCACCTTGGTGCGGATGCCGACTCCCGAGCTGGAGATCAAGAAGACCTCCATGTCGGGCTCGACGGCCTTCGCCCCGATCAAGGTGCCGCGAACACGGGTGAGTTTGAACGCCTTGACGCCGATCCCACCACGACCCTGACGCGGGAACTGCTCCATCGCAGTGCGCTTGCCGTAGCCGCCAGAGGACAGCAACAGCACCTCGTCACCGTCCGAGCTGGTAGCGGCGGCGACGACCTCGTCACCCTCGCGAAGCTTGATCCCGCGCACACCCTTCGTCGCCCGACCCATCGGTCGCAGATCCGACTCGGCGAACCGAATGCCCTGACCGTTGAGGCTGAAGATCAGCATGTCTTCTTCACCGTTGGTGGTGCGAACGGCGACCAACTCGTCGTCATCCTCGAGGTTGATCGCAACCAAGGTGGCGTTCCTGGAGTCGTACTCCTTGAACTCGGTCTTCTTCGCCTGGCCCAACTTGGTGAACATCACGAGATACCGGTTGGTTTCGTAGTCGCGGGTGTCGATCACCGCTTCGATCCGCTCCTCCGGCTCGAGAGGCAGCACCGACTGGGCCAGCACCCCCTTCGACGTACGGGCCTGGCGGGGAATCTGGTGCGCACGGACCCGATGCACCTTTCCGGTGTTCGTGAAGAACAGCAGATAGGCGTGGGCAGTGGTGTGCAGCAGGTGGGCGATGACGTCGTCCTCGCCGACCTCCGCCGCCCGGATGCCACGACCGCCGCGTCCCTGGGTCTTGTAGGTGGTGGCGACGACCGACTTCACATAGCCCGACTGGCTGACCGTGACGATGAGCTCGTCGTCGGCGATCAGATCCTCGAGCGAGAGGTCACCCTCGTCGGGAACGATCCGGCTACGACGCGGCTCGGCGAACTTCTCACGGATCTCCTCGAGATCCTCCTTGATGATCGCCCGCCGCTTGGCGGGGTCCGCCAGAATGCCCTGCAACTCGGCGATCAGCTCCCGCAGATCCGCCAGCTCGGCGCGCAACTCATCGACGGCCAACGCAGTCAGACGGCGGAGCGGCATGTCGAGGATCGCCTTCGTCTGGATCTCCGACAGTTCGAACCGATCTTGCAGCGCCTGAGATGCCGCAGCTGTGTTCTCGGAGGCTCGGATGATCTGGATCACCTCGTCGATGTTGTCGACGGCGATGACGAGGCCCTCCAACACGTGAGCCTTGCGCTCGGCCTGGTCGAGGCGGTACTGCGTCCGCCGCTCGATGACCTCCATCTGGTGATCGAGATAGTGACCGATCATCTCGGCGGCGCCGAGGGTCAGAGGGACGCCATCGACCAGCGACACCATGTTGTATCCGAAGCTGTCCTGGAGCGGGGTGTTCTTGTAGAGCTGGTTCAGCACCACCTGTGGGATCGCATCCCGCTTCAACTCGATGATCAGCGACATGCCCTTTCGAGAGTCCGATTCGTCGCGGACATCGGCGATACCCGTGATCTTCTTGGCGTCGACCAGTGTCTTGATCTTCGAGATCACCCGCTCGGTGGACACCTGATAGGGCAGCTCGGTCACGACGATCGCCGTACGCCCCTTGCGGATCTCGCGAACGTCACATGCCGCCCGGATCTTCACGGACCCGCGGCCGGAGACGAGCGCATCCTTGATGCCCGCAGTGCCGACCAGGAAACCACCCGTGGGGAAGTCGGGGCCCTTGATGATCTGCAGGAAGTCCTCGGCTCCGGCGTCGGGATTGCCGAGTGCGTACAGACAGGCGTCGACCACTTCTCCGAGATTGTGGGGCGGGATGTTCGTCGCCATGCCGACGGCGATGCCCTGAGAGCCGTTCACCAACAGGTTCGGATACCGGGCCGGCAGCACGCTCGGCTCGGTCATCTCCCCCGAGTAGTTCTCGTCGAAGTCGACGGTGTTCTCGCCGATCCCCTCGAGCAGCCTCATCGACAGTTGCGACAACCGGCACTCGGTGTAGCGAGAGGCGCCAGGCGGGTCGTCGATCGTTCCGAAGTTCCCCTGCGGGTCGATGAGCGGATGCCGCATGGAGAAGTCCTGACCCAATCGGACCAGCGCGTCGTAGATGGCGCTGTCGCCGTGCGGGTGGTAGTTGCCCATGACGTCGCCGACGACCTTGGCGCACTTGCGGTGCGGGGTGGTCGGTCCGATGTTCGATTCCGACATCGACCAGATGATCCGTCGCTGCACCGGCTTGAGGCCATCGCGCACGTCTGGCAGCGCACGAGAGACGATGACGGACATCGCGTAGTCGATGAACGCCTGCTCCATCTCCGAGTTGATGTCGATCCCGCGGATCGCCGCCAGATTGTCGTTCGGCTCGTCGAAGTTGTTGTCGTCGGACATCAGCGTGTCTCCTCGATGTGTGATTGATCAATCCATCCGCCGTCCGTGCCCCGAGACGAGGCCGTTGCGGGCGAGGCAAGCCTCGCCCCTACACCCCGGCGACCCCCGATGCGCCCGACCAATGGCCGACAGCTGACATCTGACAGCACTTCAACACGACTCACGGTTGACCTGGTGAGCACGGGCATCAGATGTCGAGGAAGCGGACGTCGTCGGCGTTCTGTTGGATGAAGGTCTTGCGCTCCGAGACGTCGTCGCCCATCAAGGTCGAGAACACCTGGTCGGATCGGAAGGCATCCTCCATCTCGACCCGCACCAGACTCCTCGTCTCGGGGTTCATCGACGTGTCCCAGAGCTCGTTCGGGTTCATCTCGCCGAGACCCTTGAACCGGGACGGCTTGACCTTCGGATGCTCCTTGCGGAACTCGTTCAGCGCGGCATCGTCTTTCAGGTAGTAGACCTTCGAGCCCACCTTCACCCGGTAGAGCGGCGGCTCGGCGATGTACACCATCCCGTTCTCGATCAGCCCGCGGAGGTGTCGGAACAACAGCGTGAGCAGCAGCGTGCGGATGTGGGCGCCGTCGACGTCGGCGTCGGCCAGGAGCACGATCTTGTGGTACCGGGTCTTGGTGATGTCGAACTCCTCACCGATCCCGGTCCCCATCGCCGTGATGATGTCCTGCACCTCGTTGTTCTGGAGTGCCTTGGCGAGCCGAGCCTTCTCGACGTTGATGATCTTGCCCCGGATGGGCAACACCGCCTGGAACTCGGAATTCCGGGCCTGTTTGGCCGGGCCCGCCGCCGAGTTCCCCTCGACGATGAACAACTCGGACAGGTGGGGTTCGCGTGACGAGCAGTCGGCGAGCTTGTCCGGCAGTCCACCCGACTCGAGACCCGACTTGCGTCGGGTCAGATCGCGAGCCTTGCGCGCCGCCTCACGGGCACGGGCCGCCGTGAGCGCCTTGTCGACTATCCGGCGGGCGTCCGCCGAGTAGCGCTCCAGCCACTCCGGTAGCTTGGCGTTGAGCGTGCGCTCGACGTAGGAACGGATCTCGGTGTTCCCCAGCTTCGTCTTCGTCTGACCCTCGAACTGGGGCTCACGGACCTTGACGGACACGATCGCCGTGAGGCCCTCGCGGATGTCGTCGCCGGAGAGGTTCGGGTCCTTCTCCTTGAGGAGGTTCTTGTCCCGGGCGAACTGGTTCACCGCCTTGGTGAGCGCCTTGCGGAAGCCCTCCTCGTGGGTTCCCCCCTCGTGGGTGTTGATGTTGTTCGCAAAGGACAGCACGGTCTCGCTGTACGCCATGGTCCACTGGATCGCCACCTCCAGCTCGGCCTCGTCCGAGACGTCGCCGAACTCGACGATGCGGGCGTGAAGCGGTTCCTTCTTCTCGTTGAGGAACTTGACGAAGTCGACGAGCCCGCCCTTGTACAGGAAGGTCTCTTCGATCGGCTCCTCGGGCCGCTCGTCGCGCAGCCGGATCTCGATGCCCCGGTTCAGGAACGCCAGCTCACGAATACGCGACTGGACGATGTCGTACTCGAACTCCGTCGTGTCCTTGAAGATGTCGGGATCCGGCCAGAACGTGACCGTCGACCCGGTGCGCTTGGCCTCCTTGCCTTTCGTCACCTTGCCGAGCGGATGGCCCCGCTCGAACTCCTGGGTCCAGACATGACCGTCACGCCGGATCTCGGCCTCGAGCCGGCTCGACAGTGCGTTCACCACCGACACACCGACACCGTGGAGTCCACCGGACACCGTGTATGCGCCTTGTTCGAACTTGCCACCGGCGTGGAGCTTCGTCAACACCGTCGTCAGCGCCGACTCCTTCGTCTCTGCGTGACGAGCAACCGGGATGCCTCGACCGTTGTCGGTGACCTTGACACCGCCCGACTCGAGCAGGGTGACCTCGATCCGATCGCAGAAGCCGGCCATGGCCTCGTCGACCGCGTTGTCGACCACTTCCCAGACGAGATGGTGCAACCCTCGCGGCCCGGTGGAGCCGATGTACATGCCCGGACGTTTACGGACGGGCTCGAGATCCTTGAGGACGGTGATCTGCCCGGCGTCGTAGCTCGACGAACCATTGGTTGACATATCAGAACCTCACTGGCTGGCGGGTCGGTCGAGGCCGACGTGAACTGGCGGTTTCCCCCTCCGTCATCGATCCATCGCGCTCATCGGGCAGAACGAGCGTCGAGCTGGCGAGCAGCGTCGTCCGGAGCTGTGTGACAGCTCGAGTCGCGGGACCGGGACGGGTCAAAATTCACTGTTGTAATTCTAGCGGTCGCGCCGCCCGGCCCCAAGCTTTGAGAGCCTCCAGATCGACGAAAACGGGTGGTCGTGAGGGTCCGGTCGACTCCCGGGTTGTACAAGCCTCGTGGACGGCAGTCAACCGCTCTGTCGAGTCGGTGGTTTCACGACGACCTCGGAGATGACGTCGTCTCCGAGTTGGGTGTTGAGCCGGTGGGTCAACCCGGTCGTGCCATACCGCAACATCGCCACCGCCTGGGGGCTGGCCGCCTCCACGACCAGCTTGCGCCCGTGCATCCCCACAGGGGTCGTCTGGGTCGCCCAGGGAGAGCCGGACAGCGCAACCCAGTCGTCACGGATGCGATTCCAGAGCGATGCCTCGACGACACCGAGTCGATCCAGCAACCGGCGCAGCGTGTCGTCGATCGGCAACGGCTCGCTCTTGCCTCGTCGCGGCGCGGTCACCCGGCGCTCCGCCTCGTCACACGACCATCGTCGATCCGCCAGGCCGCTCCCTCGAGCGGAACGTCCGCCGGATCAGCGGTCGTCACCAGTGTCTGCGCCGTCGGGAGGGATCGCGTGAGGGCTTCCGAGCGTGCCGGATCGAGCTCGGAGTAGACGTCGTCGAGCAGCAGGATCGGGGCACGGTCGATCAGATCGGTGATCGCTCGATGTGAGGCGACCCGCAAGCTCAAGGTCAGGGTCCGCTGCTCCCCCTGGCTGGCGTGATACCGAGAATCGTGTCCCTCGAGCAGCAGGATCGGCTCGTCACGATGGGGTCCCACCGTCGTGACCCGCCGCTCGCGATCCCTTCGTCTCGCCTCGCCCAGCGCATCGAGGAGCCGCTGGGTGAACTCCGACGGCGATACCTTGGGGTCCAGTTCTCCCTTCCAACCCGACGAGTAGTCGAACCCGACCTCGGCATCCGACCCGGAGATGCCCGAATGGACCTCGGAGATGTGATCGGAGAGCAGCGCCACCGTGCGAGCCCTCCGGGCCATCACCTTTCCGCCGGCCTGCGCCATCCGCTCGTCCCAGACGCCGAGCGTGACCTCGTCGCGATCGTTCTGTTTCAGGAACGCGTTGCGCTGTCTGAGGGCACGATCGAAGTCGGCCTGATCGAGATGTGAGGCGGGCCAGAGCTGGACGGCGGTGGCGTCGAGGAAGTCTCGACGGTATGCCGGCCCCCGTTTGACGATGTCGAGATCCTCGGGGAGGAACGTCACGAATCGCACATGACCGAGCAGGTCCGCAGTCCTGGCGAGCCGCTGGGTGTTCACCCGGGCCTGTCTGCCGCCTCGACGTCTCAACTCCAACTCGATGAGCGACTGCGCGGGGCCGGACGTCACCTGGCCCCGGATGTATGCGTTCTCGGTGTCGAATCCGACGAGCGCATGATCCGGCGCCCCGCGAAACGACCGGAGCGAACCCAGATAGGCGACCGCCTCCAGCAGGTTGGTCTTGCCCGCCCCATTGCGACCGACGATCACATTGACCCCCGGGTCGGGCTCCCACTCCAGCTGCGCATAGGACCGGAACCCGGCCAGCGTCAGCCAATCCAGGTGCATTCAGATCCGGACAGGCATGAGGAGATAGAGGAACCCGGCATCGTCTGCACCGTCGAGCACACTCGGCTTCAGGCCGTCGATCAGCTGCAGCCTGACCGTCTTGCCGGTGATCGCCGACACGCCGTCCGCCAGATACCTGGGATTGAAGGCGATCTCCAACTCCTCCGAGCCCGAGTAGTCACCCTCGAGGAACTCCTTCTCGGCACCGACGTCCTGCCGGCTCACTGCGATCTCGACTCCCCCGGTGTTGATCTTCAAGCGGACCGGGATGTGGTCCTCGGCGACGAGCGCAACACGACCGAGCGCCTCGAGCAGGCCTTCACGACTCACCGTGAGTTGATTCGGATAGCTGTCGGGCAACAGACTCTGGTACTTCGGGAACGTGCCTTCGATCATCCTGAGCCTGAGCGCTCCTCGGTCGGACGAGAACACGCCCTCGCGGCCATCGAGCGACACCTGGACCTTCGACGATCCGATCGTCCTGGGGAGCTCACGCAGCCCGCGGGCCGGGATCAGCCCGGAGCCTTCGATCCCGACGCCCGGGAGATCGCGCACGGCGAGCCGGTACGAGTCCGTCGACACCAGGCGAACGCCATCCTCGGTCGACTCGAAGAGCACACCGGTGAGGATGGGTCGGGCCGCATCCGTCGACGCTGCCGTCGTCACCTGCGCAATGGCACCGGCGAGCGCCTCCCCGTCGACCTCGGTGCCGGACACCGTGGAATCGGAGATCTCGGGGAAGTCGTCCAAGCCGAGCTGCTTGAGCGAGAACCGTGGACCGTTCCCGAGGATCTCGACGTCACCGTTTTCGGCGCCGATGGTGACCTGGCCGGCCGGCATCTTGCGGACCGCCTGTTCGAGGATCTTGCCCGGGATGACGGCGGCACCTTCCTCGAGAGTCTCCACCTCGGTCTGGGTCTGCACCGTCATCTCGAGGTCGGTGCCGGTGACGCGGAGCGACGAGCCCGTCACCTCACACTTCAAACCCTGGAGGACCGGAAGTGCCGACCTCGTCCCGACGGCACGGTTCGCTCTGGAGAAGACATCTCCGAGGTCGTCACGCTCTGCTCTGATACGCACAGGGATTGTTCCCTTCTTCTATCTCTTGTTTGTTTCTAGAAATACTCAGTAGTAGTAGTAGGCGCTGTGGATTGTGGATGAATCGACCGATCCCCAACGCCTACGGGCGATTCTGGTCGATCGGAGCTGTGGATGGAGTGCATTCTCTTCCACAGCCTCCGAGGTGCCACCGACACGCATGTGGATGACGCTCATCTTTTCCTCAGGCTCTGTGACAGCTCCGAGACCCGATCGAAGACCTCCCGATCGGTCTGCATGACGGACTTCACCTTGTCGATGGCGTGCATCACCGTCGTGTGATCCCGTGATCCGAAGTGAGCGCCGATCTTCGGAAGCGAGAGGTCGGTGTGCTCACGGCAGAGATACATGGCCACCTGGCGGCAGCGAGCGAGCGGCTGCTTGCGTGAGGGTCCCTGGAGATCCTCGACGCTGTATCCGTAGGCTGCCGCCGTGGCTGCGATGATCTCGGGGGCGTCGACTGCCTTGGACTCGTGCCCCGGAAGCATGTCCTGGAGCACCCGTTCCGCCATCGGATGACTGATGGCTTCGCCGGTCAGTGAGGCGAATGCGGTGACACGTGTGAGGGCGCCTTCGAGCTCGCGGATGTTGTCCGAGACCAGGCCTGCGATGAACTCCAGCACGTCGAGTGGGATGGGCATCGCGGCGTATTCGGCATTGCGTCGCAGGATCGCCAGACGCGTCTCGACGTCGGGCGGCTGGATGTCGGTCAGCAGACCCCATTCGAAGCGGCTTCGGAGCCGATCCTCGAGTGTGTTCAGGTGCCTGGGATGACGATCGGACGTGATCACGATCTGCTTGCCCGACTCGTAGAGGCTGTTGAAGGTGTGAAAGAACTCTTCGAGGATCTGTTCCTTGCCGTCGAAGAACTGCACGTCGTCGAGCAACAGGATGTCGGTCGTCCGATAGCGGGCCTTGAACTCGTCCATCTTCTTGCGGCGGATCGAGTTGATGAAGTCGGTGAAGAACGTCTCGGAGGTGACGTATCGCACCTCCATGCCCGAGTACATCTCGAGCGCCTGATATCCGATGGCGTTCAAGAGGTGGGTCTTGCCGAGACCGGCGTTGCCGTGGATGAACAACGGGTTGTAGTTGCGGCCTGGTTGTTCGGCGACCGCCATGGCGGCGGCGCTGGCGAATCGGTTGGACTGACCGACGACGAAGTTCTCGAATCGATACTTGCGGACCAGCCTGGCGACTCGTTCGGGAGCCGGCGGCGCCGACGGCAACGGATCGGTGCTGCGTCGATTCTGCTCGTCCGGCAGCGGGAGTGGGAGCGGGTCGGGATCGGATGGCTCCCCGATTGTGAACTCGAGCTCGACGTCACTCCCGTATGCGGTGAGACACGCCTGTTCGATGTGCTGGCCGTGTTTGTCGATCACCCACCGCAGGTGGAAGTCGCTCGGTGCACGCAACGTCAGCCGCTGACCGTCGAACGACGGTTCGAGACGTTGGATCCAGGTCTGCCATGCCCCGGGCGTGACCTGCGACTGAATCACTTCGGTGAAGCGATGCCACTGGTCGGTCGAGACGGTGTGCCCGCGATCGGGGGGTCCGTCGGTCGGTTGTGTCTGTGTCAACGGGGTGCTCCTCCTCACTCACTCCGTACCCGCTTGCACGCGTTGTCCACAAAGCAATCCACACATGTGGAGAATTGAGGCTGATGCGCCGAGCGGCTTGAAACTGTTCAGTTGTCAGCTCTGCGCGAGCCTGGAGCGGGTCGATGCGGGGAAGTCATCGGGGTGACCGCTCCTGAGAAGCGAATATAGGGCTGTGGACATCCCGGCTTCAAGAGCGCGAACATCGCCCGAAACGGGACAATCCGCGCCGCTTCGGAACGGTCATCCGATCAATGTTCATCGGATGTTTTCCGCCTCGACACCCCGGTGTCATGAGTGCCCCGATCGGGCTGGAGTGGGAAAATCGGCTCTTCGCGAGATTTCGCGAGCTTGGAGAGAATCTCGCGATCTGGATCCCACTTTGACAATGGACCGGGGTGCCCCGTAGCCTCTCTCCGTCAGTCTCCGCCTGTAGGAGACGAGCTCTGACGCCTCTCCATCCCGGAAGATTCATCATGAAACGAACATATCAACCAAAGGTCCGTCGCCGGAAGCGGCGTCACGGGTTCCGGCATCGGATGCGCACCCGCCAAGGGCGCGCCATCCTGAAGTCTCGTCGGGACAAGGGACGCAAGCGACTCGCCGCCTGAGTCGAGCGCTCGAATCCCTGAAGTCGTCCCGGGAGTTCTCCCGCGTGATGCGAGCTGGCGTTCGCACGAAGTCAGGGCCGGTCACCGTCATTCGCCTGGCCACCGATCTCGACCATCCGAGGTTGGGAGTCGTGGCAGGTCGACGCCTGGGAAACGCCGTCACCCGGAATCGGGTGAAACGGAGAGTCCGGGCGGCGGCGACCGAAGCGAACCTCGATCCTGCATCCGACTACGTGATCGTGCCGACCACCGACGCAGCCATCGTCCCTTTCGGGGATCTCGTGGCTGCGATCGAGAAGGCGGCGCGACCCAACGGGAGAAGAACGTGAACAACCAGCGGAGATTCAGCCCGGCGACACCCGCCATCTGGCTGATCCGCGCCTACCAGCGGGTCTTCAGCTCGATGCTGGGTCGCAATTGTCGCTTCTCCCCCACCTGTTCCGCCTACACCGCCGAGGCCCTCCAGCTCCACGGACTCATCCGTGGGACCTGGATGGGCCTCCGTCGTATCGGCCGGTGTCATCCGATGCACCCGGGTGGTTATGACCCGGTGCCGACCCGCATGGAGATGAAATGAGCTTCCTCGGCGACCTGTTCCGCAGCCTCCAGGAGCTGCTGGCCTTCGCACTCGAACGGTTCTACGACCTGATCCCGTCGTTCGGGATCAACATCATCATGTTGACCCTCACGATCAACTTCATCCTGTTCCCACTGACGCTCCGCCAAACGCGGGCGACCCGGGCCTTCCAGGAGATCCAGCCCGAGATCAAACGGATCCAGAAGGAGTACAAGGACGATCCCGAGACGATGCAGAAGGAGCTGATGCGCACTCAGCGTGAGGCAGGCGCCACTCCGGGTGGCTGTCTACTTCCGATTCTGGTGCAGTCACCCATCTGGTTCGCGTTGTTCCGCGTGCTTCGCAACATCTCGTGGATCGCCAACGATCAGTTGGCCGATTTCGATGCCGAGCCGATTCTCCATGCCGGAACCGCACTTCGGGCCGCCGTCGAGCGCAACGACATCGACTTCCTCGGGATGCATCTCGGGCTCAACATGAGCGAGGGAATCACCGCCGGCGGGCTCGCAGCCCTTCCATATATTGGAATGTTGGTGCTGATGGTCGCGTCGCAGTACTTCCAGCAATGGCACGCTCAGCGCGGTCAGACCAAGAAGACCGACCTGACGCAACAGCAGCGCCAACAGCAGCAGACCCAACAGCTGATCACCCGCGGTCTCCCGCTCTTCATCGGCGTGATCTCGTGGGGATTCCCGGCCGGCCTGGTGCTCTATTGGGCGACCTCCAACCTGTTTCGGGTTGGCCAGCAGTTTGCACTCTTTGCCATCGATGGACGACCCACACCCCCGTCGAGTGACGGCGGCGGCGGATCACCCAAGCAACCCGACGATGGCGACGACAACGGCGACAACGGCTCGAGTGCCAAGGACTCGAAACCGCATCCGGTGTCGCAGAAGAAGCAACGCCGCAGGAGGAGATGAACAGATGGAATGGGTCGAAGTACGTGGCAAGTCAACGGACATCGCGATCGAAGCCGCGATGAAGGAGCTGGGCGCGTCCAGCCGTGATGAGGTCGACGTCGAGGTGATCCAGGAACCCGAGAAGGGATTTCTCGGGTTCGGTGGTCAGGACGCCATCGTCAAGGTCAAGATCAAGCCGCAAGGCGGCCGCAAACGGCGTCGGCGCCGCAACAAGGGAGCCGCCGAGGGTGGGAACGACAAGCGCGATCAGGGCCGGAAACCAAACACCGACCGGGGTCGTGCCGGCCAGTCGCAGCAGAAGCAATCGGGTGACCGCCAGAGTGGTGGTCACAAACAGAACCAGGGTGGCGGTGGACAGAAACCCGGTTCTGACAGAAAGCCCCGCCAACGCGAGGAGAAGCCAGACGTGGATATCGAAGAACAGGCACCAGTGGTCGAAGAGTTCCTCACCGGACTGGTCTCGGCGTTCGGACTCGAGGGAGACGTCTCGGTTCGAGTGGATGACGAAGTGATCATCGCCGATGTGACGGGACCCCAGACCGAAGCCATGGTCGGTCCTCGAGGATCGACCATCGAGGCGATTCACGAGCTGTCCAAGACGGTTCTCCAGCGCCAGACCCAGTCGTCGGCGCGTCTCAGGCTCGACATCGCCGGCTACGGGGAACGACGTCGACAGGCGTTGGCGATCTACGCCAACCAGTTGATCGATCAGTTGCTGGAGGACGGCGGCGAGGTCACGCTCGAGCCGATGAGCGCCGGCGACCGCAAGGTGATCCACGACGCCGCCGCTGAGAGGAGCGGTGTGCGGAGCTACTCGGAGGGCCAGTCGCCACAACGTTATGTCGTACTGGCAAGTGTCGGGAGCGACGAAGAGGAATGAGCTATGCGCGTTGCGCAGTGCGCCGTGCGCTATGAGCCGCGGCGTCGGCGGAGCACTTGCCGATTCCAGGTGATACGAGGGAAGGGCACCGATGCGATCGGTGCCCTTCACGTTATTGGCTCACCTGCTCACTGTTTCACGTGAAACATGAGGGTTGAGGTGCGCGTCGTCCGAGTACCGTGTTTCATGTGGAACATCTCGAGCGGCTGAGGCTGTTGAGTAATGAATTCGGGTTCCCCCTGGATGGTGGACAACTCGAGTCGCTCGAGGACTACATCCACTGGCTGGCGGACGAGGCTGCAGCGGCCGGTGGCATCGGGCCAAACGAAGTGCCACAACTCCTCGAACGGCATGTGGGCGATGCCTTGACCTGGCTCCAGCCGATCGACGCCGCCCCGATTTCGCTGTTGGATGTCGGATCGGGCGTGGGATTACCGGGGATTCCGCTCGCGATAGCGCTTCCGAACACACAAATCACGTTGTTGGATCGCTCGGGGCGGCGTTGCGGCCTGCTGCGCCGGGCGATTCGCGTGCTCGACCTGCCACACGTCGTCGTTCGTCAGGACGACGTCGCCGGAGTGGGCGATCAGGCCGGTGTCGTCGTGTCCCGGGCATCGCTTCCTCCTGACCAACTACTCCCCCATCTCCGGCGCATCACCCATGGTCTGGCGATCGTGGGTGGGAGTACCGCCGGTCCCGTCGAAGTCGCCGGCTACACAACGGCGAAAATCGAGTCGAGATACCTGGATTCGCCCCGCTGGTTGCTTATCATGCGCCCATCGTGACTCGAACCGACGACAACGCTCCCCTCATCGTCGCCATCGCCAACCAGAAGGGTGGCGTCGGCAAATCCACCACGTCCATCAACCTCTCTGCTGGGCTGGCGCTCCAGGGCGAGCGGGTGCTGATGATCGACCTCGATCCACAAGGCAACGCCTCTTCGGGTCTGGGCATCGACCGGGGATCGATCGAGTTGAGCATCTACGACGTGCTGTTGAAGTCGGCCGAGATTCAGGACGCCATCGAACCCACGGCGATTCGCGACCTCTTCGTGGTCCCGGCGACGATCGACCTGGCCGGCGCCGAGATCGAGTTGGTCTCGGTGTTCAGCCGAGAGCAGCGGCTCCGTTCGGCGCTCGAGACCGTGTCGAACGAATTCGACTTCATCATCGTCGACTGCCCGCCCTCCCTCGGACTGTTGACCGTGAACGCCATGGCGGCGGCCGACGAACTCCTGATCCCGATCCAGTGTGAGTACTACGCACTCGAGGGTCTCAGCCAACTCCTGGCGAACGTCGAAATGGTGCGCTCCAACCTGAATCGCTCCTTGGAACTCGGCGGAGTCGTACTGACGATGTACGACGGACGGACCAATCTGGCAAAAGACGTTCGCAAGCAGGTGAACGACTTCTTCGGAGACAAGGCGTACCGAACGTTGATTCCCCGATCGGTGCGGTTGAGCGAGGCGCCGTCCTACGGAGAACCGATCGAGACGTTCGATCCGATGAGCCGAGGCGGGATTGCGTACCGCCAACTGACTCGTGAGTTCCGAGCTCGACATGGACGGGAGGACTGAGCCGATGAGCCAGCGACGTGGGGGACTGGGACGAGGACTCGAATCGTTGATTCCGACCGATCACACGGCCGACGACACCGGCTTCGCCATGCTCGCCGTCGACCACATCGAGGCCAATGAGCAACAGCCGCGAGTCCGATTCGATCAAGAGACCCTGGATCAATTGGCGGCTTCGATTCGGGAGGTCGGGATCCTCCAACCGATCGCCGTCATGCGGATCGAAGACTCGGATCGCTACCGAATCATCAACGGTGAACGCCGCTGGCGCGCCGCCCGGCAGGCCGGGCTCAGCGAAGTGCCGGCGGTCATCAGAACGGTGGACGACGAGCGTCTGCTCACCGAGGCACTGATCGAGAACCTCCAACGCGAGGATCTCACGCCCTTGGAGGAAGGCGCTGCGTTCAAGTCACTCCTGGAAGAATATGGCTTGACCCACGAGCAGGTCGCCGAGCGGGTGGGGAAGAGCCGGTCGACCGTGACGAATGCGATTCGACTGCTCGGGCTGCCGGCGAAGATCCAGGCGATGCTCGAGACCGGCGATCTCCGTCAAGGGCATGCCCGCGCCCTGCTCGGACTCGAGGATCGTACGTACGCTGTACACATCGCCCAACGGGCGGTCGATGAGGGATGGAGCGTGCGTCAGGTCGAAGACGCAGTCCGCCAACGCCAGGAGAGCCCCTCAGAAGCCGCCAGAGCGGTCGTGAAGGAAGTCAGGCCCGTGGAGATTATCGAGCTGGAACAACGGCTCACAGAGGCTCTGGGGACGAAGGTCTCGATCGCGTATCGCAGGAAGAAGGGTCGCGTCCAGATCAACTTCGCCTCTCTCGACGAGCTGGAGCGCATCTACCGCACGATCTTCGGCTAGCAAGATGACAGATGACAGTCGACAGATGACAGAACCTGTCGAGGTCGCTGTGTGACTTCGAACTACACACGTGTAGTTTTTCAGTGAGTTGTCCACAAGTTCACAGGAAGTGTCACTCTCTGGTGGACGCTGAAAGCGATCGACCGGCCGATTCCGAGGAATGCCGCAGCGGGTTGGAATCTGTCATCTGTCTTCTGTTGTCTGTCGTCTCACAAAGTGGCGAAGAAGCGGTCGATGCCGGCGACGGTCTTGCGGCCGAGAGAATCGTCGAGGTCGTTCCGGGCGATCACGATGGCGGGGAGCGCGTCTCCCGGAGCATCGCGGTGGCCCGACCCTCGACCGTGCCGCCGATCTCGTGTGAGACGGCCCTGGCCAGCCGCTCGCCGACCTCGCTTCGGCTCCGGGGGGTCTCGAAGAAGAAGACTCGATCTTCGTCGGACTGCTGGAACGAGACGATCAGGTCGGCGGCGCCACGGTTGGCCCGCCCAGCCCGCACCCGCTCCGGGAGGTGTTCGTCGATGCCGTGGGACACGAGGGGGAGGCCGCCGCGTTCTTGGAACTCGAGTGCGGCGGCGTTGGCGGCAGCCCACGCCTGGCGTGCCTCGTCCGAGGATCGGGCGGCGGCATCGAAGAACACCTTCGTTCCGACGATGGTCTTGTCGGAGGCTCGGAGCCACTCCCGCTCGCGGATCGCCTCCCGGCCCGCCCGGATCGGGCCCCGGGTGACCAGCCGCAGTTCGGTGATCACTTCAGGACCGGCAACGCCATCCTCGGTGAGGTTGCGGTTTGCCTGGAACTCGTGGATTGCCCGTTGGGTGTCGGGTCCGTAGATGGAATCGACCTTGCCGGCATCGAACCCCAGCCCGTTGAGCCGGCTCTGGAGCTCGGCGACGTCTTCACCACGGAGCATCGGGCGTCTCAGGTACAGCAGTCGATCTCCCAGCCGGTACCCGGCTTCGTAGAGCGCTCGCCAGGTGTCGGGTCCGATGATCCCGTCTGGGTTCAGACCCCGAGACTGCTGAAACGAGCGCGTGGACTCCGTGGTCGAGGCACCGAACTCGCCGCGGGGATCGTCGACCGGATCGAAGCCGAGCGCGGCGAGCCGATCCTGGATGTCGCGAACGGCTTCCCCAACCGAGCCCGACCGATACAGACGCATGGGGTGATGGTACGCGCTCGTCGATTGCACCACCTGTTCGGGGGTCGATCCAACCTGGACAAAATGCTCGTCATGGACCTGTTCGGCGGCGAGTTCGATATCGCCATGACCGGACTCGGCCGGCGGCGATCACCGGGTGAGTTCACGAAGGGCCACCGCTGCCGCAGCGCGGCTGTCGACGCCGAGCACGCGAAACACCGACTCGAGGTGCTTCTTCACGGTGCCTTCCGAGATGTCGAGTGATCGGGCCAGCTGCGAGTTGGTGCCACCGCTGCGAGCGAGTTCGAGAGCGACCTCAATCTGGCGGGGCGTGAGGCCCGCGTCGACGAGATCCATGGTCTCAGGGGGTTCGTTGCCGAGCGGTCGCATCAAGAGCACCGTCGGTCCGACCGGTGCCGGGTTCACGACGCATCGCCATCGTTCGGCATCCACCTCCACCTCGTGGGCGCCGGCCGGCGGACCGAGGTCGCCATGGGTGGGGAGCAGGGCGGCGACTTCCGCCGGAACCCGTTCGCCCGCTGCCAGCGACGGTGAGCGTGACGTCGACGACGCTTCGATCAAGCCATCGGCCCGAACCGTGATGACAGCCCATCCACCGAGGGCGGCCTCGGCGGACATCGCTTGCGCACGTTGGAGGTCCATCGCGACGCGGTGGTGCATGGCGAGATGTGGCCCGAGTGCATTGAGGACCTCCACGTCGCGATCGCTGAACTCTCGCTGATCGGCGCTGCGATTGAGGGCATACCCGACGACCACGTCGGGGGGTGCGGGCAGCTGGATCGCCAGTTGATACCGGAGGTCGAACGGCTGGAAGAACTCCCGATACAGGTCGGTTTCGGTGAACCGGTCGCCGCCGGGAACGTCGCAGAATCGGACCGCCCCACACAGTGGCTGGGACTGGGCATGGACGATCAGCGGGTGTTGGTGCGCGAACCGGTCATATTCCGGCTTGAGTCGCTCGGCGAGGGGCTCGTCGTCGGGAGGCACGATGACGTACCGGAAGTCGCCGGCGGCCATGGCCATGTCGTTGAAGGAAGCGCTGACGCAGGGGATCATGGTCCGCAGCAGCTCGAGCACATCGGTGATCGAGGGGACCGGATCGGCGGTGAGAAGGGTCGCGCCATCGAGCACAACGCCCGTGTCGGTGTGGTCGAGGGTCACGGTGGCCTGCAGGCTACCTCTTCGTCGAATGACGTATTGCGTTGCCAGGAGAAGGTGGCGAAGCTCGCGAAATGGCGAGAACCTCGAAGTTGATGTGGCTGTTGTCGGCAGCGCTGGTCGTGGCAGCGTGTGGCGGAGCTGGCGACAATGCCAGTCCCGACCAGACACCGGCACCTCCCGACGCGAGCCAGTCAGCCGGGGGCGATCGCTCCGACGACGACGCCGTTGACGTCGACGAACCGGTTGCGGCCGATGCGGGTGCCGGCGACGAGACGACCGACGGCGGTGTGATCGATCTCGGCCCGGCGCTCGAGCCGAGCGCAAGCTTCGCCGTGCCGGCATCGGCGCAGCCGAGTCTCGACAGCCTTGCGGTGTCGCCGACCGGCGATCGGGTGGCGGTCATGTGGGTCGCCGAGTCGGACCTGGCGACGAACCTCGCGATCTACGACGCCACCAATGGAGCCGAGCTGGCGGTGATCGCCGACGATCGTCTCGACGGTGATGTGTTCTGGACCAACGACGACCGGATCATCACTGTCGGCGGGTCCGGCGAGACATGGGCCTGGGACAGTGCGACGTTGGCGGCCACCTCCGACGCTCCGCTGGCGGCGCGAATCGGCTGCAGCGGTAGCAACGGCACGGTGTTCGATCCGGTCGCTGGAGCGGTGTTCCTCAAGTCGGACGGACTGTGCCGCATCGACGTCGCGACGGGCGAGATCGTGCAGCACGAGTCCGAACAGCGGAGCACGTTGCTGGCAGTGGCGATCGGTGGCAACGCTGTGTATCTGAGGACGACCGACAGCGCCGGGGATCTGGTGCTGCGAGTGCTCGATGCGACGACGCTCGAGATCACCTCCGAGGGCCCGTCCAGCGGCCCGAATCCGGTGGTCGCAGCTTCGAGAAACGGCACGATCGAGCAGGAATCCGGCGGGTTCGGCTATCTGGTGCAGCCGTCCGGAAGGGTCGTCGACTTCGACACGGCAGGCATCACCACCAGTGCCGCAGGCGGCTACTACGTGTCGGCGTTCGACGGTGGCGAGATCGTGATATCGAGCGCCGATGGGGGCACGGTCGGCACGATCGGCACCGGGCGTGATTCGGTGATCAAGACCGCCTGGTCCGCCGACGACACCGTCCTGGTTGCCCGGACCCCGGACGGCGTGTCGGTGTACGCAATCGGCTGACAGGTCAGCCCGGCTGGACGTGCTTCGTCTCGCCGTTCGAGATGCTCCGCAACAAGAACTCCCTTCGAGCAATCGACCGGTCGTCGCCGGTTCTCCACGACTCGGGTCTGCTTGTGGAAAGGTCTGAGGAGAACTACATCGATGTCATTCGCTTGTGCCGAGCTGCGCCGGGGGCTGATCGACCGAGGACCGACGACCGGTGACCGAAGACGGCCGAACGCGACGGAAGGGGCGTCCTCGAGGGCGCCCCTTCCGGTCGCTGAGGCCTAGAGGAACTCGGCGAGTTCCTTCTCGAGCATGTGCTTCGGCTTGGCGCCGACGATGCGCTTCTTCTCGACGCCGTTCTGGAAGACGATCAGAGTCGGAATGCTCATGACGTCGAAGTTGGCAGGGATCTGCGGGTTCTCGTCGATGTTGAGCTTGCCGATCGTGATCTTGTCGGCATGTTCGCCGGCGATCTCGTCGAGGACCGGTGCGACCATCTTGCAGGGTCCGCACCATTCCGCCCAGAAGTCCACGAGGACCGGCCGGTCCCCGGCGATGGTGTCGTTGAAGGACGAATCGTCCAGCGTGATCATGTTGTCAGCCATGGTTTCCTTTCAGATCTGTTCGATCGAACGGCTGAGAGCCGTCGATCATTCCAACTCGGCGAGATAGTGTCCGGCATCGATCGCGGCGGCACAGCCCGAACCGGCAGCGGTGACCGCTTGGCGGTATATGGAATCGGCGACGTCGCCCGCGGCGAAGACTCCTTCGACGTTGGTGCGGGTGGACCGATCCTTCAGGACGATGTAGCCGCTGTCGTCCAGATCGATGACCCCGTCGAAGAGTTCGGTGGTCGGCTTGTGGCCGATCGCGACGAAGACGCCGTCGGTCGGCATCTCACGGGTCTCGCCGGTGACGGTGTCCGTCAAGGTCACGCCGGTCACCTCGTCGGTTCCGTGGATCTCGGTGACCCGGGCATTCCAGACGACCTCGATCTTCGGGTTGTCGAGTGCTCGCTGTGCCATGATCGCCGAGGCACGGAACTCGTCGCGACGATGCACGATGGTGACTTTGGAGGCGAACTTCGTGAGGAATGTCGCCTCTTCCATGGCCGTGTCGCCTCCTCCCACCACGATCAGTTCCTTGTCACGGAAGAAGAAGCCGTCACACGTGGCGCAGGCGGAAACCCCCCGACCGGTGAGCCGCTCCTCGCCCTCGACCCCCAACCACTTGGCGACCGCTCCCGTGGAGATGATGACGGTGTGCGTCCTGTGCTCGTCGGCGCCGGCCCTGACCACGAAGGGGCGTTCGGTGAAGTCGACTTCCGTCACGTCTGTGGTGATCAGTCGCGCACCGAAGCGCTCGGCCTGCTTGCGGAACTGATCCATCAACTCGGGGCCCATGATGCCGTCGGGAAAGCCGGGATAGTTCTCGACATCGGTGGTGATCATGAGTTGACCACCCGACTGGCTGCCCTCGAACACCAGGGGATCGAGGTCTGCGCGTGCCGCGTAGAGCGCAGCGGTGTAGCCGGCTGGTCCGCTGCCGATGATGATGACGTTTTCGATCTTGCTCATGTCTCGTCCTGTGGATCTCGCTTAGACCATAGGAACGCACCACCGATGGCGAATAGTCCCGCGATGATCGCGTGGGCCGCCGCCGAACCGAGGGGGATGGCCAGCGCCTCGTGAATGGTCATGAACAGGAAGATGATCGCCAGCAGGCCGAACACGATCGTCGGGAACACCAACGTGACGATTCGGATCGCGTTCGCAGCCCGGTCGACGGTCATCGACCGTGCCTTCAATGCGGTCGATTCGAGCAGGTCGGCGAAGCGCGTGGCGAAGTTCTCCATGGGTCTCCGAGACTAGCGCTTGTGGGGTTCGTTCAGGGAAGGGGATAGACGGAGCAGTCCATCCTCACGAAGCCGAACTCGCCACCAGTGGCGTCGAGATACGCCTCGACATCGAGTCCGTCGACCACCGCAGTGACGATCGCCCTGATCGATCCGGGATCGGTGAGCTCGGAGACACACGACGCGTCGACGTCTTCGGCCATTCGCTGAAGGATTCCGCTGCTCTCTGTCATCTCGACGACCTGGGCGCGAACCACGTCGAGTTCGGCCTCGAAGCCGGGACGATCGACCGGGCCCAGGTCCACCACGAGTTCCGAGGGTGGTGCGAGGGAGGCGCCTGCGAAGTCGTTCGCCGACTCCTCGGTGGCTGCGTCATCGCCTGCGGCGTCGGCTTCGGGCGCGGCCTCGAGCGCCATGGCGCCGTCGTCGGCGTCGGCCAGGTCCGAGGCGGCGACGGTATCGGCGACCGTGGCAGCGTCGTCGTTGCCACCGCCGATCACCGAGACGAGACCGGCGACAGCGACCACGCCGAAGAGGGCAGCGGCGACGGTGCCGAGCCGAGTCCAATCCCAGGCTCGTCTCGGTGACAAGGGGATGACCGGGGCCGACTCGACTTCCGCCAACACGGCGGACCGCAGCGCGGCGCGTTCGCTTCCCGTCAGCGATGGCGGTTCGAGGTCGGCGAGGTACGCAGCGATCATGCGCTGCTCGGCGAGGTCGGCAATGCACTGTTCGCACCCGTCGAGGCGCGCGGCGATCTCGGCCTCGGTTGCGGCCGGATCGTTGCGCAGGTCGAGGATCATTCCCTCGTCGTGGTACTCATGCATCGCCATCGTTCCTCCGACGTTCCGAACCCTCCTGGAGGTTCCCGAGTTCAGCTGCGAGCAGCTTCCTTCCACGAAACACCCGAGACTTCACGGTTCCGACCGGCACTTCGAGGATCTCGGCCACGTCCGTCAGGGCCAATCCCTCGACGTCTCGAAGGACCACCGCGGTTCGAAACTCCTCCGGAAGGGACCGCAGGGCTGCGACCACCGGACCGCGCAATTCGACCGACGTGAACCCGTCGCTGCCCTGCGGGTCCGCCGGGTCGATGTGATCGGGGAGCGAGTCGGCCTGGCGGCGCTTCGCCTTGCGCAGCATGTCGTAACAGGTGTTGACGGTGACGCGATACAGCCAGGTCGTCACCGCGGCGGTTCCCTTGTACCGATCGGCCTTCCTGAACAGCGTGACGAAGGTCTCCTGGGTCGCATCACGGGCGGCTTCGCGATTGCCCATGATCCGCATGCACACCGCGAAGACCATGTCCTCGGTACGCGACATCAACTCGGTGAAGGCAGCCCGATCGCCTTGCGCGACCAGGGCGATGAGCTCCCGGTCGGTGGCGTCCGTCATGATCGGAAGCGTACATCGGCGATCTCGACCCAATAGTTCTGGTCCCCGTTGAGTGGCAGTTCGGTGATCCAGAACACCCAGGTGCCACCCGACCGCTCGGGCAACTGGAGGTCCAGCGTTCCGGTGGGCAGCTCCACCCGGGCGAGGGTCTCCCACGTGTTCGGGTCGACGTCGGACGAGGTCCACGCCACGTCGACCAGCGCGCCGCCGTTGTTGGCGGTCAACTGCACGGTGACCGGATCACGCTCGAGTTCGATGGCGAACCCGACACCGGGTTTCAGCAGCTGGATGGGATCGCGGTATCGCTCGGTCCGCCAGAACGTGTCCGTGTCCCCGTCGACGATGTCTCCGAGACGCTCGTCGTTCTCCTCGCCGCCGCCGAACGGATCGACGGAGCGGATCGATCGAACCGGAATCACCGACGGAAGATCGGCGGGTTCATCCGGGTCGACGTCGGACGCTTGCGAGGTCGTCGTGGTCGTCGGGATCACGCGTGGCTGGTCCGTCGGTTCGGAAGTGACCGGAAACAACACCTGTGAGTTCCCACCGGCGAGGAGCAGCCGTCCGAGACCGACGAGGCCGATCGCCAGGGCGACGAGGATCACGGCGACGACCAGCAACCGGCGCGACGAGCCTGGTTGTTCGGGTCGCGGCGCCCGGGTCGTTGGCGCGGCGTGCATCGCCTCGGCGAGTTGGCGAGCGGTCAACTCTCCCCGCTGGGCGCGCCGCAATGCGCGATCCACGAGAGGCGACAACCCGTCGATCACCTGCGAGGGAGGCGGTCCGCCGGCAGCCGACCCGGTCAGCGCCTCTTCGAGCGCAGCGCCGAGATCGCGCACGTCGCCGTTGGAGGTCGAGTGACGCTGCCTGCGACCGATCGCGCCGAGCTTCGCTGCGTGTGCCACCGAGTAGTAGATCGCCGAGGTGTCGATACCACCGTGCACGACCCCCGCATCGTGGAGAGCATCGAGAGCCTCGGCGAGACCTGCGGCGTTCGGGAGGAAGTCGTCGGGTTCGACCCCCTGTCCCGAGGCGAGCCGGTCGGCGATCGTCATGCCACCCACCCACTCGGCAACCGCCACCATCCCGTGTTCGGTTTCGTGTGCCGTGTACACCGCGGCGAGATGTGAGTGATTCACACCGGCGGCGGAACGAACCGCAGCGAGGAATCGCTCACGGCGCTCGTCACTCGCCTCCGGACCCAGGATTCGAAGCAGGACGGGCCGGTCGAGCGTCGTGTCGGTCGCGAGCCACTGTTCGAGGTCTTCATCTCGTCCGATCCGCACCTCGAGTTGGTAGCGGTCGGGGATCGGAGGAGGCACGTCAGTCCGAGAGGTGGGCCATACCAAGCATCCCCGGTCCGGAGTGCGTGCCCACGACGGCGCCGAGCTCAGCGGCGATCACTTCGTGGCCCGTCTCGACCGAGATCCGGTCGACGATCTCGGCGAAGCCCGGTGTCTTGCCACCGAAGACGCTGAGCCGTCCCGCCGGACCCTGCTCGATGCACGTGGCGACGATGTACTCGACCGCCTTCGAGCGGGTGCGAACCCGTCCGGCGCCGTCGATGGCGCCGTTGCGAACCATGATGATGGGCTTGATGTCGAGCAGCCCCGCTACCAGGGCCGACGCTCCGCCGATCCGGCCCCCGCGCTTGAGGAACTCGATCGTGTCGAGTGCTGCGACGACCTTCACCTTGTCGACGCGGGCGACGGCTGCGTCAGCGACCTCGGTGAGCGATGCGCCTGCGGCGGCGTGTTCTGCGGCGGCGATGGCCTGCAATCCCAGACCCATGGAGACGGAGCGACTGTCGAGCACCTTGACGTCGATGCCGACCTTCTCGGCGCCGATGACGGCCGCCTGGTGGGTGGCGGAGAGGTCCGATGAAAGCGTCACCACGAAGATGCCGGTCGCTCCCTCGTCGGCGAGACGCTCATAGGCCTCGACGAACATGCCGGCGCTGGGGGCCGCGGTCTCCGGCAGGCCTTCGCCGGAAACCAGCCGATCCCAGAACTGCTCGTTCGTGAGTTCGACCTTGTCGATGAACTCCTCGTCGCCGAACCGGATGGTCAGCGGCACGACGGTGATCCCGAGGTCGTCGATCAGATCGGCGGGGATGTCGCACGAGGAGTCGGTGACGATGCGGATCATGATGGAGTGCTCCTCAGTAGGACGAGGTGTTGGGGGAGCGACACGAAACGCTCCCGTGCATACAGTCTGGCGGCTCCGTGGTTGTCGAGTTGGGTATTCAACAGAATGGTGCGCGCCCCCCTTCGCCTCGCCCAGTCGATGGTGGCACGGATCAGTGAGCGTCCGATGCCCTGGCGACCATGGGCGGGGTCGACGGCGATGCGCTGGAGATAGGCGGTCGATTGAGCGATCCCGGCGATCGAGAACCCGGAGATCCCTCCGTCGATCTCGTGTACGAGGAAGCCGGCCGTCGGCGTCGCCGCCCGGGCGTCCTCGAGTCCCAGTCGACCGATTCGCCAACTCGGCTCGAACGCGGCGTTGTCGACCTCGAGCGCGCCCTTCCAGTGTGCGCCCGATCCTTCGCTGATCAGATGGGTTGGGGGCTCGACGGCGAACGACAGATCACGCTCCATGAGGAGGAGTTCCCGGTAGGGCTCGAAGCCGGCGTCGTCCCACACGCGCCGTGTGCCCGGGTGCAGCGGGATGGACAGCACCGCGGGCACGTCCTGGTCGAACAGCCACTCGGTGGACTGCCGGAGAAAGGACGCCGAACCTCGTTCGAGCCGGAGGGAAGCATCGGCCACGTCGTCGTTCAGCGGTCGTGCGATCGACTGCGACCAGCCGGCTCTCAGCGTGACCCTTCCCGGCCATTCGCCGCGGGCAGATATCGTTTTGATCACGAAAGTGCCGCCATTGCTGGCAAAGTAGCGGGGATGGCACTGCTGTACTACAGCCACGAGACGTTCAGGGAACACGACACGGGCGCGTGGCATCCCGAACGACCCGAACGGCTGGTAGCCGCAGAGCGCGGTGTGATGACGTCGGGCGTCCGGATCGAGCGGGTCCTCCCACCCGAGATCGACATGAGCGATCTCACCAGGCTGCACGACGCTACCTACGTGGCGGCGATCGAGCGGTTCTGCGCTCAGGGGGGTGGGTTCCTCGACCAGGACACACACGCCGGACCTCGCTCGTGGGAAGCGGCGATGCGAGCCGCCGGGGCAGGTATCGATGCGATCAAGCGCCTCGAAAGCGCGCCTGTGCAGACGACGGCGTTCCTGAACGTCCGACCCCCTGGTCATCACGCCCTCGCCGCCCAGGCGATGGGGTTCTGTCTGTTCAACAACGTTGCGATCGCAGCCGCCAGGCTGGTCGAGGATGGGCATCGGGTGGCGATCATCGACTGGGACGTGCATCACGGGAACGGCAGTCAGGATCTCCTCGATCACGACCCGAACGTGCTGTACGTCTCGCTGCACCAATACCCGTTCTATCCGATGACGGGGAGGGCGATCGACGTCGGTGATGGCGATGCGAAGGGAACGATGGTGAACGTCCCGCTGCCGGCGGGCACGGCCGGGGACGTCTACCACGCCGCCTTCGACCAGTTGATCATGCCCGTGGTTCGATCGTTCCGTCCCGACTGGGTCCTCGTGTCGGCCGGATACGACGCCCACGCAGACGATCCGTTGGCGGAACTGAAGTTGGCCTCGGTCGACTACCACGGATTCGCCGACCGGCTCGCCCGCTGGTTGCCACGGAACCGGATCGTCACGTTCCTCGAAGGGGGCTACTCGCTGTCGGCGATCACGGCTTCGGTCGCGGCCACCCTCCGCGGGTTCGAGGGTCTGGAGTACACCGGCGTGGCTTCCTCGCTGGCATCGCCCCCGCCTGCGTGGGAGGCGCTCGAGGCGGCCAAACAGATCCAACGCGACTTCTGGGACCTGTAGGGCGGGCCGCCGCCCGCAACTCGGGCCGTGTGCGTTCTCGGTCCAGGAGCGGGGCCGGCGGCGGATACGACCGTACGCTGCTCCTGCGGGTGATCGTCAGGTCTGCCGGGCGTACGCCGCGGGCGACATGAATGTCGCCCCTACACCCTCGCGTGTTGCAGCGGAGCGGTTTGCGCATTGCGTCTACCGCATCCTCAAGATCGACCGGTCCCGTTCCGATGAATACGGGACCGATCACCAACCCGGAGTGCCATGCCTGCCACCTCACTCGAACAACTTCTTCGACGCGCGGTCGACGCCAACGCGTCGGACATCCATCTCAAGGTGGGGTCGCCGCCGGTCATCCGAATCGATGGCGAGCTCCGGCGGATGCAGGACGTCGAACGCCTCATGCCCGCAGACACCGAGGGGTATGCCAAGGAGATCTTCACGCAGAAGGCCGCCAACCAGTTCAACACGACGAACGAGGCCGACTTCGCCTACGGCCGTCAGGAGCTCGGCCGATTCCGGGTGAGCGCCTACCGGCAGCGCGGATCGGTGAGCCTGGTGCTCCGCCGCGTCGTGCCGGGCGTCCCGTCGCTCGATCGGGTCGGTCTGCCCCCGATCGTCAAGAAGCTGGCAGGCGAGGGGCGAGGCCTGGTCATCGTGAGCGGTCCGTCCGGATCCGGCCGCACCACCACGTTGGCGGCGATCGTCGAACACATCAACCAGACCCGACCCGTGTCGATCGTGACGATCGAAGACCCGATCGAGGTGCTCTTCCCAGACAAGATGGCTGTCGTGGCGCAACGGGAAGTGGGCGTCGACGTGCGCGACTACGCATCAGCGATCGATCGGGCGACCCGTCAGGACGCAGACGTCATCCTGGTGTCGCAGCTCGCCGACGCCCCCTCCGTCGAGGCTGCACTGGCCGCTGCAGAGACCGGGCACCTCGTGCTGGCCGCCATGCACACCTCGGATCCAGTCGACACGGTGACCCGGCTGGTCGGGATGTTCGCCGGCGAACGCGAGCGCGCGCTGCGATCCCAACTCGCCAATCACTTGAAGGGCGTGATCTCTCAACGGCTGATCGACTCGGCCGACGGGACCGGACGGGTTCTGGCCTCGGAGATCATGACCGGGAACAAGCGGATTGCCGAGCTGATCATGACCGGAGGCGATGCCGCCCAGTTCGTCGAGACGATCCAGGACGCCGAGTTCTTCGGCATGCAGACCTTCGATCAGTCGCTGTTGACGCTCGTCAAGGAGCGGCGCGTCACCGTTTCGGCGGCGCTGCCGCATCTGCGAAACGGCCACGACTTCCGTGCGAAGGCGATCGAAGCCGGCGTGGAGGCCTGAGCTCTTTCAGGCGCCCGTGACCACCGGCGCCCGCAGCTCGGCGACGCCCTTGTCCGAGAGGACGACGGCGGTCACGCCGAGTTGCTCCAGCAGGCTTCCGGCGATCGTCGCCCGGTACCCGGATGCGCAGACCACTCCGACCGGCCGAGACCGGTCGAGGTCGGCGATCGACGAGGCGTCGACGTCAGGGAGGTGAATCCCGACAGCACCGTCCAGCGGCATCTGGTCGCGCTCCCAGCCGTCCCGCACGTCGAGCACCTGGGATGGGGTGTCCTCGAGCCACTCGTCCAGCGGTCGCATCGTGAGGGTCTTGACGTCGCCGCCGGAGCCGAGCCACGTCTCGATGCCGCGCATCCAGCCGACCACCTCGTCATAACCGACGCGCACGAGCTCGGTCTGGAGGTCTACGGGGTCGGTCTCTTCGTCCACGATCAACACCAGAGGGTCGTCGATGTCGGTGAGCCACCCGACCCAGGCCGAGAAGCTGTCACCCTTCCCGACCCAGAGGGATCCGGGGATGTGACCCGACGCGAAGGCAGCTCTATCTCGGGTGTCGACCACCGTGACCGAATCGCGGATCCCGAGGAGGCGTTCGCCGTCGATCTCCGGGGCAGGGTCTGGCACCGATCCGCCACCGGCGAGGTTGAGCGGGCCCATGTATCGGTAGTAGGCCGGGTAGCTGGGGAGCCCGTTGAGCTGATCCGCCACGAAGCTCTCTTCGTCCGGCAGCTGCAGGACGGGGTTCTCGACCCGTTCCCGGCCGATCGTCGAGCTGGTGGTCCCCCCGGTGCCGGCTGCACAGAACGAGCCTTGACCGTGGGTGGGATGCACGACGACGTCGCTCGGCAGTTCCGCCAGCCGGGTGACCGAACGGAACTGGAGTCTCGACAACGTCTCGGCGCGCTCGGGGCCCAACAGGTCGGAGCGACCGGCGGCACCCACCAGCAGTGATCCCCCGCTGAACACGGCGACCTGAACGCCATCGACCATGAGCAGGTACGAGGTGTGCTCTGGGGTGTGGCCGGGGGTGTGGATAGGCACCAGCGTCATCGACCCGACCACCAGCGGCTCATGATGGAAGGCAGGCTCGCTCCGGTAGCTCGGCGCGGCCGCGGCAGGCACGATCATCCGGGCGCCGGTACGGCGTGCGAGCTCCGGGCCTCCCGACACGTAGTCGTTGTGCATGTGGGTCTCGAAGACCGCCGAGAGGTCGAGGCCGAGCCGATCGATCGGCTCCTCGAACCGGTCGATGTCCCGCTGAGGATCGACGACGATCGCCGTCGCCCCGTCAGAAACGAGGTAGCTCGTGTCGCCGAGGGAAGGTGTTCTGATCGGGATGACCGAGATGGGATGTTGGCTGCTCATACCGCCATTCCTAGCGCACGAAGCCCGCCGGTGAGGTTGGCGACGTTCTCGAAGCCCTGTGCCATGAGGAACTTGGCGGCGTGCTGGCTGCGGTTGCCGCTCCTGCACACCACCAGGATCGGCTTGTCCGTGTCGAGCGAACCGAGGGCAGACGGCAGCATGGCGAGCTGGATCTTGTGTGAGCCTTCGAGCGTTCCCTGGGCCCACTCCATCGGTTCGCGCACGTCGAGGATGACGGCGTCGTTCTCGTCGACCCAGGTCTTCCATTCCGGTGCAGCCACCTGGGGGATTCGTTTGAACAGCATTCAATGTCTCCGAGTTGGTTGTGGATGTTGGATGCGGCACAGCCCCGAAAGTCGCGTACATTCTCCGGAGATGACGACCGAGGTCTGGGACTACCGCGATCAAGTTGCGCGATTCGCGCGCCATCTGTGCCGCGATCCCGACGACGGCGAGGACGTCGCTCACTCGGCGTTGCTCAAGGCGTCCGAGCGGCTGGAGGGGTTTCGTGGCGAGTCGACGGTCGAGACGTGGCTCCACACGATCACGCTGAACGAGTGCCGGATGCTTCGAAGAAAGCGGCGCCCGGCCTCGCTCGACGAGGTGGGTGAACCCGTCGACATCGACGAGGCGAACGATCCCGAGCTGGTCGCAGAGGAAGCCGAGCTCCGGCTGGAGGTCCTTCAGGCGATCGCCGGGCTGAGCGACCGGGAGCGATGTGCCCTGCTGCTTCGGGAAGGCCAGGAACTGTCGATGGAGGAGCTCGCCGAGCACCTGGGTCTCACGGTGCCTGCCGTCAAGTCCCTGCTCTATCGCGCCCGCCAATCTCTTCGCAGGACGATGGCCGAGAAGACCTGAGCGAAGCCGACGTGCGGCCAAGGTCTACGACTCGACTGCCACGTCCCCACCAACCCCACCAACTCGGCGCTTGGCAGCCGACATGTGATCAGGTTGGCGAAGATGAACGAGCGCGTGCTGGATCGCCGCGTCCGTGGTCGAGAACAGATGGTCGCGCCTGCGGCTGATCTCATCGAGCAGTCCAGCCCGGTCGAGGAGTTGTTCGGGCTGCGGCTGCAGGCCGGACACGAGCACGAGGATGCCCTTGCGTTGGAGGCGGTCGACGATCGTGCGCAGAGCGCTGGCCCCCGTGACATCCATCACGGGAACCCGCCGCATTCTCAGGACGACGACCTGCACATCTCGGTCGACCTTCAGGAGCTGATCGAAGAACCGGTTCGCCGCCCCGAAGAACACCGGACCGTCGATTCGATAGGCGACGATGTGATCCGCGAGCAGATGTTGCTCCTCGTTCTGCGACGTGTGACGTGCGACGTGCGACGTGTGACGGGCGGACTGGCATGCGCTAGCAACGCCTGAGGGGAGTGTCTATCTGAACGCCCGTCGCGATCGCGAGCTGACAGTGCAGGACGCGCCCTGGAACCGCTGAGGGCTGTCCGAAGCCCGCAACCCGAGGCGCACTGACAGCGGGGTGACCTGACCGTCCGACGCCGCCGACAGCAGACTCTCGAGCGCTGCCAGCACCGCCACCGCCATGATCGCCCGGAACAGGTCGCTTGCTCCGGTGATGTCGATGGCGGAGAAGTCGGGGAGTGGGAGCCCGCGGGGGATGTTCGAAACCCGTGCAAGCCCGTCGAACGGGCCTCCCAGGGAAACGAGGGTTGCAGCCATCAGCGCCACCATCGGTGCTGGAACGGCTCCGACCCTTGGCACCCTCGGCCAGGCGAGGGTGACCGCCGCCGCGATCAGGGCAATCAGGAGCGGGGGCCAACCAAGCGCGGAGCCGGCATTGCGAAAGGTCTCGATCGTCACCGCGATGATGGACTCACCCTCACCCTTCTCGACGCCGAGGATCAGGGGCATCTGCTGGAGAAAGATGATCAAGGCGATCCCGTTCGTGAATCCGGCGACGACGGGCCACGGGATGAAGTTGACGTATCTGCCGACGCCGGTCAGTGACATTGCCACCAACACGACTCCGGCACCGAGCCCGACCACCACGAGCGCACCGGCACCGTGAATAGCCACGATTGGCAGGAGGACGACGGTCATGGCCCCTGTCGGCCCGGAGATCTGGAACGAGGATCCTCCGAATGCGCCCGCCACGATGCCCGCCACGATCGCGGTTGTGATGCCCGCAGCCGCTCCGACCCCCGTCGTCACGCCGAATCCGAGAGCGAGCGGAAGTGCGACCACGGCAACCGTCAGGCCGGCGAGCACGTCATTCTTGAGGTGGTGAACGCTGAAGTCGGAGCGGGTTGGCAGAAGGCCACGTAGGCGAGTCAGGAATGCGTCCAGAAGTCCTCTTCGATGTCCGCCCGAATCGTACATCCCTCGTTTCGCGCCGGCGCTCGTGTGACTTCGGAATCGGCCACGGCACCGCAGGTGCGTTCGTCGATCCAGAACCGTGAGGCCGGCTACTGGCCACCAGTGCCTGGACCCTCGGCGGTCGAACGGGTCCGGCGAACGATCGATCGGCACTCAGAAACCCGCGCCCCGGAGCCACTTCCCGGTACCCTCGCTCGCGTGAGCGACAGTGGGTTCTGGTATGTCGGCCACGCTCCTGACGGACTGGTGGCCGAGCTCAGACCGGCGTTCTCGGCGTTCGCCGGCCGCGTGGAAGGCGACCAGCGGGTTCTCCGGGCGCTGGAGGCGTGGCGTGCTCTTCCTGCCTCGGTCCATGGACCAGAGCCCGGCGGCGAGTTGAGTCCGCCTGCCCGTGAGTTCGTCGACGCGTTCTGGTCTGCCACGGCCGACACTGATCTGTTCTACGCATGTGCGCTCGATGATCACGAAGACGAGACGTGGGATCTGAGCGAATCGCATCAGCCCGATCAGCCGCCGCGGGCGATCTTTGCCGCGACCTCCGGGCTGCCCACCGTGTCACTCCTGTACCTCGGCCTTGGCCCCGAGCGCGCCAGGTGGCTCCCGGGTCACCTCGGGACCTTCGCCATGACCCACGACGAACTGGCGGAGGCGGCTCACTCGCTGAGGCACGCCCATGCGATGCCGCCGGCGGAGCGGGCCGACGCGGTTCACCGCATGTACTCGTGGCTCAACATCGGCAACGCACACGGGTTCCCGGTCACCCACCTGCTGAGCGCACTGCCGGAACTCATCGGATCTGCCCTCGCACGGGGCCTGGGATTGGTCGGCGCCACGATGACCGCCTGATCGACGCGAGAACCGACGGCTCATCGCCGACCGCACCCGGCCCATCGGTCGCCGTGCCCTCCCAACGGCATGCATCTACGCTCTTGGTCATGGTTCCCGACAGATTCGAGTGGTTGCTCGCGCCCGGCAGCCCAACCGCCGAATTGGCGGAGCGGTTCGCCGATGCCGGCCATGAGCTGTATCTCGTCGGAGGGTCTGTGCGTGACGCGCTGCTGGGCCTCCCGCATGACGATCTCGATTTCACGACCGCGGCGCGTCCCGACGAGATCAAGGCGATCGTCGCCGACG
The DNA here is from genome assembly GCA_963753285.1 of uncultured bacterium. Classification (GTDB taxonomy): domain Bacteria; phylum Actinomycetota; class Acidimicrobiia; order Spongiisociales; family ZC4RG35; genus JAHEDH01. The sequence continues at coordinate 520,219 of CAVWBT010000003.1, forward strand.
TCGCCGATGCGCTGTATCCGATGGGGGAGAAGTTCGGGACCATCGGGATGCGCCTCGGGTCGGCGGTCTATGAGATCACGACGTTCCGCAACGAGGTGTATCGCGACGAGTCGCGCAAGCCGCATGTCACGTTCTCCGACACCATCGACGAGGATCTGTCGCGACGCGACTTCACCGTCAACTCGATGGCGCTTCGGATCTCAGATGCCCGGCTCATCGACCCGTTCGGGGGCGCCGGCGACCTCGTCGGACGTGTGCTGCGCACGCCGCTGGACCCCGAGATCGCCTTCTCGGACGATCCGCTCCGCATGCTGCGTCTCTTCCGCTTCCAGGCGAGGCTCGACTTCGAGCCGGACGGTGCCGCGACCGAAGCGGTGGCGCGTATGGCGGATCGGCTCGAGATCGTCTCCGCCGAACGAATCCGCGACGAGTTCTCGAAGCTGTTGGTCACCGACGACCCGGGCCCGGCGCTGTGGGGCCTGGTCGACACCGGCCTGATCGATCACTTCCTTCCCGAGCTGCGGGCACTCGCGATGGAACAGGACCCGGTGCATCATCACAAGGACGTGCTGGCGCACACGATCGCTGTGACGCAGAAGGCTTCCCCTCGGCTGCGCCTCCGGCTCGCAGCCCTGCTGCACGACATCGGGAAGCCCGATACGCGAGAGTTCGCGCCCGGAGGGGTCACCTTCCATCACCACGAGGTGGTCGGAGCGCGGATGGCGCGTGATCGGATGCGGGCCCTCAGATATCCGAAGGACCTCACCCACGACGTGAAACAGCTCGTGTTCCTCCATCTGCGTCCGCACACCCTCAAGATGGGATGGACCGATTCGGCGGTCCGGCGATATGTGCGCGACGCCGGGCATCTGCTCGAGGATCTCAACGAGTTGGTGCGCTGTGATGTGACCACGGCGAACGAGCGCCGTGCCCGCAACATCCAGAACAGGATCGACGAGCTCGAGGAACGGATCGTCGTCCTCCGCAAGCAGGAGGAGATCGAGTCGCTTCGAGCCCCGATCGACGGCAACGACGTCATCGGCTACCTCGGGATCCAGCCGGGGCCCGTTGTCGGTGAGATCATGGGGATGCTGCTCGAACGACGGATCGACGACGGTCCGTACTCGGTGGCCGAGGCGTTCGACATGGTGAGGGAATGGGCGATCGATCAGGGACAACCCGATCCGGGGCCGCCACCGGCCGTGGAGGAGGAGTGAGGCGGCTGTTGGTGCTCGCGCTCGCTTTGGCCGCGTGCACCTCGCAGGGGATCGTTCAGGACACTGCGCCTGCGACGACCGCACGAACTCTCCCGACCTCGGTCGCCGGCGTGACCGAGCTCGAGGGCACGACCGGATCGGCCGGCATCGGCGATCGTCTGTATCCGGATCTGGGGAACGGCGGGTACGACGTGGTGGCCTACCGGTTTGCGCTCGATGTCGATCAGGAGTGGTTCGTGCGAGCGACCGCCGACATCACGCTGGTGCCGCTCGTCGACCTCGCTTCGTTCAACCTGGACCTGTCAGGGCTCGACGTCGATGCAGTGGAAGTGCCCGGCTTCGACGACGTGCGCTTCGAGCATCTCGGCCGCGAACTCGTCATCGATCTCGGGTCGACGACCCGCGCGGGTGAGCCCATCGACGTGATGATCCGATACTCGGGGACACCGGAGTCGGTCCCGGCAGATGCCGTCCCGTTCCGGCCCGGATGGCAGCTCGCAGAGGATGTCGGCTATCTGTTCTCCCAACCGGACGGAGCACAGTCGCTGTTTCCGGTGAACGATCATCCCCAGGATCGGGCCGTCGTCGAGTTGACGGTGACCACGCCTTTGGGCATCGAGGCGATTTCGGGTGGACAGGTGGTGTCGGAGACGTCGACCGCCTCGACGGCCACTGTGGTCTGGGAGATGACCGACATCGCGCCGTACCTGATCCCGCTCGGAATCGGCGACTTCACATTGGTGTCAGACCGCCAGGTCGATGGCGTTCGCTACGACGTGTGGGTCTCCGACGACCTGGGGGAGGCGCCGGCGATCGATGCCTTCGAGCTCCAGCCCGAGATCGTGGCGTTCTTCGAGGAGCGGTTCGGTCCGTATCCGTTCGATCGAGCCGGGGCCTTGATCGTCGACGACCAGCTGGGCGCTGCGCTCGAGACGCAGACGATTCCCACCTACACGGCGCGGTCGATGCAGTGGGGTGAGGTGGTCATCGCCCATGAGCTCGCCCACCAGTGGTTCGGCAACTCGATCGCGCTGGAACAGTGGGACGACATCTGGCTGAACGAGGGACTGTCGACGTTTGCCCACTGGATCTGGTTGGAGGGGAGCCGGGGCGCCGAGCGGTACGACGCCGAGGTGGAGAACGCCTACCGGATGCTGAGCGGACTGGAGCTGGTCGGCAATGGTGTGGAACCTGCCGATGCCACCGACCGGGTGAGGGAAGCGTTTCCGCCTCCGGACGACCCGCGCCCCGCCGACCTGTTCAATCGTTCGGTGTACGAGCGTGGCGGGTTGACCTTCGTGGCGCTACGAGACGCTGTCGGTGACGACGCGCTCTTCGAGCTCCTCCGGACGTACACAGCGAGATACGCAGGCGAGACGATCACAACCGAGGCCTTTCTCGCTCTGGTCGAAGAGGTCCTCGGCAGTGAGAGTCGGGCGCTGGTCGAATCTTGGGCGCTCGCCGCCGACATCCCTGCGATGCCCGAACGAGGTCTCAGCCCACCTGCCGCCGGTTGAGTGGTCAGAGGCTGGTCTCGAGCACCCTGCGGATCTCCTTCAGCTCATCGAGGATGTCGCCGAGATCGATGTCGTCGGTGGACACGGTGGTACCCCGAATCCGTCCTCTCAGGTCCTCGTGCAGCGCCTCCCAGTCCTCCAACCCGGCCAGCTTGCCCTCGTACCCGGATCCGGTGACGCCCTGTCCGGCGGTCTGGACCTGGATCGAACCGATCCCGAGAGCCCGGTCGTACAGCGACCGCTGGAGCCGGAAGTCGGTGACCATGCTGAACGGGATGTTCTGCTGGATGCGAGTGAGGATGCCTTTGCGAATCACGATCCGCTGAGGCTCGATCGCATAGGACAGGTTCTTGTGCCACAACACGAGGATCGGGACGGCGATCAGCCACATCACCAGGGCGGCCGCTCCGGAGATCCCCCAGATGAGCAAGCCCAGGTTCCCGCGGTCTGTTTCGTCCAGCGAGAACACCAGGATGAGGTGGAGCGCGCCGGCGACGACCGCAGCGACGGCGGTGACAGTGACAAGCACCACGTACTGCTTGGTGAGCCATCTGCGATCCGGTGAGATGGTTCTGGTCGATTCCGACCGCATCGGGTCCTCCCTGTCAGATCATTCGTCCCTGCGCGAAACCCAGGACCTTCAGGCAATGGGGGCAGAAGTACATGAGCGTGCGGCCCTGTCCGAGTGGCACGCCCTTCGCCCTGGCGTAGACCTCGGGGAGGGTCTCGCTGCAATGCGGGCAGCGCGGGACCAGGTCGGTGCGCTCGACGATGGCGAACGGAGCGGTGGTGGCTTCGGTCATCGGTTCGTCTCCTCTCTCGGTATCGACTGTGCGTCCCGACGAGTTCCGGCGGAAGGGTCCAAGGTCGCTACCACCGAAGAGCGCCAGGACCACGTGTATACGCATATGCGCATACTCATCGGCACTCGTATACTGCCGCAGGTGAGTTTCTCTGTCGCAGTCATCGGAGCGTCCGGCTACGCCGGGGGAGAGGTCGTTCGCTTCGTCGATGACCATCTCGAGTTCGATCTCGTCCATCTCGGTGCCCACAGCAAACAAGGGGGACTGCTCTCCGAGGTGCATCCCCATCTCCGAGCCGGCGGTCGCCCGCTCGGTTCGAACGACCTCGACGACATCGGCGACGTCGACATCGCCTTCCTGGCGCTGCCACATGGTCTGTCGTGGAAGATCGGTCACGAACTCGCCAACCGCGGGACGAAGGTCGTCGATCTCGGAAGCGACTACCGGCTCGACACCAATGAGCGATATCTCGCTGCCTACGGAGCCGACCATCCCCTTCCCGACGAGTTGGGCGGATGGACGTACGGGCTCCCCGAGCTGTTCGACGTCGCCGGCTCCGACCGAGTCGCCGCACCGGGGTGCTACCCGACGGCGGTGCTTCTGGCGGCCGTCCCGCTGTACCGGGCCGGCGTCATCGGCGACGGCGTGATCGTCGCCGACTGCCTGTCGGGGGTCTCCGGAGCGGGACGCGGCGTCAAGGAGTCGCTCATGTACGGGGCGATCGACGAAGGGGTCGCCGCCTACAAGGTCACCGAGCATCGTCATCGGCCCGAGATCGAGATGGCACTCGGAATGGGGAACGCCGTCGAGCCGATCGTCGTCTTCACCCCGCACCTCGTCCCGATGCAGCGGGGCGAGCTGGCGACCGTCACGATGCCGCTCAGGGACGACCTCAGCACATCCGAAGCCCGGGACATCCTCAGAGCCGCATACGAGGACAAGGTGTTCGTCGAGGTGATCGACGGCCCTCCCCAGACGAGATGGGCCGTGTCGTCCAACCGGGCCTTCGTGACGGCGTTCGTCGATCACCACGCCGGCGTGGTCATCGCTCAGGCGGCGATCGACAACCTCGTCAAGGGCGCCGCCGGACAGGCCGTCCAGAACGCCAATCTCATGGTCGGGCTCGACGAGACGATGGGACTGCCCATCTCGGGATGGATGCCGTGAGCGTCACAGCCGCCGCCGGGTTCTTCGCAAACGGCCTGCACTGTGGGATCAAGTCAGGCGGCGCGCCCGATCTGTCGACCGTCTTCGCAGCCTCTGCCGTTCCGACTGCGGCCGTCTTCACCACATCGCTGACAGCGGCGCCTCCGGTTCTCCTCAGTCGGAAGCGGGTCGCGGGCGGCAGCGCCCGTGCCGTGATCGTCAACTCCGGGTCGGCGAACGCCGGGACCGGGGCAGCCGGCTACCGGGACGCCGAGGACATGACCGCCGACCTGGCGAAGGCACTCGGATGCATGTCGGAGGAGGTGCTGGTGTGCTCGACCGGTCCGATCGGCGGTCGCCTCCCGATCAACGACATCGCTCGGGCCATTCCGGATCTCGTGGATGGGGCCGGGACGAGCCCCGAGCACGGCACCTGGGCGGCGCGGGGGATCATGACCACCGACTCGGTCCCGAAGGAGGCGGTTGTGAGTCGTCACGGCGTCACAGTCGGCGGCATGGCCAAAGGCGCCGGCATGATCCGGCCCGACATGGCGACGATGCTGGCATTCGTCACCACCGACGCGTCCGTGCCGACCGCCGGTGCGCACCACACCGGACCGCTCGGGGACATGCTGATGCGGGCGACGGCCGCGACGTTCAACGCGCTCAACATCGACGGATGCCAGTCGACCAACGACACGGTGATCCTCATGGCCTCAGGCGAGAGCGGGGTCGTGCTCGATCACGGAGAACTCGAATCGATGCTCGTCGAGGTGTGCGAGGATCTCGCCCTGCAGATGGCGACCGATGCCGAAGGAGCATCGAAGGTCGTGACGATCCTCGTCTCCGGTGCCGCCTCCGACGCCGACGCACGGCAGGCCGGCATGGGTGTGGCCGACTCGGCGCTGGTGCGATCGTCGTTCTACGGTGCCGACCCGAACTGGGGCCGGGTCCTCGGTGCGCTCGGTGTGACTGGCGTCGCGCTCGACGCCGACGACATCGAGATCGCCTACGAAGGCACCACCGTCGCCCGCCGCGGCGTCGGCGTCGGCGTCGACGAGGACCAGCTCTCGGCTCGTCTCCGCGGGGACTTCACCCTCTCGATCCGGATCGGCTCCGGTCTCGGTGCGGCCAAGGTCGTCACCACCGACCTCACTCCCGACTACGTCGTCTTCAACGGGGAGCGCAGCTGATGGCAACCGGTCACTCCGCACCCGATCCCGCCAAGTCGCGCATCGCCACCGGCATGGGCAAGGCCTCGATCCTGATGGAGGCGCTCCCGTACATCCAGCGCTTCAGCGGGAAGGTGGTCGTCGTGAAGTACGGCGGCTCGATGATGACCGATCTCGAGTTGAGTCACTCGTTCGCCGGAGACATCACGCTGCTCTCGACGGTGGGGATCAAAACGGTGATCGTGCACGGCGGGGGGCCGCAGATCTCCAAGGCCATGGAGGCCGAGGGCATCGAGCCCAACTTCGTCGACGGGTTGCGGGTCACCGACCATCAGACGATGCGCGTGGTCCAGCGCATGCTGGTCGGGGAAGTGAATGCCGACATCGTCGCGATGCTCAGCAGCCACGGTGCCGAGGCCATCGGCGTGGCGGGAACGGATGCGCGACTGCTGCGTGCCGTCCAGAAGGACGAGCGCCTCGGCTATGTCGGCGAGGTCGCAGGCGTGAACACCAAGCTCATCGAGTCGCTGCTCGACGACGGGCTGGTGCCGGTCATCGCTCCGATCGCCATGGGTGACGACGGCCACACCTACAACGTCAACGCCGATACGGTCGCCGCGGCGATCGCCGGTGCGTTGGGTGCGCACAAGCTGGTCTACCTCACCGACGTCGAGGGCGTGTACGAGGACGCCAGTGACCCGAGCACCCTGATCACCCGAATGGATCGCGACCGGCTGGGCGGGCTGCTCGAGACGATGAGCGGCGGCATGCTGCCGAAGCTCACCTCCGTCGCAGTCGCCCTCGACCAGGGGGTCCGCCGCGCCCACATCCTCGATGGCCGCGTCCAGCACGTCCTGTTGGTGGAGATGTTCACTCGCGAAGGTGTCGGCACGATGATGACCCAGCCGGGAGACGATCGACCATGACGTCGGTGATGGACCGTGAGCATCAGGTGGTGATGCAGACCTACGGGCGGACTCCGATCACGTTCGTGTCCGGAGAGGGATCCTGGCTGACCGACGAGACCGGGAAGCGCTACCTCGACTGTCTGACGGGGCTTGCGGTCGTCTCGGTCGGGCACGCCAATCCGAGGGTGACTGCTGCGGTCACCGAACAGATGAACCGGCTGGTCCACGTCTCGAACCTCTATTACACCGAGCCGATGGTGGAACTGGCCGAACACCTCACCCGCCTGTCGGGGCTGGATCGGGTCTTCTTCGCCAACTGCGGCGCAACCGCCAACGAGGCGGCGATCAAGCTCGCCAGGCGCTGGGGCCAGACGATGAAGGGGGCGGACTGCTACGAGATCGTCACCCTGGATGACTCCTTCCACGGTCGTTCGCTCGCCACGCTCGCCGCCACCGGCCAGCCGAAGAAGCAGGAGACGTTCCAGCCGCTCCCGAGCGGGTTCTCCCAGGTGCCGGCGAACGACATCGACGCACTCGTCGCCCGGGTGAACGATGCCACCGCCGCGGTGATGATCGAGACGCTGCAGGGCGAGGGCGGGGTGGTTCCCCTCGACGTCGAGTACCTCGCCGCCGTCCGCCAACTGTGCGACGATCGCGACCTGGCGCTGATCGTCGACGACGTGCAGGCCGGCATGGGCCGCACCGGGACCTGGTTCTCGTGGCAACAACTCGGGTTCGAGCCCGACATCGCCACCACCGCCAAGGCGCTCGCCAACGGATTGCCCATCGGGGCCTGCATGGCCACGTCGGAGAAGGCCAAGGCCTTCCAGCCGGGCGACCACGCCACGACGTTCGGGGGAGGGCCGGTGGTGTGTGCGGCCGCCAACGCCGTGATCGCCGAGATCACCGAGCGCGACCTGCTCGCGAACTGTCTCGAGCGCTCCGACCAGTTCCGAGTCGGGCTCGAGTCGATCGACGGGGTGCGCTCGGTCCGGGGACGCGGCCTGCTGCTCGGGGCCGTGCTGGACACGGATCGCGCCGGCGAGGTGGCGAAGGCGGCGCTCGGCCACGGGCTGATCGTCAACGCCGTCCGCCCCGACACGGTCCGGTTCGCCCCACCACTGTCGATCACCCCCGAAGAGGTCGACACCGCCCTCGACCGCTTCTCCGCCGCTCTCGGGTGAACCCAGGGTTCCTGACGACAACTGGTGTCGTTCTCAGGTCAAGGTTGCGCGAAGACGGCTTTGTTTCGCGATCTCTTCACTCCAGAGGATCGAGCGCGTATGTTTGATTCTGCAAGGCCCGAGTGGCGATGAGAACGAGAGCTGGGTGTCTTCCCGGCTGAGAGTTCGGCAAGAGGAGCCGGAGATCGTTCGAACCTGAGTCCAGGTAATGCTGGCGCAGGGAGATCGTGTCAGTCGGGCCTTGCACCTTTTCCGCCAGGAGCCACCGATGCCCGCCACCTTCCACATCTTGCAAGACGGCATGGCGGGCCAGCAGGTTCGCTCGACGGTCAGCCTGGTGATCGATGGCGACCACATCATCGTGATCGACCCCGGCATGGCGCCCTCGCAGTCGGCCATCCTCGATCCCTTGCGGTCTCACGGATTCAGGCCAGGTGATGTCACCGACGTCGTGATCAGCCACCACCACCCGGACCACACCGTGAACATCGGCCTCTTCGGTGATGCCCGTGTCCACGACTACTGGGCGACCTACCACTACGACACCTGGACCAGCAGATCCGCCGAGGGGTTCGAGGTCGCCCCGTCGGTCGTCACCTGGCTCACCCCCGGCCACACTCGCGAAGACATCACGACCATCGTCCGCACGGCGGACGAGGTGGTGGCGTTCACACATCTGTGGTGGCGAGCCGACGGCCCCGACATCGACCCTCGCGGCACCGATCAGCGCCA